>JBBAKX010000002.1:506920-561740 GCA_040403315.1 Flavobacteriales bacterium
GACTGAAGCCCGAGATTGGGGGGAAAACGTTTTGTGAATGCGATAGCTGGACAGAGACCACTAAAATTGAGCTGAATGTTTCGGACTGAAGTCCGAGGTTGCGGGGAAAACGTTTTGTGAATGCGATAGCTGGACAGAATACCCCGGACTAAAGTCCGGGGATGCTAACTTGCCCATTCCTTATTGTCAGTGGAGGGAAATCAAATTGCATTAACAAATAACTAACATAGGTAGAATGATGGCCTGCATATGTTAATTTTGCTCTCCGGTTAAACCCGGATAAATGCCTAAAGACACCTCCATCCGCTCGATACTTATTATTGGTAGCGGTCCCATCATTATCGGTCAAGCTTGTGAATTTGATTATGCCGGATCTCAGGCGGCTAGATCACTGCGCGACGAAGGAATTGAAGTTTCCTTGATCAACAGTAACCCTGCGACCATCATGACCGATAAGGTTTCGGCTGATCATGTGTATTTGCTACCGCTTACTGTAAGTTCGTTGGTGAAAATCCTCGAAGAGCGAAAGATTGATGCTGTATTGCCTACCATGGGCGGTCAAACAGCGCTCAATCTCTGCAAAAAGGCAGATGAAATGGGCATTTGGACCAAGTACGGCGTTCGAATTATTGGAGTTGATATTGCGGCGATCGAGAAGACCGAAAACCGTGAAGAATTTCGTAAGCTGTGCGTTAGTTTAGATGTTGGAGTTCCTCCATCTCAGGTTGCTAATTCCTATTTAGAAGGAAAGGAAATTGCTCAACGCATTGGTTATCCATTGGTTATTCGCCCTTCGTATACATTAGGTGGAACCGGGGGTGCATTTGTGCATCGGAAAGAAGATTTTGACGAATTACTCAATAGAGGCTTACATGCTTCACCGATCCACGAAGTGCTTATAGAAAAGGCTTTGTTTGGGTGGAAAGAATTTGAGTTGGAATTGTTGCGTGATGCGAACGACAATGTGATCATTATTTGCTCGATCGAGAACTTTGATCCGATGGGAATTCATACAGGTGATTCGATTACCGTTGCCCCAGCGATGACCTTGAGCGATACTGCTTACCAGCGGATGCGCGATATGGCGATCAAGTTAATGCGCTCGATTGGAACCTTTTCGGGAGGATGTAATGTACAGTTTGCTTTGGATCCTGAAACGGAGGATATCATTGCGATTGAGATCAACCCGCGGGTGTCGCGCTCATCGGCTTTGGCATCGAAAGCTACGGGATACCCAATTGCGAAAATTGCGGCGAAACTTTCTATTGGCTACTATTTAGATGAGTTGAGCAACCAGATTACGGGCACTACAACTGCCTTTTTTGAACCTACACTCGATTACGTTATTGTGAAGATTCCAAGATGGAACTTCAATAAATTTAAGAATGCCGATAAAACACTTGGTTTGCAGATGAAATCTGTGGGCGAGGTAATGGGCATCGGCAGATCATTTCAGGAAGCACTCCAAAAGGCATGTCAAAGTTTGGAGATAAGCCGCAACGGACTTGGTGCTGACGGTAAAGATTTAAAGAATCCAGATGCGGTTATTGACAGCCTGAAAAATCCGAGTTGGAATCGATTATTTCATGTGAAAGATGCTTTCACGATGGGGATTCCGTTTAAAACGATCCAGAAATTAACCCGAATTGACCCATGGTTCCTTCATCAGATCGACGATTTGGTGCAATTGGAAAGAATCATGGAACGATACACTATAGATTCGATTCCGCGTGATTTGATTTATGAGGCGAAGCGCAAAGGCTACGCTGATCGTCAGATTGCCCATGTTTTGCGTTGCCTAGAAAGCGAAGTTTTCAAGAAGCGTCAAGAAATGGATATCCATCGGGTGTACAAATTGGTGGATACTTGTGCTGCTGAATTTGCTGCTCAAACACCTTATTACTACTCAACATTCGAGGAAGAAAACGAAAGTAAAGTTTCTGACAAGAAGAAGATTGTGGTGTTGGGCTCTGGTCCGAACCGGATTGGTCAAGGAATTGAGTTCGATTATAGCTGTGTACACGGCGTTTTGGCAGCCAAGGAATGTGGTTATGAAACAATCATGATCAATTGCAATCCAGAAACTGTTTCTACGGATCCGGACATTGCAGATAAATTGTATTTCGAGCCTGTTTTCTGGGAGCATATTTACGATATCATTTTGCACGAAAAGCCTGAGGGTGTGATCGTTCAGTTGGGTGGACAAACTGCTTTGAAGTTGGCAGAAAAGCTCGACCGATATGGTATCAAGATAATTGGAACCTCATATAGAAGTTTGGATTTGGCAGAAGACCGAGGCTCCTTCTCTACCCTATTGAGAGATTATAACATTCCGTATCCTAAATTCGGAGTTATCGAACACGCAGATCAGGCCGCTGATGTATCGAAAGAATTAGGATTCCCGTTGTTGGTTCGTCCGAGTTATGTATTGGGTGGTCATAACATGAAAATTGTGATCAATGAGGAAGAACTAGAAACCCATGTGGTTGATTTGCTGAAAGATATCCCTGGAAACAAGGTGTTGCTCGATCATTTCTTGGACAATGCAGTGGAGGCCGAAAGTGATTCAATTTGCGATGGTGAGAGTGTTTACATCATTGGGATCATGGAACATATCGAACCTGCTGGTATACATTCTGGCGATTCGAATGCGGTTTTGCCAGCCTTTAGTTTAAGCGAAAATGTGATTCGTCAGATTGAAGAACACACCAAAACGATTGCTTTGGCGATGAACACTATTGGATTATTGAACATCCAATTTGCTGTGAAAAACGAGGTTGTTTATGTGATCGAAGCAAATCCAAGAGCTTCTCGAACAGTTCCTTTCATCTGCAAGGCTTACGACGAGCCTTATGTGAACTACGCAACCAAGGTGATGTTGGGGCACAACAAGGTGACCGATTTCAATTTCAATCCAAGAAAGAAAGGATTTGCGATCAAGATTCCTGTTTTCTCGTTTGATAAATTCCCGGGAGTGAATAAGGAATTGGGACCAGAAATGAAATCAACTGGAGAATCTATACTGTTTATTGATGATCTACAAGATGAAACATTCTTGAAGATTTATGGGGAGAGGAACTTGTATTTGAGTCGATAGTAATGACTTGAATCGATTAATGCCTTTCAATGCACTTGCCTTGGTAGTATTAACAACCTTTCATAATCATTTCAAATTCTGATCAATACAGAAGATTTTTCAGTGCATAATCTTGATCAATTTGAAAATTTTGAAAGATAATTTCATGTCCTACTTCAGGTAAATTAAGCGTTGCAATGTTTGATCAAATTCAAATTTTGCACGCATGAAATTGGCATAACCACATAGAGGCGTTTTCGTATAGGTTCAGCTTGGTTAGCATAGGTGAAAATGCCTATTTTTATAGCGTGCGCCTTAATTCGTTTATGCAATTAAACCTACGTGGTAATTTAGTTTTGATTCTTTGCTTTCTGGCACAACTGTCGGATGGTTTTTCGCAATTAACATTAGGCTTTAATTCGAATGGAAATACTGCAGGCTGTGCGCCTTACACGCTTACATTTCCAATATCAAACGTTTCTGGAAATCCAGCCACGACCACTTACACGATCAATTTCGGTGATGGCAGTCCAATTCTCAATTTCACTCAGGCCAATATTCCCGCATCGGTAACGCATACCTACACGACAAACAGTTGTGGCTCTACTTTTCAAGCTACACCGAATGTTTACGGAGCAACTATTACTGCCAATAACCCCTCATTTTCTCCTTTCACAGCAGCGGTATCGCCCATTGTAATTTCTTCAGGCCCAACCGCCGATATTAGTGCTTCAAGTTCTGTTGTGTGTGTTGGATCAACCGTAAATATTCAGAACAATTCAGATGAAGGTGTATTTATCGACCCAAGCGCTGGTTACGGTTGTTTATCGAACAGTGCATTGCATTACTATACCGTAACTCCAGCGGCAGGATGGTCGGCCTCAGCAGCTAATTTGGGAACGAACAATGGTTTCCCGAATCCTTTGGACTTTGATGTTTGGACACAAGGTGCCAGCACATTGCCAGTTACATTTACACAACCAGGTAATTATCGAGTGAAGATATGGATTGCGAACTCTTGTGGACAAGACACTATGTCGCTTCCGATTTGTGTAGTACCGCCACCAGTTCCACAATTTACTTTACCTACGGTTGGCTGTTTACCGCCAAACTTCAGCGCCACAGCTACCAACACAACAGCAGTAACTTCATCGTCCTGTTTTACAACAGTTTACAGTTATACTTGGACAATAGCTCCGGCATTTGGATGGTCGTTTAACGGCGGAAGCACTACAAGTTCTGTTTCCCCATCATTCACCTTTTCGCAAGCAGGCAATTACACAGTAACATTAACAACCAGTATTACTGGAGCCACTGGTTGTTCTGCATCAACCAATAGAACTATAGTTATTAATCAAGCAGTTCCAGCAGCTGCAGGATTGGATCAATCTGTTTGTGTTGGTTCTTCTCCGGTTCAGCTCTCTGGCAGTCCAGCAGGAGGAACATGGTCGGGTACAGGCGTTAGTGGTTCTGGTTTGTTCACTCCAAGCACAATTGGGAATTTCAATCTCACCTATTCTTACACACCTGCTGCAGGCACTGGCTGTCCACCTCAAACGGATGTGATGGTTATGTCGGTTACTTCGCCACAGGCAGCCGATGCTGGTTTGGACCAAAGTATTTGTTTGGGTGCTTCACCGATTCAGCTAACGGGGAGTCCAGCGGGAGGAACATGGTCGGGTACGGGAGTAACTGCATCAGGTCTTTTCACTCCATCGGCGGCAGGAAATGTTACCTTAACTTATGGTTTTCCGGCGGGGTCTTGCTATTCACCCAATCAGATGATTGTTAATGTTTATGGGCTTCCAACGGTAACAGTAAATGATGCAACTATTTGCGCAGGGTCATCTACCACGCTAACGGCAATTGGAAGTGGTGGATTGGGGTCATACTCTTATTCGTGGTCTCCATCAGTTGGCTTGAGTGCTTCCACTGGGGCTTCGGTTTCTGCTAACCCATCACTCACATCGAACTACACTGTAACAGTTACAGATGCGAATCAGTGCACCGATACAGACATTTCCACCGTTACGGTGAATTCTTTACCAAGTGTATTTGCAGGAAACAACCTTACACTTTGCAATGTTCCAGTGGCAACGCAGTTAACCGGCTCACCATCTCCTGGAAGTTGGACAGGAACAGGAGTTACAGCGGGAGGTTCATTTACTCCACCTGGTTTGGGGACATTCACGCTGACTTACGCCCATATCAATTCGAACAATTGCACTGCGAGTGACAATGTGGATATTCTTGTCGAGGACATCACATCGGTGAATGCTGGTTTGGATCAAGAAATTTGCTTGGGAAGTGCGCCGATTCAACTTGCAGGAAATCAAGCGAATGGGATTTGGACAGGAACGAATGTTACAGCTACAGGTTTGTTCACGCCAACAAGCGTTGGAACCTTTATACTGACCTTTACGGTTGGTGCAGGCATTTGTGCTTTTTCTGATCTGATGAATGTGGTTGTAAACCCAATTCCCAGTGTTTCTGTAAACAATTCGCAATACTGTGCTGGCGAGCAGGCTACACTTGCGGCGGTAGGAAATGGTGGAACATCTCCTTACACCTTTTCATGGTCGCCAAGCACTGACTTGAGTGGTACAACTGGAATTTCGGTTACGACAAACAGCATGTCATCAACAAGTTACATCGTAACTCTTGAAGATGACAATGGCTGTGAGGCGAGTGCGACATCAACAGTTACAGTAACTCCGATGCCTACTGTTTATGCTGGTTTAGATCAAGTGATTTGTTTGAGTCCTACAACGATTCAATTGAATGGAACACCTTCGGCAGGGACTTGGTCGGGCGATAATGTTACAGTTTCTGGAGCCTATACTCCTGTTGCAGCTGGCATTGATTCGTTGTTTTTCACATTTAGTCAGAATGGTTGTTCTATTTCTGACACCTTGGTGATCAGCGTTCAGCAGCCATCAACACTTGTTTTAACACCCGACACTTCGGTTTGCTTTAATTCGGGCAGTTTCCAACTTTTTTCAAATCCTAGTGGAGGAAATTGGACGACCATTAACGGTGCGACCTTATCGTCGGGCGGTTTGTTTACACCCAATCAGGTGGGTTCGTTTACTGTGAATTATACTGTGAATCTTGGATCTTGCAACGCAACGGGCAGTTTGGATGTAAGTGTTATTGCGCCTCCGGTTGTTGATGCTGGACCGAATGTAACGGCATGTGTAAATGGTGGAATTCTGAATTTTAGTGGAGAAAGTCCGACATTTGGAGGCACTTGGAACTGGACAGGATCTGGAATAACCAATTCAAACACGGGGGCATTTAATCCCCAGCTTGATGGAATAGGAACCGCAGAAGTTTTCTATCAATTTACCGATGGCGTAACTGGTTGTTCTTCTGAAGATTCATTGGAAGTTTTGGTAAATCCTATACCAACTATTTTGCTTCAGCCGGCGAACTTGGGTGTTTGTTTGACTCCGTTTGGCAGCACACTAACTGCATTGCCTGTTGGAGGATCTTGGTCGGGCAATGGATTAACCTTTTCAAACAACAACAGTGCTCCAAACGATACTGCCACTTACACGCCAACAGCTGCAGGGAATTTCGAAGTTTATTACACCTTTACGAATGCGCTTTCATGCACCAATGTGGATACGGTTTCGATTGTGGTGAGTTTACCGAGTTTGGCTAATGCAGGTGCCGATACTGCATTTTGTTTCAATGCTTCCACTAGTGTTCAGTTGATTGGTTTGCCGGGAACTGCCACTTGGGTAGAACCTAGCTGGTTGGCTTCGAATGGAACATTTATTCCTGATCAAGTAGGTACGCATGAAGCTGTTCTTTCGAATGGTATTGGATCTTGTTTGGTATTTGACACCGCCTTGGTTACTGTGAATCCGCTTCCGATGGTAAATGCAGGAAACAATGTTTCATTTTGTCAGGAAGAGAACTGCCTTACTTTAGCAACACCTTCGCCAGTCGGGGGAGTTTGGAGTGGGCCAGGATTAACAAATTTTAATGCAGGAATTTTTTGTCCGCAGAATCTCGTACCAAACACCTACGAACTTTACTACACTTGGCAGGATCCGTCAACAACCTGTGTGAATCGAGATACATTGGAAGCCGTGATTCATCCGATGCCTGTTCCGGGTGTTGGTATTGATCCTTTGTTTTGCATCAACACGGATGAATCCGTATTGAATCTCAGCTCCGGTCCAGCCGACTTGTTCACCCACAACATCACTAACCTCAACCTCAACACTTTAGCCCTTACTTCGACAAATGATCCATTGGTGGTGAATCTTCCAGCAGTGGCCAATTATCGGATTGAGCAAATTTGCACGAGTTTACAAGGCTGCGAAACACGTGATACAGCCTTCTTTAGCACAGTTGCTCCACCTGTAGCAGCCTTCCAATTGTCGAACGAAATTATCTGCGGCCCTACGGTTGAAACCGTAGCCAACACCTCAACAGGACTCTCTATTTCCTACCTCTGGAATTTCGGCACCACCGGACCAATATCCACCGACACCATCCCTACCCTACCATCTTTTCCAGCTCCGATTATTAACGACAGTTTGTATCGCGTTAGCTTATCGGTTACGAACTTCTGTGGATTGTCGGTAGCCTATGATTCTGTGCTGGTTCGACCGGTTCCAGTGGCTGAAATTGGGACCGATTACAGCCAAGGCTGCTCGCCTCTCACGCCAAACTTCCAGAATGTGAGTTACGGTTCGCCAGATTGGTTTACTTGGGATTTTGGGAATGGAAGTACATCCACCGATTCGCTTCCTTCAGCGATCATTTATACAAGCGCCGATTCAGTTGCAAATATTACGATCATCTTAAACATTGGTAATACCTGTGGAAATGATCAAACAAGCACATCGATTGTGGTGTTTCCTGATCAGATCAATCCAAACTTATTCGCTCCAGTTTCAGGTTGCGCTCCATTTGAAGTGAACTACAGTGTTTCGTTGGGGAATCTTACGTTTTACTTGTGGGACTTTGGCGACAATACAGGTATGTCGGGAAGTGCAGTAAGCCACGTTTACGAGGAGCCCGGAACGTATGAAGTAGAGCTTCAAATTTCCAATTTTTGTCTAGTAGATTCGGTTTCGACTATAGTTGCAGTTCTTGATGGTCCTGAGATTTCGTTCACGATCGACCAAGAATCGATTTGTCAGAGTCAGGCTGTGAGCCTTCAAAATGCTTCAACAAATGCAGTAAACTTTTGGGTTGATTTTGGAGATGGCAGTTCAGCGCCATTTGGCAGTACTGCGAACCATACCTATCTCACTGGAGGCACGCAAAGCATCAGTGTTTCTGGAGAAAATCCGGTTACAGGCTGCACCGATACCGTGAGTACAGAAATTGAAGTGGAACCATTCCCAAATATTCAAGTAACTGCAGATCCGGACACTGGTTGTATGCCTTTGGTGGTTCAATTCTTCAATCTGTCGACCAATGCGAATGGCTATCAGTGGTACTTTGCGGATGGAACGACCTCTGTTTTGCCTCAGCCAACATTGAGTTTGCCAGATGCTGGTGATTTCCCAGTTCAGTTGATTGCACATAACTTTCAAGGGAATGGCACCGATTGTCCCGATACCTTGAACCTAATTATTCATGTGGATCCTAGTCCTAGCAGTTCGTTTGTGTTGGCAGCCGACAGTGCATGTGGTCCTCCTGCAAGTACAACAGTTACAAATACTTCGCTTGGGGCCGTGAATTTCTTGTGGGAATGGGAGAGTTCTACATCCACGGAAGTGGCACCAACCTTAGATTTCTCTCAAACTGGATTGCAAAATGTTCGTTTGATTGCTGAAAATACTTTTGCTTGTCGCGATACGTCCAATGCAGCATTCATGATTTTTACAGAGCCCGATTTAGACTTTGAGATTACACCTTTGAGTGGATGTGCTCCGCTGATTGTGAACTTCAACAATCTAACAACGGCGAGCGATTCGGTGCGATGGGCTTTTGGAGATGGGCAATTCTCGAACTTGAACGAAACTGAGCATTTGTATACCGATCCTGGTTTGTATTCGGTAGAACTATATGTTTCGAACGGGAAGATTTGTGCCGACGATTCTATTTTGGTTGATATTATTGCCGTTAAACCGAGGGCCATTGCAGCTTTGGATGTGAGTCCGCTGGTGATTTCCGAGGATTCTCCAGTGATCAATTTATTCAATGCTAGTATTTCGGCTGATCAATTTGAGTTGTATATCGATGATGAATTGTTTGGATCGCAAATCCCTCCAAGCTTCTTGTTTATGAATCCTGATACTGGTTTTGTGGATATTCTGCTGGTGGCAAACAACATCTTCAATTGTCCCGACACGACGCAAACGCAGATCTTCATTGAAGCATCGCCTAAAATATTTGTCCCAACTTCATTTAGTCCGAACGAAGATGGCACCAACGATGGCTTTAAACCAATTTTGAATAGGCCGTCGAGCGAGTATTATTTCTCGATTTACGACCGCTGGGGTCATATCGTTTTTGAGACGCGCAATGAAGACATTTTCTGGGATGGAACATACAAGAACAAAGGCAACAAAACTATCAAGCAGGATGTTTATGTATATAAACTGAAAGTCGTTTTCGGTGAGGACCAGATTTACAATGAGTACGGAAATATTACAGTGATCCATTGATTGAAGTAAAGACACATATCAGTTTGTTTATCAGAATTTTGATTCTGATCATCGTCTTGTTTTCTTCATCTGAAAACAAGCTGCAAGCGCAGTGTGATTTGAACATTGGAGCAAACGTTACAATTTGCAATGGCGGATCAGCGCTGTTGGGAGGAGCTACTACACTTTCGGGGGCATCGGGTGCAATTACTAGTTATCAGTGGACAACTTTGGCTGGCGCTCCATCTGGAAGCGGCTCTACCCTACTGGCTTCTCCAGGATCAAGTACATCCTACGTGTTAACCGTTACTGCTCCGGGATGCGCTTCGGCAGCAGATACCGTATTGGTGAATGTGGCGGGCGGGCCTTGTCCTACGGCACAATTCACGCTTCCTTCAGGACCAGTGTGTGATGAAACATCCATAAATGTTACGAATACCACCACCAATACTGCTGGAAACACCTACTTATGGGTCTGGGGAGATGGTAGCACATCAACGGGGCAAAATCCTGGAAGTCATGTGTTTAATATCCCTCCGGGGACAGGTACGCAAGTGGTTACAGTGACCTTAATCGTAACCAATGCGGCGGGCAGGTCGGATGCGGTACAACAAAATATCACCATTCGAGAAATTCCTGATCCTCCATTGATTAGCTCAAATTCTTTGGTGCTATTTAACGGTGTTTTGTACTTGCGAAAGTGTACGAGCACTGCTACCAGTGTTATTGCGATATCCGACAACACTCCAAACAACGCTTGGATTCAAACTTATTCTGTGGATTGGGGAGATGGCACGCCCGTTTGGACAAGCCCTACTGAACCTGGTGCTCCAGTGTTGACTCACGTATATAGTACAGGATCATATACACTCACTTACACAATTACAAGTGCGAACGGTTGTTTTTCCAGAAGCACCTATCCAGTATTTATTGGAAATACACCAAGTATAGGACTCAACGGAGTTCAAGTAGATACTTGTGCTGCATACACGGCGTCATATCAAATCAGCAGTGTGAGCAACAACGTGCCTGGTACTTATTACGAGGTTACTTACAATGATGGATCTCCGCTGGTAACATACAACCATCCGCCGCCAGCGAGCTTTACGCATACCTTTACTAGTTCATCTTGTGGAAATTCGTCGCCCAATTATAGCAATGCATTTTATTGTACGATCAAGGCGATCAACCCTTGCGGTGAACAGCAAGCGACTATCGAACCGATTAGGATTTCTACACCACCTGTGGCAGACTTCACGATCAATCCGAATCCAGCCTGCGTGAACTCAGTAGTCTCTATTACCAACACGGCTGATCCAGGCGAAGTTGTAACGTTGGCTGGTTGTACTTCGAACTATAAAGTTGTTTGGAATATCACGCCTGCAACTGGATGGACGCTCAGTTCGGGGATATTTGGATCGACGAACAGTACTGTTTACAGCGGTTGGACCACCGGAAGTGATGCTTTGGGCGTAACATTCACCACAGCAGGAAATTACCAGATCACTCAGAGAATTGGTAATTCATTTTGTGGCGACGATGTGATCACGAAAACGGTGTGTGTAGTGAATCCGATTGTTGCAGATTTCACCACAACAGCAAACGGTTTCTGTGCTCCAGTAATCATAACAACCGACAACCTTTCAACCAGTTCTGGATGTGCGCCGCCAGTTTACCAATGGTCGATTAGTCCAACGGCAGGCTTCCAAACTGGAAATGCGAATGCTTTTGAGCCATCGTTCTTGTTGACCAACGACGGTACCTATACCGTTACTTTGACCACCACGAATGCTTGCGGAACATCAACAGACAATGTGCAATACGTTGTGGTTTCTCCGCCAACAGTGAGCATTAATGCAATCTTAGCTGGATGTGCACCTTATACAGTTGATCCTTCGGCGAACTATGATGCTGGTGGAGGCGTGTTGAATCCCGCGCAGTGGACATTCCAGAACGGTTCGCCTGCAACTTTCACTGGAGCAGATCCCGGAAACATCACCTTTAATACCGCAGGAAGCAACACGATTTCAGTTTCGGTGTCGAACCAATGCGCCACAGCCAACGCCAGTATTTCTGTTTTTGTGAGCAGTTCGCCTCAGATCAATTTGCCAGATTTCAATGTCTGTTCTGGTGTTTCGAGTCTAATAAACGGAGGAAATTCGATCCTCAATCCCGGTTTTGGGTCAGTCCCATTTACCTACAATTGGACAGGCGCAGGTGGTACCTCCAACGCTGCCAATCCGAATTTCAGCTTTACCAATCCGGGCACAACGCCCATCGTTCAAATGGTGGATGTTACTGTTACCGATTCAATTGGATGTGCGTCTTCAGCCTCAGTAGATGTTACTGTGTTGCCAACGCCCGTGCTGTCGTTTCAAAGTAATCTTCCTTCCAACGGAACCACGATGTGTTTTGGCGATGCGCCGATTGAGCTCACCGCTTCGTCGAATGTTCCGGGAACCAACTTCAACTGGACGCCCAATTCGGGCATTTCCACAACAACTGGCAATCAAGTACTCGTAAATCCTGATACAACAGTTACGTATGTGTTTTCGGGACAAAATCCAACAACAGGTTGTACCTCAACATTTCCTGTTACAATTACAGTAAACCAATTGCCTATCGTGGATGCGGGAGTTGCGCTTCAATTGTGCGCACAAGCTATCCCAGAAGTTTTAATTCCACTCACGCCTCTTGGCGGAATTTGGATCGATCCCACACCTGCAACAGGAACCCTCAACCCGAACGAGACCTATATACCCGGCTTGGCGGGAAGTGTTGATACCCTTGTTTACACATTTACTGATGCGAATGGATGTATCAATGCTGATATTCTGCCCATTTCAGTAATCTCTCCAGCGCCTCCGCAAGCCGGAACCGATTCTGCATTGTGCCTCAACGCGACGCCTTTTGAGTTGGATCAAGCCATTCCAGTTGGTGGTGTTTGGAGCGGACCGGGTATTGTGTTTAATCTTTTCGGAGACAGCCTGTTTAATCCAGCCCTCGCGGGAGTTGGCGTGCATGAACTCATCTACACAATTGGCGTTGGAACCACCTGCGAAACCAAAGACACTATTGAAGTTGAGGTTTGGGATATTCCACAAATTACCATTCCGATCGTTCAGGAAATTTGTTCAGGAGATACGATTGACTTTGAAAGCACTGCCACTGGCGGACTCTACCCTTACACTTGGCAGTGGTTTCCAGTGCTTTGGGTTGTTGGAAGTTCTTCTGACTCTGTCGTAACGATGGTTCCTCAGAACCCGAGCAATTCCGATCTTTTCGCACCGATCATTGTGGAACTTCGTGATAGTCATCAATGTTTTGTGACAGATTGGTTCGAGTTGATTGTACATCCGCTTCCTGCTATTACCGCTGGACCCGACACGTCGATTTGTTTTAGTCCCCAAACACCTTACGTGTTGAATGGCTTCTCGCCTACTACTGGAAATATCAGTTGGAGCAGTGCGCCAACCAACCTAGGCACCTTGAATGGACTTAATTACCAAAGTGGAGGTTTAGGAACCGATTCGTTATTTTTCAGATTTACTGATGCAAATGGATGTACAAATTATGACACGCTAATCATTCAGATCACTAGTCCGATCACCATTAATGCTGGAACTGGTTTTAATCGATGCATTTCGGCTGCACCAGTAAACCTGCCAATGGCCCAGCCAACAAATCCACCTGCGACGTATACGGCATCGTGGAATGGACCAGGCGTTTCGGGTTCAGGAAACAATTGGACGTTCGATCCATCAGCGGCTGGAGCGGGCTTGCATGTACTCACCTACATTTATGAAACAGGTGCTACCTGTGCGGCTTCCGATACCATTCAAGTTCGGGTGGGCAGTTTGCCTGTTGTGAATGCTGGAGCCAACACTGGCGTGTGTCAGGGCTTAACTGTCCAACTCAATGCTACTGTTGCTGCAGGTTCTGGAACTGCTCCTTTTGTTTACAATTGGACGCCAGCTGGAAATTTGTCGGGAACCACGATCACAAATCCAGTTTTTCAATCATCGGCTGCGACGGTTGGCACTGCGACATACACTTTTACTGTAACAGATGCTTATGGATGTTCGGTAAATGATCAAATTGAGATCACAACGAATGCATTACCAACTGTTTCGGCTCCGAATTATACCTTTTGCGATCAACCAATTGCAGAAACACTAACTGGTGCTACACCTGCAGGTGGAAGTTGGAGTTCGATTTTTTCTGGACTCACTTCGGCTGGTGTTTTTACACCGAATGGAATTGGAAGCTACAACATCACTTATGAATTCACCGATGCAAACGGATGTTTAGGAATCGACAATTCGGTGGTAAACGTGGATGTTGTTCCTACAGTTTCGATTGGATTGGACCAAACAGTTTGCGATGAATCGGCGGCATTTAGCTTCACACCAAGTTATGTGAGCACTTCCTCGTTGTGGACAGGTTCGATTAGTCAGACCGGAGTTTTCACTCCAACAACAGTAGGCAGTTTCCCGATTTTGTTTGCCACTGGTGAAGGATCTTGTCGTGTTAGAGATTCTGCAAATGTTACAGTGAATCCGCTTCCACCAACCAATGCAGGACCACCGATACAGATTTGCAACAATGTGGCATCGATTCAGATTTCTGGAGAATCGCCCACATCGGGCGGAACTTGGATCTGGACGGGCACAGGAATCACTAATGGAAATTTGGGCACATTCGATCCCAATGGACTCACACCAGGCAGTTACACGATCTACTACCAGTTTACACAAACCTCAACAGGTTGCAGTTTGCAGGATTCAACCGTTGTAACGGTGAACGAACCAAGCCCAGTGAGTTTCACAGATGCGCAATTGAATTTCTGCTTGACAGATTACGAGAACAACCTGAGCCTTGTTGGTGTGAATCCTGCAGGTGGTGTTTGGACAGGAACTGGGGTAGATAATACAACTGGAACGTCGGTGTTTGTAGCGCCATCGGTTGGAACGGTAACACTTACCTATACCTTCACCAATCCATTTGGCTGTGTTTCGAGCGCGCAAATTCCTGCTGTGATTGGTTTGCCACAATATGCAGTTGCGAACAATGGATTAAACGCTTCATTTTGTGAGGATCCTGACACAACCTATCAATTAACTGGCTCGCCTCTCGGCGGAAGCTGGGTATTCCCGGCATGGATCAACAGTTCGGGTTCGTTTAGCGGAGCGATTCCAGATACCAGCATTGCTGTTTACTCGATTGGAAGCTTGGGCTGCCAAACTTGGGATACTGTGACGGTTTCATTGAATGCACTTCCAACGGTGAAAGCGGGATTCGACCAATCAGCTTGCTTGTCGAGCAGTTGTGTTCAATTGGAAGGCTTTCTTCCAGCAACAAACAACGGCCTAACTCCACCAACTGGAAACTGGACAGGCAGCGGCAGTATCAGCAATGGTGGAGTATTTTGTCCGACGTTAAGCGGCGTAGGCATTCATGAACTTTTCTACACTTTCACCCAACCTCAAACTGGCTGTGTGAATCGGGATTCGTTAATGTTTACAGTTCATCCTGAACCACAAGCTATTATCATACTTCCTGCTGCTTATTGTTTGAATTCGGCTTACAATTTATCCAATGGAAGCATTGGCGATACCTTGGTACCTGGACCTTTCACTTCGGAGTGGACGATCATCGATCCTGCTTCGGTGGAGCAGTTGAGTTCGAATGCATTTTCGCCAAATTTCACCTTCGACCAAACTGGAGTGTATACCTTGAATCTCACTGTGACAACGGCGCAAGGTTGTATCGACAGTGTTTCTCAAACAATTCAATCGGTAGATTTACCTGTTTCGTCGTTCACCATTTCGGCTGATTCGGGTTGTGCTCCGATGGAAATTTTGATCACCAATACTTCATCAGGATTCGCTCCGAGTTACCTATGGGCTGTGGATGGCGTTTATTCGAGCACATCGGCAGTTCCAGATACTGTGTTTCTTCCGGCGCCGGTTCTTAGTGATACCAATTTCGTAATAACAGTTGATGTTCAAAATCTCTGCGGAACAACCAGTTACGAATTGCCAGTTTTTTCGGCAGTCTCCCCTACTCCGTCCTTTACAGTGAATTCGCCATCGGGCTGTTCGCCATTCATTCCGGTTTTCAATAACATCAGTTACGGGCAGCCATTGTCGTTTGTTTGGAACACCGGCGATGGTTTTACGACTACCGATTTCAACCTTGAAGGCCACGCTTTTATTGCGATCAATAACGACACAACCGTTTATCCGGTGCAGCTCATTGCCATCAATGATTGTCGCGTTGATACAATGACGATGCTCATTACTGCATTGCCGAACACAGTAACATCGTTCTTCAATACCGATCCGCCGTGGGGTTGCGCGCCTTTAACGGTCGATTTTACCAATATTTCGGCAGGTTCAACTGATTACTTATGGGATTTTGGCGATGGCAGTGCCTTGGTAACTTCAGAAGATGCGGTTCACACTTACACCTCCAGTGGATTGTTTAGCATAACACTCATTTCGAATGATGCCTGTTCGATTGATACTTCCTACGCACAGGTGAATGTTTTTGCAAAGCCAAACGTGAGCTTCACTTTAACCGAAGATGCGATTTGTTTGGGAACGACAGTGGATATCAACAACCTCTCAACCGGAGCTGTGGCATACAGTTGGTCGTTTGGAAATGGAGAAAGTGCAGTGGGTTTCCAGCCGCCATATTTGTATCCTGCTGATGGTGTATTTCAAATTCAGTTGATTGGATTCTCGCCCGTTTTTGGATGCCCCGATACAACTACACAATTCATCACAGTTCAAGAAGTTCCTCAGATCAACATCACTGCAAATCCAGTAGCTGGATGTATGCCATTGAACGTTGATTTCTTTAATGCCACAGCGGGTTCTACATCGGTGCAGTGGGATTTTGACAATGGACAAACTTCTGCTGTTTTTGCACCATCAACGGTGTATACTTTGGATGGTTTGTATGAGGCTTCCATTGTTGCGAATAGCTTCAACTTTGGTACGAACCTCAACTGTCCGGCGCAGGAAACCATCGAAATTGCTGTATTCCCAAAACCTACGAGTTCATTTACATTGGATGCTGAGTCCGCTTGCGGCCCACCAGCTTCTGTGAACACCGAAAATTTATCCGCTGGCGGTTTCTCTTATTTGTGGTCTTGGGACAATCAAATATCGTTGCTCTACCAGCCGCAATTGAGTTTCAGCGACACAGGTTTGAAGAACATTTCGTTGGTGGTTTCGAACAATTACTCTTGCTCCGATACGACAATCGCATTTTTCAATGTGATCGGACAACCCGTGGCTAGAATTCAAGCTACACCGCCTGTTGGATGCAGTCCGCTTACTGTAAACCTTGAAGCAATAAGCCCTTATGGCGACACTTGGGAGTGGGATTTTGGCGACGGTCAAACCGGCACTGGAGGTCCTGACATTGAGCACATTTACGAAAATCCGGGCACATACGATGTGTACTTGAGAATTACCAGTCAAGATCAATGTTCTGATGATACATTGGCAATTGGAGCTGTGGTTTCTAACCCTTCGGCGATTGCAGATTTTACAATTACCCCAGAAATTCTGAATGGATATTCGCCTTTGGCCACATTTGAGAATTTGAGTCAGGGAGCGAGCAGTTACATTTTCGATACAGGCGACGGAGCTGTTTATCCAGACTTCATCGACAAACATGTGTATAGTGGAGCAATCATTGAAAATTACGTGGTGACTCTGATTGCCAACAATGCCTTCAATTGTCTAGATACATTGGCGAAAATACTCCCAGTTGATCCAGCGACTAATTTTTGGATACCGAATTCATTCACGCCCAATGGTGATGGAAACAATGAGGTGTTTGGACCTATTATTAGCGGCAATGTAGAGTTTTACAATTTCATCGTGTATGATCGCTGGGGGCATTTGGTGTTTGAAACCTTTGACCGCGATATTAAGTGGGATGGGACGATGTTCAACAATGGAAAAAAGCCACTCAAACAGGACGTTTACGTGTACAAAATCATTGTGCGCTTTGAGCCAGGCACTCCGAATGAAGAAATATTTGGAAGGATCACATTGATCTACTAACCACTAGTATTAGTGATTGCGCCCTGATTGGATTCGGTTGAGATTTGCGCCATAATTTAACCATCCAAATCATGAAAAAACTATTTATTTTTATTGTTGCATTTTCCTTGTGGGGAAATCAAATTGTTAAATGTCAACCCGCATTTGAATGGGTAAAAAACATTGGTGGCTCTGGAACCGATGTAGGCAATGAAATCACTTCGGATGCTAATGGAAATGTTATTGTTTGCGGGCGTTTTGAAACAACTATGGATTCAGACCCTAGTTCTGGAATAAGCAATCTCGTTTCGGCTGGAGATTTCGATATGGTGGTGATTAAATTCGATTCAACTGGACAGTTCATTTGGTCGAAACGCGTTGGAGGAACTGGTTTCGATGAATTTACGAATGTTGAATGTGATGCTTTAGGTAACGTAATTTTGGTTGGTTACTTCGAAGGAACTGTTGATTTAGACCCGAATGTTGGTGTAAATTCTGTTACATCACAAGGTATAAGCGATCTATATGTATTGAAACTTTCCCCGGAGGGAGAAACCTTGTGGATGCATGAATTAACAGGCGCTATAGACGAATCGACTGGTGGGTTGTCGGTAACCTCAACAGGACATATTTTCGTTTCTGGTGGATTTTTTGGCACTACAAATTTCTCAACTTCAACAAGTTTGACCAGTGCGGGAGAAAACGATGCATATGTGATGAAATTGAATCCTGACGGCACCTTGAATTGGGTGAAGCAAATTGGAAGTACATCGTTCGATTATTCCTATGATGTTGATACATATACTAACGGCGATTTGGTTGTGGTTGGAAGATTCAGAAATGTGGTTGATTTCAATCCAGGTGTTGCAGTTGCCAATGGAACTTCGGCTGGTAATAATGATGGATTTCTAGTTCGATTGAATACAAATGGCGATTACGTTTGGCACAATACCTTCGGTGGAACAGGTTTCGACGAAGTTTGGGCAGTTACAACAGACCTTGACAACAATACTTTTACATATGGTTTCTTCTCTGGCACTGTTGATCTAGCGCCTGGAGCAGCAGTGCAAAACTTCACCTCCAATGGAAGCGATGATTTGTTTATCCAGAAATTCAATCCAAGCGGAACCATGCTGTGGGTGAAAGTCTTCGGTGGATCAGAATTAGAAAACAGCTACGACATCGAAACCGATTCGGAAGGGAATGTAGTTGTGATTGGCGATTATTTCAATACTGTTGATTTTGATCCTGGTGCTGGAACATTTAATAAGACATCGCTTGGTGACAATGATATTTTCATGCTTCAGCTCGATGCAAACGGTAATTTCAACTGGATGCAAAGTATTGGATCAACCTTTTCTCAAGCAGGATATGCTTTGTATATCGACAACAACAACAGTATTTTGTCGACAGGCACATTCAGCAATAATGTAGACTTTAATCCAAACGCCGGCACTGTGAATATAAACGCACAGCTGTTCAATATGTATGTTTTGAAATTGGCTGGATTCTGCGCGCTTCCTACGTTAACGTCTGTAGTTCCATCAGATCAAACCGTTTGCGAAGGAGAAACAGTTACGCTTTCCATCAATGGAAACCTCAACGGTGCTAGCTCATGGGCGATTCATGCAGGCGATTGCAATGGAACACCGGTAATTTCGACTGTTAGCAGTTCAGCAACCATCACACCGGTTGGTGGAGAAACGTATTTTATTCGTGGTCAAGGTGGATGTGTTACTGCGGGCCAAAGCACTTGCACAGAAATCAACTTGACCACCAATTCGAGTTTTGCGATCTTTGAAAGTACTACAATTTGTCCAGGTGAAAATTTTACTTTCCCTGATGGCAGCTCGATGGTTATAACTGAAACGATGCAGTACGAAAGTTCACTTCAAACCCTTGCGGGATGCGATAGTACGATAACTACTTCTATAGATGTTGTGAATCTGCCAACTGAAATTGAAACGACCGATTCATCGATTGTCATTCTGGATTTCAATCCCAAATCAGGTGTTGATATCCAATGGATTGACTGTAACACCAACCTACCGATTGCTGGTGAAACTGGACCAGAATTCTTATTTAGTGGTTCTGGATCTTTTGCCGTGACTTTAACCAACGACAATTGCACAACAACCAGCGATTGTTTTTTTGTTACTGATTTGCCATTCATGGAAGCAAAAAATCCAGAAGTGTATCCGAACCCTTTCCTAAATTCATTTACAATTCGTGGTGCTGAAATGGGCGCAGTAGCGTTCTTGTACACTGCTGATGGCAGATTAATCTCTGAAACGAAAGTGACAGGTCATGAAGTCATAATAACCGAACTACAAGAATTACCTGCGGACATTTACATTTTGAGAATCTCAGGAAAATCGGGCATTTCGAATGTGAAGATTACCAAAAATTGAGATTGAAATATCGATTCGATCTGATTCGCAAGTCTTAATTTGTGATCATTTTGAAAAATTGACTTTGTGTTGTTGACTAGTTGTAATCCCTGAATTGTCAAGTAATTTTCGATGGTTCAGGGATTTTCATTTCGATTTTTTGGGGTAATGGTAATTTTCAATTGGATGAATAGAAATTAAAGTTCAACTGACATTCCGTCATTCATATTTCTTCGGCAGTTCTTTTGTATTTTAGCTGCCCAAATAGAACACATGAGATTTTTGTTTATTCTCCTTTTAATTTATTTCGGATACCAGATATTTTTCCGTTTTGTACTGCCACTTGCTGCGCGTTACTTGTTTCAAAAAGCTGCGCGCAACATGCAAGGTCCGTTCAATCGCCAGCAGCCTCAGGCCCCACCCCGCCGTGAAGGTGAGGTAAGAATCGAAACACCAGGTTCAAACGCGCGAAAACAAAACGACGATGAAGGTGAGTTTGTAGACTACACAGAAGTTAGATAAGAAAATACACCTCTCTAAAAGCCAGAATTAACCGTTCTGGCTTTTTTGTTTATGTTAGAAATAGAAATCTGCACTAACACAATTTTCAAGGCTTTACATTTTGATGGGTTTGAAATTTGATTTCACCCGATGAAATTTGAATCGTGATTGCGACAAAGTGCACTTTATGATTACAATTCAAATTCTATCTTTACCCCATTAAAACAAGCTGATGAAACAATTCAACTTCCGCACATTACTACCTCATATTGCAGCTATCGTTATTTTTCTTGTGCTCATTTTTGCCTATTTTCCTGAGTTGCTCGAAAACAAAAGTCTCCGGATGGACGATATCGAACAGCACAAAGGCATGTCGAACGAATTGGCCGATTACCGTGAAAAAACTGGAGAAGAAGCCATTTGGACCAATGCCATGTTTTCGGGAATGCCAGGCTACATGATCTCAACAGTTTACAAAGGCAACCTGGTTGGACACTTAGGCACCATCATGAAATTAGGACTTCCAAGGCCAGCCGATTCAATGTTTATCTTAATGGTCGGCATGTATGTTTTGTTGATCGTTCTTACGGTTCGGCAGCCATTGGCTATCATCGGCTCGGCAGCTTACGCTTTCACTTCTTACAATCTACTCATCATGGAAGCCGGCCACATGTCGAAGGTCGATGCTATTTCTTGGATGCCTTGGGTGCTCATGGGCGTTGTGCTTGCCCTCCGGGGAAAATGGATCTTAGGTGGAGTGCTCACTGCATTATTTTTGAGCCTCCAGATCAAAGCATCTCACTTGCAGATCACCTATTATTTGATGTTCATTCTGCTATTTTTCGGGCTGTTTTACCTTGTGGATGCCATCAAAAACAAAACACTTCCAGCTTTTGCAAAATCGGCACTCACGCTGGTTATTGCGGCTGCACTTGGCGTTTTAACAAACATCTCTTCCATCTATACAACCTACGATTACGGGAAAGATTCAATCCGTGGGAAGTCTGAGCTCACCATCAAAGACACGCCAGAAACCGACGGTCTCGACAAAGAATATGCGCTCGATTACAGCTATGGAAGAGGCGAATCATTTTCTTACATGATTCCAAACATATATGGTGGAGCTTCCAATTTAAGTTTGGGTGATCAAAAAGCGTTGATGAAAGATGTCGACGAACAGTACCAAACCATCATTCCACGCCTTCCACAATACTGGGCAGAAACTTCAACCACAGGGCCATTCTATGCTGGTGCGTTGATCTGCTTCTTATGTGTGCTAGGACTTTTCCTTGTAAAAGGACCGCTTCGTTGGGCAATTTTAGCATCTATGATTTTGGCATTTCTCCTTTCTTGGGGGAAGAATTTAGAAGGCTTCTCGGTTTTTATGCTCGAAAATTTCCCGGGATACAACAAGTTCAGAGCGGTGAAAATGACTCTTGTTATCACCGACTTTCTCATTCCATTGATGGCGATTTTAGGCCTCAACGAAGTGGTGAAAAATCCCGATGTAATCAAGGAAAACAAATTGGCTTTCTTTGGTGCTTTTGCACTTACCGGCGGACTCTGCCTGTTGTTCTATTTGATGCCTGGAATGTTCTTCGACTTCGACTATCTGCAAGACAATATCAAAGGTCAAATTACTCAAATGCTCACCCAGAGTGGCATGCAAGCAGGTACAACAGATCAGTGGATTGATGGCATGGTGGCGAATTTAGAAACCATTCGTATGGAAGTTTTTAAAGCCGACGCATTGAGAGCTTTCTTGTTTATCACTGCTGGTGCAGCAATTCTCTTCGTTTACCAAAAAATGAAATTCAACACCATACTCCTTACTGCGCTCATTTTGGTGATTGCCGTAAGCGACCTGTTTTCTATAGATAAGCGCTATGTAAATAAGAAGGATTTTGTTTCGAATTCGAAAGCTGCAATTCCGTACGATCCTTCGGCAGCTGATGAGGCCATTTTCAATTCCGAAATCCAACAAAATCAAGGCTTGAAAGGTAAAATCGATGCTTACCAAGCAGAAGGTTTGGCCAGAAAAAACCGCATCAAAAGTGGAAGTCTGGCAGCTGATGAAAACAAATACCGCTTCCGTGGATTGCTCGCCAACACGAATTACCGCGTGCTCAATCTTTCTACCAGCACCTTCAACGATGCTGCAACATCCTTCTACCACAAATCGGTTGGTGGTTACTCTGCGGTGAAACTTGAAAGGTATCAGGAGCTTATTGAATTCCACATCAGCAGCAACATTCAGTCGCTTTCTGGCATGCTGAGAAGTGGAATGAGTGATTCTGTTTTTAAAGCTGGGATGAGTAATTTGTATGCATTGAACATGCTGAATGCAAAATACATCATCTACAATCCTGCGGCAGCTCCATTGGTAAATCCTTCAGCC
Organism: Flavobacteriales bacterium; assembly: GCA_040403315.1. GTDB lineage: Bacteria > Bacteroidota > Bacteroidia > M30B66 > M30B66 > CAMCXT01. The sequence continues at coordinate 529,966 of JBBAKX010000002.1, forward strand.
TTAGGAAATGCTTGGTTTGTGAACGTCATCAAACAAGTGGGCAATGCCAATGAAGAAATCAAAGCAATGGGCCCAGGATTTAATCCGAAGAATACTGCGATTGTCGACAAACGTTTCGCCGATCAGGTTACTGGAAATTCAATCAGCGATTCAACAGCGAAAATTGTGTTAGATAATTACGCTCCAAACAAATTGGAATATAGCTACGAAGCTACAAACTCGGGAACTGTTATCTTCTCTGAAGTATATTATGCCAAGGGTTGGAATGCCTTTATTGATGGTAATCCAGCGCCACATTTCCGGGCAAATTACATTCTTCGCGGCATGAAAGTTCCGGCTGGAAAACACAAAATCGAATTCCGTTTCGAACCAGAACTTTACCACAGCACCGAAAAATTGGGCATGGCTGCTTCTGGATTATTGCTTCTGCTTGCAGCTGGATTGTTATTCATGACTTTCAGAAAGCAGAACCAAACAGCTAAACAAGCCTGATCGGATGTGCGGAATTAGTGGCTTTTTTCAAACAGGTAGAACGCTTCGAGAATCTAACCTGATCGATATGACAAATATCCAGGCCCATCGTGGTCCGGATGCGGCAGGGTATTATTTCAACGAAAGTTGCGGTTTGGGCCACAGACGACTGTCGATTCTCGATTTATCGGATGCTGCAAACCAGCCATTTTGGTCGGCCGATGGAAAAGCCGTGATCGTGTACAATGGTGAAATCTACAATTTCCAAGAAATCGCTGCTGATTTGGGCATGCCAATGCGCACGACTTCCGACACAGAGGTGATTTTGGAAGCCTTTATGAAATGGGGCCCTGAATGTGTGCACCGTTTCAATGGAATGTTTGCCTTTGCGGTGTACAAGCCCGAATCGGACCAACTGTTTCTTTGTCGCGACAGGATGGGAATCAAGCCGCTTTACATCTATCATAAAAATGGAATTACAGCATTTAGTTCTGAATTAAAAGGCATTTTAGCACTTCGTCCAAGCATTCGCTTAAGCTTAAATAAAATGGCGATTCGAGATTATCTTCATCTTGGATATGTACCTGAGCCACTAACGATTAGCAAAGAGGTTACGAAGTTTCCGTCTGGATCCTTCGCTACAGTGAACAGCGATGGATTAAAGATTCAATCGTATTGGCAGCCAGAAGATCAAATTAAATCTGAGATCATTTCGAACGAGGCTGAAGCAGAAAAACAGCTGCATAGTTTGTTGCTATCTTCGGTTCGTTACCGGATGATTTCGGATGTTCCGTTTGGAACTTTCCTTTCGGGAGGAATTGATTCATCGTTGGTTACTGCTTTGGCGCAAAATCTATCCGAGAAACCGGTTAATTCATTTTCGATCGGGTTTAAAGAGTCGAAATACAACGAGTCGCATTATGCGAAAGATGTTGCGAAGCATCTCAAAACCCACCACCATGAGTTTATTGTGGGCGAGCAAGATGCCTTGGAGTTGATCGATAAAATGACTGATGCCTACGATGAGCCATTTGCCGACTCATCTTCATTGCCTACTATGTTGGTTTCGAAACTTGCTAGAAAGCATGTTACGATGACCCTTTCGGGGGATGGAGGCGACGAATTGTTTTTGGGTTACGGATCCTATTTGTGGGCTGCGAGAATGGCGAATCCATTCATACGAACCTTTAGAAAGCCAATTGGCTGGTTGTTATCGAAACATCCTGATAATCGATTCAGAAGGGCTGCAAATCATTTTAAATTTGAAGATGCCGACCGTTTAAGGAGTCACATTTTCTCGCAGGAGATTTATTATTATGCTGCAACGGAAATGGATGCGCTTCTCAAACCAACTTACAGAGGAGATTTTTCGTTCAATGAAGGTGCTTTTCAAGAAAAATTGAAACGTAATTTGAACGTTTCGGAACAGCAAGCTTTGTTCGATTTGCGCTTTTATTTGAAAGATGATTTGCTCACCAAGGTTGACCGCGCCACGATGCAATTCAGCCTAGAGACTCGGGTTCCATTGCTGGATTATCGAATCGTTTCGTTTGCGCTGAATTTAGATCCAGCTTTAAAAATGAAAGATGGTAAAAGCAAGTATTTGCTTAGAAAAGTCCTTTTTCAATATGTTCCAGAATCTATGTTCGATCGTCCGAAATGGGGATTCAGTATTCCTTTGGAAAGATGGCTGCAAAACGAACTCAGTTATTTGATCGATCAATATGCATCAAAGGAAATGTGCGAAAAGCATGGGATCATTGAATTTGATCGGTTTAAAAAGTACATCCAAGAATTCAAAAATGGACGTACTTATTTGTACAATCGAATTTGGCAAGTTGTAGTGTTGCACAAATTGCTAGATCGCATTGGATTGGAACAATCCTAGTTAAACATTGGAATGTTGTTGTTTTTATAGAAAGTACTATTAAAGGCCTGATATCCAATCCTCCAGCGCATAGTTGCCTCCTCGTTGAGGTGATCCAAAACAGGTCGACGGTCGGTTAAAATAATGGCATCATCCACATCGATGCTATCAGAGTCGATGTAACTATCTTGCACATAAGGTGGAATAAAATCGTCGAAAGTATCGCGCGAATTGGAGGCTAAATAAATCATGTTGCTATTTTCTTCTAAAGAATCGGTAGGATAAAGTTCTACGTATAAGCCCATTGCGCGGATGGTTTTGTACAAAGACCGGGTTCCTTTGCCTATATCGCCTTTATAAAAGCCATTGGCATTGATCATAACCAATCCGCCAGGTCGGAGTATTTTTCTTGTTCTATCGATACTTTCGGCAGTAAAAACGTGCGCTGGTGTTTCTTCGCCTCGAAACAAATCGAACAGTACAAGGTCGTATTGTTTTTCGCACTGGTTGAGGTAATGTCGGGCATCATCTCGAAATACCTTCACTGCCGAATCGAGTCCGAAATAAGTGTGCGACACCTCGATAATTCTCTGGTCGAGTTCAACAGCATCCACTTCCATTCCTTTTTGGATGGCATCGCGCGCAATTACGCCCCCACCGAGTCCGAGCACAAGCATTTTGCTGCCTTTGGGAAACTTCTCTAGGATATCGCCAATTACATTGAAATACTCGTAATCGTTGAACTTATCGTTCTTCGGATTGTAGGAAGTTTGGATGATTCTGTTTACAAACAAAGTTCTTTCGAACTCCTGTTTCCCATCTTTCATAACGGGAATTTCGGCAACCATAACTTGTCCGAGTATGCCTTCTTTTTGGTAGAGAATTTCGATGCTTTCTTGTTGAATTTGAAGCTGGTAAAAGTGATATCCTGATGCCAGTAAAAGTGTAGCGCCTAGAATTCCGGGTTTCTGCCATCCGTGTCTGAAAATCAACACCGACGGGATGATTCCAAGGACAAACCCGGTAATCATCGAAGGCAGAATTAAACCGAAATTCGGAATGATATAAAATCCGAATAGAAAGGTGAACACAATGCCTCCTACGGTTGAAACCGTATACACCATTCCTGCACGTTTTCCAGCGGCTTCGATAGATCCATCGAGATTTGCAACCATCAATGGTGAAACCATGCCCATTCCCGTAACAGGTGGAAGAATGATAATTACTGAAGATAAAATTACTGCCTCGTGAAATTCGAAATAATGCGCATAACTGAGCACCCATTGCGCTGTGAAAGGCATTGCAATCATGAGTGCGCCACAAATAATCAAAACAGTAAGAAGGATTTTATCGCGTTTTTCGTGTTGCGACAATGCTCCACCTTGGTAATAACCCAAAGCGAGAGCGCCAAGCGTAACGCCCAAAACAGAAGCCCAAACAAAAATCGAGGAGCCAAAGTAAGGAGCCATCATGCGTGCACTCAGCAGTTCGGCTGCCATCAGCGAGCCACCTTCGAGAAATGACATGGAAAGCAGGATTCTGTTATGACGTGACCAATTCATTTTCAAGAGATTTATTTTCTTTTTCCTCTTCCAGTTCACGCAATTGCTTCGACGACAATCGAGCCTGTTTCGCTTGATATTCAAGTATATACAGCATCGACAAGAAGAAAGGAACAGATGGGATTTTGTAACGAACCAAAGCACCGAAATTTGCTGTTGTAATTCCTAAAGCGAAGGCGAAAAAGATCGAAAAAACGAAGCAAAAGATTAAAACAGGGTTGGCAGAAATTCGGATAAAAAAACCAGGACCTAATAAAAGTAAGACCCTTAATGTGAGCAAGATCAAAAAAGTGTTTTCCAATGCCGAAACCAGCATAACCGGGTTGGAAACATCCCAAAGAAATGGCCTAAAAAGTCCTGCAAGAACCGCTACCGGAAATTTACTCAACAAGCTTCCCACCGAACCATCTAATTCGCCAATATCGAAAGAATTCTGCCCGTATGCATCTCGCGTTAAGTCGTTTTTGGTAACTACGGCTTTATTGATTGCCTTATCAACAGAGCCATATTCACCGAGTGAAGAACTGAAAGAACTAATTAAGAATGTACTTGCAAGAACTCCAACTACAATGATTGCAGGTGAAATGAGCACACGAACGAAAGTGCTTCCAATTTTTGTAATCCGCTGAAAAATGATCCAAATGGTAGCACCTGGAAGCATCGCCACAAAAATATAAGGCTTGATGCTGATGATAATGTAGGCGGCGATTACCAATGTCATGATATGAAAACCACGTCTTTCGGGCTTGATGAAAACCTTGTAGATCGACCATGTCAACCAACATGCTGCCGAGAAAGTCAGTGTATCCTTTAGGATGGCAGATCCCCAAAACAGTACCGAAGGCATGAACAGCACTGCTATGGCGAACTTCTTTTCCATTCCTGGAAATAGTTCATTGAACAACAAAAACAGACGGAAAATCCCTCCATAAGAAATCCAAGCAAAAAAGAAAGTGGTGACAAAGAAATTGAACCCAGAAAGGAACATCAGCGGACTAGCAAAACGCACAACTGTAAAGGATTGTGGGTCTTTCCAGTAATCGGGGCAGCACAAGTCGTTGTAATAAAAAACACTCAGATTCTCGTGCGTCAAGGTTCCTCCCAATACTGAAAAGTAGACACCCGGATTGATAAAAATCATTCTCGAAACAAGGCGCGCTGATTGAAAGTAACCGATTGTATCGCCGCCTTTGTAATAAAAGATATAAACAAGGCAAACCAAAAGGCCTGAAACGACCTTCGCAATAAGACCACGCGTATAGTACTTATACAGCGGATTCTCTTGAATTCGTTGCTGTTGTATTCTTCTACCGAGAAAAAAAATCAAAGCGGCATAAAATGGTATTGCAACCAAATCGACACCTGAGTAAAGTTCTTCTTCCATCAATCAGATCTTCTGTGCTATTTTTGACCTTTCTGCAAAGGAAACCAAATTCAGTCAGACTTTTGAAAATCCTCTATTTATCTTATGATGGCATGACCGATCCGCTCGGTCAATCGCAGGTTCTCCCCTACCTTGAAGGTTTGGCTGATTCAGGCCATGAAATTTGGTTAATCAGCTTCGAGAAGCCAGAACGGTTTAGTCAGTCGGAGCAATTAATTCGCAGTTTGATCAAAGATAAATCGATCCACTGGCATCCTGAAATGTACACTGCCACTCCGCCTGTTTTATCGACCTTGAAAGATGTTCGGAGATTAAAAAAATCGGCGAAGGCGATCATCAAAGAATTTGGTATTGAAGCAGTTCATTGCAGAAGTTACATTACGGCGCTTGCAGGCTTGGAGATAAAGCGAAAACTGAAATTGAAGTTCGTATTCGACATGCGTGGTTTTTGGGCCGATGAGCGCATTGATGGTGGGATTTGGAAACTCTCAAATCCTGTTTTTTCGATCATTTACAAGTATTTCAAGAAAAAAGAAAAGCAGTTTTTGCTTGAAGCTGATGCAGTGGTTTCGCTCACCCAAAATGCAGCCGACGAAATTCATTCTTGGGCAGGCATGGAAAATGTACCGATCACTGTGATTCCTTGTTGTGCCGATTTGCATTTATATCAAGCTAAAGCTATTGATGATCCGAATGTGTTGAAATGGCGCAAAATGCTGGATTTACCTGCTCAAAAATTCGTGCTCAGTTACCTAGGATCTTTAGGAACTTGGTACATGCTGAACGAAATGTTGGATTATTTCAGTGTTCTAATTAAGGTGAAACCAGATGCAGTATTTCTATTCATCACACCCGATGCGCCTGAAATGATTATCCGTACGGCTGCCGATAGGGGCATTCCGAAAGCTGCTTTGAGAATTTTAAAAGCTGCAAGGAAAGAAGTCCCTGAAATTGCTGCGATGAGCACCGTTTCGATCTTTTTTATCAAACCGAGTTTTTCAAAAAAGGCATCATCGCCAACCAAAATGGGCGAATTGATGGCAGCAGGAATTCCATTGATTGTAAATTCTGGCGTTGGTGATGTTGAAACGATCTTGCGGGATGGTGGCAATGGCCATGTAATTGGAAGTTTTACTCCAGAAAATTACCGTGAATCAGTTGATAGACTCGATGCATTGGTAAAATCAAACCCAGCCAATTCGATTGCCTGTGCTAACCGCTGGTATTCGCTTTCAGAAGGTGTTAAACGATATAAAGCGATTTACCAGAAAATGGAAGTAGTAAATTAACCTGTTATTGGTGGTGATAAGGGTGTTTGTGGATGATCGTCATGCCGCGGTACAGTTGTTCCATAAAAACCAAACGCACCAACTGGTGAGAAAAAGTCATTTCGGAAAGTGCGATTTTAAAGTTAGCTCGCTTGTAAACTGCATCTGAAAATCCATAAGCTCCGCCAATGATAAAAACGAGGTTTCGGATAGATTGGTTGAATTGTTTTTCAAGGAAATTTGAGAACCCAACCGAATCGAAAGTCTTTCCATTTTCGTCGAGAAGAACTACAATATCGTCGGGTTTTAGACGTGCAAGAATGAGTTCCCCTTCTCGAAGTTTCATATTTTCGGGACTTGCAGTATGGGTGTCCTTTAACGAAGGAATTGTTTCGGTTGTTTGAGGAATAAAGCCATTGATACGTTTTTCATAGTGCGAAATACCCTCTAACAGATAGGCTTCTGTTGTTTTTCCGATTTGTAAAAGTTTGATTTTCATGCGCCTGAAATGCTCAATTTGTAAAGGAAAACAATTATCTGACTTAAATTTGAAGCGTTACATCAGAATTGTTTCTGCGAATTAACATAAGAATTGTGAAAATGAGTTGATCATGAAAGATTCGTTTAAGGATATTGATGTAGATTGCGTCAGGCCTGCAATGAAAGATAGAATTGGCGTTATTTTTGTTAGCAGCCGGCAAATCGGACCATGAAGTTTTTATTGGTATTTATGCTCAGTTTATCCCTTGGTAACAAGGCAATTTCGCACGATTTAAGTGCCGATATTGCTGCGGCAATCAGGATGGGCAATGCCCGAGAACTTTCAAAGTATTTTGGTTCAAACATCGACCTTACCGTTTCTGGCAAAGAAGAAATGTACAGCAAAGCCCAGGCTGAACAAGTACTTCGCGGCTTCTTCGCGAAGAATCAACCCAAAAGCTTCATTTTGAAGCACAAAGCCAACAACCCAACGGCTGCACAATATGGCATTGGAAGCTATATTTCAACTTCAGGAAATAAGTTTAGAATTTACTTTCTGATTAAAAAAATCGGGAACCAATCATTTATCCAGCAACTCAGTATCGAAACAGAAGTCTGAAATTATGCAGCTGAACAAAGAACACCAAGAACTGATTGATCAGCTAATTCGGCTGGCATTGCGCGAAGATATCGGCGATGGAGATCATACCAGTTTAGCCTGCATTCCAATTGAAGTTCAGCAAAAAGCACGATTATTAGTTAAAGAAGACGGCATTCTCAGTGGAGTTGCTATTGCACAGCGCGTGGCCGAATTGGTTGATCCACATTTAATATTCGAATTAAAAATACAAGACGGAGCCGCAATTCGAAAAGGAGATGTAGCATTTTATATTGAAGGTTCAGCACAATCAATCCTGACTTCAGAACGATTGATGCTTAATATTATGCAACGCATGAGTGGCATCGCAACCAACACCCACAGATTGGTTAATCTAGTTAAACACACAGGAGTATCCTTGCTCGACACCCGTAAAACTGGTCCAGGAATGCGTGTGATGGAAAAGCTCGCAGTGTCGCATGGCGGCGGAAAAAACCACCGAATGGGGCTGTACGATATGATAATGATCAAAGACAACCATGCCGATTATGCTGGTGGCGTAGTTCAAGCCATTCAAAATGTGAAATCGTATTTACAATTGAATCGTCTGAACCTCGACATTGAAGTAGAATCCAGAAACCTCAACGAAGTTCAGTTGATTCTTGAAGAAGGCGGAGTGCATAGAATCATGTTCGATAATTTCAGTCCCGAACTCATCCGCGAATCCTTGAAAATAACCAACAATAATGTTGAAACAGAAGCTTCAGGTGGTATTAACGAGCAAAACTTGATCGAATATGCCGAAACGGGTGTACAGTTTATTTCTATCGGAGCCCTTACCCATCAAGTGAAAAGTCTCGATTTAAGTTTAAAAGCCTGCTGATGTTTAATTTGCTCAATAAAATCAAAGAGCGGATTTTAAAGCTTCCATTGTTTATCAAATTGCAAACAGTTAGTTTTCCTGGTTTGCAGTCGGTGCCTGTGTTGGATGTTGCCCAAAAATTCAAAAATAGCCTTATGTCGTCTAGAATTACGATGCGTGCAGCCGCCGTTTCGTTCGATTTCTTCATGGCGTTATTTCCAACAATCATTTTCTTATTTACACTAACGGCCTATTTACCGATCGATAATTTCGATGAATTGCTGCTTGATGCAATGCGCGATGTGCTTCCACCCTACACCTTTCTAGCGATTGAGCAAACAATTATGGACGTGATTTCGATTCAACGCGACGGATTGTTGTCATTCGGTTTTTTGTTCGCTCTATTTTACGCTACCAACGGGATTACATCGTTGATTGAATCATTCAACGCCTTGTCGTTCACCAATGAAACACGCCCGGGTTGGAAAATCCGTTTATTGGCGTTAATGCTCACCATGATCATTGTTGGTTTGTTGGTTATCGCCATAACCATGATGATCTTCACCAACATCGCGCTCGACTATTTGATTCGTGAAGCCATCATTTCTGACGGTATAAGCAGCACTTTGATTCAAATTGGGAAATGGCTGTTTTTTTACTTGTTGATTTTCTTCACTATTTGTTTTCTGTATTACGTGGGCCCAGCAAGTGGAGAAAAACCATCATTTTTTTCGCCTGGAGCATTCATAGTGAGTGTGTTGATCATGCTGCTGTTGTACGGTTTCGGATTTTTCGTGAATAACTTTTCCACTTGGAATACCGTGTATGGATCGGTGGGCGCGCTCATCGCCGTGCTCGTGTTGATTAATGCCAATGCTTTAATCATTCTGGCTGGACACGAATTCAATGCAGTAGTATTTCACCTAAAAAGACAAAGAAGCGCTTCCTTGGTGAACGAAAGCAAGATTTGATTTGTATTTTCGGCCGTCCAAACTCGATACCATGCGCCGACTGATACTGCTTGTTGCAACCGCGATTTCCACCTTGACCTATGCGCAATCCCCTTCCCCGGAGGGAAATAGTGCTGCCGCAGATAACATGCAACTTACCGTTGATTATCAATCGGCTGCAAACCCACATTACTGGAAAAACAGAAAGCCATTTGCCGATTATTGGCAGCAGGATGTGCACTACCAGATCAAGGCTATCGTAAACGAGCAAACCGATATTGTTGATGCTGTTGAAGCCCTCACTTACACCAACAATTCGCCCGACACATTGAATTGGGTATTTTTTCATTTGTACCAAAATGCATTTCAACCGGGTTCTTATTGTGATGCCTTGCACGAAGTCAATGAGTATCCAACTAAATATGGCCCTTACGAAAGCAAGGGATTGGGCACAGCAGTTTCGAATTTAATGGTAGATGGACAAACTGCGAAAACCGAGCTCGACAATACGATTTTGAAAGTGTGGCTAACAAAGCCCTTGCTTCCGGGAGAAAAGGTGAATTTCACAATGGAGTTCAAAACCTATTTCGATTACCGAGGCAATGTCCGCAGGCGGATGAAGGAGTTCGGAGCTTACGGATACAAGCATTTCGACGGTGTGCATTGGTACCCGCGTATGGCAGTGTACGACCGCAAATTTGGATGGAATACAGACCAACATTTAGGCAAGGAATTTTACGGTGATTTCGGGACCTATGAAGTGGAACTGAATTTCGCATCTAATTATGTAGTTGAAGCCACTGGAGCACTTGCCAATCGTGAGGAAGCACTACCTGATGACCTTCGCAAAAAACTCGACATTTCGAATTTCGTGAACAAACCTTGGGAAGAAGCCCCATCGGTTGTTACACCTTACGATGGCAAAACCCGCAAAACCTGGAAGTTCAGAGCGATCAATGTGCACGATTTCGCATGGACAGCCGATCCAACCTACCGCATTGGTGAATCTTTTTGGAATGGGATCAGAATTGTAGCCGTTGTGCAGGAACCGCATGCTTCGCGCTGGCAGAATGCATCGTCGTACACTGCAAAAGTGATCGAAACCTACTCGAACGATTTCGGCATGTACGTTTACAATAAAATGGTGGTTGCCGATGCCCGCGACGGGATGGAATACCCGATGCTAACTCTGGATGGCGGATCTGATCCGGGTTACAGAGGATTGTTAGCGCACGAAGTTGGACACAATTGGTTTTTCGGAATGGTTGGATCGAATGAAACTTACCGCGCTATGATGGATGAGGGTTTCACGCAGTTCCTTACGGCTTGGGCATTGGAGAAGATCGATGGGAAAGAAATCGTAAAGGGAAAATATCCAAATGCCTACACCGAAAAGCACTCGATGCCCGAAGAAGCACGTTATGTGAGAGCTTATCAAGGCTATTTAAAGGATGCCATTGATGGATCTGAAACTACATTAAACACGCATTCTGATGATTTCGGCGGTGCTTTGCGCCATGGCGGCGGATATGGAAACGTGTATTACAAAACCGCTACAATGCTTTTCAATCTTCAGTATGTGCTTGGAGATGAGTTGTTTTCGAATGCCATGAAGCACTATTTTAATCAGTGGAAAATGGCGCATCCATATCCTGAAGATTTTAGAAATTCGATTATCCAATACTCGAATGTGGATCTGAATTGGTTCTTCGATCAGTGGATTGAAACCAGCAAAACCATCGATTACAGTATCAAAAAGGTGAAGCACCAAGGCGATGGGAAATATAAAATCACCATCGAACGTAAAGGAGATATGCAAATGCCGATCGATTTTTCGGTGTATGATCAATCGGGAAAACGATATGATTTTCACATCCCGAACGGTTGGTTCGAAAAGAAAACTACAGCAACAGTGCTTCCTCGTTGGATTGGTTGGGGTAATCTGAAAGAAACCTACACGGCAGAAATTACAATCGCCAACAAGATTGAAAATGTAGTAATCGACACTTCAAACCGATTGGCCGACATCAATATGATGAACAACCGTTTGAAAGGAAATAGCACTATCCGTTTCGACTCTCGTGTGGCCACAAGTTCAGATTGGAAACACTATGAAATTTTTGCGCGTCCAGATGTTTGGTATAATTTCTACGATGGCGTGAAGGCTGGTTTCCACCTCAACGGAAATTACATGAAACTAAAGAATCAGTTTGAGCTCACCGTTTGGCTTAATACAGGTTTAGGCAAAGTGGAGCGTAATTTCGAATACAAATTCAATGGCTACAATCCGGTTTCTTTCAAGTTCGATTATCAAACGCCAACACAACGATTCGCAAAGCAATCGAAACTGATCTTCTCTACCCGTTTTCTGGATGGTATGGCCTTAGGGAAAATCGGTTGGGAAGTTAAAAACCGTAAGGAAAATTCAACATTTTACATTTTCGCCAAAGCGATGATTCGTCCTGATAGTACAGATGTAAACTATCTAATTGATCGAGGCGGTTGGCAACCTTTAAAATGGAACAATACTATCAACACAGGAATTCGTCACCAATACGAATACAAAAAAGGAGAAGGTCGAATTCATTTTGGTGTTCGTGCTTCATCGCTTGGTTCGGATTACAGTTTTAGTCAGCTGATGCTAGAAACCATCAACGACAATTACCTGGGAAAATTCAACATCCGTACTCGCTTTTTCGCACAAATCGGAACGGGAAGTAATCTAGCTCCCGAGTCTGCCTTGTATCTCGCAGGTGCAAATCCGGAAGAATTGATGGAAAACAAATTCACTCGATCGGCGGCGTTTTTCCCGCAAGATTTTGGTGGATTTGGAAACGACATGAATCATTTCCATATGGGCGGTGGTTTAAATGTTCGGGGATATTCTGGCTATTTATCTCCAGAACAATTATCAAATGGTGCAGTAGTTACAGGTTTCAGAGGCAACACAGGAGTTTCGGGAAATGTTGAAATCGATTTAGACGGATTGGTAAAATTGAGGCCAAAGTTCACCCGCAATTGGTTAAAAATGGATGTTTATGCCTTTGGTGATGCCGGCTTATTGGAGTTAAACGATGGTGATGCTGCCATGAATTTTGGGAAACTTCGTGCAAGTGCTGGTTTAGGCTCTGCGCTAACCATTAAGCGGTGGGGAAGATTCACTATGGAAAAGCCAGTTACCTTTAGATTTGATGTTCCGTTATTCTTGAACCGCCCTTCGAATATTGCACCGGATTATGTACAATTTAGGTGGTTGGTTGGAGTGAATAGGGCGTTTTAAAAGCCTGATGAATAGAGCATGGTCCAAATCAATTAATGAACAAAGACGTCTTTAATTGCTTTGGGTGAAGCTTAACTGGTATTAATAATGTGCCCATCGCGAATAATTATTAAAAGAATGAAAAGAAACATCTATTTATTTACAATTTTATTGGCATTAATCACTCAATCTTGTGGAATTAAAAACGCAAAAGAAATTGGGCTAAATTTTTCTACAGAAAAATCAAAACTGCCTGATACTTTGAATTGGAAGAAAATAGGTTTTGCTAAAGAGTTGATTAATCAGAAAGAAATGATCGTGGTAATTAGTGGCGGAGAAAACCCTATTCCATTAGAAAAATGGGACGAATTCAAGCCCTCATTTCCTTACAGAAAAAACATTGATCGTTATTTACTATCTAAGCAAACAGCATTTTATCGTTCCCCAAAATACTAATATATTCTGTAAAGATCCTAATTGCATTAAACAGCGTAAATATAAAAATTACACTTGGGTGGAAATGGCAAAACCGATTTGCGTAGATTTTGTAGGTGGAGAAACTGACATGTTGAAACCTGAAAAAGGCCATTTAGTAATAAAGACAATTCAGAAATGTCAAACTGTAATGTTTACAGACAGTGCATATCAACTCACAGACAATAAAGGGAATTACTACGTCATGCACGCAACCGAAACTGGTAAACCTGATACGAATGCAAATTTGCCTAGCGGTTGGTCTCTGAAAAAAATGATTTTGAACGAACCGTTAATCATATCACCTTTTGGGGGAGGAAATGAATGTTATTACAATATAGTTGGAGATCATTTAGGACAAGGATATCACCAATATATCTTTAAAAGCAATAGCTATCCTCCAAAAGAAAATCAATAAAGAAGGAAATAAAATAGCATTTAAAGGTATTGCACATTTTCATTATTGAGTAGAATTTAGTTGTTTGATTGAAAAAAGCACTACAGCCAATAACCTTAAAAGGTATTCAATTAAAAAATTCTGCCGGGGGACAGCACCCGCTTCCCCGTGTTCAAGTTCGGCAGTTTCAGAATGCACCTACCCTATTGAAACTGTTATAAACGATTATAAACGACTAAACTTAATGCATTAATTTTCTGATATTTTAGCATAAAATAAAAAGGCAAAAAAGTACCATACTTCTGGACATAGAAAAAAAAATTAGTTCAGAAGATCAATAAGGAAACATCTAAAAACTTGATGAAATCAATGTCATCCAAAGTAAATATTGGTAGTTGGATGTTTTGAATAAAATTAAAAAAAACTGCCAGGGGACAGCACCCGCTTCCCCGTGATCAATTTAGCTAAATTAAAAATGCACCAACCCTATTGAAACGGTTATAATCGATTAGAAACGGATAATTTTAAACAACTGTCAATCAAACATGTAGATCAGCGATCAAGATAATTAAACACAACAATTAAGCTACAATGGTTGTAGATACCAGGTGTTTAAATGCGTCATAATAAACATTTAAGGAAGCTACCTTCCAAAGGAATATTGAATTGCGCATTCAAACTTGGATAATTAAGCAAGGTAGTTGTGCTGATAATTGATTATCGAAAATTAAAAGTTAGAATTGATATCAATCAACGTTTAAAAAACGGAACCATCTCCTTCAAATCATCCGCCACGCGGGTAAACCAAATTAAAATTCCATAAATCAACACAATCGAAAAACCTGTAATTCCAATGTTAAGAATTGCATTTTCAAAAGTTGGAATAAAACTCACCAAGAAATAAGTAAAAACGATCGATATACCTATAAATAAAGTTCTTCGATCAAATGGCTGCATCTTAAACTTTTTCCAGATGTAGAGATACTTGAATAAATTATAGGTAAAACTTGCTGAACAGGTTGCCCACGCAGCGCCTTCAATACCCAAAATCGGTATTAAAGTGTACAACAACAAAAGATTTAATACTGCAACCAATACTAAACCTATGGCTCCTGCAGTAAACTTTTCTGAAGTGAATATAATTGCAGAGTTCGATCCGGTCATTAAATTAAACAATGCCGATAAACTTAGAATCCCGATTACAGGTGCGCCAGCCAAAAAATTGCTTGGTAAAAAACTAAATAGATGTTCTGCATTTAAGCTAACTATTAAAAATAGAAAGCCTCCTAAAATAAATAAATAGCGTGCTGATTTATAATAAATTTCCTTGATGTTTTCGAGGTCGTTCTTTTCCCAAGAATGCGATATTCGGGCATTCGCGATTTTATCTAAAGCATTGATAGGAGCTTCGATGAAGATAGGTATAAATGCGGCAATACTATAAACTCCAACCAGCGACAAAGACACAAATTGCCCCAAAACAACAGCGTCTAATAATTTAATTGCCATCGAAGCAACACCAGCTGGAAAAACCATCCAACCATATTTCAGCATTTCTTTGAGCAACTCTTTTGTAACAAACGTTTTTTCTGGGATGAATGAAACTCTACCGACGATTAATGTATAAATTCCAACAGCGAGCAACTGAACTAAATAGGTTAACACAAATCCCCAAATCAAAATTTCGATGCTGAAATTGAAGAAGAAATAGAGTAAAATCAATCCAATAAAAAATACACGAATAGCTACTTCCTGCATGAAAGATGGAAGTATCGGCTTGAATGCTGAAAATAAATAATTATTAATTAAACTTAATAAGGCAATAATCAATGATAACGGAAAAACCAATAAAAAATACTTTGAAAAAAGAGGCGAGTCTTCTGCATACAATTGGATGAATTCTCCCTTTAATAAAAATAAAATAGGAAATACAATCAAGCAACCTACAATTAACCAAATCAACATCAAACCAAAAAAGCCATGGTGCTGGGCGATTTCATTTCTGAATTTGGGGAAATACCTTGTGGTAATATTTAGAAATCCTAATGGTAAAATTGTTGATACCAAAAAAGAAAAGGAATACAACACTCTGGTTAATCCGATGGCTTCAGCATCCAAGAAAAACGGTTGAATTACAAGCAATGAAATAAAGCCAACTGCAATGCCTGCGTAGGTGATTATTGCGCTTGTAATACCTTGATTTTGAATGATGCCCAAGTGGTATATTTTGATAACAAATGTAATTGAAGTTTCTGTAAGGTCTGAAATACTATTTTTGTCGCCAGAAACGCTTCCATGGAATTACTTTACAGAGTCATCTATTCGCCTTTTGTTAACCGCCTTCTTAGAGCACTGATTTCCCTATTCAAAAGTTTGTTGCCCAATTCTGCTTGGTTGCCACCTTCGGGTTCGGTTGATTTCACTCTGAAAAATGGCAGGAGAATCAAGATGTATACCAACCAAACTTCATTCGTTACATGGAACATCGCTTGGAAGGGTTATCAAAGCTATGAGTACACTCCGATTTTCGAAGCACTTGCGCCAAAGATCAATGTCTTCTTCGATGTAGGTTCAAACACCGGACTCTATTCACTCATCCTGGCTGGATGCAACCCAAATGCTAAAGCTTGGGCCTTCGAACCTTCCCCGGGACCGTTCGAATACCTTTCACGAAACATCGCAGCCAACGGATTTAACGGAAGGATTCACCCTGTGAAAACAGCCCTTTCATCTACCGAAGGTGAAGCAGAATTTGTTTCTGCCTTTTCTCCTAAGTACACCTATCTTAAGGAAGCAACCTTGGGAGGATCAGGACACTTATCAGGTGCACGCGACAATACATCGAGCCTCACCTTCCAGGTGAAAACCGAAACACTCGACCAGTTTGTTGAGCGGAATCAGATTACTTCTATCGATCTGATGAAACTCGACACTGAAGAAACAGAACACCTCATTATTGGATCTGGTTTGGAAACCCTCAAAAAATTCGAACCCATTTTGATTTGCGAGGTATTTTCGATTGAAATGGCAATGGCATTAAGTGATTTATTGAAACCACTGGGTTACAAGCCTTATCAAAGCAAAAAGACACATTTAGAAGCAATCAATGAAGTGGAATTCCAATCTGGCGAAATTCCTGATTGCTTTTTCGTAACAGATTCACGACTTCATTTGATTAGTCAATTCATTAAAAAAGCATGAAAAAGAAGGATAAGCTGATCTATGTATTTGCTTTCCGTTCTTCGTTTATCCGCAAGGATGAGGAATTGCTTCGAAAATATTTCGATGTCGTTCCGCTCTTTTTTAATCCAATCCCCCGCTGGAAAACACCGTTGAGCTTGATCAAGCAGGTGTTTCAACTGCTAACAAACATCCGACACTGCAAAGGGATTGTTTGTCAGTTTGCAGGCTTTCATACGGTTGCAGCGGTGATTGTAGGCAAATTGTTTGGTTTAAAAACATCCATCATTCTACTCGGTGCCGAATGCCACAATTATCCGGGAATTCAACATGGAAATTTTCGCAAAAAATGGCTCGGAAAAGCAACGCGTTTTTCATTCCGTTGGGCGAGTCAGTTGCTTCCCATCGACAAATCATTGATTGAATTTCAGAATGAATACGATCTTTCTGAACCACGCGCACAAGGATTCAAAGGCATCAATCCGTATATCCAAACAACTACACAGGTAATTCCGCATGGATTTGATGGGGAAAAATTCAAGCCCAATGCCACTCTGCCGAAAGCCTTGAGTTTTATCACCGCCAGCAGTTCTGTAGCTCCTCCAGTATTTCAGCGCAAAGGGATCGATTTGATTTTACAAATTGCTCCACGATTTCCTCAATGCTCCTTTACAATATTGTGTAGAAACGATTATCTCAAAGCTGAAGATCTACCTATTAATGTATACATATTAGAAGCGGTTCCGTACGAAAAGCTTCCTGAGGTGCTTGCGAACTATCAATTTTACTTACAAGTTTCAATTGCCGAAGGCCTTCCGAATGCCTTATGTGAAGCCATGCTTTGTGGTTGTGTGCCTATCGGCTCGAATGTGTTTGCTATTCCATCAGTCATTGGAAATACAGGATTCATTGTAAAGGATAGATCTGTTGAATCCTTCTCACGAACTGTTGAAGAAGCAATAGCATGTAAGACGCTCGAATTACTGTCTGCTCAAGCGAGATTGAGAATTATTGAGAATTATTCGATCCTACAGCGCGAAAACTTGTTGCCTTTATCGTTGACTGCAACATCCTTCCAGTAGAAGAATAAAGCCCCAACAATCGGCTAGATATTTAGTCTCATATACACATTATATTGGAGCCTTTGTTTTATTCGCCCAACAATAGCGGTAAGGCTTTATTCTCTTTTTAATTCGGCGTGAAACAATGTCTGAAAGAGGGCTAAAAAATCACGCGTTTTTTAAATGTTACACTCAGCTTCTTGCAGAATAGTTCCAAAACTACCTTGCCTCAAGTCGTAAATTTAGAATTAATGACCTATGAATTGGCGAATTAACTAATCCTACCTTTTTTGTAGTGTTATGCGAATGTTAAATTTCGACACAAACAAAAATAATTACATCTGCTTTACTGAAAGTAAGTTGCAGTAACAACTAGATGGATTTCGATTTATATATTTGATTATGTGTATTTTATAGATTAATAACGTGGTAATAAACTTCCTTGTCAACTTCACTACATCATATTTTCTTTTAAATAGCACTGAAACCTTACATTAAAACTTGCGTACTTTTGCATAACTAACCTTAACTAATTGCCTTATGACTAGAACTGGAACGAAAGTTCAAACTCCTACACGGAGAACAAATCCATTTAATTGGATGAAATCTCTAACATGGATGATGCTTGTTGCATCATTCCCGATGCAGTCTTTCGCATCAAATTCTGAAAATGCTGTGATTATGGCACCTGCTGCCGCTTCAGCAAACATTACCGGTAACCTTCGCATTTGTGTAGGTGGAACAACTCAACTGACCGCAAATACTAGCGGTTTTACAGGTTCTACATCTTTCACATGGCGTCGTAATGGTGTTTTTATGCCTGGGGCAACTACGGCTACAATCACTATCGACAATCCGGGTTCTTACACAGTTACTGTTTCAGGTGGTGGACAAACAGCTACTTCTGAGGCGGTTCAAGTTCAAGCATTCCGTTTGAAGTCGCTCGTGCAAAATGCATGTCCGGGTTCTACTGGAAATGTGAACTTGGTTCTTTTAGATAACCTTGGTACTGCTAGTCAAGTAACTTACACTTGGAGCACTGGTTACACTGGACAAGATTTGATGGGTGTTCCTTCAGGTCTTTACACTGTTAATGCTACTGATATCAATGGTTGCGTTGCCACTACTTCTGCATTGGTAAACAATACTATCGTTAACGTTAGCGCAGGTCAAGACGTAAGCATTTGTGCTGGTGGATCAGTTCAACTTAATGCATCTGGCGCAAGCAACTACAAGTGGGCTCCAGCTGCTGGTTTGAGCAGCGATTTCATCGCAAACCCAATGGCTAGTCCAACTTCTACAACTACTTACACTCTTACTGGTTATGTAAACAGTGGAGATTTAGTTACGAATGGCGATTTCAACCAACGCAATTCTTCATTTTACTCTGACTATGCTTACGTAAATTCATTTGCTGTTGGCGGTTACTCAACTGGAACTGGTCTTTACCCTGAAGGTAAATATGCTGTTGTTCCAAATCGTAACGATTCGAATGTGACTAAATTTCACCCTTCTTTCAAAGGTGTTGGTCACAACCGCGGAAACGCTGCAGGAGAAAACGATGATTTCTACATGGCAATCAACGGTTCTTCAACTCAAGGACAAATCGTTTGGCAACAAACTGTTGAAGTGCTTCCAGGAACAAGCTATAATTTTACTACTTGGATTGCTTCTATCAACCTTGGAAACCTTTCACGTCTGCGTTTCAAAATCAACAACGATGTATTGGGTAATCAAATCGTTGCTCCAAATGCATTGAATACTTGGAATCAATTTTTTACTACTTGGAACTCAGGTTCTAGCACTACTGCA
This sequence comes from Flavobacteriales bacterium, assembly GCA_040403315.1. Lineage (GTDB taxonomy): Bacteria > Bacteroidota > Bacteroidia > M30B66 > M30B66 > CAMCXT01. The sequence goes on from JBBAKX010000002.1 coordinate 549,591, forward strand.
ACAATCAGCATCATCAACGATAATCTTATCCTGAGCGGTAACGATTTCGGTTTGGATGATATCTCTTTCTCAGTTGCTTGTATGGCTACTGATCAAGTTACTGTAAATGTACTTCCTGCGTTAACTGGAAATGCTATTACTTGTCCTGCTGTAACTACTTTCTGTTTATCTGGTGATGCTGCTGAAATTGTAGGTTCAACTCCAACAGGTGGAAATGGATCATACACATATCAGTGGGAAGTAAGTGATGATAACCAAAACTTCTCTTCAATTGATGGCGCTACTTCTGCTAACTTCAATCCAGCGGTAGTAAATGCTACAACTTATTTCCGTCGCAAGGCTATTAGCGGAGATTGTTCAATTATAAGCAATGTTTGCACTGTAACAATTCAAGGTTCTATTTCAAACAATATATTAACTGCTCCTTCTCCAACTTCTTTCTGTGCTTCTGGAAATCCAGGAAACATTGTAGGAACTGAATTGAATAATGCAGGAACTGCAACTACTACCTACATGTGGGAATCTACTACAGATGGTAACGAATGGTTTATGATTGAAGGTGCAACTGCAGCTTCTTATGATCCTGCAACTATCAATACAACAACATCTTTCCGTCGTATTGCTAAAAGAGGAACTTGTAATTCAGGTGCAAGTAACGTGATTACTTTCACAGTTAATTCACTTCCTGTAGTTACTATTCCTGCTGCAACGGCTCGTTGTGGTGCTGGAATCCTTACGCTTGAAGCAAATGCAACTGGAACCATCAATTGGTTTGCTGCTGCACAAGGCGGACAATCATTGTTCACTGGTTCTGTTTACACTGTAACTGTTCCTTCAACAACTTCTTACTTCGTAGCTGCAACATCTAACGGTTGTACTTCAGCGCGTACCGAAGTTGTTGCAACAGTAAACAATGCACCTTCAATCACTTCTACTACTCCAGGTTTCACATGCGGAAATGGAAACGCTCAAGTATCTGCAGCAGCTTCTTCTGGAACTGTTAACTGGTATTTCGATGCAGCAGGAACTCAAATGATCGGCGCTGCTAATTCTATCTCAGTTCCTGTTACTGCTTCAACAAATGTTTATGTTGGTGCTTCAGAAAACGGATGTGCTTCAGGTTTAACTCCAGTTGCAATTACAGTTGGTGAAAATACAACTGCAACTGTTGCTGCTACAGCTTGCGATACTTACACATGGGCGTTAAACGGTCAAACTTACACTACTTCTGGTGCTTATGCTTATGCATCAGAAAATGCTGCAGGTTGTACTTTAACAACTACTTTGAATTTGACAATCAACAACTCAGGTGCAGAAACTATCACTGCTGCCATCCTTGCTGGTGAATCTTATTCATTCTTTGGTCAATCAATCACTACTGCAGGATCTTACATTAACAATGGCGTAGGTGCAAATGGTTGTCCTTTCGTTACTACTTTGATCCTTACTGTTGAAGAAGATAACAACAATGGTGGTCCAATTGCTTGTGGCGAAAACCAAATCGAAAACGGTAACTTCGAAGCTGGAAATGTTGATTTCACTTCTGATTTCACTTACAAAGTGAACAACCCAGCTGTGAATACCGAAATGATTCCAGAAAACACTTACAGTGTTGGCGAAAACGCAAATGCTTACCATCCACAATGGTCAGGTGTTGGCCGCTCTGGCAAATTCCTTATCTTGAACGGAAATACAGTGACCGAGAAAACAGTATGGTCGCAAGATGTAGTTGTTTCTAACGGTAGAGAATATGTACTTAACCTATTCGCTCAAAACATCTTCGCTACTGCACCTTCTTCAATGAAGTTCGTACTTACACCTAACGATTTAATTTCTTCTTCGGTTGTATTTGGCACTTACACTGCGACAATGGGATTGAATGGTTGGTCAGAAGTAAATGCAGTATTGAATTCAACTTACACTGGTTCTGCTAAATTGAGCATCGTTTCTGATAACATTACTGCTTTCGGAAATGACTTCGGTATCGACGATATCTCTTTCATCGAAACTTGCCCTGTATCATGCAGCCCAGTTGAAGTAATTTCTTTCAACCAAGGCCCTGCTGGGGATCTACTTAGCCCTATCACTCCTTTCCGTTCGGATGCTAACGAAGCACTTGGTGCTCCAGAAAACAGCGATGCTGTTACTACTCCTGCTAACAACAATTTCGTTAGCCTTGGTTTTGCTGGTGAAATCGTTTTGAAATTCGGTTACCCAATTAAGAATGGTGCTGGAGTTGACATCTTCGTAGTAGAAACAACTTTCAACAGCGCTAACGCTAACAATTGCAGCCGTTACCCTGAGAGAATCCGCGCTTACGCTTCACAAGACAATTGCAACTGGGTTTATCTTGGTGAAGGTTGTCAAGATACTTACTTCGATCTTCAAGGTTTGAATTGGGCACAGTATGTGAAAATTGTTGACATCAGCAACAGTGCTTCTTTCAATGGTTTAGTTGATGCTTACGATCTTGATGGTATCATCTGCTTGCACGGTGAAGAAACCAACCCAACTGCAACTGAACTAGTATTTGGTTCAGCTCAGGATGTTGTTATTTACGAACCAGGCTTCCGCAAAAACGGATCTGAAATCATTGCTAACCGTCGTGTTGCTACAAATGCACTTGATGTTCCACAAAACTCAAATAACGTAAACTTCGTTTCATTAGGTTTTGGCGGTAAATTGAAAGTTAAATTCGACTACGTAGTATTCGATGCAGCTGGTGCTGATATCCAATTGGTTGAAACATCTTACGGTAACCCATCTTGCGCTTCTTACCCTGAAAAAGCTCAGGTTGAAGGTTCACTTGATGGTGATAACTGGATCATGTTGAACAGCGAAATCTGCCAAGATGGTTTAATCGACGTTGCTGCTGCTGGTGCAATTCAATACCTACGTGTTACTGACCGCACTTTGCCTAGTACAATGGGTACAACTGCTGATGGTTATGATGTTGATGGATTCGTAGTATTGAATGCTTGTGCTTCATCTCCTGCTCGTTTAGGTCAAATTGGTGATGATGTTCAAACTGCTGATGAGGTAGTTTCAACTTCTGCTTACCCTAATCCATTCGAGAATAAATTGCAAGTAAGCATCGCTACTGGCGATCAAGACAAAGTGGTAACACTTACAGTAATGAACAACCTTGGTCAAATTGTAATGTCTAAGCGTGTAAACGTTACACCTTCTAGCGAGACAATCGAAACTCTTAATCTTGAAACTCTTCGTCGTGGAATTTACCTCCTAAACGTTGAAACTCAAAATTCAGTTGAAACGATCAAAATTGTTAAGCAATAATTAGAATCTCTAATTGATTTGAAAGGCAGCCCTCAAAAGGGGCTGCTTTTTTTTGCGCGAAAGTCAAATAATCATTTTCCACCTTTCATCCCCGGACTTAAGTCCGAGGCTAATGGCAATGTCCGTGATTTCTCATTGCAACCTCGGACTTTAGTCCGAGGATATTGATGCCCATAATTTTTCCTATTCCCTCTGGACTTTAGCCCGAGGATATTGATACTCGGTGCCAAAGGGCTTCTGTGTTTCCTACCCCCCCACCCGGACTGAAGTCCAGGGCTGCGCACAAATTACGTGGGCTTCACCCGCAACCTCGGACTTTAGTCCGAGGATAGCACCCTCACCAATTCCTGCGTCAACGTCACTCTCGAAAACCTATCCACACCACCTGTCGTTCCCGATTCACCAGATTTCCAACGCTCATAAAGCGACCAAACCGCTTTTTTCATAGCATCTAGATCTCCAAACGGAACTACTTCACCTGCCTTGCAGTCGCGGATAACCTCAGCAGCTTGTCCGTCGGTGGGCCCAACCATTAAAACCGGTCGGCCGGATGCCAAATACTCGAACATTTTACCGGTGAGTGTTGCTTTGGGCGAAAAAAAGCCCTTCTCCTCTGCCCCGTAATTGTTGATGGAAAGGAATAAAACAGCTGCACTTTTTTGTTCAGCAATGATGTCGGCATGTGGCAAATAATCGATCCATTCGGTGCGTGAATTCAATCCTTCAGCTTCTGTACTTTCACGAATACTGATGTCGTTTTTACCAATTAAACGAATCACACAATCGTCCGAAAAGGCTTGATTTTCCTCGCACAATGACTTTATCGCTTGCCACAATTCGGGCTGATTTCTTCTGTTATTTAAACTGCCCGTGTGAACGATGGAGAATTTCCCATCATTCCGCAATTTATCGGTTGAAATAGCAAAATCATCCGGATCGAAACCGTTGGTAATCGTGTGAACAGGTGTTTTTGTTTTGGAAACAAATTCCTCCCGCATAAAATCGCTCACCACAGTAATTACATCGGCTTCATCCAAAACTGCTTTTTCGAGCTTAGCATTTCGATTTGCCGCGTAGGCATTCATTTTTAAGTCACCTGCGAAATCGATATTCGTCCATGGATCGCGAAAATCTGCCAACCATTTAATATTCTTTTTACGCCGAATTTTACGTGCAATTAAATGCATACTGTGCGGCGGACCCGTTGATACGATGGCATCAACAGTATTTGTTTCCAACCAATTTAACAGGAATTTCGCCGATGGATTAATCCAAAAGCACCGTGCATCAGGGATAAAGATATTTCCGCGCAGCCAAAGCGACATTTCTTGGGCAAATGATTTTCCTTTTTTTTCTTGCAAAAAACCTGAAACAACACGTTCATTCTTTTTCTGTCCGATGAAGCGTTTGTACAACTGATAAGGCTCCCAGATTGGATGTTTAAGAATCTCAACGCCCACAGGAATATCCTTTTCGAGCGAATTGTCGAGCACCGGATATTCGGGATTTTCGGCAGTGTAAACGATCGGTTCCCAACCAAATTGGCGGAGATACTTCACGAACTTCAACCAACGTTGAACCCCAGCACCACCCGATGGTGGCCAATAATAAGTGAGAATAAGCACTTTCTTCACGCTACAAAGATGGCATTCCGAAATTGATTAACAAGCGAAATAGCAATAAAAATGAGGATTGTCTTTTGATTTTAGGTTTCGCTATTGTAAGGCTTTCGGTGCGATATACTGGATTCGAACAACTGACTTTCCCGACGGATTTTCGGGATACATCGTTAAACAAATCAATCCCAAGCCAATTTAGAATTGTTTTTTCATTGCGAATACTTGGTAAAATTCTAGAATGTGTTTTAACAAACAATTAATCATTAAACACAAGCATTTTTAAATTATTTTTCTTTAAAAATCCTCTTATAAGCATATCAGAATCTGGATAAAAAATGCTTTTTTTAACGTATTCCTTACTTTCTTCAAATGAGTAAAATGTGCTGTTTTGGTCAATGTATCCGCTACCAAAATAATGACCATCTTCAACAACTACGATACTTTTTTCATCAGCATTTTTTCCTTTATCAATAAGAATAAAGTTTTTATTTCTAAATATAATTTCCTCAATGATTTTATTTGCTCGTTTATTATACATTAAATAATCTTCTTCGTCAACACAAATACCTCTACATTTTTTAATCTGATGGTTAAAGCAAATGGAAGTATCCTGTGTAAGGTGACAATATCTCAAGCAAAGTTCTTTGTTATCAACCCATCTCTCCAAAGTTTCGCGGGCACTTGAATGACTTGTAAAACAAAGAAGAGGGTTTGCAGAGTCTTCCAACAAACCGATTTTGAAATTGATAATATTATTTTCATTTGTATAATAATCAATTGTATGCGTATAGATGTCTGCTTTGCGCATTCGATTGTATACAGGTTTGTGTTTTTTAATTTCTTCCGATTCATGAAGCAAAGCAATAAGTTCGCTTCCCGTTTCGATAAAGTCTACATTCATTAAATCATTCAGCATTTTCTTGCTTTTATTTTCTTTGCTGCTAAAATGGCTTAATGCCCTATTATACATATTGATGCTTTTACCTATGTATACTATTTCTTGATCTTTATTTAAAAAATAGTAAACACCGCATGTTTCAGGTAGTTTATTTAAAATATACTGTTTGATTTTGTCAATGCGTGTGGTCATTAATTCGTCAACCCCTTGATTTCTATAAAGAGGATTTAATGATTTTAAATCAAGTAACATGGTAAATAATTTTGCTGTTGCTACAGCATCTCCTTCTGCTCGGTGCCTATTTTCAATTCCAATTCCAATACTGTCGCATAGTTTGCCCAAGCTGTATGATTGTTTACCGGGCATCAGTTTCCTGCTTAATCTAACAGTGCACAAGGTTTCCCGCTTGAATTTATAACCCAAACTGGCAAATTCTTCTTTTATAAATCCGTAATCAAAATTTACATTGTGCGCAACGAAAATTCTATCTTTTGTTAAATCGATTATCTTATTGGCGATTTCATGAAATCTTGGTGCATCTGCGACCATCTCATTGGATATGCCCGTTAATCGAGTGAAGTTTGGACCTATATAACAGCCTGGATTAATTAAGGATGTGAATACTTCCGTTACTTGGAGACCATCATGCAGAACAACACAAATCTCCGTTATTCGACTCTTTTCAAAATCAAATTTACCTCCGCACGTCTCAATATCAATAATAGCAAACATTCACAAGTTTTTAAATGCAGAGCGGGTAAATGAAAAATCTCTCAAAAACATCAATTAACTGAAATCAAAGAAGCAACGATTTTCGCTTTGTCCACTAAATCTTTAACATCTTCTTTCCCAAATGCCAGAGCAACGGCCATTCTTCTGTGAAGTCTCGTTGATGGTTTTCCGAATATTTTAAAGTCTGTATTGGGCAATATCGCTGCTTGCTCTAACCCTGAAAAAACCGGGAAATTGGTGTTTTCACCCTTAGCTAAAATCACCGCACTCGCACCATTTTTCTCCAAGGTAATTTCGTGAATAGGGATTTCTAAAATAGCTCTTGCATGTAATTCAAACTCAGAAAAATTTTGTGTGTTTCCTAAAGTCACCATGCCTGTATCATGAGGGCGTGGTGATAATTCTGAAAAATAAACACCCTCTTTTGTTACGAAAAATTCAACACCCCAAAGTCCAGTTCCTCCGAGCGCTTTTGTTATATCCGCTGCCATTTTTTTAGCCTCATTCAAATGTTCGGGGTTCATCGGCATGGGCTGCCAACTTTCTTGGTAATCTCCTCTTTCTTGTCTGTGCCCAATGGGTGGGCAAAAAAGAGTTTCGCCATTTTTTTGAGTAACAGTTAATAGGGTAATTTCATAGTCAAAATCGATAAATCCTTCCACAATAACCTCTAGTAAATCTCCACGAGAGCCTTCGAGCGCATATTTCCATGCTTTTTCGATATCCGCTTCCGTTTTAATTACGGATTGTCCTTTCCCAGAACTTGACATTAAAGGTTTAACAACGCAAGGGATTCCAGTAACTTTTACACCTTCTACTAATTCCTCATAAGAAGAAGCATACCTATAAGTTGCAGTTCGAACACCGACTTCAATGGCAGCTAAATCACGAATAGCTTTGCGATTCATGGTATAATTTGCCGCTTTTGCGGTTGGAACAACCTTGATTCCTTGCTTTTCATAATCAAAAAATCGCTCCGTACGAATTGCTTCAATCTCCGGAACAATAATATCAGGTTGATGTTTCGCAACAAGTGCATCTAATAGATCACCATTCAACATATCAATTACCTCAAATTCCTGAGAAACTTGCATTGCAGGTGCATTTGCATAGCTATCAACAGCAATTACATATTGTCCCAAACGTTGACAAGCAATGACGAATTCTTTACCAAGTTCTCCCGATCCTAAAAGCAATATTTTCTTTCTCATACAGCAAAAATAAAAGAAGTATCCTTAAGTAAACAGAATATAATTTCATACTTATTTGTATTGAAAAAACGGGACATATTAGGAATCCAAAAACCAATCTTCAAATTTTTAAATCTTAAAATAACATCCGCACATCAACACATCGAAAAATTAGCTCATCGAAAATCAGCACATCGAAGTATCGTATCAATTATTTGTTTCTTTGCGCAATTAATCATGAGGCATAGATCAATTTCTTTCAATTCAGGGCTGCGGTTTATTATGCCGCTTTTCTTATTTCTCATTGTAGGAAATGGTGGGTATGATTTGCAAGCACAAGCTTATCAATCCCCTCAAACGGAAACGCTCCGCAAGCAATTGGGTATTCCGGAATTTGATGCTTTACTAAATCTTGATCCTGTTCAACGAACACTGTTTCTTGACAAATCGATAAATCAGATTGGGGCATTGAAACCGGATTCAATCGCAGTGCAAAATCTTGTTTTAGAAATGCAGGAATTTGCAAAGGATCAAGATAATAAAGACCTAGAATTGACTGCCGACTTGCTTTCTTATTTTGGAAAGCAGATGTATGAAAATACTCAGCAGCAAATCAATACTTTAAGCAAACTTCACCTCAAAGCCATACGAGAAGAAGTGGTTTGGTTTCGCTTGGAGGTGGACATACTTTTAGCCAGCACTTTTATCTCCGAGAATAAACATTATGAATCGGGTTTATTCATGCTGCGCTATTTAGCTGGAATTGTAGAAAACTTGGATGATAACCTTTGCCCCCGAAAGCAACAGGTGTATTTTGAATTAGGAGTTTCCTATCTTATTTTCAACGACCAACGAAATGCCGTTAGCTATTTGAAAAAAGCGTTGTTGGTCAATCCTCCCAAAGGGATAAAAAATGACAAGGTGCGTATTTTGAACCATTTGGGTCTTTCCTATCGGGAATTGAACTTGTTGGATTCTTCTGATGTATATTTTAAAGCGAATCTGAAAATTACGCAAGATTCAAATTCCATAGCATACAAATTCATCACGCTTGGTAATTTAGGGGAGAACCAATATTTGAGGAAAAATTATGATGCAGCGCTTCCCTTATTGCAAGCCGATGCCGACATGGCCTTGGAACTAAATGACTTTTTTCTTGCCTCCAATGCACTCCTATTGATTGGCGATATTCATTCACGGAAAGGCAATTATCAAAAGGCCGAAACGTATTTAATGCAAGGTTTACGATTTCTTCATGGTTTTGGCTCATTTCCAAAAAGGAAAAAGTGTTACAGTATCATGGAGCGGTATTACTTAAATACAAATCAAAATAAACTCGCTTCGCTGTATCAAGATTCCTTGCTTTATGTAAACGATAGTTTGGAGAGGTATTACAATCAATCGCGGATTTCCTCTTCAGAGTCTCAGTTCGAATACCAAAATCTGAAAGAAAAAGCAATTGAAGAAGCGACTAGCAATAAACTATCACGGTATATATTAATAGGCATATTGGTTTTAATTGTGCTTTTGCTATTGCTATGCATTCAATATTTCCAACGCCAAAAGTCATTGGCGAATATGAGGCAGTTAAAATTACAATTGAGTCTGCAACGTTCAGAAAGTAATTTAGAAGATGCCCGTGCAAAACTCGATGTATACTTGAAGAAACTCTCTTCTCAAAACGAATCGGATGTAAACTGGACAGAATCGCGCATTCTAACCCAAACGCACTGGAAGGAATTTCAAGTTCTTTTTTCTGCAAGCTATCCTAGATTTATTTCTCGACTTAAAGAAAATCTACCTCAAATAACAGAAGGCGAAATTCGGTTTTGCTGTTTGTTGAGGCTTCAACTTAAGGTCAAAGAAATTGCTTTGGTTTTAGGGGTGAATGAAAATTCGGCATACAAAAACAGAAGCCGCTTATTGGCCAAATTGGAATTAACGGATGAGAAGGCGCTAGTTGAAATACTTCAACAGATTTAATTCTCTAAGAGAATCTCGCTTTAAAACCGATTTTAGCGCATGAGTGCTAGTGCCTATTTTGGGCTCATTTTTAATAGTTTTCATAATTATATTTGAGCCTTAACCAAAAAAATAGATCCTGTACACTGTATTAGTTATATATAAATCAGCTAGTTAAGCGGGTATATTTAATTGTCCACAAATTGTCCAATGGCTTTTTTGGGATATCCCTTAACCCTTTCTCAAATTTGTGACACCTAATTTTAATGCCAACTTTATTGTGTTGCAAATTTTCAAAAATTGCCTCTTTGTTAAAAACATAACAAGAGCCCATTCAAGCCCAAGCGCTTTAACTATCGGTTATCCATTTTATAGTGTTAAAACCGAGGTCCCTCTAAAGCGATGTATTCAAGCTCAAGCAATCCATCAATTTATTTTGAAAACCCATCCCTGATTGTACCATGCAATCAGGAATCCTCATGTTATATCCCTTCATTCTTCATCAAAACAACAAAATGAAAACAATCAATTCCATCCTTACCTGTCTGTTACTCACAGCCAGCCTAATTTTAGCACAAAAGGCCACAGCCCAAGCGCCCCAAAGAATGAGTTACCAATCGGTGCTTCGCAACAGCAGCAATGTTTTGTTGGCGGAAACTTTAGTGGGTATTAAAATTAGCGTGTTGCAAGGCGGTGCATCAGGCACAGCCGTTTACGTAGAAACCCAAACTGCTACCACCAATGCCAATGGTTTGCTTAGCATTCAAATAGGAGCCGGCACTGCCTCAACCGGCAGTTTTGCTAATATTAACTGGGCAGCGGGAACGTACTTTATTAAAACCGAAACCGACCCAGCGGGCGGGAGTAACTACAGCATTACGGGTACGCAGGAAATACTGAGTGTGCCGTATGCGATGTATGCTGCTAAGAGCGGTGATGCTACTACAATGGGTGCTATAGGCGGTTCATCTTCTCCTAATGGTGCAACTATAAACGCTGGTGTTTTGAGTTTAACCCCTGCCAATGCTACCAACAGCGGTATAATTACTACAGGAATACAAACTATTGCGGGAAATAAAGCACTTACGGGTACATTGGGTGTGGGAACTACTTTTCCAAGTGCTTCAGCAAAAGTTGAAGTAGCTAGTACAACCCAAGGATTTTTACCTCCAAGAATGACGGTAGCACAAAGAAATGCAATTACAAATCCTGCAACAGGACTAGTTATATTTTGTACTGATTTGCCAGCAAACGTCGGTGGATTAGAAGTATATTCTGCAGGTGTGTGGAGAAACATGATAGGATTACCAACAATTGGATCTACTTACCAAGGTGGCAAAGTCGCCTACATTTTACAAGTTGGCGATCCTGGTTTTGATGCGAATGTGCCACATGGCTTAATAGCCGCGCCAAGCGATCAGAGTTCAGGAGCCCAATGGGGCTGTTCTGGAGCAACGATACCTGGGGCAGATGGCACAGCTATTGGCACAGGTAATCAAAACACCATCGATATTATGAATGGATGTGCTACACCGGACATAGCGGCAAGAATCTGTGGTGATTTGGTATTAAACGGCTATGACGATTGGTATTTACCCAGTGAGGATGAATTAAATAAATTATATTTAAACAGTGTTGCATTTGGCGGTTTTGCTAATGGACTCTATTGGAGTTCTACGAGGTACGGTAACGTCGCTGCGCGCGGACAGTATCTTGGCAATGGTATCCAGCTCGGCCCCGTTAGGACCTTCTCAAACTATGTGCGTGCTATCCGGTCTTTTTAACCATTTAACCATTTAAATATTACCGCGTAGCGCTAGATTTTTTAAAAAAATAAAGAAAACAAAAAAATGAAAAAATCAATAATACTCGCCTTGTTTTTCCTGCTTAGCTTGGTTAGGCTATCGGCACAAAGTAATACAGTTACACTGGGTGGACAAGCAACAGGAACTGGAGGTAGCGCCAGTTTTACAGCCGGAGAAGTTTTTTACACTTATAAAACCGGTGCCACAGGTTCTAGTACCGATGGGATGCAGCAAACCTATAATCCAACCTATCCTCCTACAATTATTTCTTTTACGCCATCAAGCGGAGGTCCCGGCACAATTGTTACCATAACCGGTACCCATTTTAACTCCATAGCGGCCAATAACATTGTGTTTTTTGGCGCTGTGCAGGCTACGGTTACCGCAGCAACCGAAACCAGTCTTTCAGTTATAGCTCCTGCAGGTGCTACGTATGCGCCAATTACCGTTCTCAACACGGAAATTAGCTTGGCAGCTAGTTCATTGCAACCTTTCCTTCCCAACTTTACAGGAAAAGGCAGTCTTACAGGGTTTGATTTTATGCCGAAAGTTGATTTTGCCATCACAGGTACCCAGCAGCCCTATTATGGGGCCATTGGTGATTTGGATGGCGATGGCAAACCTGATCTAGCAGTTGCCAACTATGC
>JBBAKX010000003.1:0-371492 GCA_040403315.1 Flavobacteriales bacterium
TGCTATTTACTGTTGCAACCCCAGGGGCATCTGATGTCCAAGCGCCTCCAGCATTCCCGTTTGAACTGAATGTTGTAGTTCCAGCTGCGCAAATGTTCTGCGTTCCGCTTAGCGTTCCTGCATTTGGCGCAGCAGTAACCGTAACGGTTCTAGTGGCTGTAGTATTGGCGCATCCGCCAGTTCCGGTTATTGTGTAAGTGATGTTGGCTGTTCCGGGAGCAACGCCTGTTATAACACCTGTACTGATGTTAACAGTGGCTATACCTGTGGCGTCTGATGTCCAAGCACCTCCGGCATTTCCGTTTGAACTAAATGTTGTAGTTCCGGCTGCGCAAATGTTCTGTGTTCCGCTGAGCGTTCCGGCATTAGGAGCTGCAGTAACGGTTACAGTGCGCGTGGCAGTTGTATTTGTACAAGGTGCTGTTCCAGTTACGGTGTAGGTGATGGTAGCAGTTCCTGCGGCAATGCCCGAAATAGCTCCCGTTGATGCGTTTATGGTTGCCACGGCAGCGTCGCTAGTCGACCAAAAACCGCCTGCATTACCGTTGCTCGAGAAGGTAGTCGATCCACCTACACAAATGTTTTGAGTACCACTTATGGTACCTGCATTGGGCGGTGTAACAACTGTTACTGTAGTTGATCCTGATTTAGAAAAACCCGTTGCATCTGAAACGGTAAGGTTATAGGTTGTTGTGGCTGAAATGCTTACGCCCGTTGGGCTGGAAGCCGATGAGGTGAATCCTGCAGGTGAAGATGTCCAAGAATACACCGGTGTGGGACTTCCCGAAAGCATCACCTCGTCGATAGCCCAAACTTCGTTTGCAGCATTGTTTAGCATAGTAACGCGCACCCGCACTTGCGTTGAGTTGTCAGGAAGGTCAATGACTAAGCGGCTGTAACCGTCTGTAGTTCTTGTTCCACCTCCAGATGGAGCCAATGCAGTTGGTGTGTTGTTTCCGTCGTAGGTGGCTGTAGCAACTCCGGTTCCAGTGATGTATCCCCAATAAGCATTGTTATTACCGCTGATAAGTAACTCATTCGAATAATTTGTTCCTCCATCGAGCGAAATGGAAACTGTAACGTTATCTGAACCGTCTGCGCCGTTCGACGCACTGCCTGATGAAAAAGACGCCAAATTCAAGGATACCGACTTACTTGTGTAGGAAGCTAATCCTGTTACGTTGGCAAATGTTACCGTAGCAGTTCCATTGTTGATGCGATATCCTGTTGCACTGTTGTATCCATATGGCGATGATGCGGGACCATCACCTGATGCGATTGTTCCGGTTTGTGCATTACCTCCGGTTGCGGCATAGGTCATAGTGTTACCAGTAGATTCAAAACCCTGAAAACCTATAGGAGCCATACTCATATTACCAGTCAACGTATTCGATAAGTTGATGGTTGATGTTCCGCAAACGGAAGCAACACTCGGGCTTACTGCAAGACTAGATGCTGGACGCAGTGCCAAAAACATAGCACCGAAGGGATCGCTCCCTGACAAGGTTACGTTTCCCCTACCTGTTGCACCGGCAGCGCTTTTGAGCGCCCAAGCGGCCGCCACGGCACCGTCATCCTGATTAGTTGTTAGGTTGTCATAGAGCTCCGTGAGAGTCGAAGGGGCTGTGGCAGTCCACGTTGAATGTGTATTATCGTCAGCTACCATACTCAACATGATTAATGCCGAGTTCGAGGTTGCGGAATTGATTGAAAATGCAGAAGCTGTAGCCGATGATCCAATATTGATTATTCCCGGATCAGAGTCAAAAGGTCCACCTGCAGTTCCATCAGCATTAAGGCCTCCGGTTGCTGTGGCGCCAGAGAAAGCGACCATCGAACCAATAGCCATGTCTGCTCGCGAGTTGGGCAAGGCGAAACTGAATGAAGACCCCTCAGTTCCATCGGCTACGCGATAAAGCATTGTACCATGCCAAGCATTTTGACCATCTACAGTACCATCACTGCGTATTATTCTTCCATCAATTAATGTCCAGCCGGTGGCGGTAACATTGCTTAGACCTCCGTTGTCATTGTCTGTCTCGTTCTGTAAAACAGAAACAATCATCACATCGCCTGCAACCACCCCTGTAGGTTTGTTGATTGTCATTGCAGCCGTTGCAGATGAGATAGTTGCTGTAGTGGCCGTCCCCCGCTGGGCAATCTGAGCCTGACCTGAAAAACTCAGGCCGAAGAGCAGCAGTATCATGATAGACAGTAATGGTCTATTGTGATACTTTTTATTTAACAGCGAGGCTCCGAGTTGCTTGGTTAGCCAATTTTGCTGACTCGGGTGATTTTTTGACTGATCTGAAGCAAGTAATTGTCTGCTCATGTGGGTTGGTTTTGGCAATTTGATACGACCAACCTAATTCTGTGTTACGTCTTAATCCCAAATGAGTATATATACCCACTTAAAATCGACGTAAGCTTACGCAACATTTTTACAAATGCACATGCTGCATGAGTAAATTAACTATATGTTGCTTTGGAAACTAGGTTAGGCCATATTTCGGGTGTAAAATTACTTTTAAGTTGAGTTTTTATTGATAGGTATTGATGCTTATTTTTCATATGATTTTTAATCCCCAATTTTCTCGTTCTTGCCTACGTAATCAAGCAAATACCATAAAAATAATTATGGTGATTTTTTGAACGACTTCCCACGATGATATTTACGCTGCAGAGATCAAAAAAAACCTTGTCAACTTTTCTTAATTTTCGTCAAAATATTTATGACAAAATCGACGCATGAAAAATGCTATTTGGCTTTTTGCCGCAGTACTACTTTTTCAAATCATTACGTCTATCAATGTTGTGGATGTGCATTCAAACAATGCAGGCGCAAACACAGGATATACAGGCTCTCCCAACGAGTTCAATAGCCGAACCTGCTCCAGTCAGAATGGTGGTTGTCACAGTGGAGGCGGTTCCACTTTTCAACAAGGAATGATCACGAGCAATGTACCCGATTGCGGCTATACACCCGGAGAAACCTACACTATAACATTAACTGTTTCGTCTCCAGGAAGAAGTGAATTCGGGTTTAGTGTTTCGCCTCAATTAGATGGAGGAGCAACGGCAGGTTCCATGATTTCCACCGCAGGAACCCAATTAAATGGAAGTGGAAGATACCTCACCCATACAGCCGCTGGAACTTCAGAAAGTAGTCCCAATACACGCGTTTGGACATTCAGCTGGATTGCGCCCTCAGCAGGTTCAGGCAATGTAACATTTTACGCCGCTTTCAACGCTTCAAACAACAACAATGGAAGCTCTGGAGATCTTCTTTTCAATTCGAACCTTTCTATTTTCGAAGGCTTGCAGCCAGAGCCACCTGCAATTTTTGGCAATTCTTCAGCATGCGTCGGAAACATCGTGAACCTTTCTACAAATTACACGAGTGGCATTGTTTGGAGTCCCGGAAATCAATCTTCCCAAGAAATTGAAACAACGTCTGCAGGCAGCTACCAAGTTACTGTAACCAACGAATGTGGCACGTCAACTTCTACAACTTTCGATCTCACTTTCGATCCTATTCCACCAACGCCAACTATCGGTTTCAATCAAATTACACAAAGAATAGAGAGTAATTTAATTGACGATTACATTTATGCTTGGTACATCAATGGTGTTTTGGTTCCCGATTCAGTTTCATCCTCAATTGCTGCAACAGTACCAGGAATTTACACTGCTACAGCATCGTCAGCTTCAGGATGTGAGAGCTTGTTGTCTGAACCATTCAATAACAATGTAATCTCAATAAACGATCTTAAACAGGAAGCAGCTTTCGATTTTTATCCCAATCCATCAAGAGGAGAAATCACGATCTTCAACAAACTAAATTCAGATTTACCTATTGTTGTACTTGATCAAATAGGTCGAGAAGTTCAAACGCTCACACTTCTACCGGGAGCTAACTATATCCAAACTTTGACTTCTCCTGGTTTGTATTTCATGAGCAATCGGGATAACGTTGTTAGAAAACTTATCATTTTTTAAGTTGATTTGAAGCTTCTGCTAAGTCCTCAAGTTCATTCATGTTACGTTCTATTGATTTGAATAGACTTCCATAATTTCTTCTGTTCTCATTTTCAAAGAACCATTACAAACGAATATTGACGGTAGATTCGCCTGAATATGACGAACATAGAATGGCTTGATTTCTACAGCCTGATTGGTTTTACTTCTGTACTGCTTTTCCAATTTTTGTTTGTTGGATTGCAATGGGCTTTCATTAAACGAAAGGAATATGGCTATTACATGGCGTATATGATTGGAATAGCTAGCTATTCTATTCTGAAGTACAGCCACTTAAAGATCCCGTTTATAGATCAAAGCACAATAAAATATCTCGAATTAAAACTCGAGTTGATATTACCCATTTTGATCTACTTCCTTTATTATCGTTTTGCTCGGGCCTTTCTCGAAATGCCTAAACGATATGAGCGCTATAATGGATGGGTAAAAAAGATGGAGTATTTTCTTCTTATTTATATATGTATAGAAGCTTGTTTGGTGATGCTGAAATTAGAGAAACCAACTAGAGAAATAGTTTTTCATGTTGTTTCATTTATCCTATTTAGCTTTTCATGTTACATGATCTTCATTTTTCTGGAAATGAGAATCAAGCTCACTTATTTTATCGTGATCGGCGCACTGGTGCTGAATATAGGTGCATTCGCCACAATGGTTTTGTATATCATGCGTGAAAATGGCGTCGGACTTGGTTTTCATCCAATGCTTGTTTCCAACCTTACCAATATTTTCGAGTTATTGGCCTTTTCTATAGGATTGTCTTACAAAGCCATTGTAATTGATCGCGAAAGGTTATCAGCCAAAGAGGAGCTCATTTCGAACCTGCGTGAAAAATTCTCTTTGCAAGAAAAATTTTACAGAATCCGACAATCATCAGCCCGTGAATTGCACGATGAAATTGCTTCAGGAATGAGCGATCTGACGATTTTTACTGGATTAATCGAAAAAGAACTCAAGCCAGAACAAGAAAAACAAAGGCATTTGGTGAATCAAATTAAGATTCGCTCTGTCCAAATGTTGGAAGCACTTCACGATCTCATTTGGTCGCTTAATCCTGAAAATCACTCGCTACAAGAACTCAATAAAAAGATCCAAGCATTGTCGCGCGAAAAGCTAGCACCTTTCAATATCGGCTGGAATGTTTCCATTGCTCCTGAATGGCTAGGCACACAGCCCGATTCGGTTTTGATGCGTAATGCGGTATCACTTTATCGAAATATCCTCGATTATTTTGCCCAACAAGGCATGAAAACCATCGATATATCCTTTGATGGGCCATCGAATGTGCTGTTGTTTTCAATCACTTTCTCTGCCAATAAATATGTAATCGATGAGCACTTCCTTCATCAAATACGAAAAACAGGTGCAACTTCAATTCAAGATCCTACAATCCTATCGTTTCAGTTAATCCTCACTAGAATTAGTGATTGATAAAATCCTCTTTAAACCGTCCATTTGTTAAATGGTTTCTATCGTTATTTTTGATGACAATCCCGGCCGCCGGGAAAGTCTGCGTATGCTTCTCGATTCCAGAGAGAACTTCCTTGTAACTGGAGAATTTCCAGACTGTAGCAATGTGAAAGCAGAAATCGAAAAACTTCGTCCAGACGTTGTTTTGATGGACATCCAAATGCCGCAAGTGAATGGAATCGAGGGCGTTCGAATCATTAAAGAATTCTTTCCTGACGTTCACGTGATCATGCAAACGGTATTCGAAGACGATGAGAAAATTTTCGATGCTATGCGATTTGGTGCATCCGGCTACATCCTCAAGAAAACCGATCCACAGCAAATCATTGTAGCCATCGAGGATGTTTTGAACGGAGGTTCTCCAATGACGCCAAGCATTGCCACCAGGGTAATTCATTTTTTTAGGAAGCAGAACGATAAACGTCCAGAACAATATGGACTATCGGATCGCGAAGCTGAAATTTTACAATATCTTGTAGATGGATTAAGCTATAAAATGATTGCCGATAAAGTCAACATTAGCTATAACACAGTAAATTCACACATTAAGAAAATTTACGATAAATTACAGGTACATTCGGTCAGTGAAGCTGTTTCTAAAGCCATTCGGAATAATATTACACGTTAACTACATTGTAGTTTTATTGGGGTTTCTGCTGTTAATTTCCTGCGGCAACAATCAAGATCTAACAATGCTTTCTGCCAGTAAAACTACTGCGCACAACGATTCTATTCTCGCCAAGGTGACTGTTTTGATGGATGCCGGGGATTTTGAAAATGCCCAACAAATCCTGCTCAAAACGTTAGACGAATCAAAAAGTCAGTCGAATCAATACGATCAATACTTTCTGCATACCTATTTAGCAGAAGTAATGTATTACACAGCCTTGAATGAGCAAGGACTTCAAAATGCAGTGAAGGCCTTGAAGATTTCTCAAGCAATCAACAACGACACATTAATTGGCAATGCGCACAATTTGTTGGGATTGATTCACCTCAACAGAGAAAGATTAGATTCCGCTCAAAATCATTTTGAAAAGGCACTGAAGTTATTGCCTCCAAAATTGAGTATTCAAGGGCTTTCGCGTTACGATCAGGTATTGTCGAACCTTGCCGAAACTTATTTGTATCTGAAGCAGCCCGATCAATCGATCAAGTTTTCTAGGGAAGCTATGATAAACAGCATTGAGCTCAAATTTCCTCGGGCCGAAATCCTCAACCACTGGACACTCGGCGAAGCTTTTATATTGCAAGATAATCTCGATTCAGCCTACCATCATTTTAATTTAGGTATGCAAAATCCATATCTTAAAAAAGCACCTGATGTTCAGATATTTTTGTATGCAGGTCTAATAAAGACTGCAGCCAGCGCGGGAGATGTGAAGCAGATAGAAGCGTTAGAAGTCCAAAGTGTTTCCTTTGCTGAAAGCCACAAAAATTATGATTTCGCAATTATACAGTATTATTCGGCTGTGGTTAATGCGTTTTTAAAAATTGGCGATTATCGGAAAGCATCGAATTATCAGCAAAAATTAAACAGCCTAAAAGACAATATTCGCCTCAAACGTGAAGAACTCCATGTGAGATTGTTGAACTCGTATTATAAGAAGGAGCAAGAATTAGCGGTTGGTTTGGCAATCAAATCGCAACAAGAAAAAGAGATAGAATTAAATCACCGC
This sequence comes from Flavobacteriales bacterium, assembly GCA_040403315.1. Lineage (GTDB taxonomy): Bacteria > Bacteroidota > Bacteroidia > M30B66 > M30B66 > CAMCXT01. The sequence continues at coordinate 7,185 of JBBAKX010000003.1, forward strand.
ATCTTAATCATTTTAGGTTTTCTCTTGGTTGTTTTGTCGTTGTTGTTTTTATTCTTTCGGCAGTGGATTAAGCAAAAACGAAAATTTGAAAGACTGCAATTTCAACATGAAAAAACAGAAATTTTAAAGGCCCAAGAGTTGGAGAAACTGCAGGAACGTTTTACGGCAACTGAAGAAGAACGAAACCGAATAGCCCGTGAATTACATGATGATATTGGGAGTTCACTGAGCAGTGTGAGCATCTTTGCTGATTTGGCATCCAGAGAAGTTGACAAAGATCCTAGCAAGGCGCTAGAGCTCATCTTACGCGTAAAATCGAAGACACAAGAGATTTCAGAAAATATTTCTGACCTTATTTGGTCTATTTATTCAAGAAACGATTCTTGGGGAAATCTTATCGACCGCATTAAAAACTTCTGCTTCGAAGTGCTTATCAGCAAAGGTGTGGAAGTAGTAATTTCTGATGACTACCGTTTGCACGACTTGGAAATTTCAATTCTGTACAAAAAGAATCTTCTGCTATTTCTCAAAGAAGCAGTGAACAACATTTCAAAATATGCCAATGCTACTCACGTGGAGATTTCGATGAAATTAGAAGACGATCAAATTCTAATCTCCATTCATGACAATGGCATCGGATTCGATCCAAAATCGATAAAGCGTGGAAATGGACTTGCAGGTTTTCATGCACGTGCCAGTGCGCTCGATGGAAATGCTACAATTGAGTCGGCGGTTGGAAAAGGAACCCAAATATTGTTCAGTTTCAAGATTGAATTGCCTAAACTGTAAGTTGAATTAATCGTTATTTGTGTTGAGCAATATTGTTGATCCCTTCAACATTGTTTTTCACGTCGAATTGAAGATCGATATCGGTTAATTTGAATTTGATTATGCAACATTTTTCCACGCTATTTCAACGGCTCGATCAAACCAATTCAACCAATGAAAAGATCTCTGCCCTCGAGCTTTTCTTTCAGGATGCAGATCCAGATGATCAAATTTGGGGATTAGCTTTGTTGTCGGGTCGAAAGCCCAAACGTACTGTAAATACTGCATTGTTGCGGACTTGGGCAGCAGAAATTTCAGGAATCCCAGATTGGCTTTTCGAAGAAAGTTATCATACAGTTGGCGACTTGGCCGAAACAATTTCCTTGCTTGTTGATGGAAAACCTAGTGAAAACCAGAAGACACTTTCTCAGTGGATGCAAACACTTGCACTTCTGGCAAAATCCGATGAAATAGAAAAGCGCGATACCATAACAACCGCTTGGTTGGGAATGGATCCACAGCAACGCTTCCTTTTTAATAAACTCATAACAGGAGGATTTCGGGTTGGCGTTTCACAAAAGCTTGTCGAAAAGGCACTTTCAAGAATTCACAATATTCCTGCTGAATTGCTTGCTCACCGATTAATGGGAAATTGGAGCCCAGATAATACATCCATTCAAGAATTAATTCACCAAAAAACAACTTCCGAAGACTTATCAAAACCGTATCCTTTTTTCCTGGCGCTTCCGCTTCAAGATGAACCTGAATCGCTAGGCAGTTGCGATGATTGGTTAGTAGAATGGAAATGGGATGGAATTAGAAGTCAGATCATTGTGAGGGATCAAAATATTTTTATCTGGTCGCGTGGTGAAGAATTAATTACCGATAAATTTCCCGAATTGCATGTATTGGCAGATAAATTACCCAATGGTGCCGTCTTGGATGCTGAACTGGTAATTTGGAAAGACAATTCAGTGCAACCATTTCAATTATTACAAACACGCATCAGCAGGAAGAATATCAGTAAAAAGCAATTGTTGGAAGCGCCTGCAGGCTTAATCGTTTATGATTTATTTGAGTTTCAAGGTGTCGATTATCGAGACAAATCACTCGCAGAGCGAAGAGAGAAATTAGAAGAAATCATTGCTCAAATAAATCTGCCATTTATTACCATTTCTGAAGAAGTGAAGTTTACTTCTTGGGACGAATTAAAAATCCTTCGAAACCGTTCACGCGAAGTTCGAGCAGAAGGGTTTATGCTCAAACGAAGAAGTTCTGCTTATCAAGTTGGTAGAAAACGCGGCGATTGGTGGAAATGGAAAGTAGATCCAATGACAATTGATGCTGTGCTGATTTATGCGATGCAAGGCCACGGAAGAAGAGCGAATTTGTACACCGATTACACGTTTGCCATCTGGAAAAATGGCGCATTGGTTTCTTTTACTAAGGCTTACAGTGGATTAACAGATGCAGAAATTAAAGAAGTAGACACTTACGTTAAAGCCAATACCATCGAGAAATTCGGTCCGGTGAGAAGTGTAACTGCTGAATTGGTTTTTGAAATTGGGTTCGAAGGAATTCAATATAGCAGTCGACATAAATCGGGTGTCGCGCTGCGTTTTCCAAGGATGCTCAGATGGCGAAAAGACAAGAAAGCTGCCGATGCTGATACAATTGAAACATTGATCAAATTAATCGAACTTGTTGGCTAACGCCAACAAAAGATAAAAGTGAGCAGCCCTATAAGCCGGGTTCTGTAACCGATCGAAATCGATTCTTTGTCATTTCTCTGGGATTACCGTCACCGATAACCTCAAGCAACCTACCCGCAAAAGTGGCCGAAGCCGAAGACGGGCCGCCTAACTGTTGCCTATTTGGTCTTTCAACCCCTGAGGTTTACCAGCACTACGATCACCCGCAGCGTCGTGGGCTCTTACCCCGCGTTTTCACCCTTTCCTCATCAGATACACGATCTGTTGTGGTGGTTTGTTTTCTGTGGCACTGTCTGTCAGCTGTCGGTTACCCTTCAACTGCCTTCCCGTTAGGAAGCAGGGAGCCCTGTGTTGCCCGGACTTTCCTCATCTCGGTTTAACCCGAAACGCGACAAAGCGGACTGCTCGCCGCAAAGGTAAGTTTAATCCTTGATGAATCTTTTTGAAAATGTTCTCTCGCTTCCTTCAGTGAATCGGAACAAATAAATTCCATTAGAGAAATCATCCACTTGCAATTCTATTTTTTGACTTCCAGCAGGCCAATTTCCTTGTCGAATCACTTTGCCTTCCAAATTGATGATCTCGTAATTTCCTATAGAATTAGGCGCTTTTTTTAATGCAACTTGGAAACTTCCAGTTACTGGATTTGGTGCAAGCATGATATCATTGTTCGAAAGATCTTCAATACCTGTTTCATCGGGCGTGAAAAAAGCAGTCAAGCTGTTTACGTTAAATGTCAAAGTGTCGTTCACAATCGGATTTAACACATCACTAACGATTTCATTATCGCTCCAATTTGAGAATACGTAACCTGGATTCGCTACAGCAGTGAGTGTAACCGGAATCCCATCAAAATAAATTCCTTCCCATGGATAACTGCTCGGCGTAATTGAATTTACCTTGATTTTTCCAGCACCTGAAGGAAAAACATCAATTTCCAAATCAACTTGTTTCGGTAAACTATAGATCGTTTCAATTTGATTTCTCACTTGCTCCGATCTGCAAACCAGATCTTCCTTGAACTGATTGTTGTTGTTGATGTAAACATTCATTTGACCATTTACGTTGTTGGGATCTCCCCAACGTGCAAACTGATTAGGCATTTCAATAATTGTTTCGTAAAAGAAACTATCGGCCACTGCAACCAACGAATCACTTAAGTAAGCAGAATTCATTAAATCGGCAAATCGATTAATGAATAAATCATGAAAGCGATTATTGCCCATACTATTGAGCCAAATGTTGGTGAAGATATTGCCCGGACTATCATTAATTAATCGTTGAATGGCATCTTGGTAGCAATCGGTCCAAGCATTTGGTCGCATGGCCAATTCAAGATCTTGGATACAAAATCTCCAAGCATTGTTGGTAGCATCGGATCGATATATTTTAATGTTATTCTGCGGCCAATCTGCATTTCCCATCCATGTTTCTCCGATGATATAATCTAGGTAAGAATTTACATCGAAATAATTATTCATTTGTTCGATGTATGAAGGGTTTTGGATGTCGATGTTGCTCCAATTATCATATGATTCATAATATGATTCAACCGAACCTTCAACAGCTCTTAAAACACTACCATAAAAATAACTAAGAGAGAGGATTTCAAGGCTTTCCGGATCAGCATTGTCGTTGATTTCGAAGAATTGAGCATCGAATTTTTCTCTCAGCTCATACAATCCGAAATATCCACCATTGATATACACAGAAACCGGTCTCCAGCCTGAATAGTATGCATTCATAGGAGCGCACATCATTTCAACCTGCATGGCATCTTTATGCGGCAACACTTGGTACTGGTTACTTCCGTTGCGAAGATAGATTTTGCTGTATGCTGAACGTTCAGCTTTATTGGGAATTAAGGGATAATTCACAGTATTTCCTCCAACAATACTATGATCGAGTTCGAGTCGAAATGAGTGTTGAGGATGGGAGCGACTTCCACCAGCTCCACCATCTTGAATCATGCCAGTGGCTTGTGAAAATAGTAGATTGTGCTGTGGAGTTTCATCGAAATACTGCACATGCGCCGACTTCAACCAATCGTTGTTGTAATTGTCGAAATTTCCTGTTGGTCCATAAAGATTGATCACATCTGTAACCAAGGAAAGAATAGGCGTAACATGATTAATTCCTAATAAATAGGAACCCGATTTAATTTCACTTGGCAAAAATCCAGTTTTGAAGCAGCGGGCCTTTATAACGGTGTTCTGAAAAATGACGATTGGAGCACCAGTGTAAAGAAGTGATGAACTTGTTGGATTGCTTCCGTCTGTGGTATACCTAAGTTCCGTATTTCCGCTATTACCATTGTATAGCGTTAAATTAATTACATTGCTATACACACCAGAATTAATTGAAAAAACTGGAGGAAGTGCGAATTCATCAAATTGTAAATTCCCGTTATTGCTCGAACTCGGAGAAGGAGTAGAGAATAAACCTATGTTTGAAGATGCATTTGGAAGGCAACCAACGCTTAAATCGACCGATTGTGCATCTACATCTAACTGAGATATAAGTTGATCATTCGGTGCAAAAAGATAAATATTTTCGCCATTTGTATTGATCTTGAAATTTGTGTGGTAATTGTAACCCGTTGAACTGAGGAAATTACCATCAAAAGATTCAGTTGAAGTATTGTTTAAGCTGATGTTTATGTAGTCGTATTGTGTTGGATTCGTTGAAACAACATCGAACGCAATGCTTTCAATATTTCCCGGGATGATTCCAGCTTCGATAAGTTCTGATGCTCTGAATATGAATTGATTTCTAGCACTGTAATACCAATTTCCGTATGGTGCAGGATAAGACGTATTGCTATTTTGAATGTTTCCAGTTCCTATCGTAATTCCATTGATTTGAATATTAGGACGAACATTGGAAATCTGTCCAACAATAAATCCACAAGAAGCATCACTGCCATCTATGAAATTATAAATTGAAGAATTGTAATCAGTTTCCGACTGACTGAAAATTGAGTTTTCTGTATATCCAGAACTCACATAGGAACAAACATTTAAAATAACATTTGATAAACCATCCCAAACAAATGGAGTGGAGAAATTATGAATGTTCCAGCCAGTTTGAGGAATAAAACCTTGGTCTAATAAAACATCTGTAAAAGGATTCGTGACGAAACGATTTTTCTCACTGCAAAATACGATTCGAAAATCTCCGGGTGCCAATATGTCGCTTGGAAATGTCCATTGATTAGGCTCGTCTTCGTTATCGCTTAATGTATAATTGAATAGATTAACGTCTGTGTTTCCAGCATTGTAAATCTCGATCCAGTCTTCGAATTCTCCGTCTTCATCGCCTATTATTGAATAATTCTTATTTGAACCTTCATTTATTATGACTTGCCCAATTATAGTTTGAAAGCAAGTAGTGGTAAATAATAATAATGTAAGAAGCCATTTTTTACTCATCTGCACAAAAGAATTTTCGTAAAACTATGAAAAAATTGATTTAAGGCCAAATTTATCATGGTGATTGAAGAAAATGGTAGAAGTAGATTTATTTTTATAATTATCAATACACTATTCTAATTTGAATTTAATTGGTAAGGTAAAAGACATAGAGGTTTTTTCTCCATCCATTTCTGCTGGAATCCATTTTCCCATCTCCTCAATTACACGCATCGCCTCATTATCAAGAAATGGATCAACGGATTTTAGCACTTTACTATTTTCAATATCTCCCAAACTATTTACAACAAATTTAATTTGAACAACTCCTTCAATACCTTTCTTTCTAGCTTTATTTGGATACTTAATATTCGTAGAAATGTATTTCATTAATGCTTTTTCACCTCCCGGAAATCTTGCATTCACTTCGAAAGGATAGTTTGTGGTGTCTTTTCCATTTATTCCATGACATTGACTTTCCAGCAACTTTCCTTCTTGGTATTTTTCATCCCGTTTAAGCTGCCCATTTTCATAAAACGTTTTCAATTTACCATGATAAACATTGTTTAAAAATCCAATTTCTGATTTTGTTTTTCCATTGTTGTGAAATTTAACGGATAAACCACTCTTTATGAATTTTGGATAAATTGAGTATTCGGTTATTGAATACAATTCGCCAGATAAATAATGGATTTCAACCTTTGACCTTAAACTGTCAATGCCAAAATACTCCACAATTTTGAAGAATTTGGCATTGATGCTATCTGCTTTTGAAAAGGCGTTGTCGAGATAAATTTTTTGGTTTATATTGGATTGTCCTAACAATATTGATTGTGACAAATTGAAATTTACACATATTAAAAAAATGATGAAATATTTCATGGTAAATATCTGCGTTGCTTTATTGCTTAAATTTTCTTTTACTTAAATATGATTTAACCAATTATTCATTTCGTTTCGAAGTTTCTTGATGGTCTTGGTTTTGATTTTCTTTCAAGCTAGAGTGACTTATTCTTTGTTGATCTTTATTTAGATTTCCCATTCACTCATCGCTCAAATTTATAGGTTTATTTCATTATGATATTATAATCATCAGTTTTTACCGATTAATTTCTATATTGAGAATATTAGGTGTGTTTTTGCTTATTATTCGTAATGTAATGCTTTGATTAGCTAAAGGATAGCTTCAGATGCATTTGTTAATTCAGGAAAGTACTTTTCTTTAATTTTTATTTCATTTAGTTATTTAAAACCATCGTCAATACTGGTGTTTCAACTCTAATTTGTTCTCTATGGTGATTTATCGAAAGAATAACTGTACATTTGCGGCTTAAATATAATAATGACTTCTTTTTCTGAACTGGGGCTCCGTCCGGAGCTTCTCGAGGCTGTCTCTGAACTTGGTTTCACAGCCCCAACACCAATCCAGGAGCAAACAATACCGCTCCTTACCGATAACATCACCGATCTTGTTGCTCTTGCCCAGACCGGAACCGGTAAAACCGCTGCATTCGGCCTTCCATTGTTGAACATTTTGGATGAAACCCGCCGAACACCGCAGGCACTTATCCTCTGTCCAACCCGTGAACTTTGCTTGCAGATTTCACGCGACTTGGAGGCTTATTCGTCGAAAATGCCCGAAGTTCGCATCGTGGCTGTTTACGGAGGAGCCGCAATCTCAACTCAAATTTCAACCATCCGCCGCGGCGTACAAATTGTTGTCGCTACACCAGGTCGTTTGAAAGATCTAATTGATCGTAAAGCAATTCAGCTAAATGAAGTTGAAACGCTGATCCTCGATGAAGCCGACGAAATGCTCAATATGGGCTTCCGCGACGACATCGATTACATTCTTGCAACAACGCCAGCCGAAAAGCAAACATGGCTTTTCTCTGCAACCATGCCTCCTGAAGTGGCTTCAATCTCCCGCAAATACATGTCGGAGCCAGTTGAAATCGCAGTCGGTAAAAAAGGAAGTACTGCCGAAAATATCAGCCACGTTTACTACCAAGTTACTAATAATAATAGGTATGAGGCGCTTAAACGTATTGCCGATTTTCATCCAGACATCTATGGTATTATTTTCTGCCGTACTAAATTGGAAACCCAAGACATCGCTGAAAAACTTATTCGTGATGGCTACAATGCAGATTCTTTGCATGGTGATTTAAGTCAAGCGCAACGTGATGCAGTAATGCGTAAATTCCGTTCGAAGCACTTGCAAATGCTTGTTGCTACCGACGTTGCTGCTCGCGGTATTGATGTTGAAAATATCACGCACGTTATCAACTATAACCTTCCTGACGATCCGGAAAGTTACACTCACCGTTCAGGCAGAACTGCCCGTGCAGGCCGTCATGGAATTTCCCTTGCCATCGTTACGGCGAAAGACATGGGTAAAATCCGAATGATTGAGCGCAAAATTGGTACGCAGTTTATTTTAAAGCAGGTGCCTAGCGGTATTGAAGTGTGTGAACAACAATTACTTCAGTTAACCAACAAAGCCCACGATGTTGAAGTAAATCCAGACATCGAACAATTCCTTCCTGCAATCATCGAACGTTTCGCAGATTTGGATAAAGACGAAGTTATTCGTCGTTTTGTGTCTCTTGAATTTAACAGATTCCTTGAGTACTACAAGGGTGCTTCTGACCTTAATTCTAAAGGTGGAAGTTCTAAATTCGAAGGAACTAGCGAACGTGGTGGAAGACCAAGTGGACTTCCGATGACACGATTCTTTGTATCTATCGGTGAAATGGATGGTGTAGATAAATCTGGAATGGTTCGTTTGATTTGCGATACAACTGGTTTACCTAATGCACAGGTTGGGAAAATTGAGCTTCGCCGTTCTTTCTCGTTCTTCGAAGTTCCTGAACAACTTGCAGGTGCTGTAGAATCACGCTTTAACGAAGTATTTGTGAACGGACGACAAATCCGTCTCGAAAAAACCGATAAAGGTAGCCATGGTGGAGAAAGAGAACGCAGCGACCGCGGTGGTTATGCAGGTAAAAAATCTGGTAGCTGGGGCGGTGGAAACAGCGGCGGTGGCGGATACAGTGGAGGCGGAGGCGGAGGCGGAAGAAAAGATCGTTTTAGCTCTGGATCTAAACCAGCATTTGGAAGCAGTGCTCCAAGCAAACCAGCTTACGACCGTCAAGGCCCGCCTAGAAAAAAGAAATACTAAGCAAAAAAATAAGCTTCAGGAATTTTCTGAAGCCTAGTTTGAATACCATTAAAAGCCTTCGCATTGTGTGAAGGCTTTTTTTTTAGGAATTTTTATCCTTTAATGATTCTTTTCACGAATAAATTTTTTCCGTTATTCACAGAAACTGTATAGGTTCCAGTACTCACTTTTTTAAGCTTTTCGAGTTGAATCAAGTTATTTACAAAAGGATAAACCTTGATTTTCTCTTCATAAATACGTTTGCCCGATACCTTATGCACTGAAACCGTGATTTCTTGTTCGATAGTGGAGAAAAACTCAAGACTTAGTCCTTCAATAAATGGATTCGGGAAAACATTAACGATACTGTCGCCTGCTGTTTGGTTCACTTGCGTGCGAGCCAAAATGCTATGAGCTTCTAGAAAATCTGGAATTCCAAACCCTTTCAAATCATCTGGATTCTCATATTGATCAGCGCTTTGCTCGATTGCTTTGAAGATTTCCATCGCACTAGCAGTGGGATGCGCTTGCCACAAACATGCAGCCATTCCTGCGAGGATAGGGGAGGAGAAGGATGTTCCATTGGATCGTGCTACCTCCCCGGAGGAAACAACGAGTACCGATTGTTGGCCCATTGCACAAACATTGGGCTTGATTCTTCCATCAGCTGAAGGGCCTCTTGAACTAAAGGATGCGTAAGCTCTTTCAGAATTTACAGCTCCAATTGTTAGCACACTGTCACCATCCGCAGGCGCGCCAATAAATCGCCAAGCATCTCCGCCGGAGTTTCCTGCAGAATTGATTACCAAGATCCCTTTCGAAGCCGCCAAATCTGCACCAACAGTAATAGGCGTTGTGTTTCCATTGAGTTGGCTGTATGTATGAGAAGTGAGCGTGTCATCGAATCGTGTGTATCCTAATGATGAATTGATAATCCATGCACCAGCGCTATCAGCGAATTCGGCGCCTGCAACCCAATTGTATTCTTCGATTATGAATTCAGTTGCAGCTTCTTCTGTGCGAAGCAACCAGTAATTCGCTTGTGGTGCTGTTCCAATAATCTCACCTGGCGTATTTGCTGCCATGGTTGAAAGTACCGACATACCATGTGAATTGTCTTCAAAAACTTGGGTTCCGCCTTGCACAAAGTCTTTGGTTCCCAACAAACGGCCTGATTGGCGCAAAGAATCGAAGTGACTGATCTGATCTACATTGTAAAAGCCTGCGTCCAAAACTGCAATGGTCATCCCTTTTCCTGTGAAGCCCATTTCATGCAATTTGGCACCACCGATCATTTCGATTTGAATATTTGCAGCTCCATAAATACTGCTGTTTGCTGCAGATTTCGTTTGTGCAGAGTTTGCTTTTCTTTGTTTGGCTTCAGTAGCTTCTGCCAACCTGCGTAAGTCAGCCATGAAGTCATCTGCAGGTGATTTTGCTTTCAATCTAGCTACTTGAGCATAACCATTCACAAATGGAAGGCTATTGATCGTGGAGAGGATTGTAGTGTCTTCAACCTGAATCGTGATGGCATTGAACCATTTCGATCTACTAATTACTTGAGCACCAAGATTTTGAATTTGATCCACATACAGCTGATTTACTGGCAAATCGTTTTCCTTGATGGGAATATTTTGCAACTGACGACGTTTCAAAGCCGCATCCGAAAGGAATTGCTCAGGTGTGTTGATCGAATAGGGTGAATTGGATTTGTCCTTAAAGGTGATCCAGTATTTTTTAGGACCTTCAATTACTTGAGAAAATAAGGGCTTCCCAGCGATGATGGCCAAAAAGATAAAAAGGGAAATTGGATGTTTCATAATAGATCGGCAAGATAATGAACGGTTTGATGCTGACATTGTTTCACAGGTGATTCAAGGCGATTACTTTTCAAGTAAAAGTCGATCGTCCCAGAAATAATCTTCAATGTTGCTGATCCTTATTTTTTTCGAAAAGTCTGGATGTTCGGTGTTTATAATGTAGTTGGATTCTTTTGGTATCACCGCAGAAGGAACTTCCAACAACAAACTATTTTGAGCTTTGTACCAATTTGATCCGATCAATTGAAGTTGACCGTAGGCTTGCATGTTCCTCCAGTTGTTGGGGAATTGGTCGAACTGGATTTTTTGATATTCTGCTTCCATTAGATCGATTGAGATTACCAACAATTTGTAAGGTTTTGATGGCTGAATCGCACTTCTATGAACGATGAGCTCCAAGGTTGAAAGTGACCGAGAGCTGCCGGTATAGATTACTTTTTGGCCTCGATGGTTCCATCTGTTTGCTGATCCTGAAGCTTTGAGTTCGTTGCTGAAAGCTTCAGGTACAATTCTGAAAACATTCATTATATGTTATCTCCAAATTCGATGGCTGTGATTCTGTCTTCAATGAAACGAATGCCTGTGATGGAATTTAAGAAGTTCGCAGGCATTTGATTGTCAAAAAAGAAATTCGGCGAGGTAAGCCAATTGCCAAATTCTAGCTTCGTACCAAAAACAGCATTGCCATGCTTGAATAAAGCCACCAAAAGCAGCACTTGTTCTTTTAGATTGTTGCTGATTTTCTCTGTACTTTCTTTGTAGGATCGAAAGGTTCTGACGCTGATATTAAGCCAATCGGAAATGGAATCATCGTTGAAGTTGCAAAGTTGCTTGATTGCTCCGAGGTAGTTCCAATTGATGTCTTTCGATTGAATCCAGTAGAGGACATCTGCTTCATTGAGGTATTGAGGCACGTCCTCGGAAATAGAAAAGGCTTTAGGGGAAGGTTGTTGCGATCTCATATGCTTGATCTTTCCAAAAAGTTAACATTTTGCATTATGCATCATGCAAACTTGCAAATAAAAAATTAACACGTTGGTTATGAACGGTTAATCATACAGCCCAAAGGTCATTCTTTCCCAAATTCAATAGCCTGCATCGTGAAAACAACACCACTTTCAACGCCAATTGCGGGTGGTGTTACATATTGAATATCCACAAATCGCTTGTAAACCATTCCCAATCCTTTGGCGAAAATTTCGGTATTGCGATACTCATTGATAAGGTTTTGTGGATCGATGTTTTCGACAGTGATGGTCGAATCGAAAGTCAGTGTTTCGGTGGAATAAGGTGAGTGAATATCTTTGTATGCAACAGTTCTAACGCCTAAGTCATTGAGTGCATTGATATTCCATTCTTTCTCATCAACAACCGGGAAAATCAGTTTTATCATCCGTACATCTTCTTCCACTTTCTCCACCTGCAAGTCGGTTTTTACAACTTGCCAAACATCCTTCAAAACCCAATTTGAGGCACTTTCAATTTGCTTGTATCTTTCGGTGCGGATTGCACTTCTTCCGGAATTGTCAACAAATTCAGATTCGTAGTATTCTTTAATCCTAAAGCTGAACGTGTCTATGGTTCCATTAAAATCATCATACACGATAGAATCGCATTGATAAACGATAAAATTACCGACTTCGGCAGTGAAGTATTCCCTATAGTAAGGGTCTGGAGGAATAACAGTGTCTTTTTTACATCCTTGAAACAATAGAATAGCAAATAAAAAAGCCAGGAGGTAACGAAAGTATTTCTGCAGCATCATGAAAAACAATAGGTGTTATTGCTTACGAAGTACGGCAGTTTGAGGTTACTAAGTATTGTAAAGTTCCAGAACTTCTTCACACTTACTTCTTTATAAATCCACCTCCAAGTAAATCTTCGCCTTCATAAAAAACAGCCGATTGTCCGGGCGCTATACCCGAAACAGGATCGATGAAATCTACTTGCATATCGCCGTCCGGCTGATGATTTAAAATGGCCATTGTGCCATCATGCTTATATCGAATTTTCGTTAAAGCAGTAATATCTTCAGGCAATTCGGCGTACTTCATTAAGTTGATGTCGCGCACCATCATGGTTTTTTTGACCAATTCTTCTTTTTCACCAAGCACGACAGTGTTAGTTTCTGGCTTAATTTCCAGAACGAAAACTTGTTTCCCGAGGGCGATATCGAGGCCTTTTCTTTGTCCGATGGTGTAGAACGGATAGCCGCGATGTTTGCCAACAAATGTCCCGTCGGATAAAACAAAATCTCCGCCTTCCACGCGTTCTTCTAAACCTTCAACACGGTGTTTGAGGAAAGCGCGGTAATCATTGTCGGGAACGAAACAAATTTCATAGCTCTCGGATTTGTTTGCAAGATCCATGAATCCGGCTTCTCCAGCCATTTTGCGAATTTCTTCTTTTTTGAACTGTCCTAGTGGAAATCTGGTTCTTGCAAGGGACGCTTGACTCAATCCCCAAAGAACATAAGATTGGTCTTTGTTGTGATCCAAACCACGTGAAATAAGATGCCTTCCATTTTCGAACCTTTGGCGGGCATAATGCCCAGTGGCGATAAACTCACAATCCAGACTATCAGCGCGTTTAAGTAAGGCTTCCCATTTAATGTGTGTGTTGCAAAGAACACAAGGATTCGGGGTTCTCCCAGCTAGGTATTCTCCAACAAAATTGTTGATAATGTGCTCTCCAAATTCATTTCGAATATCAAGGATGAAATGCGGGAATCCAAAGCGGACTGCCAATGCGCGTGCATCGTTAATTGAATCTAAACTGCAACAACCGGTTTCTTTTTTTGAGACACCTGAACTCGCATAATCCCATGTTTTCATGGTAATACCAATCACTTCATAACCTTCTTCATGAAGCATCATTGCCGCAACTGAACTATCTACACCGCCACTCATGGCGACCAACACTCTGCCTTTTTTGCTCATAAATTATTGACCTGGCATTGGTTCTTTGATTTCCTCTTCAGGCTTTTCGGTATTGATTAGAAATGGTTTGTCCGAAATACCATTCTTAAACACTTCAGTTCCTTTTAGGTTCCCAGTTTCTTCGTAGCTTATCCATGTGCCTTCACGTAAATCGTTTAAGTAATTGCCTACAAGCTTAATCTTCTCATTGGGATAATAATAAGTTTGTTTGCCATGAAGTAAACCACCCATAAAATTGGCTGTTAAGCGCTTTTTTCCGTCTTCGTAGTATTGCGTCCAAGGGCCATCTTTTTTGCCTTCCTTCCAGCCGAATTCTTCTGAAATTTGGCCGTTTGGATAATAGGTAATTTCCAATCCATTCTTAATTCCTTTTGTCCATGATTCTCTTGCAATGGGCGTTTTTATGGCATCGTAGTATGTCCAAACAGAATCTTTTTCTTTTTCGAAATAATTTCCTGAGGAGATCATATTTCCTTCAATATCGAAGCCTTTAGCACGCGATTTCCTGCCTTTATCGTAGTAAAAGCAAACCATTTTTATTTTTCCCAGATCATCGTAGTAGCGAAAAATGCCATCAGGCTGATCATTTTTAAAACTGCCTTCGTAACGTATCGTTCCATCTTCATAGTTTTTACGCCACAATCCTTGTTTCTTTCCTTTAGCATCTGTTTGATTAATAGATACTTGTCCGAAAAGAGAGCCAGCAGAAATTGCTAGAAAGAGTATAATATGTGAGAACGTTTTCGTCATTATAGCGTGCAAAATTAGGTTTAATCCCGATAGATTGTTCAGTTTAGCAAAGCCATTATCCTTTGAGCATATCTCAATTCAAACGATTGCTTTGTTTAACCTGTAGAATCTTGATAATTCAAGGCAATCTTTTGGTTAGTTTTTTTCTTGTTCTTGTTTGATTGGATTCTTTTCGATTTCTAGCTCAAATTCTCTTTTGTTGCCGATATTGTCTGTTACAGAAATGTGTATGAGATAACAACCATAATCGAGTGTATCTGGTAATTTGTAAGTCCACACTGTAGGATCATCGCCCGGTTCCAATAAAAACCAAACTCCGTTTAATGTGGCTTGAACGCTACTGATTCCCGATAAACGATCCGAAATCTTGAATCGTATAATTCCTGCAGCTTTGGGTGTTTCTTTGTCGGTGATTGGGATTTTAATATTCTTTCTTCCCTTTTTTACGATTTTATATTTTGTGGCAGTTTGAATATGCGAAATTGATGGGGCTATCGTATCGGCAGCCAGCCAGAAATCTCCAAAATCGCCCGAAACAGTTTCAATCCAATTGTTATTTAGCTGACTTTTCAAGGGAAGGGTTTTGCTTCCAGTTTTGCGCATTACAATAAGTCGGCCTCTCAATGATTCTTGAAAGTTGGATGCATTAATTCGAATGTTCATTTTTTGGTTCACGGGCATATACATGCTTCCAAGTTCGAACACGTCGGATCCATTGATTTTACCTCCCTTTTTTAGTTTTATCGCTGCAGATTCAAACAGTGATTCCTTTTCAAATCGTGCTTCAAATTGATTTTCAATCGAAACATCTTGTTCCATTCCAGCTTTCACAAGCACTTGGTCAGGATTGATCTTCAAGCTTGTGGAAGGCTCAAATTTGGGCACTTCTCCTTTTACTACGATATCTATAACAGATTCATTTCCAGTTAAATCTGCTAGAATAAATTTGACTTTGTATTTTTTGTCTTCCCCAAAATAGTAATATCCACGGTCAACGTGCCCTTTGTATATTCCAATCATATTGTTTTCTGGCACAATACATTGGTGGATTTTCTTTCCGCTTTTCAATTTCGATTCGTAATGCATGTAGGCATTTACGCAGCGAGTTTCATCGAACGAAAAAGCATCAAATCGGGCACTGAAAATCTCTAGACTATCCACCAGCAAACGAATGCTGTAGATGCCTGTGAGATTTTTGGCTTTCCCTATCACATCGCCTCCCTGGAAACCAAATCCAACCCAACCCGACAAAACGGGCATCTTTGTTTTGGTCGACAATCCTTTTTTTCGAGTTTTCTTGTTTACTGCGAGTGGTAGGCTGATCAGATTTTCTAAGTTGTTGACTTTCCCTTCCCCTTTTTTGGGGACGATGGCAAGTGCGGTCATGTTTGGCGGCGTGACATCGCGTTCGGCATATCCAAACAGGAGTGGGTTGAGGGTATTTTCGAAGAATTGATCTCTGATTTCGAAGTGTAGATGTGGCGCACTAGAAGATCCAGAGTTGCCCGTCATTCCAACGATATCGTTCTGTTTAAACGTAAATTGCATCGAATCTGGAAATGCATCAACTTCGAATTCACGCGCTGTTTCTTGCAGATTTTTAACGTACGCATTCAGTTCGGGGGAAAATTTTGAGAGGTGCGCGTAAACACTTGTGAAGCCTGAAGGATGGTTGATGTAAAGTGCATTTCCATATCCGAAGGCCGAAACGCGGATTCTGCTCACATATCCATCCGCGATACTTGTTATTGGAAGTGATTTTCCATAGGTTGAAAAGTCGATGCCTGAGTGAAAATGGTCGGGACGAATTTCTCCATAACCGGCAGTTACGATCAAAGGAACTTCCATAGGCATGCCAAAACGGGAAATATCTTCAGTTTGTGAAAAGCTTTCAAAGGCTTGAATCAACGCGAAAATCAAGAAGAAATACCGTATCATGACTATGCTTTAAAAGATTTCTGCAAATTATTAGCTGAATACCCTTTCTAAGGACGGGAAATTAAATACTTTTAAGCCCTGAAATGAACAGCTGAAGTTCTTCATCTGATATGGCAGAAACAAACATGAAGCCTACGGACCTCGAGTTAAAAATCAAGAAATTGATAACTTTGCACGTCAGTCTGAAAACTCAGATTGAGAGCTTAAAGGCTGACAATCAAAAATTAACAGACAATATTCACCAGCAGCAAGAAGAAATCCGAAAGCTTGGAGAAGAAAGTCAGTTCATTCGGCTAGCCCGATCCGTAAATAGTGGTTCCGAATCCCACGAAAAGCCGGAAATGAAGGCCAAACTGAATGAATTGATCCGAGACATTGATAAATGCTTGGCTCTGTTGAACCATTGAACACACAATAGCGAATGCAAGAGATATCGATCGAGTTACAAATAGCCAACCGGAACTATCCACTCCGGGTGAACCAGTCGGAAGCAGAATCCGCACTGAAGGCTGCTGAACTGATCAACCAGAAGCTAAAAGATTTTGAAGAACGTTACGGTGTTCGTGATATTCAAGATCTTTTTGCCATGTCGGCTCTCCAAATTGCAACCCAGCTTATCGATTTAGAAAAGCAGGGATTCGCTTATCACGAGTTGGTTACCCATCGAATGAAAACGATGGAAGCCATGGTTGATGAAGTGCTCAAGGATCAATAGCTTTTCTTTTCCCATCGGCGTTCTAATTGCTTCACAGACAAAAGGAAGCTAACGAAATGGAAATTGCAATTTACCTGATTGTTGCGCTCGCAGGGCTTGGAGGCGGTTATACGCTAGCCTCGACTGCGATCCGTAAATCGATCGAGAAAAAAAGTGAGCAACTTGTAAAAGATGCTGAATCAGAGGCCGAAGTCTTAAAAAAGGAAAGAATGCTCCAGGCGAAGGAAAAGTTTCTTCAGTTGAAAGCAGAGCATGAAAAGACCATTCAACTTAGAAATCAGGAGGTTCAACAAAGCGAGAATCGTGCGAAGCAAAAGGAAAGTACTCTGGCTCAAAAGCTTGAAGAAACCCGTCGTAAACAAGTTGAGCTAGACACCGCCAAAGAAAGTTTGAAGAGCCAAAATGAGTTATTGGCTCGAAAGGAAACCGAAATCGAAAAGATGCACCGCAAGCAAGTAGAGCAGCTACAAATTATTGCTGGTTTATCTGCCGATGATGCGAAAAATCAGCTTGTTGAAGCGTTGAAAAACGAAGCTAAGACTGAAGCTGCATCGCACATTAAAGACATCATGGATGAAGCCCGCTTAACTGCAAACAAAGAAGCGAAGCGTATCGTAGTGCAAACTATCCAACGTGTTGCAACTGAGCATGCTGTTGAGAATTCAGTGTCGGTTTTTAACATCGAAAATGATGAAGTGAAAGGTCGGATTATCGGTCGTGAAGGCCGTAACATTCGTGCTATTGAAGCAGCAACAGGCGTTGAAATTATTGTTGACGACACACCCGAAGCTATTATTCTTTCTTGTTTCGATCCGGTTCGCCGCGAAATTGCACGACTATCTCTGCATCAATTGGTTACAGATGGTCGTATCCATCCAGCACGTATCGAAGAAGTTGTTGCAAAGGTGAAGCGCCAGATCGACGATGAAATTGTAGAAACCGGTAAACGTACTTGTATCGATCTAGGAATTCATGGTTTACATCCTGAATTAACCCGCATGGTTGGTCGTATGAAATATCGTTCTTCTTATGGTCAGAATTTGCTTCAACACAGCCGCGAAGTAGCAAATTTGTGTGCGATTATGGCCGCTGAACTTGGCTTGAATGTGAAATTGGCAAAGCGTGCCGGATTGCTGCACGATATCGGTAAAGTTCCTGATGATGAACCAGAATTGCCACACGCAATCTTGGGGATGAAGCTTGCAGAAAAATACAAGGAAAAACCTGAAGTCTGCAATGCCATTGGTGCTCACCACGATGAAGTGGAAATGACTAGCGTGATTTCTCCGATCATTCAAGTGTGTGATGCGATTTCTGGTGCGCGCCCAGGTGCTCGTCGTGAAATTGTGGAGTCTTACATCAAGCGTCTGAAAGATATGGAAGCACTTGCGCTTTCTCACCCTGGCGTATCAAGTACTTTTGCTATTCAAGCCGGTCGAGAACTTCGTGTAATTGTAGAAAGTGAAAAGGTTTCTGACAAAGACGCTGAGATGCTTTCATTCAATATCTCGCAAAAGATCCAAAATGAAATGACCTATCCTGGTCAGGTGAAGGTTACTGTAATTCGTGAAACCCGTGCAGTAAGTATTGCACGATAATGCGATATAGAATATGATTCGCCAAGGAACGCCTTCTGCATTTTTTTACTCGGAGCGTTTTTTCTCACTCATATTCACGATTTGGTTTTTGTTGTTCCCTTTTGATGCCTTCGTATTTCCGGTATCAATAGGCTTTATGACAGTTTATCCATATTTATTTTTATCCGTGTTTTTGTTCGGCTTCCTGTTATGGCGCTGCTCATTAACACGGTTATTTCGTTATCAGAAGTATGCACTTGGTGTTTTCTTTTTGTTAACGCTCTATGCGATTTGCTACTTGCCATTTGTGGCGAATTTTAAATCGGGATTAATGGATGTACGATCGATGGTTTTACAAGCTTTTACGGTCGGAATCATATTTTTAACTTTTCAATATCTGGGCAGAAAGACATTTGCAGACCTTATATTCAAGTTGTCTACTCTTGTTTTTACGTTTTATTCATTTGTTGCTTGGCTCGAGTATTATACAGGAATTCATATCGCTGGCAGGCATACCGAAAAATTGCTCCATTATACAATTGGAAATATTACATATGCGCCAGTTTTTATTTACGACAATCCCAATACTTTTTTGGTGTATTTATTTGCTACTGCATTTATTATTTTTCTTGTAAAACCGGCAATATTAAAATCACTTAAGCGGAGTTTCGCCATATTATTTACGCTTTTATTTTTCTCACTTATTGCTGATTCTCGTATTGGAAAATACCTTTCGGAAGCCCTTATTGTTTATAGTGTATTGAATTATCTGATAATCAATAAATCATTTTTACGACAATTCTATTTCAGGTGGATGTTGCTCTTAATAGCTTTGCTGCTAATAGTAATTATTACCCATCCGATTTTTTTGGGCCCTATTTGGAAGAAGCGCGATGAATACTTATTAAAGTCCATAGTAACAGTTCGATTTGAGGCAGGGAAACCGATTTTTTCTCCTGCAGATTCAGTGGCTACCGAGGTGGGAATTAAGAAATTTGCTGAAGCCTTTAATAAGTATAACTCTGAGAATACGATGTCGTCTGATATCGTAAGACAGCATTTGATTGAAAATGGCCTTTTTTTAATTAATCAAAAGCCATTAACTGGTGTAGGGCCCGGTCAATATGCACATTTAAGCAATACTGGAAAACTCCCCAAGGTCACAGGAACCGTAAACAGTCCACATGAGATGCTTACCGAACTCGGATCTCAATATGGGATACCGATGCTGCTATTGTTTTTGCTTTCTTTCCTTTTTGCCGCAATTCGGTCTTGGAAAATTTCGGTAACACAACGTTGGAAATTTTTTCAATGGTTGATGATTGTGGCAATTTCTTTCGGAGTTGGTGCAATGCCATCTGCCTGGTTTGTGCTCAATGGGGGCTGGTTACTTTTGGCCATATTGATTGTTTCGGTTGAATTTACTTCCCCTGAATTGGCATGATCAGTAATAGCAAGCAATATTTAAAAAATTTCTTGATCCTATTTTCTGGAAATACCGTTGCTCAAATTATTCCGTTCATTTTTGCGCCTTTTGTGGCTCGATTATTTAGTCCGGAAGAAATTGCTGTTCAAGAGAATTTCCTTGCATTGGCATCGCTTATAGCTATTGCTGCTGCGGGTCGATATGAATTCGCATTTCTCATTCCAAAGCAAGAAAAATCAGCTCGACAATTGTTGCTTTTATCATTATGTATTGCTGTTTGTATATCGGTCTTATCAGGAATAACCATGTTTTTTTCTGAAGGCATAGCTAAAATGTACAAAACACCAGAGCTAGAGCCGCTTATTGTATTGGTTTCTCCTGCTGTATTTTTGTTGAGCTTGTTATCGATTTTTAACCAATGGATGATTAGAAAAGGGAATTATCCAATAATCACATCAGCCAGAATAATACAATCGTTTGCGCAAAATGGAGGGTATATTTTTCTAGGATATGTGGGGTTTGGTGTACATGGGTTGGTGTTGGGTTGGTTGATAGGGGTGTTGATTCCAGTAATTACAATGACTGTTTTTAGCAGAAAAGATTTTCGTAGGTCTGATTTAAATCGCCAAGAAATTTCAGTTTTGGCAAATGAACATAAAGACTTTCCAACGATTAATTCGTTGCATGCTTTTACCGATATTTTAGCAACCCAATTTTTATTGTATTGGATCATTACAAGAAATTATGGTGCTGCAGCATTGGGGCTTTTTGCTTTGATGACTCGCTACGTGAGAGCTCCTTTAAATTTGGTTGGAAGTGCTATCGGACAATTGTATTTTCGGGAAGTAGGTATTTCTTCAGGAGATCGAGAAAAAGAAATTGCAATATTCTATAGATCAATTAAATTAATGGCTGCATTTTCAATTCCTGCAATGCTTGTGGTTGTTGTTTTTGGTCCAGAAATTTTCGAGATTTATTTAGGAGAAAAGTGGAAAGATGCTGGCGAAATGGCAAGGTACATGGCACCTGCATTGTTGTTTAATATTCTATCTGGCGTTGTTTCGGGAACAGCCATTCTTAAGCAGCGTCAAAAACAAGCGTATGTAATAAGTTTAATAGGTTATTTATTAAGCTTATTGATGTTTGTAGCCGGAAGTTGGTTTGATTTGTCGCTGAATTTCACGCTCATTTGCTATTCGATAGTTTTAAGTATATACTATCTTGTATTATTGTATTGGTATCGAAAACTAATCCTCGGACCCGCAGCGTGAAAATACTGATAAACGGACTTCCTTATTTTTCGGAGCGAATTGCCCAAAATCTGAGCGATTACAGTGAAAGGCATTCCTTTAAATTTTTGGATACCTACAATTCTAAATGGGCGAAACTTGAATTTGCATTGAGAATTGGGCGTTCTGATGGAATGATCTCTATGAACGGTGTTTCAGATCAAAGTGGTTCATTGGATTTGGCCATGAAGAAGCATCGGAAAATTTGGATGCAATGGCAAGGAACAGATGTTTTGTTGGCATTAAAGCGTGCTGAAAATGGTACAATTTACCGCAAGTATATTGATCATGCTCAGCATTTTTGTGATGCGCCTTGGTTAATTGATGAACTTAAAACGATAGGCATTGATGCCGAATTGATTCATTATAAATGGTTGCCTGAAAAGTCAATTGTAAACCGATTTAATCAACTTGCTGTTTATTCATATGTTGCAAAGGGAAGAGAGGATTTTTATGGTTGGCAAACAATCAGAAAATTTGCAATGAATCATCCTGATATTCCTTTTATAATTGTTGGATCTGACGGTGATAAATTGGTGGATTTTCCTTCTAATGTTGAGTTTAGAGGTTGGATTAATCAAGGTGAAATGAAAGTTTTGCAATCTAATACTCCAATATTTATTCGGTTAACTGAACATGATGGTTTTTCTTTATCTGTGTTGGAAGCCCTAGCTTATGGCAGTGAAGTAATTTGGAATCAACCTCATCAATTTGTTAACTTCTGTAATCAAGAAACCGCGCTTGATGTTTTTGATCGCATTTGTGAAAGGTTGAAGATGAATGAGTTTCAGCGCTCAAATGAAAACATAGCCTATATTCACAATGATTTTAATAGAAATGTTGTGATGAGTCGTTTAATTTCTAAAATAGAGGAAGTTTTTGGATAATCAGCCACATATTACCCTTGTTACGGTCTGGTATCCTCCTAGAATCAGCGTTGCCGTTAATCGGATGGATGCCTTTGCGCATTATTTGAGTCTAAATGGTTTTAGGGTTTCTGTAATTACATTGAGAGAAAATCTCAATGATTTAAACTATGAGGTTTTAGGCGGAATTACAATTTATAGGTTATCCAATAATGTTTTATTTAAAAGGTCTAAGTTTTATGCTGGTGAGGCAAAATGGAAGCATTTGATTAAAGTTGGATGGAACTTGATTTCTGCTCGAATGGATCCACTTCCCGAATCGGGATGGATGAAGGCTGTTTCGGCGCAATTATCCAAATTACATCAAGAAAAGAAAATTGATTTGGTAATTAGCTCATTTTCTCCTGTAGAATCTCATTTGGCTGTAATACGTTTTCTCAATAAAAACAATGAGGTTAAGTGGATTGCCGATATGCGGGATGAAATGTCGATGAACAAATTGCTGCCATCTTTAACTCGGAAAAAATTAGTGTATTATGAAAAGGAAATTGGTAAAAAAGCAGATGCTATCACATCAGTCAGTGCGCCGATTTTAGATCAATTTCGCTTATTGATGCCCAATGTTAAGTATTTTGAGGAGATTCGAAATGGCTTTAACCATGACTTGAACTTTGAAAATAAATTTAATCAAAAATTTACGATTGTTTATGCAGGTACTTTTTATGGCCTCATAAAACCAACAACTTTTTTTGAAGGATTAAAAGTTGCATTAAATCAAACGTATTTCGATTTCGAGATCTGTTTTATTGGTACGCATCGCAATTTTCAGATTCCTCAAGAATTTGTAAATCACTGTAAGTTTATTCCTAAGGTTAGTCAGTTGCAATCAATTGTTTATATGGGCAATGCTGATGCGAATTTGCTGATTCTTCCAGCAGACGATCGTAAAGGTGTGTATTCAGGTAAATTGTTTGATTACCTATCGGTTAAAAAGCCCATTATTGCGGTGATTGATCCTAATGATGTCGCAGCTCAATTGATTCGCCAACTTAATGCTGGATATGTTGCTGATTTTAGCAATCCTAATGAAATCGCATCCGCAATTTTGGCCGCATTTTCTTTGTGGAAGGCTAAGGACTCATTGGATTTAGACAAAGACAAATTTGAATTACTTCACAGAAAACATCAGGTGAAAAAGTTGGAATTACTCATTCATAAAATACTCCAAAAATGAAGGTAATTCAAGTCGGACCCGAAGGCATCCACCTCTCTAATTATTGTTTCTCAATTTTACCAATCATAGATAATTTAGGATACATTGGAGAGACCAATTATAATATTTCAGGAACGAATTCTTCTGTTGTTGCGCCTTTTCGTGGCTCGAATGTTTTTATTTGGATAAAGTCTTATTTAAAAATTATAAAATATTTGAAAAGTGAAAATCCTGATATCATTCATATTCATCAGGTTAATCGATTGGCATTTTTTGTTTGTTTAGCTGCTAATAAAACCAAAGTTCCAATTGTTACAACTGCTTGGGGAAGTGATGTTTTACTAGTGCCCCAAAAAAGTTTTATTCATCGATTTATTGCCAAGTTTGTTCTCAAGAATAGTTTTGCGATAACTGGAGATTCGAAACAGATGATTTCGGCTATTCGTAATTTGGTTCCTAATCACAACAATCTACAATGTATTCAATATGGTATATTTCCTGTAAAGTCTTCCATTAAAGAGAATTTAGTTTATTCTAACCGCTTGCACAAACCATTGTATCGAATCAATTTAATTATCAAACTATTTGCAGAATTTTATTCTACTCACAAGGATTGGAAATTGGTGATTGGTGCAGAAGGTGATCAAACTGCATCTTTAAAGTTATTAGCTCACTCATTGTTACCTGAAACGGCTTTTGAATTTACGGGTTGGCTCAATGTTGAACAAAATGCATTTTGGTATTCCAAGTCATCAATCTATATTTCATTGCCCGAAAGTGATGGAACTTCAGTGAGCCTGCTGGAAGCTATGTCGGCCGATTGCTTGCCTATCGTTCCTGATCTTCCTGTATCTGAAGAATGGATAAAATCGGGCATCAACGGTATTGTATACAATCCTGAATTAAATCCAATTGAAGAAGCTTTAAAATTGGATTCTGATGTTTGTCTTAAAACCAACCAAAAATTAATTGGAGAAAGGGCTTTAAAATCGACCACTACAAAGCAGTTTTATTCTATTTACGAATCTGCTTTGAAATGAAAATGATCGCACCGAAGCATTTTCTTTTTTATTCCACTGCGATTTTGGCTGCATCTCTGCCGGTTTTTCCAGCGTGGATCCCATTGTTTATAGCTGTATTATTTCTTGTTTATCTTTTCACTAATGGTTGGAAGCTTCGATTCAATGAGCTTTTCACTTCTAAGTCGGCCATTACATTAATCGTTTTTTTTCTTTTCAATGTTATCGGCATTTTTTGGTCTGAGAATATTGATAAAGCAATTATGCACTTGGAAATAAAGTTGTCATTGCTGTTTTTCCCATTCCTATTATTTGCTCGACCCGACTTAAATAAAATTACTGAGAAACGAATTCAATATGTATTTTGCTTTTCTAGTGCAGTGGTTGCATCATTTTTATTGTTGCGAAGTTTTTGGAGTGCTTTTTTTGTAGATGGAGTTGTATTAAGTTACGGAGCGTTTTCTCCAATTTTCCATCCATCTTATTTGTCGATGTATTTCATCCTAGCCATCATTTTATTGGTGGAGGGTTTTTTTGATATACCTAAGAAGTATAATTTTCTGTTTGGAATTGCATTGGTGTCTCTTGCCACATCTGTCTTCTTCCTTGCCTCAAAGGTGAACATTATTTTATTGTTTGGTTTTTGCATATTTTATTTATTCAGATTTCTAAAGAATCGAATTTCAAATCTTAAGCAAATCATTGTTGCGGGATTTTTTGGCATTGCTTTCTTTTATGCAATCTTTTTAAATCAAGCTATTTTCGAGCGCTTCTTAAAAGGGTTTGATACTGTTAAAAACATCAGTGAAATCGATGTGAATGACACAGAAAGCAATGCAGCGAGGATTTTAATTTGGAATTCTGCTCTTGATCTTATTACTGAGCATCCTTGGGGAGTTGGAACTGGAGATGTTAATATTGAACTCACAAAAAAATACCATGAAAATGGTTTTACAGGAATTGAAAACCGCCAACTAAATGCCCACAATCAGTTTCTTCAAACTGCTGTTGCTCTCGGAATTTTAGGCATGATCAGCCTATTTTTTGTTTTTCTTGTTCCGATGTTTTATTCGATTGTTCAACGCGATTTTTCAATGGTGGGTTTTTTAATTCTAACTTTTGTAAACGCATTTGTTGAAGGTATTCTTGAAGCCCAAGCAGGTGTTGTTTTCTTTGCATTCTTTTACGCACTTTTGCTTCGAAATGTCAAGTCGTCTTAAAGTTTCTGTCGTTATCCCTTGTCGCAATGAGGAAAAACACATCCAGCAATGTGTTGAGTCTGTTCTCGCTTCCGATTATCCGAAGGAATTACTGCATGTACTTGTTTGCGATGGCAGAAGCACCGATCACACCAGAGAAATAATTCAGCGGTTTGAATCCAATCCAATGGTTCAATTGGTTGATAATCCCGAACAAACCACTCCATTTGCACTCAATTATGGTATCCAAGCAGTATTAACAGACGTAGTAATTATTTTGGGTGCTCATGCTGAAATTGCATCCGATTATGTGCGATTGTGTGTAGAAACTTTAAGCAATCATCCCGATGCAGGCTGTGTTGGTGGAGTTCTCGATACCATCTCTGAAGATGAACAAACTGCTTCTATTGCGATTTCCATGTCGTCGTCTTTTGGCGTAGGAAATGCTTATTTCAGAACAGGTGAACGCTCTGGTTATGTTGATACTGTTGCTTTTGGAGCTTATCGGAGATCGGTTTTCGAACGTATCGGTTTGTTTAATCCTATTCTAGCTAGGAATCAGGACGATGAATTTAATTTCAGGCTACTAAAATCAGGATCGAAGATTTTTCTTAATCCTGAAATTCGTGCTAAATATTACGTTCGTTCTTCATTTTCCAAGCTGTTTCGTCAATATCGCCAATATGGTTATTGGAAGGTTTTTGTGAATCGAGAACAAGCAACTGTTACTACTCTTCGCCAATTAATTCCACCTATTTGGGTGGCGTACTTATGCGCACTTCCAGTCGCATTTTTAGTAAATGAATATTTAGGATTATTTTGGGTTTTAGGCATCTTCGCTTACCTCGCGCTTTCGATTTATAGTGCTATTCGATTGGCTAAATCATTCATCCAATTTATTCAGGTTTGCTGGTCGTTTTATATTTTACATTTAAGCTACGGAACGGGCTATATCGAAGGGATTTTCGATTTTATTCTTCTTCGAAAATCTGGAGGAAAGCAAAATACTTCTTTAAGTCGCTAATTATTTACTTTTCACAATTAAAATGCTTTTGACACTTTCGCCGATTGGCAAGATCCATTGTAAACAACCTGAATGGTATAAACACCTCGAGCCATTCCGTCTGCAGGAACATTAAAATGATTTATCCCTTCATTTGACGAAATAGTTTGTTGAAGAATCATTTTTCCATTCATATCGAAACAGAAAACCTTCACTTGTCCTTTCCCATTGTTGGTAAATGCACCACTCAAGCCTTTTCCATCTTCAAATGATGCATGCACAAGCTGAAACGAAGCTGATTGCTCAAATTGAACTGGAACAATTTCTGAATTACTGAATTCTCCGTTGAAATCTACTTGTTTCAATCGGTAATACAGCACTTCAGCGCGTTGCCGAGCAGCCATCGGATCTAATAATTCGTACTTAATTAGGTGATTGGCATTTCCTGATCCATTAACACGACCAATTGGTGTAAATTTTAACGCGTCTGTTGATCGATACACTTCGAAATAATCATTGTTGATCTCCGAAACGGTTGTCCATTTTACTAATACGTCTTCTTGTATAGGTTCTGCTGAGAATTCGAGCAATTCAACTGGCAGTGCTGCATTGTCGAGTACGCCAAAAGTGAAAGGTCCAAATAAATTGGTTGCATCAGCAGTTATAGAACCTTCGGCCGTTGAACCTCCCGCATTTGATGCCACTGGCCCAATTTCCTTCCATTGTTGTTTGTCTGCCTGCCAAGCTGCAATTCGCAAACGCATCATAACATTGTTTTGCTCCGTGATGCCGCTTTCTGCTCCCCAGTTAAATGTAAATGTCGCGCTTTGTCCAGGCGATGGCGCAGGTGGTTGAATCATCCAGTATTCTAGGTTTTTTACTTCCATCGGATTTCCGTCCACATTGTTGGTATTGAATGATGAAGCAGCGCCGAAATTGAAGTATTCCGCGGTGAGCGCGTTTCCTCCTTCATTTACTGCGTTTAC
Organism: Flavobacteriales bacterium; assembly: GCA_040403315.1. Taxonomy (GTDB): domain Bacteria; phylum Bacteroidota; class Bacteroidia; order M30B66; family M30B66; genus CAMCXT01. The sequence goes on from JBBAKX010000003.1 coordinate 34,978, forward strand.
AGGTCTAAATCTGCCATTTTTCCCTACGGGGAAGAGAAATTCTGCAGTGCCTGAGCTAAACTGCTTCATCACTGGGCCATCGATGTAATTATTGGAAGATCCAAAGCCCACAAGTTTAGCATTGTCGGCAACTGTGAGAAGATTGGTGGCTGATGTGTATAGAATTCCGGAGTTCATCACTAGGCTGTCGAGCACTGTTAATGGACTTCCTAGTCGCACCGAACCTTGCGTGTTTCTGTTTAGTTTGAGTGATTTTACTACGTTGTGACCAGGTTTGAATTTTAAATAGCCGATTACATTGGCTGAACCATTTACACGAAATCTTGTTGCTGGATCTGAAACTATGGTACCGTCGGCCAAAGAATCAATTGTTCCATAAAGGTCAACATGACGACTGTTTGTGATCAATTCAGCGCCTGTGTTGAGGCGGATCACACCTGTCGACTTCAGTTTTAAGGTTAAGTTCGAATTTCCGTTCAACTGCATTTTTCCTGCGTTTCTAACGGTCAAGCTATTTAATTCAGCCATACTTGGAGTAGCACTGAACTTAATGCTGTCTTTCTGAGCATTGTAGCTGGCCATGAAGCTTCTCAAGCCAGTGTTATTGCTCCATTGCGACGATGAAGAATCGTTGTTAATGGTCCAATGTGAAGTGCCAGAGTTCAAAGTTCCTATAAGTTCTACATTTCCAGCCAACAAAGCCACACTGTTTTGCTGCGTCAATGTTCCGCGGATACGCGCCGAACCGTCGAACCAACAACCTTCGAGACTTGAATTTCCATTCATCGTAAGGATTGCCGATGGTTTAATGTCTATGCCTTTGAAAAATGCTTGTTGTCCTGCCGTCATGATTGGTGCACGAACCACATTTACATTGCCCGCTGGCGTTGGTGTTGTGGAAGGAAATGCCGCAATGATGATGCTGTCGGCACAGGATGGTTTTTGTTTGAAATCCCAGTTGCTGTCGGTGTTCCAATCTGCGTTGGTTGCGCCCGTAAAGGTTTTTACATTGAACACTTCATCGGCGCCAATGTCGGTTCCGCGTCTGAATTCGCCATCAATATCTGTATTTATTGCCAATGGTGACGTAACGACCATTCCTTTGCTGTTCACACGAATTTCGCACTGAGGAACGTGTAAATCGGCTGTGCCAGAAGATGTGAAAACGCTTGTAAAACAGGCTGTTTGAGAAGCCGAAACCGAAGCAATGTTTTCGAAATATGAATGTTGGTCTTTGCTTGTAAGTGATTGCCAACCTGCCAAATTTTGAAAATTGCTTCCCCAGCGGGTCGAATTGCTTGCTATTGCTGCAAAAAGAATGTTGTTGTTCGATGCAGTAATTGCTGGTGATGTAAGTTCTGAACCGAATCCGATGTGTCTTGAACTTCCCACTCTGGCGTTGCAGAAAATATTGTTTTGTACGTAAGCGGGCGCTGGAATGTTGATGCTCCAATTGTTGCCCCTGTAAAACGCATAAGTTGAATTGGATGCTCCCGATTCGGTTCCTCCGATAAACACTGTGTTGAAAGAGAATTGAACTGGGTTGTTCCGGGTGTCGTTGCCATGCCAAATGCCGATCATTCCAACTTTTTGGTTGTTGTTTGTGCCATTTGGAAATATACCTAATGTGATCATATTGTTGTAGATATACAATGAACCACCTGCTTCTTTGTCTCCACTGTTGATGGCCGAAACGATAGGCCCTTGATTATTCACATAAGTAGATCGATTCAGTAGATTGTAAATTCTGTTTCCATACACTTTCGAAATTCCTGGCGCTGCAGAAACAATTCCTGAAGTGTGCGATGCTATCGAAGTGGCAGAAGATGAACTGATTGTATGAATGATGTTGTTGTAGATATTGGCATCACCAGTATGCGTCAACATTAAAATTCCAGCAGCACCCTGGTTGGTTCCCCATTGATCGGAGGTAGAAAATGATTGCAGATTGCAAATCGTATCGTTTCGAAGTATAACGCCCGCTGTACCATTGTGAAAAATACCTCTTGCGTAAGAATTTGAATGGGTAGAAGAATCACAAAGGCCCGAAATATAGTTCCCATAGATTTCTGCAATGTTTACACCATTGCTCATGCTGAGGATACCAGTAACGGTTTGTTTTTTAGTGCTGCTTCTGGTTCTTAAGCTTGCAGTTTGGATTCGATGGCCGATGGTATTGTTGCGAATTTGTATGCCCGAACCTGTTGCTCCAACGCGAATTCCTATAATATCGATTCCAAAATCACCACCGCCTGAAACAGCTCCAACCATACCACGAATGGCGTTGCTTTCGACAATCCCTTCAGCGCCGTTAAATTCGATTCCTATGGCAGAAATTCCTCCAACGGTATTGTTGGCTGAGGAGTTAAAAACCAACGAATCTCGGCTACCAATTGTGTTATTTCTAACGAATGCTTTTCCTTGGTTAATAAATATTCCTCTGAAACTGTATTCGTTGGTATTTGTAGTTCTTGTGAAGGTCATGTTGAAATTGTTGATCACATTTCCTTCAATAAATGCTGTTGAGGCTGCCGGAATTCGAATGTCAATTGCACGAATTCGCATCGGCATATTGCTCGAAGTTGTCATTGTCCATGCTTGTCCAAGTGCAAATCTGGCCTTGCCGCCAATGTAATTGTTGGTGACAAAAATTGAGTCGCAATTGTTCGAATTCCCACCACTTTTTCCTCCTATAATTGAAACGTAGGTAGCTGAATTTCCTGGAGTTCCAGCCGAAACTTGGTACAAATGGTTGTTGGTAATACGAACTGCTCGCAAATTGTCGCCAATAGCGATATAACCTGATGCAGAACTTGGTGTATAGATGTCGGTAATTTCGTTGCTGTTGATCGCAATGTTTCTGCTTTCATAGCCAACCGTTCCGGCGATTAAAATGCCGTACCTCGGTGATGCGCTGGTAGCACTTGTTATCAAATTGTATTGAAAGGTTATGTCGCGGTTGGCAGCAGTTAAAGCAGCATCTCCTACTTGTAATAATCCTTGATTTGCATTGGTTGATGCACCTTCGATTCTGCAAAATTTAACTGCGCTATTGGATGATCCGTTTCTGAATTGAATAGTGGGACTGCCAGTATGGTTGTTTACAAAAATCAATCGTTTGGGCGTAGAGAAGCTTTCTGAAACATCACCGATAGATCTACCGTCGATAAGAATATTGTCGGAACCATTGAAACAGAACATTCCATTTGTACTAACTGTGGTAGCGCTTGTGATGGTTCTGGTGGTTGTATTGTTTGGACGAATGCTTACTTGATATTGATTCATTCCAGCAAGCTGGGGAAGGGAAAAAGTTCCTGTTTCACCGTTAATATCTGATACAACCTTCAGTGTTACATTGCTTGATATTCCTGAGTAATAGCTCATTTCTTGGAAAATTCCTCCACTGTTAGTGAACGACCTGAAATTGCCAGTGCTTCCAACGGTGTAAGCGCCTCCAGGAAATGATTGTGAAGGTGAATTGATTCGGAAGTTGTCAAGAAACATTTTCATTCCATTAGAACCTTTGTAAGTAATCTTGAAATGATTCGGAGAATTTGACGGTGTTTGAACATTTACTGCACTGTAAACCAAAGTAGTACCAACCCAAATGTCGGTTTTGTCGGTAGCCAATGTTCTTGGTAATCCATTTGGACCCGTATAGTTTAATGTGGTATTTGTGTTATTGATTACCCAAGTAAACTGAGTCATTGTTATCGCAGTTACATCAGAGTAATCATCGTCATCATCGTCGTCACTGTCATCTTCATCGTCCGAATCGTCGTCGTCATCGGTAATAGAAACACTGGTAAATGTGTTTGTAGATACCTGATTTCCTGTGATGTCGCGCACTTTAAATTGTCCGTTTGAGGCAAGTGAATTGATGCCGAATTGTGCGTAAGTATTTGCGTTTGTTTCAGTAATTGCATTGTTGCTAAAGCCGCTTCCCAATTGAAAAACGACAGCATCAGTTACGGCGCTTGAATTTCCTTGGAAACTGCAGTCGAATCGAATAAACATCGCTTGAGGATTGCCGCTAAAATTGGTGTTCCGAACGATGCTGCCTTGCTGGTTTCCGTTGCCAGTTTTTTGCACCCGAAGCCTTTGCTGATTGATCTGATAGTTTATTTGCGAAGGCCCGCCCATCCAAGTGAATTGGTTATTCGCCGGACTAGGATTAAAGTATGTGGATACACTTGATGATGTAGAGAAATTCTGAACGAAAGTTTGAGATTTTCCTAAGAACGCTAAAGTTATCACCAATGAAAGAAGAAGTAGGCGTTTTTTCATATAGTGTTGAGTGTAATCAGATTCATATCGGGTGTTATAAGGCATCCTTTACTATCCAATTTTATAAGGGTTACTGAAGAAACATCGCATTAGAGCAGGAAAATTTTAATTAACACTAAATCAGGCACTTAAATAGGTTTTAATATTACATTATTTCTTACATGCCTCTTTTTACCAATGTTTCAAGATAAGTTTGGGGAATAATACAGAACTATGATTCCATTTTCACCGCCACATATCAGTCAGGAAGTAATTGATGAAGTAGTTGCAGCCCTGAAATCTGGCTGGATTACCACCGGGCCAAGAACCAAGGAATTAGAAAAACGACTAAGTGCTTATTGCGGAGTTCAATCAACATTGTGTTTAAATTCTGCTACAGCGGGATTAGAAATTATGTTGCGTTGGTATGGTGTTGGGCCGGGCGATGAAGTAATTTTGCCAGCTTACACGTATTCAGCAACTGCCAATGTTGTTGAGCATTGTGGAGCCAAAGTGGTTTTTGCGGATGTGAAATTGGACGATTTCAATATCAATCCGGATTGTATCAAGCATTTGATCAATTCGAAGACGAAGGTTGTTATGCCAGTAGATTTTGCGGGCTTGCCATGTGATTTTGATGCAATTAACCGTTTGGTGGCTTCGCCGGATGTGAAAGCGTTGTTCAAACCCAATCATCCGAATCAAGAAAAGTTAGGTAGGATTTTGGTGCTTTCGGATGCCGCACATTCTATAGGGGCTTTTTACCAAGGGAAGCATACCGGTGCGCTAACAGATGTATCGGTATTTTCGTTTCATGCCGTAAAGAATCTCACTACAGCCGAAGGCGGCGCTGTAGCATTGAATTTGCCTGAACCATTCGACAATACAGAGATTTACAAAGCGCTGTGCATTTCAACCTTGCATGGCCAGAACAAAGATGCCTTAGCAAAAATGCAAAAGGGCAACTGGAAATACGATGTTATCGAGCCAGGTTATAAGTGCAACATGACCGATATCATGGCTGCGATCGGTTTAGTAGAGTTAGATCGTTATGATCGAGAGGTTTTGCCTCGTAGAAAATTGATCATGCACAAATACCATGAAGCATTTAAAGGGTATGATTGGGCAGAACTTCCTCCAACAGAATCAGACGAAAAAACGAGTTCATACCATCTGTATCCTTTGCGCATCAAAGGAATAGATGAGCCAACCCGCGACAGAATCATGCAAGCAATTTTCGATCAAGATGTGAGTGTGAATGTGCATTTCATTCCAGTTCCGATGATGAGCTATTACAAATCGAAAGGATATGACATTCGAAATTATCCAATAACGTACTACAATTTTAGCAGGGAGATTAGTTTGCCTGTATACGAAGATTTGAACGACGAATTGGTTGATGAAGTAATTCGTGCTGTAGTAAAGGCAGTGGAATCGAATATTTGAGTTGATTTATGAAAAAGCAAAAGGGGAACAAGCTTTAACACTTATTCCCCTTTTTTCTAGGTATTCAAATCGTAATTTGAAACCCTTGAGCTGCTTTTCCACAAGTCTTTTCACTTAATCTGCATGCCAAATAAATCAGTCCGAATTACTTTAGAACAATTGCCATCTCAGACATTTGTTTTGTATTTCTTCATCATGGTTCAAGTTTCGAATCAAATAGCATTGTCAGGATTCGTAAGCCAAAGTATCTCAACTTCTGCTCCGTTTAAACTGCGGCTCTTTCGATCTATACATTAACCATCTGCGATTTATCAGGATTTCTTGGTGTTCATAGGATGTGATCTTTTGAACAGAAATCGATAAAGTTCCTTAACAGAACCACGTGCAGGTGTTCATTACTGAACTAAAGTTTAAAGAACTGTGCAACGCATTTCTTTATCAAAGATGGAAATTATCTAATAGTATCGCTAAAAATCGATATCATTCTTATACACATGATATTCACTTAGTTATAAACTATCTAATTTGGCGCTAAGCCTTGTTATTGCTACAGACTTTCTTATTTGTTTGCAGGTTATAAACCGCTGTTGATAAGTGTAATAGTGAATAACTGGATGTTTTTTCTGCGATAAAGTAGACTCCAAACGGCATTATTTACAAGAATTGGATGCGAAAGGATGATTTTAAGGAGTAGAATAATCAAATGGAGCAGTTTCGGCTTAACGGGTGAGGCAAATACCTTGTATGGCCGAACACGTGACCCCGGCTTTTTTTGACGGGGGAAGCCTATCCAATTTTTTAAATTGAATTTGGTTGTTCTGTGCAATTGTAAAAATATATTTGCATAAGAATTTAATTTCGGAATATGTTTGGTAAAATGATGGAAATGAAGCAGAAAATGGAAGAGATGAAGCAACGTCTCGATCAAATTTCTGTAACTGGAAATTCGCCAGGTAGCGATATTGTTGTGCAAATGAATGGCAATAAAAAGCTTGTTGGCATTACTGTTTCGCCAGAATTGGCATCGCGTGGAGATGCTGAAGAAATTGCCGACTTGATGTTAATTGCATTTCAACGGGCAATGGAGCAGGCTGAAAGTGTAAATGAGTCGGAAATGCGCGCCGCTGCTGGAAATTTACTTCCTGGGTTGGGTGGAATGTTCTAATTTATTCAGCAATTCTGCCAATACTCCCGATTGATGCTCGCGCGAAAATTGATCAGTGAAATTTCGATCTGGAATTTGACTGTCCGATTGACCGTTTAAATACCGCGCAAAGTGCTGTTTTAACTGGTCAAATGCCTCATCAACAGTGTTTGCAATACTGCCTAAATTATAAGGTTTAAATGTTTGGTCGAGAATATCATCATCGCCCGGACAAATCATAACTGGTTTTCCTAAACCCAAATATTCATAGATTTTACTTGACGGAATTCCTTTGGCTCCTTTGTGTGAGACCATCAATAAAATATGTGCTTTTGCTTGAATTTCGAGTACTTCGTTTCGTGAAATTCTCGGAGTCATAATGAGCATATCCTCATATCCTTTCATATGATTCTTTACTCTTTCGGCTACTTCAACGAGAAATAAAATCCCAGGAAATCTCAGTTTAATGTGGCTTCTATGTTCTGGAAATGTATCGGCTAATTTTTTAAATGCATCTAAAATTACTTCTATCGTTTGCGATTGATACAACATTCCATTGTAAACCACTGTGAACTCCTCGTATAACGGTAGATTGAGATAGTTTTTATAATCTTCAGGAAAAAAACCATTCAACAAAACCTTTCCGTCAACTCCATTAAAATCGGCAATTTTATTTGTGTAAACTTCCGAAACACTTGTAATACAAAATGCTGTGGAAATGTACTTTTTCTCGCTTCGTATTTCAAGCTTTTTCAGTAATCCCTCTAATGGTCCTCTAGAGTATGTAACTGTTGATGTATTCCAATCGTCGCGATAATCAGCAATCCATGAAATTTGGTGTTTTTTATTTAATAAATAACCAAATCTGAATATTTCGAAAGGATTTCCAGTAACAATAAGTGATTTAATTTCTGTGTGATTGCTTAAATATTGATCTGCGAAATGGTAAATATTCGAAAATGGAATAAATGATACTTTAAAATGAAGTCCGAATAATTCTATAAATGACAAGGCTTTTCGCAAATATTTGAAACGCGTCTTACCATATTTTGTGTAAAGTCTATCGCGCAAATTTCCTTTGTAAGGCAAATAATATACTGCATGCGTATCGAATTGTTCATGCACTATTTCTTTTCCAGACGGATGATGTATGTCTTCTGGTTTATTGATTTGGCGATCCCAATTTCTTGTAATAATAATTGGATAGTAGCCAAATTTATTGAGGTATTTAGCCCAACCAAGACTTCTTTGTGATGCGGTGAGATTGCAAGGGGTAAAGAAGTAGCTTAGAACTAAAACTTTTTTCAATTCTTCCATATCATTGAAATAGTCTGATAAAATTATCAGAATTCGATTCTACAGAGTAGTGATCAATGATTTTTTTTCTGGTTTGTTTTGACATTTCCCTGAGCGCTTCCCTATTTTGAAGCACTGTTTCTATTGCCTTTTCCCATTGTTCAGGAGTTTCACAAATAAATCCATTCAATCCATGGTCAACAATGCGCGAATTTACTCCTACAGGCGAAACCAGAGCAGGAATCCCCAACGACATATATTGCAAGGCTTTAAAGCCACATTTTCCATTTGCCCATTTGTCGTTCACCAAAGGCATTATGCCAATATTGAAGCCCAAAAGATCTTCAATTTCGGTTTCCTTTTTCCACTTTACATATTCGAGACTTTCAAGTTCAAATTCTGGTTTCAAATCTGAAATCACGCGAAAGGTAAAAGTGTATTTTTTCTCGAGAGCCGCAAGCACTTGAATAATTTCTCCGATGTAACGAATGGTTGAGTGTGAGCCAGTCCAGCCAATTACAAATTCATCGCCCGATTGATCTTTCACTCGGTTGTGGTAATTGTTGGTATCGATTGTTGTTGGATTGTAAACAACGTTGGAGTTGAATTTCCTTGCATAATCGCACAGAAATTCGTTTCCACAAGATACTTTCCAAGCGTACGTGCAGATTTTGTGCACATTTCCATACCCTTTCAAAAACGAGAAAAAGCTATTTGCTTCCGAATAATTGGGAATCCAAATTGCATCATCGAAGTCGTACACGATTTTTTTCTTCAGCCAACGAGAAGCAAAATACTCGAAAAATGAGGGGCCGATGGGCGTTGCTTCCCGATGAATAAAGATGTAATCGTATTGCTTTAGCTTGAAAAGCAAGAAAAATCGCTTGATTAATCCACCTAGAATGCCAGCTGCTTTTTTAGGAAATCTACCCGGAAGATAAAGTATGTCCCAAATCTCATTGCTGAGAAATGGTCTAATATCGTATGCTATACCCTTTTCGTTGAGCAAATTATAGTATTGCTCAAAACGAAAACGCTGACTAGGCGCTTTGTCGGTAGGATATGGAACAATAAAAAGTATCTTCATGCAAGTCGGTGAGCCGAACTGCGAAACTAAGAAAATCGATCAATGTGGATAGATTTATTGGCGGATTTCTGATAACAATTTTCAGCTTTTTCTAAGTTTTTCTTTTCGGCTGTTTCCAAATCATTACTGCATAAATGAAGGATTTAATTAGATGATATTCACTTCCCTTTCGAGTGTAACGCCAAATTTATTTTGAACATCTTGTAGGATGTCTTCAGACAATTGCCAGATTTCTTTTCCTGTAGCTTCTCCATAATTCACTAAAACCAATGCTTGCCTTGTGTGAACACCAGCATCGTTTCGGCGAAATCCTTTCCAACCGGCCTTTTCAATCAACCAACCTGCTGCCAATTTCACAGCCGAATCGCCTGCAGGATAAAACACCAATTCGGGGTATTTTTCTTGAATAGTATCAGCCGTACCGGTTGACACTACCGGATTTTTGAAAAAGCTGCCCGCGTTTCCTAACTGGTTTGGGTCGGGCAATTTAGAACTTCTAATGGCTATTACAGCGCGACTTATATCTTGAATAGTTGGATTAGTAATTGAAGCCATTTCAAGTTCCTTTTGAATGTCTCCGTAGCCAGTTTTTACCTTATGGTTTCGCTTAGTTAACCGAAATGAAACGGAAACAATAATGTATTGGTCTTTCAATTTCCGCTTAAATACACTTTCTCTGTAACCAAATGAACAAGAAAGATTGTCGAATTCTACCATTTCACCATCGGAAATTCGAATGGCTTGCAAACTTTCGAAGACATCTTTGATTTCAACGCCGTAAGCACCAATATTTTGCATCGGACTAGCGCCTACTTTTCCAGGTATAAGTGATAAATTTTCCAATCCGCCCCAATTGTTTCTCAAACAATGTATAACGAATTGATGCCAATTTTCTCCAGCTCCAGATCTAACGATAACTTGGTCTTCATCTTCGTTAAGCAATTCGATGCCTTTGATTTCATTTTTCCAAAGCCAACCACTAGGATTTTGTGTAAAAAGTAGATTTGATCCACCGCCTAAAATCAATGATGGTAGGTTTGTTGTTTTTTCCATCAATGCTGGCAATTCTTCTGCAGATTGAAAAACAGCTAGATCACCAATTGCGTCGATGCCGAATGTGTTGTGCGATTTTAGGCTTGCTGCCTTTTGGATATTCATACTTGCGAAGCTAAGAAGAAGCTCGCCGCGGTTAGGTCGAAAAGTATAGAATTTTCAACAAGATCAATTAACAGTTTCTTTAGAAGAAGTTGCTAATAAAAGAGGCTTTTTTCTAATCAAAATGCTTAATACTATACTCAAACTGAGACAAACCGCTAGGGCAAAAACGAAAGCTGAAGCGAGGTAAGAAACTGTCTCATAGCTTTTTCTAATTGCGTCTTCGCGTAGCATTAACGTATTGGCATCAATTTGTGAATCGCGAATTATTTTCAACTCGTTTTCCTGCTTAAACAGCAAAAAGGTTGGGTTTACTGCACCAATGTATAGCCAAACAAACAACGGGCTTATTAAAGAAACGGCAGCCGTAACAATTGAGCTAGAACGCAAGCTTTCGATAAATGTAATAGAACCTTGCTGCAGTTTGTCGCGCTTGTGTTTTAAGTTGAAATAGATGCCTGTGAGAGGAACCAGGATGATTAACCAAAAAAACAATGGCTGCAACCCGAGATATTTGCCATGCAGCCCAAGTAGGTTCTCTAGTAATAACCAAAGAAATCCGCTAAAGGCAATCAAAATCCCGTTCCTAACTTCTAAAGATATTTGCATAACTGAGTTGGGTTAAATGTAGGAAGGTTTGCTGTAAAACCATACTATTGGTTTTCTCCTTTCGCAGTTATTCATATTCTGGGCTGGTGCAACATATTGATAATGATTGTTATAGGTTTTTTGGTTAGCTCTATGTAATTTATCTAAACTCCTCTTACCTTCGTCGGATGCAGGTAATTGTAACTGTAAGCAACGATTTGTTCACCGATCAAAGGGTGCAGAAGGTTTGTAGCAGCATTATTCATCGTGGTCATTCGGTTATGCTTGTTGGCAGAGAGCTCCCGGAGAGCTTACCGCTTAATTTACCATACACCTCAAAACGATTCAAATTGTGGTTCAATTCGGGTCCACTTTTTTATATCAATTTGAATCTGAGACTCATGTTTTTTTTGTTGTTCAAAAGGTGCGATGCCATCCATTCGAACGATCTTGATACCTTATTGCCATCATGGATTGTTGCAGGACTTCGTCGCAAAATGCTTGTGTACGATACCCATGAGTATTTCACGGGTGTACCTGAATTGCAAAAACGCCCCTTGGTTCGACGCATTTGGGAATCCATTGAAGGACTAATTTTTCCAAAGCTAAAGCGTGTGATCACTGTAAACGATTCAATTGCTGAATTGTATCGAAAACGCTACGGAAGCGAGGCAATACAGGTGATGCGCAACATTCCTAACGCACAAGTAAATATTGAAACTAAGCAAGATTTTTCATCGGTTTTCCCTCCGGGGAAGTTTAGGATCATCCTGCAAGGCAATGGCATCAACGTGGATAGAGGAGGGGAGGAGGCCGTTGAAATGATGAAAGATATTGATCGTGCGGTGCTCATCATTGCAGGAAATGGCGATGTTATTCAACAATTGAAAGACAATGTTATTGCAGCAAAGTTGGATGATCGGGTTATTTTTATTCCTCGAATGTCGTATTGTGAGCTGCTTGGCTTGACCCAGCTGTGTGATTTGGGCTTAACTTTAGACAAAGACACGAATATTAATTATCGTTTTAGTTTACCCAACAAATTGTTCGATTATTTACGCGCAGGAATTCCTGTCTTGGCATCAGACTTACATGAAGTTCGAAAGATTGTTGAAACATATAAAACAGGCTGGATAGTAAAGGATGTTAATCCTAAGTTGTTAGCCGATCATATAAATCTCCTGATTGATCAACCTGATGTTTACTTGCAAGTAAAATCAAATCTCTTAGAAGCATCAAATCAATTGTCTTGGGAGCAAGAATGCAAAGTTTTAGATAAATGGTATGGTAACGTAAAGTGATACTTTCGGCCATAAAATATTATTCAGGATTATTTAATTATAATCGAAAAATATAGATTTTGGGTATTCATTTAAAGGTGTTTTTACGGTACTGATTTGAATGATCCTGGCTATTTATAAATCAAATTTTGCTAATTATTTCGATCATTCAAATGCAATTCTATTTATATTAATTTTGCCTAAAATAATTGATCAAGACAATCATGAATAAATTAATTTCTACTTCGCTTATTTCGGCTTCGTTGTCTTTTTTGTTTCTTTCCTTCCAAACACCAACCGAATGGTTTAAAGGAGGGAATGCTGCAAAAAGCTATCAAATGGAAATTGATAAAACGAGTAAGGATGGATTAGCGATTTATAATCTAAAATCTATCGATTCGTTGATTACTGGCTTTGGATCGGTTATGAATTATATAGACCCTAAGCCCTTTCTTGGTAAGCGCGTTCGGATGACAGGTATGCTGAAAACCTTAGATATAAAGGAATGGTCAGGATTTTGGCTGCGAATTGATGAAAAGGATTCCAGATTACCCCTCGGCTTCGATAATATGCATGATGGTAGAACCGATCGATCCATTAAAGGAACTAACGATTGGAAGCGTTATGAAATCATTTTGGATGTACCTAAAGAATCTTATAAAATGGCTTATGGTGCTTTGATTTTTGGCGTTGGACAAATTTGGTTCAAGGATATCCAATTCGAAATTGTTGAAAAATCTATCAAAATTACTGGTCGTTAATGCATTTTTTTATATTCTTTAATTATCATATCTTTAATTAATCATATTTAATTTGTGTAGTATTGATTCCGATTTCATCTGTCTAAATAAGATTATAGAATTTTCGAATTGGTTATGCTATAAATCATACTAACGAGTGTGAATAATGTAAGTCAAATTTGATTTTATGTAATGCCGAATTCAAGACATTGTCTCTACTTTGTAATCCAAAAATAAACAATCCGATTAGAGTTTTATTTAATAATATTTTCATTTAATTGAGTTTACTTGAGAATGTTCAATTCTGTTTTATTGCGTATTTATTTAAATTCAATATTTTTTCAGAAAAACAAACCATTTTCCATTAAAACCAGAGTTGTCTATCTCCTTATTTTTAAGCCTAATAAAATAGTTTGTTTTAATTTTAAGTTAAAGTAATAAACTGCTTGATGAGTAAATCATAATTAAAATTATTTTATAATTGGTCTATCGGATTATCCAAATTATTTTTAATCTAATTAATACAATCCACTATGTCAAAAGAAAAACAAGGCTCCAAGAAGTCCGATAAAACAACTGCTTCTAAAACTCCAAAAGAAAAGAAAACGCTTAAGGCATTAAAGAAAATTAGTAAAAATAACCAAGAGTAAATAATTATTATTATGTTGATTGTAGACAAACTTGGTATCGTGCTAGGTAAAACCTTAAATAGTTTTGAATGTGACGGCGTTTTAAACCCTGCGGTAATAAAAGTGAATGATAAAATCCATATGTTTTATAGAGCTTTGGCAAAAGACAACTATTCTACAATAGGCTATTGTGTCTTGTCTTCCCCTATGGTCGTGGAAAGCAGAAATGAAATGCCATTACTTGTTCCACAAGCCGATTATGAGTATCAAGGTTTAGAAGATCCTAGAATTGTTCAAATTGATGGCCTTTATTATATGTCTTACACTGCATACAATGGTGTTAATGCATTGGGCGCTTTAGCTACCTCTACAGATTTAATGAAATGGAAAAAACACGGCATTATTGTTCCTCAAATTACATATGATGAATTTAAACACTTTACCGAATCTAGTGGAGTAGTTCGCGAAAAATATAAACGATTCAATGCCCATCTATCTAGCCACGAAAAGCATGATCGTACAACTTTTATGTGGGATAAAAATCTTGTCTTTTTTCCTCGCAGAATTGATGGAAAACTCTTTTTTTTTCATAGAATAAAGCCAGATGTTCAAATTGTTGTTTCAATTAACTCGTTGGATGACTTAAACGTTGAATTTTGGCAAAGCTATTTCTTGAAATTTGATGATTACATAGTTCTATCTCCTAAATTTCAGCATGAAGTAAGCTATATCGGATGTGGATGTCCGCCAATTGAAACAGAGGCTGGCTGGCTTTTAATTTATCACGGCGTACATGATACAGTAAGAGGATATGTATATACTGCTTGTGCAGCGTTGTTGGATTTAGATACACCTCAAAAAGAAATTGCACGACTACCTTACCCATTGTTTTTTCCCGAAAAAGAATGGGAGCTAAAAGGCGAAGTGAACAATGTTTGTTTCCCTACTGGTGCTATTCTTGAGGGAGATACTCTTTATATATATTATGGTGCAGCCGACGAAAGAATCGCAGTTGCGTCTTTAAAATTAAGTGAGTTATTGGCTGAATTGGCTTTAAATAAAATTAATAAATAAAAGATGAGAACCGATATCGTATTGCATACGCCCAAAACAGAATTTTTAAGTCGCCCGCAAGTTTCTGTACAACTTTCAGTAAATCAAATGGATTCAATAGACGACGCGATTCTTCTTCCAGAAATACTCTTTGTTACATCATTTCCTTTTAGAGAATGTGGCATTGCAACATTTTCTCAAGATTTAATAGCTGCTTTACAAGATCAGTTTGAGCAATCTTTTAATTGTTCTATTTGTGCATTAGAATCTGATGCCGAGCAGCATGTTTACCCGATGCAGCCTCGCTTTATCTTAAATACCAGTCAACGAAATGCATTTGTAAAAACCGCATTTTTAATAAATCATAGCGATAACATAGATTTAGTCGTAATTCAGCATGAATTTGGATTTTTTGCTGATAAAGAGCCTGATTTTAAGTTGTTTTTTGAAAGTATCCTGAAACCAGTAGTTTTTGTTTTTCACACTGTGCTTCCATCTCCTAGCAAGGAATTGCTTGATAAAATTCAAGATTTGGCTGCAATTTCTGCATCAATAGTTGTAATGACAAATGATGCGGCAAAAATTCTTATCGATGATTACAATATTGCAGCTTATAAAATATCTGTAATTCCACATGGCACTCACTTAGTGCTGCCTTTAAATAAAAATACCTTAAAGAAAAAATATAATCTTACAGGTTTTAAAGTACTTTCAACTTTCGGTCTTTTAGGTAGTAGCAAGAGTATTGAAACCACTTTAATGGCTCTTCCAGAAATTCTTCTTCACCATCCTGATGTCTTGTTTTTGGTACTTGGGAAAACTCATCCTTCGATTGTAAAGAAAGATGGCGAAAAATATAGACATTATTTAGAATCCTTGGTGTTTGAGTTAAAACTAGAGAACAATGTTAAGTTCGTGAACGAATACCTCTCATTACCTAATCTTTTGGAATATCTTCAATTAACCGATATTTATTTGTTCACCTCTAAAGATCCTAACCAAGCTGTTAGTGGTACTTTTTCTTATGCAATTAGCAGTGGTTGCCCAGTAATATCAACTCCAATTCCTCATGCCAAAGAAGTTTTTCGAGATGGAGGAGGCGTAATAATAGGCTTTGAAGATAGCTTGCATCTCGCTGATGAAGCAATTGCTCTTCTCGATGACGAAGAACGTAGAATGGATATTTCATCAAATAGTTTCCATAAAATGGCATCCACAGTGTGGCAAAATTCAGCTATTTCTTATGGATTGTTGTTTGATAAATTAATTACTTCTGATTTTCATTTGAATTTTCGCATTCCAGTTTTTAATCTAAATCATATTCGCAGAATGACCACTGAATTAGGTATGATTCAATTCGCGAAACTCTCGATCCCTGATTACAACTCTGGTTTTACTTTAGATGACAATGCAAGAGCGCTTATATCTATTGCACAGCATTATGAACTTTTTCATAGTGATAGTGATTTAGAACTTATCAAAACATATTTGAATTTTATCGCTAGGTGCATGCAACCCAATGGTATATTTTTAAATTATGTTGATACCAACAAAGAATTTACTCAACAAAACTACTCAGAGAACCTTGAAGATAGCAATGGTAGAGCCATTTGGGCATTAGGATACTTACATTCTCTTAAAAAAATTTTGCCAGATTCGCTACTTAATTTTTCCTTTGATTTAGTAAATAAAGCGTTGCCTCAATTACTGAAAATTCACTCTACTCGGGCGATGGCATTTATAATTAAGGGTTTACATTATATAGATAATGAAGATTGTCAAATTGTATTAGAAGCACTTGCCAAACGGATGGCACTAATGTATAAACATGAAAAGAACAACCAATGGTTTTGGTTCGAACGTTATATGACATATGCCAATGGACTTCTCCCCGAGGCTATGCTATGCGCTTACACAGCTACTTATGATGAAGAATATAGAATTATAGCATTAGAAAGTTTCGATTTTTTATTGTCTATAATTTTGTCGGAGGATAAGATTAAGGTTATCTCTAATAAGGGATGGTTAATGAAAGATTCATTTAACCATTTGCAAATAGGTGGTGAGCAACCAATTGATGTAGCTTATACTATTTTAGCTCTTGAAAGATTCTACACTGTGTTTAAGAAGGATATTTACAAACAAAAGCTGAAAATTGCTTTTAACTGGTTTTTAGGAGCTAATCATTTAAATCAAATAGTTTATAACCCTAGAACTGGTGGCTGTTATGATGGTTTAGAAGAAACGCACGTTAATCTTAATCAAGGTGCTGAATCTTCAATTAGTTATTTATTGTCTCGTTTAGCAATGAGTAGAATTTTAGAATCTGATAAAGGCAATTACATCTATGCAATTCCATCAACTGTTTTGATAATGGATGACACAGATATTTCTTGAATCTATAATTAAGACTCCAGTTCCTAAATCATTATTGTATTATACCTTCAAAATGGAAGCAATAAAAACTGCTTTCATTTTGAATTATTTGCTTTTTTATCTGTTGTTTTCGTAGTTATTGATTTCAAGTTTTGTTTCAGAGGTTTCAAAACAATAACACTTAATGGAGGCAAATTTAAAGACACTGAATACTCACGGTTATTTCTAGCAATATTAGTAGCAGAATATTTGCGTATTTCGGAGTAATTGCTACCATTATATTTGGTATCGTCGCTATTGAATATTACATCATAATCTCCACTTTTAGGCATCCCCATTCGGTAATTTTCATGTGGAACTGGAGTTAAATTCGCAACCACAACAACAAAATCATTTTGATCTTCTGCTTTACGTAAATAAGATATAACACAATTTTTATAATCGCTTAGGTCTATCCATTCAAAACCTTTTGCATTAAAATCTAACTCATACAAAGCCTTTTCTTTTTTGTACAATGCGTTTAATGATTTTATCAATTCTTGAATTCCTTTGTGCGGTGCGAATTCGAGCAAATGCCAATCTACCGAACTTTTATAATTCCATTCACCATATTGCCCAATTTCCGAGCCCATAAATAATAATTTTGTTCCTGGATGTGTAAACATGCAGCTGTATAATGCACGTAAATTCGAAAATCGATGCCATTCATCACCCGGCATTCTTTGCAGCAAAGAGCCTTTCCCATGAACCACTTCGTCATGAGAAAGTGGCAACATGAAATTTTCATTAAATGCATAATACAATGAAAAGGTAATGTCGTTTTGATGGTGTTCGCGATAAATTGGATCAGTTCCAAAATACCGCAATGTATCATGCATCCAGCCCATCATCCATTTCATTCCAAATCCGAGTCCGCCTAAATATACCGGACGAGAAACCATTGGCCACGAAGTTGATTCTTCTGCAATCATTTGGATTTCAGGAAAATGAGTATACATTGTTTCGTTTAATTCTTTCATAAACGAAATCGCCTCCAAATTCTCATTTCCACCGTGAATATTGGGCTCCCATTCTCCTTCTTTTCTTGAATAATCCAAATAAAGCATCGATGCCACAGCGTCAACTCGAAGCCCATCAACATGGTAATATTCTGCCCAAAACATTGCAGAACTTATTAAAAATGCACGAACTTCATGTCTACCGTAATTGAAAATTAACGACTTCCAATCAGGGTGGTAACCTTTCCGCGGATCTTCATGCTCATATAATCTAGTCCCGTCGAAATTCGCCAACGCAAATGTATCTTCTGGGAAATGTGAAGGCACCCAATCCATTATTACTCCAATTTCATTTTCATGAAAAATGTCAATCAAATACATCAGATCTTGCGGACTTCCGAATCTAGATGTAGGCGCGAAATAACCCGTAGTTTGATAGCCCCATGATCCTGAATAAGGATGTTCGGTAAGTGGCATAAATTCCACATGCGTGAAACCCATTTCTTTAATGTACGGAACCAATTCTTCTGCCATTTCGCGGTAACTGATGTAGGCATCTTCTGCATCTCCCGATTTTTTCCAAGAACCTGCATGCAATTCGTAAACCGACCACGGTTGTTGCAAAGTGCCTCGTTTTTTTCGCGATGACCAACGATTGGCGTTCCAGGTATAATTCAAGTCCCAAACTATTGAAGCGCGCTTTGGCGGCAATTCGCTGAAAAATGCAAATGGGTCGAATTTTTCTAAAATGTAACCCGTTTGCGCGTTCCTAATCATGTATTTGTAAAGACTTCCATGTGCAACGCCTGCAACAAAAGTTTCCCAAATCCCTGATCCATCTAACCTCGGTTGTAATTTGCCTTGTTCTGGATTCCAGCCATTAAAATCGCCGATTACGCTAACTGCCGCTCCATTCGGCGCCCAAACAGCAAAATAAGTTCCCTGAATTCCATTGTTTTCGCAAAGATGTGAACCTAATTTTTCATACAATTTAAAATGCTTCCCTTGTTTGAATAAATAAATATCCATGTCAGAAAACAAACTGAAATGCGATTTAACACTGTTTAAATCAATATTATTTCCCTCCGGGGAAGGGGCCGATTCGATTGTTCTAGCCTTAGGTTTTAAAGCCTTTTTTTCGATTGGATCGGCTTCTTTTTTTGCCTTAGTTTTCTTGGATATTTTTTTTTCAATCATAAGTTTAATGTTTACTGTAATCAGGCATCCAAATAATGGCGTACAAATTTAACAAGACTTTGCAATGGAATTACTGTCCATTCTGGACGATTGTTTATTTCATACCCTAATTCATAAATTGCCTTTTTGAAAGAATACACCTGTAAAAGTGCATTGATTTTATCTTCATCTGGTAAAATATTACTTCCTGATGTTGTTTTGATGTATTCGCCTAGATAATAGCGACTTACATAATGATACCAGACATCAACTACCGCCATAAGTTTGTCTGTTAAATGCGGTTTATCAGCAAATTCAGTAAATATTACAGAGTAAGCTGCATATCGAAATGATCTCATCATTCCAGCAACATCTTTTAGTGGTGGATATTTTAATCTCCTTTCATGGTGAGGCTTGTCGGGTTCTCCTTCAAAATCCAAAATAAAAAAATCATCCCCACTCATCAACACTTGTCCTAAATGATAATCACCGTGAATTCGGATTCTTTCTCCTTTCATTTCTCGCTGAAGCACCAAGTTAAAGAACCTTTTTACACGCTCTTTTCCTTTGATCATTTCTACAGCATCTTCACGCAGTTTTCCACTTATCCTTTCCAAATTGGCTTCGAGCATTCCAAATCTAGAATCAACAAGGTATTCGATGTCTTTTAGTAATTTATTTTGAAATGCTTCATCAATAGGTTCAGGATCAAAATCAGAATGTCCTTGAGATTGGCTAAGTGCAAGATGCATTTCTGCAGTTCTTTTCCCCAAAAGGGATGCTTTTTTAAATACCGATTCACCCATCAACATTCTTAATTCTGAAGGTGTCTGTTCAAGGCCCAGCGACAGAGTATGAGGTTTAATTGGCAAAGGTTTTAAGTGGTAATCAATCTGAATTGCTCTTTCCAGAAAGTGCTTCACTTCTTGAGTGAAATATTTCCATGCATCACCATTATTCACAACCAATTCCTGTAACATCATTACTAACATTGGCCCCTTTTCAGGATGAATCACCGAAATACTTCCAGCCAATTTTGGCAATTGATGAAAAGTGTTTTGTGCAGTCAACCGACTCACCATTTCATAGTCTGGATTGGTCATATATTCCACTTTTCTGAAAAGTTTCAGGAAGTACTTGTTGCCATAAATTATTGCCGAATTACTTTGGTCTGAATTTAAAACGGATGAAACTCCGAAATCTCCTGCTGAATCTTTTAATGATAGACCTTTATCTGCCGAAAGTGTGTAATGTTCACCTTTAATTTCGGTCGATTTTGATATCAAATTGGGCAATGTATTTCGAAAATCTTCGTCATATATAGCGTCAATAATATAGCCTGAATTAACTGAATTTTCAAGCCTACATAAAATGGAAATCGACGGCGAATGAAGTTGGTTTTCATTTACAAATGCCAGTGGGAGTGTGTAAATTTCTGTTGGCCCATCTGGATATCTTACTTTTAAAAGTAGGAAATGCACAAAATTCTTACCTGTTTGTACAGGAATATTTTGGTAAATTTTAATGGCACTGATCATCCTCGCCTTCCCTCCAAACCACCTGCATTTTCTGAGGTATGATGGTAGTAGCTGATTTTCTATTTGATGCACGTAACGATCGTTCTGAAATAAATCATTCCATTCGCAATTCAATGTAGGTTGAATGGTGTCTTTAATCCTTGTATCCAGCATAATTATTCGGATTAAGAGATTGTGTTGATAGTTAATTTGAAAATGTGACAAGGCACCAGATCCGGTAAAAGTTCAACATAATTCCATTGTTTATTCCAATAATAATTAGAATTGTCCATCAAGTCTGTTAAATCTATCATTTCACCTTCAATTACTTGCATTTCTTTTAGTGGAAGTTTTACCCATCCACTTTGTTTGTTTGTCGGATCCATATTTATAATCACTAGTATTTTGTTGCTCCCATCATCAGTCGACTTATAGAACGCCAATAACATGTCATTATCGGTTTCACAGAACTGAATGTTGAATGTACTGTGAAATGCCGAATTGTGATTACGTATAGAATTTATTTTTCCTATTAAATTGTGAATTGGAGATTCTAATCGCCAATCCCAATGGCGGACTTCATATTTTTCCGAATTGAAATATTCTTCCTTGCCTGCAACTGGTTCATTTACACAGTATTCATGAACAGGGCCGTACATACCATAATTGGATGATAGTGTAGCTGCCAAAACATACCGCATAGCCGCATGATTGGAGCTTGTGTTTTGCAAATATTCTGGCAGAATGTCGGGGGTATTTGGCCAAAAATTCGCTCTGAAATACTCCCGAAGTTCAGTTTGTGTTAATTGATTTAGATATTCTATTAATTCAGATTTGTCTTTTCGCCATGTAAAGTAGCTATATGATTGATGAAAACCAATTTTTGCCAATCGAGCCATGATTTTTGGACGCGTAAAGGCTTCACTAAGAAACAAAACATCCGGATGATCGCGTCGCATTTCTGCCATAATCCATTCCCAAAAAACAAATGGTTTGGTATGGGGATTATCAACTCTAAATATTCGAATTCCCTTTTCAATCCAAAATTTAATTACATATTTGAGCGCATTCCAAAGATTTTCCCAATCGTCGGTTTCAAAATGAATCGGTAAAACATCTTGGTATTTTTTCGGAGGATTTTCTGCGTATTGCACCGTCCCATCTGGCCGCCATTTAAACCATGATGGATGTTCTTTCACCCATGGATGATCTGGTGAACATTGGTATGCCAAATCCATTGCAATTTCCACATTCAACGACTGAGCATGAATTATCAGGTTCTTAAATTCTTCTAAAGTGCCTAATGTGGGATTAATTGCAGTATGTCCACCTTCTGAAGCACCTATTGCCCATGGAGAGCCAGGTTCTCCCGGAAGTGCTGTAGTAGAATTGTTTTTGCCTTTTCGGTGCGAAACACCTATTGGATGAACAGGCGGAAAATAAACAGTATCAAAACCCAATTGAGCCAATCGAGAAATTATTGGCAAACAGTCGTTGAAGGTTCCCGGTCGATTTGTATCTGGCGAGGATGACCTAGGAAAAAATTCATACCAAGAACTAAATGAGGCTTTTAAACGATCTACTTGTACTGGATATGATGCTGAACTACTAGCAAATTGCTTTAAAGGAAAATTTTCTATGACTTTATGCATCCTTTCGCTAGCTGCTGCCTCAACAGCTACCGCGTAATTGCCTGATTCTAGCTTTGAAAGCAAATCCATAATCGCCTCCTTTTCCGCTCTTTTATTCGCTGCAGCTATTTCTTTTAAGAGTTCAGCACCAATGCGCAAGTCTAATGTAAGTTCATCTCCTGCTGCTAATTTCTTTTGAAAGCCTTTATACCAAGTCATCGCATGGTCGACCCATGCTATTACTGCATATTCGTAAGGAACTGTTTCTTCCACCCGAAATTCACCTTTCCAAATATCATTTTCAGTAATAAGAATTTGATTTTCAGACCACTTCTTGGTTCCCAGTTTTCTGTAAATCAATCTTGCTGAAATTATGTCATGCCCATCAGCAATTAGGTCTGCAGTAACGCATATAACCTCTCCAACTATCCTTTTAATTGGAAATTTCCCGCCTTCTACCTGTGGTGAAATATTTTCAATGACTACTCTCGCGCGTGCTTCGTATTTTTTCATAAGCTATTTGATGAATACCTAACGATGATACGCAATATAAGAATGTCAACAAGACACTAAGTAAAAAAGTGAAATTTCTTAAGTTGTTCTTTATGAGATAAATAGGGATAAATCTCTGTTTTAATCTGTTGAGATGTACATACTGTAGCATGATTTGGATTTGTTACATTTGCAAAATATGCGCTTCGAGAAATCCAGTATGCCAGTTTCGGTGCTATTTTTAATAGATCTTGGTATTTGCTTTATTTCGGTTTTAATATCCTATCTGCTCAGGTTTAATTTCAATATTCCTGCTGAGGAATTTAATTCTTTGTTCTGGGTAATTCCATCATTGCTTGCTATAAGAACTATCGCAAATCTGATATTTCAAACACACCGTGGAATTATTCGGCTAACCAATACTTCCGATGTGCAGAGGGTTTTTCTTTCTGTAGCATGTGGATCTATTTTTATAATGCTTTTTAACCCAATACTTTTTGGGATTGTAGGAACTTATTTAATTCCCTATTCAATCACAGTTATTGAGGGTGTTTTTACCATTTTCTTAATGGTTACAATGCGAATTGGTGTGAAAGTCCTGCTTATTGAATGGTTTAGCACTGGAAAGGAAAAAAATAAAGTGGTAATTGTAGGTTCTGGAGATACTGGCCTAACGGCTAAACGTGCGATTGAACGTGATGCAGGAGCGAAATATGTTGTTGTTGCATTTATTGATGATGAGCCCGGACGAAGAGGAAAGAAAGTGCAAGGTGTTCATGTGAAGCAGCAAACGGAACTTTTCGAGATGATTAATGATCAGGAGATTCAATTGGTTATCCTAGCTCGAACTGAAATTGAAGCTGATCAAAAACAAAATATTATTGATGCGTGTTTAATCAACAACATCAAGGTGTTTTCGGTTCCACCAGTAAGTTCTTGGATCAATGGAGAACTTAGCTTCAAGCAAATCAAGAAAGTCAATGTTAAGGATTTGCTCGAACGCTCTATAATCGATATCCACACCGAAAATATTCGTAAAGAGTTACAAGGTAAATGCGTACTTGTTACTGGCGCTGCAGGTTCAATTGGTTCTGAAATGGTAAAGCAAATTCTACCTTTCAAACCTTTAAAATTGATTTTGCTCGATCAAGCTGAAAGTCCGCTGTATGAACTTGAACGTGAGCTGCAAGATGAACTGAACTATTCAGGATTTGAAATAGTTGTGGGTGATATTCGAAATGAAGCCCGAATGCGCAATGTTTTTCAGCATTTCCAGCCCGAATATGTATTTCACGCTGCTGCATACAAACATGTTCCGTTGATGGAAAACAATCCATCAGAAGCTTTGCTCACAAATGTAAAAGGCACCCGTGTATTGGCCGATTTGGCTTCAGAATTCGGAGCCAAAAAATTTGTTATGGTTTCCACCGATAAAGCCGTTCGTCCTACCAATGTGATGGGAGCCTCCAAACGTGTTGCTGAAATCTATGTTCAAAGCTTAGGGCAAGTGAGTCAAACAAAATTCATCACTACACGATTTGGGAATGTTCTAGGCAGCAATGGATCGGTGATTCCGATTTTTGCTCGTCAGATCGAACGCGGAGGACCAGTTACAGTAACACATCCCGATGTTACGCGTTTTTTCATGACGATTCCTGAGGCCTGTTTGTTGGTGCTCGAAGCAGGAACTTATGGTCAAGGAGGCGAGATTTTCTTATTTGATATGGGAAAATCTGTAAAAATCAAAGACCTAGTTGAGAAGATGATAAAATTGTCTGGGCTCACGCTCAACAAGGACATTACCATAAAATACACAGGTTTGCGCCCAGGCGAGAAGCTTTACGAAGAACTGCTCAACGACAAAGAAAATACCGTAGAAACACACCACAAACGAATCATGAAAGCGCTTGTTCAGGAATTCGATTTTAAAATAGTCGAACAAGCAATCAATGAAATGATTCCATTCTTCGAAACACAAAATAATGAAGAAATTGTAAAGCGAATGAAACTTTTGGTTCCTGAATACAAGTCCAAAAACAGCATTTTTGAACAACTCGATCAGGAGGAAACCAATACTAATTAATCATAAAATTCCATGAGTCAAAAGGTACATAAAACTAAAATCCAACTCCGTTTTTCAGACATTGATATGCTGAGGCATGTGAACAATGCAAAGTTCGCAACCTTTATGGAAACCGCGCGGATGCAGTTTTATAAAGACCTTGTTGCCCCGCAAAATGATTGGTCTGAAACGGGATTAATTATTGCTCGACTCGAATTTGATTTTAAAATCCCAGTATTTTTGAACGATGATTTTTATGTTGAATCTTGGGTAAGTGCAGTTGGAACAAAAAGCCTCACATTCGATTATCGTTTCATGGTTGATACCGATACAGGATCAATTGTAAAAGCAACAGGTAAATCTATCATAGTTTGTTACCATTACAAAAATGAAACAACGATTTCAGTGCCTCAAATCTGGAAAGATAAAATCAACCAATTTCAAGGATCTGATTTTTAATTTAACGCTCCATTGCGCTTCAAACAGATTGAGAATACTAGGTTTTAGTTAAATTGAATTGTTAATGATTTCTTAGGCAATTCGATAAATCATTTTAATTTTAGTTGTCGATTAAATCGGTTAACTTTTACGGTTTTCAAATTCTATCATGGATTTAATCATGATCAGTTCGATTTAGTAGCTTTTTGAAACGAGAAAATTTCGACGCAACTTCACATTGTCTTCACTTTCATTTAATGTATATTGCGAAATAATTTAGGGAAAATGATAGTTCGAGTTGTTCTGAATTTGTTTATTGTTGTTTGTTTGGCTTCCTGTGCTAAAGATGCAGGAGAAGGCGGAACATCCTCTATACAAGGAAAGATTTTTGGGTATGATATAAATGCAGCTGGAGTCGTAACCGATAGCGCATACGTTCAGGATGCTCGCGTTTACATCAGCTATGGAGACGGTACAACAGTCGATAATGATGTTAGAACATCCTACACTGGAGATTACATTTTCCGTGGCCTAAGAAAGGGCATTTATACAATTTTCGTTTATTCGCAATGTAATGATTGCCCATTCAATCAAGAGGTTGTGAAGCAAACTTTTGAAATTACTGAAAACAAACAGGAAGTTATTGTTCCTGATTTAAAGATTTTCGATTAATGACAGAAGATCAGAATTCATTTTCTGCCCTTCATGATTTTGAAGCAGTAAGCCTACAGCAACTCGATGGTGTAAAGCTTATGAATCGAGTAGATCAAAAGTTTATTCTGCATCAGAGAGAGCTTAATTCTTTATTATTGGAAATTCAAGCATATTACAATGTTTTAGAAATAAAAAACAAAAGGATTTTCCGCTACAGCAGTTTATATTACGATACAGATGAGCAAAATTTTTATTCTGATCACCACAACGGGAAACCCAATCGAATTAAAATTCGAAGTCGTGAATACTTAGACACAGGAACTGCATTCTTCGAAATAAAGAAAAAAATTAAAGGATTTCGTACAGAAAAATATCGTGTTGAAAAATCAGGTGATAAATTGAATGATCAACTTTCAGAACGAGAATTACTAAAAACTCATCGTCTAGATCATATTTCTCTAGTGCCTTCAATTATTGTTGAATATTCGAGAATTTCAATCATCGCAAAAGATTTTTCTGAGCGAGTAACAATCGACACAGATCTCTCTTTTAAAAAGGAAAGTGGAGAAGAGTCAATGAGAGGTCTCGTTATCATTGAGGTGAAGCAAGATCAAGTAAAACGTGAAAGCCCAATCGTTGAAGCACTTCGGAAACGAAGAAACAGACCTTTTGGAATTTCTAAATACGCTATGGGCATGGTGCTCATGAATGCAGCAATAAAAACGAATGCTTTTAGACATAAAGTATCCAAAATCAAACAACTGATTTCAAGAAATGGAGCCAATAGACGCAGTGAATGAAAGCCTTAGCGCATCTGGTGCGCATAGCTTAACCGATTTTGCTATTCGATTCGGTATTAACTTATTTGTGATTTTTGTACTGGTTAGGTTATTGTACTATCCTCTGCGAAAAAATCGTGATTTTCTTTTCACGTTTTTCCTCTTTAATATCATCAATTTCCTCATCTGCTTTTTACTGAGCAGCGCTAAATTAAAAATGGGATTTGCCTTCGGGCTCTTCGCTATTTTCTCGATTCTTCGCTATAGAACAGTAACAGTGCCTGTTAGAGAAATGGGCTATTTTTTTATCTCTGTTACCCTTGGTATCATAAATGCCTTAACTACCAACGAACAAGGAATGGTTATGTTGGTGATTGCAAATTTGGTGATCCTCAGTGTAGCTTGGATTATTGATCATAAAGTAAAGGTAACTCACGAAAATTTTAAGGAGGTAATTTACGATCGAATTGATTTAATTTCTCCTGATAAACGAGAGGAAATGATAAATGATCTGCGACAAAGAACTGGATTAAACATTCACAGAGTGGAGTTTTCAAGAATCGATTTTTTTAAAGACACAGCTCGGATTTTCGTTTTTTACAACGATTATAGAAATGATGCCGAAGTTGCTGTTAGTGAAGGCGGAGATGATGATTAATAAAATAATAGTTTTAGCTTTTCTTATTGCTTCAACAACCGTTGTTTCTGCTCAGGCTGATCTACGTGATCTTCATCTATGGACAGCCATAGAAATCAACCACAAACTCAACAAAAAGATTGAACTCTCCGTGCAGTTTCAATCTCGTTTCGACCGTGAGGTAAATCGCCTTCGCGGCAATTATTTTAGCATTGATGCATCTCGAAAACTTGGAAATGGATTCAGACTTTTGTTAGATGCACGATTTGCAACTTCCAGCAGATGGGATAAGTGCCGCTTCGGGATTGGCTTGCAGAAAAATATCAAGTTCGATGAAAAAGGAAACTCTGAATTAAAATTAAGAGCCCTTTATCAATACCAGTTTTTCCCAACAGCTGATGTTCAATATAGCATCGATATTCCACAACAGAACTACCGATTTAGGGCTTCATTCACCACGAAAATCATCAAAAAAACTTACTTAACCATCCAATCTGAACCCATGTGGAGAGCAGAAGCAGGCAGCTTTTTCTTCCGCAGAGTGCGTTCAACAGTTAGTGTGAAAAGATCTTTGCCCGGACCATGGGCAATTCAAGTTGGTTATACACGCCAATTAAACTTTAACAACCCAGTCGATATCCAAATTATTTCGACAACGTTATCATACGACTGGAAGCGAAAAGCGAAAGCTGAAAAAAGAACTATCACCACTCCTGCCTTCTAGTAGTATTTTGCAATACCTTAGTTTATCGATGATTTTAAATCGTTCGGTTGATTTTTTTCTTTTTATCAATCAATAAACAAGAGCGCTCTTTTGGTGTTTCCTTGGTAGATTTCGAATAAACGCAACCATGAAAAAACTATTCATCCTTCTGCTTTCCGCTACAATTTTTACTTCCTGCGTGAATGTGGTATCTAGCCCGAATAATATGCCAACTCCTTCTACTTCCATCTACGATTTCAAACTTAAGTCTATCGACGGCAAAACAATTGATTTTTCCTCTTTCAAAGGGAAGAAACTTTTAATTGTAAATACAGCATCCGAATGTGGCTACACTCCTCAATATGAAGGTTTGCAAGAACTTCAATCCAAGTTTGGGGATAAAATTAATATCGTGGGTTTCCCATGTAACGATTTTGGAGGGCAAGAACCTGGTGCAAATTCTGAGATTCAGTCTTTCTGCTCAAAAAATTACGGAGTTACTTTTCAAATGATGGAAAAAGTATCTGTGAAAGGTGAAAGTACTGCTCCTCTTTATAAATGGCTAGCCGACCCAGCTTTAAACGGTTGGAACAGCGAAAAACCCAATTGGAATTTTTGCAAGTATCTCATCAACGAAGAAGGGAAACTAACCAATTTCTTTAATTCTGCTGTTAAGCCAATGAGCGACGATATTGTTAATAAGCTCTAGCCAAACCCTATTTTATTTATAGCCCGAATAGCATTCTCTATTCGGGCTTTTTCTTGTTTATGACCGATTTCTCCCAATTAGATGATTGGTTCAATAAGAATGGTTGGACCGTCTTTCCTTTCCAAAAATCTTGTTGGAATTCTATTGATCAAGGAAACTCTGGTCTTTTAAATGCACCAACTGGCAGTGGAAAAACATTTGCCATTTGGTTAGGATTGCTCAATCGACTTCGAGCGCAGCAAACAGGACTTAAAGTGCTTTGGATAACTCCACTTCGCGCATTGTCGAAGGATATTTCTAATGCCATGCAAGATTCTGCTAATTCGCTCAATACGGGTTGGAGAGTGGGTTTGCGCAGCGGCGATACAGATGCAAAAACTCGCGAAGCGCTTCGAAGGAAACCGCCCGATGCTTTGGTTACAACTCCCGAAAGCTTGCATTTGATGCTGGCCTCTAAAAATTACCCAGATTATTTCAAAAATCTCGATGCTGTTGTTGTAGACGAATGGCACGAATTAATTGGATCTAAGCGTGGTGTACAGATCGAGTTGGCACTCTCAAAACTGAATTCAATCCAACCAAAATTGTTGATTTGGGGAATTTCTGCAACTATCGGAAACCTCGACGAAGCTATGAGCGTGCTCCTTGGAATCAACAATTCGGGGGTTATGATTCGTGCCACAAACAGCCGCTTCCCAGAAATTAAAACTGTTTTTCCCGATGAACTCGAGAAACTCCCTTGGGCGGGTCACCTTGGAATTCACCTTCTCCCCAAAATTCTTCCGATTTTACAAGACAATCAAAGCACTTTACTTTTTACAAATACAAGGTCGCAAGCCGAAATTTGGTACCAAGAACTGTTAAATGCCGATCCATCATTGGCCGGACAAATCGCTATGCACCACGGTTCGATTTCCCAAGAACTGCGAACATGGGTTGAGAATGCCTTGCATGATGGTTTGTTGCGTGTTGTGGTTTGCACTTCTAGCCTCGATTTAGGGGTCGATTTCAGACCTGTCGATAATATTATCCAAGTTGGAAGCCCCAAAGGTGTCGCGCGTTTCATCCAACGTGCAGGTAGATCAGGCCATCGCCCAGGTGCTATCAGTAAGATCTGGTTTGTACCTACGCATTCGCTTGAATTGATTGAAATTGCTGCCATACGTGAGGCTGTAGCAACCAATGCAGTTGAAGCTAGAATTCCAATTTTACTTTCAATGGATGTTTTGGTGCAATATCTCGTCACACTGGCGGTTTCAGACGGTTTTGCACCAGATGAATTGTACAAAGAATTGATCCAAACGCATGCTTATCAGGATCTTTCAGAAGGTGCATTTCAGTGGGCAATCAAGTTCATAACATCAGGTGGTGAAGCACTTTCTGCATATCCCGACTTTGCCAAAGCAGTGTTTGAGGATGGAAAATTAAAGGTGAAAGACAAGCGAACTGCTATGCGACATCGCTTACAAATAGGAACAATTGTCAGCGATCCAATGCTAACGGTTAAATACCTTGGAGGTGGAAGGCTGGGAACCATAGAGGAATGGTTTGTTGCGAAACTCAAACCGGGCGATATTTTTTGGTTTGGTGGAAAAGTTTTGGAACTGATCCAGGTTCGTGATATGGTGGTAAGTGTGAAGCGATCTAACAAAAAGCAAGGCCAAGTTCCACAATGGATGGGTGGAAGGATGCCTCTTTCATCTCAACTTTCGGACTTGATTCGAAAGGAACTCGATAAAGTGCATCACCGAAGTCCCGATCTATATGAGGAAACGCAATTTTTAATGCCACTTTTCGAACTTCAACATATGCGTTCTGCCTTACCAAGCAATGGGCAATTTTTAATCGAAGTGATGAAAAGCCGAGATGGTCACCATGTGTTTTTTTATCCTTTCGAAGGTCGACTTGTGCACGAAGGACTAGCATCTTTGTTCAGCTACAGGATTTCGAAACTCACGCCGATCACTTGTTCATTTGCGATGAATGATTATGGCTTCGAATTGCTATCAGATCAGGAAATTCCCATCCGTGAAGCGCTTGAAGAAGATCTATTCACGATGAACGGTTTGCATGAAGACATTTTGGAAAGCATCAATTCATCGGAGCTTGCGAGAAGAAGGTTTAGAGATATTTCGAGCATTGCAGGTTTAGTTTTCCAAGGATACCCGGGGAAAATTGCTGGAACGAAACATCTTCAAACTTCATCTAGGTTGCTATTCGATGTATTTAAACAATATGATCCATCAAATGAATTAATGGCACAAGCTTATCGAGAAGTTTTTTCGGATCAGCTCGAAGAGAAACGTTTGCGAATGGCATTAGAACGGATCAACACACAGGAAATCATCCTTAATTATCCAACGCAATACACACCTTTTGCTTTCCCAATTTTGGTGGATCGATTGAGAAGTAAAATGAGTACAGAAACCATCGAAGATCGGGTAAAGAAAATGCTGGCCAAGTCTCTCGAATAAAGACTAAACAATAAATTTATGGCGATTTATTTTGCGCCTAATATCTCTAGGTACCTCAATAGAGCTTGGTTTTCCTGCTCCAAGATAAAGGCTACGAATTCTTGTTTTTGGTTTTCTGTTTGGGCCTGTTCTAATGCATGATAATATTTCTTTCTAGTGTTTAAGTCGCCTTTAATATTGGCAATTACGAAACCGTAGCGCAGTAATATTAGGTTCATGAGTAACCTTGAAGTGCGGCCGTTTCCATCAATAAAGGGGTGGATTGTAACCAAGCGCTGATGTGCCTCAGCCGCTAGGACCACTGGATGTAGTTGAGATTCTGACTTGCTAAGCCATGCAAAAAAATCTTCCATTTGTATAGGCACCAAATAGGGTGGAGGAGGCATGTGTTTACTTCCAGTTATCATTACTTGAACCTGCCTGTAACGACCTGCATTTTCTGGATCGATTCCACGAAGGATTAAATTGTGCAATGCAAGCACATCCCTTTCACGAATGGGCGTGTTTTTCGAAGCCAAATCTTTCATGTAAACGATTGCTTCTTGGTGATTTATTGCTTCCAGATGCTCGCGCATACTTTTTCCAGAAATAGTAAGCCCTTCATTAACAACTAAGTCTGTTTCTTGAAGTGTAAGTGTATTTCCTTCAATCCGATTGCTTTCGAAGGTGTATTCTAGTTCAAGGGCTTGTGTAATTCTGTAACTATCGAATTTCCTAAATTCTTGAAGTTTACTTCTGTGATCTTCAAGTGCACTTAGTATGTCATCAAATGCTCTGTAAGGTGCAATTGGCTCGCGAAGTGCCGAAACTGTTTCTTCAGAAAACAAGGCAAGCACATCGGGTAGTAGTTGAATATCAGAGCCCAATTCACGGTTGATTTTTTCTTTCAACCAATGGGTGATTAGTTGCTTCGTAGGAATCTCGAGCAAGTTCGCTAAATCTAAGATTTGGTTCCTGGTTGGAAGCCTGCTGCCGGTTTCAAATTTACTAACCAATGCTTGGTCAATACCCAATTGCTGTGCTACTTCGCGAACGAGCAGCCTTTTCTTTTCTCTAGCGTTTTTTAGGATTGTTTGCATGACGCATTCATCTTGTCAAGACAAATTTAGTCATTTTCTTTGATGCTTTCAACATATTTCTCCCAACTCAGATTTTTTTTAAATGCTGCGACATTTTCCTCTAAAATTGGTTGATGAATAAATCGTTCCATCGCAGCTGTCATGCTTTCAATGTTGTCAGCTTCTGCCAAATAGCCATTTTTTCCATCTTCTATGGCATTCGCAAAATGACCGACACGTGTGGCTAAAATGGGTTTATTGAAATTGTAGGCTATAGATTCTACTCCGCTTGGTGTCGCGTATTCATAGTAATTTACTACAACATCGCTGAGTTGAAAAAAACGATACACTTCTTCGTTTGCAATAAATCGATTAGCTACTAAAACCCGATTTTGAATTCCAAATTTTTCGATCAATTCCAATGGACGATAATCATTTTCTTGGTCGTTGCTTTTGATAAAAATCGACTTCAGCATTTTAAATATGGCCGATTTTAATTTCACATGCCATTTCTTTTTATCTACCGTATCCCAAAATGATTCTCCTGCGATAATTAAACTTGCATCAGGATACTTCTCAGCAATTCTTGAAAATGCTTCAATGGTATAATGAAGTCCTTTGTATTTCCGGATAAATCCAAAAAACAAAAACACTGTTGTTCCGAGTTTTTCCTTTTTTCGTTCTAGCTTAATATTGAAGTGTTCGTCAGGAGCGAAGATGTCATAAATAGGATGAAACAACCTCAGGATGGTTTTCATCTCTTTTGATCTTGCTCCATCGGTGCTCACTGCGAATTGAACTTCTGGCATAAATGCACTAAACTCATCAATTGTAATTTGGCCATGCATGATAAAGGTGTCGGCCTTTTTAAGCGCAAACCGGGTGAGCATTTTATCGAGTTCGCCCGTTTCTTTTTGTACAACATTGTGCACATCAAAAATGATTTCACATTTGGGCAGTTTCCGTTTCACGCTTTGAGCAATCACTCCCATTGGAAGTCCTTGGATGGCAATGGCCCACTGAAAAATCACTTTTTTAGGTGCAATTTTCGCAATTAGATTTGCCGTTTTAAACCAACTAATCGGATTGTTGTAATTGGTGATGTAGTGCACCTGTATTTTGCTTCCTTCTAACAAATTGGTTCGAGAGTTCCTATCGATAAAGTCGCGGGGAATGATTGCAGGATATTGTTGGGTCCAAGAAACCAAATGAACCTCATTTCCTTGTTTTTCCAATGCTTTGCAAAGGGAAACCGTAAAGTTGGAAATACCTCCTTTAAACTGAGGTCCAGGACCGAATACGACAACTTTTTGCACGTTGCGAATATAACGGGTATTTCAATTATATATGTAGCGCACTCATGCTGGTTTAGATTGCTGGAATTCAACAATTAAAAACTTCTTTTCACAGCTCCAAGCAAGTTTATTCGGGATTCGTGCATTGAAAAACACCGTAATTATCAGACATTCAGTTTTCTATAACCAACAGTTGTGCGACTTTTCAAAATTTCAGCTGTAAGCATTCTATTAAATTTGCAGGAACAATCATTCAGCATTTAAGGTATTAACATACAAATCAGATTTTGGAAAACGTTGTTCAAAAGACGCGCAACATTCTTGAAAACTGAAACGTCACACACACGATCTTTAACCTTAAAAATATGATTAGCAAACTTTTCGCCCCAGTTTTAGGCCTTATTCTAATGGCAGGGCAACTTTCGGCAGCAGAAAGCATCGTTCGGGTATCTCAATCATTGTCTCAACAAAAGGCTTATGCAGGTGGTACATTTTTGGTGAAAATTCGCATCGAACGACGAAATCTCGACAGTTACTTCCAGATTCAACAAGATCTTCCTAAAGGAATGGAAGCAACAGGCGTAGAAAGTCAAGGTGCTACTTTCACCTTTAAGGATGGAAAAGTAAAATATACTTGGCTTCGTTTGCCAGCAACTGAAGAAGTTCAGGTAATGTACAAGGTAACTGTACCTTTCGAAATGCGCGGTGCACAAGCCATTAAAGGCAACTACTACTACATTCGTGAGGAAGAAAAGGAATCATATCCTCTTCCAGTTAACAATATTGAAGTTATCGAGAATGCGGCACCTTCTGATTCTTTGGCAGAAAAAACTTTGCTCGGCATTATTAATAATGACGCAAATAAGCCTTCCTACACTTCAGAAGAAAAGCCAGATTTGTTATTCAAAGTGCAAATCTTGAGTTCTACACGTAAACTCAATCGTGATTCGCTGAGCAAAGAATACAATGTAAAAGATGTTGTGGATGAAGAGAATTTTAACGGTTTGTTCAAATACACTGTTGGGAACTTCAAGACCTACGAATCAGCGCGAGATTTCAAAAATCGACTCGATTTCCAAAAATATATTCCATTCGTAATTGCATACAACCGTGGTGCACGAATTACTGTTGGAGAAGCGATGCAACTGGCATCTAAACGTAAAACAGTAGCGAAAAACTAAGAAGATTTTTATTCGAATTTATTAACGCTCCGTTGGTCTTCCATCGGAGCGTTAATTTTTTACAATTAACTCAAGTAAAGTTTCAGCTTGTTTTTGCGAACTTCGCAGGATGAAGCATCTGTTATGTTTCGCATGGCTGTTACTTTTTCAGCAGGCTGCGCAAAGTCAGAAACTAAATTACCAATTGCCCAAAGAATTTAAATCGGGCGAGGAAATCGTTGTATCAATCGCCATTCCTATCAAGGATCTCAAAGGAATTGCCAGATTTCAACAAGAGTTTCCGAAAGGTTTCGAAGTAAGTGAGTTGAAAAATGACGGCTCTATTATTTCCTTTTCCAATAGCCTCCTTCAATTTTTGTGGATTCAGCTTCCACTAAAAGATAGCCTAAGTGTTTCTTATAAGTTGCGCTGTTTGCCTGGCTTTGGAGGAAAAATAGAGGTTCCTTCGAGATTCTTCTTCCTTAATGGTTCCGTGCGTGAAGAATCGGTTTTCAATCCGATGCCGCTATCTGTTAGTGGAGAGGTCTCTAAAAAATTCCAAGCATACAAACAAGATAAGCCAACCGATGCTTCACCAGTAAAGCCTGATGCAAAATCTTCAACCATTACCTCCGATAAATCTACCCCAGTAAAGTCCTCCACAACTCAGCCGAAATCTGTAGCACCCTCAAATGAGAAGGAAGAGAAACCTTCGGCTACAGCTACAAAAAAAGAGAATGCCGCGAATTCAACTGCAGTCAAAGAAGCGCCTGTTGCGAAAAAAGAAACAGCACCTGTTCCTGATAAAATATCAACGACCCAAACGAATGCCATTCCAGTTTCCAACAAACCCAAAGTGGAAGGCGCTGCTTCTGGAGATAAAATATCTTTTCGCATTCAACTTGCAGCTTCTTCAGAAAAGGGCAATCTAAAAGATCTGTCTAGCAAATTCGGTGTTCCAGAAAAGGATATCCGTGAGGAAACCCACAACGGTCTTTTCAAATACACCACAGGAGAATTTAACTCGCTAGCTGAGGCTCGAAAATCTATGTCGGCAAACCCCAAAATGAAGCAAGGTGCTTTTGTAGCTGGATACAACAAAGGAATTCGAATCGATCTTGAAGAAGCCATTAGAATGAGTAAGAAATAATGAGCATATATACTGAGCGACAACGACGACAGCTTGTCATTATCATAACGGTGATAATGGGGGCTTTTTTGTTTTGGTTAATGCGTGATATTATTCCTGCATTTCTTGGTGCCGTTGTGATGTATGTTTTATTTCGCCCACTTTTTGCCGTTTTTTTAATCAAGTGGAATTTCCCAAAATGGTTAGCCACTTTGTCGGTTGTAATGCTGTCGTTCTTACTATTGGTTTTACCTTTTGTAGTT
Source organism: Flavobacteriales bacterium (assembly GCA_040403315.1). Lineage (GTDB taxonomy): Bacteria > Bacteroidota > Bacteroidia > M30B66 > M30B66 > CAMCXT01. Next base: position 71,213 of record JBBAKX010000003.1, read on the forward strand.
GTCGGTTTTATGATCACCGACAAGGTGAAACTGTTGCTTCAACAAACCGATTCTATCAATGCCATTTTGTATCGAGTGCAAGATTATATCGGGTACGATTTCCATGATCCAGCAACTTTGAACAAGCTTATTCAATCGGTGCAGGGAAGCCTTTTTGGAAGCGTGAGTTCGATAATCAGTGGAGTAGGAGGGATGTTTCTTACTGTGGCTATCATGTATTTCATTCTTTGGTTCATGTGGATGAATTACAATAAATTTGAAAAGACACTTGTCAAGATTGTCCCTTTTTCTCGAATCGAGTCGGATCAATTTGCCGATGAACTGAAGAGTTCAACTTTTGGAAATGTTCTAGGTCAAGGCGCAATTTGTTTGGTGCAAGCAACTTTACTTTCTATCGGATTTGTAATTTTTGGTTTGGAAGATCCAATCTTCTGGGGCACTATTACCTTTTTTGTTTCATTCCTTCCAGTTGTGGGTGCTCCTCTGGTTTTTGTGCCAGCAGGACTTATCGCTTTAGCCTACGGAGATTCTTATGGAGGCTATGGTATAATGATTTATGGTTTTGTATTGGTTACTAACATCGACAATGTATTGCGACTTTTTATTTCACGCTATTTTGCGGATACACATCCTTTAATCACCATTTTGGGCGTTATAGCTGGCATTCCTGTTTTTGGCATTTTGGGATTGGTGTTTGGTCCTTTGTTAATTTCTTGGTTTTTACTTTTAACCCGCATACTAATTAAGACTGAAACCAAGGTTTAATTAATTTAGTTTGTAATTTGAATTTCAGATAATTAAGGCCAATAAATACTTTTTGTGTTTTATAATAACTGTCGTAGAATCAATAAATAGAGATGTAGAAAGTAACTATTGTCAATAGGGAATTTGCACTAATAATGGATGACAATATTTAGCTGATTCCTGTATTTTAACTTGTAATTTTTACGAACTTGCCTCCAATGATAAAGACTTTTGTAAATATCTCTCTGCTTTGTGTGGCAATTTTGAGTCTTTCAGGCTGCTACTATGATGTAGAAGACGAACTATACCCTGATAACAATGTTTCATGCGATACTATAGCAGTAAATTTTTCTGTTGTAAAGCCAATTTTTGATTCGAAATGCGTTGGCTGCCATGGCGGTGCCTCACCATTAGCAGGAATCAAATTGGATACTTACTTAGATACCAAAGCCTATTTAGATGGCGCTGCTGCAACTTTGGTTTCTTCAGTAAAACGCGATGGAAATGCATCGAATATGCCTCAAGGCCAGCCGAAATTGGAAGCTTGCGACATAAGCAAAATATCTGCTTGGGTGGCTGCTGGATACCCCGAGAATTAATTTTGGCACTGTTTTTATCTCCCATTCATAAAAATCCCTTCTCACATGAAAATCAATAAATTATTTGCTGGAATCCTCATTCTAGCCGGAGCATTTCAGGTAAATGCTCAAGACATGCATCAAACTAGAACTGCAAAAATTCAATTCTTCTCCAAAACATCAGTTGAAAATATTGATGCAGTGAATAAGGAAGCAACATCTTTCTTGAATACAAAAACTGGAGATGTTGTTTTTGCTTCGTTAATTAAAAGCTTCCGTTTTGAAAAAGCACTTATGGAAGAGCATTTTAACGAGAATTACATGGAAAGCACCAAATTTCCTAAATCAGATTTCAAAGGAAAAATAGCCAATCTAGCAGATGTTGATTTTTCTAAAGATGGCATGTACAAAGCAAAAGTTACAGGAAACCTTACCATGCATGGTGTAACCCAACCTGCTACTGCTGATGCAATCATCACTGTTAAAGGCGGTAAAATCTCAGCTTCATCTAAATTCAAAGTAAAACTTGCCGATTACAAGATCGAACGTCCTGTTGTTGTAGCTGATAAAATCTCCGATACAATTGAAATTTCAGTTGACGCGGCTTACGAGCCAAAGAAATAACCTACAATTATCATTCAAGGCCGGAGTTTTTCCGGCCTTTATTTTTGCCCTATGCTAAGCCAATCTAGATTTCTTTTGCTTTCTATTTTACTGTTAACATCAGCCGCATTTGCACAACCGGTTGATGATGAAATGGCTAAGCTCCTCGAAGCTTCATTGGCAGAGCAAGAAACGCCTGAATACGCAGCAGCAACCTTCAAAACTACCCGTTTGGTGAATGGGCACACCAACGAACAAGTGGCCGCAGGTGTTTTGGATTTTCGAATTTCTCACCGATTCGGTGCCTTTAATACAGGAGCTTACAACTTTTTCGGACTCGATGTGGCATCCATGCGAATGGCGCTCGAATACGGATTAACGCCTTGGCTTACAATTGGCGGAGGAAGAAGTACTTACGAAAAAACTTATGATGGATTCGCAAAGTTTCGCTTATTGCGCCAAAGCTCAGGTAAAAAAGTGATGCCTTTTTCACTTAATTATTTCTCATCATGGGCAGTGAAAACGCTCAAATTTTCAAATCCTGACCTCAAAAATTATTACACATCAAACTTCTATTTCACCAATCAAATCATAATTGCTCGAAAATTCTCCGATAGCTTTTCGTTCATGCTTGCACCAACAGTTGTGCACAGGAATTTGGTTGCCTCGGTTAATGATGACAATGACCTAATCTCTTTGGGTGTTGGTGGTCGATTGAAGCTAACCCGCCGCATGAGCATTAATGCAGAGTATTATTACCAATTTAACAAGCCCGAAGGCTCAGTTAATAGTTTATCGATAGGGTTTGATATTGAAACCGGCGGACACGTATTTCAGATTTCTTTCACCAACTCACCAGCAATGATTGAACGCGCTTTCATTAACGAAACAACTGGTCGTTGGGACAAAGGCGATATCATCGGAGGTTTCTGTATCTCCAGAAATTTCACACTTTTCGATCCTCGCAAATAATAGTCTTAGTTTAAATTGTAGTCCTCTTCATCTGCATCGAAGTCTTCATCGCTGAATACGCTCGACATAAGATCTTTAAACAATACGTTACTATCTAGCGCCATTCGATTGATCAACGAAAAGGATGCTAAACCGTAAAGTGTAAATTCCATCAACAACAACTTCTCATCTTCGTTTGCTTCCTTGTGGAATTGCTTCACAAGTGCCTCCAATCCTTCAACCAACAACAATTTCTCTCTCCAACCCGCATTTGGTTCATCTAGAAGAAGATCAACCTCATTGTTTTGGTTAAACCAGAGAATTACTTGTTCGTACGGGTTTTTCTCTTTTGCACGTTTGATGCGCTCAGGATCGGGAAAGTAATTTACAAATTGAGTGCGTATTGCCTTCGAAATGAGGAATTTCGCCACATTAACCGGGCCTTCTTGCTCGCCTTCATAAACCAACTCGATTTTACCGTTGATGGCAGGAATGGTTCCCCACAAGTCGCTCACGCGTGCAATCGTTTTCTTTTCGCCATTGATCAATGCTCTGCGTTCTGCAGTGCTCACCAAATTCTCGAATGCCGAAATGCTCAATCGTGCAGAAACCCCACTTTTAGGATCCACAAAATCTGAACTTCTTGCCTCGAATCCAATTTGTTCCACTAAATCGCGAAGCATTTCCGGAACTTCAACCAAATCGGTTTGTTCTTTTGGCAAATTAGCCTCTTGCGCGGTGATGGTTTTTGCAATCTTGATGCTTTTCGGGTAGTGCGTTACGATTTGACTTTCGATCCTGTCTTTCAACGGAGTCACAATCGAACCTCTATTGGTGTAATCTTCTGGGTTTGCTGTGAAGATAAAGCGAATGTCGAGTGCCAAGCGCATTCTGAATCCTCTGATCTGAATATCGCCTTCCTGTAAGATATTGAACAACGCAACTTGAATTCTGGCTTGAAGATCCGGCAACTCGTTGATCACGAAAATGCATCTGTTCGATCTTGGAATCAATCCGAAGTGAATTGCGCGTTCGTCGGAATAAGATATTTTAAGGTTTGCAGCTTTGATCGGATCAATATCGCCAATCAAATCGGCTACTGTAACATCAGGTGTGGCAAGCTTTTCAACGAAACGATCATCCCGATGCATCCAGAAAATTTCGGTTTGGTCGCCATGAATTGAAATGTACTCTTTTGCCGAATTGGTGAGTGGCTGCAATGGATCTTCATTGATTTCTGAACCCTTCAAAACAGGAATATACTCATCCAACAGCGATGTCATTTGGCGCGCAATTCTCGTTTTTGCCTGTCCGCGCAACCCCAATAAATTGATGTTGTGCCCCGAAAGTATTGCCCGTTGAATATCTGGCATCACCGTTTTTTCGTAGCCCAAAATCCCCGGAAACGGGTTACGGTTGTTGCGGATGGCATCGATCAAGTTTTCGCGCAATTCGGAACTAATTGATCTGCTTTTGTAACCACTGGCTTTTAATTCGCCAAGGGTTTTCATTTTGAGGAGTTCGTTCATCAGAACTTAAAGTTTTTTATTTCGGTTACGTTCAAAGTCGGCAAAAACAAGATCTCCTAGGCCTTTTAACCCTGTGAAGAATGCCTTACCTCCATTTGCTTCCGTGAATTCATTTACAAAATCCTGCAACCAGGAATCAGTGGCCACCATAAATGTGGTTACTGGAATTTTTAGTTTTTTACACTGCACTGCGAGTGCGAGTGTGCGGTTCACAATCTTACGATCGAGTCCGTTCGAGTTTTTATAGTACGAATCACCAACTTTCAAACAGGTAGGTTTGCCATCGGTGATCATGAAAATCTGCTTGTTCTGATTTTTTCTTCTGCGCAACAAATCCATCGAGAGCTCCAAACCTGCAACTGTGTTAGTGTGGAAGGGACCAACCTGTAAATACGGAATATCTTTTACCTCAATTTGCCAAGCATCATTTCCAAATACGATCACATCGAGTGTGTCTTTTGGATACTTAATTCTGATCAGTTCTGCCAGAGCCAAGGCAACACGTTTTGCAGGAGTGATTCGGTCTTCACCGTAAAGAATCATCGAGTGTGAAATATCGATCATCAAAACAGTGGATGTTTGCGTTTTGTATTCACGCTCCATCACTTCCAAGTCTTTCTCTTCGAGGATTAAATCTCCGATGCCATGGTTCACTTGTGCGTTTCTGATCGAATCGGTTAACGAAATGCTCTCGGCAGGATCGCCAAATTCGTAGGCTCTGCGGCCTGTTCCGGATTCGTCGCCGTTGCCACTGTAACGCGTCGACCTTTGACCTTCCTTGCCCTTTTTTAACTTTCCGAAAATCTGATCGAGTGCTCCACGGCGAATTTCACCTTCCGTTTTGGGTGTCATCTGCAAGTTTCCTGGCTCATCTTCTTTGAGATAACCTTTGCGCTTGAGGTCTTCCACAAAATCACCCATTCCATAATCGTCGTCGGTGAGTTTGTGTTGACGATCGATCTCGTTCATCCAACTTAATGCTTCGCCTACATCACCGGAGGTATGTAAGAGAATTTCCTTGAATAGATCAAACAGCCGTGTAAACGGATCTTGTTCATCATCAGGATCATACCGGGCAAATCGAAATCCTTCCATCGTTCAGTAAGATATAGAACAATTGCGGGTTCGTAAGGTTCGATTTTTCTTAGAACGTGAAATAATCGTGAAGCCAAAATGAAAAATCCCGCAACCATCAAAAGACGATTGCAGGATTTAATTTTTGATGACATTTTATCGAATCACTTGAATCTTTTCTGTCCAATGTTGGCTTTCTGACTCAACTTTCAAAAAGTAGGTGCCATTGGCTAGATGACTCACCTGAATTTGGTTCGAGTTGTTTGTTTGTGCTACCAACCGACCGCTTAGATCAACAATAAATAGTCGATCTGCTGCTGCCTGATCTGGAATTCTCACCTGAAGAAATTCTTGGGCTGGATTCGGATAAACTTGCAATTGATCATCTTGATTCAGCACAGAAACGGTTGTTCCAACTTCAATCACAATGCTTAAACTATCAGAACAATCACTATTTGACGCGTAACATATCACGCTGTAAGTTCCAGCTTCGGTGAATGTGTGGGTTGGATTTTCTAGGTTTGAAGTATTTCCATCCCCAAAGTTCCAGAGGTAATCTGTTGCACCTTCAGTAACAATGGTAAAATCCACCATTGCATCAGGTAACATTAGAATTTCTGCTGAAGCTGCAATTTCAACAAATACAATTGGGTCGGTGTTTTCGATCGTGAAGTCGACCGTTGATGACGTTCCATCGAAGAAATCAAAGCCCAATGTGTAATCTCCAGCAGGCATTCCTGCATAGTTGAAGCTGCTCTCAATAATATCTTGCCCTGTGAGTTCAACACCATCCGAATTAAACAGCAACAGTTGTGCTGTGCCTGGTTGCAACACATTCAATTGCAAAGTCCCATCGTTTTCTGCGCAGCTTTCGGCTGTAACTTCCAATGAAATCTGCATTTGATTGAGGTTCCAATTGGCTTGAGCATTGGCTGCCGATTCTTCAATTTCTGCCAACGAATTGCCTCCCAAAATGGCGAAGGCATAAATGGCAGAATCGCCTGGTGCGATGGTTTCTCCCCAAGTACCTATGAACGCAGCCACATCTCCAACGTTGCTGTTATTTCTGGTTGCATTTCCTGAAAGCACATTGAATTTCTCTTGGTTCGTGAATCCATCATACAACTGAATACTTCCGCCAGTTCCGTCGCTGTTGAAGCAATAAGCGCTACCATCTTGCCAGCTGAGGAGTTTCACTGCCATATATCGGTTGGTTTGAGACGCATCATAGGCATAAACCATTTTACGAATCGGATCCCAAGTACACACATTCGATGCAGCATTTTGGATGTCCCAATCGGTGAAAATGCCACCGAAAACATCTGAAGCTACTGCATTTCCTGTGTTTTTTACTATGTATTCCATCACCACATGGTTCGAAAGTTCACCTTCGGTAGATGCATAAGCACGCTGCCGAATTGAAAGTGGTTGCGCACCCGCAGCATTGGTGCTAAACTTCGATACAATTTCTTTGTCGCCCGCGGAAGGATTTTCGATTTCTCGAACTGCATCGATCCGCGTGAAGTTATTGTCGTAGCCTGGAATCACTTCTGCATACACGTTGTCTGCAACTAGTCCGTCGCTGCCCAACATAAATCCCGAAGCATACATCTGACTGCCACTGTTGTTGAGCGAAACGCCCAATCCATCTGTAGCGTAATCGGCGTTATAACCGATACTTCCACGCGAGGTAACTGTGGTATGTAAGTTGTTGATTGCAAGATCCATGTAATCTTTGTTCACCCGAACGCTGATGTATTCGAATGCTGAGTAATTGGTTGCTGGATCGGTGTAGGTAAGTTTGAAAATCACATCTTCATTGATGGATGCGCTGTTCAGAACAACAATTTCGAATGGTGAAGCAGTGTTGCTTACCGATTGAAGGGTGTTGATTACGCCAGCATTGTGGCCTCCTTGAAGGATCTGTATGTTTGGATTTTCGGTGCTGATTTGAACAGCAAGTGCGTTTGTCGGACTAAGATAATTGAAGAAATCGCCCACCACTTCCATCGTATCGCCTGCCACAATGAAATAACTTCCATTGCTACTAAACTGATAGTTTTGGAAGCGTACAGATGGGATTTCCGGATCATTCAGCGCACGAAGAGTATTCAATCGGCCTGAACCTAACAGATGGTAACGGTTTTCATTCCCCGGAAGGGTATAGATTGATGTATCGGATGTAACGCGCAAACGTTCAGCGATTTGCTGAGCAGTATAGGATGGGAAATGGCTTTTCACTAGAGCCGCAGCGCCGGCCACAAGTGGGGCAGAGAAGGACGTTCCAGAACTGATGTCGTATCCATTAAATGGCGAGCATGAAAGAAGCAATTCTCCTGGAGCAACAATATCGAGCATCGGACCATAAGTAGAAAGCGACCAAGCCAAATCGGTTGATCCCGTTGCGCCAACGCTCATCACGCCTTCGTATGATGCTGGATAATAGTTCTCGTTAATCCCAGAATTACCAGCTGCAGCAATGATCAGTGCATCATTGTTGGTGATGGCATACTGAATAACTTCTTCAGCGAATGGACTTGGGAAGGTGCTTCCCCAGCTAGCGTTGATGATTTTACAACCAAGATCACTTAAATATACTATGCCTTCATAGCCAAAATTAAATCCGTTGGCATCGTCGATTCTCACAGGTACAAATTTGCAGCGGTAAGCATTTCCTGAGATTCCGATTCCATTGTTGGTGGTTGCGGAACTCATTCCGGTAGTGAACATTCCATGCGGCGACAATGTGGCCGTTGGATCGTTGGTGTTTGAAACAGTATTCCAACCTCGATAATCGTCGATATAACCGTTGTTGTCGTCGTCGATTCCATTGATAGGATCGGCAATGTTGAAGCGAACGTTTCCAAGATCTTGGTGGTCGAACTGAATACCTGCATCGGTAATTCCGATATAAACACTTGAATCGCCTTCTTCAATATCGAAGGCTTCGAATGTTTTAATTAAAGCATGATGATATTGCTGACTAATTTGTGGATCGTTAGGCGTGAACATCGGTTTGTGCACGTAGCGCGGCTGAACCCATTCGAACAATCCGGTTTTATTAAGAAGCATAGCCACTTCACGAAAGTCCTTGTCGGACTGGTATTTCAGTGAAAGGATGAGACTCAAATCGACCAGTTTTTTACCTGAACTATTGGTTTCCTTACGCAGCTTGTTTATGTGCATGAAAATCTTCTTGGAAGAAGTTACACCAAGCTGACTCGTTACGTTTTTTAACGCCGCAATTTCTGAAGGATCAGTGTTGATAAGGTTTCTGTAGGATTCTTTGTATTTTAGAATCATTTCGCCTGGCACCACATCCGAAGCTTGAACAGCTTGAGGAATAGTGTATGATTGTGCATCCGATAGCATCGGAGACATTAGTAAAGAAAGGCAAAGTAGTAAGTTGAGGTTCTTCATGAACTTCGAATGATTAATGGATTTAACGACTGAATCTTGAATTCGTTTGTTTAACCATGAATGAGCTTGAAGGGTTATCGAAGAAATAGAATCTTACTTACATAACAAATTAATCGCGCCAGAGGAATGGAAATAGCATGTAAGCCAATGCGACTACAATCAGGTTGATCGATAGCAATGCGAAAATGTAAGGACTTTGGATGCTGTGATCTAAACCATCAACGGCATTTTTAGAAAATCGAATCAAAACAATCAACATAGGAATTACCACAGGGAAACTCAAAATGGCCATGAGCGTGCTGTTTTGGCGCGTTTTAGCAGCTATTGCAGCTACAAGCGTAAGGATCGATGAAAATCCTGAACTTCCTAATACCAATGCCCAAAAGAAGTAGAGTTGATCTTGAACCAGATTACCGATTAAAAGGCTGTAAATGATGTATCCGACCAAAGTGATAACAAGCATGAGCAGTGCATTGTAAATAATTCTAGAAAGAATTATCGCTTGCGCTGAAGCCAATGTGTAATAATAAAGCAATCGTCCACGGCTTTCGGTACTAAAGCTTTTCGAAGTTGCATTTACTGCAGTAAACAAAATGATGATCCAAAAAAGCGCGTTCCAAGTGGGCACATCCACCAAGGTTTTGAACGACAAATAGCAAACAAATACAGTTGAAACTACATACAACAAAATGGCATTCAAGGCGTAACGCTGCTTGAGTTCCAAGGTGATTTCCCTTTTGAGGAGTTGAATAATTTCGCGGCCAACATGCGACTTCATAGGTCAAATGTACTGCCTAATCGGAAATTTCAATTACGCTGTTTAGACTAATGAAAGCTTATGTATTCAGAATCATCATAAAATTGCTCACTACTTAGCTATTGGAACACATAAATAAGTGCAGAGGAGATTGGCAGAGATTGCTTTAATTTGTGGCAAATTTTTAAAATGAAACTTGATATTCTGGCTTTCGGCGCGCATCCGGATGATATTGAAATCTCTGTGGGCGGTACGTTGATTTCTGAAGTTCGACAAGGAAAGAAGCTTGGTTTGATAGATCTCACCAGAGGTGAAATGGGAACCCGAGGCACTGTTGAAATTAGAAATCAGGAATCAGAAGAGGCTAAGAAGATTATAGGTGCTATGGTTCGGGAAAATCTCGAAATGCCTGATGCTTTTCTGGAAACGAACGCTATGAATTTGGAGAAGGTTATTCGTGTGATTCGCAAGTATCAACCAGATATTGTGATAACCAATGCGCCTTCTGATCGCCACCCAGACCATGGCCATGCTACGTCTTTGGTGGTTGAAGCATGCTTTAAAGCGGGTTTAAGGAAGTATATTGTTGATGGCACTGGTGAGAATGCTTGGAGGCCTAAAGTGGTTTATCAGTATATGCAGTTTTACCACCACAAGCCCGATTTTGTATACGATATTAGTGCTGTAATTGATCAAAAATTAGCGTGTGTTTTAGCACACAAATCTCAGTTTTACAACCCAGATTCAAACGAACCCGAAACGGTGATCGCCTCTCCACAGTTTAAAGAAAACATTAGGGCACGCGCTTCAGAATATGGCCTACAAGCAGGTTTTGAATTTGGAGAACCTTTGATGGTGATTCGATTTCTAGGCGTACGCAGTCTCAGCGATCTCTATTAAAAGGTTCGGGATAACACAAAAAAGTCCCGGCTGATTAGATCAACCGGGACTTTTCGTTTATTCTATAATCTCTAGAAGAAGCGGTAGCGTCTGTCTTCAACGCCTGCTTTTTTCTGCAAGCTTGTGTAAACACCCATGTCAACACGGCCTTGACTACTTCCGATTAATTGTCTTTTAAGTTCTTTGATGTCGCCAGTCATTGGAGGTGCTTCTGTAATTGTTTCAACAACATACACAAAAACACCTGCATTTCCGCGAACTGGACCATTCAAAACATTGATTTTTGAGTAAGGAATTATCCCAGCCAATTTTGGTTCATAACCATAATTAGGTAAAGAATAAGACGCGAAATTTACTGAGTTAGGCGCATCAACATTTAGTTTTACACGCGCAGCAAAAGCATCAATAGTTGTTGCACCTGCTAAAGCAAATTCTTTTTCGAACAACTCGCCTTTTTTCATGCGTTTCACCAACGGTTCGATATCCTCTTTCACTTGATCAAGTGGAGGAACGCCTTTATCGCGCTTTCCTGTAAGAGCAGCAACCACGTATTTACCGTCAAGTTCAAGCACTTTAGTAACGGTGTTTAAATCTGTTTCATCATTGAATGCCCATGTTACCAACTCGCGAGAATTTGCTAAGTCGTTTACTTGACGGTCTGTTGGACGAATACTGTTTGCTTTTACAATGAAGATTTTCTTTTCGTCAGCCTTCTTTTTAAATGCTTCGTAGTTCTCAGCAGTTACTGCGAAATCGTTTGCAGAATTGAAAACTGCTTCGTTGGTTTTGTTTGAAGGCTCAACCGGACGACTAATGAATACCAATGATGCTTTGTTGGTTGGCTTCGTTTTGTCTTGGATATTGATCAAGTGTGTACCGAATTGCGTTTTAACAACAACTAAGTCGCCAACTTTTCCATCAAAGCATGCGCTGTTAAATTCTGGAACCATTGCTCCTTCAGGGAAAAAACCTAGATCTCCACCTTTGATTTTCGAACCAGGATCGTCAGAAAGCATCGTTGCAAGAGCAGCAAAATCTCCACCCGCTTGGATGACCTTTTTCAACGAATCAGCTTTCGCCATCGCTGCAATTTCAGTAATTCCTTTTTGTGTTGAGATAAGGATGTGTCGTGCTTTTACAGAATCAGATGCAGATTTGAAGCCACGTAGTTTTACAACTTTCACATCGTTACCATCCACGAAAGGACCGTAGACTGTTCCTGGCGTTCCAGCAAACACTGCAGAGTCGATTTGGATATTTAAGCTTCCACGTTTTACACTTTCTTCGCGGAAACCGCTTGAAGAGTTAGCGTTAGCGAAAAGTGTATCGTTTGCAGCTGCTTGGAATTGTGTTTTGATTTGCTCCATTGAGCCCATTAATTCAGCACGGTCTTCTGGAGTTGGGTTTACTTGGAAAACGACATATTCAAGCTTACGGGTTTCATCCTGTTGCTCAAGTTCATGTTTGTGCTCGTCGTAGTATTTTTTGTAATCGTCGTCTGAAATTTTCACCAACGAATCAGCTAACAAATCGTAGCTTTTACCAACCATACGGTAAGTTACTGAACGACCTCTTTCATTGTATGAATTTTTCGCCTGAGCGGTAGTAACATACATTGCCTTTTTGATCAGGTTGTTGTACTTCGCTTTTCTTCTAGCTTTCATCAACGATTGTTCGAAGTCAGACCATGATTCGCGGAATTTACCGTCAGGATCATTTTCTTCAGATAGTTGTGTTTTCAAAAAGCGAATTACACGGTTGCGATCGAATTGACGTGTAATTGAATCTTGGAATAATGGAATTTGCTGAACTTGAGGATCGACATTGTCACCTTGAACCATGTCGAAAAGTTCATCTTCAGCCACATTAACACCTGTGCTGTTAAATTCTTTATCGAAAAGATACTGATCTAAATATTCGTTCCAAAGATCGTTGATGAGTTGTTGGCGAACATTTTCATCAACGCTTGAGGCATTTTGATTGCGTTTGTATTTTTCTTCAGCTGCATTTAAGCGACTTGCGAACTCCTCTCCAGAAACACTGTTTCCATTGATTTCGCCAATAGTGTTGGCGCCACCTCTGAACATAGAATTTCCTGAGGAAAACAAATCCTGAAGGACAAATGATACAAGTGCAAGTCCAATTACAATTACAACGATAGTACCTGCGCGTGAACGGATTCTTTCTAAAACGGCCATTTTAAGTTTATTGGTCTTTTATTTTCGGGCTGCGAATATAAGGATTCTTCCATTAATTCTAAATCCGAAAAATTGGTTTTGAAAATTGTATATTAAATATGAAGATTAAGCATCGCCTTTATTTTCAATGCTGCTGTTATTCATTTTCTCTATTTTTCTTCTTTGATATCTGCGCAGTGCAAATAATGCTGAAGCTGCAAAAGTTGCAAACAAGGGCATCCTGGCTGAATCGAACTTTTGTTCTACCATTAACCAAATGCTTAAAACGGCCATCATTCCAGCTACAACCAGCCAGAAGATTTCCATCACTCTGAAAATTTTGTGATTATTCATTTTTAACGCTTACGATTCCACTGATATTGACAATTCTGTATTTACTGAAATCTTGATCCGATTCGAAACCATCCCCATAGATTACTTCAGAAGGCGATGTGATTTTAGAGAACTTCTCAGAATGAATTCGACCCGTTTTCTGGTCCCAGATTAATTCTTCAGTATTCAATCTTTTTCCTTCTGCATTCCACAACTGTACGTCGTTTCGAGCAATCATTTGTTCCTTTTTGTTGTAACTGATTGCATATTTGGCTACCATGTGTCCCGATTCTTTTCCATCCACATCATAGAAAATCATGTCGACTCCTTTGATAAATTCGATGTATTCTTCTTCTCCCAAATAGGTATCGCGCTGCGGAGCCTTAATTTTCGCGCGCAGTTTAGCGGAATCAGAATACAACATTTCTATGTTTTTGGTGGATGAAACCGGAAGTATTTTATCTGAATTGATTTTTCTTACTTCAACAGGATCATTCGTACATGAAACCATGCAGAAGCTCAGCCAACAAAGGAAAATGAAAATTCGAAGCATTATTCAAATCGCGTTCTAACAAACCACCGGTCGTTTAGTGAAAAGGAAATGCTTACTCTGAATATTTGTTCTGACAATAAATTAGGATTAATGCTTCCCCTCTGTCCGTAAGACAAAGCAATATTCATCATACTCGTAACAGGCTTTCTATAATATGTAGGAATCGTGAATGGAAGTCCAACGCCTAAACTCAATCCAAATTCAGCAACGTTGTTTCCATTGATTCTGAGCATTCCATCCGAATAGTATCCACCCAAGCGGTAGGCAGCGTTTCTAAAAGTGCCAGTTTTATTCGGTTGTGGGATAAACTGAAAGCCAGCAGAAGCAGTATAGCATGAACGTACCGAATCGGAATTGTTGAACAGTCTAAATGACGACCAGTCTGTGTAACGGTAATCGGCTGTGAACATCCATTTTTTATTTGAGTTCGACAAGCTAAGCCCAGCGCCATATTGCATAGGCATCACAATTTGCCCTTTAAGACTTTCCTTATTCAGAACGGTATCGATAACCGTAGCAAAGTCACTCGTTCCGAAGAATGATTCAGCAGTATAATTGTAGTTGCCCGTTAAATTGAGCGATGGTTTAAAGGTGAATCCGAACTTTAAGTGAAGAGAATCTTTATTGCTTTTTTGCTTTTGAACAATTCCCTGCTCAAGTACTAAATTGCTTTTGATTTTTGGAGTTTTGCTCCTAAATCGAATTTGGTAAGTAAGTCCAAATTTGGCATCAAAATCCTTCACTTGATTGGTAGCAGTTGTTTTACTCGACCGAATTTGTAGTTGCTGATCAGGGAAATTAACTTCAGTAACATAGTTCGATTTTCCGAAAATATATCTGAATTCTGCTCCGATGGCTAGATCTTTATAAATCTGAATTGAATTGGTGAGTCCAACTGCAGAAATTCCACCTTTCCCGTTGTAATTGTAACTGATCAGGCCTTCCGCTTCGGTTTCGATACTGTCGCGCAGGGTATAGCCCATATTTGTAATCGGCATTAAATGCACTGCGGCGGTCCAACGTTTTTTGATCAATGGAAACGCGAGCGCTACCGAACTATATCCAGCTGTTGTACCTCTATTTTTCAATTTGGCAGTCGAATAATCAACCAATCCACCCGAAATTGATCCTTCAAAAATACTTACCCCACGGGCGATGCTCGTTAATGAGGCAGGTTGGGCAAGGTTAAGTACTGAAGAGTCATTTGCCGCGTGGTAACTTCCACCGAGCGACTGGCTCCAAGCTGAAGGATTCGGTAGATTGTCGCCAAGAGCATATCTGCCGTAAGGCGACTGACTAAGGTTTTGAGCATTAATTCCAATAGATGGAATCAAAATCAAACCTAATAAGTAGATTGAAAAATTAAGCTTTCTGATGGAGAAGAATTTCATTGAGTCCTTTCAAAGTTAGCCAAGGTTCTGGCTGTACGCTGGTTTTAAGATTGCGCTCCAGCAGGGCGAAGTCGCCTCCAGTAATAATTACCTGAAGGTCTTTGTGTGTCATTTGATATTGTTCAAGTATACCTTTCACTTCGGCCAAAGCTCCATTGATTACTCCGGATTGAATGGCTTCTCGTGTGTTTTTGCCGATCAAATAAATTGTATCGGTTCTGTTAAGCAATGGCAATCGTGCAGTGAATTCGTGTAAAGCCCTAAAACGCATATCGATTCCTGGTGAAATAGATCCACCAAAATATTCATTTTTACGGGTGATGAAATCAAACTTAATGCAAGTTCCAGCATCTATAACCACAACTGGTTTGTCTGGGAAAATCATGTTAGCAGCAACTGCATTTGAAATACGATCATGGCCAAGTGTTTCTGGTGATTCGTATTTGTTTTCAATTGGCAATTGTGTGTCTGGTGTGAAATAGCTAAACGGAATTTCAGCGCGTTTCAAGAAAGCTTCGAGTTCTGGCTGGCCTTGAGCTACGTTACTAATAAATGCACGGGTAGGTTCAGATGGTATTAACTTGAGCAATGATTCTTCCAACTCCTGCGCATCGCTGCGAGATGCTCTAACAGCGCGAATCAGCTGACGGTCCCTAAAACAGGCCGCCTTGATAGCTGTATTCCCAACATCGATCAGTAAGTTTACCATAATCTGAATATGCCGCGCAAAGATAAAATTAGATGAACGCAGCAGGGCATTCTTTTAATATATGTATCAACAAAAAAAGACTACCGTTTCCGATAGTCTTCTTTTTCTTGTGTGGTGCCTCCAGGGATCGAACCAGGGACACAAGGATTTTCAGTCCTTTGCTCTACCATCTGAGCTAAGGCACCAACCGTAGCGCTCGAAAGCGGGATGCAAAAATAGTATGATTTTCTTTCATTGCAAGTGTTTTTGAATTTTCTTGTGCAAATGCCAATAAATCAAGGCGTCAAAATAATTTAAACACGATTTTTTCGTTCCTTTTTCTCATTTTACACACAAATTTTGAAGCCGCTTCTCACCGTTTTCTGCTTAATGATTTCAATTTTTTCAGAAGGACAAGATTTTCTATCCGCGCAACTTAAGCATGTTAGGGTTTCTGAAGCATGGAAAGTAGAAAATGCTTCCATTGTCTCAAAGTTAAAAGCTGTTGGAGTTTCAAGTGCTAAATTTTACCTCTTTTTAAGAGCTTTCAAGCAAGAAAAGCAACTAGAGGCTTGGGTTTCGGCTTCGCCTGATGGGCCATATACTTTATTAGCAGCTTATAATGTTTGTGCAGCATCCGGAAGTCTTGGTCCGAAAATCAAGCAAGGTGATCAACAAGTGCCTGAAGGTGTTTATTGCATCGATCGTTTTAATCCTTCGTCGGCATTTCACCTTTCACTTGGTATTGATTATCCTAATGCGGCCGACAAAAAGCGAAGTACTAACCAAAACCCTGGAGGCGACATCTTTATTCATGGCGCGTGTGCAAGCATTGGTTGTTTAGCTATCACAAATACTTATATCAATGAGTTGTATATGATCGCGGTATTAGCACGAAACGGCGGACAAACAAAAATCCCCGTGCATATTTTCCCTTTTCATATGGATGAAAATGCGATGCACCTCGTTGATAGAATCCAGTCAACAAACCAATGGAAGCCTTTTTGGGAAAACCTTGCAATTGTTTATCGTTTCTTTGAGGAACAATCGAAGCCAGGTGTTTGGAAGTCGAACTCTTCGGGAAAATTTATACTTTCAAAGTAATGTTTTGGAAGATATTTTTATATTTGGTAGTTCAACATGGTACAATTGAAATCTGCCCTCGACATTTTCCGGTCGCAACTTAATGACTTGCACACGCTTCCTTTGGCCGATTGGAAGAGGTTTTCCAGTATTTGGCATTTGCATGAAATGGGCAGAAAAGAATTGATGACCCGTCAAGGAGAATCTGAACGTTATGCCTATTTTGTTTTAGAAGGTTTGCAACGTGCCTTTTATTCTGATGATCGTGGAAAAGAGCACACTGTGGTTTTTACTTATCCAAACTCATTTTCGGGTGTCGCTGATTCATTTTTGCTAGGGAAGCCAGCCTTGTACGATATGGAAACCCTTACCAAGAGTAAGTTTCTTCGTGCCGATCGGGTGGCAGTTTTAGATCTTTGTCATTCGCATCCCGAAATTCTAAAACTTATTCATCAAGCTACTTCTATTGCGCTCCGACTTGCAGTGCAAAGGCAAATCGAACTCATGGCATGTTCTGCAGAAGAAAAATTTAGATTGATCATGGGAAGAAGTCCACAATTGCTTAATCTTTCTCCACAGAAGTACATAGCATCCTATTTAGGGATGGATCCTGCAACATTTTCGAAGCTAATCAGTCGAGTAGAATTCTAGCATTATTAAAAGCATAGACTTTAAAAATACTCTCCGATTTTCAATTGAACACAAGAAAAGTCATCCTCCCAAAAAATGGCTCTTGGGTGATAATTTCCTACCGATTCTTTGAGAGAATTCGATATTTAACCCCTATTTGAAGCTAATAATTTCCTGAAACCTTCCTAAAAAGGGATCGATAACATCAACTTTACAATTCCTTAATCGACATTGATTTTGGTTCACAGGAATCTCAATTTACCTTTTTTTGCACCTTTGTCAACTAGCCAGCAAATTAGTCGAACGGTCGAAATCGGAAATTTTAAGAAATGTAAATCGCTGATAATTAAGACAAAAAGAAAGGGCGTCCTAAAAATAGAACGCCCTTTTATCTTTTTGGGTGGCTAATGGGGCTCGAACCCACGACCTCTAGATCCACAAACTAGCGCTCTAACCGCCTGAGCTATAACCACCGTATCGAGGGCGCAAATATAGCAATTCATTAATTTCAAAAAATCGGTTCAAAAACTTTATTGTAATTTTGTCGCAGAATTCAGGATTTTGAAACGACCTCCCTAAATGTAGGACCAAGTGATCTACAACGACTGTGAATATTTCGTTGCAATTACGCACGATGCATTTGTGTAACGAATCGTTTCTCTCATTTATCTTAATCCTGTAGTTTTTTTTCATGTTAATACAAATACTGATTACCCTTTTACTTGTTGTACTGAACGGTTTTTTCGTTGCAGCTGAATTCGCTATCGTCAAAGTTCGTCATTCACAAGTTGAACTCCGAGCTACACAAGGCAGCGGCGTTGCTAAAATAGCAAAGCATATACTCGATCATCTCGATGGTTACCTCAGTGCCTGTCAACTCGGAATTACCATTGCCAGTCTTGCACTTGGTTGGATTGGCGAAGCTGTTGTGAATGATATTGTTCTTTCGATTATGGATAATCTAGGTTATACCATGACAGTAGAAGCATCACATGCCATTTCAATACCGATTGCCTTTTCACTCATCACTGTATTACATATAGTATTGGGCGAACAAGTGCCAAAAACTGCCGCTATCCGCAAGCCGCTTCCAACAACTTTCTTTGTTGCCGTTCCACTTCGTGTAATTTATTTTGTCTTTCGTCCGTTAATCTGGGCGCTCAATGGCTTGTCGATCCTCACCTTGAAAATTTTTGGTTTGGCAGGTGCCGACCACGTTGAAATTCACACCGAAGAGGAACTTCGAATGATACTCACCGAATCGGAAGAAGGTGGAGCTATCAAGCCATCCGAGCACGAACTTATCCAGAACGTTTTTGAATTCGACGATCGAATTGTACGTCAGATCTATATCCCACGTACACGTGTAATGGCGATTGACATTGACGACGACCTCGAAAAGAATATCGAGAAAGTGATCGAAGAAGGATATTCAAGAATGCCAGTTTACAAAGACAGCATCGACAATATTCTTGGAATCGTTCACGCAAAAGACCTTATTCGACTGATACATAAAAAGCAAATCATCGATCTTGAAGGCATGTTGCGCCCTGCTTATTATGTTCCGATGAGTAAGCAAGTGAATGATTTACTGCGTGAATTGCAACGTCAGCATATACAAATGGCTATCGTTACAAACGAATTTGGTGGAACTGAAGGAATTGTAACAATGGAAGATATCATCGAAGAACTCGTGGGTGAAATCCAAGATGAGCACGATGAGGAAAAACCTGCAGTGGAGAAGAAATCCGAAATGGAATACTTAGTAAATGCAACTGCTAACATTTCTGATGTAAACGATCTGCTTCCTATTTCCTTAGAAGAAGGAACGGATTACGAAACCGTTTCAGGCTTGGTGAACAAAATTTTTGGTGGAATTCCCGCTGTGAACGAAGGTGTTGATTATGGCGGCTATCGATTCACAATTACAAAGCGCTTCAAGCACAGCGTAGAACAAGTGCGGCTTACTGTTATAGACACAGACGCCGTGCACAACGATTAAAATAATGATGCTGCAAAGCCCGTCGAAGTTGGAGGCTCCGGAAATCGTCTGGAAAGTCGACGGGATGACTTGCGCAAATTGTGCTCAAGGAATTCGAAAAGTATTGGTAAAAAAAGGCTTGGAAGACGCCCATGCGAGCTTCGCAAATGGAGAGGTGTCTTTCACACAAGTCGAAGATTATGCGTTAGATCAAGTTAAGATCGACATTGAAAATCTCGGTTACTCTGTGCAAATTGAGCAGAATAATCAACCTAAACCACGGTTTTCAGCACTCGAGAAACGCCTTCTCTTTTCGATCATTTTTACGATTCCTTTGCTGTTGCACATGGTGGTTGATCTTCCAATTTTGCACAAGCCAATTGTCCAATTGCTACTGAGCATTCCGGTAATGTTAGTTGGTCTAGATTATTTTGGAAGAAGTGCTTGGAACTCATTAAAAACCGGCATTCCCAATATGGATGTGCTGATTACCATTGGTTCAACATCCGCGTTTCTATATAGTGTTTTTGGTGCCTTTGTGCTTGATCCATCGCAAGCCCACAATTATTTGTTTTTTGAAACTGCAGCCAGCATCATTACTTTGGTGTTGCTTGGAAATGTGCTCGAACAGCGCTCTGTAAAACAAACTGGAAGTGCTCTCAGAGCTTTGGCCGCCTTGATCCCTTTAGAAGCCATCCGCGTAGATCTTTCTCATGGTCATGAAAATTTGGAAACCATTTCGGTCGACAAAATCAAAACCGCTGATCTGCTGCGCGTAAACGAAGGTGGAAGAGTTCCATCAGATGGTATTGTGTTTCAAGGTGAAGGTTTGGTTGATGAAAGCATGATCACAGGCGAAAGCCTCCCAGTGCAAAAAAATCTCAACCAAGAAATTATAGGTGGAACCTTATTAATCAGTGGCAATATTCTGATGAAAGTCACCAGAACTGGAAAACAAACTACATTGTCTAGTATTGTTGAAATGGTTCGTAAGGCTCAAAACGACAAGCCACCAGTGCAAAAGCTTGGCGACAAAATCAGCTCAGTGTTCGTGCCTGCAGTTTTACTTATTGCACTGGTTACGCTTATTGTTTCCAAATCTTTAGGGCTTACTTGGAGCGATAGTCTGATGCATTCGATCGCAGTGCTTGTTATTTCTTGTCCTTGTGCAATGGGTCTTGCTACTCCAACAGCAATAATGGCTGGATTGGGAAGCGCTGCTCAAAAAGGTGTGCTCTTTCGCAGTGGTACTGATGTGGAAATGTTAGCCAAAACACAAATCTTGGTTTTCGATAAAACGGGTACACTTACCGAGGGCCGCTTCAGTCTCCAACAACTAAAAATCTACAATGAAACCTACAAAGATTCAGTAGATTCGATAGTAATAGCACTCGAAAATGCCTCCAATCATCCTTTGGCAGCTTCATTAAGAGAGATTTTTAAAGGGGTGATCCCCGTGGCAATGACCGATATTTTAGAAGTGAAAGGTATCGGTATGCAAGGAGTGCTTTCGGATGGCAGCATCGTGAAACTTGGTTCTGGGAAAGTCTTGAATCAAACAAATAAGGCTTCACATGATTTGTATCTTACTGTTAACAACGAACTAATTGCAGGATTAGACTTGATGGATGTGCTCAAGCCAGATGCAGCTTCAACAATTTCAACATTGAAAGAGTTAGGTTACCGCGTGGTTATGCTAAGTGGCGATCGAAATTCGACCTGCGAAAGGGTAGGGCAGGCCGCTGGAATCGATGAAATTATCAGTGAATGCTTACCTAGCGATAAAGTGCGCATTATTGGAGAGTTGAAAAAGGAAGCCAAAGTGGCCATGATTGGCGATGGAATAAATGATGCACCTGCTCTCCATGCCGCTGATGTCTCAGTTTCGATGAGCGCTGCAAGTCAGATAGCGATTGATTCTGCGGGAGTTATCCTCACTTCAGGCAATAATCTTTCAGAGATTCTTACAGCGCTGAAGATTAGTAAATTAACCCTCCGAACTATTCGGCAAAATCTATTTTGGGCATTCTTTTACAATGTTGTCGCGATTCCCGTTGCCGCAGTTGGATTTTTAAGTCCGATGATTGCCGCATTTTCGATGGCATTTTCTGACGTGGTCGTAATTGGAAATTCTATCAGATTGAAACTACGACGTATCAATTAACGATTAAATCATATACTTTCACCGAAGAATTTTTACTTTGAGCGACAGTCCGGAATTTCACATAGTTTTTCTAGCTTCCTGGTATCCGGGACCTAAACATCCATTGCTTGGTATTTTTATCCGGCGACATGCCGAAGCTGTAGCCCAACAACAAAAGGTTACTGTGCTTCATGCCGTTCCGGACCTTTCGATGAAAGAAGGTGAGTTTCGCATTGAAAAACACGAAAACGGAAACCTTCGTGAAGTGATAATGCATTACGGAAAAAAAACCAGAAGGAACAAGTTTTTGCAAGCTATTGCCCATTTCAAGCTATTGAAAAAGCATTATCGTTTTGGTGCTGAAAAAGTGGAGCAATGGTACGGTAAACCAGATCTTCTTCACCTTCATGTCGCGTGGCCACTTGGTGCTATTGCAAAGCGCTTGGCGCGGATGTGGAAGATTCCATATGTTGTTACTGAACATTGGACTGGTTATCAGCCCGAAGATGATCGCTACCGTGGATACGCGATGCGAAGTCTCACAAGAAAAACGTTGCGAAGTGCTAAAGCCATCCTCCCTGTGAGTGAAAGCTTGAAAAATGCGATGATCAGCCATGGTTTGAAGGGAAATTATATAGTTGTTCCCAATGTGGTGGACGATGAGCTTTTTTATCCAGCCAATGAACCCATTGAAGGCTTGAAATTGCTTCACGTTTCATCGCTCGATGATGCACAAAAAAATGTAAGTGGATTGCTTCGGCAGTTTGTACAAATCAAACGTCAACATCCACAAGCTGAACTGAATATTGTGGGCTCAGGTGCAGATGAATCGGCAATAAAACGTTTGTCTAACGAGCTTGGCCTCACATTTAGAGGTGTTAATTTTTTAGGAAAACTCGAAGGGGAAGCTTTGGCGAAAGTGTACGGTGAATCCTCTGTTTTTATTCTGAATAGTCGTTATGAAACACAAGGTGTTGTGCTTTTAGAAGCGATGCTCTGTGGTATTCCGGTAGTTGTACCAAATATTGGAGGAATTCCGGAGTTTGTTAATGAATCAAATGGTGTGATGTTCGAAAGCGGCGACGAAAAAGGCCTCACACGTGCCTTTGAACAATGGTTCGAAACGAAATCTAATTTTGAACCGACTACTATTCGACGAGACATACAAGCCAGATTTGGAAAGAAGGCTATAGCGAATCAACTCATCGAAATCTATCAAAATATCTTGTCACGATGTTAAAACTGATGCTCTCGACTTTTATCAGTCGATTGGCCACTGCAGTCGTGAATTTTGGCGTAATTGTTTTGATCTCCAGAACATTAGGTCCTGAAGGAAAAGGTTTATCTACCTTATTATTAGTGACTTTGGTGAGCGTACAGATGCTGTGCGATTTTGCTGGAGGCGCTGCCTTGGTTTACCTTTCATCTCGATACAAAATTTTTAGTTTAATCATTCCTACGTGGACTTGGGCTGCAATCTGCAGCTTTGGTTTGGGTGTATATCTTACTTTTTCAGATCAACATCAACTGCACGAGATTGGCTGGCAAGCTGGCTTGTTGTGCTTTATCAACACCACATATACTTTACATATTCATCTGCTTAACGGCCGCGAATGGTTCAAGTTAGCCTCTGGTTTATTGTTGCTACAAGCCTGCATCACATTTGTAAGTTTATTTTTTATGCTCCGGGCCGAGCCTGAAGTATTGGATTATTTCTACGCGCTTTATGTGAGCTGGGGAACACTTTGGTTGGTATCGATTGCCTGCATCTACTATATTCGAAAGGATACTCAATTGGTCGACGACGCAAAACTCAAAGCTTTTAGAATTCAAAAAGACATTCGAAGACTTTTTAGCACTGGTGCTGCCAACCAATTTGGTCACTTGCTTCAATTTTTTAATCAGCGGATTTTCTTTTGGTTCATGCCAGCTTACGGACTCGGAATTTACTCGAACGCTGTTGCTTTGAGCGAATCCATTTGGATGATCGCCGGAAGCGTTGCAATGGTTCAGTATGGGAAAATTTCGAACATGAGCGACCCGAAAAAGGCTGCCGAACTCACAGCCGAACTATTTCGAGCTACCCTTTGGATGAGTTTCCTTGCCGTGCTTGCTGCTGCAATTGTTCCTTCGAGCTTTTATGAATTACTTTTCGGTCCAGCCTTTAAAGACGTAAAACGTAGTTTGGTGGTGTTGCTTCCAGGCGTATTGTTTTTGTCGGGCTATTTAATTATTGGTCATTATTTTTCCGGTACCGGGAAGTTTTACCGAAACAATTTGGCGATTCTCGCTGGAGTGATTGTAACTGCAAGCGGATTTCTGCTGATGCGCATTTTAGGAAACAACAAACCCGATGAAATTTATGCAGCAACGATAACCAGTGTTGCGAATTTCGCCATCTTTTTTTCCGTTATTTGGTTTTTTAAAGCCGACACCGGTATTCATTGGAAGGCACTCGTTCCCAGATGGAATGATGTTCAGCGCTTCGTGAAATGGTTCCGTCCGGCAGCCTGAGCAATGTCGAATCAACGTAAAATCAGTAAATTCTTTAGAGCTGTTACCAAGGTAATCAAACAGCCCGCACTGCTTAATCTCGTTCTCGATCAGGAAGATGATCACCAACGGGAAATGCAGAAAATCAAATCATTAGAACATGGTTTTCCAGAACTTCCATTTTGGGATTTACTGCCTGAAAATAGCATCACCGTTGAACCATTTGCATTTTTAGAAGGAGGTTCTTTGGTTACCGACTTGGCATTGATCCGATTGATAGCCTTGAAAATTAGTGCCCAAAATTATTTTGAAATTGGAACTTGGCGAGGTGAAAGTGTGATGCAAGCTGCTGCTTCGGTGTCTACTTGTTATACTTTGAATTTGTCGGCTGAAGAAATGCGGCGACGCAACTGGGACGAAAAATACATTGCCTTGCATGGATATTTTTCCCTCGGTAACCCCCGTATCACGCACCTTGAAGGCGATTCTCGATCATTCGATTTCTCTCCTTTTATAGGTCAACAAGATTTAGTTTTTGTGGATGGCGACCATCATTTCGATTCGGTAGTTCAAGACACGCAATCAGCATTTCGATTGGTAACGCCGAAAACTGGTGTGATCATCTGGCACGACTACGGCCACAATCCAGAATCGGTAAGATGGAATGTGCTTCATGCTATTTGGAAGGGCACGCCCGAAGAATTTCGTAAAAATTTGTACACCGTTTCCAATACACTTTCAGCTGTGTATTATCCGTATTCAGATATAAAATCTGGAATAAGGCAATATCCTTCCGCTCCAAATCCTGGTTTTAGCGTCGAATTGAAGAAATACAAAGGCTAATGTGCGGAATTGCAGGCGCATTTTATCGGAATGGCTTCCCTTCAGAAATATTACTGAAGATGAGTCGCAGGATGCGCCACCGCGGACCTGATGGAGAAGGATTTCTATTCATCAATCAAGACCAAACCACACCCGTTGCTGGCACCGAAACAACCGCCAATTGCTTCAATGGAAGATTTAGTTGGCTGCCTAAAAACACCGAATTTCAAGATCAAAATATTCAAGGTGGATTTGTGCACCGACGATTGGCCATTATTTCGACCGATGAAAGTGGTCACCAGCCCATGTCGTATGATGATCGCTATTGGATTACCTACAACGGAGAAATTTACAATTACTTAGAGATTCGATCAACGCTAGAAGCGGAAGGTTTTTCGTTTCAAACCGAATCAGACACTGAAGTGATTTTGGCAGCTTACAAACGCTGGGGGAAATCTTGTTTAGATCATTTTAATGGGATGTGGGCATTTTGCATCTTTGATAGAGAAAAGAAGCAGCTTTTTGCAGCCCGTGACAGGTTTGGCGTGAAGCCATTTTATTATCATCAAGCACCGGGTAAATTTCTTTTTGCATCAGAATATAAAGTGTTGCTTTCGAGTGGTGCTGTTTCATCAGAACTGAACGAAAAAGCAGTGTTCGATTATTTCGTGTTTAGTGAAATTGAATACCAGTCCGATGGCTTTTTTGAGCAAATCACCGAACTGAATCCAGGGCATTGGCTTACTTACGATTTACTTTCTGAAAATTTTGAAACGGCTCGTTACTATAGCCTTCCGTTTGTAAACGAAAGTTCGATTTTTAATTACTCAATCGAAGATTTAATCGAGATAACCCAAGAGAAATTATTGAATGCCGTTCGCATACGGCTTCGCGCAGATGTTGAAGTTGGCTCTTGTCTCAGCGGTGGTTTGGATAGTTCTGCCATCGTTGGAATGATGCGCCATTTGCTTCCACAGAATCAACCGTTGCATGTTTTTACAGCAGTTTTTCCTGGTAAGGATGCCGATGAAAGTGGTTGGGCTCGACAAATGGCAGGATTCGCAAATGCCACATCCCACGAAGTGGAACCAACTGCCGAAATGCTATTGGAATCGCTCGATGAATTGAGTTTTGCTCTTGATCTTCCGCTTTGGTCGACAAGTACATTTGCCCAATTCAGCGTTATGAAATTGGTGCACGAGAAAGGCTTGAAGGTGGTTTTGGATGGACAAGGTGGAGATGAACTATTTGGTGGTTACGCGCCGCACTTTTACTTTTTTTGGAAAGGATTACAAGCCCAAAAGCGCAAGCACGAAATGCGCGCATTTGGATCCGGTGCCGCACAATTCAGATTTAAACAATGGTTGAGGTTCGAGGGAGTTTTCAAAACTGGAAACGCTATATCCTCTTCAATCTATCGAAATTACTTTCCCGGATTGAATTTATTGAACCCTGATTTTTATGCGAGAAATGTGTCGCGTTTTAGCAAACATGAACACAAGAATTGGGTTGATTTAAACAGTCGCTTGGCTTGGGAAATGGACAATTCGACTTTGAAAGCCTATTTGCGCTGCGAAGACCGTTGTTCGATGTGGCATTCTGTTGAAAGTCGCACTCCATTTGCCGATGACCACAAGTTGGCGGAATGGCTTTTCTCCCTTCCGGGGAAAATGAAAATTTTGGAAAGAACGGGCAAGGTTCTTCTTCGTGAAGCCGCCAAGCCATATCTTCCAAATTCGATATTCAACAGAACCGATAAGAAAGGTTACACCACGCCAAACAATGAATGGATCAGAAAAATCTCGCCTGAGTTAAAAGATTTGTTTACTCAAACTGACATTTCGCGGTTTATTGATCTCAAAAAACTAGACTTGAATTACGATAAGTTATTCCAACCAATTGGAAATCAAGATAATGGAAGGATTTTTAAATTTATCAGCTTCGCATCTTGGTATAAAAGTCTGAATAAACTGTCCGATAAAGATTAATTTTTGATCTATTTATGGTTATTATTCCCCAAGGTTTTTTGGAAATTAATAAATAGATTTGCCATTCTTCGATCTTAAAAACACAATCGTCACATGAAACAGAAATTTTACAAAGTTTTTGCTGCAGGATTGATTTTACTTGGAACTAGTAGTATTGTTGCGCAAACCAACAGAATTTCATTGCGCCCAACTGTACAAGCGAAAGTAAAGGCAACTAAATTTCCTAATCCGGCAAGATTTAGTCAAGAGTATATGGGAATTCCATTCTTGACACCAAATCCTACAACATCTTCTAATAATTCAGCTGCTCCAAGAGCATTTGGTCCGGAAGTAAAAATTGGTCAAACGCTTTACGATTTGCAGACCAATTCATCTATTCCACAACGCATTATAAACCATGGTGATGGAACACTTTCCACATCTTGGACATTTAGTGCAGAAGCAGGAACGCCTTGGGCTGACCGCGGAATGGCTTACCACTATTACAATGGAACATCTTGGGTTAATTTACCTGATTACGAAAACGTAAGCGGAATCACTCGTGTTGAAGGCGCTACACGTACAGGTTTTGGTTCAATTGGTCGTATCAATGGTGTGGGCGACATTATCGTAGCGCATAACGCTGGAACACCTTCACAGGCTTTGGTTGTAAGTCGCAATCCAAACTTGGATGAAACACAAAACTGGATCAGCTCTGTTGAAACAGAAATGTCGCTCATCTGGCCAAGAATGGCTGTTGGCGGTCCTGATGGAAAAACAGTTCACGTGATCGGTTTAACAGAACCAACAGGTGGAACTTTCACAGGTACTCCTTTGAATGGTATAAACGGTGCGCTTTTGTATAACCGCTCTACCGATGGTGGACAATCATTCGATCAAACAATGATTCAATTGCCAGGTGTAGATTCTTCGATTTTCGAAGGTTTCTCAGGTGATGCTTACGCAATCGATGCTCGTGGAAACACAGTAGCTTTCGTTTCAGGTGAATCTAATTCACGTGTAATGCTTTGGAAATCTAATGATAACGGAACTACATGGGATACTACAACGATCCTTTCTTTCCCTTATGAGCCTTGGAATGACCAAATCACCGACTTAGATGGTGATGGCGATGCAGATTCAATTTTAGTAGATGGCACATACCAAACTGAGTCGATTACTGTAGCTGATGGAAATTTTGCTATCGTGATCGATAACAACAACCAAGCTCACGTTTGGTTTGGCGCAATGAATATGCAGAAC
This sequence comes from Flavobacteriales bacterium, assembly GCA_040403315.1. Taxonomy (GTDB): domain Bacteria; phylum Bacteroidota; class Bacteroidia; order M30B66; family M30B66; genus CAMCXT01. Next base: position 99,293 of record JBBAKX010000003.1, read on the forward strand.
AGTGAGGTTGATGTTGATCAAGCCTACAGCTATTTCCCTGGCGTTTCTGGAATTCTTTATTGGAATGAATCACTTGAAACAGACAGTTTGATTCTTGCTGCTGATGTTGTGGATGACAATGCAGATAGTTTAATCGATGTTACAGTTGGTTATCCGAACGATGGTCCGGTTCCTTACAATTCTGGCTTAACTACTTTCCCAAGTGCAGGTATTGATGCAGCTGGTACACTTTATTTGAGCTATGCAGGTTCAAAAGAAGGAGCTGATTACCGTCCAGTTGGTCCAAACTACAAGCATATCTATTTCACAAAGTCTGTTGATAACGGAAATACTTGGATTGCTCCAGTTGACCTTGTTGGCAACGAAATCGATGGATTTGATCAATTTGCAGAATACACCTACGGTGCGATTGCGAAATTGGTTGATGAGAATATTCATTTGATCTACCAAAGAGATGGTTTTCCTGGTTCTGCAGTAACTATTAATGATGGAGCTGTACATCCGAATGGATCTGAAAACGATATTGTTTACTTATCAGTTCCTAAAGATTTCGACCAAGTTGGATTGAAAAAAGTTTCAGCTTCAACTATCGAAGCGAATCTTCTTCCAAATCCAGCTAATGAGGCTGCTAAGCTTACTTTCGAATTGGAGCAAACTGAAAATGTAAACATCAACATCACCAACTTACTTGGTCAGAACGTTGAAACTGTTGCAGCTAGCACATTTGCAAAAGGAAGCAACTCAGTGGCTTTGAATACTCAAAATTTACCTTCAGGTATTTACTTGGTAAATATCACTGCTGGTAAGAGCAATTCAACATTGAAACTTGTAGTTAAGCACTAAGCTAACTTAAATCAATAATGAAAGAGGCTGTTCCATTTAATTGGGGCAGCCTTTTTTATTCTATCCTTTAGGTTCTTGTAGAGGTTTAGTTATGGTCTCCAATTCAGTTGCAGCTACTATGAATAAGCATAGGCGGTTGAGCTCAATCGGTAATAAAATATTACCTAATAAATTGTTCGATAGACTTCAAATAGAAACTTCTCTGCTATAATTTGTGCTGGGTTTTATTGACCTTTCAGATTCAACCGAAAGCAACTTTTGCCATGCCCTACAAATAGAATTCCATCAGCATCTGCTACAGCTTCGTAAACAGCACCTGATGGCGTTTCTAGCATTACAGATTGATTGTTTGATCGTAAATGAAAAACCCTCCCTTGTTGAGAATACCCAATAACCATTTCGTTGTATCCAACAAGTCCGGAAATGAAACCAGAGTTTTTAATAACGCGGTGACTTGCAGGATCTCCAACAATGCCCCAAGTGCCGTTTTGTTTGTATCGAAACGATTGAGTTCCTGCATACATCAGCTTGTTGTTGAGCAAGTTCAAACTGTGCACTAAGCCTTTCACTGTAGCTTTCGTTTCGAATTTGTTTTGATTAGAAATCTGTACGATGCGCGTGTTTCTTCCATTGTAAATTGCAGAAGCAATAATCCCTTTTTCGTCTCGACAAAGTGACCAAGCGAATTGGAATTTATTTGACCAAATAATTTCAGGTGCGGCATTTAATTGTGCATCAATGCGAGCGATAAACCCTTTAGGGATTCTCACATTGCCTTTTCCAATTCCAGAATTTCCACCGCAAACAATGAGATTGCCATCTGTGTCGGGAAGAATATCGTAGAAACAAAGATTTTCAAAACCCTGAAATACCTTTCTAACCGATTGTCTTGTGTTGATGTTATAGCGATAAATTGTTCCATGGTCGGCAGCAATATATACCTCATCACCAACTTGGGTAATCTTGAGGATATTGCTTCCATTGTTGGGAATATTGATTTTTTCGAGCGTATTGCCGGTTAATTGTTTCAATATTCCAAACTCACCACCTAGCCAGATTTTTCCGTTGCTAAGCTTGAAAACATCGTAATAACTGGAATCTTCGTGAGCCGCACGCTCCAACTGAACGGCAACTTGTGCCTGTAATGAACAAGCCAAGAAAATCGTCGGAATAAGTATTTTGAAACCATTCATGCGGAACCGCAAAACTAATCAATAAGTTCGATCGTTTTTTTTATACTTCCTCATTGTGAATTGGTTTCTTTTTCGAGACGGTATTTTTTCAATAAGCACAATGATTCTACAATGATTGCTGTTGTTAATGCGTCAGATTTCCAATACAAAGTGTTCCGAATAACAGTACCTCCAGAAAAGTAAACACCGCCTTCCCAATACAATCCTTGATCTTTCTGCTTCACGGTAGAAACCAAAAAAGTTGCGGCTTTCTCTATTTGAATCCACAAACCAGTTTGGTTTGGATGACCCGCTTTCAACATAGCGTTTAAGGCATATGCTGTAGATTGAACGATATCTTTCCGGTTTACTATTTTTCTACTTTCGAAACTCCCATTGGGCAATTGAGTTCGTTTGATATGGTCGACCAACGGAGCGATGCAATTGGATAAACTTGATGCACCATTGCTCCATGATTTAATCACTGAATAGTGCAATTGGTATCGGTTCGGATAATAAACGCCGGCTCGGCTCCATTTGTGGCGCTTTATTTTTTGTTCAATAAAAGCTGTGGCGCCGGCTGTTCCAGCTGATTTTAGGTTTAAAACAGCCAAAGTGGAAAGTATATTGGCATTTACAACAGCATCTACATCGTTAGAACCATAAGGCATGTAAGGCACATATGCTGTTGGATAGGCTGTGCTTCTAGGGGTTAAAAACAAGGTGTTGTTGATGAGTAGTTTAATCAAATTGGCTGTAGGAAAATAATGTTCTTCACCACGCCAAGTGATGAATGCACCTGAACTTCGTGGATCTCTTGCAAAATGATTGTAATAGTGAATGTTGTTTCTTAGCGTGTCGCGAAATGCATCAAATGTTTGGGTACGAAGCGGTTGATTTTCCACCTTTGTGATATTCTTATAGTTCCATTCAGCCAACATGCCTTGCGCTGTATCATCATTGTCGTTCATGATATTGGCAGCCCGACGAATATATGTGTTGCTGATTTTAAACTGAATCGGTCGACGAACTTTCACATCCGTTCTGATTGAATCCTCTTTCCAACGCATTTTTCCATTGGGCGTCATCAGTGGCCAGAAGTTGTATCCGTTGCTATCGCGGTAAGAAATTAACTGTGGATATGCCCGATCTAGCATTGGTGGGATTACCTGTAAGGATGAATCGTGCCTATAAATATCTGCCAGCAGGTTTATCAACCCCGCGAGGGCAAAGCAATTTGAATCGTAAACTTTTTTTTGGTTTCCAAGGAGGATGAATTCCGTTCGCATCTGCATAAACGTTGGCCATTCGCCTGCAAAATGCTTGTTTGCAATTGAAGCTGTTTGTTGATTTTCCTTGATAAAGGTTAGAGATTTTCGAATGAAGCCATCAATCGAATCGGAATTTTGAATCGATTGCCCGCAGAAGCTTAAAGATTGCAAGCAAAACAGCACCACAAGAATGCCTGAGGAAGGAAGTCGGTAGAAGTCAGTGCGAATCGCCTTAAACATTGAGGCTTTATCGGAGTATCTGAAAACGATACGCATCCAATCTTACAAAAATGAATGTTAGAATCGTGAACGACCACAAGGATGAACCTCCATAACTGAAGAATGGCAAGGGAATTCCTACAACAGGAGCCAAACCGATCGTCATTCCGATATTGATGGCGAGATGCACAAAGATGATGCTGGCAAGGCCATACCCATAAATCCTCGAAAATGTGGATCGTTGCCGTTCGGCGAGGTAGATAATTCGCAGTAAAAGAATAACAAACAAGCCCAAAACAATCACACTTCCAAGGAATCCCCATTCTTCCCCAACCGTACAGAAAATGAAGTCGGTGCTTTGCTCTGGAACGTAGTTGTATTTGGTCTGCGTTCCTTTCAAGTATCCTTTCCCTATTAATCCACCCGACCCGATTGCGATCATCGATTGGTTTACGTTGTAACCGGCGCCTTTGGGATCAACTTCTTTGCCGAGCAACACATTGATACGCTTTTTTTGGTGGGGCTCGAGGATGTTGACAAAGGCGTAATCGACCGAATGGACAAATGCCAAAGAGGCCACAAGGATCCCTCCTGTAATCATGATATTGCGCATTTTAAAGCGAACAAAGATGAAGGATGCAGCAGCAAGACCCACAAGGATGATGCTCAACACAGTTTCATCGACCAACAAGGCCAGCACGAATAAAATAGCCATTGCAACTCCTAAGATCAAGATGTTTCCCGAAAGTCCTTCGCGGAAGAGCACCAGAACAAATGCTGCATAAACCAATGCTGATCCGGTTTCATTTTGCAGAATTATGATCAAAGCGGGAACTGCAAATAGGGCAGAGGCGATGAGTTTCGTGCTCAGTTTTTCGATTTTAATATTGATGTTACTCAAGTATTTCGCCAATGCGAGGTTGGTGGCAAACTTTGCAAATTCGGCTGGTTGAACACGAAATGCCCCAACGCCAATCCATGATTTGGATCCTTTTACTTCTGCACCCACGAAAATTACAGCAACTAAAAGAAGCACAAATGCCCCATAAACAGGCCAGGCGAACCGAGGAAAAAATTCACCATCAATTACTAAAATCACGAAGGCAATGAAGAGTGAGGTAACGATCCAAACCAACTGCATCCCATAGCTTTGGGTGGTGTCGAAAATGCTTTTGTACTCTTCGTTGTAAACTGCAGCGTAGATGTTGAACCAGCCCATCGTAACCATCACGAGGTACAACATCACCAAAACCCAGTCGATGTTCTGCAATACGCCTTCGTTGTTCCGGTTTGCCATCTTTTACTTCTTAGAAATCCAATCTTCTTTTTTAGGGAGCAGATTGGCTTCAAAAATTCGTTTTTCCATTTCGGGCCTTTTCACTTCACGACGAAGGTATTTTTCCATCATCAAACTAGCAATCGGTGCGGCCCAAGTTGCACCAAAACCAGCATTTTCTACATAAACTGCAATCGCAATTTTGGGATTATCCATCGGTGCGAAAGCAATAAAGATGGAGTGGTCTTTTCCGTGAGGATTCTGCGCTGTTCCTGTCTTTCCACAAACGGTTAAAGAATCCAACTGGGCAATTCGTCCAGTTCCGTTCATCACCACGTTTCGCATACCATCAACCACCATATCGAAATATTCACGTTCGATTTTGGTGTAGCGTTTCGTGCGCAAATTCGAATCAATTTTTCCACCATCAACTTCCTTGATCACGTGCGGCGGATAAAACCATCCGCGGTTAGCGATTACTGTGCAAAAATTCGCCATTTGCAGCGGCGTTACACCCATCTCACCTTGACCGATTGCCAAGGAAATTACAGTGATCGCATTCCATCTGCCCGAACCGTGGTACTTGTCGTAGTATTTAACTGTTGGAACGTTTCCCGACGATTCTTGTGGTAGGTCGGTAGGGAATTTTTGTCCCAATCCGAAGCTCATCACGTGGTTTCTCCACACATTAAAGCCAATTGCAGTTTTGGGATACTTCTGTAAAATGTTCTTGAATGTGTTGCAATAGTATGAATTACAGGATGTTGTGATCGAGAACTTTAAGTTCACCGGCGAAGCATGCGGATGGCAACCAACTGTTAGTCCACCGAAGTGAAACCCACGGCTGCAGCTAAAAAGGGTGTTTTCGTTGATTACGCCTTCGTGCAAACCAATAAGTGCATTGAGCAATTTGAATGTTGAACCTGGCGGATACTTTGCCATTGTAGCCCGGTTATAGAGTGGCTTCAAGGTATCAACCGCCATTTTTGGGTAATTCTTTTTTTTATTACGACCTACCAGCAAATTGGGATCATAAGTAGGTGCAGAAATCATCGACAGGATTTCTCCAGTTGCAGGTTCAATAGCAACGACAGCACCGATTTTATTTTGCATCAACTTCTCACCATATTGCTGAAGATCAGCGTCAATGGAAGAGGTTAAGCTTCTGCCGAGTACTGATGCTGTATCGTATTTACCGCCTTCGAAGCTTCCTTTTTCACGGTTATAAACATCCACCATCACGATTTTTACTCCGCGTTGTCCACGTAAAGGAGTTTCGTATGCTTTTTCAACACCACTCAATCCCATGTTATCGCCCATTCTGTAGTATGGATTCGATGCGATGAGTTTTTCATCCACCTCGCCAACATAGCCTAAAGCGTGCGGGGCAATTCGCATTGGGTATTTTCTGAGAGTTCTTGCTTGAACGAAAAAGCCTGGAAATTTGTAGAGCTTTTCTTGCAGTGTTGCGTAGGTTTCTAGTGAAATTTCGCCTTCAAAGACTTCAGGCCTAAACGAACTGAATTTTTGTTTTTTGAGCTTGGTGAGTTTCTCGATAAAGCTTTCTTTGGTGATTTGAAGCATGTTGCACAAGTCCAAAGTATCGATAGTTTTTACCCTTTTCGGGATAACCATCAAATCGTAAGCAGCTTCATTGTAAACGAGAATTTTACCGTTTCGGTCGTAGATAACGCCACGTTCAGGGTATTCAATCTTGTGACGAAGTGCATTGTCGTTTGCCGCAAGTTTGTATTTATCGTTAATTACTTGGATGTAAAATAGACGAATCAGGAACAGCACCACAAGTGTGATGAAAATCGTGCTGATAACATATTTTCGGTCCGAAAACAGATTCATCCTTCAACCTCCTTGCTACGTTGTGAAAGTACCTGGCTCATTACGATCAGCAGCATCGTAAATATACTGCAGGTGATGACACGCAGCAACAAATCAAAGAAATTCAGGAAGTTGAATGCTTCGAGGATAAACAAACTTAAGTGATGCACAAAAGTGAGCACGCCAGCATAAACTAAAAAGGTACTACCTCCCATGCTTTGAATGGTCAAGCGAAGTGTTGATTCGTATCCTTCACGCGGAGCGATCAGGTTTAGAAATCCTGGCCTAATCAATCCAAGAATCAAGCAAGCAGAAGCATGCATACCTGCAGTTCCGGTAAACATATCGATGCTTATTCCAGTGATAAAACATAACAGCAACAATAGAAGTCGGTTGATATTTACTGGAAGCATCAACAAAAATAGAATGTAGAGGTATGCATTGAAGTAGCCATTTACGGGACCTGAAATTTCGATTTGATCCAGTACCAATACCTGAACGAACAGCAACAGGATGAACCTGAAAAAATTGGCAAATAACTCACTGATCATTGGCTACTGTTCTGGCTTCGAGGGTGTCGCGTTCTATCTTTAAAATATCGCGAACAATGTAAACATAAGATATATTCTGAAAGTCGGTCGACAACCTTACTTTGATTTCTTTGAAACTTTCGCCAGATGTTCCAATTTCCGCAACACGACCAACCATAATGTTTTTCGGGTAAATCGAAAAGGATGTAGTAACGATTGTATCTCCAATATTTACTTTAGCGTGACTCGGAATATCGAGCAAGTTTGCCATCATTGGGGAACTGCCCGACCAAATGGTAGAGCCGAAATATCCATTCTTTTTGATCATGGTGGAAATTCTGGTTTTGCTATTCAGCATCGACATTACGGTGCAGAAATGTTCACTCACATCTTTCACAATTCCTACAACGCCATTGGATGAAATCACCGACATATCTTTCCGAACGCCTTTGTTGTAACCGGCGTCAAGAGTAATGTAATTGTTGACTTTCGTTACACTGTTGTTGATCACTTTGGAGGTGATGTATTCATATTGCTGGAATCCGATGGTGTCGTTTACCTTCATCAACTTGAAATCGGAGTCGTAAAAGGAAGTTGAATCGGCTCGTCTTAAACGCGCGTTTTCTTCTGCCAACAATCGATTGGTTATTCCTAAAGTGAGGTAATCGGTTACATCTGAATATGCTGAATAGATTTCTCCAACCACTTCATTTGAAGTTGAGACAACTGCTTCACGCTGATAGGTATTGTTATTTACCAGCAAATACACCGAGAGGCCCTGCAGCAAAAGAAATACAATAAAGAAATTGTACTTTCTGATGATCAGGATAAAGTTCCGCATAGCGAATTTCCTTTAAACGACTCAGCGAATCAGGAACTTGAACTTATCGCGATTTTTAAGTGCGATACCTGTACCACGCGCAACTGCACGAAGTGGATCTTCTGCGATGTAAACAGGAAGTTTTGTTCTAGCAGAAATTCGTTTGTCGAGCCCACGAAGCATTGAGCCTCCACCTGCTAGGTAAATACCTGTGCGGTAAATGTCGGCAGAAAGTTCTGGTGGTGTCATTTCAAGTGCATTCAATATCGCTGTTTCAATCTTGGCAATCGATTTATCTAGACAATGAGCAATTTCCTGGTAAGAAACCATGATTTCCTTTGGAATACCAGTCATCATATCACGACCATGCACAGCAAAATCAGGTGGTGGGTTATCAATTTCAGTGAGCGCAGCACCAACTTCGATTTTAATACGTTCTGCAGTACGTTCTCCAATGTGGATGTTGTGCTGACGGCGCATGTAATCTTCGATGTCGGAGGTGAAATCATCACCAGCAACGCGGATAGATTTATCGCAAACGATACCTCCAAGCGCGATTACCGCGATTTCAGAAGTACCACCTCCGATGTCGATAATCATATTTCCCATTGGCTCTTCCACGTCGATTCCGATACCGATTGCGGCTGCCATAGGTTCGTGAATCAAATACACTTCTTTCGCACCAGCGTGTTCTGCAGAGTCGCGCACTGCACGCTTTTCAACTTCAGTGATTCCAGATGGAATACAAATTACCATCACCAACGATGGCGAGAAGATTTTTCTGTTTGGATTGATCATTTTGATCATTCCTCTGATCATGTGTTCTGCCGCGTTGAAGTCTGCAATTACACCGTCCTTAAGAGGTCTAATTGTTTTGATATTCTCATGCGTTTTACCATGCATCTGTTGAGCTTGCTTGCCCACAGCGATTACTTTACCAGTAGACCTTTCGATGGCTACAATAGAAGGTTCATCCACAACTACTTTATCGTTGTGAATAATGATCGTATTGGCCGTTCCAAGGTCAATCGCTATTTCCTGGCTGAAAAAATTGAACAAACCCATTGTCTGTTATATCTCCTTATTTAGTGTTTAAAATGTCTAATTCCTGTGGTAACCATGCAGATATTGAGGCGATTTGCTGCATCAATGGAATCCTGGTCTTTAACCGATCCACCCGGTTGAATGATGGCCGAAATTCCAGCTTCTGCTGAAAGCTCAACGCAGTCGGGGAATGGAAAAAATGCATCAGATGCCAATACTGCACCTTCGGTAGTGAAGCCCATTCGACCTGCTTTTTCAACAGCTTGTTTGAGTGCATCAACTCTGGAAGTTTGTCCAGTTCCACTGGCCAGCAACTGCTGGTTTTTTACTATTGTTATTGCATTTGATTTGGTGTGCTTAACCAAAACAGAGGCAAATTCAAGATCCAAATTTAACTCTGGAGTTGACTTTTTATTGGTTACTGATTTAAAATCAATAGATGATTCGGTTCGCAGATCTGGTTCTTGTTCTAGCAAGCCGTTGAGAATGCTTCTTCGTTCCATTTCAGGACGAAGAAAGGCTTTGTTTTTTAGAATGATCCGGTTCTTTTTTCCTTTCAAAATTTCGAGTGCTGCGTCAGAATAATCTGGAGCAATGATGATTTCGAAAAACAATTTATCTGTATCGGCAGCGGTTTCTGCTTCAACTGTGGTGTTGAAAATGAAAATTCCGCCAAAGGCTGAAAGTGGATCTCCAGAAAGCGATTTTTTCCAAGCTTGAACCTGATCTGCATCTACGGCAGCGCCGCAAGCATTGTTGTGCTTAATTACGGCACATCCCGATCCTGGAAAATCAGCAATTAAACGGAGTGCTGCGTCTACATCGAGCAAGTTGTTGAAGGAAAGCTCTTTTCCATGTAATTGTTCAACAACATCGTTTAAACGCCCTGTAAAACTGGCCTGTTGGTGAGGGTTTTCACCATATCGAAGTACTTTTCGTTCTTCGGCTCCTGAAAACCAAGAGGCAATAGCGGTATCGTATTCGGATGTTACAGTAAATGCAGCAGAAGCAGTTGTTTTTCTTTGTTCGAGTGTAGTTTTTCCAGCTTGGGTGGTGAGAATTTTCTCGATCCAATCGTATTGCTTGCGGGAAGAAATGATTACAACATCGCTAAAGTTTTTCGCGGCTGCGCGGATAAGGCTCACACCGCCAATGTCGATCTTTTCGATGATTTCGTCTTCAGAAGCTCCTGAGGCCAAAGTTTCTGTGAAAGGATATAAATCGACAATTACAAGATCGATTTCAGGAATTTCGTATTGTTCGAGTTGTGCCAAATCGTTCGCTTCTTCCCTTCTTCCGAGGATGCCTCCGAAAACTTTTGGATGCAATGTTTTTACGCGACCACCCAAAATAGAAGGGTAGGAGGTTAGGTCTTCAACAGCTTGTATTTCAATCCCTAAGGCTTCTAAGAAATCTTGTGTTCCTCCGGTAGAATAAATTGTAACTCCTTGCCGCGATAATTCTTTGGCAATCGGTTCAAGACCATCTTTATAGTAAACTGAAATGAGGGCGCTTTTGATCTGTTTCTGATCTGACATTCCGTACGTTGATTCTGATGCAAACTTAATGAAACTATTATCTTCTTAACATTGAATTATTACTGGTTTATGTCATCGTTGCAATAAACTTTTTAACACTTGTTAATTGCTTCATTTTTCTAATCGGTTTGCAAACGATTGCAGGATCTGGCAGCGCATCAATTGTAGATACCGCGGACTTTGAAAATAGCATCAGATTTTGCTCGATCTCTTACATTATCTGTTGGGTAAGGTTGTTGTTTTCTTCTGTAATAACTGTATTGACAATAAAATGTGTTTTTTTTTTGAAATGCTTGTAAGGTTATTTTAAACGTCGATACCTATTTTGAAAAAAGATTTATGGTAACCGATAAACCAGCAAAAGATTACAGCATTCAGATTTTTAAAATTCTCTATGCGGGCTTTGTAGCTCTGGGAATTTATTTCCTTCTTTTTTCGAACGATCTGAGTCAGTTCGTAATTAATTTCAGTATTGCACTTGTGTTCGATCCCTTCGATCAGAAAATAACCTGGAAAGACCGAAAAATCTGGCAAAAAGTTTGGCTAATTGTTCATGCTGTTGTCGCAATAGCTGCCGCAGGTATTCTATTTATGAGCAATTGAGCCTCGAACGGAGTACAAAATTTGAAGTTTTTTCCATCAAATAGCCCTTTGTCGCTCAATTTTAATTCTGGTATAACCAGCAATGCCATAAATGAAAGCGTCATAAAAGGTGCACGGAGCGGACTTTTCAATTTTTCTTTTACAAATTGGTCGATCTGAATATATTCGGCTGCAATTTTCCAAGCATCTTCATTGCTCATCAATCCAGCAACGGGCAAGGCTAAAACATAATTTTCATGAGGACTCACCGCAGCCAATCCTCCTTTGCTTTCCATTAACAATTGAATCGATTTTAAAATAGATTCATCATCACAGCCCGCAGCTATTATGTTATGACTATCGTGGGCAACTGTAGACGCAAATGCTCCAGTTTTTAGTCCGAGGTTTTTTATGAATGCCACAGCTGGAGCCTGTTTTTCATAACGGTTTACAACCACAATTTTCAAAACATCCGATTCTGGATATGCTGTAATTTTTTCGCCTGGCTTTTTTCCGTGAGGGAATTTGAATATTCCTGTGATGAGTTGTCCTTCGAAGGCTTCGATGGCATTGAGGTGCGTTTGTTCGGTGGCAAGAATTTCAATTTCAGAAACAGTTATTTCTCGTTCCACGAATTGGTTAATCACTTTAGGCTTAACACTTTTAACGAACGATTTTCCATTTTCTGCAACACATGTGCCTTGAATCCAAGTACGTAGAATTTGAAAAGAGTTTGGATGATCAATTTCAATAAAATCGGCCTGATCGCCCACTTGCAACATGCCTACCGGAAGTTTGTAGTGGTTTCTAACATGAAGCGATGCTGCCCTAAGTACATCGTAAAAATCATAATTAAGTGCCAAAGCACGTTTTACGAGCAGGTTGATGTGGCCTTCCATTAAGCTGTCTGGATGCTTATCATCGCTACAAAACATCACCTTTTCAGGATGTAATTTCAGCAGAGGATGTAAAGTTTCGAAATTTCGAGCTGCACTGCCTTCTCTGATTTGGATAATCATTCCAGCATTTATTTTTTCGATTGCTTCGTCGAGTGTAAAGCACTCATGGTCGGTAACAATTCCTGCCGAAACATAAAGTTTCATATCGTTTCCGCGCAAACCTGGCGCATGTCCATCTACAGGTTTTTGGTACTTGTGAGCCAAAGCAATTTTCGCCATCACATCTGGGTGGCGGCGAATAACGCCAGGGTAATTCATCATTTCAGCGAGATACCAAATGTCGTGACGGAGCAACAGTTTATTTACTGCATCCACATCTAGCGTTGCGCCTGCCGTTTCAAATTGAGTAGCAGGAACGCAAGATGGAGCGCCGAAGAAAAAATGAAATGGCACTTGAGCGGCATCTTCGAGCATGTATTCAACCCCTTCAACACCAAGCACATTTGCAATTTCATGGGGATCTGATACAGTGCCGACCATCCCGTGTAAAACTGCCATTCGTGCAAATTCTGATGGCACCAACAGACTACTTTCGATGTGGACATGCGCATCGATAAAACCTGGAAGAATATAGGTGCTACATAAATCTTCGTTGCATGGCTCAATTGAAACAATTTTGCCATTTTCAACAACGACTTCACAAGGTAATGTAGTATTGTTTACTATATTGATGGTATGTGCGAAAATTCTAAAGTTTTGCTGCATGTTGGCAAGGTGCAATTTTTCACGAGAATCTGCAAAAGCGAGTAAACTGACAAAATTTCACTGTTTGGCAATCTGAGGCTGAATATTTAATTCGTTGCAATACAAAACATTAGCAGTTTGATTGTGTTAATCTTCGGAATTATTGAAGCCATATTCCCGAAAGAATTGATTTTTGCTTGTAGATAGTATGACCTTGAATAAAGTCGGAAAGAAAGCGCGCACTCTTTTTAATTGTAATTCTAATCAGGAATTTAGCACTCTTGAGACGCACATCCCTGTTGAGATTAAGATTGTAGAATTGCTTGATCCAAGCATTTACGATGCAGATTTGTTCGGTATTTATGGCTCTTATGCTTACTTGGAAGCTTTATCGAAAACTTCTGGTGAATTCGGAAAGTTTATTTATCCACAGGTTCACCTAGATGGGAAATTAATTGCAGCAGGATGTTTCCAAGAATTGCATTTGAATCGAGAGAAACTAAATGAGCTAGGTAGATTGTTTTCGGCCGACAGTTCATGGACGATCAGATTGGAAAGTGTATTGAAAGGACTTTTGGGTGCAAAATCGAAAAGTTTGAAAGTGCTTATAGCTGGAAATTGTCAGGTGAGTGGCCCTTACGGATTGTTTTTTATTGACACATTAACTGAAAATCAACAGCTTTCTGTTTGGCAGCAGTTGATTCAGTTTATAGAAAGCGAGCTAGATCCTTACTCGATCTTATTGGTAAAGGATTTGAATGGAAAATCTGATCAAATGGATTCTCTGTGGCGTCGGGATAATTTTACATCTAGACAGGTATTGCCTGCTATGCAGATGCAAATTATGCCGCAATGGGAGAGTTTCAGCGATTATCTGGCTGCCATGGGATCGAAGTATCGTATTCGGGCAAAAGCTGCAAGGAATAAAGGTAAAGAATTGGTTGTTCAACGGTGGAATACGCAACAGATCGCTGAACATATTAACGATATCATGAATCTGTATCAGCAGGTTTACCAGCGAGCACGGTTTCGATTACAAAAAGTAAGTGAAGACTATTTTTTGAAATTGTCGATGATGGAATCAGACAAATTCATTTTTAATGCTTGGCTTGAAAATGGTCAGTTAGTTGGATTTAGCACGATGATTTTAGATCGAAATCGCGCCGATGCGCATTTGATCGGGTTAAATTATGATACTAACAAATCTCATTCATTGTACTTAAACATGTTGTATCAATATGTAGAAGATGCAATTCTGTCGCGCGTTGAATTGTTAGATTTAGGACGAACAGCGATGGAGATTAAAAGCACAGTAGGTGCAATTCCAATAGATTTATCAGTATATATGAAATTAAAGAATCCATTGCTAAATGGCTTGGCATGCATGATGGCGGGAAGCGAGACACCTGAAGCTTGGATTCAGCGACATCCATTTAGACAAAATTAGTTGCGCTGCAGTTATTATTGGATTATTTCATCTAATTAGTTCTTATTTTTGACTATTCAGGGAAGGAACAATCTACTTACACGCTCAACCTGAATCGGCTGTAAGTTTTGAGAAATTAGTTCAAAAGAATGGAAACAGCAATCGAATTGGAAAAACATAGTGTTTTGGTTGTAGATGATCAACCATTGTTTCGCGAAGGTTTAACGAGGCTAATTCAGAGTTGGCCTAGAGCTGGTAAAATTTTAGAAGTTGAAGGAGGTTTAGAATTGTTGCGGATTCTAGAAGCCAGTGTTTGGGATATAATTTTATTGGATTTGGTTATGCCTGGCATGGATGGTCTTGAAACGCTTCGGCAAATGAGGCAATTGTATCCTGATCAAAAAGTGGTAGTTCTTACTCAAATAGAAGATGAGACTTCATTGAAGGAATTAATCAGTTTAGGGATTTCTGGTTTTATATTGAAGAATATCCGCTTTGCTGAATTAACAAAAGCATTGGATATGGTGGCAGATGGATCTGATTATTTCACTTCCGCTGTTACGCGCATTCTGTATAATGCAATTTCAGTTCAAGAAGAAGTTCAAAAAAAAATAATCGATTTGAATGACCGTGAAATTGAAGTTTTGAAATGTGCTTGTATGCAAATGTCTGTAGAAGAAACTGCTGCTAAATTGTTTTTAAGTGCTTCATCTGTCAAGAAATACAAGATGAGTTTATTAGAAAAGACTGGCAGCAAGAATTCTGTTGGTCTCTTTCGTTTCGCATTGAAACAAGGAATCGTCTCTTTAGATGATCTATAGCTTTTTGCTATTTAAGCATTAAGAAATAAGATGTTTATTGAACTTTGGTTCAATAAAATATGAACTATAGAACAGTTGGGTATAGTGGTTAATTACTATATTTAACTGTTGGTTTCGTATTGCTATTTATTAAGCTTAGTTTATTAATGGGCTCTCATTAGGGAGCCTTTTTTTTTAATCAATATCTACAGAAGCAAATGTGAGGGCAAACGCCAAAATTAGCCCTGTTACAACAGCGCCAAAGGTGATTGAGTAGGCTAGTATTTTTTGTTTTCGCGCGATTTCAAGGCATTCTCTAAACAATTCTTCTCCAACGAGTTTTTGATCTATACTCAGTTTGGTTAGTGGTTTCAAAGCATTTTGGAAAACAACATCACCTTCATGGGTTAAATGGTGAAGTGCCTCTTGAGTGTCGCCAAGCCTACTTTTGGCAATCATATCACTCTCCTCATTTCTGTATTGCTGAATTGCCTCAGAGAAAAATTTCAGGTCTTGTTTTTCTTCGGGAACCAGATAAGTCGCACCAATTTTTCTAATAAGAGAGTCGATGTTTCTGTTGTTTCTCTGAATTTTCGACTCATACATCTTTCTTTCAATAGAATCGGTTGATGTTATATGGTTTTCTAAGTTAACTCTATTTTCATAAAGTCTTGCAAGCGTTACACTTACATCCATTTCTGGGATAAGCCTGTCTTCATACATCGACCTAAAGGAGTGTGTAATAGATTCGATCCCTTGCGTAGAATACAATCCAAGCACTATAAAAAACATGAACAACAAACCAAACGATCCAGCAATTCTGGTTTTCTGCTTGAGTTTTATAAACTTCTTCATTCTCCAGATTGACCTGAATTGTTAATAGTTATCCAGTTTCCAGGAATCTTGAGAATTTGATGGGTAGGATTCATTTCTTGATCGGTAACAAACTGATCGGCGAATCTTTGAAAGGGTTCTGGAATCATGTGTTCCATAATTCTTCCAGTTTTGCTAACTGCCAAAGCTGATTGTGCATCATTTTCGGCAGTAAGATCTTCAACACAAGCGATGGAGCCATTGAAATCACCTACAACAACAGTTTGGTATAACGGAAATACCTCTCGAATTAACTGAAGTGAATCAGCATAGGATTCTGGCTTTTTTTCTGCATCACTTAAATCAGGGTAGCTTGTAAACATCTGAATTAACTCGTGTCCATTTCCTGAAATGAATCCCCAATTTTCACCTTTTCTGACTGCTGCTCTTCCAGAGGAGAAATTTCTAACTTCATCAAATTGTGGGACAACGATTTCCGATCCGTTTTCATTAATGAAGCCCCATCCTTTCTCTGTTTTTACAGCTGCGAATCCTTCTGTAAATCGAACCACTTCAGCATATTTAGGCTCAACGATTTCTTTTCCGTAGGCATTGATGAGGGCAAACTTGCTCGATCCGTCAGGTTGAGGACATTTACCAAACACCAAACTTCCTTTGTTGTAGATAAGTTCGTCGTATTTGGGCTCGATCGATTCTTCTCCTTCCAAATTAAGGAAGCCCCAAAGATTCTCTTTTCTAAACGCTGAAGTGTAGCCGTAATAGGGTAAAACTTCATCGTATTGAGGAAGCAGGATGGTATCTTTGGCATGCAAAATCTTCCATTGATCACCCATTCTCACGTTGATTTTGCCTTCCTGAAAGCCTCCACTGTATTCGGCAAACTGACATGGGATTATTTCTTCGCCCTTGGTGTCGGCAAAGCCCCATTTTCCTGATTTCATTACTGGAGCAAGACCTTCGCTGAAGTAATCAATTGCAGAATAAGATGCTGGAATAACAGATTCTCCAGTGGTATTGATTAGGCCCTTCAAGCCATTTTGTTGAATTAAATAGTGCTTTTGATCGAACCTGAAAATTTCTTCATACCGAGCTTCGATTAAAACCTTTCCTGTATAGTCGAGTATTCCAGCCTGATTATTTTCTACAAATACAGCTATTCCATTTTCGAAATTATCAAGAAATGCATACTTAGCATCCAAAACAACTTGTCCTGATTTATTCAAAAATCCATATCCTTTTTCGTTATTGAAAATGGAGGTGGATTCTCTTAAATCGAATACTTGGTCTGCCTTGGCTTGAATAGGAATAGTAATTCCGTTTTTTGCACAAAAGAAAAAGGCGCCATTTTTTTTCACCACGGCCAATCCTTCAGAAAACGAAAAGGCTTCTTCGAATTGATAAGAAATAACGAGCTTTCCTTTCCTATCGATAAAGCCCCAAAGCATATTCTTGGGGTCGAGGACAGCTGCTAATCCGTCTTTAAAATCGCGGGCATTTTGGTACTTGTTTTTTGTAATTCGGTCGCCAGCCAATTCAATAAAACCAAATTTCTCGGTTTGTGTGTCATACACCCGAATCGTTCCTTCTGATAGTGGTTCGGGAATTAAGTGATAGGGGAACTCATATAAAAGGTAACCGCCTTGCGTGATCAGTTGATATTGCATGGCGAGAAGTTTTCCTCCCAAAATGGTTTGCCGTTTACGGGCAAGTGTGACGGTGTCTTTGTTGAATTGCCAGATGTAATCGTATTCTGCAGGAACAACAATTTCACCATTAGCATTGGTCATTCCTTCGTAAACAAACACTTGACCATCATTGGAGGTCTTTTCAATTTGAAACTTAAACAACTCAGTTTGCGCTTGCAGCTGACTGCTAAATAATTGAAAAAACAAACCGGATAAACCAATGAAATGGATTGCTTTCATTCGTTTATCCGGTTGCATAAAGGGGAGTTTTATCAGAGAAAAAAGTAGTTGTATTGATGCCATAAGTTAAGAGATCGTAAAGATCGCACATTATTTACGGCCATCGAATTTCATACCAAAAAGAGTATAATTAATAAAAATCTTCTTCAGAACCAGTAGCGTCTTTTCCAGCTTCTGCGCGTTTCGCTGCTTTTTTCTTTTCATGTTCAGCTTTAAATGAAACCCAACGTTTCCATTGTTCTGGAGTTAAGGTTGCTTGAAGCTTTTCATCTGCTTTTAAGTTAATGTTAGCGATTTCGGCTTGGATTTTCTCTTTGTCTCCTTTGTTTGATTTTCTCACCGACTCTTTCGCGTTCTCTCTGTCGAGGAGAATTTGCTTCACAGCTGGAGTTTGAACATCAGAGATACCTGCTTGACTAATCACCATGCGTAAAGCACGGATTGCCTTGTCTTCTGGAGTTAGATTTCTTTTTTGGTTTTTTGCTTGTTGCTGAACTGGTGTTGGCTGTTCAGTTGATTGAGCATAAGCTCCTGCTGAAAATGCCATACATACAGATAAAATGAGAGTCTTCATGTTATTTGAATTTGAAATTTCAATTGAGATACAATGATAGTTAAAATGGTTTAAAGTAGGATTCAGAAACTGCATTGTTCATTGCATCAATTTGATACTTAGTGAAATTGCTCATGTAGTAGATTTAAATTTTCTTCACCATGAGGTAATGTTGGATTTCTCCAAACAATAAAAATGTCTTTGCTTCAGTGAAATAGTTGTTTCTTGAATAAAAAGAAACTGCATTTTCTCTGGCTTGCAGGCAGAATTCAGTAATGTCTGGATAATTCTTTTTTCCTAGCAATTCTAAAAACTGAAGCACTGCTTTGCCTAAACCTTTGCCTTGATAATCTGGATGAACGGCCATGAATCGGATTTGCGCTTGGTGATCTGAAACCTGATGAATTCTCGCCACAGCTAGTGCTTTACCATTTTCGTCTAAGATCATTGCATGCAGCGATTGTGCATCATCATCAGCCTTTTCAGATCCAAGCGGTTGATGCCAAGCTTGTCTTAAAACTTTGAACCTTAGATCATAATATGTATCCCAATGTTCAGATGTATTGGGCTGAATAATTTTCCACTGAGGCATACCTAATAATTCCAATTATTGACTCCAGATGCATTGTAAAGGTATGCAATCGACATGGCATACTTCATTTCAATTTCTGCAAGTTTTACCCCTGCATTCACCAAATTATTTTCACGCGTGTTTACAAGAAACACTGAGCTTTCTCCATTAAAAAAGCGAATTTGCTCGCCTTCCACAAGTTGTCGCATAGCTTCGAGAAGTTGGTTTTGATTGTTTAATTGAATTTCTAAGTTTTTTAATTCATTGAACCTAACATTTACAGATATTTCAATATTCCTTTTTGTTTCTATTAAATTAAGTTGTGCAATATTTATTTGCGTGCACGTTCCATTTAATTTTCCGCGTTCTTTTCTGAGTAATAATGGCATGCCTGCAGAAATTCCGAATTTGTAATTATTTTGTAAAATTGAGTTATCGGAAATATTTGTGTTGATGGGATTTCTCAAGATGTTGTAATTCAAATTCAACTCAGGTTTGAGCATTTCAGCCCTGTATTTTCTTTCAAATTCAAGTTGACGGATTCCAGCGTTTATCTTTCTTAATTCAGGATGAAATTGGATAGCAACGCTGCGTAAACTGTCGAGTTTCTCCTGACTGATTAAATAATTCTTAACATTGATAAAATCAGGATATGTTGTAGAATCTAACTCTACAGGATCGCCAGATTGAGACCATAAATGACCAGATAAAATTAACCGAGCATTGGTATAATCTAATTTTGATTGTTCTAATTGGTTAATTCGTTGGATAAGATTTGTGAACGCTTCCACGGTATCTAGTGCTGAATTGTTCCCGTTTTTTTGAAGTTCCTTGATGGCGTTAAAACGTACTTCTGCCAGTTTCAAACCTTCAGTTACAAACATTAATTGCCGGTAGCTAAAATACCATTGCCAATAATCTGAACTTGCCTTGATCAGAAATTTATTGATTAAAGATATTTGCTGTGCTTGGCTGGCTTCAAGATATTGTTGTGCTTGTCGAAGTGTATTTCTTCGATCGTCCATAAGTAATCCCGCTCCTAGTGGTAAAGTATAGCCAACATAAAACAAACCTCCTTCGGGTGTTGAACGTTCAGGATTTACATAATCTCCACGGCTTCTTTCAAATCCAGCTTTAAATTCACCAATCCACGCTGGAACAGTAAGATAGGCATCAAGAGAATTCCAATAGCTTTTTTCATCGAATTCCTTTTCATTAAAAAGTGCCCTGGCTTTTGGATCGAAATTACCTCTTGCTGCCATCAAATCGAAACGCGCTTTCTCGGGTAAAAGGATTGCCTGTTTCACAACGGGATGGCGGCTGCTCACCAGGTCTATAAAACTCTTTACAGTGAGCACTTGGTTTTCATTCTGCGCGTTTGAAGCAAAAGAAACAAGGAAAAACAGGGGCAGTAGTTTGATACGTATCATTCTAATTGACATTGTCTTTCTTTTGGGATTTGTTTTCAGAATCTTTGACTTCTTCCTGATTCAGGTTTGGAGGGAATCCATTTAACTGTCGCCAGATTTCGAACCAAACTGGAACATTATCGAGCATCGCCCAAGCATAAACGCTGCTTCCCATTCTGATTTGCGAAGGCCAAGGTGTATCAGAAGGATCAGGAACAACAAGAATGCGGAACTTTCCATTTTTGCTTTCAACTGCATCGATGTTGTTGACAATTCCTCCAAACGTACCTACGCTCACATCCGGCCAGCCGCTAAAAACAATTGCCGGCCATCCATCAAATTGCACGCGAACTTTATCGCCAGGGCGAAGCAATGGGATGTCCATTGCCCGAACATAAACTTCTACCGCCATTTTGGGATTCGAAGGCATGATTGTAATAATTGATTCTCCTTCTTTGATATTTTCTCCAATTCCAACTCTCACGGCCTGAACTATATAGCCATCTTGCGGAGCCCTAATAGTGTAAAAAGTATTTCGAACAAGCATGGATGAATATTCATTTTCAAGTTTTGCTAGGTCTCCTTCAGCCTCTGCAGCATATGCAAATGCGGAATTTCGCTCGCTTTCTGCTTTCGAAGTTTTTTCCATGTAATCTGCTCTGATGGAGTTGAGTTCGATTTGTGCATTGAGCAATCCGTTTTTGGCGTCAAGCAACTTGTTTTCTTGGGAGATTAATTTCGCAGTTACCTGCTGATATTTTTCTTGCCTGCGTTGATAATCAATCAATGAAATAAAGCCTTTGTTGAACAAATTGCGCCCAAGCGTTAATTGAGTATCGGCAATAATGTAATTTGTTTTTTCGGCTACAAAATCTATGGAATCTGATTTTACTTTCAATTTTACTTGAATGACTTTGTTTTCGGCTTGTTTGAGTTTAAGCACCAAGCCACTGTTTAGCGCTGAGATCTGATTAGATAGCGATTGTGCTTTTTGGATGGTTGAATTAATTACACCTTGTTTAGCGCCAACTTGCTGCTGAAGTCGAGGAATCAAATCTGGATCGAGGAATTTTTCCTTTATTTCAGTTAGAACTACTATGGTATCGCCTTTCTTGACATATTGTCCTTCTCGAACAAACCAACGGTCTATTCTTCCGGCAATTGGCGATTGGATGGTTTGTGGTCGCTCCTCTGGCGATAATGCTGTTAATTGTCCCGAACCATCCACATTCTGCTGCCATGGAACGAAAAGGAAAATGATGAGTATGAGCAAAATGCCCAATAACCACCAAGTTACAATTCTACCTGTTCGCGGTGTGCTTACAAGTCGAATCGAATACAGCTTCTGTTTTCTAATTTGATCTTCAACAGATTGAGGTGAAATATTCAGCATGTTATCGAACAGGTAAAATCAGTTCTTTAAAGAAAGGTGAGGTTGACAACTCCTGTAAAGTGCCACTTGCGGCTATAGAACCTTCACTGAGTAGCACAACTCGATCGCATGATTCCATGATCAATGGATCCGAGGAAATGGCAATAAGTGTCATGTCGGTTTGTTGGTGTATCAAACTTTGAATAAGTGCATCCTTATCCTTTCTTCCGAGGGATTCGAAATGGTCGTGAAAAAGCATCAATGCTGGTTTTTTTACCAAGCTTCTCGCTAGGAGTAGTTTTTTCACTGCAGAACCAGGCCATCCCCGGCCACCAGGTAAAAGTGAAGTAAATATGCCGTTTGGCAGTTGGTTCACAAAATCATTGATTCCTGCTTTTTTAAGGGCTTCAATAACATCGAACTGTGAAAGTCCTGGTTTTCCCAGTCTAACATTTTCTTCAACAGTTCCAGCAAATACTTCATCGCTGCTCAAATTTACCGATACAAATTCATGCAAGTCAGTAAGGTGCAAATTTCGAAGTGAGATGCCGTTGATCGTTATTACGCCTGAATAATTCGTGAGTAAACCACTGAGAATCTTGGTTAAAGTGTGCTTTCCTGAGCCATTGAGACCTGTGATGCAAATTTTTTCTCCCGCCTTAATTTCGAGTGAGATATTTTTCAGCACCTGACCGCCGACGTCTGGGTAAGAATAATTCAAGTTGCTGATATAAATATCCAAGCCGCTACCAGGTGCAATGTTTTCCAATTTAATTCCTTGGCTTCTTTCGAGCGGTAAATCGCTTACTTGTCCGATTTTCTCAACTGCAGTAAGAACATCATAAACTGTTTCAATGCTAAGTATGAGTTTTTCAACAGCATTGATAACCATAATAATCACAATTTCAGATGCTACGAATTGTCCGAGAGTAATTTCCCTATTTACTACCAAAATACAACCTAGGATGAGGGTTCCACCAGTGACGAGAAGTTTAAAAACGGTGATATTTATGAATTGACTGATTAATATTCTGAAGTGTTTTTTTCTCGCTCCGAGGTATTCATCCACATGGTCGTCGGTTTTATCGAGCGGCATATTGG
The DNA here is from genome assembly GCA_040403315.1 of Flavobacteriales bacterium. Lineage (GTDB taxonomy): Bacteria > Bacteroidota > Bacteroidia > M30B66 > M30B66 > CAMCXT01. The sequence continues at coordinate 122,058 of JBBAKX010000003.1, forward strand.
TATAACCAGCGAGTTTGAAAGTTTGAATATTTCTAGCCATCTCCTCAAACCACGCAACCGTTTGGTATTTGTAGGAAGATTCTTTGATGGAAGTTTTAAGCGCTTTAGGGCCAGTTATTCTGAACATTAAGATCAAAACAGCGAAAAGCAAAATGCCAAAAAAGATAAAGGATGAATGGTAGAAAGACAATAGCAGCAAACCAAACAGAATTTGTAGGAAGGCAGTAGTTAAGTCGAGTAGAATTTTGGAAAATCCTTTTTGCAATGTGAGTACATCGAAAAAACGATTCATTAATTCGGGTGGATATGCATTTAAAAGGGCTTCGGAGCGAATTCTCGGTATGCGGAAAGCGAATTCGAATGCTGCTTTGGTGAAAATTCGTCGTTGTAAAATTTCGACAAGATAAATTTGCATGATCTGCAAGCCTCCCGAAATGATGATTCCAATTATAACAAAAGTGATCAAGACGATTACTCCGTCGAATAGCATTCCTCCAGAAATTCTTCCAATAATTGCTTGGATTCCTAATGGAAGGGATAAATTAATTAAACCAATTATTATAGCATAAACGTAAATGTATAGGATGTTTTTTCTTTCAGATGAAATGAATTTGAATAATCTTCTGAGCGGACTAAAAAATTCTTTTTTCCCGTGAAGATCATCAACCAGATCTTGGCCGACCATCGATTGCATTTGAACGGGATTCATCGTGTAAAGTAGTTTTTCAGGATTGGTGCTGCATTTTAAATTGCCTGAATTGTAGTGGTTGCGAATTTCATCGTAGCTTAAAATTTTCGGTAAGTAAGGAGATATTTCATTGTCTACAAGTTCGATTTCATCTTCATCGCCGAAAATCCATGCTTTTACATTCCTCTCATCACCAAAGATTAACATTGGTTTTAAGCCTGCATCATCAATGAAAAGTAGGCTTGGAAAGCTTAGGTTTTTAATTACTTCGTTAAATTCCTCGAAAGTAAATTCCTTTCTAATGAAGGATAGATTTGTAGCAACAGCAACTTCAGAAAGCGATGCTAAGAAGCCCTCAAACGTTGATTCATGTGGATCCATCCTCTCCACTTGACGTCTAATCGCTAGCCCTGATTCAGGAGTTTTTAGAATCTTTGAAATTCTGTTGAGGATAGAAACAATTTTTTGGTTCTTCATTAGCCGTTGTTTTCCGGATGATAATTGCTTATGTTAATCAATGCACGTTAGGTGAAGTTGTTTTAAAGCGGCTGGCCTTTTAGCATAAACTAAGCCAACATCTTCCGTAATAATTTAGTTTCTTTGGTTAGGGATTTTTACCCGATTATTTATAGGTGCTCACTTACAGCAAAAATAGGGATAATTCAATTTTGATTACAGTTTGAATTTGTCTTTCATTAATCTGAAATTTTGAATTAAATCAAACACAAGCAAATCAAAAATAAGTGACTGGAATTTTAGTAAATTTAATCATTGGACTTAATTCATTTGCATTTCAATAATTATTCTTTTAATCATTTCACGCTTTATTAAATAAATCTCAATCATGAATGCAGACATTAACAATCTACTCCAAACAGAGAATGAACAACTTAAAAAACTCCAGCAAATAGTTAAACAAGCAATTAAAGACGAAAAACTTATTGTTGATAATCTTTTAAATCAGCCGATGGAAGTTTTGAGCCGCGGACAAAGCATTTCAGACAAAGTTGCAAACTTCGGAGGTAGCTGGAAATTTATTTTCATTTTTACAACCATACTGTTTGTTTGGATTTTATTCAATACACTTTCTCCGCTTAAATTGGAGTTTGACCCTTACCCTTTTATTCTAATGAATTTGTTGTTGTCGGCTATTGCAGCATTACAAGCGCCAATAATTATGATGAGTCAAAACCGAAAAGAAGAAAAAGACAGAAAGATAAGTGAAAACGATTATCTCATTAATCTGAAAGCAGAATTAGAAGTTAGAAGTTTACACCAGAAAATTGATTTGCTATTGGAAGAGCAAATCAAAGCTTTATTCGAAAGCCAAGCTACACAATTGGAGCTTCTTAAAAGTATTGAAATGAAATTAAACCCAGGCTTAAAGTAAGCTCCGGCGAATCGGCTATTCATAAAACCGCTACTTTCTTAATCTCAAATCCATCATTAATTATTTTCTTGGGTTAAGATATTTTATTTACCAAAGGGATGGAATAGGGCCTAAGAATTACGCAAACAGTTGATAACTTAATTTGTAAATGATGCTCAAATGTTATTGGGAAAACCCAACTATCCCCTTCCCAAAGGGCAATCTAACATTTCTAGTGGCTGCCTAAAAATTTTAACCGTTTATAATCGATTATATCCGTTTCAAGAGGGTAAAGAAATTTGTAAAGTCTTGAAGATAAAGCACTAAGAGGTTTACTCGGTGGAAATCTCCTCACCTCTGTACTGCAATTTTGAAAGTCCAGCATACACCCCATCAGGAATTTGAATTAATTCTTCATGGGTACCACTTTCTCTAACATGACCTTGGTCGATTACCAAGATTTTGTCGGCATTACGGATTGTCGACAAACGATGCGCAACAATAAAGGAAGTTCTTCCAACCATCAATTTGTCTAACGCTTCTTGCACCAAGCGTTCTGATTCAGAATCGAGTGAAGATGTTGCCTCATCCAAAATCAAAATTGAAGGATTTTTCAAAACAGCCCGGGCAATAGCAATTCGCTGGCGTTGACCTCCACTTAATGTGATGCCTCGTTCGCCAACTACAGTTTCAAATTTATCTGTAAACGATTCGATGAATTGTCGTGCATTCGCTTTCTCAGATGCGGCGATCACTTCATCCATTGTTGCGTCGGGCTTTCCGTAAAGGATGTTTTCTTTGATCGTACCACCGAACAAAATAACATCCTGAGGAACGATGGCCATTTGGTTTCGGAGTTCTGTTAATGAATACGATCGGGTGTCTTTTCCATCAATTCTGATCATCCCATTGTCGGGATCATAGAAGCGCAAAAGCAATTGTGTGATGGTCGATTTACCAGCTCCACTCGGACCAACAATCGCGATGCTTTGGCCTGGATTGGCATGAAAACTAACATCTCTCAAAACCAACATTTCTTTTCTAGCCGGGTATGAAAAGCCTACTGTATCGAATTCTACATGGCCATTTACACGCAGGATGTTGGTTGTTTTTTCAGTTTTTAGGTCGATCGTTTCTGCCTTTTGATCAAGAATTTCGAAAATCCTTTCTGTAGCGCCAACTGCCTTTTGGATTTGCGCATAAAGTTCTGCCAATCCACCAATTGAAGCGCCGATGAAGGAAGTGTACAAAACAAACGAAATCACATCTCCAAATTTGATTTCTCCACGTTGCATTAGGATTGTGGCATACCAAACAATCCCTACAATGGCTCCAAACAATGCAAGGATAATAAATGAAGCAAACAAGCCACGTGAAAATGCTGATTTTAACGACAGAGCAGCAATTTCTTTAACTGATGTGCGGTATCTGGCTACTTCGAGCATCTCATTTGCGAACGATTTCACATTCACGATGCCTTGCATGGTTTCTTGTACAATTGTATTTGAAACAGCCACTTGGTCTTGGGCCTTACGGCTGATTTTGCGAATGTAACGACCAAAAATTATTGCAACAACAACAATGGCAGGAATCAATGCCACCATGAAAAGTGTGAGCTGAATGGAGATGATCGAAATGAGGATCATCCCACCAACAACTAAGGTTATCTGTCGAAGGAATTCGGCAACTGTGGTCGAAAAGGTGTCTTGAATTTGCGTTATATCTGCCGAAATTCGGCTGTTAATTTCCCCAACTCGTGTTTGGGTGAAAAATGACATTGGCAAGGTGATCAAATGGCTGTACAAATGTTCACGCAAACGAACCAAAGTATTTTCGGTGGTTTGGGCGAACAAATAAATCCGCATAAATGAAAAAAACGATTGTGCAGCGAGAATTACCATCAATAGAACGGCCTTGTCGTTGATGGCAGACAACCCATTTTCTCCAGTTGAATTTACTAGATCTCCGATCAGTTTAGGAAATGCCAACGCAGTTGCTGAAGTAAGAGCTAGAAAAAGCAATCCTGCAGCATATTTACCCTTGTCGGGCTTCATGTAGGTAAACAGTCGGAAAGCCTTGCGCAGACTAGCTTTGCTTAGTTTGGCTTTGGGTAACTTTTCGTTTTCTTCTTTGGATGCCATAATTCAGGTGCAAACCTAAGATATATCGAGGCAGGATAGAAACATTACATTTAATAATGACAATTAACTGACATCCACCTGTTTTTTAAATTGATCACCCAGTTGAAGCTTCCTCAATCTTGGAGCGAAAACAGCCATTAGCGCTGTGATGCCAATCGTCATGAAGCCACCAAAAATAACTGAAGGCACAAGTCCCAACCACCTTGCCGCAACGCCAGATTCGAATGCGCCAATTTCGTTGGAGGAACCAATGAAAATTGAATTTACCGACGACACCCTTCCGCGCATTTCATCAGGCGTGTAAAGTTGTACAATGGTTGATCGAATGAGCACCGAAACACCGTCAAATAATCCGCTCAACAGTAGTATTATAAACGAAAGCCAAAAGTATTCCGACAGTGCAAAGGCAATCATGCAGATACCGAAAGCACCTACACTGAGCAGTAACGTTCTGCCAGAATTTTTTAGAGGAGGATTTCTAGCCAACAGAAAGGCTGTGATCACTGCGCCAATGGAAGGAGCAGCGCGCAAAATGCCCAATCCATCTGGGCCTGCTTTTAAAATTTCTGCATTAAAAACAGGAAGCAATGCCACAGCGCCTCCAAACAGAACAGCGAATAAATCGAGACTCAATGCAGAAAGTATGAGCCTTTGTTTTCGAACGAATCGAATGCCCGTGAGCAAGCTATTTACCATCGACTCATTTCTGATGTGCGAAGGTTTTAGGTTGGGCAAAAATGAAAAGGCCAACAAGGCGCATGAGCTAGAAACTGCACTCAGCAAATACGAACTTTCTTTCCCGAAATACCCATAAAGCAATCCACCAACTGCCGGACCAGCAATGGATGCGACTTGCCAAAATGAAGTGTTCCAAGCCACACCTTGTGGAAGTAAATCACGCGGCAAAAGATTAGGAATTGTTGCCTGCACTGCTGGTCCTGCAATGCCTCGCGCTAAGCCCGTCATGCCAATCACCATGTAAAGCAATGGTAACTTTTGAGAGATTTCTCCAAATGCCTCAATCGATAGAAGATACAGAATGATCGCGCAGCAAATAAACAAACTGGATGTAATGAGAATGAGGTGTTTTCTTCTATAAACATCTGCCCAAAGGCCCGCTGGAAGAATTACCATCATAAACGGAATGGCCTCAAACAAACCTGCTAATCCAAGCGAAAGCGCATCACCGGTAATTTCATACACCTCCAAGCTCATCGTAACTGCCTGAACCTGAAATGCAAAGGTTAAACAGAAACGTGCGATTAGAAACGCGGTAAATGATCGTATGGCAAAAACTTGGGTGCCTTTCATGAGCTATGCAAAGCTAAAATGACTCATCAGAGTACACTCATAATTATTTCATTCAATTCAAAAAAATATCAACTTCGCAAAAACGAATCACTATGAACCGTCTGTTGTTTACGATTGTATTTTCCTTCTGTGTTTTTTACGTCTCGGCACAGCCGGAAAAGGAGATTCAACAGGTTTTAAATCAGCAGCTAAAAGCCTGGAATGCAGGAGATATTGATGGGTTCATGGCGCATTATTGGAAAAATGATAGCCTGCGGTTCATGACTAAAAATGGCGTTACACTAGGATGGCAGCCAACTTTGGATCGATACAAAAAAGGTTATCCAGACAGGGCATCCATGGGGAAACTCGATTTCCAGGTTTACACCATCGAGATGTTATCTGTTACATCCGCCTTGGTAACAGGCAAATGGATAATTGAAAGTACCAAATCGCAGGAAGGCAGTTTCAATCTGCTTTTCAAGAAAATAGACAATCATTGGGTGATTGTTCTAGATCACACGAGTTAACCAGAAGATCTTAAACAATGTAGAATTAGAACTCTAAAGGCAATTCTAAAACCTCGCTTCCTCGGCGAACCTTGATGATTGTTTTGTCGCCTTTTTTAAACTTAGAAAGCGCTTCCATGTAAGTCTGGATCTCTTTCACTTTAAATTCTCCAATCGACAAAATTACATCCGCATCTTTCATTCCGGCTTTCATGGCTGGTTTTCCGTCTAGTACGGCTTCAACTTTCATCCCATCTTCTGAGTGGCCATAAGACGGCATAATTCCCAACGTAACCTTAAAAGAAGGCGATCCACCCATCGAAGGATTTCGAGTTTTTAAGAATGTGAGTTTTTTGTCTGAAGGCAGTTTTTCAACCAATCCTGCGATGATGTTCAACACGACCTCTGTGCCTTGGTAGTTGATTTTGTCGGCATCATCGCTCGGTTTATGGTAATCGAGGTGCGTGCCAGTGAAGAAATGAAGCGCTGGAATTTGTTTGTTGTAAAAGGATGTGTGATCTGAAGGACCAACTCCAGCTGAGTCTAGATTAAAATCGAGCGCTGCAGAGCGGAAGGTCTTCAATGCTGGTTCAAATTCCGAAGCGGTGCCAGTTCCAGAAATCGTAAGAACAGGTTTGTCTTTAACGAGACGACCAATCATATCCATATTGATCATGCAATTGATTTGGGAAAGTTCGAGTGTTGGATGCTCGCAGAAATAGTTGGAGCCAAATAAGCCCAATTCTTCTCCAGAGAAACAAATGAAGAGAAAATTGAATTTTTCCTTCACTTTGTTCGTAGCGAAATAGTTCGCCAATTCTATCACTCCAGCTGTTCCAGAAGCGTTATCATCGGCGCCATTGTGGATTTTGCCATCTGCATGACCATCCAACGAATTTCCATCTTCTCCAGTGCCGAGGTGATCGTAATGACCTCCAATCACAACTGTTAAATCAGCCTTGTTGTCGATAAAGCCAATCACATTGTTTGCCTTACCTGATCTGCCTTTAACGCCATGGCTGCTCACTTGAAAGTCGAATTCTTGCAAGTAACTTCCATTGTTTCCCAACGGTTGAACGCCCGATTTTTTGAACTCTGCTAGGATGTAATTCGCAGCTTTGGTTTCATAAATCGACCCAGTTGCTCTGCCCATCAAAGAATCGGCCGACAAAATCGAAATGTGTTTTACAAGGTTTTCGGTCGAAATATATCCTTGAGCCGAAGCGATATGTGCAGCTGAAACAATGCACAATAAGATGATCAGTTTTTTCATTAGTCTTTCCAGTCGGCTATAAATACGTTGGTATCGCGGGTTCCGCCATTGTTTCGGTTCGATGAAAAAACGATCTTCTTTCCATCTGGTGAAAACATCGGAAACGCGTTGAAATTGCTTGTGTTGGTGATCTGTTCGAGACCTGTTGCGTCTGCATTGATCATATACAATTGGAAGCTGTATCCTCTGGTAGATGCGTGGTTTGATGCGAAAATGATTTTCTTCCCCGAAGGGTGGTAGAAAGGAGCCCAATTCGCTTTGCCCAAATTGGTAATTTGTTTCAAATCCGACCCATCGGTGTTGCAGCTGAAAATTTCCATGTTGGTAGGCGCAACTAAGCCTTCGCTGAGCAATTGCTTGTAATCGGCAATTTCTTCTGCAGTTTTTGGTCTAGATGCTCTAAATACAAGTTTTTTCCCGTCCGGGGAAAAGAAAGCACCTCCGTCATATCCGAGGCCTGAGGTAATTTGTTTCACATCCGAACCGTCGATTTTCATGGTATACAATTCAAGATCTCCTGATCGATCGGATGTAAAAACAATCAGGTCGCCTTTGGGTGAAACAGTTGCTTCCGCATCGTAGCCTTTGTGATCGGCGATTTTTCGCTTCACCTTTCCGTTTAAATCCGATACATATATATCGAACGTATTGTATATAGGCCAAAGATATTTTCCGTCTTTTCGCGGCGCAGGCGGCGGCGGACAGCTATCGGAAGCTTCATGCGTTGAAGCAAAGAGAATTTCTTTATCGCCCGGCATGAAATACGAGCAGGTTGTTCTTCCTTTTCCTGTAGAAACAAGCTTTTTAGATGGTTTTTCAGAATTGTTTAATTCCATCAGGTATATCTGGTCGCAAGGAATTCCTTCCTTCGGCGCAGTAACTTGCATGGTAAGTTTGGAGTTATCGAAACTAAAATAAGCTTCGGCATTGTCGCCACCAAAGGTTAGCTGACGGATATTGGTAAAGTGTTTTTCGGCAGTAGTATCCTGCGCAAAAATGGTCGTCGAAAGAGTACAATTAATCGACAGCAGAACGAGTAATTTATTCATGCTGCAAAGCTAATCAATGAAGCTAAATGAAGATGATTCTTTCAGGAAATGATTTTCCCATCTTCCATCAACACACTTCGATCTGCCATTTTTGCCAATTCTTCGTTGTGTGTAACAATCACGAAAGTTTGTCCTTCCTCATCGCGCAGCCTTAGAAAAAGCTCATGCAGTTCTCTGGCATTTTTGGAGTCGAGATTTCCGCTAGGCTCATCGGCGAGAATGAGTTTAGGTTGATTCATTAGTGCACGCGCCACGGCAACTCTTTGTTGTTCACCTCCCGACATGGTAGATGGCTTGTGGTGAATTCGGTCTTTCAAGTTGAGTTTCACCAACAGCATTTCAGCACGCGTTTGCAATTCTGAAGATGGTTTGTTGGCTATCATCCCAGGAATCATCACATTTTCGAGTGCAGTAAATTCAGGCAACAATTGGTGAAATTGAAATACAAAACCAATGTGTTGATTTCTGAACTGCGACAAATTGCGGTCGTTGAGTTTGGCAGGAAATGCATCACCAAACCGAAAAATGCCAGAATCGGGACGTTCGAGGGTGCCCAAGATTTGAAGTAATGTGGTTTTTCCTGCTCCCGACGGGCCGACAACAGAAATAATTTCACCAGAACGAATAGAAAGGTCGATACCTTTTAAAACTTCGACCTTTCCAAAAGATTTACGAATGTCTTGAATTTCGATCATTTGCTTTCGAGCAAACGCGCCAGTTTGGCGAGCTTCTCTTTCCAGAAGGACTTCATTTCCACAGAGGAAATCATGTCGGGCAATTTGCTGTGTTGCAAACTGATTTGACATTTCGAAGGACCTTTCGGGTTAAAAGTAACCACAACCACCTGCGCATTCTGCCATGCAAATCTGAGATTTTTTCCCGGATTTAACTTCAAAATGAGATCAACCTCTGGCAACCATTCATTTCGCAGCGATAAATCGGTGAACGCGCTTTCTGCAACGTGCAATGGCGTTTCGATGGTGAGGGTAGAGGTGATTTCAATTTCCTTTACTGGAGGAAGTTTCTCTAATAAACCTTTGTCCTGCAAGTAGTTCTCGAGGATAAACCCTGTAACTACTTCATCGATGGATACTTGATTTCTAATAATGTTTTTAATTTCTCCTGGATTTTTCCTGAATGCCAACTCGCTATCAAGTAGCAACATCCATTGCATCCAGGTCTTGCCTGTCAGCGCGATCAATCGATCACTACTCACATGCGTCAGGTTGGTAGATTCCCGAAACATGAGTGGTGTTTTTTAGTTTGTGAGTGACGAAAATAGGAAATAACACCTAAGGGTAAAAACCTACAAAAAGTCGATTGGCCTGTATTTATACAGTGGTAATTGTTAATAACACAATAAGTACATGCAAGCGCAAGATAGTCAGTCGATTAAAATGATTCCATGAAAACATTCACAATCCTTTGCCGGCAGCATTTATTCTGCTACTTTTGGCGGCAAATTTTAGGAAGATGAACATTCACGAATATCAGGGAAAAGAAATTCTAAAACGTTTTGGCGTCGGAATTCAGGAAGGATTTGTTGCAGAAACACCTGAAGAGGCAGTTGAAGCAGCTAAAAAACTTCAGGAACAAACCGGAACTGGCTGGTGGGTTATTAAAGCCCAAGTACATGCTGGTGGTCGAGGAAAAGGCGGCGGAATCAAGCTTGCTAAATCACTCGATGAAGTAAAAACACTTTCTGCCCAGATTCTTGGAATGACCTTGGTAACGCCTCAAACCGGAGCTGAAGGTAAATTGGTTCGTAAAGTCATGATTGCGCAGGATGTATATTATCCAGGTGCCGAACCAGTATCTGAATTCTACATGTCGGTTCTTTTGAATCGTCAAACTGGACGCGACGTGATTATCTATTCTACCGAAGGCGGAATGGACATTGAAGATGTAGCGCACAATCATCCTGAAAAAATCCTTAACGAAGAAATCGATCCTAAAGTTGGTATTCAGGGCTTCCAAGCACGTAAAATCGCTTACAACCTCGGTTTGAGTGGCGAAGCAAATAAGCAAATGGTGAAATTCATCATGGCTCTTTACAAAGCTTATGTGGCTAGCGATGCTTCTCAATTCGAAATTAATCCTGTGCTTAAAACATCCGACAGCAAAATTATCGCTGTTGATGCAAAAGTAAATCTTGACGAAAACGGATTGTTTCGTCACCCTGATTTAGCTGCAATGCGCGATGTGTTGGAAGAAGATCCTACCGAAGTTGAAGCAGCTGAACACAACCTTAATTATGTTAAACTTGATGGAAACATCGGTTGCATGGTGAATGGAGCTGGTCTTGCCATGGCAACAATGGATATCATCAAACTTGCTGGTGGAGATCCTGCCAACTTCCTCGATGTTGGAGGTACTGCAGATGCTGCCCGTGTTGAACAAGCATTCCGTATCATCCTAAAAGATCCAAACGTTAAAGCGATTTTGGTAAATATTTTTGGTGGTATCGTTCGTTGCGATCGCGTAGCTCAAGGTATTGTTGATGCTTACCGTTCAATTGGTGAAATCAGTGTACCAATTATTGTTCGTCTTCAAGGAACAAACGCTGTTGAAGCAAAAGAAATTATCGATAACTCTGGACTTCAAGTTCAATCGGTAATTCTTCTCCAAGAAGCCGCCGACAAGGTGAAGGAAGTGCTCGCATAATTCGCACTACCTAAACTTATAATTTTCTAAAGCCTTTCCGAACATCGGAGAGGCTTTATTGTTTGGTAGAGTTAAGCTTGATGCGTAAATTGCAAGCCTTAACCATCCAAATTTTATGTTCAAAAGAATTTTTGTGTCAATCTGTTGTTTAGTGGGATTTTCTGCAGCGGCTCAACAGAACACCATTCCCGGTGAATTTATAATTCAACTTGAGAAGAAAACTGATGCTCAGAAGTATATCCAAGCACTTCAAAATCAGTATCCTCAATATCAAATTCAACAAAAACGAGTCCTTTCAAAACGTTTCAATATTCTGCTTGTCAGCTCTACAGCTAACAACAACTCAGCAGTTCTAGAAGCAGTTAAAAGTCATCCTGCAACCTTGGTAGCACAATACAATCACCTGGTTCAACAGCGAAACACAACGCCGAATGATGCGTCTTTTGGTCAGCAATGGTCGTTGAAAAACACCGGACAATCGGGTGGAACAGCTGGTGCCGATATCGATGCGGAACTTGCTTGGGATATTACCACAGGCGGTTTAACAGTTGCTGGAGACACAATCGTAGTTGCTGTAATCGATGGTGGTTTTCAACTGAATCATCCTGATCTGGTCAATAATTTTTTCAGAAATTACAACGAGATCGCCGGAAACGGAATCGATGACGACAACAACGGCTATGTAGACGATATCAATGGTTGGGATGCTTATGCGGGTGATGGAACCATTCCTTCAGATCAACATGGAACGCACGTTTCGGGAATTATTTCTGCCCAAGGAAATAACAGTATTGGAGTTTCTGGTGTGAATTGGGATGCCAAAATTCTTCCTATTGCAGGTTCTTCAGGCAATGAAGATGTGGTAGTTGCTGCTTATGCTTATGCTGCCGAAATGCGCATTCAATACAACGAATCCAATGGTGCACAAGGTGCTTTTGTGGTTGCAACCAATTCTTCATTTGGTGTCGACAATGGCGATCCTGCCGATTTTCCTATTTGGTGTGCATTTTACGATACCCTAGGTGCTTACGGAATTTTGAGTGCTGGCGCGACTGCAAATGCAAACTATAATATCGATCAAACGGGCGATATTCCTACAGCTTGCGTTTCCGAATTCATGATTGCGGTAACCAATTCTACCAATGCAGATGCAAAATACGGCTCTGCTGGTTACGGATTGATTTCAATAGATATTGCATCTCCAGGAACAGCAGTTTACAATACAGTAACCAACTCTGGCTACAGCAACCTCACTGGAACTTCCATGGCAACTCCGCACGTGGCGGGCGTTATCGGACTTATGTATGCTGCAGCTTGTGATGTTCTTATCGAAGATTACAAAAATTCTCCAGACTTAATTGCTCTTCAAATGCGCCAATATCTTCTCGATGGAGCAGAAGTTATTCCTGGTCTGGCCCCTCAAATTGCTGGTGGAAAACGCCTCAATGCTTATGGTGCGCTTACCCAGGTACAACAATACATCTGCAATTCTGAAGCCCCACCAAATTCAAACTTTAACGCCAGCGGTAGAACTGGATGCCCAGGAATTAACGTAGCATTTAACAATATTTCTAGCTCGAATGCAGAGAGTTTCATTTGGGAATTTCCAGGCGGAACTCCTGCAACATCAACCTTGAGCGAACCTATTGTAACCTACAACGATTTTGGTCAATACACTGTTAAACTTATTGCGATCAACGTCTTTGGTGCAGATACATTGGTTCTTTCAAACTTTGTAAATGTGACTAACACTGGTCTTCGATTGGCTTACACAGAAGACTTTGAAGATGGTTTAACCGATTGGTCGGTGGTAAATCCCGACGGACTTAATGCTTGGGAGATTTTTACAACTGCAGGAAACAATGGAACCCAGTCGCCAGGTGTAAATATCTATAACAACCAAGGCAATGTTGGAGCTTCAGATTACTTGATTTCGCCCCCGATCAACCTCAGTGAAACAAGTGAAAACACGCTTTATTTCGAGCATGCACATCGTCGCCGCGCTACTGGAGCTATCAAAGATACCTTGATCGTTTGGGCAAGTATTGATGGCGGAAATAATTGGACTGAAATTCTGAAAAGACCAGATGATACAGATGCTTCATTGAATGTTCTTGCAACTGCTGGAACTTTGGCAAGTAACTTCATCCCTGGTACTTCCGATGATTGGTGCATGACTGGAACGGTCGGTATTTCTTGCCTTTCGGCCGATTTAGCACCTTTCGATGGAGCGGAAAACTTGTTGCTTCGCTTCGAAGTATACAATTCTGGTGGAAGCAATGTCTACATAGACGATATCCGAATCGAAGGAATTTGCACCTCGCCAATAATTTTACCGGCTACTGCTGCATTTACAGCGAATACCAATACTGTTTGCGCAGGTGAGCCTGTTCAATTCACGAACAATAGTCAGAATGCTTCTACATACATTTGGACTTTCGAAGGTGCTTCTATTCAAACATCTACCGAAACAAATCCAACAGTTACCTACAGCAACAGTGGAACCTATCCAGTTTCATTAGTCGCTTCAAACTCACAGTTTGCCGATACCACAAATGAAATAGGATTTATCACTGTAATTCCAAGTTTGCCTACACCTATCATCGAAGCAAACGGAAATTTACTTTCCACAAGTGCGTCTGGAAATATCCAGTGGTACTTTAACGGCACGCCGATAATTGGTGCAACAAGTAATTCCTACCAAGCAACCGAAAATGGAAATTATTCAGTTGGAGTTTCTCTCGACAATGGTTGCGAATCTACTTCAAGCAATTACTCGGTTTCAACTGTGTCATTGTTAGCGGTTGAAGCTTTTCAAGTGCACCTGTATCCAAATCCATCAGGCGATTTAATTCAGATCGACTGGAATGGAACAAATGCCCTTAAAATTACACTTCGCGATAGTGCTGGAAGGTTAGTACTGCAAAAATCCTTGAGCAATTCAGGAGCTTTAGATTTATCAGACATTCCTTCGGGCATTTATTTCACCGAATTGCGCAGCGCCGATAAAGTGAAACATATTAAACTCATTCATCAACAGTAAATTCGAATCCGTTGAAGAAAATACTGATCGCCAACCGAGGTGAAATAGCTTTGCGTGTCATGCGAACTGCGCGTGAAATGGGAATTAAAACTGTAGCAGTGTATTCTGAAGCAGATCGAAATTCTCCACATGTTCGCTACGCGGATGAAGCTGTATGTATTGGACCTCCAGCCTCTTCACAATCCTACTTGCGTGGTGATAAAATCATAGAGGTTTGCAAAGAACTCGGTGTGGATGGTATTCATCCTGGCTACGGATTTTTATCTGAGAATGCAGGTTTTGCTCGAATGGTGAAGGATGCCGGAATTACCTTTATTGGTCCATCTGCCGAAGCCATGGATATGATGGGATCGAAATTGGCTGCCAAAGCTGCCGCGAAAGCCCACAATATCCCTTTGGTTCCAGGAACCGATGAAGCAATTTCTGATGTTGATGCTGCAAGGAAAATTGCAGAGGAAATCGGATTTCCAGTTTTGATCAAAGCATCTGCTGGAGGGGGAGGAAAAGGAATGCGAATTGTGAATAGTTCCGAAGATTTTCACGAACAACTTCAATTGGCTGTATCGGAAGCTACATCCGCCTTTGGCGATGGTTCAGTATTTATCGAAAGATATGTTGGCTCACCTCGTCACATCGAAATTCAAGTGCTTGCCGATAATCATGGAAATTGCGTGTATTTGTTTGAACGAGAGTGTTCTATACAACGTCGTCACCAAAAAGTTGTAGAAGAAGCTCCGTCATCTGTACTCACTCCCGAATTGCGTAAAGAAATGGGAGAATGTGCCGTTAGAATTTCTAAAGCTTGTAATTATTCTGGTGCTGGAACAGTTGAATTTCTTCTCGATGAGAAGCTCAATTTCTATTTTCTTGAAATGAACACCCGCTTGCAAGTGGAACATCCAGTTACCGAAATGATCACCGGTAAGGATCTTGTGAGAGAGCAAATTCTCGTTGCACGTAACGAACCTTTATCTTTCACTCAGGAAGAATTATCTATCAATGGGCACGCAATGGAAATTCGGGTTTATGCCGAGGATCCTGAAAATAACTTCCTTCCAGATATCGGGAAGCTTGAAGTTTATCGTTTGCCACAAGGAAATGGAGTGCGCGTTGACGGAGGTTTTGAAGAAGGAATGGATATTCCGATTTATTACGATCCAATGCTGAGTAAGCTCATCGTTTATGGTGCTGATCGAAAAGCCTCAATTGCTGGAATGATCAGAGCAATAGATGATTATCAGATTTCGGGTGTGAAAAACACGCTTGCATTTTGTCGCTTCGTGATGGAGCATGATGCCTTCGTTTCTGGAAATTTCGATACTAACTTTGTGCGCGACCATTATCAACCGGCAATGTTAGCAAGCAATCCTAGTGATGAAGAATTGGAAATTGCTGCTTTGTTGGGCGCCTTTCTTCGGAACAATGAAGTTGCGGCTGTTGCTCCGTCTGAAGATTTAGCTGTCGCATCGGTTTCCAAGTGGAAGCAGAACCGTGGAAGTCTGCATTAATCTCCTGTATGCGCATCGATAAATACCTTTGGGCTGTTCGGATATATAAAACCCGAACCATGGCAGCTGATGCTGTTAAAGGTGGGAAAGTAAAGATTGCAAACGACAATGTGAAGCCAGCCAAGGAAATGAAAATTGGCGAAAGCATTGTGGTTCAACTCGGAGAATTGCAGAAAACAATTAAGGTAATCGGGTTTCCAGCAAATCGAGTTTCTGCCAAAGAAGTTTCAATCTTCATGGAAGATCTCACGTCTGAAGAAGAATACAAAAGTATTGCTCGATTGAAGGAGTTTCGGTTCGTTTGGCGTGATCGAGGCACAGGCAGACCTACAAAAAAGGAACGCCGCGATATCGAAGAGTGGTTTGGTGACGAAGAAACACCTTAACATCGCTTCGATTCAAGTTAAATGCAATCAATCTTACTACAGATACATTCCAGGATAAACAAGATATTCTGCGAAAAATAGCACCCAGAAAAACATATAAAATTGCTTGATCGCTGCTTCGTCTTTCAAATCTAATTTCAAACTTTTGTATTGAAAAACTAGCAACACTGTGATGTGAAACACTGTGCCAAACACATGGTTGGGGAATAACTTGGCTAACGAAGCCACTGCCAAAAACAAGTAAGCAGCACTCACCACAAATACACCAGCGAAAAATGCAGTTTTGCGTCCCGTATTCACTGCCAATGTGCCGAATTTGTGCACTGCATCGCCAGCAGTATCAGGAATATCTTTAAACCATGCAATTCCTAGCGAAAATGCAGAAACAAAAATTACCAAAGGCCAAATGGCAGTATCAATGGTTAATTCTTCAATCATTGATTGCCTAAAGTGCAAGTAAAATCCAACGTTTACCATTAAACCACGCACCAAGGATATTGCTCCAGCAGCAGCCAAATGGTGTCGTTTAAATTTGAGTGGCGGCAAGGAATAAGCAGTACCGATGGCGAGGATACTTAAAATCATGGCTGCAAAAATCCAATGGAAAAATAGCGTACACAATATGGAAATGCCTCCAGAAACCAAAACGATCTTTAATCCTGCTTCTTTGCTCAAGGTTCCAGCGGCAATGGGAAGCCATGGTTTGTTGATTTTATCTACTTCTACGTCCGACCATTGGTTTAATCCTGTGATGTAAATATTGCAGGCCAATGCAGAAATTAAACTGATCAACAGAACAAATGCATCAAATTTTCCATCAGGTTGCAAATAACACAAAAGATACACTGATAAAATGCTCAAAGTGCTGCCAATAATGGTGTGCGGACGGCTGAATTGCCAAAGTATCTTTAGTTTATCGATCATTTTTTGGGATTATCAATAGGTAATTTACTTTCATTCCGAATTTTCCAGACCTTCCAATTTCAATATGAAAGCCATCAGGCAATGCTCGTTCGGCAAGGTTTTTCAATTCTGAAAGGGACGATGACTTTAATACAGAAGCTATTCCATCCCATGTTACTGTGATTAAATTAATTGGAATTAGGTAAGTGAAAATTAAGCCATTCCAAGAAAATGGTCGAACAAATGGACGGAATATAATTTGACCGATGGTGGTTATAATTCCAATTTTAATTAGCTCAAATAGGCTTGGTTGTAATATTTCAGCGATAAATAACCCATGTTTTGCATGATTTTTTAAGATCATTATTTTTTGTTGGTCATCGAAATGGTGAAACGCATTAAACATGGTTCGGAATCCATTTAGTGGAATAGCATCCAAGGCATTGATAGATTTCGGATACCATGTAATATTTGGGGACTTCACCAATGAAACAACTGGATACAAATCGGTGAGAACTACTTTATATTCATCCGATAGAGTGGAGGAGATGCCAATTGTTGGATTTCCACTACCGGCGCACAAATCCGCCCAGTTTTTTTGTTGAACATGTTCGGATAATTTATCAATGAGTGGAATAATCGATCTGTAAATACCGAAAAAATTTACCAACCAACCAATATAATCCAACTGCATTTTCCTAAGAAACTCAGGAAACCACCGGTAATCTTCCAGTTCGGGTAATCGGATTTTCATAGGACGAATTGATGGGTACAAGTTAGTAATCGATTAATGATGTTTTGGGAAAAATCTACCAATCGTTTGGGTGAATATTTAACACTCAATTGAACCCTTTGGTTGTATAAAAATAAAGATCTGCTTGAACTACATAATTTTAAAATGAACTGATTTAAAGGTTTTGCATTCGGTTTTTAGCCTTAATTTTCACAAATGAAATTGAATCAGGATGACTTGATTTTAGTTTGTTCGGGGTCTTCTGTTGTAACAATGGCAGCGCTTACCGAATGGTTGTCGAGACGAAAATTGGTTGCCCAGTGGCTCAGTAGGAAATTGTTGCATACTTTTTCTGTTGGTATGTGTGCGATAATGCCGTATCTGCTCTCAAATACATCCTTATTATTACCCATTGTTGCAATTGCCGAATTGTTGCTCATTTTTCTAGTGGCAACGGGTGTTTTGTTCAAAGAGGATGGTGGTAGAAAAAGTTGGGGTATTGCCTTGTTTCCATTACCATATTTATTTTTAATGTGGGTTTTTCCTATGCACCGGTGGCTAATTTTTCTGCCAATGGCCATTTTAGCAATTAGCGATTCAGCTGCTGCAATTGTTGGGAAATTAACAGCGCGTAAATATTATCAACTTACAGGCGATCCCAAGTCAATCAATGGTTCTATTGCATTTTTCATTGCAACTTGTGCAATTCTTTACGCTGCAATTTATTTACCCGGAATTCCAAGGAATTTCAAACAAGATGGTTTTTTGTATGTAATTCCATTATTTGCTTTTCTTATTGCGCTTTCCGAAGCGATGGGCTCTCATGGTAACGACAATTTATTTGTGCCTATTTCGGCGATGCTCTTAATACAACTAGTGTATGTGTCGGATATTCAATTTCAAACTGCGGTATTATTGCCTTTGTTCGGTTTGATATTTTTATGGGGAAGCATCCGATTGAAATTACTCGATCAAAGTGGAGCTGTTGCGGCAGTGCTATTGGGTTCTACTGTTGTTTTGTTTTCTGGGTGGATTTGGTTGCTGCCGCTCGCCTTTTTCCTGTTCAGTAGCTCGTTAATATCAAGACTTCCATTTTTAAAGGGCAAAGGAAAGGCAACCAAAGCAGGTCGGCCACGCGACTGGAAACAGGTGTTTTGTAATGGTGCTGTTTATGGCATTTTGTCGACTGTTTATAGTCTTTCGCCTGTTGTTTATCAATCAGATATGTATTTGCTGATGTTGGTCTCTATGGCTGTTGCAACTTCCGACACGTGGGCTAGTGAAATCGGTGTTGGGTTTGGCGGAAAGGCAATTGACCTTGTAAGATTGAAGCCTGTAGATTCTGGAATTTCGGGAGGGATATCTTTTGCTGGAACAATCGGTTCGATGCTTGGCGCAATTGCTATTGCTGCATTTTCATTTTTGTTGTTGCCCGGTGCCACAAAGCCTTGGTTTGTATTTTTATTAATTGCAACTGCTGGTTTCTTGGGCATGCTGGCCGATAGTTTTTTAGGCAGCATTGTTCAAGGAAAATACTTGAAAAACACGGGAGAATGGAGCGACTTTGAAACGCAGGACAGTAAATTGAAAAGTGGATTTCAAATGATCGACAACGATTTAGTGAATCTAATGAGTCAATTGATTATTATTGCAATAGCTGTTTTTTTGTACATCGATTTTTTGCCAGGTAACTAATTTCAAAATATTCAGAGAGATAATTAATCCTTCATTTTACGTCAAACGAATTTTATTTTATGAAAAACGTATCTTTTTTTCTAGCGATTTCATTTTTAACCATTGGCTTTTCAGCTTGTAATAAAGATTGTTTTAATCCGAGTTTAGAAGAAGAATTTAGCTCACAAAATTGCCCGATGGATTGCCCAGGAGTAATCGGTCGCGACAGCAAAGAGTATTGTAATGAATGTTTGGCCAACAAGGCGGGTGTGGCGATTAAAAAATAGTTCTATAATATGCTAATGTTTATTGGATGTAATTTAGAGTTTATGTTCTTTCAGTCAAATAAAAAATAGAAATGATGTTTAATTACTTATCAATTATCAGGCAAGAAAAAGAAATCCGATGCTATTCCATCAGCTCTAAACCAAGCATTTGGACTTAATAAAATATGTGTATTAGTTTGCGAAATTTGGTTTCTGTCTGGATGATTTTCTAGTGTATCTATAAAAAAGTCCATAAATGATTTTGCTATTTTTAGTATTTCATTTTTAGACACTCCTGTCGACGTTCGCATCCCAGTGAGAATAATTTCATTGTAACGTTCATGGTTCAATAAATTCTCAATTTCATTCGCTGCGTCTCCAATTTTCAAAGAGCTAATGTATTTTTGATTATTGGGAATATTAAATCGGCGAATGTTGTTTTGGAATGAATGCGCAGAAGGCCCAATTCCTAAATAGCTTTCTCCCGACCAGTATGCAGAATTGTGTTTTGCACGACCTCCTTCACGGGCTAGATTTGAAACCTCATAATGCGAAAATCCTTCCGATGGTGCCCAGTTTTGAAGCAATTGGAAGTGATTTTCGGCTTGCTCATCATCGGTATTTTTGCGCTTTCCTTGATTGATCATCTTTGCTAATGGTGTTCCTTGCTCTACGGTTAGCGCATAGCACGACAAGTGATTGATCGGTAATTTTGCCGCGGTGTTTAGTTGCTCTAACCAAGCATCATTGCTTAATTCTGGAATTCCATAGATTAGGTCAACCGAAATAGACGAAATACCTTCTCTTGCAGCTTGTTCAACACATGAAATTGCTTGGGCTGCATTGTGCGCTCGGTTCATTTGAATTAAATCAGAGTCGCTGAATGATTGAATTCCAATACTTAATCTATTGATTCCAATGGCTTTCAGATGTTTGATGTAATCAACTTTCAAGTCTTCAGGATTTGCTTCGAAAGCAATTTCTGCTCCTAATCTAATCTTGAAGTTTCGGTAAATAGCATTGAGAATTTCATCCAACTCGTTTGGCAAAAGTTGCGAGGGTGTTCCTCCGCCGAAGTAGATTGTGTTCATTGGCTCTTCTTGCCACTGATTTGCCCTGAATTCAAGTTCTTGGATTATCGATTTTACAAGTTCCGCCCGATAATGCGACGAAGTGCTGAAATGAAAATCGCAGTAAGTGCATGCCTGTCTGCAGAATGGAATATGAATGTAAAGGCCCGGCATTCGATCGTTATTTCAGGAGGATAGTTCTAATGAAGCGCAAATATACCCGTTTGTTAAGGGAAGGTGCAAACCAATTTAGATTCAATGTTTATTTCGGTAAATCTTATCGAAGCAAAACAAACGGCGTTGTGAAACTTTCCACTCATTCAATTTATGGAAGTGTATTCCATGTCTCTGGTTTTGACACGCGTTTTCACTTTTTTGTTTTTGCGTGTCAAAAAAATGCTTGATGGCTTAATCTGTTTCTACGGTGGTAAGAAATTCGATAAACCTTTTCAGGCTTTAGACCTTTCATATTTTTTCTGGAGTCGGTCGATGGCGCAAGCTCTACAGCTCATTTCAACAGTACCTCAACAGTTATTTTAATACTCAGGAAACAATAGTTCTGCGGATCTGTTTGAAGAGTCTCATTATCAACGGATGATAAAAAAGTAATATCTACATTTTAACTTTGGATTTAATTTGAATTCACAAGACGATTTTGGATAATAAAATCTTGATATGCTTTAAAAGATGATAAATTGCAGCCTAATAATTGCTTTTTATGCTGGATAGGTTCAATTGGTGTAATTGCTTGTGTTGATTGAAAATAAATAAAGACGACAATGGAAATACATAAATTTTCAGAGAAACTGTACCAAGTTTTTCTATCACGCAAAACAAAGGAGACTGTTGAGAAATATGTCTTGTGGATTGCAGTTGCTAGTTTCTTAATCCATTTGATTGTGATCGGACTGGTCAATTTTGATATAGTTTCACTTGCAGAGCCATCAAAACTATTAAAGAATCCAATTGCTGCAATTTATACTCCCTTCTCGTTTATTCTAATCTATGAAGTTTATCTGCTGATTTATTATCTTCCTAAATCAACATCAATTTATATTTCCAAACAATATGAAATCATCACGCTTATTATTATTAGGCGTTTGTTTAAAGATCTTTCCGATTTATCGCTTTCAGCAGATTGGTTTAGTATTAATAATGATCTTCAATTTACGTACGATTTAATTGCATCGATCATCCTTTTTTACCTAATCTACTTATTTCAGAGTCAACGAATAAAATCGATTTTGTATGCTGCTCACGACAGTATAATGAAGCCTAGTATTACCAAGTTTATTGGAGCTAAAAAGAAAATCGCCACTTCTTTAGTACCTGTTCTGTTTGTGATTGCAATTTATTCGCTTTTAAACTGGAGTTTTGGATTGTTTCAGCAGAGCACCAATGATTCATTGTCGTTCAAAAACATCAACAACATATTCTTCGAACAGTTCTTTAATATCCTTATAATTTCTGATGTTACAATTCTATTGTTTTCCTTTTTTCACACAGATGAATTTCACAAGGTTATCAGAAATTCAGGGTTTATTATTTCCACCATTTTAATCCGCATCTCTTTTTCTGTAAGTGGAATAATAAACAATGTTTTAATAGTTACGGCAATTTTATTCGGCCTGATAATTCTTGTAATTCACAACAAATTCGAGAAGCAGCTTGCTCAAGAAAGAGCAAATGATAATCAAGACGAATTAGTTTAACATTTTTTTTTGTTCTAATTTAATTTGTTGAAATTCTAGTATGGTCTTCTTATCCAGCTGAAGCATGGCTTCTCTTTCTGGATAACTAGTTGAAAGCTTCCAAGATAGGCTTCGATAAATTTTATTATTTAGGATTTCCATATTTCTAAATTCTATCATTGTTGAATATCCAGATAATGTCTGCAACTTATGACAGAGGCTTAAAGTTTTAGGCAAGCCATGTGGATGCTAGCTCGAGTGTGAACTTTACAAAGAAAAATAGAGCAGTTGTTCAGGGAAAACATAGAGATTTCAGCATTTTTGACAAGGCAAATAAAAGATTTGCAAAATAGATTATCTAGATAATGTCGAAAAAAATTGATAAAAAAGTTTGGAAAATGCTTATCGCCTTTTTGAGTCCGGCGATATTGATGGGATTGAAGTAGGCTCTATAAAAGGGTTGATGTCAATCCATAAATATCTGTTTGACAATTTGTATGATTTTTCAGGAAAAGTTAGAACTATAATATTTCCAAAGGCGGTTTCAGGTTTGCAAATGCGCTTTATTTAAATGAAATTGTTGTGGAAATTGATGAAATGCCAGAAAATAACTTCGAGGAAATCATTGCTAAATATTTAGAGATGAATATTGCTTACCCCTTTACGGAAGGCAATGGAAGAACAATGCGGATTTGGTTAGATATGCTATTAAAGTTGAGACTGGAAAAACTTGTAAACTGGCAGTTCGTTGATAAGACTCTCAATTTCCCGGCTATGGAAAGAAGTCCAATTAATGATTTGGAATTAAGAACCTTGCTTTCTAACAATTTAACCGACGATATAAATAACAGAGAAATAATCTTAAAAGGAATTGAGCAATCTTACTATTATGAAGGTTATGAAAAGGAGTATGATATTGAGAAATCTGAAAAATGCTCAATAAAATTCAATTAACTCAGAATTGTTATTCAGACTTTAACAGCTGCCCTGCTTTACACGAGTAATTGAATTATTTGTAAGTAGAAAGTTATCTGGGAATTTTATTTCACTTTAAAACAACAGGGTCAAATATTGCGCATATCCCGGTGCCAAAATCCGATAACATAGTTTGCATTTACGAACTATTTATACACCCCAAACAATCCCCAATCGAAAGGTGTCCAATAGCAAGCTTTCAACTTAGCCCTTTGTAGGGCATTGTTCACCCAAGTGTTGCAAGTATGGAACATGCTGTACTTCCATTTGGCTTCGTAAAACGCATCCGAATTTCCATAAAGTGCATCTGTTTTAATGTTTATGTATTCGCCATTTGGACTCATTAACAAACTCTCTTGGATGTACTGAATGAGTTCTTTGTACTGTGCTTTAGAAGCTTGAACGGCAATACATTGCTCATTTATCTTTACTTCACGATAATACGTGGCATGTAAAACACCAGATCCTAAACCAAATGCTGCATTAAATGCTGTTGGAACGGTTAAATCTCCCCAAGTTGGTGTTTCTAAATAAAATTCTTTATCGCCTAGTCCTAATGCTAAATAACGATAGGTAGAATCAGAATTTCGGTTGTATTTGTGAGGAAAGTACTTGTTCCAATTGATGAGTTCATTCGATGCAGGTACTATGATATCGGTATGCACTCCATTGGTTTGTAAATACAATGTGACTTCTGCATTTCCCGGCTCTCCATCGATATGGATCGACGATAATATCCAAGCCGACAACAGATACAATCCAACCAATAACACAAAACCAGCAACTGTTTTCCAAATTATGTGGAAAGCTTTAACCAATCTTTTTTTAATCATGTTAGGCGTTAAGGTTTTAGTTTCAGATCTGATTTATTGGGAGTTCCCTTCTTGTCTTGGCAAAAGAATTCTGAATGTTGTCCCTTTTCCAAGTTCTGATTTTTTAACAAAAATTCTTCCTTGGTGGTAGTTTTCTATGATTCGTTTGGTAAGCGATAATCCCAATCCCCATCCACGCTTCTTCGAAGTATAGCCGGGTTCGAAAACCGTTTTTAATTTGGATGAGGCAATTCCTTTTCCTGTGTCAGTAACATCCACAAAATACCATTTGCCTTTTTCACCATACACGATATCGAGCGATCCACCTAGGCCTTCCATCGCATCGATCGCGTTGCGGATAAGGTTTTCGATTACCCAATCGAACAAAGGAATATTCATTTGAACGATTGCGCCATCCCCATCGGGCATTTCGGAACTAATATTCACATGGATTTTTTTCGAAGTTCGTGGCATCATGTATTGCACACTTTCTTCCAAAACAATCCCTAGATCATTCACTTGTAATTCAGGTACAGAGCCGATTTTCGAAAATCTTTCTGTGATCACTTCCAGCCGTTGAACATCTTTGCCTATTTCGGCAAGTGTTTCTTCATCAATGCCTTTCATTCTCAGGATTTCCATCCACGCCATTAAACTTGACAATGGCGTTCCAAGTTGATGCGCTGTTTCTTTCGACATACCCACCCAAACCCTGTTTTGCTCTGCTCTTCGCGAGAAGCTAAACAGGAAGTAGGCAACTATCATGAAAAGTGCAATTACAGAAAATTGCACTACAGGATAGAACTTCAACTGGGTGAGAAGAAACGAATTCTTGTAATAAATTAAACACTTTCCATAATCAGGTAATTCAATTTGCAAGGGTGTGTTTTCGGCTTGCATTTCGATCGTTAAAAGCTTCATTGCAGCAGTGTCGCGGTCTATTTCTTTTTCAAGATTGCCCGAAGCAATAATCGTTTTTGAATTTTCATCCGTTACAATTACAGGCACGCTAGCAGAATTTACAACGACTTCTGAAATGAACGATTGTATAATGTTATCAAGTACTTCGCGCAATTCGCTGAAGACTTTTGAGTCTTGGTAATAAATATAATAATTGTTCGAAAAGCCATCGTTAAATACAATCGGTTTGTACAAACTAAAGTCTTTTTTAATCAGTCCCTTAAATTCGGTAGGTGTGCCGTATTTGAGCGAGTCAACATTGCTGATATAATTAATTCGGTTTTGTTGATCTACGATGATGGCAGGAATAGTGTTGTTCTCACTCGCTACCATCAAATAAAACGAAAGTGCGTCGTTGTCGCTTGTCGTTCCTAGGTTTTGAATCGCTTGTGCCCAAATTTCAGCTCTTTTGCGTTCTTCAACTTTTAATCTTTCGAAAAGCTTCTCGGTGTATTTTACCAAGGTTGCTCGTTTTTGAACAGCTTCAGCCCATAATTCGACTTTCTTGCGTTCTTCCTCAGAAACTGTTTTTACCAAAACATTGGTATACCATAGCGAAGCACCGACAATAATCACCGCGAAGCCAGCAAGCCACAATTTCCATCGTTGTTTTTTCGCGTATAGATTCACCGGTTATTTATCCTTGGTTAATTCAAATAAACGCGATTTTTCTTCTTTACTCAAACTATCGTATCCAGATCTTGAGATTTTATCTAAAATTTCATCTACCTGAGTTTGCTGCTCTTTCTTGGATAAATTGTAATCGTCATCTTTCATTGGGCGACGGTGGGCAACGCGCATTTTAGCTTTTTTACCCGGTTTGAAAAGGTCTTGAACTTTGCCGAAAAAGGCTGAAATATCGTTTCCTTTTTTTAATTGGATGGCCCATAAAACGCCAAATGCAGCACCTCCAAGGTGAGCAAGATGACCAGCAGCATTCGATGATCTAATCTGCAACAAATCGAGCAAAACAATGATAATTGCAAGCCACATCAACTTTAAACGGATGGCCCCAAAAAGGAACACTTCATCATCTGGCCGATAGGCCGAAATAGCAATTAGAACCGATAAAATTGCAGCAGAAGCACCAGCCGCAGTGAATCCTTCACCCATCGAGGTAAAGAGCGGAAACACATTCACCGATATTAGGAAAACCAATGCTCCGGCGAATCCACCAACGAAATAGACATTGATTAAGCGCCTATCATCGAAATAGCGGCTAAATAGCTGACAAGAAAAATACAGTGTCAACATGTTAAAAATCAAATGCAATAGGCTAGTATGCATGAACATGTGTGTGAACAACGTCCATGGTTTGAAGATCAATTCTCCAAAATTACCAGGCAAAAGAAGCCACTTGTTGATTGTGCCCTCGATGTCGCCTAAATTCAATAAATGCAGCAGCGACAGTGGAACGTTTATTATAAGAAATACCGCTACACTGGCGATTATTAATCGTGTTCCAGCATTCGATACTGCCCAATGAAATCTTAGTTGATTCATAAATGGTTAACGTTCCTATTACGGTCTTGTTTTTTATACCAAAGGATTATTAAAATTCCGAACAGCATTCCACCCAAATGTGCGAAGTGTGCTACGTTGTCTTCCAGATTGTTACGTAATCCCATGGTTAATTCGATGGCTCCGAAAACGATTACAAAATATTTTGCCTTCATCGGAATTGGTGGGATGAGCATCATGATCATAGCGTTCGGGAATGTCATTCCGAATGCCAACAAAAGCCCATAAATTGCTCCTGAAGCGCCCACTGTAGGAATGTTCATGCGGTATTGTACAACTTCATCAACAAACATTACAGATTCGCTGATAAATCCCGGGTTTAGTCGATCCTTATGCCATTCTACCAAGAAATTGTTGATCTGATCATTCTCGAAAGATCCTGGCAAATAGTTAGAAACGAAGACTTCGAAGTTCGTGTAAGACGGAATGCTCATATAAATATCTGCATCCGCAATCATGGGTGCAAACTGAAATCCTGTAATCGTATTGTGCAGTAATCCAGCGCCAATTCCACAAACGAAATAGTAAATCAAGAATCGTTTTGATCCCCAATGTTTCTCGAGCGCCGAACCAAACATCCATAAGCCAATCATATTGAAAAACAGATGGAAAATCCCATCTGTACTATGAAGAAACATGTGTGAAATCAACTGCCAAGGCTGGAAAAGAGGCGACATCCAGCTGTGCAATGCCATGATATCCATTGGCAATCTGCCTCCGTATTCGATAGCGCCGAGCATCAAAAGGTAAGCTACGACATTGATAATAATTAAACTGCGAACCACATTCGGTGTGGCAGATTTTGCTTTGAAATAGTTGTTCATCGAGTAGCCAAAGGTAAATATTTCATACAATGCCATACTGATCTAATCTTAAGCACCGATCAACAAAACGTGATTCTTCGCTTCGTTGCATGTAATGGCTTGCAATTGTATCAATCCCAATCGGTTATTTCCCAAATCGAGCTGCCAAATCGTCGATCGACAAAATGCTAATGGTTTGTTTTCCGCTCGGCGAAAATCCAGGTGTTTCGCAGGCAAACAAACGCTCGATAAGTTTGAGAAGTTGCTCAGGACTTTGCTGTTTCGGAAGATGACGTGCCGCTTGCATGGCCAGAGTTTTTGCCAAATTTTCCAGGCGGTTGAGACGTAAATCTTGCTGGCTTTTTTTGAATTCTTCTAAGATGCTTTCTATGATTTCTTTGGCATCAGCATCCAACATTTCTGCAGGAACTCCATTGATCTTGATAGTTTGCTTTCCGAAATACTCGAAGTCGAATCCCAACGATTTTAACTCAGTTTCGAGGGCACGAATAAGTTCAGTATCTGGTCCGCTGAGCTCTTTCACCACCGGGAACAACAGTTGCTGAGATGCTCCATGGTGTTCCTCTCGGTGCATAAAACGCTCAAAATGTATCCTTTCTCTTGCGCCTTGAAGGTCGATCAACATCAAGCCACTTTTAACCTGACTGCAAATGAATTTTCCGTGGAGCAACCATGGCAAACTCTTTTCGGCATTTTCGCTTTCTTGGGGAATGATTTGGCCAGGATTTAATTCAGGGCTGCCAGCAAGTTCTTCCCACCTGATTTTACTGATATTTTGCATCGCATTGGGTTGCGATGGACTGGATTTGCTTCCAGGATTTGGATTCGTGAACGGATTATAATCTGGATTTACTTGTATCTGCGGAGGTCGAATTTCGGTGTTTCTACCAGCAATGCTCACGAATGGAAGTTCAATTTCAAAATCCAAGCTGGGCGACAAAGCATAAGAGCCAATCGCTTTTTTTACTGCCGAACGGAGAATGCCGTAAACAGTGCGATCGTCTTCGAACTTTATCTCTGTTTTGGTGGGATGAATGTTTACATCGATTGTTGCAGGATCTACCTCAAAACGAATGAAATACACTGGGAATTCTCCCGATGGAAGCAGATCCATGTAAGCCGATTGAACCGCATGATTCAGATATGTATTCTTGATGTAACGGTTGTTGATAAAGAAGTATTGGTCGCCCCGTGTTTTCTTAGCAGCATCAGGCTTTCCGATGAAACCAGTCACCTTCACTGACGTATGCTCTTCCTTCACCATGAGCAACTTTTCGTTCCATGAATTTCCAAACAACGAAACAATGCGCTGCTTGAAAGTTGCAGCCATCAACCGATGCACTTCTTCTCCATTGTTGATGAGAGAAAACGCAATTTCCGGGAATGCTAGTGCAATACGGTAAAACTCTTCAAGGATGTGGCGCGTTTCTACAGGATTCGATTTGAGGAAATTCCTGCGTGCAGGCAAATTGTAAAACAGATTTTTTACAGAGATCGATGTTCCATGTGGCGCACTGATAGGCTCCTGAAGCACGAATTCTGATCCTTCAATTTGAATCAAAATGCCAGTTTCGTCTTGTTTTCTTCGGGTGCGCATTTCAACCTGAGCCACAGCAGCAACTGATGCGAGCGCTTCACCTCTGAAACCCATAGTACGCAAATGCCATAGATCGTCGGCATTTTTCAATTTGGATGTAGCATGTCGAGCAAAACACAAACGCGCGTCGAATTCGGTCATGCCCGAGCCATTGTCGATCACTTGTATCAGCGATCGTCCGCCGTCTTTAATAATCAGCTGGATGTTTTTCGAACCAGCATCTACTGCGTTTTCCAACAGTTCCTTAACTGCCGAAGCAGGCCGCTGAATCACCTCGCCAGCAGCAATCTGATTGGCAACGTGATCGGGAAGTTGTTGAATAATGCCTGACATACTTTTTCGAAAAATGGAGTGCTAAGGTAGCGTTTCCATCCCTCAATTTTAGCGAATATAACCAACAAGATTTTCCAATCGAATCGACCCAAAATGGCAAGGATCATTTAAATTGAGCAGGTAAAATTGTATGTTTGGGGCAGCAAAACATCACATTGGATTTTAGTTATACAAAAGTTGAGAGTCAAAAGGCACTTTTAGAATGCCTTGATAGCATGAAAGATACGAAGGAAATAGCCTTGGATCTCGAGTTCGACCGCGACCGATTTGCCTATGGTTTCACCTTGTGTTTAATTCAGGTGAGTGATGGAAATATGTCGTGGCTTATTGATCCATTAACGGGCATCGATCTGAAACCGCTTTATCGTTTCCTTGAGCAAGAAGTACCGCTCAAAATCATGCATGCACCAGGCGAAGACTTAAATCTGCTGCATCAGCAAGGATGTTTCCCCGTGAATATTTTCGATTCGGAACGGACAGCACGACTCCTCGATTTCGAAGCATTTTCTCTAGGTAATTTATTGTTGAATTGTTTGGGTATTCAGCTCGATAAGTCGCAACAACGCACCGATTGGACCCGTCGTCCGCTCAAAGACCAGCAATGGGTTTATGCAGCGCGCGATGTTTTGTTTTTACCTGAATTGAAGCAATTGCTCCTTGATAAAGCTGCAGAGCGAGGTGTTTCGGATTTTGTGAAACAGGAAAATGCCGCGTGGAATTCCTATAGAGTAGATGAGAAGCGCCCTGGATGGTTTGTGAACAAGGATGATGAGCGCAAATTGCCTCCTTACTTTTTGCACATTTACAATGAAATGATGGGCGTTCGCGATGGTGTTGCAAGGAAGTTCAACAAGCCAGGTTTCCAGATTGCTCCAAGAGAAGTATTGATGGATTTGACCTTCCATCCCGAATTGTTCGACAAATGGAAAGCACTTGAAGGCTTGCATCCATCTTTGAGAAATCACGAATCAATGGATGCATTTCAACAAGCTTGGAAGCATGGACAAAAAACTGCAGATCAACTGCAACTCAGTAAACGATCCGGTGGTGCATCACTTTCTCAAGGTGAGCGTGACGTTCTTTTTCATGAACGGAAGAGAACTGCGGCCTTTGTGGAGGAGAGATACCGCCCAATACTGGAGAAAATTGCTGAACAATACGGCACTTTTACAGCAGCATATTTGCTGAATGAAAAAACGATGACAGAACTTGCCTCTGGTCGATTAAAATTAGATGCACTGCCTTACCTTTACCGACGCGATTTAATTGTTGAAACAGCTAATCAGCTCGGGATTTCAATTGACTGAAGCCTTAATAATTATGGATAAAGCAAGCAAGCAATTTAGAATGATAGCCATCATCGAAGGTTGGTCGTTTATATTGCTTTTATTGATCGGGATGCCTTTGAAGTACATGGCCGGAATTCCACTTCCAGTGAAGATACTAGGCTGGGTACATGGATTCTTGTTTGTAGCTTATTGCGGTTTATTGCTGAATGTTTGGATTAAAAGTGGCTGGCATTTTTTCAAGGTAGCTTTGGCACTTTTGGTTTCATTTATTCCTTTAGGAACATTTTGGTTCGAACGGAAATATTTGAACGAAAATCAATATTTGTAACCGAGCATTTAGCGCTCAACCCAAATTCATTATACTTCTTTAATACTCAAGTATTAAGATTATTCAAAGCGCTTGTTAGTTCGCAGTAGTCGGTTTGTATTTTTAGCATTTCGATAATTAATCGGTTATTATTTTGTATTTTCCATAAAGAAGTTGGATATTTGCCGAGAGATATCGAACAATCTACAAAATGAGCAAAGGAGCTGAAATTGATCACCTTGACCGCAAAATCCTGACTATTCTGATGCATGCTGCAGTGGTGCCATACACCGAGATTGCAAAGCAGTTAGATGTTTCTGCTGGAACCATCCATGTTAGGATGAAAAAAATGGTCGATTTGGGTGTTGTGATTGGTTCTCAACTAATCATCAATCCTTCTGTAGTTGGATGTGACATTTGCGCCTTTATCGGGGTTTTTCTCGACAAAGGTTCGGCATACTTGGATGTTAGGGAGCAGATGAAGGTAATTCCTGAAATTGTAGAACTTCACTATACAACTGGGATTTACAGCATCTTCGCGAAAGTTCTTTGCAGAGATACCAACCATTTGAGAGAAGTGCTGAACGAAAAAATTCAGCCAATGAGTGGAATTCAACGTACCGAAACCTTCATTACGCTCGAACAAGGATTTTCTCGCCAGATCAACATTCTGTAACCTAAACAGATTCAGTATCGCGAAAGGCATCGGCTTTTACTACATTTGCGAGCTGTAATACGCTATGGAAATTATACCTGCATCCTTTTTCGATCCTGCCAATCTGCAAGCCTTACAGGCGCAGTATAATGCAGGTAAACCTTATCGACATATATCAATCGATAATTTTATTCAGTCAGATTTTGCCGATCATTTGTACTCGAATTTTCCGGGGCTTGATAAAATGACACGCACTTACACTGGTTTGAATGAAAACAAATCGGAGGGCTCAGGATTCGAAACCTTCGATCCATCATTCACCGAGCTTCGAGCAGCACTCAATACACCTGAGTTCTACAAGGCAGTGAGTCAAATTACCAGCATTGATGACCTTTTCTCGGTTGAAGATGCATTGGGGATGGGCGTTCACCAAGGTGGAAACGGAAGTTATTTGGATATTCATATCGATTTTAACATCCACTACAACGAAAACATTCACCGCCGAATCAATTTGCTTATTTTTCTTAATAAAAATTGGAAAGAAGAATACGGTGGGAAGATCGAGTTGTGGAATGCAGATGTTACTAAGTTAGAACAAGCATATCTGCCATCTTTTAACCGCTGCGTAATTTTCGAAACCAATGAAATCTCCTATCACGGTTACGGGAAAATTTCTGTTCCTGAAGGAGAAACACGCAAATCGTTTTATGGTTATTACTACACCACTTTGCGTGAAGATGCTAAAGGATACCACGATACTATTTTCAAGGCGCGCCCTGAAGAAGGTATTATGAAAAAAGTAAAAACCGACGTTAAGGAAACCTTAAAAAATACCGCCAAACGCATTCTTAAGAAAGCCGGCGTGAAGTTCTAATGAAACCAGAAGCTTTAAAATACACCGATTACACCGAATATCCTTGTCACTTAAGTCGTTTAGAGTGGATTTACGACACTATCGAACGTCTCCGCGAACCAGGTAAACAAGCCAGAGTGCTTGATGTGGGTGCAGGAACAGGTAATGTAACCATTCCAATAGGCTTAATCGACAATTCCGAAATCCTTGGGATCGACATCCACCAGCCTACACTCGACATCGCGATTGCTGCCAACAAGTTGGAAAATGTGAATTTCCGTTTCCAATATTTGCAGGATTGTCCACTTCAAGGATATCGATTTATCATCCTCACCGAGGTACTTGAGCATATTGATATTTACCCAGAAATCCTCGACTATTTAGCCAAGAATGGCAACAAAGACATGCAGTTGATGATTACTGTTCCCAATGGACGGGGACCGTTCGAAATCGCGATGCAGCCTTTGTATTTGATGCGCAAAATGGGATTGAACAATTTCATTCTGAAGGTGAAACGAGTACTTGGAAAGAAAGAACCGTA
The DNA here is from genome assembly GCA_040403315.1 of Flavobacteriales bacterium. Classification (GTDB taxonomy): domain Bacteria; phylum Bacteroidota; class Bacteroidia; order M30B66; family M30B66; genus CAMCXT01. The sequence continues at coordinate 154,982 of JBBAKX010000003.1, forward strand.
TTCTCAGAATTACGAAACGCCACATGTGAATTTCTTCACTGTTCCTCGCATGAAGCGCGAATTGGCTCCACTTGGATTGGAAGTTTTGGAAGTGAAAAAGGCTTATTTTCTCGCGCCAATCATTGAGACATATTTGCCTTTTATTCCTTTGAAAACCATTGCTAAAATCGACCAGAAATTGGCGAATATTCTTCCGACTTTCTTGGCTTCGGGATTCTATTTCAGAATTGGAATCAAGAAGTAAGCTGAAAATTTAGACATAAAAAAAGCCTCCTTTCATTTCGATTGGAGGCTTTTTATTTTATTATTTACTTGATTTGAAAATGGCAATAGATTTTTCTAGCACGTCAATTTCAATAAAAATAAAATGCTTATTCGACGGGCTCTTTTATTTCAGTCTACAATGATTAATTTCTCAATTGAGATGATTTTATTGTATTCCGTTAGACCAATAAAATAAATTCCGCTTGGAAGGTTTTCGCGGTTTAAAGAAATTGTTTGTCCTGAAATATTATTTATTTGTTTTAATGTCTGCCCAAATGCATTGAAAATCGTCATTGTGGCATTATTAAGATTCTCTTTTGTATGAATAATTGTCGATGAAATGCAAGGATTAGGGAAGACTGAAAAATTATTATTCGTTAAAATTTCATTTAGTCCCAATGAAGTTTGTCCTGCCTGAATGCAAGTATTTGGAGTGCTTTGGAAGGCATAGTCTTTTACAGTGAACGATGCGGATGATTCTAGAATATCAAATCGTGCCCAACCATAGTGTGTATTTGTGTCCACAATTAATTTTAATCCTAAATATTTATCTGTAGCTCCTACCCAATTGCCTAGGCTTGTTCCCAAAGCCATAGTGCCAGGGTTATTGGCGTTATACCATGTTGAGAGCGAATCGCATATGGTATTGGATTCAGATAATGCCCATGGTGAATATATATCAATTACGAAATTCCCAGCATAAGCATTGTTGTTTTCTGGGTAACACATAACCCCTATATTACCAGCACTTCCACCGAATTGAATTATAAAGTCAACTAGGTTGTCGTTATTCAAATCTAAAGGATAGGTTGCACTCGGGGTAGCATCGATTATATCGGTGTAAATAATTTGTGCATTTAATTTACTGTTGATTGAAAACAACATCAAAAAGCAGGACAATAATGCCGCATTTTTCAGAAATACAATATTTTTTTTCATGGTATATTTGTATTTAATCCCTTGCTATTTCTGTGTTTTGAATAGTTTAATAATAGAGCAATTAGCATTGACTTCTAATGTTTTCCACACCCAACTAATTGGATTAACTAACTATTTAAAAATCAATTGAGATGAATAAAATGCCAATTAACTCTCTTTGGTTTCAACTCGACCATCGGCATGTTTGGCGAAACGTTTCAAATTTCTGTCGTGCACTTGATCGTATTTCGGCCAAGGCCAGCCACCAAATTTCGTCTTGTGAAAATCCTCAAATGCCTGATTGATTTCAGCTTTCGAGTTCATCACAAAAGGTCCGTATTGAATAACTGTTTCTCCAATTGGTCGACCTTGCAAAACCAGAATGCTTGTTTCGTTAATTCCAGCTTTTAAGGTTACTTCTACGTCAGGCTGAAGCTCAATTGCCTGATAACGCCCGATGGTTTGACCTGCCACTTTCAATTCATCGCCTTCGTAATAATAAATTGTTCTGTTGATTCCTGCTGATGCTTTTGGAAGCGTCCATTCAGCGTTGGGTTCCATCAGGATGTTCCAAATAGCCACTTCGTTTTTCGGATCGTTTGCCCAAGAATTTGGAGGAGGAGTAGGTGCTTTAAGCTGCCCAATTTTACCTGCGATGATCTCCACTTGGGTTTTTCGGTTTAGTTCATCAGCATGTTTGTAAATTGGAATTGATTCTTTCCACAACATCGAAAAGTGGGGTTTCACCATTTTCTTTTTGGCAGGAAGATTCAACCAAATCTGGAAAAGTTCCATGGTGTTTTTGCGGTCGCTGTGGATGAGCGGGAACATTTCTGAATGTTGCACACCTTGTCCGGCAGTCATCCATTGCACATCGCCATTTCCATATCTTCCAGCAGCTCCGAGCGAATCGGCGTGGTCAACGATCCCTTTTCGAACAACAGTTACAGTTTCGAAGCCTCGATGCGGATGGCCGGGAAACCCGGGAACTGTTTTGCCGTGGTACATGCGAAATCCGTCTTTGATGATAAAATCGTCGCCCAAATGACGGCCTTGGAAATGTGCTTTTTCAGGGCCCATCTGTGCGTTTCCTGAAGGGAAGTCATCTTCGTGGTGCACGCAGAAAAGAAATGGATCGGAGGTTTCCCATTGAAAACCAAGCGGCTTGATAGACTTGATAGGACTCATGTTGATTGATTCATTTTTTGATCGGCTATCATTGGCAATTCCTGGCACATACAGCGATAAAGTAGCGCCGACAGCTCCTAGTGCTCGTCTCATGAAATTCCTTCGTGCGAATTTGTCTTCCATATCTATTGAAAATAGGTGCCATGAAATTAACCAATAAGTTCATTCAAAGTTCAACAGTTACAAGTGTATTTGTACGCTACTGAAGATGAGTGTGCGAGCCCAACTGCTCACCTTAAGAACTGCTCGGCCCAGCGATTGGAACAAGTTACCGTTGAGGCTCCGAAGGGCCGATACGTAACGTGGAAAGCGCGCCTGTGGCCCCTAGTTATTTTGATTTCAGGAAGTAATAATTAAGAGAAACTATAGAAGAAGCTGAATTTGCCTAACTATAATGATTAAATAATATTCCTCTTACACATAAAATGAAGCTATTATTGTGCGCAAGGTTTGATATTGATTTCGGAATTTCGTTTTTTGAAATACTCCAAAATTTCTTCTTTAGTCATTTGAGATAATTTATCACTCAATTTGTTTCTTTGACTGCGCATAAATTCGACCGCCTCAAAGTTGTTGTTTTTAGTCTTCATATTTCTCTAACTCTCTTGGTGATCTAATTTCTAATTGCTTGTAACCATTTTTAATATTGATAGAGTTGTACCCTCTAATTCTCTCGATGTTCACTATGTGTTTAAAGTTCCAGCTGACTAAAAAATGGGCTTTACTTATAGTTGCTAGAGCAATATGCAAACAATCAGCAAAACTTGTTTTTCTAACTACTTTTTCGGTAATATATTCGGTAGCCAAGTCAATGGCCTCAATAGAAGTTTCTAGAAATTCTGTTGAATCTACTTTTAAGCTTCTTACAAGTTCTTTGACTTTCTCGGGTGCGAATTCAAGTTCGTCTTGTGTGACGTTAGAATACAAAACCACAAATTCACCATTATTTATTCTATTGAATAAAGGTATGGTATGTTCTGAGAATTCATCATCGAAATGTCCTCCAAAAACAGAAGTATCTATGTATATTCTTTGATTCAAAAGCTTTTGCTGATTCAGTTTCAAATGTACGAAACTTTAAAATCAGGTGCAATCAACTAATTATCTGAAAACTAAGGCTGTCGGTTAAATAGGCTGTCTGAAATTTAACACGCTGTGTAAGTTGAAAATGCTTTTTGCACTTTTTGATGCATTGCTCGGTGTTAAATTGAGAAATAATTAATCTGTTATAAAATGATAAAGGTATTTCAGTTAGGAATGATACTGATTACACTGCTGATAGCGGGTTGCAAGAAGGATGAAGCTGAAATTTTCACCGACAATGATGCGCCTTATTACGATAAAGTGCCATCGGTTAAGATGCGCAATTATGTGAATCGATTGTTTATCGACTTGTTGGGAAGAGAGCCTTTGGATGCGGAAATGGACCAAGAAACAGCAACACTTCAGGCGGATAATGCGAGTAAATCATCACGTGAAGCTTTGATTAACAAGCTAATGCAAGACGATACATTTCGAGATGGAGATACTTCTTACACATTGACCTACCACAAGCGATTATATGAGTTGGCTAAAATTCGATTTATCGACGGTATAGCCGATGAAGAATTGCGGGGTGAAGCCTTTATTAACCGGAGTGACGCAATAAGTGATTCGCTTTCAGGAAACATGATTGGGTACGAAGTAAACATGGGAAAGTACTTGAAAATGGTTAGTATTCTTAACAGTCGAAGCAACTACCAAACAGGGCAAATTGATCTTTATTCAGTGTATGCAAGCATGGTCGACAATGGCATTTACGACATTATCAATATGAACACTTTCAACTTTGTGAACGCCTGTTTCGATGATCTCTTTTTCAGGTTTCCAACTACTTCCGAGTTTCAAACCGGATTTACGATGGTTGAGGACAATTCGCCAGGATCTTTGTTTGGCGCTCCAGGTCAAAACCGTTCCGACTTTGTAAGCATTCTCACACAGTCGAACGAATGCAAGCTTGGCGTAGTAATTTGGGCTTACAAAACCTTACTGGCAAGAAATCCGACATCAACCGAAATGGAGCTTGAAATGCAGCAATTTGGTATTGATAACGACTTGAAAGCGCTGCAAAAACGAATTTTGATTACAAACGAATATGCAAACTTCTGATATGAAACAGCTCATTGCAGTATGCATGTTGCTAGCCGCATTCGGCTTTCAATCGTGCAAGAAGGAATTAGCAGAAGACCAATTCGAGGTGAATAAAGTGAGTCTTTATCCTTCCATTGCTGCTAAAGACAAAATGAAATCGCAAGAACAGTATGTTTCGATTTTACACACCAACTTTTTCCAGCAAGCACTTTCAGGAAACGAGCTTGTTCAAATAATCGATTGTTTGGAGTCGATCGGTGACAAAGAACTCGGACGTGAAGTCCTCATTTCGAACTTCATGAACGACCCAGCAGTTTTGCTTCCAACCGATTCTGTGATGCGCGCCAATCCTGAGAAATTTGTGATGGAAACCTACGAGCGTTTCTTTGTGCGCATACCGTCGGAAGGCGAAAAAACATGGTTCATCAATTTCATTGAATCCAATCCGCAGTTGAGTTCCGAATTGGTCTATTTCGCATTTGCATTGTCTAACGAATATCTGTATTACTGATATGAACCGTCGTAAATTCATCCGAAATGCCTCGATAGCCGCTGCTGGAGCGTTTGGAGTTCCGTATATTTTACCAAGTGGACGGTTATTCGCCTCTACTGGTCAGCAGTTAGCACCCCACGTGGTGTATGTGCTTTTTGCAGGCGGTGTTCGTCAGCAGGAATCCGTTTTACAGCGTTATCTTGATGATTCCCAGGGACTTCCTTGGGCTGGAAATATTATGTACAACATGTTTAACGGTGCATTCCCCGACAATAAGATTGTTTATGGTACCGACCAAGGCAATGGAGCTGCTGGAGGAACTCCGATTCCACAGATTCTTAGTCAGACGCTTGAAACCCAAGGTTTACTTTTCAAAGAAGTTCGTGGTGGATCGGCAGGACATTACGGTGGTTTGAATAACCTTTTGCAAGGCAGTACAGTAACAACTCAAGGACTTAAGCAGAAACCTAGAAATCCAACTATATTCGAATACCTGCGACGTCATGGCGGCTATCCAGCCACAAAGACTTGGTTTGTCGGCAATGGTATCGGCAATTCAGTTCCGTTGCTGAACTATTCAAATCATCCAGATTATGGTTCGCAGTATGGCGCAAATTTCTTCGCACCTACTGTCACATTCGGAAATTTAGGCTTCGAGCATTTGTCAAATGCAAGGGTGTATCACCCTGAAAATGAATTGGATCCAATCTATCAAATGAAATATTTCTTGGATCAGAGTTTTTCGTCCGTTGGACAAGGTGGCGATTCACTAGGAAATACCGAGGAAGAGAAGCAAGACATCAAAGAATTTATGCGCACCATGTATGAGCGTGTAACGCAGAATGCCATTGCATTTCCTCCAGTTACCGACAATAGCGATTCACTCACAATGGGTTTTGCCTGCGAAGTGATGAAGTGGTTTAAGCCTGCCATTACCGTGGTGAATTTAAGTAATGTAGATGGTTGTCATGCCGACTTTACAGGCTATTTACGTGCGCTTCACCGCGCCGATCATGCTGTTGGACATTTGTGGAACTACATTCAGAATCAAATTCCTGAGATGGCCAATAACACCATCTTGATTGCCTCGCCAGAATGTGGCAGAAACCTCAATCCGAATCCAATCAAAGACATCAACGATTGGTATGGTTACGACCATTCAGATGCCAATTCCGACAGAGTATTTACGGTCATGGCAGGTCCAAATGTACCTTCAAATTTAAGTATTGGCAGTGAAGGAAATCCTATTGGTCAAACCTCCGACAATGTGCCGACGATCGGAGAGATTTTAGGGGTGAAAAATGAGATATTGAATGCCGGATTCTTAGCGCCAGGTTCCACCAGTTTATTCGATCGGATATGAAACAGTGGATAATATTATTCCTCTTGTTCGCCATGGTTGGTTGCAAGAAAGACGAAGCGATTGAGAATCCATATGATCTTCCCCAGAATAAGGCGCCTGAGAACGAAGTGGATTCCTATACGCCAGACCCAAATTCGATTGCTGGTTTACACAAGAATATTCTGCAGCCTACGTGTGCAAATTCAGGCTGTCATGACGGCACTTTTGAACCAGATTTTCGAACCATCCAAAGCTCTTACAACACTTTGGTACTTCAGCCTGTGATTAAAAATAACCCGCAAGGAACTTTCGACTATCGAGTTGTGCCTGGAAATCCCGATGCAGGCGTGTTGATCACTCGCTTAATGACGGACATTGATGGTCAATCGGGCATTATGCCACTTGCATTGGAGCCGGGAAGCGATTGGGATGCCAAACGCAATGAGTACATACAAAACGTTCGCAATTGGATTCAAAACGGAGCGAAAGATCTTTACGGCAATTCGCCGGGAACGAGCAACTTGGCGCCACAACTCAACGGCATCTTCATTACTGTTTCAGGGGGCTCAGCACCGTTAGAAAGGAATGTTTCTACAGGCGCTTTGGTGGTCCCAACAGGTACTTCAAATATTGATGTTTACGTATCAATCAGTGATGACAATACGCCTGTAAATCAACTTGGCGTGTTGAAGCTTAAAACCGGAGCTACGCTCAATAATTTTTCGGCCCTTCCTGAACTTAGTTTGAATGCTATTGCTGGAGTTTCACAGGTTGGATATTCTGGAAGTCAGGTGAATTATCTGCACAAAATTACCTTGCCCGTGAGTGGATTAACCTTGTATCAGAAGCAATTTATTCGGGTATATGTGCGAGACGATCAGCCTGTTGTTACTGAAATTCCTTCGGTGAACAGCGCTGAACATATTCGAAACTATTATTCATTTCAAGTAGGCGAACAATGAGAATCCGACTGCCCATTATACAATTGGTGCTGATCGCCATGCCCTTTCTGCTCAACAGTTGCAAGAAGGATGAGGAAGAACCTGTTCAGAATACTGCACCAACAATCAGTATTGCCAGCCTTTCTACCGATTCTGTAAAGGAATTTGTCGATTCAGTGATTGTTGAAATTTCTTACCGAGATGCTCAAGGAAATCTTGGAAGTATTGATCCTGATGTAAACGATTTAGAAGTGAAAGACAGTCGTTTGAATCAGCCAGATTTTTATCATGTAAAACCATTGGCTCCGGAAGGATATACGCTAAACATAAGCGGCAAGCTGAGCATCCGTTTGAGTACCTTGTTCCTCCTAGGAATCGGCGACCAAGAAACTGCCACTTTCACCATCCGTTTGCGCGACCAATCAGGCGAATGGAGCGCTCCAGTTACCACAGATCCAATTACAATTGTGCGTTGATGCTTAAAAAATGGTTCACATATCTGCTGGGCATTCTTTGCTTGCTGATGGCCGGAAATCTATCAGCACAGTTGGAGTTTAACATGTCCGACACGGTCGTAACTGAATGTAAAGGCATTTTGTACGACAATGGTGGGGATGGCGTGAACTATCTGCACAACACCAACCAAACATTCACTATTTGCCTCGATGCGCCCGGAATTACCACTTTGAGTTTTGACTATTTCTGTGTTGAAGTAGGTTTCGATTCGCTCACTTTTCACGCAGGGCCTGATGAAACTTATCCTCAAATAGGACCAGCTTATTCTGGAACAACATCGCCTCCATCAATTTCAATTTCTCAAGGATGTCTTTCGCTCCACTTTGTAACCGATGCTAATGTGGCCTGCACAGGTTGGGAAGCCAGTTGGACTACCCAAGTTATTCCGCCTGTTCCACCTCAAATTGATGTGGTTTTGCCCGCGCCTTCATGCTCAACTACCACAGCCACAGTGAATCTCAGCAAGAAACAACATTGCGATTCGGTGTATGCTGGCGCTTTTGAACTCCTTGGGCCAACTATCTTGGAAGGCCTTATGGATCAAGCGATTCTTACGGCTGTTCCAGTAAATTGCATCGGCGACAGTACGCAGCAAGTTGCACTCACGTTTGCACCCGGACTCAACCAGGGCGGCACATATCAGCTTGAACTCACTACGAATTATTACGATGCCTGCGATAGCTTATGGACGTTCACCACAGTTGATTCGTTCCGTGTCGACGATTGTCCGATAGTCGTGAATTTATTCCCCGAACGAGATAGTATTTGTGTGGGTGAATGCACCGAAATTGAAGCTGTTGTAACTGGTGGTAATGGAGTGTATTCGTACATATGGTCAAATGGTCTTCCGCCCAATGCTGGTCAACAGAATGTATGTCCTGTAGTTACGACAACTTACACCTTAACTGTTGATGACACATCGCCCGCTGTTCCTGCTTCTGGAAGCACGACAATCAACGTTTTTACACCGGCAGTTATGCCTTCGTCAAGCAGTCAATGTCAGTCTGCATCTCCGGTGGATTTGGATGCGACTCCCAATACAGGCTGGTGGTTTGGTTCGGGCATTACCGATACATTGGTTGGGACTTTCAACGGAGATTCTGCCGCATCAGGAATCAATCAGGTAGGTTATTACTTGCCGATCACCGAAACTTTTGGATGTTCTTCCTATGTGGCGATCAATATTTTACCTATCGATGCAGGCCTGCCAGTGGCAGCTTGTCCGGGTTCGCCATCTTTCCAATTGAATGGATTCACTCCTTTAGGTGGAACCTGGTCGGGCAGTGGAATTAGCACTTCGGGTGTGTTTGATCCGACGGTAAATGGAGTTTTCACTGTTACGTATTCAGTGAACGGATGTACAGAAGATTTGCAGATTTTTGTCGACAATATCTCCAGTGTTCCAACGGCGATCGACAGCATCTGTCAAAGCGGAGCGTCTATTTCGTATACATTGCAACCTCCAGGTGGAAGATGGTCGGGACCAGGAATTGTCGATTCTCTTTTGGGCATATTCGATCCTGGTAAAGCTGAAGGCGGCTTGCACACAATCACTTATAGCCTGTTTGGATGTTCTCAAGACGTGGATGTATTTGTACGTGAGATCTTTGCAGGTTGGAATTCGAATTCTTGTCCAGCCGAAGGCACTGTTCAATTGGCGAACTTTTATCCAATTGGAGGCACTTGGTCGGGCGATGGCATCGTAGATCCAGCAAATGGCTTGTTAGATGCAACCTTTAATGGAGGTCAAAACTTTCAAACCGATGTGATTTACACCTTAGCAAATGGCTGCACCGATACGGCGATTGTTTATGTAGAATACACACGTATTGAGCAGGATACCTTTGTGTTTTGCAAGGGTGACAATGAATTGGAATTGGTTCGAAGTATCATGGGGAATTACCCTTGGGGCGGTAGTTGGTCGGGTTTGGGTGTTGTAGAAGGAGAGGATGATGAACCTGATTATTTCTTCACAAATGTTGCGGGTAATGGGATTCATCAGGTGGTATACACGAACAATACATGCGCCGATACAGCTTGGTTTTTTGTTCAACAATCGATGTTAGCTCCAGCTGAAACTATTTGTGAATCGGCACCGGAAATTCAAATTGTTGTCGATTCTAGCGCATTGCCAGGGATCTTTTCGGGTGATGGAATCGTGAATGACAGTTTGGGGATTTTCTCACCATCGGAAGCTGGTGACGGTGAAATTGATATTGTGTACACGAGCAGTTTTGGTTGTTCAGATACGATCACCGTTGAGGTGGAACCATTTATACAAGCCGATTTAGATGCGCCAGGTGGTTCTATTTGTTATGTGGATACCCTACTGGAAATAGAGGTTAGTCCAACAGGAGGAATTCTCACAGGCATTGGCTTGGTGGATACCTTGTTTTTCAATCCTTATTTGGCTGATGAAGGTGAGCACTTGTTGATTTATGAAATTGGCGAAGGATATTGCCGCAGTGTTGATTCCGCTATTGTGACCGTTGCGCCGCGCATTGGCTATGAAGTAACGGTGAACGATGATTCTCTTTGTTATGGAGATTACACTTCGGTAAATGTCTCCGCATGGGGAGGAAATGGATATTTCATTAGTTACCTCTGGAGCGATAATCTTCCACCTTTGCAACAACAGATATTAAGTCCGCCAGCAACAAAAGATTATACCCTTCTTGTTACAGATGGTTGCTCAAAGATTCGAGATACTATTTCAATTTACGTAGCGGAAAAGATTGATTTTACCATCCAGACTGAGGAAAGACTGTGTTATGGGGAGCCCAGTTTTGCCATTGTTACACCTGTGTCGGCTCAAGCTTATGGAGTGAATTGGAGAGGCAATGACTACCAATCGGGCGAAAGTTTACCGGGTTCAGCATCTAACACTTATTCATTGGAAGTAACAGATCCGATGAGTGGTTGCACATTGGATTCTTCGGTTACATTGATAGGTTTCCCATTGGTGAAAGCACAATTCAGTGTGAATCCAGATTTAGAATGTATTCCGGCAGAAATACGCGACATCAATTTTATCGATTTAAGCACAGGGGCAAATCAGGGATTGTGGTCGTTTGGTGATGCTCAAGAATTGAATTACACAGCTGGAACAAATCCAACGCACGAGTATATTTTACATGGAGGATACGAAGTGACTCTGGAAGTAGCCGACAGCAACGGATGCAGCGATGTTTTCAGTCGTTCGATTTGCTTGGAGGAGCCTTACAATTTATTCGTGCCTTCAGGATTTGCAGTGAATGGTGATGGATTAAATGAAGTTTTTCTTCCTCGTGGTAATGGTGTAAAGACTTTCAAATTGTGGGTTTACGATGGACGAGGAAAGGTGATTTTTGAATCGGATGATATCGACAAAGGTTGGGATGGAACTTTCGAAGGTCGTTTGGTGCAATCGGATGTTTATGGCTGGATTATCGAAGTACAGTGGATGAACAACAATTGGTTCTCGAAAACTGGTTCGATTACTTTGATTCGCTGAGAAATTAAGTTAGGACAGTTGTGTTCGTAATTTGATTTAATGTGTTGCAGCTTAGTGAATTGAAAGTTCTTGTTGTTTTGATGCTAGTTGAAGAGAAGTTTCTTGCAACTTATTTTTTGAAACAAGTCTTGAGTAGAAGTTATTCTATACGTACAAAATAATTATATTTGCACGTAAATCTCTTTTATGGATACTAAGTTAACATTGAAGTTAGATCAAACGGTGATCGAAAAGGCTAAAGAATTTGCCAAGAATCAAAGCACAAGTTTGTCGAAATTGATTGAGAATTACTTGATGAGTATTACGAATGAACAAACTTCTGAAGGCAATATTTCACCTTTGGTAAAGAGTTTATCTGGCGTAATCAAATTACCCAATGATACAGATCCGAAGGAAGAGTATTCTAATTACTTGACAAATAAGTACAAGTAATGAATGGTGTTTTCGTTGATACGGATATAGTACTCGATTTATTAGGCAATAGGAAGCCTTTCTATAGGCATGCTGCTGAGCTTTTTTCAATTGCAGATAGAAGTGAAATAACGATTTTCGTTTCTTCTTTATCCTTTTCTAATCTGAATTATATTCTTTCTAAGCAGTATTCCTCAAATCAAGCGAGGAGAATACTAATGAAGTTTAAAACGCTGGTAACAGTGCTTTCGGTGTCGAACAAAGTGGTTGAACTCGCATTGTTATCAGATTTTAAAGATTTTGAAGATGCGTTGCAGTATTTTAACGCCTTGGAGAATGATGTAAATTTTTTGTTAACTAGAAATTTGAAAGATTATAAAACGGCGGAAATACCAATTATGACAGCAGAACAGTTCTTAAAATCTCGTTAAGTTTGATAGTTGCTTCAATGAAAATTATAGTTTAATCGTCCTGTCTTGTTGATTAAGCAGATTTAAAAACACTTCAAATGAAATCACTCATCCTTTCCTATTTATTGGTTATTTATTGTTTTTCAGTTAGTCTCAACGCCCAAAATTCCAACTTGGAAAATTTGTTAAGTACAGCAGAATGGGATTCATTATTCCCTCGCCGAGCTGGGACTTATGGCGTTCATCCACAAGGTTATACAACTGATTTTTATTCGTTCGAGAATTTGAGTCAGGCGGTAAATGAAATGTCGAATTATGTGGTAGAAATTAAACGCAAAGCGGGTGTTTATGGTGAATTAATTACTGTCACAAACACGTTGGAAGGGGTTTCCTATATTTATTCTGATGTGGATGTTTCTTGGTATTTATCAGAAGTGCCTATTTTAATTCACAATGTTTATTTTGCAGATTTTCTAAACACAAATTCTGAACAAAGAAATAAACGTGAACTGGCTGCATTTTTAGCCAATATCTCCAAAGAAACAACAGGTGGTTGGCAAATGCCAATTGGTGGTGGATCTGAAGGTGATTACGCAAATTGGGGTTTGTATTTTGTGCATGAGGTAGGCTATAATTCAAGCAACGGAGCCGGAACTTATTCGCAAGCTAGTTCGACATTTCCGCCAAATCCTAATGTAGGATATTACGGCAGAGGTCCAATTCAATTGTCGTGGAATTACAATTACGGACAATGCTCCAAATTCCTTTTTAATGATATCAGTGTGCTCCTTGATAATCCTGATCTAGTGCAGCAAGATGGTGTGTTGGCATTTAAATCGGCCATTTGGTTTTGGATGATGCCTCAATGTCCGAAGCCTTCTTGTCACCAAGTTATGCAAGGTGTTTGGATGCCTGAATCTGGCGAATACAGTGCACCAAAAATGTATTTACAAGGATTTGCACATACGAACAATATTATCAATGGTGGCCTGGAATGTCGGTCAAGTTCAACGCCTGCATTTACGCAAAAAGTTGTGTTGAGGTCTGAGCTCTACAAACACTACTTGCGCATTCTTGGCTTTGATGAAAGTGAGATTTTGTTAGAAGATACCAATGGCAGTTCCTCACTCTGTTATGAGACTTCTAACAATGCCATGGAAGATTATGTGAATTGCGCGATTGGTATTTTGTTGAGCACGGAAAATGATAACCATGAGAAATTATTAATTTTTCCAAATCCTGTAGATCAATTACTTACAATCCTGCAGGAAAACCCAATTGAGAAGATTGAAATTGTCAATATTTTTGGGCAGATCGTTTTCAATTTACCAAGTAATTCAAATAAAATCGAAATTAATTTATCGGATTTAAGTGCAGGGATTTATATGATTAATATTTATTCCGGCAATTCGATTCAATCGCAAAGAATTGTAAAGTCGTGACCAATTTAATTGTTGAATACATAAGTTTTGCACTTCGGCAAAATCTGCTGAACTTCTGTTAACTTATGCCCTCAAAATCATGATATGATTGCGCATCCTTTTCCCTTTTGTGGAGGCCGTTATTTGGTGAATTTACACAGCAATAAACTTGATATTTTTCATAAGTATGATGGCTCTTTGCTGGCTTCAATTCCTCAAACTACTTTTGCTGAAAACGATTTATTCATTTCGTCTGCACTCATTGGTTTTGCAGCACTTAAGAATTTCGATGCTTCACAAAAGGCCAGAATATTCAATCATGTAGCTTCTCATTTAAATTCCAAAATAGAATTTTATACCCAACTTATTGCTGCAGAAGCAGGAAAGCCAGTTTCTTTATCGAAAGTTGAGGTGGAAAGATCCATTCAAACGTTAGAATCAGGTGCGCGTGAAGTGATGCAATTTGCAGGCGAAATTGTTCCAATGGATTTTGGTCGTGGTCGTGGAAGGCACGCTATGACTGCAAAATTCCCTGTTGGACCAGTCTTGGCATTTTCGCCATTTAATTTCCCATTGAATTTAGCACTTCACAAGATTGTTCCAGCTTTGGCTGTTGGATGCAGTATTGTGCTCAAAGCGCCGCCACAAGCACCATTGAGTATTTTGTCGCTCGCTGCTGCATTTCAAGAAGCTGGTTTACCCGATGGCGCATTGAACATCACAGTTTGCGATAACCAAACAGCTTTTAACATGCTTGCAGATGAACGTTATCAAGTGTTTTCGTTCACCGGAAGCGATCGGGTAGGGTGGATGTTGAAAAAAGATGCAGGTAAAAAACGTTGCATTCTAGAATTGGGTGGAAATGCAGCTGTAATTGTGGATGAAACAGCCGATTTGCACGATGCTGCTCGACAAATTGCTACTTCAGCTTTTATGTATGGTGGACAAGTTTGCATCTCTACACAGCGCGTGTATGTAGTAGAATCGATTGCTGAAATGTTCAGAGATTTATTGATTTCAGAAACTGCGAAAATCAAATCTGGAGATCCAAACGATGAGCTCACCTTGAATGGTCCGCTGATTTCTAAAGAAGCTTTGTTGCGAATGGAAAGTCTTGTTGCAGAAGCAGTTCGTGGTGGAGCAACAGTTATTGCTGGCGGACAAACCATTGATTTTCACCGTAACATTTTTGCTCCAACTATTTTAACTGGAACAATACCAGAAATGGCAGTAAATGCTGATGAAACCTTTGGACCAATCGTCACTTTTGAAGTGTGCAGAAATGCAGATCATGCGTTTGAATTGGCTAACAATACCCGATTTGGCTTGCAGTGCGGATATTTCACCCAAAGGCTCGATCGTATGAAAACAGCATTGCAACAAATTCGTGTAGGCAGTTTAATCATCAATTCGGCGCCTGGATTTAGACTCGATCACATGCCATATGGAGGTTTGCGTGATTCAGGTGAAGGACTCGAGGGCATTCGATATGCTATGGATGCTTTGACTGAAACGCGCTTGTTGGTTTTCTAGAAGTTCCGTTTCCCCGGAGGAAGATGCCCATTTTGTGCACTGAACGAGTGGACTATCGCAAGCCGGAATTTTCACTCAGTAGGATGCCCTTCCCCGGAGGGAAAATTAACTGAGACAAATTAGCAAACTGGCGCTTGTTTCAATCGGAAATTTGCTGATTTTTATCATTGCAGAAAGGTTTATACCGATTTACTTTCACTGAGATAATATTTTACCACCGATGATGTATAAAAACAGAATTCGCTCACAGGCCGAATATGAGGCTGCTCGCTTGGCAAGTATCGAGAATCCAGAGGCCTTTTGGGCTGAAGTTGCGTCGAATTTACAGTGGCAAAAGCCTTGGGATAAGGTGCTGGATTGGTCGTTTGATCCTTACGAAGTGAAGTGGTTTTCGGGTGGGAAATTGAATATTTCGGAGAATTGTCTTGATCGGCATTTGGCTGATCGTGGCGATAAAACGGCGATCATTTTCGAACCGAATGATCCAAAAGATTTGGCGCGAAGAATTACTTATCGGGAATTGTATTTTGAAGTGTGCAAGTTTGCTAATGTATTGAAGCGCAATGGTGTACGAAAAGGAGATCGCGTTTGTTTGTACATGCCGATGATTCCTGCTTTGGCGGTTGCAACCCTTGCCTGCGCACGAATTGGAGCAATCCATTCGGTCGTATTTGCTGGATTTTCGGCCAATTCAATGGCAGATCGAATCAATGACGCGGCTTGTTCGGTGGTAATTACTGCCGATGGAATGAGCCGTGGACCTAAGCAAATTCCTTTGAAACGCGTTGTAGATGAGGCGCTTGAGAATTGTTCAACCGTTAACCGTGTGATCGTTTACAACCACTTGAATTGGATGCCGGAAATGGTTTCCGGTCGTGATGTTTGGTGGCACGAAGAACTTCAACATGTTGACAGTGAATGTCCTGCAGAACCGATGGATGCTGAAGATATGTTGTTCATTTTGTATACATCGGGCTCAACGGGAAAACCCAAAGGCGTGGTGCATACTTGTGGCGGTTATGCGACTTACGTGGATTATAGTTTTCGCAATGTTTTTCAAATTGAGGAAAATGATATTTATTGGTGTACAGCCGATATTGGTTGGATCACAGGACATAGTTATTTTCTCTACGGACCACTGATGTCGGGCATTTCATCGGTGATGTTTGAAGGAATTCCTACCTATCCTGATCCAGGTCGTTTTTGGTCGGTGATCGACAAACATGGCGTAACAGTTTTTTACACCGCGCCAACCGCAATTCGTTCGTTAATGGCTGCTGGAATTGACCATGTTTTGGCTTATAATCTTCACTCTTTAAGGGTTTTAGGATCTGTTGGTGAGCCAATCAACGAGGAAGCTTGGCATTGGTATTATTTACACATTGGAAAAGAGCGTTGTCCGGTGGTAGACACTTGGTGGCAAACCGAAAATGGAGGTATCATGATTTCGGCCATGGCTGGTGTAACGCCAACAAAACCAGCACATGCAGGTCAGCCACTTCCTGGAATTCAGCCTGTTTTACTCAACCAAGAAGGGCGGGAAATCGAAGGAAACGACCAAGAAGGATATTTGGCAGTGAAATTCCCTTGGCCATCGATGATTCGAACCACTTATGGTGATCATGAACGTTGTTATCAGACGTATTTCTCAGCGTATAAAAACTACTATTTCACTGGAGATGGTGCGCGTCGCGATGAAAATGGCTTATACAGAATCATCGGTCGAGTTGATGATGTGATTAATGTTTCGGGACATCGTTTCGGAACTGCTGAAATCGAAAATGCAATCAACCAAAATAAACATGTTATCGAAAGTGCAGTTGTGGGCTATCCGCACGACATCAAAGGACAAGGCATTTACGCTTTTGTGATCTGCGATAAAATGCCCGATAATGCTACGCAATTGCGCGAAGACATTTATGAAACAGTGAGTTCAGAAATCGGAAGAATTGCAAAACCCGATAAAATTCAATTCGTGACTGGACTACCAAAAACGCGTTCAGGAAAAATCATGCGCCGCATTTTGCGCAAGGTTGCCGAAAATGAATTGGGTAGTTTGGGAGATACTTCAACTTTACTCGATCCTTTGATTGTAGATGAGATTGTAGCTGGGAAATTATAAAAATTCTAGGACTGAAGTGAGCTTGTGATTTGTTTGGCTTTTACCCATGGACTAAAGTCCATGGATGCTTGGAAGCAAATGTGATCTTCCAACCTATAAGCAACCTCGGTCTTTCCCCGCAGCCTCGGACTTTAGTCCGAGGTTAAAAAAATATCAAATCTTCGTCCAGCGCGCAAAAGCACCCAATCCATTTTTCGTTTTCACCGAAATGAAATAAGTACCTTGTGGAAGCTCATTCCAATTAAAGCTTGGCGTTGATTCTGATGTTTCGATGGTTTTAATGGTTCTTCCACTGAGATCTGAAACATGAATTGTTTTTTGAAGTCCTTGCCATTTTTCTGTGAAATGCAATGAAATCGATCCAGTGGATGGATTCGGACTTAAATTCATTTCCAATTCCTTTATTCCTTCTAATCCCAATGGTAGTGGGTAAATGGAGTAAATGTGAATTGGTGTGTAAATTGGATCATTAAAATCGAAATAAATCGCTGCTTGATTTTCGATTGTATATGAAATCGGATTGGATGGTTTTTGTTTTACTTTAAATTCTACGAAGCCGATACTTGCTGGTTCATTGAGTGATTTCTGAACCAAATCAATATTATTAAACCGGAATTCAAGTTTATTGTTTTCTTGATGAAATGTGTAAGGATGACTTGAAGCTCCCGGAATAACAGATGTATAATCGATGAATTCGCTCAATGTATCTAATACAACAACAGTAAATGCAGTATCGCTTCCTGTATTTTGGAATCGAATTCTGTAGTTAATGGATTGTTCTTTTTCAATTCGATTTAATTCTCCAAAACCTTCTGGAAATCCTTGTTTATCATTCGGATCATAGCTTCCTCTTACTTGAGCACAATCAGTATCCGTACTTGGAAATTGTAAACTAATCAATGTATCAATAAGTGAATTATCTATTGCATTTGAAATAAACAAACTTTCATTGTTTCCTTCGCTGTCGTTTAGCACAGATGTCCAATTTTCAGAAAATACATTTCCAATAAATGTTTCGTTAGGTTGTAATGTAAAGCTAAATGAATTCGAGGATTGAAACATGTAGTTTAATGTATCAAAATCGTTGTTAATGTAAAGGGTATAATAATTTGGCATTGCAGTTTCGCCAAAGTTTTTTACTACAATTTGATTTGTATTTTGCTCGGAATACAATGCTAATTTTAATGCATCAGCGCTTTCTTCGATGCAATTGTTTGCATTCACTAAAGCTCCTTCTACACAAACAAAACTATTTAATTGAATGTCGCAAGTAGTGGTATCTAGAATTGAAATGTTGATTTCCTGAAAAATTTCAATTGCAGGCGCATGAAACAAATAAACATTGTTTCCTAAACTTTCAAATGGAATCGAAGCAGAGAGTGGATAAACTTGATCTGATGGATATGTTAATGTGAAGTCTACAGGAGAATTTGTTGTTCCGTGATTAGCTATTTTTACAAAACTTGTAGTCGAAAAACATCTTCTAAAAAATAGTGCTGAATAATCGAAGTCGTATTGAGTACAAATTTGTGTGGATCGTATTGCAAAATCAGCATTAACGACAACACCACCGGTATCAGAACTAAAGGTTGTTAATTGTTGTGATGGAAAACAAGAAGGTTCAAATGGTTCCGGAATATCTGGCATAACAACAGAAATAGAACCTTGCCCCGGAGGTAAAAAAGCATTGAAACTTCCATTTTCTCTCGAATAAGCTAAACTGATCAGTTCATTGTTCTCATTTAATAAATTGATTCTTTGATTATGCACAGGCATTTCAATTCCATCTCCACAAACGTCATTGTTGTCATATTTAACATTTCCCACCACTTCATTAAAATTTCCTAGTTCTACTGTGCTGCCTCCAAAATTGATCGAATAGTCGCACAAATTCGCTCCTGAAAAATTATTTACGAGTAAAACAAAAATTCTGCCTGCTTCTGCTTGAATTGGAGGTTCATCTTGAGGATTCGAGCCTCCATTTGCACCCGTACTAGTTGTTGGAAACGTACTTCCACTGAAGTTGCAAGAAACTTGCAATTCTGAGTTTGTTGCAATTCCTGAACATCCCAATTCTGTAATATCGAAAACAGCCCAATCGTAGTCCGCATTATCACATTCAGGAATAATGCTAAAACTAACCAAACCGTCAGTAGTAGTGTAAAATATAAACCATGAAGAATTAGTTTCACCGCTATTTAAGCAACTCGTGCCACCATTTACCTCATCAGTAAAAACGCCTTCACCAACAGAGCTTCCGTAGGTAATCGTTTCCCAATTCAATAGTGGGATGGCTTCAAAACAATCTTTTGCTCCAAGCTGCTGTGCATCAATATCTTTTATCGAGAATGAAAATATAGAAAATACAATCAGTAGTTTTTGAATAAACTTCATTAGACTCTTTTTTTGATTAGATAAATATAGTAACATAATTCTAAAAATTAGAATTATCTTTAGGTTTTAAAGTGAGAAATAAAAGTTCAGGTATCCAAGGACTGAAGTCCATGGATGCTAGGAGTTAAATGTGAATTTCGTATTTCCCCGCAGCCTCGTATTTCCTCGCAGTCTCGGGCTTCACGCAGCCTCGGACTTTAGTCCTAGGTTAAATATTTATTTTTGGGCGTTCCCCAAGGGTCGGGCTTTTGCTTCAAGCTTTTGCTCGTTCCTCACAAAAGGCTTTACGCGTCAATCCCTAACGCGGGCATCACGAAAACAATGAGAATTACATTTCCATTTCGGTTCCACCGGTACCTGGATCTCGTCTGCCGCCCGAACGTCTGCGAAATACAGATACATCTGGCTCGCCAAATTTCCATGTTAAATTCACTCTGAAATAACGCGATTCCCAGCGGCGAACAGTTTTTTGTGTGAAGTTTTCGGTGGTGTATAAAGTGCCGTATTGTTTTGTATTGAATGCATCACTCAGCGTTGCCGAGGCTGAAATTTTCTTATTAAATGAATAATTACAAGAGGCATCCATAAACCAAATAGGATTTATCTTGCCTTGTGGAATAATCCGTGGAGCTTCATAGTTTCCATTCCATTGAAAACTAAGTTTCTTGGTAACTTTAAAACTTAGCATCCCTTTTACATTCCAACTGAATCCTTCGTTGTTGAATGTGCTTCCATTTTGGTCTAAACTCACTTTCGTGTAAAAAGCATTTCCATTTACTGTGAAATCAAGCCATGAAAATAAACTCCGCTTTAATGTGGTTTCCCAACCTAAATCGAATTTGTTTTTTCCATTTACATAAGATGAAATGAGAACATCAGGATCAATTTCTGAAGCATAAACTACTTGCGTTATAGAATATAATGTTTGTCTAGAATAAACACTGGTAAGTAAGCTGCCTTTACTGCCAGTAAAACTGTAATTCAATTCTCCTAAATTAATGAATTCTGGTCCTAAAAAAGGATTGCCGATTTGAACGCTTTGCCGATCAGCATACATAATAAATGGAATTAACTGCATGAACCCAGGTCGACCTATTTTACGTGAATAATTCAATTGAAATTCATGCTTATCTTTAATTTTTCGAGATAAATAAATAGCAGGAAACAAAACTTTGTCGATTTCTGAAATAGCTTTTGGATAAATGTAACTAAATGTTTCTCCTGTATTGAGAAGCTTTCCAACAAACCAAGTGTGCTCGTATCGCAATCCTGCCTGAAATCCAATTTTTTTCCACATGCCAACATAATTCGTGTAAGCACCACCAATAAAATCATCAACTCTAAATGTGTTACTTAAGTTGGAATCGTTGATAATAGTATTGTTTAATAAATCCTCATAATTTACCTTAAAATCAGATTGCGATACTTTGTATGATGCTCTAATTCCATATTCTAAGCGACTTTTTTCATTAATTGGATTCACTATATCTAATTGCCAAGTGAGCAAATCTGCTTCTCTCTGTCCTACATTTATTTGACGCAATTGGCTAGCAGCTTGCGTATCGCTGGCATTATCAGAAGTTCGGTAATCGGCATTGTTATCGTTTTCTGAACTTGTTAAACTTAAATCAGAAGTGAGTTCTTTGCCTGCTTTTGCAAAATTCTTTTTGAAATTAATTCCAGCAGTAAGTATTTTCCAATTGGTGATTTGCTCATTTTGACGAAACCCGTCGGCGGTAGTCGTGTTTAAACTATCGAAGAAAAAATAATCTTGCCGTTCAGATGACCCATAATCATTGTCGGAGTAGCTAAACGAACCACTTAACATACTTCTTACACTCGTTTTGTAATCGATTTGTAACCTGCTATTGTACCCTTCTCGCATTGATTCGTTAAGATTATTCTGATCATAACCACTTAACAATCTGCCAGAAAAAATATTCTCTCTATATGAAATGCCATTGTTTTTGTTCAAGGCGTTATAATAACCACCCGAAACTTGAACTGTTAGATTTTTTTCTCTAATACTTAAATTACCGTTCAAGTTGTATCGATTTCCTGTTCCGATTCCTGCAGAAACATTTCCAAAATAACCTGGTTTAAGGTTTTTCTTCAGAATAACATTGATAATTCCTCCAGTTGCATCTGCTACGTATTTTGCCGAAGGATTGGTGATAACTTCAATTCGGTCGATATCGTCAGCCGGAATTTGGTCCATAGTGAGTAGGGTAGGACGACCATCTACAAAAACTGTAGGACTTTGATTTCGAAGGGTTACAGAATTATCCATTCCAACTGTTAAGCCTGGAATGTTTTTCATGGCATCAATGGCTGTTCCTCCGCGTGCGCTAAGGTCTTTGTCTACGTTGTAGATTCTTCTGTCAATTCCAATTTGCACTGTAGATTTCTCACCTTCAACTTCTACGGTGCCAATAACTTTTGTATTCAATTCAAGTTTCAAGTTGCCAAGGTCCTTCACTGGAAATCCTGGCTGGAGTGAAACTGGAATATTCAAGGTCAAATAACCCAGAAATTGAATTCGAACTTTGAGGCTTCCCGTAGGCAACCTATCCACTTGAAATTCTCCATTCGACTTGGTGAGTGCACCTCCAAGCAAGCTGTCTTTTGCATTAAATACTGCTATTGTAGCAAATTCTAGAGGTTCTTTTGAATTGGCATCAAGAATTTTCCCTAAAATAATCCCTTTCTGCGCCATTCCTGCTATAGAAAAGAGCGCGATAAGTATTGTGATGATTCTCTTCATTTTATTTTACAGTCAATAGAACTATATAGGTTCAAAATTAGCTGCAAAGAAGGTGAATTTTATTCAAAATTTAATTGCTTTAGTCTGAAGTTGCTTGATTTCTTAAAGAGAAGGATAGAGAAAAATAATGATTTATGGTTTTAAAATATCTGAGAGTTTCGATTCACCACCATTTTTATATATCACTTTTATAGCATATTGAAACTGTGAATTTTGATTAGGAATGGCATCATCTTCAAATAATCTTTGGTTAGATTTTACCAATTTATATTTCGTAATCTGTTGGTTTTCGTTGGCTCGATAAATTACGAATTGGAAATCTCCTATTTCGTTATAATTCCAAGTTAGTACGTTTTTCCTTTTCTCTTGGTCATAAGTAACTTTAAAATCTGCTATTCCTTTTCTCAATCCATTGTCGAAAGTCCTCACAGAGATTATCGGTGAATACTCAGATACCAAATTGCTACTATCCATGGCGAGCATCCTGTATTTGTAGAATTTCTTTTTTTCGAATTCACGATCAATAAATTTATTTTTGAAAGGAATTTCATCGAAGTTTTTAATGAGTTTCCATTCCTTTTCATCTTGCGTTTTTCTGTAAAGCATTTGAGCTTTCACATCGTCGCTACTGCTATTATTCCACGACAAATAGATTGCAGTGTCGGCAACTTCAATTGAATTAAAAATTGGTGAAACAGGCGGAATTACATCTAATCGTCGAATTTTAATCCAAGGCGCCATTTTTGAGTGGTTATAATTATTGTCAACTGCCACAATTCTGTAATATATATGCTTTGTAAGGGTCCGTTTTTCAATGGTATCTTTAAATGTAGTGTCGCTGTGAATTTGTGGAGTAATATTGCTGAATTCGTGTTCAGGTGAATTAGAGTAATACACACGATATCCTTGCAGATCTGGCTCAAGACCTTTATTCCAATTTAAATGAATTACTGATGTTGTATCGATATATCCCGATAAATTCAATGGCACTGCAGGTGGAGAATCGTCCTGTACAATTCCGTAGAATGGTAGTGATTTTGAGATATTACCAGCTGTGTCGTAACAAAGTACAACGTAAAAATTGCCTCGATGTGGATCTGGATTTTCATCTAAATAATTCAGTGCAGATAAAGACAACTTCCCACTAACAGGCAAGAAGGGGCCATCGTTATTCATACTTCGTGCAATTAATAAATAGTCGGCATCTGGTGATTTAGATGGTATTATCCATTGAATTCGAAGCTTCGATTTGTCTTCGTTTTTTACTGATGAAATAACTGCTGAATTTGGCGGAGTTAAATCAATAGCCATTGTATGAATCGGCATCGAAGGTTCGCTTAATTCTCCAAAAGCCGTTAAACCAACAATTCGATATTCGTATGCTTGGTAATTTGGAATTGAATCGCTGAAATAGGCCATATTTTGGTCTCTGTTCTCATTTCGAAAACTAACCAATGGCTCATCATTTATTTGTTTAAACTCTTTTTTACCAGCATCAGATCTTTCGATATTATATGCACTGAATCGACTTTTGGTTCCTGCATCCCAGCGCAATTCTATTTTCTGATCACCTGCTGTAACTGCAGGAGTTCTAATCAATGGAATGGTTGATAATTCATTTGTGTTCACATAAAGCAAAGCTGTATCTGTGTATATTCCTTCAGTGGATTTAGAAAAATAAATTCGATATAAATAGTTCTTTCCTTTTTTAAAGGTTCTATCAACAAATCTCAATCCTGCGGCTTGTGCAACCTGTGCATCACGATCAGCAGCAAATAATGTAAATCCATGTCGATTCAATAATAAATTTTGTTTCGCCTGCATTGCATTGGGATCTAGTTCATTCAATGGATTTATACTTGCATAAATCTGTGAGGCAGCCAATGCAGCCATTTTATTGCTGCTGTTAAATTTCAATTTCCACGATTCTTTAGGCAATGGTAAAATTGCACCATTCCCAAGCTTTTCAAGTTTGATTTCTTGGGTGCTGTCGTCCGGAATTTCTGCCCTTTCTAGAATGAATCCGTTCACCAATGATTTATCCCAAGCTCCGGCATGATCCAGTGCCCAGCGCAATACTATGCTGTCGGATGTAGTCTTGTTTATCATCCTAATTCTGCAAATGTCTTCTTGATATGAACTTGTTGATTGTTGAGCAAATCCAGATTGAAATCCAAGAAAAATCAAACTAATACCTACAAGCAGACAACGAGTTTTCATGTAAAGGTGGGTTGAATTAAATTTCGACATCAGAAGGTTATAAATTGCATTAGGGTAATTATCTGCGGATAATTGAATGTCTTGGTCAGTATTGTCGGACTGATTGAATTGCTGCTCCCTGGAATGTGACGGGTTGAGAATTTCACATCATAATTTCCAGTGTTCATATAACGATATGTTGGGATTGCATCAAAATTTGTCACTTTCGCTTTTGTGAACGAATTAACTCCATTGAGGCTGTTTCCATATCTTATCTTCATGTTTGACACAATCGCTTTCATGTCTTGAAAATCATCCTTAGCGTAATAGGATGTTGATAGGATAAGCCATTGGTCAGGAGGGGTTAAATTTGCAAATCCTGATGATGGAGAATTTCCAGCTAAAGTGAAGCTCGATCCTCCGCTATTTTCTGCCGATGGATTTATTTCACCAGCAGTTAAAGGACCTTTGGTTTTAATCGATGCATCAACTTTTGTAGGTGGGATTCCGATTTCATCAGGCGTTGATCGCCCAAGGCGAATACTAGAATAATTGTTATTTACAACCTGCGTATATAGATCGTAAACCGACGACTTCAAGAAAGTGAAATGCCAAGGAGTATTAGAATAGGCATCTTTGACTTCGAGTTTTTTCAAAGTATTTGTTTGAAAGCCGTTTTGATATGGAAATCCATCAATCTCATATCGTTCAAAACCTTCATTGCCATTCATCTTTAAAATCAAGTTTTCGATAGGACTGCTAAACTCCCTAGAAGTACCACTTACGCCCAGTGCATTGATTTTACTTAGATAGGAAGAATGTCCTGAAGTTCTAAAGTAATATTCATAAATAAGATGTTCATTGTCGCGAATCATTTGATTGTCGTTAAATCGTCGGTTCCGAATTAAAATATTCTCGCCCATTACCGATGTAAATTGATTTCTAGCCAATTGAAATCCTAGATTAGAAATTGTGTTTATTGATGTTGAAAATTGGTTTTGATTTCGGATATCACGATGAATAATTCGAATTTGATATATGGTATTGGGATTTAAAACTGGCATATCGAATTTAACGCGGTTTTCGGATCCAATATAAGATACAGTTTTTTCGATCGTGGCTCCTCCAGTTGTTGCTTGGAATATGGCATGATACGTTCTGTTGTATCCTCCTGCTGGAGAACTATTGAATATATATGCCATCGAGTATTTCAATTTCACCAATCCAAATTCCGTATTGTCTTTAACGAAATAGCGCTGTTTATTGAATGGATAGCAATATGATACATCTTGATCTCGAATTTTATCAGGCCTAGCGCCTGTTTTAAATGAAGTAGAAAGTAATTCACGAATTTCAGTATTGTTATTTCTTTTCGCGGTTGTCCAAATTCCATTGATATTTTCTTGTGCTTTAACAGTAACTGTTAAATAATAATTCGTGAAGGCATCCAAAAGATCATTGGTCATTAGCATGGCTTGCGTTCCATCCAAACTCGTTGAAAGCGTGGTTGTAACAATACTGCCATTTGCACTTCCTTTTCTCAATTTGAAATCTTCAAGTATAAATTTAAACCTCCTATTTCGGGTGCTTCCATCGGATGAATTTTCAGTTAGATCGAAAACTTTATTTATATCAACATTGAATAATGCACTTGGTGATATTCCACAATCTACATCAGATAAAGCATTGGATGGAGATATTTCAGAAATCATTTTTAATCCTGAAATTGGATTTTCGGGAGCTGGAGCACAATAATCACCTAACTCTAATTTGTATCGGCAATTCCCTTCAATTAAGCCGCCCAGCAAAGAGTATCTTCCGCCTAATGTTCCATTCATCCAGTATGGATTTGGGAAACCTGCTTGCATCAAAACAGCTGCTTTTACATTTAGAATATTGTATTTTTGAACATCTCCGAAAACATCGGCTTCAATTCCAATATTTCCATCAAAATAACCCCAAATTGATCCATTGGCATACCAGCCATTAATTCCCATTCGTTCGCCTGGATTCATCCCATCGCATCGTGAAGCCCCGTAATCAAACATATTCATATCAAAGCCTATTTCAGCATCTAAATTGCAGAAGAAAGGCGAAAGTTCTGTTTGTATTCTAGGAGGTTGAAATGATGCTCCAAAGGCGAATCCCCTTCCTCCTGCAATTCCCGGACTTCTAACAGAATTTAATTCTCCTAATATTTCAAGAACTTTCGATGGTGGAGGTGGCGGTGAAGGTAATTCTTCCCCAGCCATTAAGTAGCCACTTGCATCAAACGAATTGGCTAGAAGAACGCCCACTCTGGCAGTATTTGGCGACGGTTCTCCAACTAGAATTTGCCACTTGTCTGGTCCCACGTATAAATAAGCATTTCCAGCTACATTGTTTTCTTTTCTTCCTGTCAAGGTTAACGGAACATTGATCATTACATCAAAATTTCCCGTCAGAATTTTTTCATTGAAATCATATTGGAGCAATACGCCTGCTTTCACAGCTGTAAAGCTTCGATCCATTACCGAAGTCATGAAATATCCATCTCCATCGAAAGCAATTTGTGAAATTCCCCCAGAATTATTGAAGGTTGCGGTAAGTGTAATGTCTGCATTAAATGCTTGTCCGCCGCCTGTTGTTCCTATAATTACAGTAGCTTTTAACCCAAATAAGGTATTTGGATCAGGCACCAATCTAACATTCGTTAAAGTAGTTCCTGGCGGAGGAGTTGAGCTCACTGTTGCTGTGCTGATGCTTGCGGCAGGTGGAGGTGGTTCAGCCAATCGCATCTTGTAAAATGCACCACCACCAAATCCATAAATATCCATTGGAATTTGGTATGGAGTAATTCCCATTGGAATTCCGGGCACAAATTTCGTCATCGCATCTACATACCAATAGCGCATCGAGTCGATTTCTCCAAATCCACCAACAACCGAAACTTTAATTGTTTTAATAAATGTGGCTTCAATGCCTCCATTAAATCCTTGCCCATAAATTGAATCTTGAGCATAGAAGTTTACATAGCCTTTCAATTCTACAAATCCTAAATCGCCTTGAATATTGATGCTTTTTAAATCGACGCCAGATAAGGCTAAACTTGGCCATGGTGAATCATTCTCTGCATTCGAACCACCGAGAATTGTTCCAGGTTTAAATCTACCTAGAACAGCCAGTGTGGTACTTCCTCCAAATGTGTTTGTTTCACCTGTAAAATTTACATTTAAGGTAAAATTAAGCGCTAACCTTGGTCCTGGTGTGTCGTCCCAACTAAATAAACCGTGAAAATCTTGTTGCCCAATATTGATATTGCTAATTGTAACAGGGAATCCCGACATTTCTTTTTGTGGACTTGCAAATGCAAATGAATTACACGATAAATATGGAGCGTTTGTAGATAATTTTAATTGTTGAAATTTAACGCCAGCAAATCTAACAGGAATTTCCCCGATTTTTCTGGTTATATCAAATGATCCGTTTAGATTTAATTCAGGTGTAAATGATTGTGCGGTTATAGTTACAGAAATATGTGAAGTAGGCAATAGTGTCATATTTGCTGCCCAAATCGGTACTGTTAAGGTGTCTAATTTTACGTTGAATTGATAACTTATTCCTCCATTATTTGGGCTTTGCGACAATATTGAAGCATATTTAATTTTAGTAGGGGAGAGTGGTGTAATTATTTTGCCAGAAAAACCTCCTTTAACAAAACTATTGGATGTGATTTCCATACTCAACGTATCGATTCCAAAGCCCCAATCCCCCATCATTCCATTTTCAATTTCCAATAATCGTAAAGCTTCTAATTTTCCTGAAACACCGCTTCGATCGATTAGCACATTGTTTACTCCGATTACGACGCGGTCTTTGAGTAATGAGTCGGTATGTGCAATATCGGTGCTTGGGGTTCGTAGTTTAAATTGTTTCGGCAAACCAACTTTTAAACTTTTGAAGTGAACTCCATTCCAGATGGTGGATCTTTCACCTGCATAGTTTACTGGGAAGACCATTGCATCTGAGTTTTCTAAATCACTAAAATCCATTGTTGCCTCATCAATAATGAAATTCCAATCTTGTAATCCAGGAATTTGAAAAGGATCTACATCCAAAGTTGCCAGCCAATTTCCCGATCTTCTAACATTAAATCCAAACCTTGCTTTAACCTTGCCTAAAGGTTTGCTGTTATTTGTTGAAGCCTTAATCAATACCGAGTCGCTAAAAGAAATTTCTCCTTCCACATGCAACAATCTAAATCCATGGCAATCCCAACTATAAAAGGTGCCCGAGTCAGCAACTGCTCCAGTTGATGGTTCAATAATT
Source organism: Flavobacteriales bacterium (assembly GCA_040403315.1). GTDB lineage: Bacteria > Bacteroidota > Bacteroidia > M30B66 > M30B66 > CAMCXT01. The sequence continues at coordinate 183,829 of JBBAKX010000003.1, forward strand.
GAATTTTTCAGAAGTATATATTGTCCTTCAGTGTATGCTATTTCAACCGGATCGGTTAAGTAAAGAGCACCTAGTCCTGATCCAGCTAAGCCATCAGGATGAAAGCAAATATCCGATGCTCCCAATCCAACGGTTTGTTTTCCACCGTCCGATAGTCGTTCATCTAAAAATGGTAGTTTAACACTTGTAGCTGCAGCCAATGTTGCTCTTTCTGCATTGAAATTCATTCCTACAATTGCCACTACAAATCGCTCACCTGTTGATTCTTTGTCTAACCCAAGTGGCAATCCCATTGGAATATTCGGATCTAATACAGAGGAATGACGGTTGTTTGCGAGGTAGTCCATTAATTCTTTTCCATTGTTAATGGATAGTTGGCCAATTCCTGGAATACTGGGTAAGAAACCAATGGTATCATATCGGGCAACAACGTTTCCTTGGAAGAGTTGCTTTTCTGAATTGATGAGCGCTTCAGCAAATTGAACCTTCACAACTGTATTCATGAAAGGAATGCGAATTTCTCCCAATCCATTGGCCATCGGACCATTATAATTGATGGATTTAATTTTCATTTGAAATTTACCCACCTGAACCATTTGGTCAATAATTATATCTGTGGCTGGATTTCTATTTGTTACAACTGGCGCATTGCAATCTTCCACACATGCACTGCTTATACTATCTGCCGAAGGCGAATTGAATATTCTAAACGACTGAATAACACTCGTTTCATAAGGCGCTGATGCTGAGTCAGAAACATCTGTAAGCCAATGTACACGCCAAAAATAGGTGCCCGTGTCTGGTAAATACAGGTCATGTTCAATTTCTTTGTAAAATGTATTTTTTACAAAATTTATTATGTTGCCCGATGTTATATCAATTGATGCTTCAAATAACTTGCTTCCTGCAGAAATTAAACTATCAAATTGGATGGTTTTGGACACTTCAATTCGGTACCGTTCTTTCACCTCTGCCTTGAACAACTTATTGTTCGTTCCTTTGAGTGCTTTTGTAATTTCAGATGGTGGAATTAATCCTGCTTCACCAGGTAAATAACGAATAGTATCGGACGTATTAAATTTGAACTTTACAATTCGGTTTAAAATTGCAGTATCTCTGGCAGGTTGCTTAAGCAAGGGTTTTTCGAATCCTTGGGTAAAATTGTCGTTGATTTTGACAGTTTCTTCGGAACCGTCGTTTTTTGTGAAAGTGATGCCAGTGTTTAAATTGTAAGTTTTATTAGCTCGAAGTGTTGATGAACCTGGCGATGTGACTAAATTTCTTCCAACTTGCAGGTTGGTTAATTGCAACAATGACGGTGAGAAAGTGAGCTGTTGCTGCAAAAATGCATCTGCACCATTTGGCCAATTTACTGTATTTTCAATGAGATCAAACGATTCACCATTTTCTGTTAATGATGTTCTGAAATTGTAGCTTCTGTATGTTGAATCGTAAGGTTCATACTGAACAATCATTGGAACATTCCTAAATGGAATTCTTTTTCCTGGCACAGGATAAATTAACTTGCCACGATTGGGTAAATCAGGTGTAAATGGTAAGCCTAATGTAAATTCACATATTTCACTTATGCCATTGTTTGCAAATACCACAGTTCCTGAAGCATCACTAACTTTTACGCGCCATGCATATTGCCTGCCCGGATTTAATGTTGGATTAATTGCAGAATAAACAATTGTGGTAAAATTTGTATTCAACGTAATTACGGGAACTCCAACTGCATTCATTGCCGCCAAAGCATTTAAGCCTTGTGGGACCTCAATTAATTTGAACTCATAATTTAAAAATGCTGGATTTATAGACGCCGATGGAGGAACCCAGCTAAATACTATATTTTGTGGGTTGCTGAATACAACTTCAGTTGAACATGTTGGAGTTATTAATAAAGGCGGTTGAACAAATTGAATAGTGAATATATTTGAACAGCCTAATGGTTCTGTTTGAGATCTTAATTCTAGGTTAGAATAATCATAAGCTTGTAAACAAAATTGATATTCACCTTCAGGAAGATTTCCATTTAAGGCCGATTGCTGCGAAATTCCTGAAAATTGTAGCGCGGTTTCGTCAATATATAATTGCAAATCAGCTCCTGTCATTACAGTAACTCCCGGGTTCAATGCCAATTGAGGAACTGCCGGAATGATGTCGTTTCGTATGCTCGCGCTTTGATTGGTACTTAGATTTCTCAAACTACCCGCAAGAAATATATTTTGAACCTGCTGTGAGGTATTTACTAGGGTTAATGTTGTTTGAGTTGGAGAACTAAAGTAATCTAAGGCTTCCATCGAATATGGTGGATTCACCGATATATTTATATTGATTGGAGTATTTTGTGCGAGAATTGGGTTTTCAGCACCAAACATCGAGATCAATAAAGCCAATAGGATCGAAATTTTTTGAAACATTTTCAATTTACTTTAGTGTGTTATTTTTTTGAATTTCCAAGTGTGAATTGATAGCCTCCAGAAATAAATCCTTCAGTGAATGGAATAGAAACAGGACTATTTGAAGTATTTTTAATCATTCTGAAATTCAAATTGAAACTATGCGATTTAGTAATTCTGTAATTCAGATTTAATCCGGTATTGATTGTAATTCCATTAACAATACCGTTGAATTTACTTTGTTGGAAGCCTCCGCTAATCGATGTACTGATTTTATTTTTCAATATGTTTTTTCCAATGCCTAAAAGTGGACCGCTTAATTCCACATTTCCTTGTGAGAAATTGCTCCGACTGTAATTGTATCCTCCATTAATACTTAATCCTGAACGAATTAAAGTGTAATTAGCATTTATATTAGCAATCAAAACTTGATTTTCAATAAATGCAGGAAACAGAGGATTTAAATTTGTCATTTCCTGATATGTATTGATCAATACAATTGTAAGGGCTCGTTTTTTATTAATCGCTGTGAAACGATTTATCACATTAATGTTTTGATTTGTAATGGCCATTCTTATGGTGTCACTCAATGGAATTATCCCAGAACGCTGTGAAACACCGTAATTCCCGTATTGGATGTCAAGTCCGTATTTCCTTGTTGGATTCAAGCTGAAGTTAACCGAGCCGATGGTCCTAGATGTGGCGATCATTTTAGATCTTGATAGGTTATCGGTTTGTCGACCAATGCTTCCGCTTACTCTGATTTTGCTTTTCAATAAATTGATTGAAGGTTCAATGGTGATCGCATCAATATCGGTTTGATACTGAAAGGATCCCATGGATTTGTAATCTTGATCAACTCGTTTGTATTGAACTTTTAGACCGAAGTATTTTGAAACGTATCCAACGCTTGCGTTTCCTGCAAAAAGCAATTGCGATGATGCATTGGTATTAAGTATGAAATTGAATCTTTCCATTGCTTTATCGGATAAGGAATCAATTCTCAAATCTCTTGTGTAACCGCTAAGCGCTCCGTCGAAATTGAATTGTAGGTGTTTAAATAGCAACAGCCTAGTTGTAATCCCGAAAATGGCATTCTCCGCTGGCTTAATTTTATATGGTGCATTTTGGTATGAACTTGAATCGTCTTTCGCCTTGAAAAATATAAAGTCAATAAAATTGGTTGCAGTTCCAAATCCAACTCTAGTGCTAAACCCGCGTCGCTCATAAACAGGATCAGGTGTGACAAACTGTTGGATGGTATCTAGTCGAATGGCGCGGTTGAATCTTCCGTGCATAGCAGAAAATCTGAACTTTCCTGGATTCATTTCTATTCCAGCGCCGAAAAAGGAGATTCCGGAAAGCGTATACTGTGAGTATGTTAGATTCCTCCAGCCTAAATGTGCTGTAACCCCTTTGTATTTTGGGCTAACTCCGAATTGATTAAACGGTTGAGTGAAGTTTCTTCCTTGTGATCCAATATTGAAGTAGAAGGGAAGCGATATTCCATATACTGTTAGCGTTGGACTTCCATTCAGTCGCCAGTTAAAGGGAGTGCTTCTTGGAGCGATACCGTTTACAAAGTAGCCATCAGAAAATGCGGATAAGTTGCCACTGATTTCAAAGGGCTTCTTTTTGCTAATACCTTCCAGATCTTGTGCCTTCAAATTGATTGAGGAAATCAAACATGCCAAAGTCACAAGGATTCTAGAAAGCATACAGGTTAGGTTTTTGTTTCCCCAAAAGTATTTGCGTCACCAACTACAATCAATCACTAATAGTAGTGATGTTTGGTGATTCATGTTAGGATGGATAGATCGTCCAAATCGCAATGTCCTTGACACATATATTTCAATGATTGGCTATTTCGGTTTCTTAATGAATAGATTACCAGTCAGATACATGATTTCATCTTATCTGTTGAATAGGATTGATCTTTTCCTATATTTGCAGCCGTTTTCAGGTCCCGTAGCTCAGTTGGATAGAGCAACAGCCTTCTAAGCTGTGGGTCTTTGGTTCGAATCCAAACGGGATCACGACTATAAAAAGCCCTTTCGAAGCAATTCTGAAGGGCTTTTTTCAGACTAGGTCTATAGGTGTCTATTAGATTTATTCTAGCTAATACAATTCGATTGGAGAAAGTTTGCTAGATGAAATTGGGAATGATTGATTTTTTGATTTGCTTTATCGAAAGTCTTACTTATTTAAAATTTAACGGATGAAGATTTTGACTTTTGTATTAGCAAGTTTAATTATTCTCGGAGGATGTTCACATTTTTTACAACCTTCATTATTTTTGCCTTTTATTCCAGATTTCTTGCCTGAAAATTTGGTTAATTATCTTGCCGGAATTGTAGAAATATTAATAGGGTTTTGTTGTTTCTTTAAGCAAACAAGATTGTTCGCATCTCGGGCTATTTTGTTTTTAATGATTGCATTTCTTCCATTGCATATTCTCGATGTATTTGTTGAGAATCCTGCAATTGGTTCAAAAACTATGGCATATATACGTTTACCCTTACAATTCGTACTTATTTATTGGGCTTGGAAGGTGAATCGATTTTGTTTGGTGAACAAATCTTGATTTTTTCAATTAAAATTGCAAATAAATTGGTAGCACTTGTCCTGCGCTATTAAAGTAATAAAGTAAAGACAGTACAATTGTAAGTGCTATTGTTTTAAATATCCAATGTAATTTCGAACCAAATGAGATAATCAAATCATTTAACTTCATTGGTAATGCATGAAGTATGAAACCCATTACAATAAGAATAAATACCATATTATATTGGTCTAAAAATGCTGGGAAAACTTTAAAGTCAATCGTATAACACAATTGATAAAACATATCAGTAGCTGCCGAAAATGATTCCGCTTTAAAGAAAATCCAAAGAGCACAAACCAAATGAAAGGTTATAAAAGTTTGTAAAAACCTAGTTAAAAATCCTCGTGGTTTATTATTGGATTTAAATGTGTCTCCCCACAGTTTCTCAGCAGCTAGAATTAATCCATGAGCAGCTCCCCAAAAAAGGAAATTCCAACTTGCTCCATGCCAGAATCCACCAATAATCATTGTTATTGTTAAGTTTATATAGGTGCGTAGTTTGCCTTGTCGATTTCCTCCTAAAGAAATGTATAGATAATCCTTTAACCAACTCGATAGTGAAATATGCCACTTTCTCCAAAATTCAGTGATGGATTTGCTTTGGTAAGGCGCATTGAAGTTTATGTTGATATCTATACCCATCCATTTGGCAATTCCAATGGCCATATCAGAATATCCACTAAAGTCACAATAAATTACTAACGCATAACCATACACTGCAAATAAACACTCAATGCCCGAGTAACGAGTTGGATCATCAAAAACTGTATTCACTAAATGCGTGCTTAAATAGTCGGAAATAATAACTTTCTTAATGCATCCACTTACAATTAGGAAGAAGCCTTTCGATACGTCTTGTTTAGAAAGCCAAACGGATTTGCGTATTTGTGGAATGAAATCAGCAGCCCTCACGATAGGACCCATCATTAATTTCGGGAAAAATGAAAGAAAATAAAGGTAGTCCATGAAGTGTTTCACAGGTTTGCAACTGCGACGATAAATATCTATCGTATAGCTTATATTTTCAAATGTGTAAAATGAAATACCTACTGGCAAAATCAATTTTAATGGCTGAATTTGGTTTGTTTGAATGTCATTTATAATACCAATAAAAAAATCGGTATACTTAAAATAGCATAGCAATCCAAGGTTTAAGATTAAACTAAATATTAATAGGCCTTTTCTTTTTAATACATTTCTCGATTTGTAGATTCTGGTACTTAAATTAAAATCTACAATTGCAGCAAGTATTACTAAGCCAACGTACCAACCACATGCTTTGTAAAAGAAAAATAATGAGAATAAGGAAACGAAAGCAATTCGAGCCTGGGCTTTATCTCGTAAAATGAAATAACTCAGGAAAAAGAAAAAAATAAAATACAGAAAAAATCCTGAGTTGAACAGCAATCTGTCATCAGGATTATAAAGCAATAATGATGGGATTTGACTAAAATCAATCATTTTTAGTTTATTTTCTTTTCGATTTCAAAGTTTATAGCCCGGTCTAATAATCCGCCCTGAATAAGGTAGCCATTTTTGCTAAAGTGAATTCTCCTTTTATCTGTCATTCCTTTTGCATGCCATTTATTTATCGAATTGAATCCTCCCATGATAGAATAGAAATTCCAATACGCACATTGATGTTTTGTGGCTTGATTTTCTAATATTCCACAAATTGTAGGAATGTTTTTATTTTCAATGTAATTGTAAACCTTGCGTCTTTTCTTGTTTCGTGTTGCTGTAACTTGTCCGATACTAGGTGGCGATGTTATTAATATAGAAGCTTCTGGGTTATAGGCTTTAGTAATTGTAATAAAGGAGTCAACAATGGCTTCAAATCTGATTGGATCAAAATCTTTTGTATTGTAAGCCTCATTTGTACCCAAAGAAATAATGATCAAATTTGGTTTTAGTGAAGGCAATTGATTATTGAAATGATCACTTCTTAAATAGTGCTCATATTCAGCTCCATTTACACCTACAGTGTGCATGAGGAGCCCTGATTGATTGATTAAATTAACTCCAAAGATTGTGGATGATTTCCCTTGGTTGCTTTTAATATCTGGTCTTATTGCCCATTGGTATCCGTTGGGAGAAATCTTGAATACTGATTTTTGATTGGTGCTTTTCAAGCTGTCAAAAACACCAATTTCTCTTCCTAAACTATCTGTAATTTGGTAACAGTAGTTGCTGTCTGCAATAGATTCATGGTAAATTTCAATTACTTGTGGTTTACCAATCATCATTTTATCTCGTGGCTTGAAGTTTAATGACGAGATTTTCTGTGAATTGTATGCCGTATGTCCAGCAATTCCGGTTGGAAGATTGCCCTTTTCAATACTGTTTCTCCGCGTTTTCCAAACTTGCAACGAGCTAAATGAGTAGTCTGCTGGTCCGTTTGTTTTTACTGCCTGATAAGGGAATACAAGGCCTCTTCCGCCATTGCCATATTTCCCCTGTAATGTTTTTCTGATTGGCTCGCTGTAATATCCAGCCTGCACATGTGAATCTCCGATATGCACTATGTTTAATTCTTTTTTTGAGCCAGAATTATAGCTTTTTATTGCTGAGATAAAATTATCTAACCCTTGCGCATTTATAATTTTATTTAAAGAATCATTTATAAATGGCAAACTGTCATTTTGAGCCTTTACATGACTAGCTGCCAGTAATATTAATAGGAGGATAGCTTTCATTGAGTGTCTTTTTTAAGGCTTGCTGTTTCAATTTTCACTACACTCTCCAATTTATTTATTAGAAATTTATTGTACTCGTCCATCATCCAATTGTAAAACAGTGTAGCTATTTCTTTCGCTCCTTGATGATTTATATGTGTGTAGTCTTTTCCAGCTCTCTTTGGACTTTCTTCAACCCAGCGCTTCATACTATCATATCCGCCCATCGCTTTGTACATATTCCAGAAAACAATGTTTTCTTCTCTTGCCAATTTAACTTGCATGCCCACAAATAATGGAATATCAGGTTCGGTATGATATTGTTTTCCAAAATTAAATGACTTGTCGCCTACACTTGCAAGTACTATTGTTGCATTTGGAAATGCTGACTTTATTTTCCGAATTGTTTTTCGAAAAGGATTCAAATACCATGAATAATCTTTCGAATCATGTCCAACTACATTTAGGCCATAGTGCAAAATGACTAATTTACAATTCATTTTGTTTGAGGCAAAAGAATACATTTCTTCGTTAACTGACGACAATGGAATTCCTGAATTGCCTCTGAATGAATAATTGTCTATATATATTCCTGATCCATTCTCGAAATTTAATCCATAGAATTCTGGATTTCCTTCAGCGACTTCAATTTCCAATTGATCGAAATCTAAGCTGTCTTTTATTTCAATAGTTTGGATTGAATCTGCTTCAGGAATTTCTATGGATATGGATTTTTCGCCTGTCTTTATCTTTAAGCTGCCTTTTAAATTACTTTTGCAATAAGCTTTCACTGCATTGAAAGGCGGATGCCCCTTGGCCTTTTTAAATATTACTTTTGCACCGGGATTGCCGTTGAAGCAATAACCACTCCAGCACAAGTCTTTATTTTTAGGCGGTTTTTCGTTGTAGCTGAATGTGGTCCAAAGTTCGTTGAATTGGTGTTTAATTGTTGACCTAAATCCTGCGGTTGCCGATGTGATAGGCATGTATCCAACTCCTTTCCCGCCAAACTTCTTTTGAAACATTGACCTTAAATCCATTGTAATTAAATCGCCTTCTATCATCGAATCTCCATAATAGGCGATGTGCACTGCCTGAGGATTTTTCTGTAAGGCATACAAAGCTTCGAAGAATCTTGTTAGATCGCCAAAGCTATTTACTGTTGTATCAGACAGCATTTGTGATGGTTCAAGGAATGATGTATCCTTTTTATCCGCGTATTTTTTTTGTTCCGGATGCGAAAATGATTTTTTCGATTTTGGTTTTAAATCGGATAAATAATCAGGTATTTCATTATCCCATATTTTTATTGGTATAAAAGACAATATTGACAACAAGATAGAGGAAAATAGCAAAATCAGTAATGGTTCTGAGCGCCTATTCTTCATTGCATATAATTTGTGGAATTTCAAACCTTAAGCTTTTCAAGCTGCTTATATATTTTGATGAAGTTGCATATTTTATACGAACCAAAAATTTGTAATAATCTTCTTCTTTGTTAGTGTATTTTCTTTGCTGCCAACTTTTGTAATAGTTAATGCAAGATTTCCAATTTTCAAATGACATGTATTTTTTTGAATATCTAAATCCAAATAAATTATTCTTTTGTAAGGCGTGTTTTGATTTAAACCATCCCGTTTCCCAAATTGCCTGTCTTAGTACAATTTCCGGATGAAGAATTCCAGTACATTTTATGTATTCATAAACTTCATACACTGATATCGAATCTTTTTTCTGAATATTTTTTCCATAATATTCGCTGGTCGTCAAAATCAGCAATAAGAATAACACTATTTTCATTGTTCAACCTTGTGATGCAAATGTATTGATTTAATTTTCTTTTTCTAAATCATCAAAACGGATCAACTAGTGAACATATTGCTTAATTTTGAACATTAAAATTTCGAAATGAGTGATGCAATTGTTTCTGATACGCAACCTAATAATCCACTCCATGGAGTGAAATTATCTGAAATATTGGAATACTTAGTACTGCATTTAGGTTGGGAAAAAATGTCTACATTGGTTAATATTCGCTGCTTCAAGGATGAACCGTCAATAAAATCAAGTCTTAAGTTTTTACGAACAACACCGTGGGCAAGAGAAAAGGTAGAGGTTATGTATCTTAATGCTCTCAAGCGAAATTCTTGATCTACTGTAGAAATGGAGAATTCAGCTGGAACTAGGCTCAATAAATACCTGAGTGAATTAGGTTTTTGCTCAAGACGTGAAGCTGACCGGCTTATTGAGGGCAAAAAAGTTAAAGTAAACGGTGCAATTGCTGGTATTGGCGCCAAAGTGTTTTGTGGTGATAAAGTAATGGTGAATGGTCAGTTTATTGAAAATGATTCCGAAGATCATGTCTACTTAGCTTTCAATAAACCTGTAGGCATCGTCTGTACTACCGATACAATCAATGAACGAAACAATATTGTAGATTTCATTAACCATGAGCGTCGCATTTTTCCAATTGGGCGGTTAGACAAAGAAAGCGAAGGTTTGATTTTCTTAACCAGTGACGGTGATATCGTTAATAAGATACTCAGAGCTGGTAACAAGCATGAAAAGGAATATTTAGTAACTGTAGATCGACCAGTTAATCAAGACTTTATTTCTAAAATGGCGTCTGGAATTCCAATTCTAGGTGGCACAACCAAAAAATGTTTAGTAGAACAAACCAAATCAAATGAGTTTCGCATTGTTCTTACACAAGGACTAAACCGTCAAATTCGAAGAATGTGCGAATATCTTCTATATGAAGTTGTTCGATTAAAGCGAATTCGAATAATGAATATAAAGTTGGATGTAGTGCAAGGCAATTGGCGCAATCTCTCATCCACAGAAATGCTCCAAATTCAAAGTATGTTGGTGAATTCGTCTAATATCGCTCCGAAAAAACCATCGAAAAGTCAAGTAGCGCCGAAGTCAACAGAAGCAAAAAACTCCAAGCCAACAAAGTCTGGTACCTCAATTTCCTCAACAAAACCGAAAAGATCACCTGCAGAGCGATCTGTTTCTAAAAGCACTAGAAGGTCTTCAACTTCAATTTCAAAGTCAGCGAAATCTTCAAGCGACAGAAAAACAAAAAGTAAACCGTCAGCTTCTTCTAACAACAAAGGTCGTAATAGATCGGGTAAACGGTAATTTTATTTACAGCTTTTTAATACTTCTTTATCTTTCGTTTTTATTTGGTTTAATTAATTGTATCTATATCGATTTTCTATTTATAAGTTCTCTCAATTTTTTACTGATGCATATGAGTAATTAACATTTCTACATGTTACCATATTTCCATGTGATACTATTTATATTTTATTAAATTAATGCAATTCAAATGCATATACTTTAATAGATTGGTTAGTTATTAAAATAAAAAAGCCTGTGATTTCTCACAGGCTTTTAGTCGGGATGGCAAGATTCGAACTTGCGACCTCCTGGTCCCAAACCAGGCGCGATGACCGGACTACGCTACATCCCGAACCGGCCTAAGCCAATTCTTTTCTTTCGGTGCGGTGAGGGCGGGATTCGAACCCGCGGTACAGTTTCCCGTACGTCAGTTTAGCAAACTGGTGGTTTCAGCCTCTCACCCACCTCACCGTGGGGGAGTGCAAATGTATAAAAAAAAGTTACTTCCAAAAACTTCCTTGAAAATATTCGTTTTCTGTTTGATTTATAGCGAATTAGTTTTTTCATCAGTTGTCAAAATAGCCATTCTATCCTGTATTTTTGCAGCAAAATATTGATAATGGCTGAGAAAAAACTTATTCTAGTATGTAACGACGATGGAATCACCGCGCCGGGAATCAGGAACCTAATTGAAGTAGCACGCGAGTTCGGTGATGTAGTCGTTGTTGCGCCCGATAAGCCTCAATCTGCTATGGGACATGCTATTACAATTAATGCTACCATTAGAGTGAATCAAATGCACTCAAATGATTCCCTTGAATATGCTTGTTCAGGAACGCCAGTGGATTGTATAAAACTTGCGGTTAACAAAATTCTTAAACGTAAGCCTGATTTGTTGGTTTCTGGCATAAATCATGGCTCGAATGCATCCATCAATGTAATTTATTCTGGTACAATGTCGGCAGCGATGGAAGGTGCGATGGAAGGCATACCATCAATTGGATTTTCTCTTCTAGATCATTCTATTGACGCTGATTTTTCTGCTTCACAACACTTTGCCAGAATAATAATTCGCCAAGCACTTGAGGAGCAAATGCCTTCAGGTGTTTGTCTCAATGTCAACATCCCTAACACTAAAATAGAAATTATTAAAGGCATTAAAATTTGTCGACAAGCCCGGGCAAATTGGGAAGAAGAATTCGACGAACGTTTCGACCCAAATGGTAAACCGTATTATTGGTTAACAGGAGTTTTTCGCAATTTTGATGATGGCATCGATACAGATATATGGGCACTTGAAAATAATTACGTTTCCATTGTACCATGTCAATTCGATATTACTGCACACTCCACTTTACAACACTTTAAAAACTGGGAGCGAAATGCTTAAAAGAAATAGTTTGGCTTTTGGCGCTTCTTTAGGTGCCGTTCTGCCTGTGTTCTTGTATATCATTCTTCAAGAGTTGTTTACTGTTGAACACAATGGTATCAACACCCCTAGGTTCGATCAAGCTACTTCCTTGGTATTGTCAATGGCTGTCAATTTGATTCCTTTCACGCAATACATGAAAAAGCCAGAATATGAGCAAACTGGCAAAGGGATTCTTTTGGTAACTTTCATTTATGCAGCGGTTTATATCTTCATCAAGTTTTTTCGAGAAGCATAGTTATTTTAACTTTTTAGCCCACATATATTAACTGCGTTGGATAGGTGCCGAATTGTAATTATGAACATACTTATTATTGGTTGTATGAACATAATGCACATCTGAGTGCATTTATTCAGCCTTTCTTATGTAAGAAGCAGAGATCAATTCATGATTCTTAAGTATCTTTCCTCAATGGTGGAACAAATGAATCAGTAATTAATTCTTATGGAGTCAATTATTTTCACAACAAAATAACTGATGATGTTTTTGCACTAAATCATGCTAAATTAATCGACCATAAGATCTAGTGAATAATCCCAAATCTTCGTTGGAACAAGTTTATTCTTGAATCAAAATGCCAGTGGAAGCTTGTTTGAGCAACTGCAGTTCTGGATTTCCTTTTAATCGAATATTTCCTTCCCCTTGTAAACTATAATCTAATTTTTCTGTGATATACACTTCACAGTCACCTTTGGAAAAGTTCTCAACCAATCCATATCGACTTTCACAAGAGCGTGCATCAATCTGCATAATGGCAAAACTCCACAATTTCAATTGATCAGTTTTACCACTTAGTTTTAACTTTCCACCGCAAGGATGATTATTCCAAAAATAAAAAACATTCCCACCTAATTCTAAATCTGCTTGATTCAATTTCCCATAAACGACTAATCCAAATTCATTCGATACAATAGGATTTCCGGTTTTTATAAAGCAACTTTCATTTGCTTGCAGCTTTTTCGGCTTGTTTCCTCTAATGGTTAATTTAACTTTATTAATTTCAGGTTTTCTCCACCTTTTTCCTGAAGCATAATCAACTGTTAATACACTGTCTTTAACCGAATATTCAACTGCATTAATAAAGTCTTCATTTGCTTCAATTTCAATTGAATAAATACTGTCTTGATACAGATAAACATCAAATGCATCATTTAATTCAATTTCTTTAAATGCTGGTAAATCATATTTAATTTTTCCATTCAAATTTGAATCCTCAGAACAACCTGAAATTGCAATTAACAATACAAATGCAAAAATTAATCGTTTCATAATAATTTGTTTTACCAGCGATAGTTTATCCCTATTTCAGGGTAGTCAAGCACATGCAGGTGCGATTTCATGGAAATACTCAGCGACAATGGATCTGTTAATTGATAGCTCACTGTTCCTCTTGTATAAATAGGATGTCGTTTCACTTTATAGGTTAAACCCAAATAAATTCCTTCTTGAAATATTATTCTAAGCTTATTGTAAACAATAGCTTGCGATATGGATATTCCTGTTTGGAAATCATCTGAAGGCTTGTATTTACTCGCTTTTGAAGCAATCATTTCAGTTTCTGTTGACGAATCATAAAAGCCATCAACGCCCAAACCAATATGAAAGGCTCGATATACATTTCTTTGCATTGCCAAGGAAATTGTTGATGTATAAAAATAAGATGAAGCCAATGCTCTAGCTCTTTTTCCTCCAAACCTATAACTCAATTCTAAATTGGTTTTAACTTTATGCTCACCGAAATGGTTTTTGATTTTCTCTTTCGGTGCTTTTGGCTGAATGGCTAGACCAAACAAAGATGTAAATGAATTCAAACCTAAATTTGGCTCTTTGGTATTGCCATTTGAAAAGTGATCTAAGGAAATACCAGCATTCAATTGGATTTGATTGTTTATTTTATATTCAAATCCAGTTTTTAAATTGAAATGGATATTGTTTTTAGAACCAGTTGTTATATTTAAGTAATTGGTTTCTAAATCAAATTTTTTACTCACTCGACCAAACCCAATTCCTGTCTGAACGAACCAATTGAATTTTTTGTATTCCAAAATGTTAAACCTGAAAAACGGATAAACTGCCCATTCTTTTCCATTTACTTCATCATTTCCAAGTGTAGTTAAAAACACAGATAACCCAAATGAAGGGTAGTTATACAACTCTTCCCAAGATGTTTGGCCAAACGATTGTTTAATCACACTAAAATTTAATGACCGAACAGGCGCATCTACCAAATAATTTAAACTCGAATATTCTGGCAGAATAAACCCGTACTGATACTCCGTTTGAAACCGTAAATTTTGAAATGTATTATTCTGCGACGCCAATCGACTTTTGCTCATTACCAAAATAATGAGTGCGAGTATAAGGTGATTTTTTTTGATTATCTGCTGCATAGAGCTTAGTTCGCTCAGTTTTCATGGGTAAAGATATGAATTACCTGATCCTAATTTCAATGTTTAACCAACTGTTCAACTTGGCCTGAATTCAATATTATTTTTTTCCTTCAATAAAATACCTGCTAAAATAAGATAGCTACAGTTGGATATATGCATATCTGAAATAAGTATTTCCAATGTTTTTTCTGTCCTAATTTATCGTTCAATGAATGTCGATAGGCATATAAAATCAAAAATTACCTCATTACAATTAATATTTAAGAAGGGGAAGATTGAAAATACGTTTGTGTTAAACAATTGTTTTAGATTAATACAAGTTGTGCTTTAAAATACGATTTAAACAGTGTATGTTTGCTCAAATAAGTGTTATATGGAAATTGAATTCGTTAACCACTCATCCTTTGTTGTTCGACATGAGAATATTGTTCTGATGATTGACCCTTGGTTAGAAGGTCGCGTTTTCAACAATGGATGGGAGCTTTTAGCAAAGACAACTTTCGGGTTTGAAGATTTTTCTACAGTTACACATATCTGGTTTTCACACGAACACCCCGATCATTTTTTTCCTCCAAATATTGCTCGAATCCCTGTCGAGTTCAGAAATAGAATCACTGTACTGTTTCAAGTTACAGCCGATAAGCGCGTAATGAACCACTGTAAAAAAGTTGGTTTTAAAGACGTGATCGAAATGCATCCCGATCAATATATAACGCTCGGTACTGATCTTAAGGTAATGTGCGAGCACTACCAAGAAGGGGATTCATGGATCGTATTCAAAACCAAAGACCTCACTGTTTTCAATACGAATGATTGTGGTATTCGCGACAAAAACGATGCACTAAAAATTCAAAAGAAAGTCGGTAAGGTAGATGTTCTCCTAACACAGTTTTCTTACGCCTATTGGGCTGGAAATCGAGAAGATGTTACATATCGTCGAAATGTTGCCGACGAAAAACTCGAAGGTCTTAAGTTTCAAGTGGAAATGTTCCAGCCTAAATTGATGATCCCAATCGCCAGCTTTATTTGGTTCTGTCATGAGGAAAATTTCTACTTGAATGATGAAGTAAATCGGCCACAAAAGGTATACGATTTTGTGAGTAACAATACTTCAGCGCAGCCTGTGATGATGTACCCTGGCGATCGATATGTTCCTTTTCAAGATTACGATTCAACTTCCGCAATTCAACGTTACAACGATGACTTTAGTCGTATTTTAAAAGGCGAGGATCTTGTGAAAACCTTATCAGTTCTAGAATCAGAAATGCTCGCTCAAAGCAAAGATTTTGTCAATAATTTAAAGGGCGATTTTGGTATTTGGACAAAATTTCTAGCGCCTTCGCACATTTGGATCACCGATTTCAATCGTGCTTATGAATTGTCGCTAGAATCAGGCTTGTTGCCAGTAGAAGATGTTGAAGAACGTTGCGATGCTTCGCTTTCTGCCGAATCGCTCGTTTTTAATTTCAAATTTCCTTGGGGCAATGATACACTCGGCATCAATGGTCGCTACCAACGTCCCAAAGGCGGCAATTATTCAAGATTTTATAACTTTTTCCGATACAATCAGCTTAAAAGCAGAGGCATCAAAGTAGGGGTAGGCTATTTCACTGGAATGGCCATCCGCAAGGTACTTGTGAAAGCAGGTCTTCAAAAAATCTAATCACGGATAAATCAGCACCGCACAACCTTTGGACACTTTTCGATACAAGTCCTCTAAGGTTTCTTTTTCCATCGAAACGCAACCCCAAGTTAGGTTCTGGCGGTCGGCTTCTGGCCAATTTCCACTCCAGCCATGAATGCCAATTCCCCCTCCCAATTTGCTTGTTTTAAGCGGCTCTCTACCAGCCTCATTGGCCTTTTCAATTTGATCAAATTGCGCTTTTGAAATGATTTTTTTGTGCAATCCAGTCGCTGCGTCCCAAGTATTGGGATAGTTCAAACGCATCCATCGCGAACCCAGAAATTCACCGTATGCCCCGCCAAATGGCCCAACCGTTTTTTCAATGATACGATATTGGCCCTCTGGTGTTTTGTTGTCTCCCTGCATAATTTTATGTCCTACAGGCGATTGACCTAATGCAATTCGATATTCTTTTACGAATTTGCCTCCTTCATACAATTTCATTCTATAATCTGATTTTCGCGCAATCAACAAATGTGCTTCTTGCGCAGGAACCAAGCATTTACGGTGTTTTTTGATGTATTCCGTTGGCTCATAGTAATTCTCCATTATCCATGATTGGTCCTTTCCATCTGCCGAAGGCCAATAATCTGCAGGTAAATCACGCATCGTTTTCTTCCTCAATTCTAAATGCAAATGTGCCGGATATGCGCCACCATCAGTTCCAATATCTCCGATCATTTGCCGTCTAACTACTTGATCTCCATTTTGTACTAATCGTTTCCCTAGATGAGCATAGGAACTGTAAACGGTGTCAATGTCCAAGTTTTCTAAAATCACATGCCTTATCGTAATTATATTTCCCCAAGGTGATCCAAAGTCTCTCGATTCAACTACTTGCCCCGATGCTACTGAAAAAACAGACTGTCCTTCATCCGAATTTCCACCGCCATTCCCATTCCAATCTTCGCCTGTGTTAATGCCTAAACTGTAAACTTCAGCAGTTTTTGTTGCCACATACCAACCAGAATGCGATTTTCCACTTCCATCCGTATAGATTCCGCCACCATTCCCATCTCCAAACGGAAAATCAAATCCATCGCAAAACGGTTTGTTAAATATGTTGGTTTTTTCCCCTTCCGGGGACAAGGAGTCTTGCCGCTGGGCTTCAGCGCAACTGCCCCAAAAAAGCACCGAAATAACTGACAGGATCATGTTTCGCATCTCGCTACCAACGGATTATTTTAGTGTTTCGTATAGCTTTATCGTACAGCATGGAAGCATCCAAATTGCTTCATTATTCCCATCGATTTTACGAATTCAAATCAATCCTAAGATGTCAAATTCCAAATTCTATTTTAGCATTGTTCACAATTAATTATTGATAACCTGATAATAAATTTGGCTTATTGTCATTTCGACGTTATGAAAATCCAATTATCTTTGTAAATAAATCAAATCGTTATGGTCGACAACCAATTACATGCATTACTAGACGAGAATGGTTTTCCAGCTAGCCCGGTTTTAGACAAAAACACAATCAATTATCTTATCGATATAGATGGCACCATTTGCGACGATGTTCCCAATGAAGAACCCGAGAGAATGGTTACCGCAGTGCCATATCCTGATGCACTTGAAACACTAAATCGTTGGTACGATCAAGGACAAATCATTACATTTTTTACTTCAAGAACCGAAAACCTTCGCGAAATTACCGTTGAATGGCTCAACCGTCACGGCTTCAAATACCACGGAATCCTCATGGGTAAACCCCGCGGAGGCAATTACCATTGGATCGACAACCACATTGTTCGTGGAACCAGATTCAAAGGCAAGTTCACCGAAATGGAAACAGTCATGAAAGAGATTCTCGTTTTCAAAGAATAATTTGTGTTGTTCTCAATGAAAAGCCCGGTTAAACATTGCGTTCGACCGGGCTTTCGTTTTTTATAACTCAATATGAAATCGGATTTGGTTTCCGAGGTCCTTTTTTATGCCATGGTCTGCCTTTTCCTTTCAAACCTGCATTCGTTGCTCCTTCGTTTGAATTGCTTTTTGTTGAATTCTGTTGGTGGTTGTGCTTTTTAGGTGCAGGTTTGCCACCTTGATTTCCGCCTTGATTTCCAGTTTGTTTCTTGGCAGCCGGCTTGTTTACGTGTACATGTCCTGAAACCAAAGGAACTTCTGCTCCCTTTATACTCCAAGCATGGTTACTTTCAACAGGAATCTGTTTTTTAATCAGCTTCTGGATATCACGTAAATAAGCCATTTCTTCATCATCACAAAAAGAAAACGCGATTCCACTCATTCCTGCTCTACCTGTTCGTCCAATTCTATGAACGTAAGTTTCAGGAACATTGGGCATTTCATAATTAATCACATGCGACAGGCTATCCACATCGATTCCACGTGCAGCAATATCAGTAGCAATCAACACACGGGTAGTTCCAGCTTTGAAATTGTTTAGTGCGCGCTGACGAGCATTTTGAGCCTTATTGCCATGAATGGCTTCAGCTGTGTAACCCGCTTTCAATAGGTCTTTTACGACTTTGTCGGCTCCATGTTTAGTTCGGGTGAACACCAATGCCGATTTAATTTTGGGATCCTTTAGTAGCTTTACCAAGAGGTGCTTCTTATCATTCTTTTCAACGAAATAGATCGTTTGATCGATCGTTTCTGCTGTGGATGAAACTGGTGCAACTTCAACTTTTGAAGGATTTACCAAAATTGTGTCTGCCAGTTTCTGAATTTCTGGGGGCATCGTGGCAGAGAAAAATAAGCTCTGACGTTTAGAAGGAATCTTAGTTAAAATTCTACGAACATCATGTACAAAACCCATATCTAACATACGGTCTGCCTCATCAAGAATGAAAATTTCCAAACTTTGAAGGTGTACAAATCCTTGTTGCATCAAATCAAGCAAACGTCCTGGAGTTGCAACGAGAATGTCGATTCCCCGCTTAAGCATTTCTGTTTGCGCACGCTGAGGAACTCCTCCGAAAATTACTGCATGTCGAAGCGGTAAATGTCTTCCGTAAGCTTTTAGGCTTTCTTCAATCTGAATAGCCAATTCGCGCGTAGGTGTTAGGATTAAGCAACGAATTGGTCTTGCGGGTTGTGGTTTTTGAACCCTTGAATGTAAAAGTTGTAAAACTGGAATTGAGAATGCTGCCGTTTTTCCAGTTCCGGTTTGAGCGCATCCCAATAAATCTTTTTTATCCAGAACCAGCGGAATAGCTTGTTCCTGAATAGGGGTTGGCTGAACATATCCTTCTTCTTGTAAAGCACGAAGAATTGGTTCAATCAAGTTTAATTGATCAAATTTCATTATTATTTTGGGTCAGGCATCGAAGCCTTCACCGCACTGAATCAGCGATGGGATGGAAACCTGGGTTTAAGGGACTTTATCATATTTGCCCCGGGTTATTCTTCTTCTGAATGTCGGTTGCGACCCAGAAGATCAGTGAGAATGTCGCAAATGTACGCTATTATTTCAAACGGTGGTTATATGTGTAAGCGACAACCTTAATCTGTCGAAAATCATCACATACAATTAGATGAAATTTAGCAAATCGAATTTCCTACCAAGTACTTGTTCATGATCGAAACCAATGCCTTTATTTAACAAGGTTGCGTAGATTTTTCTGAAATCAATTGTGTGCTTTAAATCCCCATCATCAAGATCTGTAAGCGACACAAGGTCATTTTGCATTCCTGGCTTTTTAAGTCCACCGCCAATTACATACAAATTATTAGCAGTTCCATGGTCTGTTCCGTTCGATGCATTTTGTTTTACCCGTCGTCCGAATTCCGAGAAAACAACAACCAGAGTATCATTTAACAATCCTGCTTCTTTTAAGTCTTTTGTAAACGCATAAATGGAATCACTAACCACTCCCAACAATCGATTTTGCGATTCTGCTTGTCGCACATGTGTGTCGAAACCTGAAATAGATGTGTAATAAACGCCTGATTCCATTCCAGCTGAAATCAATTCAGCAATTTGTTTCAAACTATTGCCTAATTCATGTTGAGGATAAACTGTCGTGCTGTTTTTGATTCCAGCTTTTTCAGCAATGTAATTGGCAGATGAGGTTGTTTGAGCTAATGTTTTATAGAGAAAAGATAATTCACCTGATGCTTCGCTTGCCATTCCATTCTGTTCAATTTCTGCTAAAAATGGATCGCGGGTAATTTGTTGAAGCCTTTGTGGATCTTTTACTGCAAATCCACTTTTTTGAAGGCCCTTCATTGCCAATGAAAGTGTATCATCGACTTCCAAAGCGTACCAAGCATTTTCACTGCGAGGACAATTTGCATCCAACAATCTGCCAATCCATCCAGTATTTAAATATTCATCAGAATTGCTCGCTGTATGCCAAATATCCATTGATCTAAAATGTGATCTGTCTGGATTTGGGTAACCCACCGCATTGAATACGCTCATCAATCCTTCATCATACAACTTACGAAATCCTTCCATCGCTGGATTAAAGCCTGAATTTTGGGTAATCTTCAGCAGTTTTTCTTGTGGTATTCCAAGTTTAGGTCTTGAACGATAATAGGCGTCATTACTGAACGGAATGAGTGTATTCAGTCCGTCATTTCCACCCGAAAGTTGAACAATCACCAATCGCTTTCCGGTGAATTTTGCCAATTGACCTTCAAATGCTTTTAAAAAACCTGGAACAAGCAAGGTGCTTCCAGTTAGTCCTGATATCTTTAGAAAATCCCGTCTTTTCATGGCTTATGCGAGTTGATATTCTGGGGTTCTAGTAATGTAAATACTCATGATTTTAATCCGTTCTATTTGCGCTTTTCCTTTCAACTTTTGAATTAATTTTTCTGGCATTTTAATCAGATTCTTAGAGGCTAAAAGATGCTGTTGTAAGGCTTGCCATTCTTCATCTTTCGATAAATTAGCAAACTTTTGAGCAAACAATTCCCAATTCATGTTGCATTCTAATTTGTATTTCGGATTGGGCTTCGACGATTCATTGGGATTTTCATCGTCCATGTTATTTTTTACTGAATAATCTAACTGATCTGCTTCTGCAAGTTTTTTGGGCAGCGATAAGCGCGTAAGAAGCGTAGAATTGTCAATCCAATTTCTTCCCCCAGCCCAACCAGCAACATTTGGTGGAAAAAATAAAGTTTGACCTAAAACTCTTTGAACAGCGAGTAAAGGCTGAGAATTTGAATAAGAAATTCCAAACGTTCTGTTTAGTCCTACGATGAGTTCAACAGGACTTTTAATTAAACTGCCAACAATTTCTGGACTGTAGAACCAATCGGATTTGAAAATTTCTCTGAGCAATGTTGGAATATCATATTTGGCTTCGAAAAAGAGATTTGCCAAAGTGGAAACTCTGTTTTCGTCTATGTTTTCGCTTACCAAAAAACGGTAGATTTTTCGGGTTATAAATTGAGCTGTTTCTTTTCTTTCTAAAATCATTCGGATAACGTCTTCGCCTTCCCACTTCCCAGTTTTTCCGAAAACAGTTTTTTCACCGTAGTCATGCTGATTGGTGCGTATTTCAAACTCGTCTTCCTCATTGAAATTCCAACCTGTAAATGCTCTTGCTGCTTCCTTTATATCGTTTTCTGTATAATTTTCTCTGCCTAAAGTGAAGAGTTCCATCACTTCGCGGGCAAAATTTTCATTCGGACTGTTCTTTCGGTTTTGTTGGTTGTTGAGGAATTTCAACATCGCTGGTTCCTTGCTTACTGCCATCAAGAGATCCCCAAAATTGGATAATGAATACTTTCTTATCGTGTTGATGTACTGTTCTACTTGCGAATATCCGCGGACGCGTACTGCAAAATGACCATGCCAAAAAAGCGACATTTTTTCGCGAAGTTGACCTTCGGCTTTGCCCATTTCTTTCAACCATTCGAGATTTAAGCGCTTGATGTTGGCTGCCAAATCTTGAAGAATTTCTTTTCGTTCTTCTTTGTCCATTGATAGCAACTCGCCGGTAGTCACTTTTTCTTCACCTGGAAGAAACAAGCCATTGTATGTTTTATTTGAACTTAATACTTTATCAATATGATCGGTTAGCTTGCCTGAAGCGCTTTCGCGGATGTTTAATCCAAATCCGGCTCTGCGATGTAAATGGGCAATTTTCTGTGCTTCAGTCATAAGTATTTAGGCAGGTTTTCGGTGTGATGGCAAAGTAAAAATATGGTTTAATTGATCAGTATTATTGGAACCACAACGTTAGAATCGTTTAAAAATGGCATCTATTGTTTTCTCCACTATCTTAGCCATCCAATTTGAAAAATTTTATGAATTTACGGTTACTGAACATTGTCCTGATGCTCATCGTTTTTAAGCCTTTCCAAACTTCTTGTCAATCTGTTATTACTGATGTACCTCCAACAGGAACATTAAGAACCGCTGCAGAGTGGGAAGAAATACAAGCATTGGTGGTTACATGGCAAAGTTACAAACCAACCTTGGCAGAAATCATTCGATACGCCCAAGAAGAGTGCAAAGTAATTGTTCATGCGCCCAATGCAGCAACTGCCGCCAATGAATTAACCAATACTTACAACGTAATACTTGGACCAAACGTGCAAATTGTTACTCAGCCGAGTAATTCGCTTTGGATTCGCGATTATGGCGCAAATTCAGTGTATATCAATGATGTAGATTCTTTGTTTCTGTTAGATTGGAAATACAACAGAGCATTAAGATTACAAGACGATTCAATCCCACGACGATATGCCCGTGAGCTAGATTTAAATCTGGTTCAAACCACGATCGAACCTAACCGCGTAATACATACAGGCGGAAATTTTATGAGTGATGGATTTGGAACAGCTTTTTCTTCTAACTTAATTCTTGAAGAGAATCCAACCAAAACCGAAGTTCAAATAGATCAAATCATGTCTGATTATATGGGCATCGATCAATACATTAAAATGGAGGTGCTTCCTTACGATGGAATACACCATATAGATATGCACGTGAAGTTGCTTGATGAGGAAACCTTATTGTGGTCTCAATATCCAACCGGAATTGCTGATGGTCCTCAAATAGAGGCTAATTTGCTTTATGTATTAGATAACTTCAATTCGGTTTTCGGAACACCTTACAAAATTAAGCGAGTTGTTGCACCACCTGATTACACGGGCAATGTAACTGCAATTTATCCGAACAATGGTGGAGATTACAGAACATATTCAAACTCTGTATTTGTAAACGGAACCGTTCTTCTTCCTATTTATGGTGGGCCTTTCGATACCACCGCGGTTAGAATTTACAAGGAAAATCTTCCTGGTTACCGCGTGATTCCAATTGATTGTCAGTCGATTATTGGAGCTTCTGGAGCCATCCATTGCATCACACATTCGGTAGGTGTAAATGATCCTTTGCTCATTTCGCATCAACCGCTAAATGACACTTACGACACTCAAAACGCTTACGCTGTAAACGCCTTAATCAAGCACAGAAGTGGTGTTCAGTCGGCTACTTTGTATTTTTCTACAGATACTTTGGCAGGATTCACTTCAGTGCCGATGTCGGAAACTGGAACAAACGACAATTGGACGGCTGTAATTCCTGCACAAGAAGCAGGAACTAAAGTATACTATTATATACAAGGAATTTCTGAAACTGGGAAGATCCAGGTTCGCCCGCTTACTGCGCCTGAAGGCAGATGGGATTTCATGGTATTCGATACAAGCACAGTAACATCGGTTCAGAAGGATATTTTGGATAAGATTTTTTCAGTTACTGCATTCCCAAATCCAACATCTGGTTTAACGTGTATTCCGGTTTTTACGCCTGATGGATTATCGATCAAATTGGAAGTTCTTGACGTTACAGGCAGGTTAGTAAAACAGATTTTTGCAGGCGAGATTTCGTCGGGGGAAGCAAGATTTTATTTGCAGCCTGGCGATTTACAATCTGGCATTTACTTGATTCGAGTACAAACTCGCTTTGGCGATCGAATCCAGAAACTCATTGTAAACTAATTGATTGAAAAAATAATGCATAATGAGATACAAGTAAAAGCGCAATGCTTGTATGTATCATTCTTTTTACTACTTTTGCGCTCCTAAAAAACAATTTTGCCCATGCTTAATCAGTATGAAACCGTTTTCATTATGACTCCCGTTTTGTCTGAAGATCAGATGAAGGAAACGGTCGGCAAGTTCAAAGCCATGCTTTCCGAAAATGGCGCTAAACTAGTTCACGAAGAGAACTGGGGTCTGCGCAAATTGGCTTACCCGATTCAGAAGAAGACTACGGGTTTTTATCACCTCCTAGAATTTCAAGGACCTGGTGAATTAGTTTCTAAACTGGAAGTAGTGTTTAAGCGCGATGAGCGTATTCTCCGCTTCCTAACCGTTGCGCTCGACAAGCATTCGTTGGCGTACAACGAGAAGAAACGTACCAAGGGATTTGAAAAATCTAAAACCGAAACGCCGGCTGAGGCATAAAAATCTGAAAAATGGCTACTCAATCTGAAATCCGTTATTTAACCCCTCCAACTGTAGAGGTTAAGAAAAAGAAGTACTGCCGCTTTAAGAAAAGTGGAATCAAGTACATTGACTACAAAGACGCAGACTTCCTTCTGAAGTTTGTAAACGAGCAAGGAAAAATTCTTCCTCGCCGACTCACCGGAACATCTCTGAAGTTTCAGCGCAAAGTGTCTCAAGCTGTTAAGCGTGCACGCCACATTGCTCTGATGCCTTACGTTGCTGACTTAATGAAATAAGGAAAAGAACCATGGAAGTAATTCTGAAACAAGACGTTAAAAATCTGGGGAACAAAGACGAAATCGTTAATGTTCGTCCTGGATATGGTCGCAATTTCCTGATTCCTCAAGGTCATGCAATTTTAGCAACTGACGGGAACCGTAAAGTTTTGGCTGAAACTATTCGCCAACGCGCCCACAAAGAAGAAAAGATCCGTACAGAATCTCAAGCAATTGCAGAGAAATTGGCAGGTACAAAAGTTGAAATCGGTGCCAAAGTTGGTGAATCCGGTAAAATATTTGGTTCTGTTAATGCCATCCAACTTGCTGAAGCATTCCGTAAGAATGGTATCGAGGTTGACCGTAAAAACATCTCTTTCGATGAAGAAGCGATCAAGTCACTTGGTACTTACAGCGCACACGTGAAGATTTACAAAGACATCAAAGTTGATGTAAGCTTCGAAGTTGTTGCTGAATAAGCGATCAAACCAATACTGAAAAGCCCCCGTTGATTCATTTCAGCGGGGGCTTTTCTTTTGGATTATATATAAACAATTTGTTATCAATCGCAGCTGCGGCCGTTGAGCTTCCCTTCTTGGTAATGCTTGTCCTCGTCGGCTAGTTCGGCTTCTGTTTCTTTGCTGATCTTGCGATCTTTGTATTTATTTAAATCTGGTTGACCAGCATTTACCCAAGCTGTAAACCACATAGAGCCAACTGTAACTATGGCTTTGCGCATCCTGCGTTCTACCATACCATCGAGCATTCTGTGGTATTCGTCGGAATATTCAGCGCTGTAAACCTTCATCAGTGTTGCGCCACGATTTTCGAATGCATACTTGCGGTCTTGTGGATACTTAGCATTCAATTCAGCTTCAAAAAGCAACACCGAATCTTTTGCTGCAAAACTCTCTGCAACTGCCTGCCAAGCCTCAGCTAAAGGATCTTCAATGTATTTAGCTTTTCCAACAAAGAAGTCGTAATTATCGTTGAACAATTCAGGCAATCTAGACTCCCAAAAACCGTGAATTCCTTTTTGATTGGTAAGTTGTCCATTGTAATTTTTCGTGGTGTGCAATGGAACGTGTGCATCTCCAATATAATGGCCTAAATCGGCTGAAAGCTGCAGGATTCGGTCGTAATCCTCTGCACGAAACGCAGAAGTGAGTCGTTTCACCATCACATCAATGTGCCATGGAACAATTCCGTGTGCCTTAAGCGAATCTTCACCATATTTCTTGACCGCATCTTCCCACTTTCTGGGCAGAGAATCCAAGGGAGACTTTCCATATCGATCTAAGTCGATGAAATGTCGGGCTGCCTCATCTTTTATGGCATACCTGCGTTTATCGGGATCTACCGCATGTTCTGTTATAAACTCAATATTGGCCTTGTAAAATCCAGTGAGTTCACTCGGTAAAGTAAAAACAGCAATACGGTTAATTTCCTTGTGGGCGAAAAAGCCCCAAGTATTTGCCTGAGGTGAAAAAATCAACTGAATACCCGAAATGAAAAACAGAATGAGGATCGTCTTTTTTATCATGGTATATTGATTTCTTTTGAATGTTTAAGGGTTAACTACCTCAAATTTTGACATATGAACCAAACCTCCATCCATGTAAACTGGGATAGTTTCCATTTGGTCTTCAGTTAAACAGTAACGAATGTCGTTTTCTAATTGCAGATCCTTCAGTCGTTTTCTGTGTGAAGAATATTCTAGGAAGCCGTAAAGATCGTTGTTGGCTCTTTCGTAAAGATAACCAGCGGCAATCGTTGAGTCGCAGGCTGTATTGAATTTTCCAGATTGAATAAGCTTCAAGCTGAGTGCGCCAGCAAAAATTGAATCTTCAAGATTGAATTTGTTTTTCCATCCAGCGCAAAGAACGATTACATTTCTATCTTGTTGAAGGATCCAATTGGCCACCGCAGTGATGTTTAAGAACGATCCAATGAGGATGGTAGATGAATCTTTGGCTGCTTCAATGGCTTGTGTGCCGTTGGTTGTAGAGATTACAATAGTTTTGCCGCTAAGGTCTTCATCAATGTAATGGAATGGTGAATTTCCAAAATCGAAGCCCTCCTGCTTAATTGCATTTCTTTCAGCAGCAACAAGGAAACCCTCTGCTTTGTATTTTCTTGCTTCATCCAATCCAGCTACAGGAATCATTTTATCTACACCATGATGGATTGCAGCACAAATTGCGGAAGTTGCACGGAGTACATCAACCACCACCACGATTGCATTATCCTCCTTGAATAGTGGGAATAGGACAGGAGAGTAACAAGTTTGTATGGAATTCAATGCAAATGAATTTTATTGTTAGGCTTTGCAGAAAGGCATCTTGACAACTTTTGCCGCCAATAGTTTATCTCTAACTTTTATAAAGATGATTGAATCAACTGCAGCTAGTGAAGCTGGAACATAGCCCATTCCGACTGCTTTTTTCAAACTAGGAGCCATGGTTCCTGAAGTTACGATGCCGATTGTCTTTCCTGATTCATCACAAATTTCGTAGTCGTGGCGTGGAATTCCTTTATCTACCAATTCAAATCCTACTAGCTTTTTAGTTACACCATCGGTTTTTTGAGCTTCCAATGCTGCTTTGTTATTAAAGTCTTTCGAAAATTTGGTAATCCAACCCAAACCAGCTTCAATAGGTGAGGTTGTATCATTGATGTCGTTTCCATAAAGACAGAAACCCATTTCCAAACGCAGTGTGTCGCGGCAAGCCAAACCAACTGGCTCAATTCCGAATTCCTTTCCTGCTTCAAAAATCTTTTCCCACATCAAATCCGCATGTTCATTGTCGAAATATATTTCAAATCCTCCCGAACCTGTATAACCAGTTGCTGAAACAAGAACATTCTCAATTCCAGCAAATTGGAATTTGGCAAATGTATAATAAGCCAATGAATCCAGTTGAAAATCGGTTAGTTTTTGAAGTGCTTTGATTGCTAGCGGACCTTGAACTGCAAGCAGGGAAGTTTTGCCAGATATGTTGAGCATTTCAACTCCCCATGAATCATTTTCCTTCAGCCAATTCCAATCCTTCTCGATATTGGAAGCATTCACCACCAACATGTATTGGTCTTCCTTAATTCTATAAACAAGCAAATCATCCACTATTCCGCCTTCGAGATTTGGGAAGCAAGAATATTGAACCTTTCCATCAGTTAACTTAGAAGCATCGTTGCTTGTAGTTTTCTGAATAAGATCTAGCGCATGCGGGCCACGAAGGATAAATTCTCCCATGTGACTCACATCAAACACTCCAACTTTATTTCTAACACATTCGTGTTCTTGAATCACCCCGGCGTAAGTAATAGGCATTTCATAACCTGCGAAAGGCAAGATTTTAGCGCCAAGGGCTTGATGAATGTGGAAGAATGGAGTCTTTAATGCTGCAGTGGCTGTTTCGTTCATGGCTGAAATATTGTTGTTGCGAAACTAATTCATTTCCACCTTTTTTGATCTATCTGTATCGCAAGAGTTTTCCATAACAGTGTTCGTAAATTTTGAGGAATCGATATTGACAAAGTGTGATGATTGCCTCAATGAATCTGAAAATATTTGCGTCATTTTATAGAAAGGAAAAAATGAAAAGACTGATAATTAAAGCATGATAGAAATGAATTAGGGAAAAGTTAAATTGCGACCCTAAATCGCTACAGTTTTTATTCGGTTGTTTCGAAACAATACATATGAAAAAGCACATTCTTTATTTCGTCGTGGCCATTTTCTTTGGTCTAACTTTAAATGCTCAGCAACAAGGAGTTTGTATTACACCAATGGGCAATGTTGCATTTCAACAGAGTTTAAGAACGATCACTTCAATAACAAATCCTACACAAAGATTGTCGAAGGCAACAGCAATTGTTCGATCTAACTGTTTGAGTACGCTACAAATTGGTGAGGTAATGCGTCTATTTAATGGTGACGATCAAAAATTGAATATTGCTTCAGGGAGTTTAAATTCCATCACCGATTATGGGAATGTATATTTCTTGATGGATGAGTTTGCTCACTTTTCAACTGCGTTTATGCTGTATGATCAATTGAATTCACAGGGCCGCCCTATGATTTCAAATCCATCTCCAGTAACATTGCCTGCAACAATTGTAGAACCTCCAGTGGTGGTTGTGCCCGTTCCGGTAATGTCTTTTCCGATGCTAAATTACCCATCAGTAAATAATTATAATGGTGTACGAAATTGTGATGCTTATTTAGCGGAGAACGATTTTATGATTTTTGCGCAAGATATTTTCAATCGTCAAGGTGAAGCCCAAAGGATGGATGGAGCTTTGGCCTTGGTTTCTAGAACATGTTTGAGTGTTGCCCAAGCGATGAAGGTTGCAACTTTTCTAACTATAGAAAACAATCGGATGGAGTTTTTGAAGGCAGCTTATCCAAGAATTTTCGATGAAGCCAATTACGATCAGGCGCAACAGGTTTTCAATCATCAACCCAATAAATTTGCGTTTGCTGAATTTCTGAAAGCACGTCGACTTGCTAATATGCCGCCGCCGCCAGTTCTTCAAACGCCTCCTCCAGCTCCTTGTGTTGTTACTTCTGAACAATTTAGAATGTTGCGGGAAACACTTGCTCGTGAAGGTTCTTCAAGTTCTAGAGTTGTAATTGCGAAAAATCAAATTCCACAGATGAAGTGCTTTACATCGCAACAAATGAAGGAGATATTGAATTTGTATCCAAGTTCTTCTGATCGATTGGACGTTGCTAAATTCGCTTTTCAGTATTTAACCGATAAGGACAATTACTTTTTAACGGTGAGTTCTTTGTTCAACTCAAGTTCTGACCGAGAAAATCTTAGCAATTTTGTTGCTTCACAGCCTAGATAAGCTGCATTAAACGGTTGCATTTTTTCGAAGCAATTGAACAATTGAGATTAAAAAGGTCAGTAGCATCCCTGAAAAAAGCAGGGTAAAGAAATACATACATAAATGCATTTCTGTATTGCTAAGAATAATAGCCGATGCACCTGGATCATTTGCAAGTGTTGATAGAGCAAACTTTTTATCGGTTGAATTTTGCCAATTAATCATACGATCTACCCACAAAGGATTGATTTTGTAATCGTAAATAACCATAAATACAGAGGCCAATGCTGATGAAATTAGCAAAAGCAATAACCCTGTGCGCATGCCTAATCTTAAATTGAAAGCCATGCCAGCGTCCGACTTTTTTTCATTCAGCGCCATCCAAAGCGGAAACAACAACAAAATAACATTGCCCACTAACGCAATGCTTCCAAATTCAAAGTTGTTGGTGTGAAATCCTAAAAAGTACTGAACGATAGTCCACGTTATCAAGGCAAGTCCAGCCAAAAAACCGAATTTGATCTCAGGTTTAATTTCCATTGGTTCGGAAGGTATGAAAATTTAAATGATACGTCTGTAGTTAAGACTAGATTTTATCCCCAATCTTCTAGTTTTTTGTTCCTGCAATTCCCTTTTCTTCAATGATATCTAGTTAAAATGAAGAAAACGTGCAGTGAAAAATCTCGATATTTTTAAAGTAATGGACAAGATTTTATTTTTAGGTAATAGTGCCTATATTTGGTACTTGCTTGCTATAAATTAAGCAGGCAAAGAATTTTGATAATTTTGAATGACAATCTAACCATATGAAATCATTAGTCACTTTTATCCTCGTTTTTTGTCTTCAATCGACGCTGTTGTTAGCGCAAAGCAGGAAGGGGATTGAATACGCTGGAACCAAAGCCAGATTTTCAATGATTGGAAAAAGTAAAATGTTCTCTGAAGGTGTTAAGCCTCTTGAATATTCGATATTTTGGAATAAGAAGAAAAATGAAGTTACTGTAAATGCAGGTGTTAAAGATAAATGGTACATTATAGAGCTTACCGGAGTGGATACAATTATGGGTAACATTACCCAAGTAGGGCGTTTAGAAGGAACTGAAAAGGAAACAGATTTTGAAAAGATTAAAAAGTCTCGTTGTGAAGTGAGGTTTTTAATGGATAAAATCAGCATTAAAATCGGCGAATCCAGATTGGAAGAATATCTTCTTGATGGTGCAAATGTTTGGGAAGACAAACAAATCGCTGGGTCTAAATAATTACATCATCAACTTTGGCCAAGTAAATCTGAAAGTACATCCTTCTCCAGGAGAGGAATCCAATTCAATTTTACAGCCTTTTTCTTCAATGATCTTTTTTACAATAGAAAGTCCAATGCCTGTGCTTTCGTAAGTGTCGCGGGCTTGTAAAGTTTGAAATATTCTAAACACTTTGTGATGACTTTCTAAGGGTATTCCTGGTCCATTGTCGCTCACCGAAAATTCGAATTCCTTATCAAGTTCCTTTGAAGCAATGGTGATTTTGGGATCAGGATTGTCGTTGTATTTGTGAGCATTGCTCAGTAGATTCGACAATACCTGTTCTAACAATAATCGTTGGGTTAGAATTACAGGCAAGCCTTCTTGAATTTCAACTTGTTGATCTTGTTGAATGCCTAAATGATCTACTATATCGCTTACCAAATTTGCCACATCAGTAATTTCTGGATTTACCGATTTCGTTCCACTTCTGGCATATTCGAGAATTCCATTTACTAAGCCTTCCATCCTTTGAATTCGCCCTTTTAGAAGTTCCATGTTCATTTTAACGTGGTCGGGAAGTTTGCCTAAATCCTCTTCGATAAAAACTGCTAAATTGTGTATTGCTCTCAACGGAGCCTTTAAATCGTGGGCAGCAACATAAGAAAATTGCTCTAGGTCTTTGTTCGAACGCTCTATTTTTAACAGATATTTCTTTAGTTGTTTTTCTTGCATCTTCAGGTGAGAAATATCTTGTCCAACAATTAGGAAATATGATTTTCCTTGTGTTGTAACATGGTTCACAGTGATTTGAAGAGGGAGTTCTTTCAGCCCAGGAAGAAGTAACCCGATTTCTTTTACCTTCCGTGTATCGGGCAACTCAAATAATTCTTGGAGAAAAAACTCTTCTGCCTTTTGTCCGATCAATCTTTCCTCAGACTTTCCCAATAGTTTTTCGGTCGTTTTGTTGGCCATTGTAATAATGCCATGTTCATCCGTTACAATCATTAGGTTTCCCATTTCTTGAAAAACCTCAGATAGGAAACGTCTAGCATCATCAATTTTGTTTAGTGTTTCAACCGAAGATCCGCTTGTTTTGATCATTTTACCAGCCAAAAAGGAGCCAATAAGAAGGATTGTAGATGCCATTGTAAGTTCATACGAAGCATTACCTATAATAGCAAGACCAATCAGGCCGCAGAAAAAGAGGATGAATGGTACCGATAGAGTATAAATTAGTTTCCATTCTTTTTGCGTTTTGCCTCTATTGGTGAGGCATAATCGGCGAATAACAAAAAGATCATTCAGTATGATTAGCAATGCTAAACTCAGAAAGAAAACAGAAAGGCATTTCCAAAATAAAAAATATGCTGACATGAATAGGTAGATTCATAAGCGTTTACGAAATGATCGAGCATAAGTTGAAGGATATTCTTTCTGGATTTACGTCCTTTATTACACGAACACTATTGATGTTGCAGTTTTAACTCTATGATTATCAGTATAAAATGTAATTTTTGTTTCTTATATGAAGTTGCATCTTACCACACTTATCATGAATGCAGATGCCAAAAGGATATGCTTCAACGGTTGAAGAGATCCTTTTGGCAAGCTGAAAACAATCAAAATGACGTCTTGATTCCAAATATTTTCGAATCAATGACGATTTGAATTAATTATTTTTCTTATTCCCTGTTTTCAGAATTTCATTCGCATTGATTTCCGTAATGTATTTTTTGGTTCCTTCCTTGTCGATATAATTCCTGTTTATAAGTTTGCCTTCGACAACGATTTCATTTCCCTTTTCAAGGTATTTCTGGGCAAAATCGGCCTGTCTTCCCCAAACAATAATATTGTGCCATTGGGTTTCACTCACAGGATTTCCATCTGCATCTTTGTACTTTTCGGTTGTAGCAAGGCTGAACTTTGCCAGCTTTTTACCTCCTGTAATTTCTTTAATTTCTGGATTGCCGCCTAGGTTTCCAATAAGGCGAACAGAATTGCGTAAGTTGTTCATGTTGTTGATCGTTTGAGTTAAGAAAAGAGGTGCGCACCCTGTTGTTCCGATTATCAATTGACAATGCAATGATAGGATCGTGTTTTGGATTTATCCGGCAATGAAACGGTTATAAACGATTATAAACGGTTAAATCGGCTATTTTAGCAATAGTATAATAAGTGTATAATCAGATCTTAAGTTCAATTTGACTTCATTGTACTAATTACAGTGATATTTCAATTAATTTGCTTAAATGGTAAGCGATTACGGCTTTGTTGGCTTGTTTAATCTATTGTTTATTTGTATTAAATAGATAATGTGTAATATATTACAGCAAAAATAAGTGGTAATTCTTATTGGAGTATTGGTGTTGGCATTCTACTTTAGGGTCTTTCATAACTCTTCTTATATGCATATTCAACCTAATCATTGCCAAGAATGTGATGAGATCATGATCGGTCGAATCGATAAAAAGTTTTGTAGCGACAGTTGTAGGAGTTCTCACAATAACCGAAAGCGAGTTATCAATCAAACCAGCGTGAAGAAAGTGAATTTGATTCTGGTCAAAAACAGGTCAATATTATATGACTTATTGACAAGATTTCAAGACAATTCAGTGATTACTACTTTTCAACTGAAGCTGATGGGTTTTGACTTTGCGTTTTTTACACATCAAACATCCGATCGCCGCGGTCGTTTGATGTTTTACTGTTACGATCTCGGCTATCAACAACTCGCCGGCAACAAGGTGAAGATCATCAAAAACAACTAAATACTACCAAGAATAACGCACTCCACAAAACAGGCCGAATTGGTTTTCATAAATCTTCCAATTGGGATGTTTCATGAGGTAGGTTCCTCTAACGGATGTGCTAGCTTCAGTATAAATTGAAAATGAATCATTCAGTTTATAGGCCAAGTTAATTCCTGGTCTTAAGGCCCAAATTCCACGTTTAAAGCCACTTACGGGATAGCTAATAAAGTGGTCGCCCGCTTGGAAAAATGCACTTACATCTCTGAGTTGCATGTATTCAGCTTGTAGCAAGGCTCGAATATCCCAATGCTTAAAATCATTGATAGAATAGGTGAATCCCAACCTGTAATGTGCATATTTCATTTTATGTACCAACTGAATGTCGCTTTGACTAGGATTTTCAATGAGTATCTCATTAACATCGCCTGTATTGGTTACTTCGTTGAATTGGAAGTTTGTGCTCATATAAACATGTGGAACTATTCCGGCCGGAAGAGTTTCCTCTTCAACGATAATTCTTGCTGCTGAAGTCCAATCGTTATTTGAAAGTCCAAAATTAAAATCAACTGCCCAGTTTTTCGATACATTGTATTGTATCCCAACATTGAATTGCTGCCCTTTTTCGGCCCTGAATGAAACTGTATCTGCATGGGGATTTGCCATGATTAAGTTTTGGTCAAAAAAACCGTATCCTGCATAAACTGAAAATAGGCGATATTCTTTGTCCAATTGTTTTTGAGTAAACTCGCCAGATATCGATGAAGTATTCTCAACTATGTTCATTGAATCAACGCCCATCGATTCGAATGTAACAGCCAAAGGCTCAACTCTTTTGTGTGCAAATAATTCTTGATTAGCAATTTCTTCAGCAGTAGGGCTGTAATCTTGATCGGTGGTTGGTTTATTAGATTTTTCTTGGATGATATTAGTTGATTTTTCAGCAGACATCTCCTCGTTTTCAAAAGGAGCTTTTGGGGTGTTGCTTTGTGAATTAAGCCCCATTTTTTTAATCTCACTTGGATCGGGTTCAGCAGCTGCTTGGTTGTTTAGTTCACTAACTGTTGAAGCAACAATTGGAACCTGAGCTATTGTTTTTTCTTCAGCATCAGAAGAGTTCTGAAGGAAATATGCAGTTGATCCAGCAACAATAAATGTGAGTGCCAAACCTAAAACCCAAAAGTAAGCTGCCTTCTTTTTTCTTCCTTGGTTCAGGGTAGTCTCGATTTTTTCCCAAACAGCGGCTGGGGCAATTGTTTCGCCGTACTTGAGTTTATCGACCAATTCGTTGAAGTGTTTATCTTGATTTTCCATCATGCGATTCGAAATTTTACAGGAACGAGTTCTTCCTGTTGTAAATATTTTTGAAGTAAGGCACGTGCTCTAGAGAATTGACTACGTGACGTGCTTTCTGAAATTCCCATCATCTCTCCAACTTCTGAATGGTCGTAACCTTCGATTGCGTAAAGGTTGAAAACAGTTCTGTAGCCTGCGGGAAGTTTGGCAATTAAATTCAGGATCATTTTTTCATTTAGCCGATCTGAAGCATCCATTTGAAGGATAAATTTCTTTTCGTCTATTTCTTCTGTTAGCTTAAGCTTTTTGTTTTTTCTTAACCATTGTAAAGCAGTATTGACAGTGATTCTCATCGACCATCCCATAAAATCTCCTCGCTCGTCGTACTGATTTACTTTTATTAAAATGGTTATAAACGAGTCGTGAAGTATATCGGCTGCATCATCTGAATTTGGCGCATATCTTAAACAGATTTGGAACAAACGGGCAGAGATTGTCTCATAGAGAATTTTTTGTGCTTCCCTTTTCCCACTTTTGCAGGCATCAATCAAAGATTTGCTGATTTGCAAGTAATTGGTAATCTGTTTTTCAGATAATTTTTAGATCTCGTTCGTTTTTGTGCTATAACCACAAGCCAAGATGGAATTTGAACATTGTGCGTTGCATCATCATTGAATTTTCTTTCGCTAAGTTAAGAACAAGAAGCGCTACAATCTTTCTAATCTATTAATAGCGCTTTAGTACTGTTTTCTAAGTTTCTGTGTACATGGGGTATGTAATTTACACAAAATCAAATAGATGAAAACTTGGTTTGTGTTTCCTTTTCATTTGAAAAAGTTCGTTAAGCCAGTTTGTGTTTTATTAAAGTGTTGATAATTAGACCTTAATGAAGTATGCACAAATTGGAAACGTTAGATCAATTTTTCATAAAACTTTTGCGCTTAACAATTTGCACACATTTTTTAATTCTAAAAATTAATGTTTACGATTGCTGCAACTAATAAATCGAGACGATCTGTTGAAGATTCTAACTCTATATGCTACTAGTATGTTACAGGATTTTCGATTTAAACGTTTATATCCGTTTATAATCGGTTAACACTGGTTGTTTCAATTTTATTTCTCGAACTTTCAATCGGGGTCAGCGGGAACTGGCCCCGGGCAAGAAATTTTATAAAGCGTATAAATTCAGTCGATTATCTGAATTTTCGACTTTTTACTCACTGCATATTTTCGTTCATTTTATTACGATTTCCCCCATTTTATCTAAACATTAGATTACCGTTGTTTTGCTTCACGCCTTTATTATCTTTGCTCTTAAGTTCATTGAAGTTTACTTATCCAGAAAGACCGAGGGAATAGGCCCTTTGACGTCTTGGCAACCACTCTAACATAGCACGGTGCCAATTCCTAATCCCGATTTCGGGAGCAGATAAGCATGAATTCAATTCAAGCCTTCAGCCCTAGTGTTTCTGCTAAGTTTTACTTCGACCACAAGAAGCGACTATGTCTGTATTACAGGAACAACTCAGTAAAAGAATTTTGGTGCTCGATGGAGCGATGGGGACAATGATCCAGCGTTATACGCTCGAGGAGGAGGATTTTCGAAAAGGCCATTTTGAAAACCATGAGCATCCTCTAAAAGGTAATAACGATCTACTTGCTCTTACTCGACCAGAAATCATTCTTGGAATTCACGAAGAATATTTCGAAGCAGGTGCTGATATCGCAGAAACCAATACATTCAGCGCAACTAGCATTGCACAAGCAGATTACCATCTTGAACATATTGTATATGATCTGAATGTAGCTGCAGCGAAACTTGCGCGAATGGCTGCCGACAAATACACAGCACTCACCCCGGATAAGCCCCGTTTTGTTGCTGGATCTATCGGGCCAACAAACCGAACTGCAAGTATTTCGCCTGATGTAAATGATCCCGGTTATCGAGCAATTACTTTCGACCAATTGGTTGAATCTTACACGGAACAATTGCGTGGATTGATCGATGGAGGAGTTGACATCCTACTTGTTGAAACGATTTTCGATACATTGAATGCCAAGGCTGCACTTTTTGCAATAGATCAATTCTGTGAAAAGATTGGCAAGAAAATGCCAGTGATGGTTTCTGGAACTATTACCGATCAAAGCGGACGAACACTTACAGGGCAAACGGCAGAAGCCTTTTTGTATTCCATTTCTCACATCGACCTGCTTTCAGTAGGCTTTAACTGCGCGCTTGGTGCTCGACAACTTCGTCCGTATGTTGAAACCTTAGCGAAGAATTCAAAGTTCAGAATTTCGGCTCACCCGAACGCTGGTTTGCCAAATGCTTTTGGACATTATGATGAAACACCTGAACAAATGGGTGCTCAGATTCGTGAGTATCTCGACAATAACATTATAAATATAATTGGAGGATGTTGTGGAACTACACCTCCACACATTCGCGAAATTGCTAGAATTGCTGCGGAATATAAACCCCACCAAATTCCAGACTTGGAACCGATGCCATTTTATTCGGGATTGGAGCCGGTTACCCTTCGACCAGAAACGAATTTCGTGAACATTGGAGAACGCACCAATGTAACTGGATCTAGAAAATTTTCCCGACTTATTACCGAAGGAAATTATGAAGAAGCATTAACGGTTGCACTTCATCAAGTAGAAGGCGGTGCACAAGTGCTCGATGTGAATATGGATGAAGGTATGCTTGATTCAGAAGCTGCCATGGTTCGTTTCCTTAATATGATGGCTGCAGAGCCAGATATTGCAAAGCTTCCAGTGATGATCGACTCTTCCAAATGGAGTGTGATTGAAGCTGGCCTTAAATGCGTGCAAGGAAAATCAATTGTGAATTCCATTTCACTCAAAGAAGGGGAGGAAAAATTCATCGAACAAGCCACACTCGTAAAGCGCTATGGTGCAGCAGTTGTTGTAATGGCATTTGATGAGCAAGGTCAAGCTGATTCTTTTCAACGCAGAATTGAAATTTGCAAGCGAGCTTACGAGGTTCTAACAGTTAAAGTAGGCTTCCCAGCAACAGATATTATTTTCGATCCAAACATTCTAACAGTCGCAACCGGAATCGAAGAGCATAACAATTACGCTGTAGATTTTATTGATGCCACACGTTGGATTAAAAACAACCTTGTTGGGTGTCGGGTTAGTGGAGGAGTTTCCAATATTTCTTTCTCTTTCAGAGGAAACGACCATGTTCGAGAAGCTATGCACAGTGCATTCTTATATCATGCCATTAATGCTGGATTAGATATGGGAATTGTAAATGCCGGACAGCTTGAAGTGTATGAGGAAATTCCAAAAGATCTGCTAGAAAGAGTTGAGGATGTTTTGTTGAATCGTCGAATAGATTCAACCGAAAGATTAGTAGAATTTGCAGAGACAATTAAATCCAAAGGAAAAGTTCAAGAAAAGGATGAAGAATGGCGTAAAATGCCTGTAAAAGCTCGCCTTTCTCATGCTTTGATTAAAGGAATTGTTGAGTACATCGACGAAGATACCGAAGAATGTAGATTACTGTTCGATCGACCTTTACAAGTGATTGAAGGACCTCTAATGGATGGAATGAACATCGTTGGAGATTTGTTTGGTAGTGGAAAAATGTTCTTGCCTCAGGTAGTAAAATCTGCAAGAGTGATGAAAAAGGCAGTTGCTCATTTGTTGCCATATATCGAAGCTGAAAAGCAAGCTGGTGGATCAAGTAGCAATGGGAAAATCCTTATGGCTACAGTAAAAGGTGATGTACACGATATTGGGAAGAACATCGTTGGTGTTGTACTTGGTTGCAATAATTACGAAGTGGTCGATATTGGTGTTATGGTGCCTTATCAAAAGATTTTGGAAAAGGCAATAGAAATTGGTGCAGACATTATCGGATTAAGTGGACTGATTACTCCATCGCTTGATGAGATGGTCACTGTTGCAAAGGAAATGGAAAAGCAAGGCTTTAAGATTCCATTGCTTATTGGAGGCGCAACTACTTCAAAAACCCATACTGCTGTTAAAATCGCACAGAATTATTCTGGTCCTGTTGTTCACGTTCTTGATGCATCTCGTTCGGTTCCTGTAGCTGGATCGTTGCTCAACCCTGAGTTGAATGGACCATTTATGGCAGAGCTTAACGCTGAGTATCAAAAAATCAGGGAGCAGCATGCTGGCAGAACAGCAACAAAGGAATATTTGACCATCGAAAATGCCAGGAAGAACAAATCGAAATTGGTTTTCAAGCAAGAGCATTCACCAAAGCCAAGTTTTATAGGAACCAAGGCGCTTGAAAATTATGATTTGTCAGAATTAGCGAAGTACATCGACTGGACGCCCTTTTTCGCAACATGGGAA
This sequence comes from Flavobacteriales bacterium, assembly GCA_040403315.1. Classification (GTDB taxonomy): domain Bacteria; phylum Bacteroidota; class Bacteroidia; order M30B66; family M30B66; genus CAMCXT01. Next base: position 223,271 of record JBBAKX010000003.1, read on the forward strand.
TTGTATGGAAAATATCCAGCGATACTAGAAGATGAAGTGGTTGGTGTAGAAGCCAAGAAAGTGCTAATTGATGCCCAAAAAATGCTCACTCAAATTATTGAGGAAAAATGGCTTACTGCAAATGCCGTAGTTGGTATTTGGCCTGCAGCATCAATTGAAGATGATATAGAAATTTATACCGATGAAACCAGAAGTTCGGTATTGAAAAGGGTTCATCATTTGCGTCAGCAAAACAAGAAAACCTCAGGTCAATTTAATTATTGTTTAAGCGATTTTGTCGCTCCAAAAGGCGCTGAAGTGCTTGATTATATTGGTGGTTTTGCAGTAACGGCTGGCATTGGTATCGAAGAACATGTTGCTCGTTTTGAAGCAAATCATGACGATTATAGTGCAATTATGCTTAAAGCTTTGGCAGATCGTCTAGCTGAAGCCTTTGCTGAACGCTTGCACCAACGTTTCCGAATGGAATTTTGGCCTTACGCTGCCGATGAAACTTTGTCGAATGAAGACCTGATAACTGAAAAATATCGTGGTATTCGTCCGGCTCCAGGTTATCCTGCATGCCCCGATCATACAGAAAAAGGATTGCTATTTGAAATTCTTCAAGCAACTGAACTCACTCGTATTACCTTGACTGAGAGTTATGCAATGTATCCCACGGCAGCTGTGAGTGGCTGGTATTTTGGTCATCCCGAAAGTAAATATTTCGGATTGGGTAAAATAGAACGCGATCAGGTTGAAGATTATGCGCGTAGAAAAGGGTATGTATTCGAAGAGATGGAACGCTGGTTAGGTCCAGTACTTGCCTATGAACCGAGTGCAGTAAGTGTTTAATTTAATCTGATAACCAACATCGAATATCATTTTAATTTGACGGGGTTATTATTTTGCGCACAATTGGATTCAATCTTTTAATTTCGGGATTTACAATTCGATATGATTCGTTACGACCCCAAAGAGTGGTTTTCTATAATTTTCCAATTTCACAAGGCGGATACTTTTAGAAAATTGCTCCCTGTTATCATCGCTATTGGAGCATATGCTGGTTTCGTAGCATGGCTTGAAATTTCTGTCTGGAAGTTGGCAGAAACCAGCCATGTGAAAAATTTATCTCTCATTCATTCTACTTTAGGATTGGTGATTTCTATGCTGCTCGTTTTTCGCACCAACACTGCTTATGAACGATGGTGGGAAGGTCGGAAGATTTGGGGAAGTCTCGTTAATTCAAGTCGCAACTTAGCTTTGAAAATCAGTGTAATTGCACCAAGCGAAAAGGCCTTTTATAAAACGATGATTCCCAATTATGCATTTGCATTTAAAAGTCATTTGCGCTCCGAAATTAACTTGGATGAAATTGAGGATTGTGAAGGATTTCAATCGATAATGGTGAATGTTGAAAAACATATTCCCAATCAAATTGCAGCACATATTATTTCAAATGCAGCCAAACTAAATAATTCAGGAAAAATTAGTGGTGAACAATTGCTTTTTATCAATCAAGAATTAGTTAATTTCACTGATGCTGTAGGTGCTTGCGAGAGAATTCGCAAAACTCCAATTCCTTATTCTTATTCTGTATTTTTAAAGAAATTCATCTTTCTTTATGTAATTACATTGCCTTTTGGATATGTATTCTCCTTGGGTTATTATGTTATTCCTGTGGTTTCTATCATATTTTATGTATTGGCAAGTTTGGAGTTAATTGCCGAAGAAATTGAAGATCCATTTGGAAAAGATGCCAACGACCTTCCATTAGATTCTATTGCAGATGGCATCAAAAATAGTGTTCACGAAATTTTAGACTAATTAAAAATCATTATTGCATGACGACTTTAGAAATAGCAAATCGACTGGTTGAACTTTGTAGAGCTGGGCAAAATTTGCAAGCATATGAAGAATTGTTTTCCGATGATGCATGTGCCATTGAGCCTGCTCACACTGGAATTCCAGATGCCATCGGAAAGCAAGCTATGATTGATAAACAAGAAATGATGGCCATGATGATCATGGAATTGCACGGAACGGGCGTTTCTGATCCAATTGTATCCGGAAATCATTTTTCATGTGCCATGTGGATGGATGCTGAAATCCTTGGAGGAGAGCGTTCTAAACTCGAAGAAATTGCTGTTTATCAAATAGAAAATGGGAAAATCATAAAGGAAATGTTCTTTTTCTAGTCTGTACAATTTAGAACAACTCTTCTAAGCTCCTTTATTTTGGAGTTTCTTTAATTCTTTCAATTCAAAAATTTAATCTGGTGAAACATTTTTTAGCCCTTGTTTTGTTTCTGACATCTTTGTCATCATTTGCCCAATATACCTACAACGAACCACGCATCAATCCAAATGATCCAACGCTTCCTGAATGGGTTAAAGAAATGTACTCTGATCAACCTGATGTGTTTAAAGTTGATCGTTTAAGGAATCAATATTTCGAACAAAATAACCAAAAGCATGATGTTTATACGCGCTGGTACAAGCGCTGGAGACGTTATATCGCGCCATTTATTACCGAGGATGGAAGCATCAAAATGCCATCATCAAAGGAACGATTACAGGAAGCCAATTCAATCAATAGAGGAAATTCTAGAGATGTTGGCGCTTGGAGTTATCTAGGACCCAAAAATCATTTCAATGTTAAATACAACAATGCCGACAACAATGTGCTGATTTCTGACCACTCGAACGTTTACTGTTTCGAACGATGCACATCAAATCCACTTGTTTATTATTGCGGAACCGAAAGTGGTGGAGTGTATAAATCGATAGATGGCTGCGAAACCTGGAGTTATGTTTCGAAAGGTTTATCTGTTGAAACCATTAATGCAATTTCAATTGATCCAACCAATCCAGATGTAGTTATATTTTCCTCAAATAATGAGATTTGGAGATCCAATGATGGAGGATCAACATGGACAGTTTCTGGCAATACGGCTTTTCAATCCTTGAATATCGAGGTATACCAATTCAATTGGCATCCGACTAACAATCAAGTTGTTTTTGCAGCAACGAATTTAGGTTTATACAGAAGCACAGACAATGGATTAACATGGACGCAGATTTTCAACGGTACTAGCATGTCGGTTGAATTTATGCCCGGAAATCCACAAACGATGTATGCTTTACAATACAATTCAACCACTCAGATTGCTGATTTTTATAAGTCCACCGATGGTGGGAATACATTCACTATTCGTCCGCAAGGTTGGTTTTCAGTTCCTGCAAATGACGCTGGTTTAATTGAATGCCGTGGTGGAAGAATTGCCGTTACACTCGATAATCCAGATCGGGTTTACGTATTGCTTGTTGGTTCGAGTGAAACAGCTGCCCAACTTCAGCTTCGCGGAACTATTGGCGTCTATTCAAGCTCAAATACAGGTGAATCTTGGAGTTTCCCTCATACACTTCAAGGCATGCCTTACAACCAAGAAACACATCCAAACTTAATGGACTTTGACGGCCAATCGTCTGATTACAATCAAATCTATTACAATACCGCATTTGCTTGTTCTCAATTGGATGAAACACGTTTGCTTATCGGTGGATTGAACCTTTGGAGAAGTGAAGATGGTGGGGCAACTTACACACCGGTTGGTGGATATCTTGGAGATCTTCCTTTGATGCACGTTGACTTACAAGAATTTAAGGTGTTCAAGACGTCCGATTCTTCTGAGCAATTTTGGTTCAGTAGTGATGGTGGTTTGAACCTTTCAACCGATTGGGCAACTACACATGTAGCTAAAACATCGGGACTTGGTGCGGTTAATTTTTGGGGAATGGATCAGGGCTGGAACGACGATATCATTGTTGGAGGTCGATATCACAATGGAAATGCGGCAAGCAACAATCTATACGGTGAAGGGAATTTTCTTTCACTTGGAGGAGGAGAATCTGCTACAGGTTACGTGAATTATAGTCCAGAACAGAAAACGTTTTTTTCTGATATGGATGGTATTAAAATTCCGGATTCTATAGATGGAATTGCAACAAGGTTTTCAGTTGATCTTTTTCCCAACGAAAGCTATTATGACAATGCTTCCTCACGAATCCTGTTTGATCCATTTTATTGGAATGTCGCTTATTTAGGTAAAGACAATGTACTCTACAAAAGCACCGATGGAGGCAATGCTTATGCGCCTTTGTTCACTTTTGGCAACGATCCTTCTGATCAGGTTTTATGGATTGAACAGAGCCAAATTAATCCACTAGTTTTCTATGTTCAACAGTTGGTTAACAATGTGAGTAGATTGTACAAAAGTACCGATGGAGGCTTATCGTTCAGCCAGCTTACACTTCCTCAAAACAGAAGGGAATTGTATTTCACCATTAGTCACACAGATGCTAATAAAATTTGGATCGCTTACACGGCTGGAAGTAATGGAAACAAAGTTTACCGATCAGACGATGCAGGAAGTATTTGGAACAACATCACCAATACAACGCTGAACAATCAATCCATTAAAGCAATTGCGCACCAAGCAGGAACCAACGATGGTGTGTATATCGCTTGCAGCCGTGGGCCGATGTTTTACCGCGACGCAGTGCTTGCAGATTGGGAACAAGTAGGAACTGATATGCCTGCAGCTTCATATCCATTGAGGATTCTGCCGTTTTACAAGAAGAATAAATTGCGGTTAGGGATGTGGAATCTTGGTGTGTGGGAAAATGACTTGTTAAGCGCCTCATCAATTATTCCAGGATTTTCATCGAACTATCGAAATTTCACTTGCCCGGGCGATACAATCTGGTTTACTGATCATTCAGTGAGTCCACAAGAAGCAACTTTGGTTTGGAGTTTCCCCGGAGGTGTTCCAGCGACATCGACTGAAAGAAGTCCGAAAATCGTTTACAACAATCCTGGTAGTTATTCCGTAACCTTAACAGTTACTTTTAATGGCATCAGTGAAACAAGCACGAGAGCTGTTTTTATCGAATCACTTCCATCTAATCCAACTGCTTTGAATGAGAATTTTGAGCAAGGTATTTTACAAACTGGTTGGAGGTTGTTTGATGATGGGAACGATGGTAGTGTTTGGAATGTTAATTCATTGGCATCGGGAAATGGAGTAGGAGAGAAGAGCCTTTTCTTCGATAACTATTATATCGATGTGGAGGGCAAAAGAGATCAATTGATTACTGCTAATTTTATTGTGGATCAAAATCAACAAGTGAATGTGACTTTTGATGTTGCTTATTCAAGATACAATTCAACCTATTCGGATACATTGGCTGTTTATTTTTCCGAAGATTGCGGTTTTACCAAGGAGCTTATCTATGTGAAAGGTGGAGAGCTATTGGCTACAGCAGCAGATTTTGCATCTGATCGTTGGGTTCCTACTTCAGAAGAATGGAGAACTGAAACAGTATTTGCTTTGCCATTAAATTACACAGGCGACTTATCTATTATCATCGAAAATCGAGGAAGATACGGTCAACCGATTTATCTCGATAATTTAGGATTAGCGTATTCAATAAATAATGAAGATCTAGAGGTAACCAACCTGAATGTTTACCCAACTCCAGCCGTGCAAAATGTACAAGTTGAAATTCAATCTTCGAGTCAATTTTTACCATTCAAACTGCTCGATTTAACTGGTAGAATCGTTCAACAAGGAGTGTTTTCATCTGGATCTAATCAACTGAACATTGAGCAATTAATTCCGGGTGTTTTTATTTTAGAAATAAATGACAATGGGAACTCTGTTTCAAGAAAAATATTGAAGCAGTAAGAAACGCGAAATTGTTATAGCATAAAAAACGGCTACAGAACTTTATCTGATAGCCGTTTTTTATTGGAAAAATCTTGATTTAATTTTTCTTAAAGAAAATAAAGGAGCCATTTTCTTCTGTGATTCCTTTAATTCTTCCGAGTTTAGCAGGTGCTTTTTTGTTTTGATTAAGCATGTTGTTTACTTTTTCAGCTAACAATTCAATGCCGATACAAGTAGCCTGATTGTTATTTAAGATATTCGTTAACGATTGGGTGAAAAGTTTGTTTTCAACGGCCATTTCTTTGCTTGATACATTAAAGACTTGTGCCGATTTTAATTGTGTTTGCTCTGCCTTTTCGCACACAATTACAGGTGATTTCTCAGCATTCGAATTGGAAAATAATTGTCCAACATCAGCGGCATCTGATAAAACCAAAACATGTCTTAAATCAGAATAAGCTTCTAATGATGAGCGTAATCCATTTACCGAATAATAGGAAAACTCATCACCAACAGTGGCATCAATAGGCATCCAATAACCATTTTCATTGATCAATTGCGCATGACCACTATACCAAATCATTAAAGATTTCACTCTGTTGTTTTGTACTAGATCTCTCAATTCGATGGAGAAGAATTTTTCCATTTGTTGTTTTGAAAGGTCCTTTCTAGAAACGATATGGTCAATCTGATATTTATTCAACGTTGATTTGATTTCTTCAACATCATTGTTCTCAGATGGCAATTTTGGAAATTGCGCGTAGTTCGAATTGTCGACGATTACTACCCAAGTTCGCCCCATTTTATTCGAGGAGCTACTGTCTTCTTTTACCAATTTATAGGTCAAGATTTTTTCATTTCCCAGAACGTCAATTGCATTAACAATTAAAGAATCGAGTTTTTCGGTGTTCAATGTGGCTTGAAATCTAGGGTTTAATTCATCCACTAGAAAAGTTGCCGACATTCCGTTGATCAGGATTGATTTGATTCGACTTTCATCTGAAATTTTCCCTTCGAGATATAAGCTAGTTTTTCCATCTAAAAATATGGTTTTATCGATCGTTTCAAAAGGCTTGGTAATTGTTATTTCTGGTGCATTCGTTTCGTTTCGAATGATGTTTATTTTCAATGTTCCAACATTCAGATAAACGTCATAAGCCTTAATTTCTAATGCATTTTTGCCTTTGATCGATACTGTAGTAGTGAATGACGGATTTAGCTCTTCGGCTTTTACTTCTAAAGGTTTTCCATCAATCAAAAGCGACTTAATTGCACTCGCATCGAGTATAATGCCTTCTAATTGCAGAATATCTTGGTCGCCTTTTAAAATGATTTCATTTGTAATTCCTGTTGGTGAAGTAATTTTAATGATTGGCGCAACCTCCTCTTTATTCGCATCATAAAGTTTTTCACGGGCAACAACAAATTGCCTAGAATATTCTTGGTTTTTAGGATCTAAATCCAAAGCCTTTTTATAATCTCTTACAGCATCGTTTAAACTGTTGTTGGCTTCATAGCAATTTCCTCTTCCAAAAAATGCAGCACTACTATTAGGTTGCAAAATTATCGCTTGATTGAAATCGCTTATTGCAGCAGGAAATTGACCAAGTTTTTTGTTAACCAATCCTCGGTTGTAGTAAGCTTCAAAATTCTTTGCATCCAAACCAATTGCTTGTGTGAAATCTTGCAAACCATTTTGAAGTTCTGTTTGTGCTACAAACGACAATCCTCTTCGTAGAAATAAGTTTCCATTTTTTTGTGTGAATTTAATCGCTTCACTATAATTCTTAATTGCTAGATCATGTTTGAACAAATTGGCTTGTGAACTAGCAATTCCTGAATAATAAGAGCTCATCAGATCGGTCATAGCGCGTCTTGATTTGTCTGCCAATGCCAAATCAATTGCGTTTTTGTAATATTTCTCTGCAGCTAAATCGTTGCCTAAACTATCGGTTGCAACCGCCAAGATGAATATTATTCCATCTTCAGTTTCATCATTATTTAATGCTGAATTGCACGTCTTAACTACTTCAGCAAAGTCTTTTTTTAGCAGTTGCAAATTTGCTTTTTGACGATATATGCTAATTTGTTTAGGACGTATTTTGAGATAATTATCGAGTGCTACTATGGCTTGTGCAAAATCACCATTCATTGTGTGAGCTTCTGAAAGATTCTCGAAAACATCAGTATTCTTCGGCGCTATGGTTGCAGCTTTTGATAAATCACCAATTGCTTCGCTTGCTTTGTTTAGTCGCAGGAATGTTCTACCTCGAAGCAATAACACGTCTTCATTTTCAGGTTCTAATGTATACGCTTGATTCAATAAATCAAGTGAAATATTGTATTCAGATCTCATGTATGCACCAAGTGCCTCTTTATGCAGTTTTTTAGCAGATTGTGCAAAGTTTTGGGAGAAAACTCCCAGGCAAATAACCCAAATTAATAATATCGATTTCTTCATGATTATTGTTTAATAGAATTTAAATGCATTTTTAATTGAAACAAATTCAAGAGTCAGCACTCCTAAAATTTTGACAGGATTTAATGGTCTTTTCAAAGTTTGAAAACCAAGCAATTCCAATCTCCTTCAACAGATGAATTTAACAAAGAGAAGTTTTCCTTTTGATAAACTTGGGTAATCAATTCAACATCTGTGGTTAGAAATCCACTCAAAAAAATAATTCCCTCAGCATTCAAGCTTGCTTTGTAAGCAGAAATATCGGCCACTAACACATTTCTATTGATATTGGCGAGAATGATGTCGAATTTCCGTCCTTTAAGCAACGCTGCATCGCCAGTTTCTCCGAAAAATTCTACGCCGTTGGTTGAGCCATTTTCAATTGCATTTTCGGTAGCCCAACTTTCAATGTCGATACCTTCAACTCTTGAAGCGCCAAGTTTCGCAGCTAAAATACCCAAAACACCTGTTCCGCAGCCCATGTCCATTACCGTTTTTCCATCAAAATTGATGTTGAACATGGCACGGCAAATTAAGCGTGTAGTGGCATGGTGACCTGTACCAAAAGACATTCTTGGTTCAATGATCAATTCTAATCTTTCATCGTTAAATGGTGTATGAAAAGGGGCGCGAATTACACATTTTTCGCTTACTTCTACGGGTTCAAAACCAGATTCCCATATCGCATTCCAATTTGCAGGAGGGATAATGTTTGTTTCGAACCTAACATCTTTTGCATGGGTTTGAAGGATTTCTTCCATGCCGGCAGTATCGAGCTGCTCGGATGGAATAAATGCTTGAAATCCACTCGCATCATCGGTAAAGCTCTCGAATCCGATTTCAGCGAATAAACTGATTAGCAAGTCGTTTAATTGATGATTCTTTCCCGATAATACTCGGAGTTCAAAGTATTCTACACTTACCATGCGTTTCCAATTTTTAGAAAGTCTTCAGATTTTAACGATGCTCCGCCAATCAAACCCCCATCAATATTGTTTCTTGCGAACAATGAAGAGGCATTTGAAGCATTACAACTTCCACCGTACAGCAAGCTGATCGAGTTCCCAACTATTTCACCCAATAATGAAATGATCAAATTTCGAATGAATTCGTGCGCCGATTCGGCTTGTTCGGGTGTTGCAGTTAATCCGCTTCCGATGGCCCAAACTGGCTCGTAGGCAATGACCAAATTCGATGCGGAAAGCTGATCTATGTTTTTTAATACCGATGATAATTGTTCAGTTAAAACGGTTTCCAATGCTCCGGCTTCGCGTTCTACCAATGTTTCACCGCAGCAAAGTATGACCTTTAAATCTGAATGAATCGCTTGTTTGCACTTTTCTAAAATCACTGCGTTCGAATCACCAAACATAGCTCTGCGTTCGCTGTGACCTAGAATTACATAATCAACGCCTGCATTTTTTAACATTGTTGCAGATATTTCACCAGTAAAAGCGCCTGAAGCAGATGATGCACAGTTTTGTGCACCGATTGAAATGCCACTTCCTTGCAGGATTTCAGCGATGGAGCGAATCCAAACAAATGGCGGACAAACAACCAAATGAGCTCGTTCTTGCCCAGTTCTAGTGCTCTTTAATGATTGGGCAAGCTGAGTGGCCTCTTCGAAACTGGTGTTCATTTTCCAATTCCCTGCAACTATTTTCTGGGGCATAATTTCCAAGTTAAGAGGCAAATATAGGCATTGAAATTACCTTTCAATGGGAAGACTTGTTGCCCGATTCACGATCATACAAATACACCTCTAGCTTAACGCCTAAGATACTGCCGTTTTTTTCGCAGGCTTGTTTTTTCCAATACAGCCACTGTCCGTTGGTTAGCAATACAAAACCTTCAACGGCATCTGGCTCTGGGAAATCGTTACTCATGAGCTGATTTGCCCAGTCGCAAAAAGGCAAGGTTTTCCCACAACTGTCGGTTGTTTGAGCCAAAGCATTGCGCTGTGTCAACCACATTAAAATAATCAAGAATGCCATTTTCATCTTCCAAAATTCCAATCCAAAACCATTGCTCCGACGCTCATTGGTAAACTACTTTTGAACATCAGTGTTCATGATTTTTCTTCTGAAGCTATTGACTTTTCCATGCAAATCCATAACGAGCTATATCTTTGCAATATGAAAGTCCTTTTCGCAGATTCCGCTCATCCGTTATTGTCTGAAACCCTTGTGAAATATGGAGTTGAATGCCATCATCCAGAATTAACAAGAGAATCAGCCAAGGAAATATTGAATCAATACGATGGTGTTGTAATCCGAAGCCGATTTAAATTCGACCGTGAAATGCTTGAAGCATCCAAGCAATTGAAGTTTATTGCTAGGGTAGGAGCGGGGATGGAAAACATCGATGTAGCCTATGCCGAGTCGATCGGGATTGCTTGTTTAAATGCGCCTGAGGGAAATAGAAATGCTGTTGGAGAACACGCTTTAGGAATGTTATTGGGGCTTTTGAATAATATGATTCGAGCTGATCGAGAAGTTCGACAGGGACAGTGGAATCGAGAGGAAAATCGTGGCTATGAAATTGAAGGAAAAACTATTGCTATCATAGGATTAGGAAACAATGGATCGGCCTTTGCCAAAACGCTGCTCGGTTTTGATTGCCGCATAATTGCTTACGATCCATACATCACTGAATCGCCATTAAAACATGTTCGTTTGTGCACGATGGAGGAAGTTTTTGAAACTGCGGATATCGTTTCTCTACATGTTCCATTAAAAGACGACACCCATTATTTAGTCGATAAAAGTTGGATTGAAAAAATCCATAAGCCATTCTGGATCATCAACACTGCCCGTGGAAAATGCTTAAATACAGCCGATTTAATAGATGCAATTCAATCGGGAAAGATTTTAGGAGCAGGCTTGGATGTGCTTGAATTCGAGGCCTTATCGTTCGAAAAAGCAGATACAGCGCCTCCTGAATTTCAATGGTTAACAAAAAGTGATCAAGTAGTTTTGAGTCCGCACATTGCTGGTTGGACCCATGAATCTAACACAAAAATGGCGAGCATCCTTGCATCAAAAATCCTCGCTACGCTTAATATTGCTGAATAGATCTGTTATTCTATTTTGATTTTATTTCTTCACTGCAAAGGTGTTCCATCCAAACACTCGGTACAGCGGACAGAAACTGATTAAGCTGGTGGCTAAAAAAATACCACCTAAAACAATCAGTACTAAGGCAAAAAGGCCTGTAACAACTTTGGTAGTAAATAGCGTTACAAATACAACTGCCACAATAATTCTAACGGTTTTGTCGGTATTTCCCATGTTTGTTTTCATTGTGTCTTTATAGAAAGGTTTTCAATTGATAAATGGTTAATCTATTAAAGGTCTTCAGACCAATTAACTGTTGTATTTTTTGGTGTTAAATTGTTTTGCAACAGATTTTCCTGCGATCCATCCCGACGACCAAGCTTGTTGGAAATTAAATCCACCTGTGATTCCATCAGAATCAAGCACTTCGCCTGCGAAAAATAGCCCAGTTATTGATTTCGACATACACGTTTGTGCGTCAATTTCATCTAGCGCTACACCTCCTGAAGTAACGAATTCTTCCTTAAAAGTAGTTTTTCCAGAAACCGAATAAGCATCTGCGGTAATAACCTCAGCCAAACGTCGAATTGCCGCATTTTTTTGCTCCATCCAAATGGCATCAGGATCAATTTCAGCTCGAATAAGCAAATATTCCCAAAGACGTTGTGGAATGCCATCAAACACACGTTGAATGGTTTTTCTTTTTCCGCTGTACTCTTTTTGCTGCAGTAAGAATTTTGCAACCTCTTCTTGGTTTAAATCTGGCAACCAATTGATTCTCGGTTGAAAATTGTAGTGTTGCTCTGCAAGAATTCTTGCTCCCCAAGCCGAACATCGCAATACTGCTGGTCCACTGAAGCCCCAATGTGTAACCAACAAAGGACCAGTTTCCTGAAGTTTTGTTTTGTCAATTTTAACGCGCACTTCAGAAGCAACTCCCATCAAATCTTTCATAGGATGATTGGGGACATTGAATGTGAATAGACTGGGCACCGGATCGGTGATATTGATGCCTTTTTCACGAATCCATTGGTAGTCTTTTGCATGCTGATGACCGCCCGTTGCTAAGAGTAAAAATTGAGTAGAAATACTTCCAACGTTCGTATGCACCAAGAATCCATCCTCTACAACTTCAAAAGATTGTAGTCCGGCGTGCAGTTGAATATGAACCTTTGCTTGTTCAGCTTCCTGCATTAAACAATCTATGATACTCGAAGAATCATTGCTTATCGGAAACATCCGTCCATCTGGTTCAGCATGTAATTTTACACCACGTTCCAAAAACCATTCGATAGTATTTTTTTGGTTAAACTGATGCAACAGCTTGTACATGAATTTCTCTCCGCGAGGATAAGCTTTTGAAAATGTCTTGATTTGGTCTTGCGCATTGGTAACATTGCACCTTCCTCCACCTGAAATTCTAACCTTGCTCAAGAGCTTTCCTGATTTTTCAAGAAGTCCAATTTTCATGTTAGGCGCCGATTCAGCAGCAGCAATAGCCGAAAAGAATCCAGCAGCACCACCTCCAATAACCAATAAATTATAATCGTATCTCAATGATTCACAGAATTTTGATTGTTTTTAATCGTCAAATTCAACAATGGAGTTGACATTCTCAAATGACTTGTGTAATTTTAAAATGTTTTCATTGTTTTTTGTTTCCCCAACAAACAATTTTAATTGGACTCTCGGTTTTCCCCGCCGTGAGTTTCTTTTTTTATGTTGGTTCAAAACTAATCGGAGATTTTGAATAAATTTCCGAAGAAAGGTCTTTCTGCCGGTTCTATTTTTCATTACGTTTGCGCCCAGATTTTGATATCCCAATCATGAGCGTACTGGTTAACAAAAACAGCAAAATAATAGTCCAGGGTTTCACTGGAAGCGAAGGAACTTTCCATGCAGGTCAAATGATTGACTACGGAACGCAGGTTGTAGGTGGAGTAACTCCTGGAAAAGGAGGCACCAATCACCTTGAGCGTCCGGTTTTCAATACTGTTGCCGATGCAGTTAAAAATACAGGAGCCGATGTTTCTATCATTTTCGTTCCTCCTGCTTTTGCAGCGGATGCGATCATGGAAGCAGCAGATGCTGGAATCAGAGTGATCGTTTGCATCACTGAAGGTATTCCAGTTGCCGATATGGTAAATGTTAAAGAATATCTAAGCAGTCGCTCTTCAACTTTAATCGGTCCTAACTGCCCAGGTGTAATTACTCCTGAAGAAGCGAAAGTTGGTATTATGCCAGGTTTTGTATTCCGCAAAGGGAAAATCGGTATAGTTTCTAAATCGGGTACATTAACTTATGAAGCTGCTGACCAAGTTGTGAAAGCAGGCATGGGAATTTCTACTGCCATCGGAATCGGTGGAGATCCAATCATCGGAACCACAACGCTTGAAGCAGTTAAATTGCTGATGGCTGATGATGAAACTGATGGAATCGTTATGATCGGCGAAATTGGTGGAAATCTCGAAGCACTTGCCTCTGAATGGATCAAAGAAAATGGCACTAAGCCTGTTGTTGGCTTTATCGCTGGTAAAACTGCTCCTGCAGGCCGCAGAATGGGTCATGCCGGTGCAATTGTTGGTGGTGCTGATGATACTGCAGAAGCAAAAATGCGTATCATGCGCGAATGTGGCATCCATGTAGTGGATTCTCCTGCGCAGATTGGTCAGAAAATGGCCGAAGTAATGAGCAAATAATTTTCAACGAATTTATAATCTTACAGAAAGCCCGTTCATTCGGGCTTTTTGCTTTTACAATAAACCTTATTCAATCAACCTGAGTCAATTTTGGCATGGTTGCAGTAATGAAATTTTTATCTTTAGCTCTTAGTTTTAACGATCCAACACTTACAAAATCCTGAAATGAAATCAATTGTGCTTATTATCTGCTTAATTATCTGTCAGTTTGCTTATTCGCAGCCAGATATGGACAATACCGAAATGTTCGAGGATGAAATTCACATGGTACATTCTGTTAAGGTGGAAGTAATTGATAGTGTCGAGTCTATGTCGTCTTACAATGACCTCGAATACGCTCCAGAACCAATCTATATTCCGAAAGATCCAACATCAGCCAAATTGCCAGTCGTAAAGTCGAGTAAATACGATAAAATCTATACATCCAACAATAACTTCAATATCATTTATCTTGAAGCAGATCCAAAACAAATGGTGAAGCATATTCACGTAATGAATACTATCGGGTTTGAAGTTATGTGTTTCCCTACAGTTGAAGAGATTAGAGGATTAATCAAGCTAGATATAACAGGTTTGCCCGCCGGAAGATTCCAATTCATCCTTGATGGAATTTACAATGTAACTCGCGAACTGAATGTGACCAATGATTGTGAAGTAGCTCAAATTAAATAATTTATTGATTCCCAAAAATTCAGGAGGGCGTTTCTCATTAAAGAAGCTCCCTTTTTTTATTCTCTGTAAGGCCTTTTCCTTCAATTAGCTTTTCTTTGCGCTTTAATTAAGATATGGCAACTTCTCTTGAAGCAATTTCTCCGGTCGACGGTCGATACAGTAAGACTACAGCCGCATTAATCCCCTATTTTTCGGAGTATGCGCTTTTTCGCTATCGATTGATCATCGAAATTGAATATCTCATCGAACTATCGCATCCAGGATTTCCTTGTGAAGGCCTTTTCACGGCAGCTGATGTTGAAAGATTGAGAGATCTTTATAAAAACTTCTCTACTGCTGATGCTTTGAAAATTAAGGAGATAGAGCAGAGTACGAATCACGATATTAAAGCCTTAGAGTATTTCATCAAAGAAAAACTCGACGAAATGGGACTATCCATATCCCGAGAATGGGTGCATTTCGGTCTTACCTCGCAAGACATCAACAACACTTCGATTCCGCTGTTGCTCAAAGAAGCATCAGAGCAAGTTCTATTTCCTGCTATCCAAGACCTGATTAACAAATTGAGAGGTCTTGCAAATGATTGGAAATCTGTGTCGATGTTGGCTAGAACACATGGTCAGCCAGCCTCCCCAACCTCACTGGGTAAGGAGATTTATGTTTTTGTAGAACGCTTAGAATCCGAATTTTCTAAACTGCAACAAACTGTTTGGGCTGCTAAATTTGGAGGTGCAACTGGAAATTTCAATGCGCACCATGTTGCATTTCCAAAGCTCGATTGGGTGAATTTTGCGAATGGCTTCATGCAACGAGTAGGGCTGAAAAGAAGTCAAACGACTACCCAAATTGAGCATTACGATCAATTGGCATCCTATTGCCATAACCTCATTCGCATCCATTCTATTTTGATCGATTTGTGCCGCGATATGTGGACATACATTTCGATGGAATATTTCCGACAGAAGGTGAAAGCTGGAGAAACAGGTTCGTCGGCAATGCCGCATAAAGTGAACCCAATCGACTTCGAAAATGGAGAAGGGAACTTCAGCTATGCCAATGCAATTCTTGGTTTTCTAGCCGAAAAACTTCCTGTTTCCCGTTTACAACGCGATCTTACCGATTCTACCGTTTTGCGCAATATCGGAATGCCAGTTTCACACAGTTTAATTGCCATCCAGTCGCTTCAACGCGGCCTTTCGAAACTATTGTTGAACAAAGAAGCGATTGAAAACGATTTGAACAAGCACGCAACAGTGGTTGCAGAAGCCATCCAGACGATCCTTCGCCGTGAGGCATATCCCAATCCTTACGAAGCTTTGAAAGAACTCACCAGAGGAAAAAGTGAAGTGACTTTGGAAGATATCAATACATTCATATCAGGCTTGGATGTAAGTCTTGAATTAAAACAGGAATTACTTTCCATTACACCGTCTAACTACACAGGCATCATTTCTTTTTAAATGCGGGTTTGCGGTTTCACCATCATTCGCAATGCATTAAGGTTCGATTATCCGATTTTGGAAGCGATACTTTCTGTGCTTCCTGTCGTGGATGAATTTGTGGTTTTGGTGGGCAATTCCGACGATGAAACGAGAAGCTTAATAGAATCGATCGGCTCACCTAAAATTCGTATTTACGATAGTGTTTGGGATGATTCTTTGCGCAAGGGCGGACAAGTGCTAGCTGTTGAAACCGATAAGGCGATGGATTTGATTGGTCCGGGATTCGATTGGGCATTTTATATCCAGGCAGATGAAGTGATTCATGAGCAATATCATCCTGCTATTTTGGAGGCTATGCAACGTTGGAAAGATGATTCACAGGTTGAAGGCTTGCTTTTCGATTATGTTCATTTCTACGGCGACTACAATTACATTGGAGATTCAAGGAAGTGGTACCGAGCTGAAATTCGCATCGTGCGACCAAGCATCGGGATTCATTCGTGGAAAGATGCTCAAGGATTTCGAAAGGAAAATCGCAAATTAAAAGTCCGAAAAATCGACGCTTCGGTATTCCATTATGGCTGGGTAAAGCCGCCCGAAAAGCAACAAGCGAAGCAGCAGTATTTTCACAAACTTTGGCACGACGACCAATGGATGCAAGAGAATATTCCAGATCAACTCCAATTCGATTATTCAGGAATTGATTCAGTTGCCATGTTTACTGGAACGCATCCAGAGCCTATGAAATCTAGAGTTTCGGCTCATTCTTGGAAGGTTGAAATTGATCCCCAAAAAAAGAAGCTATCACTTCGCTATCTTTTTTTGATGTTCATTGAGCGCTTTACAGGCTGGCGTCCCGGAGAATACAAGAACTACTCTCGGTTAGATTAGTTTTTCAAAATTTATCCTCAATTTCATTAACATCCTTGTTTATAATTGACCTGCAGAACAGATTTCTCAGGTGTTTCAATTTTGTAGGTTTGCAATCTCAATTTCCACCATGCAAACCGAGCAAAACACCCTCACCACTGTTGAAACCGCCGGCAAACTCGGCCTTTTACCTGAAGAATTTACCCGTATTTGCGAAATTCTAGACAGAACACCCAATTTCACCGAACTCAGTATTTTTTCGGTGATGTGGAGCGAACACTGTTCCTATAAGAATTCGATTACTTGGTTAAAAACACTTCCACGCGATGGAGCCTGCATGTTGGCTAAGGCAGGTGACGAAAATGCGGGTTTGGTAGATATCGGCGATGGACTTGGATGTGCTTTTAAAATTGAATCGCACAACCATCCTTCTGCACTTGAGCCATATCAGGGCGCTGCTACAGGCGTTGGTGGAATCAACCGTGATATTTTTACCATGGGTGCGCGTCCGATCGCTCAATTGAATTCACTTCGTTTCGGTGAATTGAAAGCTGATAGAACGAAATGGCTGCTCAAAGGTGTTGTAAAAGGAATTGGAGATTATGGAAATGCTTTTGGGATTCCTGTGGTTGGAGGTGAAGTGTATTTCGACGAATGCTACAACCAAAATCCATTGGTGAATGCCATGTCGGTTGGTATTGTGAAAGCGGGTGAAACAGCTTCTGCAACATCCTACGGTGCTGGAAATCCAGTATATATCGTCGGCTCTTCAACAGGCAAGGATGGAATTCACGGTGCAACTTTCGCTTCTGGCGACCTTACAGAAGAATCTGCAAAAGACTTACCTGCTGTTCAAGTGGGCGATCCTTTTCAGGAAAAACTTCTCCTAGAAGCCACTTTAGAAGTAATTCAAACCGGTGCAATTATCGGTATGCAAGATATGGGTGCCGCTGGAATTACCTGTTCAACCTCCGAAATGTCGGCCAAAGGTGAACACGGTATGGACATTTGGCTCGACAAAGTACCAACTCGCCAACAAGGGATGCACGGATGGGAGATTCTTCTTTCTGAATCCCAAGAACGAATGTTGATGGTAGTAACAAAGGGCTGTGAAGAGGAAGTAGAAGCCGTTTTTGCTAAGTGGGATCTCCATTATGCTGTGATTGGTGTGGTTACTGGAGGCAACCGTCTTCGCTACTATATGAACGGAGAATTGGAAGCCGATGTGCCAGCGCATGACCTCGTATTGGGTGGTGGTGCTCCAGTGTATAAAAGAGATTTCTCTGAACCTGCTTATTTTGCTGAAGCTCAAAAATTTGATTCGTCAACTATCCCTGTTCCAGAAGACTTGAAAGCAGTTGCGGATTTCATTGTAGCTCAACCAAATATCGCAAGTAAGCGCTGGGTTTATCAGCAATACGATTCGATGGTAGGTACAGCAAATATGTCGACCAACAATCCTTCAGATGCTGCCGTTGTAGCAGTTAAAGATTCGAATAAGGCACTTGTTATGACTGTTGATTGCAACTCTCGTTATGTGCATGCAGATCCTGAAAAGGGAGCATCAATCGCAGTAGCAGAAGCTGCAAGAAATATCGTTTGCTCTGGTGGAAAACCAATGGCAATTACAAACTGCCTCAATTTTGGAAATCCTTATAATCCTGAAGTTTATTGGCAGTTTGTAGGTGCAATCAAAGGTATAGGAGCAGCTTGTCGAGCTTTCGATACGCCTGTTACAGGTGGAAATGTGAGTTTCTACAACCACACCGTCGTGAGTGGAAAACAAGCTATTCCTGTGTTTCCAACACCAACCATCGGGATGCTTGGTATAATGGAAGATAAATCTCGTCATACAGGTTTATCATTTAATAATGAAGGTGACCAAATCTTTTTGATTGGTAATGCATCCGACGACATCAATTCTTCGGAATATCTATATGCCTTCCATAAAGTAAAGCTTAGTCCAGCGCCTGCTTTCGACCTAGACGAAGAAATGGTTATGCATACTGCCGTTTCAGGTTTAATTGCCAATCAGCTAATTGAGTGCGCACACGATGTATCTGATGGCGGATTGTTTGTCGCACTTGTTGAATCTGGATTCAGAAATTCTAAAGGCTTCAATATTCAATCAGACGAACAATTACGTAAAGACGGTTTCCTTTTCGGGGAGGCTCAAAGTCGCGCCATTGTTAGTGTATCAGCAGATAAGCTTGAAGCATTCAATGAATACATAGCACTTGCAGATGCTAATTTCACTTTACTTGGAGAAGTTACTTCTGGAGAGATTCTGATTGACGATGAATCGTTCGGAACAATCGACGACTTGTTGAAGGCTTATGAAGGAACCCTTCCTGCTTACATGAACCATGGAAAGTCATGATTTTCGACCTATTCGAAGTTGGAATGAAGATGACCGCCCACGCGAAAAGCTAAGTCAGAAAGGTCCATCTTCACTCTCTGATGCTGAATTGCTAGCGATTCTCATTGGATCAGGAACTCGGCAATACAGCGCACTCGATCTTGCACGCATGGTGCTGCATCGGGCAAACAATAATTTGGTTGAATTGTCAAAAATTCCAAGTTACCAACTCCGAGAAATCCGTGGCATTGGTGAAGCCAGAAGTGTAATCATTACTGCAGCTTTAGAACTTGGCAGACGCCGACAAGGTGCAGATGCTGTGGCACGGCCGATGATAAAATCGTCGAACGATCTATACCGTCAAATGGATTATCGAATCTCTCATCTTTCTCACGAAGAATTCTGGGTGGCTTCTATTAATCAATCGAACCGATTAATTGGGTGTAGGAAGATATCTTCCGGAGGAATTACCAGTACAATTGCTGATGTGCGTATCATGCTTCGTTACGCTTTGGAAATGAATGCGACTTCAATTGCATTGTTTCACAACCATCCGTCTGGAAACCTAAAACCGAGCGATGCAGACCTTCGTCTCACAAAAAATATTGTGCAGGCTGCAACATGGATGGATATTCGTGTGTTGGATCATATCATTATTGGAGATTCGGGCTACTTTAGCTTCGCCGACCAACAATTGCTTTAAATGCCATGAAGAAAGAAGACCGTCACCAAAAGGCTATTCAAAAAATTCAAGCTGTTCGGTCGAAAAATCTACAGGCGAACGAACTAGCTAACGACCTTATTGGAGGAAGCCTTTCAACGCTTTCACAGTGCATTACATTAACCGAAAGTTCAGTTCCTTCTGATCGCAAAAAAGCCCAAGACGTACTTCAGTTGGTGCAGCCGCATTCTGGAAAATCGATTCGAATCGGTATTAGTGGAGTACCGGGAGCAGGTAAAAGCACATTTATCGAAGCTTTTGGTGTTTGGTTGTGTGAACAAGGCCACAAGGTTGCAGTTTTGGCAGTTGATCCAAGTTCAGAAACTGGAAAGGGAAGTATCCTTGGCGATAAAACCAGAATGAATGAATTGGCCGCTCGACCAGATGCATTTATTCGTCCGAGCCCGAGCTCCGGAAATCTTGGAGGTGTTGCTAGAAAAACGCGCGAGTCGATTTACCTCTGCGAAGCATCAGGCTTTGAAATCATTCTTGTAGAGACCGTTGGAGTAGGGCAGAACGAAACCACAGTTCACGGTATGGTGGATGTTTTCGTTTTGATTTCAGTTGCAGGAACCGGCGATGAACTTCAGGGAATAAAGCGTGGAATTACAGAACTTGCCGATATCGTGCTTGTGAATAAGGCCGATGGAAATAATCTACCCATGGCAAAAGCGGCTCGCCAAGATATGGTTCGAGCATTTCATTTGATGCCTGAAAAAGAAAGTGGATGGATTCCACAAGCACAACTTTGTTCGGCGCTTGAAAAGACCGGATTATCGGAAGTTTGGGAACAAATTGTTCGTTACAAAGAGCACACTGTTACCAATGGTTACTTCGAAAGCCATCGGCTCGATCAACTTAACAACTGGCTCAGCGATTACCTTCGTGATGAATTATGGGATCGATTTCTTCATCACCAAGAGGTGCAAAAACAATTTGAGTCTATCAGCAAGCAAGTTATTTCATTGAAACTTCCCGTTGCAACTGCTGCAGAGCAACTGCTCAAACTTTACAACAAAGATTGAGGATAGGATAGCTTATCCGATTATCATACCAGCCAAGCAAGCCGACATGTAGGAAGCCAATGTTCCAGCGAGTAGGGCCTTCATTCCCAAACGAGCCAAATCTGCACGACGTTCAGGAGCCAATTCGCCAATACCGCCGATCTGCATACCAACTGATGAAAAATTCGCAAAGCCACAGATCGCAATCGAGCAAATCAACAAACCTTTTTCAGTTACAATAGGAACCGATTTGTTGGCTAAATTTTGAAATGCCACGAACTCATTCACTGTTAGTTTTTGTCCGAGCAACGTTGCTACTGAACTCACATCCTGCGAAGGAACACCCATTGCCCAAGCCATCGGATAAAATATTTTTCCAAAGATCCAATCGAGCGACAAGTTAAAGTCAGGATTGAAGATATGGCCAATATGCACCAACATCCAATCGATCATGGTAATTAAAGCAATAAAGCCGATCAACATAGCGATAACGTTCATCGCGATTTTAAAACCATCGCCAGCACCATGCGAAATCGCATCAATTACGTTCACATAATGGCTTTTTACATCGAGCTTCACTTTGCCCATAGTTTCACTTTCTTCCGTTTCGGGAAAGAGAATTTTCGCGATCACCAATGCACCAGGTGCGGCCATCAAACTTGCAGCAATCAACTTCGGCGCAAGGTCTAAACCAGCTTTGGCACCCATATTCACGTAAACAACTAAAATACCACCCGCGATGCAAGCTAACGATCCACTCATCGAAGCCAGAAGTTCACTTTTAGTCATCCCTTTCAGGTATGGTCTAATCATCACTTGTGCCTCCACTTGACCAACAAATGCACTTGCGACATTACTAAGTGCTTCAGCACCACTTACTTTCATTATTTTATTCATAGCTCGTGCAATCAATGAAACCACACGCTGCATGATGTTGAGGTGATAAAGAATGGCTACCAGCACACAAACAAGGATAATCGTAGCAGTAACATTGAAAGCGAATACAAAACCTCCCGCCCAAAAATTTCCAATGGTGCCGTCTAATTGTTGAACACCGATTCCACCATAAACAAAGGAAGCACCCTTTCGCGCAAACTCCTCAATTTTTTCCATTCCATGTCCGATCGTTTGAAAGAACCTTGTTACAGGCGGAATCCGCAAAACCAAAACGGCGATTACGAGTTGAAGTGAAATTCCACTCAGCACCAAACGATAATTTATTGCTTTACGGTTGTTGGAGAAGAGATAAGCGATTCCAAGAATCAGAATCATTCCAAGTAATCCGGTAAATCTTTCCATGCTTTGGTTTTATACAGTTTGATTTGACTTCTGTAAAATAGAAAGAAATCTTTGTCTTTGAACATGCGCATTGTGGCTCGATCCAATTGGTGTTTGCATTGATTCGATAACCTACAAATCAGATAGATATCGTTTGAACCGAAGGCTTTTCATGCAGATAAACCAAATATCCCTTCAACGATTTTTTGCCCATTCCCTGCAATGTTTGCATGTAGCCTTCAATTTGTTTGATGTGCGAAGGCTTCACTTTACCAGTTTTGTAATCTATCACAATGGTTTCTTGTTCCGTCTCAACCACTCGATCGGGGCGTAATAAAGTACCATCAGAAAGAATCAATGTTCGCTCAGAATAGCGTTTGTTTTGTGGGAGGAAACATGTTTCTAATTCTGGAAGTTTGAGTAAATTCTCAATTTGAGCAATGATCTTCACAGCTTCCAAGGCGGAGCAAAGTCCATCTTCCAAGAGTCGTTGTTTCACCATTGGAAGATCTTCATGGGTGTTTATCCACGACAAGGCAAGGTGAACCAATTTACCTTGCATCACTGCTTCTGAAGGGTCTTCCGGATCCCAGATCAGGTTAGATTCTCTATGAATTTGGATTTTATCCTGCCAAGCACCAATCAAATACTTCACTAAGATTGAGTCTTCTTCGTCTTTCGGTTTTTTATCTCTTTGATTTAAAAATGCCTCATTTCCCCATGCATATAATCTTCCCGCGACAAGATTTTCACTGCTTAAATTCGTACAAAAGTGATTCAGGAAATTACCCCATCCTGCAGCTTCCTTCAGTTCTATTCCTTCGCTTAAAATGTATAAAGCATCTTCAGGACGAGTGGTTGCTACATACATCAAATTGATGAGATCTAGGTTGTACCGATTGTCTTCCAATTCGATAAGATCTGAAAAAACGGTCTGTTGGAGTTTGTTACTAATTCTCAACCGCGCCGACGGCAATCCAGCTGGAAGTCTATTTTGGTCGCTTACCCATTCAAATGAACCTTGGCGCTTTTCGTTGAAGGCAAAAGGGAAAATCACCACCGGGAATTGTAGCCCTTTCGATTTGTGGATGGTCATAATGCGCACCGCATTGGCATTTTGAGGTAACGTGATGCTTAATTTGTTTTGTTTTTCTTCCCAATATTCGAGGAATGATGGGATATCGGGTGTTACCTGATCGGTTGCAAACCAAACTGCCTCCATGAAAAACTGAAGAAAAGGATTCGATTGTAAGTGAAACCCGAAGGCTCTACAAATTGAATGACAAGCTTCAGGCAATGAAGAAGCGCGTAATTTCTCGGTGTTTATAATTATTCCAGCAGTTGAAAGCAATTCAATTACCTCGCTTTCGGCCATCTTGCATTGCGCAACTAAATCGGGCAATGTTTTGATCGACAGCTTATTGCGTTCAACTAGATAGCTGCAAATATGGAAAAGATTAACAGAAGTGTTTTGGTCGGCTAGCACTCTAAGCCAAGCCAATAAAAGCTGCACTTCTGATGAAGACGCCACCAACAATGATTCGTTCGAAATAACAGGTATTCCCTCGGCGATCAAGCTATTGGCGATGAAACTTCCATTTTTATTGTTGCGTGTTAGAATTGCGATGTCGCTGAATTGGTAATGTTTTTCATCAACCAATTGTCTAATAATTTCAAGAATTCGGTGAACTTGAACATCACTTTGAGTGAATTCATTTTCAGGATCAGATACAAGAAAATCTACAGAAACGTATCCACCAGTTTTCTTTTCTGGGCTTTTCTGGTTGAGGTCTTTGTAAACATTTTGAAAATCGCCAGTTAGCCAATTTTCTGATAACGCATTGTAAATCTTATTGTTCCAGTTAGTGATTTCTGGTAGTGATCTGTAGTTGGTTTCTAGTGGTAGCTTTTTCTGGTTGGCTTTCAGCAAGGTATACCGATCAAGCTGCATCGGTGTTAAATTGTGAGGATATGGTTCCGGCAAGCGGATAAATTGCTCAACATCTCCACCTCTAAATCTGTAGATTGCCTGTTTTCCATCCCCAACAATAAGCGATGCGGATTCTGTAGCCAGTCCATTTTGAATCAATGGAAGCAAATTTTGCCATTGTAAAATCGATGTGTCTTGAAATTCATCGATGAGATAGTGCTGATACTTTTCTCCCAACCTTTCGAAAATAAAAGGCGCAGGTTCATGAAACACAATTTCAGCTACACGTCTGTTGAATTCGGAAATGTGAAGCAAGTGTTCATTTTGTCGGATTTTATCGATCATGTTCGATAATTCACTCATCAACGCCATCGTGAAAAGCGAATCTTTGATCATGATCATCAATCGATAGTCTTTACCTTCTTTAGCTTGCAGGATGAGAATTTCTTCAACAGCATTGTAAAGCTGGTCTTTAATGGATTCTATAGCTGATTCTTCACTTGGGCTGCAAGTGGAGCTGGTCCATTTGTCTGATTCAATTGTTTTAGCCGCATTTTTACCCAATTCAAGATGATCATTGGATTTTATTCCGAACTCTGCAGTTTTCTTAAAGAAACTATAAATACCATTTTTGCCACTCGCTAGTGCTTTGACTTCAATATTTCTATCTTCTAAAAGTTTCAATACTCTTCCACCGAGAGCTCGGATTTTCTGCTCATACAATTGAACAGTTTTTTGAAAATCCGTTCTAAGCTTAATGTATTCTCCAGGTTGAATTTCAGCGAGGAGTTTTATGGCTTCAGCTTTCTGATCATCGAGTAAATCATTTGCTGTTTCGGAAAGTTCCCTGCGGATGTCGAAACCCTTTTCTTCGTCGGTATAAAATTCGGTGAATCCTTTTAAAATGCTGGTTATTTCCGGGTTTTCTCCTGCTTGATCAATCAGGTCATCAACCGCTTGCTTGATTAAATTTTCTTTCTGTAATTCAACCGAAAAAGTTACCGGAAGATGCAGGTCATAGGCAAATGTTCGCACAACTCTGTGCATGAAACTGTCGATAGTTCCAATCGAAAAATCAGAATAATTGTGCAAGATAGCCCGTAGCATTTCATTCGCTTTTTCACTGATTTCAGGTGCGGATAAGCCTGTTTTTTTTACCAGCGTTTGCATTAAGTCTGCATCAGACGGATCTTGAAGATGTAATTTTTCAAGCGTCGACAAAACACGTTCCTTCATTTCGGTTGCAGCCTTGTTGGTGAAGGTCATTGCAAGGATTTTCCTAAACGCGTCCGGACCATGGCCCAACATTGCCATTTTCAGGTATTCCAATACCAATGTGTACGTTTTTCCAGATCCAGCGGAAGCGTTATAAATATAGAAATTCATGTTTGCCATTTAAGAAATACGATTTTCAGAAGGTCGCTTTTCGCGGCAAACTGAATAAATAAAAAAGCCTATATAAATCGAATGTAAATAGGTTAGTATTGCGGCCTTTCAACTTTAATTTTAAAAATGGAAGGAATGGCTTTACTACCCAAGAAGGAACCAAACGGCGATATCGCATCCAAGTGCCTATTAATTTGCTTTTCAAAGGATTGGCGATTTTTCGTTCACCAAAGATTTGTTCAATTTTTTGAATGTTGATTAGAGATTCTTCTATTTTTCGGATGAAATCGTTGAATGCGTCCAATCCAGCATGAATCAAAGGATTTTCGATATGAAGAATCGTGAAACCATGTTGTGTTAATTCGGCAGCAAAAAGGGTGTCTTCATAACCATATCCGCGAATTGCGGGATCGAATTTAACCTTCGAAGTGATTTTTCTGTGCACCAAAAAATTATTCGATAAAAAATGGTTGATTGGATCGAGCATTCGTTTCGAAGGATCAATCAATTCTCTTTTTGAACCCCAAAGCCAATGCAAATAATATTCAACATTTTCGGGAGGATTGTCTTGGTAAATTCGACCACCACTGAGGAGAACATCAATGTTTTTTTGATTCCAAAATTGCTTAAGCAAGGAAGGATTTTGACTTATGTCGCTATCACAATCTAAAAAGTACATCCAATCAAATTTCGCTTCATCTATCAGGATGTTTCTGGTGATTGAACGCCCGAGATTCGCAGTGTTTTCTTGGTAGATTACCTCTTTATATTTTGCTATCAGAGCCTGATTATTTGTACGAATTGGCTCTGGAGAAAAATCGTCCTGAAGCCGAATTTCAAATGGGATTTGTAGTTCCGAACATTGAAAATGTAAGTCGGTAACAAGTTGAGTAACATCAACCCTGAAAACAGGAATGAGTACAGAAAGCATCGTTTAAAGCAGATCAGAATCGAGAATCGAACCACCATCACATTTGAGGGTTCTGGCGCGATGCAATTCGAAAAAGGTTAAATCGTGCGTTGAAACAAGCACCGCTCTTCCACTTGCAGCAATGTCGAGCAATAGTTGAAGGATTTCGGCAGTAGTTTCAGGATCTAGGTTTCCTGAAGGTTCATCTGCAAGAATGATTTCTGGGTCATTCATTAAGGCACGTGAAATGCCAAGCCGTTGTTGTTCTCCGCCCGAAAGCTGATGCGGCATCTTGTGCTTTTTAGTGATCAATCCAGTTTTGTTGAGTACTTCATCAATTTGATCATTTATGTCAACTGGATTTTTCCAGCCTGTTGATTGAAGTACAAAACGTAGATTTTCTTCCACATTTCTATCCATTAACAATTGGAAATCTTGAAAAATAATGCCCAGTTTTCTGCGTAAAAATGGAATTCCCTTGTTACTAATTTCTTTCAAATTAAAACCAACAATATCTGCTTCACCTTGTATAAGCGGTAGGTCGGCATATAAAGTGCGCATAAGGCTACTTTTGCCAGATCCGGTTTTACCGATAAGATAAACAAATTCGCCTTTTTTTATTTCGATATTAATTTGATCGAGAACCAGATTATCATTCTGAAAAACGGCTACATCTCGAAGCGAAATTAGAACTTCAGCATTCATTTTGACTCGATTTTAATCACTTTTCCAAAAGGCATTTCTTGTATCAATTTTAAGAACTCATCTAATCGATCACCAAATCCAATTTTTTCGAGCGATTTTTCTGGTCTATCAACTCTGAAATAGGCTTTAAGGGTGAAGTCATCGTCTCTGATTTGAATATAATCAGGAATTTTCGCTTTGCCTTTAATTTTGAGAATGTACATGCACTTAGAATTAAGGGCTAATATACACAGTTTGATGAATTGAATCTTTATTTCCGGCTTACTGACCAACCTTTTTCTTCAACAATTGATTGAAAATTTTCAACTTCTGAAAATGGAATTTCCGCCGTTAACAAGAATCCTTCAGCGGTTGATCCATTTTTATATTGCACCTGTAATTGCTTGATTGTCTTCATTAAATCTCCCGATTCAGCATAAGGGCAAACTACTTTAATATTTACGGTGATGAGTTTCATTTTTAATCCTGCTGCATCTAAGGCTATGCGAGCGGCTTCTTTATAAGCATGAATAAGACCAGGCACCCCAAGTAACGTTCCGCCAAAATACCTAACTACTGCTACCAAGCAGTTTTGTACACCAACTGATTTCATCTGATTTAGAATCGGTTTTCCTGCCGAGGAAGCCGGTTCACCGTCATCGTTAGCTCGCCATCTTTCGTTCAAAGGATCAATTCTATAAGCATAGCAAACATGCCGGGCTGTAGGATGTAATTTTTTTATGAAATGAATTTTCTCTTTTATTTCATCTTCATCGGATACTTCGAATGCAAACCCAATGAATTTACTTCCTCTGTCTTTAAAGGTGCCTTCAGCAAATTGAGCAATGGTTTGATAAGTATCAGATTGCATATTGGAACAACTAAACTATTTGATCAGAAAAGGCAATCAAGGCAATTGCAATAAAACATAGTGCTATACCCATAATATTGATTTTGCTCATTTTTTCGCGAAAGAAAAATACACCTGCAATTGCTCCAATACCAACAATCGCCATATTGTTAATTGGAATAACAACTGAGCTTTCCATATTCTTCATAGACAATGCTTTAAGAAGGAAATATACAGAAAAATAATTTGGAATACCGAGCGCAAGTCCACCAATTGCAGCTTTATATGAAGGTAATTTTCTTGTTTTGATGAACTTGACTATTAAAACAATTATCCCAATGCTACTGGCTGTTAGGAAAATCCAACCAGTGAAAGGCTCTAAGCCGTTTGAGCCCAATGTATATACTTCATTGTATTTGAAGAAACCATCTATAAAGCCACTTCCTGCAAAAACGATCAAGGGGAAAAAAGCATATCGTTTATCAATATATTGTTTATTGGAATTTTTAGTGGTGAGAACTACAGCCAATAGTGCAATAACAATCCCTGCTATTTTCAACCAGTTGAGCGATTCATTCAGCACAATAACAGCGAATAAAACTGGGATAATCAACGACATTTTATTCGCTACTGTGGTAACAGAAACTCCGATTTTTTGAGTACTGATGCCAATAATATTAAACAACGTAATAAATAATATGCCCATGAAAATAGCATGGAAAAACCAAGGCTCGTTTATTGCACCTTGAAATGAAATACCACTGGCATCCAGCCCAAAGCTTAGTGAGGCGGCTACCCAGTAATTTATCACAATAGCATCTGACGTATTGACTTTGAAACGATCGAATAGCTTGAAAACGATCATGATAGCAGCTGAAGTCAGAATACTCAATATTAAATAGTACATTTTCGAAGGGGCTATTTGATGTCGAAAATAGTTTTTTTGTCTCACTTAGAAGTAAAAGCTCAAGAAACATGTATTCTAGAAATCACCAATGTTAAAAGCTACAAGGTATTTTGAATTCAGAAATTTGATCTTTCCCTTGGCATACAACATATTTTTGCGACTAAGGGCATTTATTGATTAGCACCCATCTTTTAAATGTTCGAAAGCTAGATTCAAATGGGAATGTTCAATTGCGAATTTTGAAACATGAATAATTGTCATATGTATCTTTGAATGAAGATCTCGATAAATTTATGGCTGTATTTCAATTTAATCTCTTGGTTGAATTTATCTTGTAGGCGATTCTGTGTTTAATTCATGAAATTATTAACATTTTTTTAGATAAAAATTCCAAGTAAAACCTCCAATTGCGTAGCAGAAAATATCTACAAAATCCGACTGATAAATAGTTGAATATTGAGGTAAAATGACTTCAAATAATACTGAGCAATAAACAATTGAAACAATTATTTGGAATGTGCTCAAAGTGTAATTTTTTCGAATAAGGATTCGCATCGAAAACTGAACTAATTTTAGCAAAATAGGTAAGCAAAGAAGATCATTAAGCCAACCATCTAAAATTATATTTCCGGTTGGTCTTAACCAATAACGATTCACACAAAAAATGATCGAAAAAAAGTAAAACCAAAAGGGAAATAAAAGGAAGTTCTTTTTCGAAGCACTTACTAACCCGGCCCTGCTGCGAACAACCATAAGAAAAAGCTAAGTATTACCAAAAATATTACTTGAACAAAATTAAAAATATGTTTCAGGTTTCTTTTTAACCACGAATCATCTGGATAGATTGGAATTTTTATCTCGCCAGTTGTTTTACGAAGTTCAAGACTTTGTAATTCGGCTTCTGAAATTTCGATTAATAGCTTTTCGCAATAAGTACAAAGCTGTGTTTCTGAAATAATTGTATTCCATTTGCCACAATGCTTGCATTTTAATTGCCTTGCGCTTTTCATGGTGTAAATCTAATTAATCTGTATCCAATTTTGCGCATTTCTGAAATTTATTTCTGCACTAATTACTCATAACAAGTAATTGCCGACATCTGAAAATTATTTTCAAAGTTTCTGTTCACATTTATTTCCATTTTACATCGAGTTATGTAGATTTTATCTTTATTTGATCATCTGAATTTTTGTAATGAAGTTTATTTTATCAATCGACCAAGGAACAACGAGTTCGAGAGTCATTTTAGTAAACCAGTTGGGTGATGTTGTTTCTTCTGCACAGCAGGAATTTCCTCAATATTTTCCAAGTCCTGGTTTTGTGCTTCACGATCCAATTGAAATTTTTGACTCTGTTGTACAATCGTTGAAGAAGTGCATTGAATCCTCCAAAATCAGTATCCATGATATTGTTTCCATTGGAATTACAAATCAAAGAGAAACAACTGTAGTATGGAATAAACATTCTGGCATTCCAATCTATCCAGCAATTGTATGGCAAAGTCGACAGTCTGAAGAAATAATTAAAAATTGGATACAGGAACTCGGAATTGATTTTATCCAACAGAAAACGGGTTTGGTGCCGGATGCTTATTTTTCTGCTGGTAAAATTGCTTGGATATTAAAGCACGTTGCAGGTGCTTCAAATATGGCATTAAATGGCGATCTATTGTTTGGCACAATTGATACATGGTTGATGTGGAAATTAAGTTCTGGAAATATCCATGCAACTGATGTTTCAAATGCAAGTCGTACGATGCTATTCAATATTCTCGATATGCAATGGGACCATGAACTTCTTCAAGCATTCGGTATTCCTTCATCTTTGCTTCCAGAGGTTTTAGATAGTTGCGCGAATTTCGGCTCTATTGATGCAAATATTTGTGGAATCAAATTGCCTATTACTGGTGTTGCTGGCGATCAACAGTCTGCATTGTTCGGTCAAACTTGTTTTTTGCCGGGTTCAGTAAAAAACACCTACGGAACCGGATGCTTTATGTTGATGAATATTGGTCAAAAGCCTGTAATTAGTCACCATGGTTTGCTCACCACAGTCGCATGGAGAATTCATGGAGAAACCACTTATGCTTTGGAAGGTAGCGTTTTTGTTGCAGGTTCAGCAGTTCAATGGATCAGAGATCAATTAGGTTTTTTACCTTCCGCTTTCGACAGTGAACAGATTGCTTCTTCTGTTGAAAGCAACGGGGGTGTTTATTTTGTTCCTGCATTTGTTGGTTTGGGAGCTCCATATTGGGACCAAGACGCTCGTGGCGCGTTTTTCGGTCTCACTAGAGGAAGTAACAAAGCACATTTAACTCGAGCAGTTCTCGAATCTATGGCTTTTCAAACGCGCGATGTGATGCAATTGATGCAAAAGGAGGCCGATCTTCCTATTCAAGAACTGTTCGTTGATGGTGGCGCTGCAATTAATAATTTACTCATGCAGTTCCAATCAAATCAATTACAATGTAAAGTCAATAGACCAACAAATACTGAGTCTACAGCATTAGGTGCAGCTTTTCTTGCGGGTTTGCAGGCTGGTGTGTGGAGTAATTTGGAGGAACTTCATCACATGCGAAAAGTAGATAAGGTATTTTTTCCGGATTCTACTTCAGAAAACGCTGATTTAATTTATCAACGTTGGACTAAAGCGGTTGAAGCATGTAGGCATTTTAGATAATCATTTAGCTAAATACCCATTTTGGCAAGCAAGGAAATCCCCTCATTTTGATTTTATTTATTTTTTTTACACTGTAGTATAAATTTGGAATGATCCTTGTAAAATATTTTTTTTAATAATTAGTTTAACTATATTTGATCATCAATCTAAGCAGAATTATGCGTAACAAACTCTTACTTCCTGCGGGCCTCATGTTTATCGGGCTTGCTTTAACTTCTTGCGAAAGCGAAGTTGAACGTTATTGCTTCACTGTTTCTGATCGAGAACCATCTGTCGGTTCACGTGTAACTTTCAATGGTTCTTGCAGTGAAGGAATTGATCTCTATCACTGGAATTTCGGTGATGGTAAAGACACAGTAACCCGAACCCAAACAGTTGAACACGTTTACGAGTTTCCTGGTTCGTACGTTATCAGTCTCCACAGCACAACACCTCAGATTGAAAGTCATTGTCCTCCTGATGCAGGTGCAAATGGTGCCCGACAGACGATCGAAGTGAAATGATTTTTATCCCCGGTTTTACCGGTAGAAAGTGGCCAGTCATCTTGTGGTGTCTGGCTTCTTTATTTTTACTAGTTTATGCTTGTTTAACCATCATAATCATCCCGAATGATGAATGGCTGTGGTTGAACTTACACGCCATCGAAAATGGCCGAATTGCATGGTCGTTATTAATTGTACTAATGATTTGGCCTGCATGGCGTAACCTTCGACTAGGTGCTTGGCTTTTTTTAGTTCCACTTTGCGCTTCAATATTACTTAGTTGGCCACTTATTTTAAGTGGACGCTTGTATGGGCAACTAATCAAGCATTCAAAAAACAATAATGGATTCAGTGTTACACGTTGGTTGAAAGGAGAATCCGATAATATTTTTTGTTATGGTTATACATCGCCTAGAAATTCCAATCTTCAATCGCTACTTTACATTCCGCGTGAAGTTAACAAAACAACTCCCATTGTATATTTAATTCATGGTGGTGGATTTTATCAAGGTTCTCCTCAATGGATGCATGGTTGGGCTTCGGCATTGTGCGAACAAGGAATTGCTGTAGCCTCTCTGGCATATCCATTGGCCCCAGATGCTACATTTCCTAGGCAAACAGATGAGATTTCTTTAATTATTCAAGATTTGAAATTGGAATTCTCCAAGAAACAAGTCGATACAAACTCAATATTTATTGCTGGATCATCCGCTGGTGGAACATTAGCATTAACCTCCGTTTTGAATTATTCACAAATTAAATTTAAAGGTGTAATAGCACTTTATCCAATTACCGATTTCTCGAAACCCTTCAAAAGTATTTCGGATATGGAGAAAATTACCAAGGATTATCAAGGAACCAAAAGTTTGAATTCCATTTCTCCGATACTGCAAATCCATCAAAATTCTCCCCCACTTTTATTGATTCATGGAGGAAATGATTTAATAATTCCATTAGAGCAATCTCTTGAATTTGCTGAGGCGTGGCAAAAACAAGGCAATTCTGCACAATTTGTCGAATTTTCATGGGCCACGCACAGTTTTGAATATCCAATGTATGGCCCCTCTGGGCAGTTGCTTAAACAATTGAGCGTTGATTTTATTAAATCTAATTCAGTCAATTCATCAAAGTAAATTACTGTTTTAAAATCAATAAAAAATATTGAATTAATTATTAATTTCTTTTGCCATTTTATAAAAAACAAGTTTTCCAAAAAAAAATGAATCTCCAAAAACAATATCTTCGTTCAACTTAATATCGATTTAAAATGAAAAAATTATTTCCAATTTTATTCGTTCTAGCGACCTTTTTTAATTCTTGTTCTGAAGATAAGGCGTCTCTAAAAATTCAAATGTCATTGGGAGATGTATTTGAACTTGAAATGAAAACATTGAATGAAATGGATCAAACCAGCATGGGGACTAGGGTGCAAATGAAAACTGAAATGATTCAATACGGAAATATTGAAGTTAAAGAAGTTACCTCAGATGATTTATTTAAATTTCAGTTGATGTATAACCGCATTGTTCAGCAAGTGAAAATGTCATCACCTTCTGAAACTTCCTATACAATCGACACAGACCAGCTAGATTCAATCTTGTCGGCTGAGGCTATCGAATCATTTAAATCAATATCGTTGATGCTTAAGAAGCCCTTCGATGTTACGATGAACAAACGCGGGGAAGTTATTACTTGCACTTCTTCAGAATTTGATGCAGGACTAAAGAAACTAGCAGATGAAAATCCTTTCATGAAAATGGCGGCAGATCAATTTTCAATGGAAACACAAAAAGCAGGAATTCAATCACTTTTTGTAATTCTTCCAGAAGGAAAAACTACTGCTGGATCAGAATGGACTTATAAATCGGATGCATTCTCCTCTAGTTATCCTGTTGTAATGGAGAGCAATTACAAGGTGATAAAATCAGATGAAAACACCACAACCTTAACATCTAAAGGCACTGTTTCAATTAACAAAAATGCCAAAGGAATGATGGCAATGATGGTGAAGATGATGGATTTAACAGGCGAAGTAAATTCTGAAATTAAATTAGATTCAAAAACTGGCTTGCCTCTGCAAAACAAAATTGTAACCCAGATGAAAGGTTCCATGAAAATGTTTGGAGCGAACATTCCCCTTTCAGTAAAAACAACTCAGGATATTTCAATCAAGAAAAAAGTAAATTAATCGGGCATTGCCAAATAATAAGGCTTGGCAATTTTTATAAAATCTTCATGGTATTTTCCACGTTCGCCATTTTCGATACAAATGGAAAACTCTATCGTATAGAAAATTTCTTTGGATAATAAAACCAAGCTCCTTACCGGTTGTTTGTTGGGCGTTGAAATCACTTTCGTGTGATTTTCTATAAACCAACCTGCTTCCTTTATATCCGCTGATAATTCTTCGAATCGATCAAAAGGGAAAATGAATGCAGATTTGCCCTCTGGTTTGCTCCATTGATGGGCTTTATCGAACCACGTCTTCAAAGGAATTTCATGATGCCTTGCTAGTTTCCTGTCTGCTAAATCCGGCAAAACATGGCTTTGGTGAAAAGGAGGATTACAAATGATAAAATCTGCTTTTTCTTCAGGGTCAGGATTTAGGAAAATATCTGCATGTATAGAAGTAATTCTGCCCGACCAGGGCGATGCATCGAAATTCTCTTGA
The DNA here is from genome assembly GCA_040403315.1 of Flavobacteriales bacterium. Lineage (GTDB taxonomy): Bacteria > Bacteroidota > Bacteroidia > M30B66 > M30B66 > CAMCXT01. The sequence continues at coordinate 258,039 of JBBAKX010000003.1, forward strand.
GCTTGTTCAGCAGCATTTTGATTCAATTCAAATGCTATAATCTTGGCACCCGATCTTTGTGCAAGCATCAATGAAATCATACCAGTGCCGGTCCCTAAATCGAAGATTAAGCCATGATTGGGTGGTTTTGCCCAAGCACCAAGCAAAACTCCATCGGTACCAACTTTCATAGCACATCGATCCTGGTGAACCGTGAACTGCTTGAAGCGGAACCAAGAATTCGGCATTCGAAAAATTCCTATTTTTCTAAAAACGATCCCATTTCAGAGAATTTCTTAATTCTCCCTTCAACACGCTTTTCTGGCTTCATCTTCGATAATTTATCTAGATGTTTTAGCACCTCAGTTTTTACCGTTTTGAAGATCTCATTGTAATTGGTATGCGCTCCACCGATTGGCTCTGGAATTATGCCATCAATCAGCTTATTTTGCATCATGTCTTCGGCTGTTAGTTTTAAACAAGTGGAAGCCTTCTCTTTAAAATCCCAACTTCTCCACAAAATCGAAGAACACGACTCAGGTGAAATAACTGAGTACCAAGTATTTTCTAACATCAACACTTTGTCGCCAATACCAATTCCCAAAGCCCCACCAGAAGCGCCTTCTCCAATGATTATACAAATAATTGGAACGCGTAATTTGGTCATTTCAAATAGGTTTCGAGCAATCGCTTCACCTTGTCCGCGCTCTTCAGCCTCTAACCCAGGAAATGCACCAGGTGTGTCAATGATAGTAACAACTGGCACATCGAACTTTTCTGCCAATTTCATCAATCTCAATGCCTTTCGATAGCCTTCAGGATTCGCCATTCCAAAATTCCTGAATTGACGTTGCTTGGTATTTGCACCTTTCTGTTGACCGATAAACATCACCGATTTACCATTTACACAGCCCAATCCACCTATCATTGCCTTGTCATCCTTCACAGTTCTGTCTCCATGCAATTCATGGAAATTTCCATCGGTGAGGTAATTAATATAGGAAAGCGCATAAGGCCTATCTGGATGGCGGCTCACTTGAACACGTTGCCAAGGAGTTAGTCCGCTGTAGATCGATTTGCGGGTTTCCTGAATCTTACGCTCGAGTTCGCTGATTGCAGGAACCATGTCAACACCACTTTTTTCAGCCAATTCATGGGCTTCTTGCAATTGTTCGAACAGATCACTGATGGGTTTTTCGAATTCCAGAAACGTCATATTTCAATATTTTACAAGGGGTGCAATTTACGCATTCATCCGGATAGCTTAATTTCGAAGTGCAAAATTGCTGTAGTAAAACTGTAAGTTTCAGATTATCAATTCAATATTGAATGATTGTTTTCCCTCAAGCCAAGATTAACTTAGGATTGAACATCACCGGTAAGCGGTTAGATGGCTTCCATAACCTGAAAAGCATCTTTTTTTCAGTGGATCTTCGAGATGCATTGGAGGCGATTATTGATCCAAGCTTAAATCAAGGCGAATTGGTCTTTACATGCAGTGGAATTCCGATTCCTGGAGATTCTTCTTCAAATTTGATTCTAAAGGCTGCAGTTTTGTTTGGTGAAGTTGTTTCCCTGCCGGGGATAAGGGTCCATCTTCACAAAAATATCCCGATGGGCGCAGGCATGGGTGGAGGTTCCTCCGATGGCACTTGGATGCTTCGGGCTTTAAACGAACTGATGAACAAACCGCTTAACCATAGTCAACTGTATGACATTGCAGTTAAACTAGGAAGCGACTGCCCGTTCTTTTTATATCACTCTGCTTGTTATGTAGAGGGTAGGGGTGAGGTATTGAAAGAAATTTCGCTTGATCTAAGCGGGTGGACTATTGCTTTAATTAATCCTGGTATTCATATCTCAACGGCTGAAGCATTTGGAATGATTACACCAAGAGATCCGCAATTTTCAGTGATGGAAATTATTCAACAGCCAATTTCATTATGGAAGGGGAAATTGACAAATGATTTTGAAAAGCCAGCTTGTTTAAAGCATCCGGAAATTCAAAATGCGATTGATTTATTAGATAATTCTGGTGCAATTTATTCTGCCATGACGGGTAGCGGCTCAACTGTGTTTGGATTGTTTGAAAGTGATCTAAATTTTCCCCAAACGCCCGAACATTGGTTTATACACAAAGCACAAATCTAAAATCAATAAATTCTAGAAATTGTCCCTTCTCCTTGGCGATCTTTTAAAAGCACTTCAGCTTCTCCAGTATAGTAAATGCTGCCTTTATTTCTAGTGATCAGTCTAATGGTTTCGGATGCATTAAAGTAATTATCAGTTACTGAATTAGATTCAGCAAACACATTTTTGGCAGCTAATTTTAAATAATCACCATAACCTAAATCGGCACTGTAAACCGATAAATCAACGGTTTTTCCTTTTATAGTTACATCATTTGAGCCTGTATGTTGAGCAATAAAAAGGTATTTGTTCGAAATGGTTAAATTCACGTCCCCAGCATCATCCCGCAATTCGATCGATAATGAATCTCTTTTCAAACTATCGGTATTTGTAATTTGAGTGCTCCCCAAAACCAATATTTTTTGTAATTGTGTGTAATGTAAATAAACATTCACAGGTATCTTATAACTTCTAACCCAATTACAAACATTGGTATTTTCTATGGTTAATGTTCCGAATTTATTTTCTGAAATGATATTTTCTAGCAATTTATTTCCAGCTTCAATTTCAATGAAATCAACAGTATCTTCGATTAGAATTAAATTCATTCTTTTATGAATAACTAAGCTATCGAACGATTCTGTTATTCTAATTTCCCTTTGAACAAGGCCCGTAGATTTAAAACAATCACCCATATTTTCTTTTTTACAAGAAAACAAAAACATCGTAATGATTGATATGATTAAAAACGATCTCATTGTTTAAATGTATATCCAATTCCAAGTTCAGCATAATCGGCAACAAAAAGATGCGATTTTAAAGTGAATTGCGCGATAAATTCTTTGTTTATATGATATCTCCATCCAATTCTTTGGTAATAGAATGCATCTTGCTTAAACATATCAAAGACATAAAATCCTTGTTGTATTGGAATGCTCATTTTACCTATGTGAATTTCATATGCAAATGTTAATCCTGCTCGAATTGGGGCACTCATTTCTGGTTTGCGTTTAAGCATCGATCGATCATACATTAAATCAATTCCTCCTCCGAACGAACCTTTCATAGAATATCGTTTTAACGCATTTACAGAAATAGTTCCAGCACCGAATTTCGCACCATCAACTTGATCAACTTCCTTTAACCAAAATCCTCCCCATGCAAGCCATTTAAGCGACCTCCGAAGAATAGGAAATTTATTGTGATTCACCGCTACTGGCTGGCCGATGTTTAATGTAAGTCCGGAATTGATGCTCAAAACATTTATTCCAGTATTGGGAACAGTAAAAGCACCATTTGAAAAATGAGTGAGTGAAATTCCAGTGAAAAAATGTATTTTTCTGTCTATCTTCCAATTTACCTGCAACAGTAAATCAACTGCTGCATTTAAATTCGATCCAATCATTAAATTTTTTCTGTTCTCAAGCAAATCGAATTTTCTTGTGATATATGCAATTCCGGTGGCAACCCGAAAATGAGCATCCAATATTTTGTTTTTTTTCAATGGAAATGCAAAATAAGGCATTACCGAAATAGCACTTCCTGTTTTGTCATTATTGAAATTCATGTAATGAAAAGCAATTCCTGAATAAGGATAACGATAGGTTTTTTCCCATTCTTTTACACCAGAAAAATTATAACGATAATTCAATTCAAATGATGAAATATGCCCGTTGATTAATGGTTCTATACTTGAACTGTGAGGAACAATAAAGCCATAACCAGCTCGAATTCCTAATGCTTTTGGGAACACAGACATTTGTGCATGAATCCTTCCACAACATGCAAGCAAAATGACAACTAAACCTATTGAAATATATCGAAATTTCAAACTTGTACTATGAGATTTGTTTTTATCCAAGTGCCTAAACATCCGAGTTGTAAAGCAAATGAATTTCAATTGAATTACAAAACTATTCATTATAACAATTTTAGGTGAAATCTCGACTAATAATTGCCTTTAAAAAGCTTTCCGAATAACTATATTTGCAGCAAAATAGCAAAGAATGCATACCCTTGAAGAAAAATTAGCCGCATTTACTAGGTTGCTCCAAATCATGGATGAATTGCGCGAACAGTGTCCTTGGGATATGAAGCAAACGCTTGAATCCTTGCGTCATTTAACTATAGAAGAAACCTACGAACTTTCAGATGCGATTTTGTCTGGTGATAGAAAGGAAATCGAAAAGGAATTGGGTGATGTATTGTTACATATCGTTTTTTATGCTCGAATAGGATCTGAATCAGAGGATTTCGACATGAGCACACTGATCCATAAACTCTGTGATAAATTGGTAGTAAGACATCCACATATTTATGGAGATGTGAAGGTAAAAGACGAAAAGGAAGTGAAGGAAAATTGGGAGAAAATCAAGCTAAAGGAAGGTAACAAATCTGTTTTGGCTGGAGTGCCAATTTCGCTTCCTGCCATGATTAAAGCAGTTCGAATTCAAGAAAAAGCCAGAGGCGTCGGTTTTGATTGGGATCACGAAGATCAAGTTTGGGATAAAGTAAACGAAGAATTGATTGAATTTAAGCAGGAGGTAGCTAGCGGCGATCAAGAAAAAATGGAAGCAGAATTTGGTGACGTTTTGTTTTCGCTAATCAACTATGCCCGCTTCAGAAATATTAATCCTGAAGATGCCCTCGAAAAAACAAATCGGAAATTCATTGCTCGTTTTAACTATTTAGAATCTGAAGTCAATAAATCTGGAAAGTCTTTGTCCGACATGACTCTAGAAGAAATGGATTTCTATTGGAATGAAGCCAAAAAGCTTCCACACTAAACAAAAATAATTTTCATTTGTCTTTTAAATAAAAGAACATGGCTGTTGTAACTTCCACTGATGCTGATTTCAGCTCTATAATTTCAGATAATTCAAAAGTTATCGTAAAGTACTATGCCGACTGGTGTGGCAACTGTAAACTCATTTCGCCAAAGTTTAGAAGGCTTTCTGAGGACGAGCGATTCCAAGGCATTGTATTTGTTGATGTAAATGCTGAAGAAAACGAAGAAGCACGAAAAGTTGCAAATGTCGATAACCTTCCTTTTTTCGCTTTATTCCACAATGGAGAGCTTGTGCAAGGAAAAGCAGCTTCAAAAGAAGAAGCAATAGTTAATATGTTGGAGGGTTTGAAATGAAATTGGCAGTAATTAAAAAACTGGCTGAAACCCGAAATATTGAGGATTTACGAAAAGCTGAAGAAGCTATTCTGAACGAAGAGACCCCAAGTATTGAAATTGATGGGGAAGATGAAGGCGAACAATTAACGCACGTTATAGCAGCAATTCAAATTCTTACTGGTATGGAAATTCAAGGTTCAGATCTACGAACTGCTTTGCGTGCGTACACTGAAAGGGTTAGGAATTCTATTTCCTAATTAATTCATTCTTCGATAAAGTCTTCTAACTGATGATGGAAACCGCAAAGCATTGAAAACGATATCAAAGTTCTGTGGATCACTTACTAAAATTTGTCCTCGATCGGCCAATATTATCCTATAATCTTCATCTTGGAACGTGAGCATCATTTCTGCTAATTGGTTGCAACTCATTGTACTTATAGATATCAAGCCAATGGCTGATTGATATCTATCATTTTCATTACCAATTTCTTTTAAATTCTTGAGCATTCCACCAAATTGGTTGTTATTCATTCCTTGTTGATTGGTGGTGGGTTGCTGGTTTTTCTCAATTCTTCGCGCATCTGGTGTCCAAAAATGTGATCTTCCAGAATTGTTGTCGCTTTTTTGCTCGATTGGCAATAAGTTGATCACTTTGAATTGATTCATTGGATCAATAACTCCTTGAGTTGTTCTATTGTCTGCAAGGTCAATGAGACCCTCAAATACGGGTTTCCGAACTTCCGAATTTCCAAGCTTCATGAGCTTAATTATTTTCAATTGTTGCTTTCCAGAATTTAATGCATGAAAATTCATTTCTGTGGAAGGATCGTTATAAAAAATCCCGTTTAATTCTGTTACAAATAAACTGCTGTCGTGCAGTGAAATATTTAATGATGCTTTTTGTGCATTTATATGAAATGTACAAAAAAGGATAATGTAAAAGATGGTGTATTTCATGATTCAATATGGTTCTATTTTCTTAGGTTTGTTTTTCAAACATGATGCCAAGATATGTCTACAAATCCACCATTTAAACAAATGCTAGGTCCTGATGCCCTTAAAGGTAAAAACATCGTTGTTACTGGTGGAGGAACCGGACTGGGTAAGTCGATGACCGCGATGTTCTTGCATTGCGGAGCCAATGTGCTCATCACTTCTCGAAAAGAAGATGTGCTCAAAAAAACTTGTGAAGAACTTGAGAATATCGGAAGCGGAAAAATTGTGTATGCCGTTTGCGATGTTCGAAAAGTGAATGAAGTGGAAGCTGCTTTGCAAAAAGCTTGGGATACTTTTGGAAATGTAAATGCCTGGTTAAATAACGCCGCAGGAAATTTTATCAGTCCTACTGAAAGATTAAGCCACAAAGCATTCGATACAATCGTTGATATTGTTCTAAAGGGTTCATACAACTGCACATTAAGTGTTGGGAAAAAATGGATCGCGGAAAAAATTCCTGGGGTATTCTTGAATATAGTTACCACATACTCATGGACTGGTTCTGGCTTTGTCGTTCCATCTGCAATCTCTAAAGCTGGAGTGCTTGCTATGACTAGAAGTCTTGCTGTAGAATGGGCAAAATATGGAATTCGTTCTAATGCAATTGCGCCGGGCCCATTTCCAACTGAAGGTGCATGGAGCAGATTGTTTCCTGAAGAATTAAGTAAGAAGCTCGATCCTTTGCAGAGAATTCCTTTAAAACGATTCGGTAATCATGTAGAACTTGCAAATCTTGCAGCTTATTTAATGTCGGATTTCTCTGGGTATGTGAACGGAGAAGTTGTAACCATTGATGGTGGTGAGTGGCTTCAGGGTGGTGGAGAATTCAACAATCTTGATGTTATTCCTTCTGAAATGTGGGATGTTTTAGAAAGAATGGTTCGTGGAAAAAAATAAACACTTTTAATTTAAATTTTGGTTGGGATTCTCCCATCAAATTAATACTTGATTTTATGAAGTGCATAGTTTTAAATTCTTTGTTTTTATTAATATCCAGCCTTTTGGTTGCGCAAACAGGAAACAATAGTTCTACAGGTTTTAAGCATGAAAATAAAGACGTTGAGCAAAAAAAGTTGGAAAATGGAATCAATTACAATGTTAATTTTGATATAGCCAACCATGAAGCATATTTTGTTGGAGGCGAGGATTCATTGTACAATTATATATATAAGAATATTCAAGTTCCGCAAGCAGCTGTTGACGTCAATTTAGCTGGAAATGCAATGATTGGCTTCCAAGTGAATTTTGATGGGAAAATCCAGGGAGCATATTCAATTGGAAAAGTTGGATTTGGAATCGATGAACAGCTCATTTCGGTGCTATCGGCTGTATTGTTTAGTCCCGCCACTCAAGGTAATATACCATATCGTTCAGAGGTAGTATTGGAAATTCCTGTGAAGGCCGTTTATTTGACTAATACTAAAAAATAATATCCACAATTAATTTTCGGTTTTATAAATATTTGGAAAATTAATTTCCATAGCATTGTCCGGAGATGACATTTGCTTCCATCCAAATTGAGCGTATACTCCATGCGCATCTTTTGTCATAAGGCTCCATCTTCTCAATCCCTTCAATTTTGGATGCTGCATAACAAACGACATCAGTTTTTTAGAGATTCCTTTTCCTTGAAATTCTCTTAAAACAAATACATCGCATAAATAAGCATATGTAGCAAAATCGCTGATTATTCTTGCAAATCCAATTGTTTTATTGTTATTAAATACACCAACACAAAGCGAATTTTCAATTGAATCCTGAACTGTTTTTAAAGGAATTCCTTTACTCCAATATGACTCTTCGCTGAGATAATTATGAATAGATTCTACATCCAAATGCGATTTATCATCGCTGATATAGAATTGCTTATCAAGTAGCACAAATTGTTGCTCCATGTTTATCTTAGTAATGTCACTGTGCCTTTTTGCTCGTCCGTGTTTTCAAAATGCTTTAACCGTGCAATGTAAAAATATGTCCCATCTGGAACATCATTGCCATTTAAATTGGTTCCATCCCATTTGAAAAATGGATCAGCAGATTCAAATACTTTTTGTCCCCAACGATTAAAAATGACCAAACTAAATTCCTCATATTGATAAGTCTGTTTGGCAACCCAATCATCGTTTTTACCATCACCATTTGGAGAATAAACATTTACCAGAATTAGTGGTTGATAGCAAACTTTAATTTTAACTTGAAAGGAATCAATTAGCGGACAAATTTCATTGTTGAAATACATCGTTACGTAATACCATCCAGTGTCTTGTGCATTGATTTCTGAAGTAATATCTCCGGTATTCCATGTATAACTATCTGCAATAGTGTCGGGCTTCAGTATCACAGATTCACCTTCACAAATTTCAAAAAGCCGAACAATGCCAGAATCAGGTTTTTCAACATTTACTGTAATTGAATCAATCGTCTCACAAGCTAAGCTTCCATAATTGGTTACTCTTAAACGTAAGGTAATTGTGGTATCTGCAATCAATGTGTGAGTTGATTGATTAGAAACATTGTTACCATTTTCGCTCCAATTGTAGGTATAGTTCGGGCCAGTTGGACTTTCAAACATCAATTCGAAATCACCGCAAACAATTGTATCGTTGCCTAATTCTACTTGTGGTGGTTGGCGAACAAAAACATTTCTATTATTTAATGCATTACCACATTCATTCACTGCTGAAATTGAAATAACAGCTGTTCCGCTAGTAGGGAAAACCAGTTCAGCTTGGTTAGACAGTGTGTCGACAACTCCTCCAGGATTTACATCCCATGAATAGTAGGTTCCTTCGTTTAATTGAACATTAAAAATTGCCGAATCACCCGCACAAACTTGGCCTGGACCCACAATTGTTACATTTGGCGGCCCTAAAACTGTAATTGTTGTTGGTGCAGAACCAGGTCCAACACATCCGAAATTTGTTTCGGTTACCGACAAATTATAATTACCCAATGAATTGAATAAAATTGGGTTGTATGGGCCTCCTTCAAAGAAATTGGCATCGTTGTTTAATCCCCATATATATGAGGATTGCGAGTTGTAAGGGCTTACGAAAAAGTAAATCGCTTCATTTAAACAAATGGTTGTATCCCCGTCAAAAGCAACAGGTAAAAAGAAATTATTTTGATCAGCAATTTGAATAGACAGTGGGCTGGGATTAGGCGCTCCGACAGTGAGTCGAACCAATGTTCCAAGTGTATCCCAGAGCTGATTGCTATTTGTAGCAACAACGCGCATGTAATAATTACCAGGGATAATTCCTATCGTGAACAATAATGGCAGTGGCGGGATGGTTAAAGAAACCACAGTGTCATTCAATGCTTCAACAGTGCCCACAACACCTGTATTAATAACCCCGAAAGTTTGAAAATCTAGTAATTGAATTTGAAATTCATTAGGATCAATATATGTAGTTGGAGGAGCATATTGACCAATCTCAACCGTTAAGGAAGTGTCTGCGCCAATTGTATTCGTAATACATACACTTACATCGAGTTTATTGTTAGTTTCAATATCGCATTCTCTGATACAAAATGGCCCGTAAACCGAACCAATAGTACTTGGATTGCTTGCTACAACTCTAATGTAGTAATTGCAGCCTGGAGGAATTGGTTGATTTTGAACACGAATTAATCCTGGAACATTTCCTCGAGGTATTGTTCCTGGTGGATATTCTGTATTGTCGGTGATAAATCCAATAACATTTGGATTTAACGGAAAAAGTCCTGTTGAATCTGATAGTTGAGCTGCATAAGTATTGTTTACATAAACGCCTTCTGAGTAAAATGGCACGTCGATCACACTACCAATACATATTGTATCCAAAGGATTTGATAATACTGCAGGTTGTAATGTTGAAATGATATTCGGACAATCAATAACCTCAATACAAATAGACGTATCCGAAACAATGAATGGTGTAATGTCTACTCTTACAACTCTTATTCTATAACATGGAGCATTATTTAGTGTGGTTGGAAATGGCAATGTAAATAGAAGTGGATTTGTATTTTCATTGTTTAATTGAAAAATCCCTAAAGATGTAGGCACTCCGAAGCTTTCAAATTGATTAGACAATTGCACTTCATAAAATCCTGTTCCGCACAATGGAACTGGATTATTAAAGAATAGCAATACGCCATCACCCTTACATACAGGGTTTGGAGTGATGCTATCTAATTCTATCCTTACATTATATAAATCTGGCGAATACACCCCAACAATTCTAAGCCCATCTACAGCCATCGATGCAGTTGGAGCTTCAGTACCATTTCCATTTACCCATCGAAATCCAAATTTTAAATCATTTTTATTGTTCAAATTCGGATCATAAAATTCTGCGTAATTCCACTGATTCGTATTGTTAAATGTACCATTTGGCATCTGTGTCCAAGGTCCATTATCGGCTTGATACCACAATTCAGCATAAGCTTCAGCATTTCCGATGCAATTAAAATAAAATGCAATTCGAACGCTATCTAATCCAAGCGTACAAAAATTACCAGTTTCAGTGAAGTTATCGGAAGTTATATTGGTGTTGAAATTCGAATTCCCAATTCCATTGGATGCCAAAGCCTCACTGTCATGGATATGCAGATAATTCGAAAACGGAGCGAAATTAATTAAGCCTCCAACAGTGCTGTCTTGTGAAATTGTATTCGGATAATTGGGTTGCCCATTGTATTCATTGTTTACAATCCATTGATTTGGTCCAATCGAATCGCCAACTGATCCTGTATTCAGCAGAAAACTACCTGGTCCATTTTCAAAATCTTCAGAATAAACCAAAACAGTTTGTCCTAAAGTGTCTTTGGAAACAACTAATGATAAAATGATGATCAAATAAAATTTGTACAGGTGTTCCATTTTCAATCGATTTTCAATTTCGGCAAGAGGCTAAGTTATTCAAAAATAATCCAATATGCTTTCTAGAAAATTATTTCAATCGACTATTCATCCATTTTTATAAATTTACAGAGGCATGAATATGTTTCTGAGATTTTTCCTGATTACCATTTTGTTTATGATGCCCATTTCATCAAATGCAACTCACTTGATGGGAGGAGAAATCACATGGGCTTGCCAAGGAAATGGAACCTACATTTTCACACTTAAACTTTACCGCGATTGCAATGGAAACCAGTTAAATACAGCCATTGCACTTAGAGTGCATAATCATCCGACCATTACTTCGATTGCTTTGAATCTTGTTTCATCAACCGATATTTCACCAGTATGTAATGGCTCAGGACCATCCATAACATGCGGTGGCCCAGACCCTGATGCAGGTGAAGTGCAAGAAATAATTTTAAGGTCAAGTCCAGTTAGCTTACCTGGAATTCCACCGCCTCAAGGCTGGGTTTTCACATATGATGAATGCTGCAGGAATTTAGCAATTACTAACCTGAGCTTCGATCCGTCGCCTGCTTTAGGCTTCACACTAAGAGCAATCATGTACCCTTATAATGGAACAAATGAATCGCCATGCTTCGATTCTTCACCCGTTTTTGCTCAGGTTCCAGCAGTAGTGATCTGTAGCAGTAATCCTTTCGTTTACAATCACAATGCCTACGATGTTGACAAAGATTCTCTTGTTTATTCATTTGCACCTTCGTTGGATTGGTTGCAAGGAGCCGACTTTACTGCTATTTCACCACCTACATTAATATATTCTCCAGGCTTTAGTCCTATTGCACCCTTTGGACCGATCCCTGTTTCATTAAATTCACAAAGTGGTGAAATTGGATTTACACCAAACCAAACAGGGAATTATGTAACTGTCGTGAATGTAAAAGCCTACAAATGTGGGCAGCTTGTAGCTGAAATTTTCCGTGAAATCCAAGTAGTAGTAATTAGCTGTGAGTTAAATAACCCGCCCATCATTGATGCGCCTTTTATCGATCCAATTACAAGTCTACCAAGCTATACAACTACAGTTCAAGCAGGTGATCCTGTGAGTTTTACAATTACAGGGATCGACAATGATATTTCATTTATCGGAAACCCTCAGGCGCTAAGAGTAACTGCTTCGGGTGGTAATTTTGGAACTGGATTCACAAATCCAAATGCAGGATGCGCTAATCCGCCTTGCGCAACATTAACACCGGCTCCACCAGTTATTTTGCCTAGTAACAGCGCAGTTACTTTCAACTGGCAAACAGATTGTTCGCACATTGCCAACAACGACAATTGTTTTGCAACCACAAATTCCTACACATTTCTAATTTCTTTTCAAGATGATTTTTGCCCAGCACCATCTTACAAAAATGCTACTGTAACAGTCATTGTAGTGGCTCCGCCTGTGCCTGAATCTCCTTCTTTACGTTGTTTAGAAGTGCAGTCAAATGGTAATGTTTCTCTTAGTTGGATAGCTACTTCGGATCTTGACAATCAATTCGATAGCTATCATATTTATAGTGCAACATCTCCGTTAGGTCCTTTCACAGTGGTTGATAGTATTTTCAATATCAATCAAACTACCTATACCCATGTTGGAGCCAATGCCAACGCTGGTTCAAGATATTATTATATTCGAACTCGCGGCGGTTGCGATGGGGCCATCTTTGCAGCACCTTCAAATTTATTGCAAACCATCTTTTTAGATGTAACCGATCCTGGATCGGGGCAGATTGACTTGAATTGGAATCCAATTTCCACTCCTGCCTTGGCGAGCACTTTACTTCCTTACCAGATATTCAAGCAAGTTCAGCCTGCTGCTTTCACCAATTATTCCACATCAGCGATTACCAGTTTTGATGATTCAATGGTTGGATGCTTGCAAGATATTTTTTACCGGGTCGAAATTCCTGATGTGTCAGGATGTCGAAGTGTTTCAAATGTCGATGGCGGCCCGTTCAGTAACGATCAACCACCTTTACCTCCAACTTTAGATTCGGTTAGCGTAAATCCTACGAACAACGATGTTCTTTTGGGCTGGACCGATTCTCCCTCTGGGGATACCGAGTTTTATATTCTATATCAGATTTTAGGAACAGACTCGATTCCTCTCGATACAGTGTCTTCAACAACAAGTAATTACGTTATTTCTGGACTCAATCCACAAAATGGAAGTCTTCAGTTTTTTATTACTTCCCTTGATGAATGCAATTTGGAAGGACTGCCTTCGGATGTTCATTCAACTTTGCAACTCCGGTATACATTATTGGCCTGCGAGGGTAGGGTAGACCTCAATTGGAATCCCTACAATCCTTGGCTTGGAAACGGAGCATCCTATCAAATTTTGGTATCTCTCAATGGTGGTGCGTTTTCTAATTCAGCCCAAATCAACGGAACCGATAACACAAATCAATCTTTTTCATTAACCAACCTTGTTGAAGGGGGCAATTATTGTGTTGTAATTCAAGCAAATGCATTGGGTTCTTCAGAATCTAGTACCTCGAATGAAATCTGCTTTAATGCTGACGTTCAGAATCTTCCCGAGTTTACCTATTTGCGTAGGGCAACAGTTTTGCCAAGTGGAAGCGCCTATTCAACATGTTTAATCGATACAGCTTCTGATATTTCATATTATAAAGTATTGCGCGCTCCTTGGCCAGGCTTGGTTTTCGACACATTAGTAACTTTACCTTTGCCTCTAAATTCAAATCTAATTTCCTACACGGATGCTACTGCGTTAACTTCAACACAGAGCTATACATATAAATATGTTTTGGTAGATAAATGCGATAATCCTTCGGGGATATCAAATCCAGGTAGGACGATCCACTTGAGTGGAATTGCAGCCGACGGATTTATCAACCGGATCAAATGGAACAGTTATTCAGAATGGGAAGCAGGCGTTTCTGCTTACACATTATATAGATCTATTGATGGAGGGCTTACTTTTAGCGAACTCACAGAAGCGCCAATAGATACAGTTTACAACGACATGGTGCTCGAACAACTCGATACAACTTTACGATTTTGCTATTGGGTAAGAGCCATTGAAAATATTGGAAATACCTTCCAAGTAAGAGATTCCAGCTGGTCGAATGTACTTTGCTTAACACAAAAGCCAACCATATATATTCCCAATGCTTTTGTGCCGCAAGGGCCATTACCTAACAATTCATTTAAAGCGAAAGGATTGTATGAAAAACTGGCGATTAACCATGAGTTTTTAGTCTTCAACCGCTGGGGAGAAGAGGTTTTCAAGACACTGAAAACAGACGAATCTTGGGATGGAAAATACAAATCTACTTACGTGCAACCCGGAATCTACGTTTATCGGATAAAATTCGATTTGCCAGACGGCTCAAAGTTCGATCAAAGAGGGTCAATCTTGGTGATTGATTAGATTAAATGCCTGTATTTCAATGAGGTCTTTCGTTGCAGGAGAAATTTTTCTGAATTTCTTTGGAAATAAAATTCATTTGCTACTTTTGCACACCACAAAACTGTCCGATGGTGTAACTGGCAACACGTCTGATTTTGGTTCAGAAGAGTCTAGGTTCGAAACCTAGTCGGACAACTAAAACCCTAGTTTAACCGCTGGGGTTTTTTGTTTTAATTAAGCTTCTGCATCTCGTTTCAACATTTATTGCTGAAAACTTTACAATCTAACTGAGGCAGATTGCTGGTAGTTTGTTATTTTCGTCGCCTCATTGCATATAAAATATCCGTTAAACGGACCTTATGAAGTCATACAAACTGATCAATAACACCCTAGGCTGGCTAACCTTCGCGATTGCCATGATTACCTACGGTTTAACCGTTGAACCTACAGCCAGTTTTTGGGACTGTGGAGAATTTATAGCAACCGCCTATAAACTTCAAATCGGGCATCCTCCAGGAGCACCATTGTTTATGATTATTGGTCGCGTCGCTACGCTTTTTGCGTTTGGAGATACATCCAAAGTGGCCTACATGATGAATTTGCTTTCCGCCTTGGCGAGTGCAGGTACAATTTTGTTTCTCTTTTGGACAATCACGCATCTTACTAAGAAGTTCTTTGTTGGCAATAGTGGCGAGTTTACCACAGGCAACATGATCGCAATCTTTGGAAGCGGTTTTGTTGGAGCTTTGGCTTATACTTTTTCAGATACCTTCTGGTTTTCGGCTGTTGAAGGTGAAGTTTATGCATTGTCGTCATTTTTTACTGCTATCGTTTTCTGGGCGATGTTGAAATGGGAAGAAGTTGCCGATCAACCTTATGCAGATAGATACATTATTCTAATTGCCTATCTCATGGGATTGTCGATCGGTATCCACTTGTTGAACCTCCTCGCCATCCCAGCACTTGCCTACATTTATTACTTCCGTAGATTCAAGCCAAGCCGTTTCGGCATTGTACTTACAGGCTTTATCGGTATGCTTTTGTTGGGTTTCATTCAATTTGCCTTCATCCCGAAAACTGTTGGAACTGCCGCACAATTCGAATTGATCTTAACCAATTCAATGGGAATGGGATTCGGAACAGGCGCCATCGTTTATCTGCTTTCATTGGTTGTTTTGATTGTTCTTTCTTTCCGTTTCATCACACGGGAAAAGGAAATCCCAACTGTAATCGTTATGGGATTATTACTTTTCATGGTGTCGGGTATTTTGATGGGAATTATCATGACCGGTATTTTGGCTTATCTCATTCTTGTTCGGAAGAATAGTTTCAGAATGGCGCATACTTTCACGGCATGTATTACTGTTATGTTAATTGCCTATTCGAGCTATGGAATGATTTTGATCCGCTCTGCTGCCGATACTCCAATGGATGAAAACAATCCTGAAAATGTATTTACACTGCAGAGTTATTTAAATCGTGAGCAATACGGCACGCGTCCATTGGTTTATGGTCAGTATTTTAATGCTCCGCTTCACCCAGACAAAGAAAAACGCTACAAGCCAGGCAATACTGTTTTTGCACCTGATTACAAAACGGGCAAATACATCGTTGTAGCTACACCAAAGGATACTGAAGAACCTGTTTATGATCCTAAGTTCTGTACTGTTTTTCCAAGAATGTGGAGTTCTCAATCATCCCACGTTCGTGGATATAAATCATGGTCTAACATTAAAGGAGATCCCAAAAAAGCCCCTTCTTTCGGTCAAAACATTACGTTCTTCCTGAAGTATCAATTAGGATTCATGTACTTCCGTTATTTCGCTTGGAATTTCATCGGAAGAACCAATGATGTTCAAGGACAAGGCAAACCGTCGTCCGAAGGTGGTTGGAAAAGCGGACTAAGTTTTATCGATAATGATAGACTAGGAACGCAAGACAATCTTCCGCCAACCATGGCGAACAACAAAGCGAACAACAGCTTTTATTTCTTGCCTTTGATTTTAGGACTGTTAGGTCTCGTTTTTCAACTATCGAAGTTGAAAAAGGATTTCATGGTCGTTACCTTGTTTTTCATCTTCACAGGTATTGCCATTATTATTTTCTTGAATCAATATACCAATGAACCTCGTGAACGAGATTATGGTTTCGCTGGTTCATTCTATGCGTTCGCGATTTGGATCGGAATGGGTGTTGCCGCAATTTATGATTTCTTAAAGAAATTCGCTCCAGGTCCAATGGTCGCTGGATTGGCAACTGCAGTTTGTTTGGTCGCCGTTCCAGGTATCATGGCTAAGGGCGGATGGGATGATCATAATCGTTCTGATCGCTATACTGCTAGAGATTACGCGATTAATTATTTACAGTCTTGTCAGAAAAATGCCATTCTTTTCACCAACGGCGATAACGATACTTTCCCACTTTGGTACGCCCAGGAGGTTGAGGGAGTGAGAACTGATATTCGTGTAGTGAATTTGAGCTTATTGAATACCGATTGGTACATCGATCAAATCAAGCGTAAGGCTTACGACTCTGATGCAGTGCCGTTGTCGCTTACTCAAGAAAAATACCGTCAAGGAAAACGTGAGCAAATTCTAATTGTTGACCAAGGTTTACCTGGACATCAGAATATTCGTCAAATGATGGATTTTGTTTCCAGCGATGATCAAAAGAATAAGTTCCCTTACAGCGATCGTTATTTCGATTATTTCCCTTCAAACAAATTTAGCATCCCAGTTGATTCGGCTAAGGTTGTGAACAATGGAACTGTTCCACGAGAACTTGCAGGCAGTGTTGTTCCAAGAATCGATTTCACTATCGATCGGAATTACATCCTTAAAGCGGAATTAATGATTCTAGATCTTCTCGCAACCAACAATTGGGAACGCCCAGTGTACTTCGCAATTACAGTTGGAGATGACAGTTACCTTGGTTTGCAAGACTATTTCCAATTGGAAGGTTTAGCATACAGAATCGTTCCTGTTAAGAGTCAGCCAATTGCGCGTGGAGATGATTACGGTAGAGTAAATTCCGATTTGATGTACGACAACATGATGAATAAATTCCGTTGGGGCGGTGTCGACAAAAAGGAACTTTATATGGATGAAAATAACCTTCGTATGACCATGAACCTACGATCGAATTTTGGAAGATTGGCAAACAATCTTATCATGGAAGGTAAAAAAGACAAAGCAATTAAAGCACTTGATCGTTGCTTTGAAGTGTTACCTGAAAACAATGTTCCATATACATTCTTTGTAATTCAGTTGGCAGATGCATATTATAAAGCTGGTGAAAATGCAAAAGGCGATAAGGTTATGACCAAATATGCAGCCGATTTGGAAGCAGAATTGAAATACTTCTTTGATCAAAAGCCTCATATTTACAAGGATTATGAATCGGAAGTTCAAAGAACTATGTCGATTTTTAAATACCTTCTCGATACTTTAAGACGTAACGAACGCACCGAAATGGTAGCCAAAGTGGAAACTTCTTTCCGTGCTTTAGAAAGTAGATTTTTAGGTGCATCGGGCGAAACGCTGTCACAAGGCAAATAAAATATGAATCTCATTCAACAGCCTCCGTTTATGCTCCGCTGGGCATATCCGGGGGCTGTTTGGCGTTTAAATCAAAAATCAAAAACCGTATATCTTACTTTTGATGATGGTCCAATTCCAGATGTAACGCCATGGGTGCTTGATGTTTTAGAACAAGAAAATGTTAAAGCAACTTTTTTCTGCGTTGGTGAAAATGTAGAAAAACATATTCAGATTTATAACGACATTTTAGAAAAGGGGCACTGTGTTGGCAATCACTCATTTCATCATGTCAGAGGAAGAGAATTCACATTGAACGATTACCTTAAAGATGTTGAAAAGGCTTCCAGTATTATTTCTTCAAATTTGTTTCGACCACCATATGGGAGTTTAACACTTAGACAGTTCAAGGCATTAAAGAAAAATTATAGAATTGTTTTTTGGGATGTCTTAACGGAAGATTACAACCAAAGTAAAAGTCCAGAAGATTGCCTCAATAATGTAAAGCAGTTAACTCGAAACGGATCGGTGATCGTTTTTCATGATTCAATCAAAGCTGCTGAACGGTTAAAGAAATTTCTTCCTGCTGCTATACAGCACCTTAAGCAACAAGGCTATGCTTTTGGCTTAATTGGAGAGAACTAGTTAAGTTTTGAATTGAAATTCCTTTTATTTGCACATGCTTGAAACGCCAATCATGTCGACGAATTTTGACGAAATCCGCCCATACCATGACAATGAAGTTCCTGGTGCAATAGAAAGATTGCTTACGGAACCATCATTTCAAACTGCAATGCGATATGTTTTTCCTGAAAAAAGTCCGGAAGAATTTAATGCTAAATTAAGGCTCATTCGTTCAGTTGATGAATTTCAATCTGAAATTATCGCACATGCAGTTCGCAATATTCAATTAAGTACCACCCTTGGTGTTCGGCATGAAGGCTTAGAACAATTAAGTAAAATCGAGCCGTATTTGCTTATTTCAAATCACCGCGATATCGTACTTGATTCTGCATTTTTAAATTATTTGCTGCTCACAGAAGGATTTTCAACCACAAGAGTTGCCATTGGAAATAACCTTTTGCAAGAAGGTTGGATCACAGATTTGGCGAAGTTGAATAAGAATTTTATTGTGAATCGCGATATGTCTCCAAGACAGGCGTATGATTTTTCATTGCGGTTGTCGAATTATATAAGACATTCAATTGAAATAGATCATACTTCAATTTGGATTGCCCAAAAGGAAGGCAGAACCAAAAATGGCTTGGATAAAACCCATTCAGGATTATTGAAGATGTTTGGAATGTCGGGTAATGGATCACCTGCCGAAGATTACGCTCACCTTAATATTGTACCGGTCAGTATTTCTTATGAATTAGAACCCTGCGCAGGGATGAAGGCATTTGAGATGTATTCCAGAAGTGAATTAGGAACTTATGAAAAAGCCCCTGGAGAAGACTTGATCAGTATGAAAAATGGAATTGTACAGAAAAAGGGACGCATTGTATATTCTTTTGGACGACCATTTATTTCGAATGATTTTGAATTAATATTTAAAGAAAATAATCGAAATGATGCATTAAAAAAAATGTCCTCAACCATCGATAATGAAATTTATAAAAACTACCATCTATTTCCTTTTAATTATTTGGCTTTCGATTTATTAAATAATTCAACCAAGTTTAATACAGAATATTCTGATGAAGATAAAAGATTATTCGATTTGCATTTGGAAGAACAGATATTGTCTTATGAAGCTTCTCGTGAAGATTTGATTTTATATTTTTTGCAGATATATTCAAATCCACTTAAAATGAAATTGGAATTTCCAAATGCTGATTAATTAATTTTGTTTTTTTAATTTCGTGATTAAGAATATTAAGAATTTAATAGAACTAACTCAAATTCAATTTGAGTTAAAAATCAATTTCAATTAAAGAGCTCTCCCATTCGTATTTTAATTTATCAAATTCAATTTTATCTAATTTTATATAAATATTATTGGTGTTCAAAATCATTTCACGAATTCTTAATTTTTCGGGGTATTGATTTGCAATATATTGGTTGATTGAATAGAACTTTCCTGTTCTTTTGATTTCGATAAAATCGTTATCGCTAATAATTTGATAAATTACTTGGTTATCGTTTAAGCCTCTAAAAACCGGGAAATCCATAATTGATTTTTTCTTAAACAAATATTCAGAAGTTTTGTTAATTCATCACCAATAAAAAAATCAAATTTATGGCTAAATCTGCCATCGTAATTGGCTCTGGGTTTTCAGGCCTTTCAGTATCTGCTTCCCTTGCTCAACAAGGCTATCAAGTAACTGTTCTTGAAAAACATTCGCTGCCAGGTGGTCGCGCTCGTCAGTTCAGTGATAGTGGTTATACATTCGATATGGGGCCTAGCTGGTACTGGATGCCCGATGTATTTGAAAAATATTTTGCTTCCTTCGGTAAAAAGATAAGCGACTACTATGAACTGCACAAATTAGATCCGTCTTATTATGTTTATTGGGGAAAGGATGATTTTACTGCTATTCCATCTGGCGAAAAGGAAGTTATTGCATTGTTTGAAAAGCTTGATCCAGGAAGTGGTGTTCGATTAAAAAAATTCCTTAAAGAAGCAGAATATAAATACGAAGTCGGAATAAATAAACTCGTTTATAAGCCCGGCAGAAGTCTAAGAGAATTTGCCGATATGGAACTTATCGCTGGCGTTTTCAAATTGGATGTATTTAAAAGCATTTCTAAACACGTAAGGAAGGTAACCAATAACCATCGATTAATTCAATTGATGGAATTTCCAGTTCTTTTTCTAGGTGCACTCCCCGGAAATACACCTGCATTATATAGTTTGATGAATTATGCTGATATGTCGTTAGGGACATGGTTTCCACAAGGCGGCATGTTTGAAATTGTTAAAGCCATGTATTCTGTAGCAATAGAGCAAGGTGTTAAATTTGTTTTTAATGCCGATGTGCAGGAATTTAACTTTTCAAGTAATGTTATAAAGTCCGTTAGGGTAGGGAAGGAGGAGTATTTTGCAGATGTGATAGTTTCTTCTGCTGATTATCAATTCACAGAAACAAAATTACTCCCTAAACAATTTCGCTCATATTCCGATAAATACTGGGACAGTAGAGTTATGGCTCCGTCATCATTAATTTATTATGTGGGCTTAAATAAAAAGTTAGAAAAGTTGGCGCATCACAATTTGTTTTTCGACCATTCACTCGATCAACATGCAGTGGAAATTTATTCAAATCCTCAGTGGCCTTCTGCTCCTTTGTTTTATGTTTCAATAACTACCAAAACCGATCCATCTGGAGCGCCTCAAGGTCATGAGAATATGTTTATTCTAATTCCAGTTGCAGCAGATATGGAAGATACAGATGAAATAAAGGAAAAGTATTTCAATGTGGTATTAGATCGTTTGGAAAATCTTACAGGGCAAAAAATTAAAGATCATATAGATTACTACAAATCATTTGCCTATAGAGATTTTGTTTCTGAATATAATTCATTTAAAGGCAATGCCTATGGCTTGGCTAATACTTTACGACAAACGGCTATTTTAAAGCCATCTTGTAAAAGTAGCAAAGTAAGTAACTTGTATTTCACAGGGCAATTAACAGTGCCTGGTCCTGGTGTTCCGCCTGCGCTTATATCTGGTAAAGTAGTGGCTAAAGAAATATCTAAAGATTTTCCTATTTCCTCTGCAAAATTATAATTAGTCATTTTCTGAATTATAATTAATTGAAATTAATTCAGATTTATGATTTAAAAAAAAAATACTTTATTTAATCTTCTTTGTTGGTCATTTAAATCTTTATAAATCTATACATTAACTAAAGTTTGTTATATTAAAATAGATTTTTTGGGCATTTAAAAATCCTTTCTTATATTGCTCTCCATAATTTGCATTATGAGAAAATCAAAACTCTTTATTTTAACATGTGCGCTTAGTTTTAATACCGACGCTCAAAAAATTCAGCGCTGCGGACACGATCTATACACTCAACAGCGCACGAATGCTGATTCAACCTATTTAAATGCGCGTTCAGAAATTGATCAACTGATTTCAAATAATGTTAAGCATTTTTCTAGACAATCTGAAGAAACATATCGAATTCAAGTTGTCTTCCATGTCATTTACAATTCACCAGAGCAAAATCTTCCAGATTCTAAAATACAAGAGCAACTTGATATTTTAAATAGAGACTACAGCAGGTTAAACGATGATTCCGTTAATACACGAACAGAATTTCTACCTGTTGCTTCCTCTACGGGTATTGAGTTTTACTTGGCTCCTTGGGATCCTCAAGGAAATTCAACTACTGGTATCACACATACACAAACTGATCGGGCCACATTTTTTAATTTTCAGTTCGATCTAAATATCATGAAATCAGCATCAACAGGTGGAGCTGATGCTTGGGACGTGAATCATTACCTGAACATTTGGGTATGCAATCTTTCCGTTCCAATTTTAAATACTCCATTTATCTTAGGTTTTGCAACACCTCCCGATGGCGCACCAAATTGGCCAACTGGCTCTGCAGCTGAACAACCTCAATATGATGGTGTTGTTTTGCATTATGAAGTAGTAGGCGAAAATCCAAATGCTACTGGAACTTTCGCAACCATTAATAAAGGACGAACCGCCACGCATGAAGTAGGTCATTATCTTGGACTTCGACATATTTGGGGTGATGGGCAAGGTCTAGATGGTTGTTCTGTAGATGATGGAATTGAAGACACTCCGAATTGCGCAGATGCTCAGCAACAAACTTGTGATTATACAGCAAACACTTGTGTTGATTCGCCTGTAAACTTTCCCGACCAAATTGAAAATTACATGGACTATTCAGATGAAAACTGTATGAATATGTTTACCAGGCAACAAGCAGATGCAATGCGTTTTGTAGTAGAAAATTTCAGACAAGATTTATTGCTTTCTACTCCTACGTTGAACAGTGCTAATCAGCAGATGAATATTTTTCCGAATCCATCCGCACAGTATATACATCTGCAAATCCCGACAGAGAATTTTGTGAAAGCTGTAAAAATTCAAATCCTAGACCTTCATGGTCGTGTTGTAAAAGTATTGAATGCTGGTAATCAGGATATTGATATCACAGATCTATACGCTGGAATTTACATGTTGAAAGTTCAATACCAAAACAGCTTTTCCTTTGGTAGATTTGTAAAGCTGTAATTCATAGCTGTTTTTGTGGTGTTCATTTGCACTTTCATTGTTCACAAGTTTAAGAATCATCCATAATCCATTGAATAAAAAGATGTTGTAACTGTTAACTTTTGCTTAAAATTGTGTGGTTAATACATTTTTTTATCTCACCAATCTGTTTATTTTTGCCCATCGCCTAAAACCACTTTGTATGAAACGAAGCTTTTACTTAGCTTTATTTTCTGCTTTCTTGATTGCCTGCACCTTTAACACGGTTTCAGCAGTAAGCAATACAGCAGCCGTTAAGCTTTCCGCCCCTGAAGAAGTAAGAGGAAGTGCAGTAATCAACACTCTTCCGCTTTCAGTAACTTCCATTTGTGAAGGTTCTGCCATTGTAATTGATTTTACAACTACGGGAGCTTCATTTGATGTGGCAAACACTTTTATTGCTCAACTTTCTGACGCAACAGGAAGTTTCGATACTCCAACCGAAATCGGTTCATTCGTGCTTGGTGGAGATGTCATCCCAGACAATACATATATATTCGGTGTAATACCATCTTCAATTCCTGCCGGAACTGGATACCGAATCCGAGTTGTTTCTACTCTTCCAGTGGTAACAGCAACCGACAATGGTACCGATATCACAATTTCTAACACCTCTGCTCCAACTGTTCCATTTGTATCGATCAATGGTCCAACAGATTTTTGCTTTGGTTCTGCAACAACCTTTTTAACATCTAGCTCTTCTAGCAACAATCTTTGGTTCCCAGGTGGAACAAATACAAATCCATTCATAGGTGTTGTAAGTTCTGGATGTTACTACACGCAAATTCAATCAGGGAATGGTTGCCAAACCAATTCAGTTCCTATTTGCATCAATGTAAATACACCAATATTTACTTTTCTCGCATATTTTGAGAATGGTGCTATTGCTTCAACAGCTGATACAACTATTACAATTTGCGAAGGAGATTCTGCCGAAATTGGAATTCTTATCGAAGGTGGTGTTGCACCTTTTGATATTTCATACACATCTGATGGCATTACGAACACAACTGTAGATAATGTTGGAACAGCTATAAGCTCCAATACACATACGTACAGTTTCTTCACTAGTCAACCTGGAATTTTCCAAACAATTGGTGTGACAGATAATTTCCCAACCAACTGTGGTTCAAACGGAAGCTCAGGAACTGTTATCGTTCAAACTGCACCACTTCCCGTTACTTCATTTTCATATGAGCCATTTTGCGGAACAGAATCAGGTGCTCCAGTAGCAGCGCCAGGTTTTCTAGGCGGCGGAACTTACTCTTTTGATCCATTGCCTTCTGATGGTGCTGCAATTAATCCAATTACTGGTGTTCTTTCATCAACAGTTATAGGCGCTACATATTCAGTTAAATATTCTGTAAATGGTCCATTCTGTGAAGCAAATTCTACAGTAACTGTTACAGTTGATTCTTCAGATATCGTTGCTTTCACAATTGAGCCATTCTGTTCTAGCAGTTCTTCATCTGCACCTATCACAGAATCTGGATTCGCGGGTGGTGGTATTTACAGTTTCTTAGCAACACCTTTTGATCAAGCAACCATTAATGCAGTAAACGGAATCATTTCAAATGCGTCTGCTCTTACTACATATAATATAGTATACATATCGCCAGTAGGAGCATGTCAAACTTCTGATACATCTTCGGTTACAACATTGGAATCTCCTGTACTAACCGGAACAGCTATCGATAGCGAATGTGGTGAGTCTACAGGATCTATTGACGTTACCGTTACTTCTGGTTTAGCGCCCTACTCAATCATTTGGTCGAATCTTTCAACAACTGAAGATTTAGCTGGACTTGCTGCAGGAGTTTACACTGTTACTGTAACTGATGCACAAGATTGTGCGATCGACTCAGCATTCACGATTATCAATTCCAACCAACCAGAACTTGTTTTTGATGTAACAGACGCTACTTGTGGTGAAACCAATGGAGCGATCAGCTTAACCATCAACAATGGAGTTGGTCCTTATGAGATTTTGTGGACGCCTGGAGATATCACTTCTGAAGATCTAACTAGTCTTGCTGCAGGTATTTATTCGGTAGAAGTTACAGATCTAGGTTCTACTTGTGAAGTCGCAGGTTCTGCCACTGTTAATTTTGAAGGAGCTCCTCAAGCAACTTTTGTAGCTGAGAATTCTCTTTGTGGTCAATCTATTGGGTCAATCGACCTAACTGTTACCGGTGGAACAAATCCAATCGCACATAGCTGGAGTAATGGTGAAACAGTTGAAGATATCTCTAACTTGATTGCAGCAACTTACACAGATACTATTTCTGATGCAAATGGTTGTTCTACAATCGTTTCAGTGAATATCATCAATGAAAACCAGTTTACTCTTTCATCTACAGTTGTTAATCCAACCTGTGCTGATACAGCAAGTGGTTCAATCGATTTAACTGTTAACGGTGGAGATTCTCCTTTCAGCTTTAACTGGACACCAAACAATACCAATGTAACCGAAGACATTACTGGTCTTACTGCTGGTTCTTACCAAGTAGTAGTTACCGATAACGCTGGTTGTATTGATTCTTTAACCTCATCTATTCAAGCTCCTCCTTCAGTTACTGCAACTGCCGTAATTACTGATGCAGCTTGCGGTCAAGCAATAGGATCAATTGATGTTACTATTGCAGGCGGTTCAGGATCGTACATTTTCCTTTGGAGCACTGGAGCTGATACTGAAGATGTTTCTGGTCTAGCCGCTGGTGTTTATCAATTTGCAGTATCAGATTCTTCTGATAATTCTTGCAGCATTACCCAATCATTTACCATCGTTAATGGCAATGAACCTGAACTTGTACTAACTTCAACTGGAACTTCATGTACTGCCAATACTGGAACAGTTTCATTGCAAGTGAATGAAGGTTCTGGAGATTTTTCATATGCATGGTCAGGTCCAAATGGTTTTGTTTCTTCAGTTGAAGATCTTACTGGTCTAGCATCTGGAAACTACGTAATTACTTTGACAGACAATTCGACTACCTGCGAAATCATCGATTCAATTTCTGTAGATCCAGCTAACGCGCCTGAAATTACGGCTGTAGTTGCAAACACAACATGCGGCCAAAACAATGGATTGATCGACATCGAAATTGAAGGCGGAACTGAGCCATTTACAATTACTTGGAACGGTGCAACTTCAACCATAGATCAAATTAACTTATCCGCTGGTTCTTATTCACTCGAGATTACTGATGCGAATAATTGCCAATTTGCTCAAACATACACTGTAGAACCTAGTGTTGAACCAACTTTAACTTCTGAGTTTTTAAATCCTTCTTGTGGAAATGATACCGGTAGTGTTAATGTTTCAATTTTAAATGCTACAAACGCAATCATCTACAACTGGACAAAAGATGGTGCTGAATTTTCAACTTCTGAAGACATTGTTGCATTAAGTCCAGCACAATACGTACTAGTTGCATCTGATGCTGCAGGTTGTGTATTGAGCGATACTTTCCTTTTGGTATATCAAAATCAGCCAACTCTTGCATTTACTGCAGAGCCTGCTGTCTGTGGAGAGCCAACAGGTTCTATTAATCTTACAGTTTCTAGCGGTACAGCTCCTTTTGTATATCAATGGACTGGTGCTAATGGGTTTACCGCTTCTACCGAAGATTTAACTGGATTAACAGGTGCTTGTTATGATGTAATCGTTACAGATTCATTAGCTTGTGTTGCTACACTTCAAGCGTGTGTGCCTTCATTTAGTTCTCCTCAAACCGATTTAACTATCACTCAGCCTTCATGTGGTGAGGCAAATGGTTCGATTGCGCCGATAGTTACTGGAGGTCTTGCACCATATACTTTCGAATGGTCAGGAACATCGTTTTCTGTTGACAGCTTGTTCGACAATCTTGGTGAAGGAACTTACTTTTTAAGTATTACCGACGCGAATGGATGTGTATCGAATGATACAGTTACTCTAATTAATTCTGGTATCCCTGTCTTGACAGCAAATATTGACGACCCAGAATGTGGAACTAATGATGGTTCTATTTCTTTGACAGCATCTGGTGGTACAGCTCCATATTCATATTTGTGGACTCCAGGTGGATCTTCAGATTCAACCATTTCAAATCTTGCAATTGGGACATATAGTGTTCAAGTTACAGACGCTTCTGGTTGTGTCGCCTCTGGTCAATATTCTTTGGTGAACCTCAATGGACCTGCTATTGCATCTTCAGTTACAAGTTCACTATGTGGAGAAAGTAATGGTGGCATAGACATCATTGTTACTGAAGGCTCTGGTGATTATTCATACAACTGGACTGGTAATGGTGTTGTTGCTGATACTGAAGATCAAACTAACTTATCTGCGGGTGCTTACATTGTTCTTGTAACAGATGTTACTAGTGGATGTCAGGCTACTTCTACAATTACAATTGACAACAGTAATCTTCCAGTTTTGAATCTTGTATCTGTTGGTACTTTATGTGGAGCTAATTCTGGATCTGTAGAATTAACAGTTTCAAATGCAGTTAATCCTACTTTTAGCTGGGTTGGTCCTGACGGATTCACATCTACAAGTGAAGACATCAGCGACTTAAATATTGGTGTTTACACAGTTACCGTAACTGATGGAAATTGTGAGATTAGCGGTTCTGTTACAGTTAGTCTTACGAAATCAGTATGGAGTCAGAATGTGAATATCAATGCAGGAAGTCAATACAACTTCCAGATGTTCGCTCAAAATGTCGTTGCAAATTCTCCTGCTCAATTGAGAGTTTTTGTTGGAGCTAATAATTTAGGTTTAATTACACCAACAGGACTAGCTACCTGGAGTCAATTCAATGCATCTTTTATAGCAACTACATCTGGTTTGACAGAAGTTAAAATTGTGAATCAGAATTTATCGCCTAGTGGAAATGACTTTGGTATTGATGATCTTAGTTTGATCGAAGTTTGTCCTGCAGTGCCTCCAATCGGTTCTAACTGCGGTACTAACATTATCGTGAATGGTGATTTTGAAGCTGGAAATTCAGGTTTCTTATCTCAATACACTTTTGTTGCCAATGGTGCTCCTAATAATGAACTTATTCCTGAAGGTCTTTACAGTGTTGCACCAAGCGGAAATGCTGTTCACCCTCAATTTGTGGGTACTGGACGTACAGGTAACTTTATGATCGTTAATGGAAATGAGCCGGAGAACCCTGTTCTAAGCTTTAGTACTGTTGGTGCTTCTTGTAGTGCAAACAATGGTTCAATTAACTTGACTGTTACAAATTTCACTACTCCCATATCTTATCAGTGGTCAGGTCCTAATGGATTTAGTGCAACAACTCAAGATGTTTCAGGATTAGCATCAGGTTTATATACTGTAACAGTAAATAGCGGTGTTTGTAGTCAGGTTGGTTCTGCTACTGTAGGTTTCTCTAATCTCCCTGAGGTAGCTTTTACAGCGGTTCCTTCAGATTGTGGAGCAGATAACGGAAGTATTGATTTAACCCTTTCTAATACTACTAACCCGACAGTTTCTTGGGTTGGTCCTAATGGTTTTGTTTCTACATTTGAAGATCTTGCCAACCTTGAACAAGGGTCTTATATTGTAACTGTTTCAGATGCAGCTTGTATTGTTAGTGATACAGTTGTGATTACAACGAATGAGCCTCTTGTCGCGTTTGCTGCAGTACCAACTTCTTGCTCTGCGCCAATCGGTTCGATTGATTTGACAATTACCAATGCTATCGATCCTTCGATTAGCTGGGTTGGTCCAGATGGCTTTACAGCAACAAATGAAGATATTTCTGAGTTAGCAGAAGGCACTTATGTAGTAACAGTAACTGATGGAGAGTGTGTGGTTGTTGATTCTGTAACAGTGATTTCAAATGCACCACTTTTAGCTCTTAGTTCAACTCCATCCGCTTGCGGATTAGCTACAGGTTCTATTGATTTAACTATTACTGATAGCACAAGTCCTCTTGTAAATTGGGTTGGACCAAATGGCTTCACAGCTGCAACAGAGGATCTTACTTTAATTGCTTCAGGAGTTTACACTGTTACCGTAACTGATGGTGATTGTATCGTAGTAGATTCAATCGAAGTTATTACAGATGAACCAGTTTTAGTATTGAATACATTGCCTACAGTTTGCGGAATAAGCACTGGATCAATTGATATTACTATTACCAATTCAGTTAGCCCTGTTTACAGTTGGAGCGGTCCAAACGGTTTTACTGCCACAACTGAAGATATCACTGGATTAGCTGCTGGAATTTATACTGTAACTGTTACAGACGGACTTTGCTCTGTAGAAGATTCTATTGAGGTTACAGTAACAGGTAGTTCTATTAGTGCAACTCTAACATCTGTAGGAACTACCTGTGGACTTTGCAATGGTACTGCAGAAGTAACTGTTAACTCTGGTCAAGCGCCATTTACTTTTGTATGGTCTAGTGGAGAATCGGTTTTCAACCCTAGTGCTCTTTGTGCAGGAGATGCAATTGTTACAATTACCGACGCAGGTGGATGTACTTCAGATTTCTCTGTAAGCATTTCTGCATCAGTAGCACCAGCAATTACATTTACACAAGAAGGTTCAACTTGCGGAGCTTCAACAGGTTCAATTGATTTAACTGTTGCTGATGGTCAAACTCCTTATTCATATTCATGGACTGGTCCGAATGGCTTTACTGCAACTACTGAGGATATTTCAAACATCGAAGCAGGTAGTTACACGGTTGAAGTTTTAGATGCTTCACTTTGTTCTGTAAGCGCAACAATTACAATTACCAATACAGATTCACCAGTGCTTTCTTTTATAGCAACAAATACCACGTGCGGTGCAAGTGCTGGAGCAATTGATTTGATTCTAGAAAACACAACCGCTCCAACTTTTATTTGGACTGGTCCAAATAGTTTCACTGCAACTACAGAGGATATCACAGGATTATCGGCAGGAACTTATTCTGTAACTATAACTGATGGACTTTGTACTGCAACAGGAACTCAAGAAATCACAAACACTGATGGTCCAACTGCAACATTGTCATTATCAAATGACACCATTTGTAATGGAACAGATGTAATTCTAACATTACAGCTTACAGGTGTTGCTCCATTTACATTCAATTACAACGATGGAACACTTCCTGTTACTGTGACTGCTTTCGACGGGACAACATATTTAGCAACAGTGACGCCAAGTGCAAATACTACTTTCACTGTTACTTCAATCATTTCTGATGCAAATCCAACGTGCACTGGAAGCATTGTAAATGGAACTGCATCAGTCGTTGTTAACCCGATTCCTGCTCAACCTACAATTACTGCGAATGGTTCACTTATCTTCTGTGAAGGCGGTTCTGTAATTTTAACTTCAAGCAGTCAGATTAACAACTTTTGGAACATCACCGGTCCAGACCAGTTGAACCAGTCTATTACAGTTACAACATCTGGTGCTTATTCTGTAGCTGTTGTTAATAGCTTTGGTTGTGCTGATACATCTGAATCGGTAGTTGTAGAAGTGCTTCCTTCTGGTCAAATTTCTGCCAATAACGATACAACAGTTTGCGCTGGTTCAGTATTGCAGTTCAATGCAACTGGAGGCAGCAATTATGTTTGGTCACCTTCAATTTACCTAAGTGGAACAATCATCGCAAACCCTGTTTGTATTCCATTTGAAACTACAACATATGTAGTAACTGGTTCTAGCACATGTGGCTCAGGTTCAGATACAATTTTAGTAACAGTTAATCCAATTGTTGATACTGATCTTGGTGAAGATATCACTGTTTGTCAGAATGAAACGTTAGTGCTTTCTGTTGAAAATGTTGTTGGTGCTTCTTACACATGGGGCCCTGCAAATGCAATCATCGGAAGCGACAGTGCTGCGATTGCTACAATCAATACCAATGCTGCAACTGAGGTTTATGTTCAAACCACTAATACTAATGGTTGTGTATTCTCTGATACTGTTCAGGTAAATATTACAATTCCTATTGCTACTTTCAACATTGTTGCCAATGGCCCAACCACATTCTGTGAGGGTGAAAGTTTAGTGCTTCAAGCAAGCACCGGTAACTTAGTAGTTTGGAGTAACGGTCTTCAGAACTTTGATCAAATTCTTGTAACTGAATCAGGCTCTTACTCTGCAATCTACAATGGTGGAAATTGCCCTTCTTACTCAGATACCATTATTGTTACAGTAACTCCTGCTCCAGCTATCGAAATCCTCGCACAAGGATCGACAACTATCTGTGATGGAAACTGTTTAACATTAAATGCATCTGAAACTGCAAATATCACTTGGACTTCTCCAGGAGGAGCTACTTCTACAAATGCTACACTTCAAGCGTGCACGAGTGGGTGGTATTTCCTTGAAAGAACAGAGAATGGTTGTACAGGAATCGATTCAATTCTTATCTCTGTTGCACCTGCTGTAACCGCTCCAATTGTTACTTTGGACGGTTCAAATGTACTTTGTGAAGGTCAAACAACTGCGACACTTACAAGTAGCTATGCTATCGGTAACCAATGGTTCTTGGATGGAAATCCTATCGCTGGTGAAACTTCTAGTTCAATTGAGGTTTCTGATGCAGGTAGCTATACTGTTGTTGTTACAAGTCCTGAAGGTTGTTCTGCAATCTCAACGCCAGTTGGAATTACAGTTAAACCATTGGTGCCAATTGATATTACTGCCGCTGATACAGTTGTATGTAACAATGAAGTTGTAAACATCGATTTATCCGCAACAGGTGGGTTTGTTAGTTACTTCTGGGATATTACCGGTGAAACAACATCAACAATTACTGCTATCAATACAGGCATTTTCACAGTAACAGGGACTAGTGAAGACGGTTGTTCATCAACTGCCTCTATTCAGATCATCAACAACCTGCAATTTGAACTCAACTTAAGCAGCCCTGTATTCTTCGACGATTACAATGTTTCTGCTCAAGGAGCGAATGATGGTTCAATTGATTTAACTGTGTTCGATGGTTCAGGTAACTTTACGTATGATTGGTCTAATGGCGGCACAACTGCCGATTTATCTGGACTCGCAGGTGGAGTGTATTCAGTGAATGTCACAGATGAACAAGGTTGTACTGTAACAGATTCGATTACATTAAAAGAACCTGCAGCCATTAAATTGCCAAATGGATTTACTCCAAACGGTGATGGATTCAATGATTTCTATGTTATCAAAGGCATTCAAGGATATCCAGGAAACAAGGTGAACATCTTTAATCGCTGGGGTAACTTAGTGTACAGCACACAAGACTACCAAAATAATTGGAGTGGAGTGAGCAATGATGGTAACCTTCTACCTGATGGTACGTACTTCATCGTCGTTGATCTCAATAAAGAGGGAACTGATAACGTAAAGAATTACATCGACCTTAGAAGAAATTAATTTTTAAACTAGATTCTGAACCAAAAACAACAAAAATGAAGAGAATAGCTACAGTGATCGGTATGCTGGTCTTCTCCTTATTCGCAAACGCGCAACAGGAGCTACAGGTCAGTCAGTACATGTTCAACGGACTGTTCCTGAATCCGGCTTATGCCGGAACTCATCCATACTGGAGCGGTACAGCCTTGCACCGCCAGCAATGGCTCGGATTCTCAGGTCGTCCTTGGTCAACAACAGTTGCAGTTGATGGACCAATCAAGGACAAAAACATGGGCCTAGGCTTCATGATTATTAACGATAACATTGGTCTAACTACCAACAATGATATTTCTGCTGCCTATTCTTATAGAATTAGAGTAACAGATGGATCGGAGCTTGCACTCGGTCTTCGTGCTGGCATTAGAAATACAATGTTCAACGTAAGTAAACTTGAAAACATTCCAGATGCAGGAGATCCACTTTACAATGCAAACGAAAGTGTTTGGATCCCAAAGTTTGACTTTGGTGCATATTGGTATGGCGATCGTGGTTACTTAGGAGTTTCTGTTCCTAACATTCTTGCCATCGATTCGAGAAAGTCGGACAATACAGACGCTGGTTTACGTCGCCACTTCTTCCTTAATGGAGGTTATGTTTGGGATGTAAACAAATCAGGCTCTGTTAAATTTAAGCCTTCGTTTTTAGTGAAATATGAGCCGTCCGCTCCAGTTTCATTTGATTTGAATGCTCATTTCTTATTTAATGATCGTTTCTGGCTAGGAACTTCTTACCGTTATAATTCAGCAGTTGTTTTTATGGCTGAATATCAGATCACCGAAAAATTAAGAGCAGGTTTCGCATTTGATGCGACAACCTCTGCAATTCGTCAGTATCAAAACGGTACTCTAGAATTTATGCTGGGTTATGATTTCACTCAGAAACTAGTAAAAATTAAACACCCACGTTATTTCTAAATCCAGATCAAGGTAGCAAAACATGAAAAAAACATACTCCATTTTCATCCTGGGCTTAGGAATTATTCTGGGCGGATGCGGAGCCAGTCATTGGATTAAGAAGGGTAACCAGAGTTATGATGCCTATGCTTATGCCGATGCTGTTCCAAACTACAAGAAAGCATTAGATAAAGATGGTAATAACTATCAAGCAAAGAAAAAACTTGCAGATAGCTACCGTCTTATGAATAAGCCTGCTATGGCTGAAGAACTTTACAAAGATGTGGTTGCAATGCCTGAAAATGAGGCAATCAATCACTTTCACTACGGTAAGGTTTTGATGCAGCGTAAAAAATACGCTGAGGCGAAAAAATCTTTCGAGGAATATGCAAAAGCTTTTCCTGATGATAAAGTAGCAAAATCACTCATCGAAGCTGCTGGAAATCCACAGAAGTTTGACAGTAAGATGGACACATGTGCCTATGAGTTGAAATTGATTCCAGTTTCTGGATTGGTTACTGCTCTCGGTGCTACATCTTACAACTTCGGTTATGTTTTCGCAGGTGAGGGTGCTATTACTGAAGAAGCTGGCAAAAAAGGCAGAAATCCATATACTGGAAATGCTTACATGGACATGTACTTCATAAAAAAGGATAAAGCTGGAAAATGGTCTGCTCCTGAATTATTGAAAGGTGGAGCAAACGCCGAATTCCATGATGCGTTCCCAACTTTTACACCTGATGCTCAAACGATGTATTTCACACGTACCCAGCAAGAAGGTGGAAAAATGAAGTTGAATAAAGAGAATGTATCTAACCTTGAAATTCTTAAGGCTTCTTTTGTTGATGGCGAGTGGACTAATATTGAATCATTCATTCACAATTCTCCAGACTTCTCAAATGGTCATCCTGCTATAAGTGCTGATGGTAAAACCATGTATTTTAGTTCTGATCGTCCGGGAGGATATGGTGCTACTGATATGTACATGTCAAAATGGAACGGTACTTCATGGGATGCTCCTGTAAATCTTGGTCCTATGATCAATACAGCTGGTCGCGAAGTAATGCCTTATATTGGTTTTGATGAAAAACTATATTTCTCCGCTGACGGGCACGCAGGTTTAGGTGGTCTTGATATCTTCTCTACATCACAAAATGGTGGAAGTTGGGTTATGCCTACTAATCTTAAATCTCCAATCAACTCTTCTGATGACGACTTCTCTTTCACACTTGATGCTGAAGGTAAAATCGGGAATGTAACATCTTCTCGTTCAGGTGTTGATATGATGTACGAAGTAATTTACAAGGACTTAATTATCCCTGTTGAAGTTTGTTTAGTAGACAAAGAATCACGCAAACCGGCTTCTGGATTGATGGTTTATGCTACAAACAAAGACAATGGTCAAGTGGATAGCACAATGGCTGGAAGCGATGGTAAAGCATATTTCCGATTGAAGGGTAATTTTAACTATACCATTAATGCTAGAAGTTCTGCTTTCCTAACCAATAGCTTCGAACTTACAACGAAAGATCGTAGCTGTGCTCAAGTGATTAAAACTTGTGATGAAAGCAAAGTGCTTGAAGTTGAAGCTCCAGATTTCGCTAAGGAATACGACATTAAGGATATCTACTACGATTACAACAAGTGGAACATTCGTAAGGATGCAGCAGTTCAGCTCGATAAACTTGTAACATTGTTAGAAAACAATCCATCCTTTAAAATTGAACTAGGTTCTCATACCGATTGCCGTGGTTCTGAGGAATACAATCAAAAGCTTTCTGAAAATAGAGCACAAGCGGTTGTTAAATATTGCACTCTTCGTGATATCGATCCTAAGCGCTTAACTTTTAAAGGTTATGGTGAGTCCGTTCCTAAGTCTTCTTGTGTATGCGAAACATGCACTGAAGATGAATGGCAAAAAGACCGTCGTACAGTATTCAAACTGATTAAGTAATCAAACGACCCCTATTGAAACGGTTATAATCGTTTATAACCGGATAAAAAGCCTCGCAATTGCGGGGCTTTTTATTTTTTTACAGGATGAAGATCCTTGCTAACTTTAAATTGAATTGGGCAATCCAGCCTTTGTCCCGCTTTCTTGTTGTTTATTTTATTGGCCTACTTGTTTCGTATTATTTACTGATCAATTTTTGGATATTACTGGCCTCAATACTTTGCGTGCTTGGCAAATTATTGTTCTTGCTTCAATTTAGAATTAATAGAAGAGCCAAATTCACAGGATTTTCAGTTTTCTCAATTATACTATTAACAGGGGCCTTGCATGGATTAAGTTACCATTCATCCAAAGAGACCTTAGGCAATGACCTAATATTTGATAAGCAGTTTTATTTTATTCGAATCAACAGTGAGCCCATTCTTAAAGATTCATCAATATCTTTTTATGCGAGCTATTTTCAAGTTGATTCTTCATGTAAAAAGTTTCAAGGTGTAGACATTCAGGTAAAAACAACAATTTATTCTACCTCCGACAGCTTTCGAATTGGAGAGTTTCTCCTTGTTCATGCAAAACTTTCTGATCCACAAAAGGCTCAATTACCCGGCGAATTCAATTATCAAGATTATCTTAAAAGAATTGGAATTGAAGCCATTACAAGTTTTCAATCATCTGCATATTTAAAATTAGGGGTATCCGATTTTTCAATCAAACAACATTTTATCCAGACCAGAAATAGACTTATTAAATCTCTAGCTGAAAATGGTTTAAGGAATGATGAACTTGCAATTGCATCTGCTCTGTTGCTTGGTGCCAGATCTGACATTAGTGAAGAGTTAAATGATGCCTATAGTCAAAGCGGTATCACTCACATATTGGCAGTTTCTGGGATGCATGTAGGGCTGGTTTTCACGGCTATCAGTTTTTTATTGAAGCGTATTCGAAATAAGTATGTCGTTTGTTTTTTATCGGTCGGTTTTCTTTGGAGCTATGCTTGTTTAACTGGTTTGTCGGCTTCTGTAACAAGAGCCGCTTGGATGTTCTCTTTTATCGCTTTAGGAAATTTGTTCCGATCAGGCCATCAAAAGTGGAATTCAATTGCTGCATCAGCTTTACTTATGTTGGTTCTTGATCCATTCATTTGGTTGGATGCTGGTTTTCAACTTTCATTCGCCGCCGTTTGGGGAATTGTTTCACTTGGAAAATTGCCAGAAAAATTTCAAAGATTGCCTAAATGGCTTAAACTTCCAG
Organism: Flavobacteriales bacterium; assembly: GCA_040403315.1. Lineage (GTDB taxonomy): Bacteria > Bacteroidota > Bacteroidia > M30B66 > M30B66 > CAMCXT01. Next base: position 294,825 of record JBBAKX010000003.1, read on the forward strand.
CCGAAGCCGCTTGGGTTAGCTGTGTGGCGCAATTGTTCACATTGCCAGTAAGTCTCCTCATTTTTGGAAAATTTCCTGTTTATTTTCTGCTAGCAAATCTTGTTACGGTTCCTCTATCTACATTGCTCACTTATTGGGGAATCATCACTCTCATTGTATTGCCATTTCCCGCAGTAGCGAAATTATTTTGTCAGGTTCTAAGTTTAGGAATTCAAGGGATGAACCTTATTCCTTTAGAAATTTCAAAATTGCCATTTTCAACATTTGCCGATTTGTATTTGAACATTGTACAAGCAAGCTGTTTGGCGATTGTACTTTATATGTGTTCTGCCAAATTTCTATCCTGGAAAGAGAAGTTTCGATGGGCGCTTTTTTTCTGTTGTCTTGGCTCATCAATTCTCTGGATTCAATTACTTTCTTCAAAATCACCGTCAGTTTTTATTTATTCATCTTCAAAGGCGATCGGAATAATTGAGCATTCAGAAAATGCTGTGAATATTTATTTTTTAAAATCGGATACATTTCAAAGCAGTTACGCCAACAAGTCACTCAACGCATTCAAGAAATTTGCCATCCAAAACCAACTTCCCTTTCAAAGCGTTTATCCAAAGAGTTCTTTAAATTGGCTGCATGGATTTAAAATAAATAGCAGTCTACTCTTTTCAAGTACCGTGTTTTTTATCAATCCTGAAAATTTGAGGGTTAACCCCTTCTCCATAAATATAAATTTTCGATCCTCTGATACCGTAGTTCTTATGGCGGGAGGAAAACCTAAGAAACGCCAACTTTGGAGATTAGCATTACAAAGGAGTAAGGCTCAAATTATTGATGCACAGTCAAATAGACTTGTAGTTCAAAGTTTAAAGTAATGTTAAAAATTAACCGACAACCTAATATTTTTGTAATTGGATTCTGTTTTCAGAGCATATACTTTTGATTTGTAACCTGAAGATTAAAAAATGGCAAACATTGCTGAAGAATTTGGCGATTTATTTCTTAATCTTGTGCGGTTCTAAAGTCGAACACAAACTTCAGAAACATAAATGATGAAACATTTTACGTTCAAGCTGTTATCAGGAGCGCTACTTCTAGCATCATGCCCTGTATCAGCACAAAAAGCAAAACCTGCATTTCAACCATGTGGTACGCAGGAAATTATGGAATCAGATATGCAGAAGCATCCTGAATTAAGGGCGCAATACAACGATTTCATTAAACAGATAACTGAAAGAGCTGCTTCAATGCCCTCGGCCAGTCGCGCAGAAAAACTAATCATCCCTGTAGTTTTTCACGTGATTCACCAATGTGGTCCTGAAAATATCTCTAAGGAACAGATCCTAGATCAACTGCGAATTTTAAATGACGACTTCGCAAAATTAAATGCTACAATCAATCAAACTCCTGATTGCCACGCCGCTGTGGCTGCTGATTGCAACATCGAGTTTCGTTTAGCCACCAAAGACGACCAAGGCAATTGCACCGACGGTATCGTTCGTGTAGCATCTCCTAAAACTTATGAAGCTAACAACGAGAATGGTGTAAAAGCAATTAGCCGTTGGAATTCTGATAAATACCTTAACGTTTGGGTAGTAAACTCAATCGGAAGTATTCAAGATACAGGCGGAGAAGTTCTTGGCTATGCTCAGTTCCCTGCTGGTGGATTGCTTTCAACCGATGGTGTTGTTTTACGCTACGACTGTGTTGGCTCGATCGGAGCGGCACAAACAGGGCCTTTCGCGCCTCGTTTTGGAAGAACAATGACTCACGAAGTTGGTCACTGGTTAGGTCTTCGCCACATTTGGGGAGATGCCGATTGTGGAAGTGATGGCGTTGATGATACCCCAATTGCTCAAGAACCTAATTATGGAATCTGTTGGTCAGATTTCCCTTACCATTTGTTGACTTGCTCAAGCGATTCTACAGATGAATGCGGAGAGATGTTCATGAACTACATGGATTATTCTGATGACCAGTGCATGAGTATGTTTTCAATTGGTCAAAAGTCAGTAATGGATGCAACACTTTCTTCTTTCCGTTTCAATATTTCTAGCGACATCAATTTGGCTGCTACTGGAACGCGTGATGAGGATATTGCAAATGCAGTTGTTTGCGCTCCATTTGCTAATTTTTGTGATAACCGTAGATTGGTTTGTGCAGGAAGCTCTGTAACTTTCGAAGATGCAAGTTTTAATGCAGCAACATATACTAGAAGTTGGAATTTTGAAGGAGGAACTCCTGCCACTTCTACTGCTGTTTCTCCTTCAGTTACATACGATGCAGCTGGATTGTACGACGTAAGTCTCACTGCAACTTCAACAGCTGGTGAAAACACCAGTACAAAATCTGATTATATTTTGGTAAGCCCTGATGCTGCGCAATATGGTCAAGGTCCTTTCGAAGAAAATTTCGAAAATGATGGCACCATGAACGATTTCGTCATCTTTAATACTGACGGATCTAATGCTAAGTGGGAATACACCACCCAAGCTGGTTTTGGTTCGACTCGCTCGGTTCGTATGAGAAACTTCTTCAACACTGCAACTGAATCCGATGATTTGATTACTCCATCTTACAACTTAACTACTGTCACTTCTCCAAGTCTTCTTTTCAGAGTGGCTTGCGCAGAAAGAGGTGGGGAACCAACAGATCAATTGAAAATTTATTTTTCTTCAAACTGTGGTCAAACTTGGGGATCACCTAGAATTCTAAACTTTGCTGATTTTAATACTGCAGGTTTGTATACCAGCGAATTTGTTCCAACCAATGCTTCACAATGGAAAACTTTTGCATTCTCAATGACGTCGTTGGCGACACAAGAAAATGTTAGAATTCGTTTTGAATATGTCGCAGGAACTGGCGACGGTGCTAACAACCTTTATCTTGACGATATAAATATTGGCAATGCATTGGGTGTGAATGATCTTGGATACGATCTTGGTCTATCTGTTTTCCCTAATCCTACAAACGACTTAACCAACTTAGTATTTGAAACTGCTAAGCCTTCTAGCGTCGCCATTCGCGTGTTCGATATTCTAGGAAAAGAAGTTACTCCAGTTTTCAATGGCAATGTTGGTTCCGGAACTCAGAATTTTGCAGTAAACATGAGCCAACTTAGCACTGGACTATACACAATTCGTCTAGATATTGACGGAACTAGCGTGTACAGAAAAGTGATAAAAAAATAATTCACTTATTTGATTTACAACAGAACCCCGGCTAAACCGGGGTTTTTGTTTTATACCAAATTTGCTTTAGTTTCGTTTGGCTTAAACAAAATTCATGTTCATGAAAAATTTCATCGCTTCATTTTTGCTTGTATCCCTTTCTAGTTTAACATCGTTTGCCCAGGATATTCTTACATTGAACGACGGCAGAACATTTAAAATAACTGTTATTGAGGTTGGGAAAAAGGATGTTTCCTACAGAAAGTACAATAATCCCAAAGGGCCAATCTATCGCGCCGAAATTCGAGATATCGAAAAAATTGATTACGAAAGTGGAACCTCTGACGTGTTTAACAATACCAACAAAAACATCAGAAGCGATGCAGGCAAGAGTTTTAACACCCCATATCCAGAGTACTTAGGCAGAAACATCATTGCTATTGATGGTTTGTCGCTCCTTTTTCAAAACGTTTCATTGAGTTACGAGCGAATTGTTGGCGATAATGGGAAACTTGGAATTCTCCTACCTGTTTCTATCAATATGGGTGGCAAAGATGATAACAATGGAATCACCAATGCAAGAAACATCTTCAATACAGGGGTGGATTTTCATTATTACCCTTTAGGGCAAGGTGAATTTAAGTTCTACACCGGACCTTCATTGCGTGTTGGATCAGCCAGAACATTCAATGAATACTACGAACCTAATTATTTTACCTATATCAGCGAAGAAACAAATTCTAGCTATTTCAGCTTTTTGGTAAAAATGGGTTTGATTTTTAATCCAGTTCCTGAACTCTCAATTGGAACTTCTTTGGGAATTGGTACAAGAAGATATTTTTTGAATATCCCAACAGGAAATAGTGCAACCAGCACTGGTTTTTTCCAGTTTACACTGGGATATCGGTTCTAATCTTTTCTTCAGACTCTTTGAAGATGATACCGAATTCCTCCTCAAGCTCCTGTAAAATTGGGTTGAACAATTCTGGAACTACTGGAATAAATAAGCCTGGCTGACTGAATTGTCCGGAACAAATCAATTTTACACCAATAGCCAAAGGCAGCCCTACTGTTTTTGCCATTGCCGTTTGTTGACTGTTGTCACCTTCGAGATATAATGAGCTTTTAACCTTTATCTGCTCGCCTTCTTTTTCGCCTTTCACAATATGTTGCATAACAATCATATCGCGGTCTGCAGGCATGAGTTTCCATCTTTTTTCAAGCAATTCCTGAACAATCATTGCTGGTGTTCCTTCCTGAATGATAATTTTTTCCTCACTAAGCAAATCAGTCCAAATAAAACGATCAGCGGCTTCTTGATCTCCTTTTGTTAATTCCAATAATTGTTGCTCGATCGATCGATTGTCTGCACAAAAGAACGCAGTCGTGAAATCACGGTAAGTCATTCCATTTGAAATCGGAAAATTATAAGTGTCGTCGGTTAATCCCAATTGAACCAAAACATCCCAAGCCTTCGAAAATCCAGCAAATCTGAGCGTTCCGCGGATCATCGTTTGTAAATCATGCAAACCGTACACTTCACGGTATCCAATAGAATCTCTGTTTGGGTAGCCATCGTAATGAATTCCATTGATATCTAACCTTGTAGAGTTTGCGAAAAGTCTGTTGTAAGGCATGAATCTTAATTTTCCCCGCTCAAGGAATCTCGCCGTTCCTTGCCCTGCTAAAATTACATTTCGCGGGTTCCAGCTAAATTTATATCCCCAAGGATTGTCGCCAATAGAAGATGGGGCAACTAAACCTCCACAATACGAATGAAATTCAGTGATTTTGTATCCTTGGTTTTTGAGATTTTCAAAAATCTTCATCGCCGACATGTGATCGATTCCGGGATCCAACCCGCATTCATTCAAGAAAATGAGGCCTTTGGAAGCAATTTCATCCGACATTGATTTCAACTCCTTGCTCTCATACGAGGCTGTGGCTAAGTGGATGCCTAGTGTTAAACAATCTTGAGCAACCAACGGATGCATGAAAGCTGGAAGCATCGAAACCACTAAAAAAGCACCATTGATCAATTTCAAGCGTTGTTCTGCATCTTGGATATTAGCAGCCTGTAGAACTAGGTGCTCATTTTTATCCATTAAGCTTTCGAGATGTGATACCGTTTGATCTGCAATTCGAATCGAGTAAGAATGGTTTTTTGACCAATCCAAAAGGTAATCGATGAGATAACCGGCCGATCGACCTGCTCCCAAGATTAATATTTCAGGCATAAGTTACTTGCTCTTAACGTTCACAAATCCACCGTTAGTTACTTCCACGTCGGTAGTGATGAATGTGGTAGGATTGATAAAGTCTCCTTCGAAATTAAATCCTCCAGAACAAGTAACAACACCATCTTTAACGTAATAATCGTTGAGAACGATCAAACCAGTATCCGACTTGAAAACACGGTCGCTAGCATCTACGAATTTACATCTGTTAAGTGTATCGGAATTTGGAAGTTCGAATTCTCCTAATTCGGAACCAACGAACGAAATGATAATTTTAGAATTATCGGAACGTGAGATGGTAATTTCATTCAAAATTCTTCCATCAATGGTAGGAGATACATCGAAAGTTGATCTGGTGTATGTGGTATAAGAACCATTAACATCAGCCGATCCAATAACTGTTGGTGGTGGCTCTGGTTTTTCTTCCTCTTTACAAGAACTAAGTATTAATAATCCTCCAACGACAAATACAGCGATGGAAAAAAACAAGAAAGATTTTAAACGAAGTGCACTAACAAACATGCTTGCGATGATTTAAGTTCGTAAATATAAAAGGAATCATCCGATTTATCAACCGTGTTTTCTCTAACGGTTTCAAATGACCTTTATTTTCAGCGATTTTCATAGGTTTGCAATATGTTTTTTAACGATTCACAACTCGCCGAAATTCGCAATCTAATATTGCATTCAAATACCATTACCGTTGTTACACATAGAAGTCCTGACGGAGATGCATTGGGCTCAAGCCTGGGATTAAAGCACGCATTCATGTCGCTTTTTAGTAAACAAATTTCTGTTATTGTACCTGATGCTTTCCCAGAATCTTTGGCCTATTTACCAAGCAGCGATTCCATATTGGTATATGACTCAATGATAGATAAAACATCTGAAGTGCTTCAAGCAACCGACTTGCTGTTTTGCTTAGATTTTAATCATCCTGGCAGGGTAGGGGACCTTGAAGAGCTACTTCGGGCTACTGCAGCGCGATGTGCTGGCGTTATGATCGATCATCACCAACAACCCGATCCATTTGTAAAATTTATTGGATCACAAACGTCTGCAAGCTCCACTTGTGAAATGGTTTACCAGTTTTGCCGTTCTCTTGGGATGCAAGAAGTGCCTGATCAATTTACCGCAACCTGCCTATACACGGGCATTATGACCGATACAGGCTCGTTTCGATTTAGTGCCACAACGCCCGAAACGCACATCATTGCAGCTTCATTGTTGAAGGCCGATATTCGACATTGGGAAATCCATGAACATTTGTTCAATCAAAATTCCTACTCAAAAATTCAAATGTGGGGCTTCGCCTTTATGTCGAAACTAGTCGTGCTTCCAGAATTCAAAACGGCTTATATCAGCTTAAGTGCCGAAGAATTAGAGCGATATAATTACCAAGAAGGCGATCTAGAAGGGCTGGTGAACTATGCGCTAAGCATCAAAGGAACAAAAATGGGCGTGTTGATGAGTGAAAGAAAAGGAAAGATTAGAATTTCCTTCCGTTCTACTGGAAGCTTTTCAGTGAATGAATTTTCAAGGGCAAATTTTGAAGGTGGAGGACACGAAAATGCCGCCGGTGGAGTTTATTTTGGGAAATTAGAAGACGCTATTTCCAAACTTCATCAGGTGCTTCCAGAATTTGCTGATAAATTAAACGCTTAATTTTGATGAGAAATATCATCTATCCAATCTTCGTTTTATTTGTATTGTGCGCTTGTGGTCAGAAAAACAAGCCTAACAACGAAGGTACAACACCAAGTCAAGAACAATCAATCCAGGCTGGCAAATCGATGGCCAAGCAAGAAGATGCAGAAATTACATCCTATGTAAAACGCTACAATCTTCAAATGGAACGAACTGGAACAGGTTTGCGCTACAAGATTATCAACGAAGGTATTGGTAAAAAAGCTTCAGCAAATATGAGAGCCACAGTGAAGTTTAAAACCTCTCTTCTCGATGGAACGATCTGTTATTCATCAGATTCAACAGGCAATGAAACATTCGTGGTTGATCATGACAATGTTGAAAGTGGTTTGCATGAAGGGATTAAGAAACTTGCTAAAGGAGGAATAGCCAAATTTATTTTACCTTCGCACCTTGCTCACGGACTTACCGGCGATAACAATAAAATTCCAGCCAGAAGCCCAATCTTATATGACATTGAACTGATTGATTTAAAAGAATGACACAGAGAAAATTGAACTTGAGAAGCCTGTTAATTGCAGGAGTAGGAATGATGTTTTTAAGTGCTTGTATGAAATCCCGTCATGAAGGGTTTGAAGAAAGCGAAACTGGATTGTACTGCGCCATGCATAAGGAAAGCGGAGCAACCAAAACCCCTAAAGAAGGAGACATCCTTTGGTGTAAAATGCAATTGTTTGTGAAAGGCGCAGAAGGTCAAAAAGATTCGATGCTTTATGATTCAAATGAAATGCCTGATTTTCCCGGAGGAATCAAATTTATTCAAGTTGTAAAGCCTGAATATGCAGGCGATTTAATGGAAGGTGTTGCTAAATTACATATTGGAGACTCTGCTTCATTTATCGTTTCAGCAGATTCATTTTTCCTTGTATCTAATAAAATGGAGAAAATTCCAGAAGGTATCAAGGCAGGTTCAGAATTGTTGTTTCACTTTGGTATCAAGGATATAAAAACGAAAGAAGAAACCATCAAAATGATCTCTGAAGCTCAGTCTTCAAAATCAGGAATCGACAAGGCTAAACTTGATGAATTGCAAGCTAGCGAAGCATCTGATCTCCAAGCATACCTTGAAAAGAAGAAAATCACTGCCAAGCCAAATCCTAGTGGTTTGATTTACGTGGAAGTAGAAAAGGGCAATGGAAAAAAAGCGCAGAAAGGTCAAAAGGTTACCCTTAATTATAGCGGTTATCTATTAAACGGTAAGAAGTTCGACTCTAGTTTCGACCGAAATCAGCCCTTCGAATTCACACTAGGAAAAGGTGAAGTGATTGCAGGTTGGGATGAAGGTGTTGGGATGATGAACGTTGGAGGTACCGCTACTTTTGTTATTCCTTCAGTTTTAGGATATGGATCTAACGGCGCAGGTGGAGATATTCCACCGTTTTCTCCCCTTGTTTTCGAAGTTCAATTGTTAAAGGCTCAATAATTTATGTTAAAACTTATCACCATCACTCTTGCTGCAGCGATTAGCACTTCAGCTATTGCTCAAACATTTATCGACGCACCTTCGAACAAGGATTTTAAAGCAATGCCAAATGGTATTCTTTACAAATCAGTTAAAAAAGGAAGTGGAAAAACAACCGCTTCTGAAGGAGATTTCTTAAAGCTTAATCTGAGTTATTACATGCACAGAGGCGGTAAACAAGATTCGTTAATTTTTACTTCACAGAATCTACCCGACAAAGTGGTTCAAGTTGGTGTTGTAAAACCAATTTATCGAGGAGATTTAATGGAAGGCATGTTTTCGATGGCTGAAGGCGATAGCGCGCAATTCATTGTACCAGCAGATTCTTTTCTATTGAAATCGGCTGGATCCAGAGGGATTCCAGAAGGCGTTCGTAAGGATGATAAATTCCTTTTTAATGTTAAACTCATAGAACTCACGCCAAAAGCGGTTGTAGAAGAAAAACGTAAAATTGAAAATGCTAAAAAAGAAGCAGAAATGAGCCAAAAAAGTTTTGATGAAAAAACCAGCCGTGAAGAATATTTGAAAGTAAATAATATCACGCAAGCGCCTACAGCTTCTGGTTTGATTGTAGTTATGTCGCAAGAAGGAACAGGAGCTAAACCTACTGTTGGACAAAAAGTAACAGTTCACTACACAGGCTATTTATTAAATGGTACTAAATTCGATTCTAGTGTTGACAGAGGAGAACCGTTTAGCTTCACCATCGGGAAAGGACAAGTGATTCAAGGTTGGGACGAGGGTATCGGGATGTTGAGTCCTGGAGCTAAAGCAAAATTGATTATTCCTTCATTAATTGGTTACGGTGGAAGAAACATGGGATCAATCCCTCCATACTCTACATTGGTGTTTGACGTTGAATTGCTTAAAGTTGAGTAAGAAAATTAACCTATGAAAAAGCTGATTTATTTATTTATCCTTATTATTTCCACTCAGATTTCAGCTCAGGTAAACAAACTCAAAGTGAATGAAGAGTTTGTATCACCCAATGGCATCAAGATTCTATTAACCAAATCTGGGAAAGGGAAAACGCTCAATAAAGGCGACAAGGTGAAACTGCACTACAAAGGTGCATTGGTGGATGGTCGAATTTTCGACAGCTCTTTGGAGCGAAACCAGCCTTTTGAATTTGTGCTTGGCATGAACCAAGTAATTTCAGGTTGGGATCAGTCGTTGTTGTTTTTAAAGGTTGGTGATAAGGCTCAAATAACGATTCCTCCAGATTTAGGCTATGGCGATACACCAATGCCTAAAATTCCTTCTGGATCCTTCTTGGTGTTTGAAGTTGATATTCTTGAAGTATTCAAGGATTTTGCTCCCAAGCAGTTTATAACCAAGGGCAAAAAAACTAATACCTCGCCAAGTGGGCTCCAATATTGCATCCTAAAACAAGGAGAAGGAACGAAGGCTGAAAGAGGAAAAACTGTTGAAGTGCATTATACCGGTTTCCTTGAAAATGGAGATATCTTCGATTCTTCGGTTTTAAAAGGTCAACCGATCTCATTCCGTTTAGGTACCGGAATGGTTATTACAGGTTGGGATGAAGGAATTTCTAACTTGAATGTTGGTGGAATGGCCTTGTTGTCAATTCCATATGAATTAGCTTATGGCGAATCTGGTCGTCCGCCACTTATTCCACCTAAAGCAAGATTGATTTTTAATGTTGAATTAGTTAGTGTGAAATAACAACGATTACATTGTTGCCATTTCCTCGCGGATTTGATCGAAAATTACCTCGATCACCGTTTCTAACTTGCTCATTAGCGGTTGAATATCTTCAAGATTAATAGAATCCTTACCATTCTTTTCTAAGGTTCTTATGTCTTCTTTCAATAAGTCAATGCCCATCGTATCTATAGATGGTTTTATCTTATGCGCTACAGCTCCTAAAGCAGGCCAATTTGCATCAACGATATGCTGATTCATTTCACTCAAAGCTGGCGGGATTGTATCGAGAAACAACTGCATCATTTTCTTAACGAAATCGTTGTTTCCATGTGCGATCTCCTTAATCATGGTGAGATCGTATAATTTTCCTTCAGGCAACTCGAAACTCATAGGATGTACTTTTGGGCAAATGTAAAATTTTCAACTCAGTTCTCTCGATTGACGGATCAATTTATGGCGATATCCTTCTAATAATTCAGATTTGAAGATAAACCCGTAAAAAATATTTTGATCCAAAACAGGCAAACACTCCATTTCACTATCTTCTATCTTTTTAAATACACTTTCAAGATTTTCATTCAGAACAATCTTGAAGGGTGGTTCGAACATAAAATCCCTAACGAAAATTTTTTGGTAAAGTTCTGAATTGAAAAGCAATTCTCGATTTTTATCCAATTGAACCATCCCTACAAAGTGCTGATTTTCATCAATAATTGGGTAATAATCATCTTGGTTTTTTTGAAGCAAAGCAACCAGTTCTCCTAAACTCGTGTTGGGACTTAATGATTGCCCCGATTTTCGGATAAAAGATTTCAATCGCATCGCGCGCAATACTGTATTGTCTTTCTTTTGAGCGCCAATCAAACCTTTCTTTGCCAGTTTCTTCGTGTACACTGAATACGGCTCCATCAATCGGGCAATGAAATAGGAACTCGCAGACACAATCATCAAGGGCACAAAAAGGTTGTATCCTCCAGTAATTTCAGCAATTAAAAATATCCCCGTAAGCGGCGCATGAACAACTCCGCTTAGAATTCCTGCCATTGCAGTTGCTACAAACGATGTTACTGGCAGTTGGATGAATCCAGTTTGGTTTACTGAATATGAAAAGCTAAACCCTAACATTGATCCAGTAAATAAACTAGGCGCAAATATGCCACCGTTGCCGCCTGAAGCAATGGTTAAAGCTGCCGCAATTACTTTGAAAACAACAATTAATGCTGCAAATCCTGCCAATAAGGTCCATTCCATTGGTAGGCTTTCAAATAAACTATCGCGCATTAAAAAGGTATAGTTCCCATTGAGCAAATTCTGAATGGCAGTGTAGCCTTCACCATACAAAGGTGGAAGTAAAAAAATCAAGGCGCCAAGACTCAATCCTCCAACAATAGCCTTCCCATACAAGCTTTTCCAACTTCCCAACCGAGATTCAATTTTCAGCGTAGTTCGGGTCATGTAAACCGAAACCAATCCACACAAAAATCCTAGCAATGTGTAAAATGGCAATTGACTCACTGCCCAATCGTCGGTAATGAGATAAAACAACCGATCGGAATAGAAAAATCTGGAAACAACTGCAGCTGTAGCCGACGACAATAGCAATGGGATGAATGCTGGAACTGTAAAACCTTCAAGCAAAACTTCAAAGGCGAAAATTACACCAGCAATAGGGCAATTAAATACGGCCGAAATTCCTGCTGCAGCCCCACATCCAAGCAATAGCGTGCGTTCTCGGTAATTGAGGTGAGCCAATAAGCCTATATTCGATCCAATTGCAGATCCTGTTACTACAATTGGTGCTTCCAGTCCTGCCGAACCTCCAAAGCCTGCTGTAACTGCGCTAGTGGCTAGGTGCGACCAGGTTTTATGTTGTTCGATTCTAGAACCTCGTCTCGTAATATTTTCGATAATTGGTCCAAGTCCTCGCCCTAATTTACCATTCAGAAACCGCTTGATTATAAGTGCAGTTAGTAGAATTCCAATCAGTGGCAGAATAAAATAAATGACTTTGTGGTATTCGAAAGTAACCGAATACTGAAGATAATCCTGAATCGTATGCACCACATTCTTCAGCAATACTGACGCAAAACCGCAAACCAGTCCAACGAGAATACTCAAACCCATCAAGAAATTTCGATTGCTAATATGGCGAAGTCTCCATTTCAGAAACTTGAACCGCATAGCCATCCACCCCGAAGCTTGAAAAGGTGATATCATTCGACAACACTACGCAACCATTCTTTAAGGTTTGCCTCTTCCGAGTTTTAAGCTCAGAATTAGTGTCGCAGGGCGCATCGGACCATAAACATAAGCGGCATCGCGGCCAATCCCATTGTCGAAATCGCGCTGGTAACTATTTAATAGGTTTTGAATACCAATTTCGGTGATGAAATACAATTTCTTTTTCTCGATCCAGGTGCGACTGTATTTCAATCCTAGGTCAATAAAAGCTGGTGTTTCGACAATTTCTTGAAAGCCAGTTTGTGCATTTTTTACATGTGGAACCAACATTTTTCCAGTCATCACTGCCGAATAGCTCCATGCAGATTTTTTTCCACTCTTAAACGAACCATTCAAGAATCCATACAGGTTCGGTGTTCTGAGAATTTTGTTTGTAGAAACCACAGTTGAACCACTTTCCCAGATTACCTCATCATTAACATACAAGGCATGTTGCCAAGTAAAGCCAAACTCTAAGCTTCCGTTTTTTTTGTCTTGGTACCTACATTCGATATTTAATCCTGCCACTTGTGCGCCTTCGCCATTGCGCTTTTCGGCTACCAAAACACCGCTTGTGGTTGTTTGCAAATCCGATAAAATAAAGGGTCTCAGTAAATTGGTAATGAATAATTCTTGAACCAATTCCCAATTTCCCTTTGAGCGTTTCAAATCTATATTTGAAGTGAAGGTGCCACTGATGGATCTTTCTGTTTTCAGGTTTTCTGCCAACTTCACAAACCGAGGATTTCCGCCAACTACATCGATATGAAGATCTTCGTCGAATGCCTGCGGAGCGCGATAACCTGTTGCCAGATTTAAACGAAGATCCCAATTCGATCTTGCTATGAATTTCGATGTGAATCGCAAATTGGGCACTTGAAGTAATTTGCTATTTACCAGAATGCTGCCTTCAAAATCGTACAATCCATCAATTTTTACATAATCATAACGAATTCCTGCATTTATCATCCACTTCCTACTTGGATCCACTTGCCACTGAACATAACTTCCTGATGTTGCTACAAGTTGGTTGATTTGCCTGAGGAAACCTGGATAATCGTCTATAACTTTATTGCTTAGAAATTCGGAGCCTAGTAGAAACAACGACCGCAATTTTGGCCAACGGAAACTGAATTGAACACCTGTCGCATGAGATGCATCGCGCGCTTCACCATATTGTTTCTCTGGAAAATTAGAAAGTGAACTTCCGTAATAGGAATTCCGATGGGTGAACTGACTTGACGCATAAATGGCAGCTTTCCATGTTTCTTTCTTTGAGTCGATTTCATAGGATAAATCCGCTCCAATCACTCGGTGATTAGCCATTTCAGCAATACGACTTTCATGAGGCTTAAGATATAAATCTGAACCTCCACGGCGCTGGTCTTCAATAAGGCGAACACTTCCAGCCAATCTTGAATTCTCTGAAGGCAAATGGTAAAGATTCAAGCCAGTAACTAAATTCTTCAGGATCGGAATTTCCGAAAATCCATCGTTAGATGCGTCCCAAGCCGAACGATCACGATGGGAAAGAAAGCCCGAAATTCCAGACTTCATTGACTTTGAAACCGCCGATCCATTTACATAGCCATAATAATCGGGTTTGCTGAAGTAGGTGAGGGCATAAGTGCTTCCTGCCGACCAACTGTTTTCGATTGGATCTTTTGTAATGATGTTGATCGTTCCTGCAATTGCGTTACCGCCATACAAAACCGAACCACCGCCGCGCATCACTTCAACACGATCGATCATAGCAGGTGGAATTTGCTCCAATCCATACACACTACTCAAGGCACTGTAAACAGGTCGACTGTTGATCAAGATTTGCGCATAAGCACCAGGAAGTCCATTCATCCGAACGCTACTAAATCCGCAATTTTGACAGTTGTTTTCTACCCTTAAACCGGGCGAAAATTTAAGTCCTTCGCTCAAACTAATACTTTGAGTGGCCTCGAAAAGCTTACTGTTTAAAACGTCGATCAAAACAGGAGCATCGCGCAAACGAATTGCTTCACGATTGGCCGAAATTACCATCGTTTCTAAATCATTTTGGTTGTATTCCATTTGAATTGTCAAGATTTGGCTTGTCGATATTTCCCTCCGGGGAATGCGAACATCCTCGTAACCAATCGATTTGATGAGTAAGGTATCATCGTTTCGATCAGAACAATCCAAGTCGATTTTTCCATTTGCATCCGCCTGACTACCATGGCCTGATTTTATCCAAATCGCAACTGCAAATGGGATATTCTGGTTCGATGGGTCACGAACTTCCGCCGAAATCCTGCATTGAGCTTTGGCTTGGGAAGCGCAGAGCAAAAATATCAGAACGATCCAGCTATTTTTCATCACAGCTAAATTACGTAACTCTAAATTAATATTTAGGCAAGTCTAAAATATTGTTAAGCATAAAAAAAAGCGACCCAGAAAGTCGCTTCCATTTCAAATCTTTCCAATTAAAAGTTCGGTCTGAACATGTATTTGTTATAGAAATCGTTGATCACTTGAACAGCTTCGTCGCATGTATCTACCACTGAGAAGAGGTCTAAATCTTCCGCACTGATAAATGGATTTTCGCGAAGTTGTTGTTCTTTGATCCAATCAACCAATCCACTCCAGAATGTCTTTCCTACCAAAACCAGTGGAAAGCGAGCGATTTTATTGGTTTGAATCAAGGTTATTGCTTCGAAAAACTCATCCAATGTTCCAAAACCACCTGGCATGATGATGAATCCTTGTGCGTATTTCATGAACATCACTTTTCTCACGAAGAAGTAATCGAAATTGATGATTTTATCGCGGTCGATGTATTTGTTACCTTCTTGTTCATGTGGAAGTACGATGTTCAATCCTACCGATTTTCCGCCTCCGCGGTGAGCGCCTTTGTTACCAGCCTCCATAATTCCTGGTCCGCCACCGGTGATTATTCCGTAACCCTCGTGTGTGAGTTTGAAGGCAATTTCTTCAGCCAAAATGTAATATGGATCATCGGGTTTTGTGCGTGCCGATCCGAATATAGAAACACAAGGTCCGATTTTGCCAAGTTTTTCAAATGCTTCTACGAATTCGGCCATGATCTTGAAGATCTGCCATGAATTGGTAGTTTTGATTTCGAACGCGTCTTTTTCTTTGAAGGCCTCTATGATCTTATCTTCATGGCCTCGTTTGTTGAGATTATCCATTAATTTCAAATTGTTATTTAAAGTAAAAAGGAAAAATATAGAAAATGATTGTAATGCCAATCTAGCTTTTCACTTCTACTTCTAATTCCTGTTTAAGGAACTGTGCTGTGAAGCTCTTTTTGCTCTTGGCTACTTCTTCGGGTGTTCCCGCAACAAGCAATTGACCGCCTCGTTCTCCACCTTCTGGACCCATATCTATAATATAATCGGCCACTTTAATGATATCGAGGTTGTGCTCAATAATTACAACTGAGTTGCCTTTGTCGACGAGCTTTTGCAAAACTCCGAGCAAAACACGGATATCTTCGAAATGCAAACCAGTAGTTGGTTCATCGAGGATGTATAAAGTTTGACCAGTATCTTTTCGGCTGAGTTCGGTGGCGAGTTTTACCCGTTGTGCCTCTCCTCCCGAAAGGGTTGTAGATGATTGTCCGAGCGCGATATATCCCAAACCTACATCGTTCAATGTCTTGATTTTATGAAGGATAGATGGAATATGATCGAAGAATTCAACTGCCTGTTCGATGGTTAAGTTGAGTACATCAGAAATAGATTTCCCTTTGTAACGTATCTCGAGGGTTTCGCGGTTGTATCGTTTCCCTTGGCAAGCAGGGCATTGCACATATACATCGGGCAGGAAATTCATTTCAATCACCTTCATTCCTCCACCTGAACAGGTTTCGCAACGACCACCTTTTACGTTGAAACTAAATCTTCCGGGCTTGTATCCACGGATGGCAGCTTCGGGCATAGATGAAAACAAGGTTCTGATATCTGAGAACACACCCGTGTAAGTGGCTGGATTAGAGCGCGGTGTTCTTCCGATTGGACTTTGATCGATATCAATTACTTTGTCGATGTGTGCTAACCCATCGATTTTCTTGTAAGGAAGCGGTTCTTTGTGGGCGTTGAAAAAGTATTTATTCAGTGCTGGGAATAGTGTTTCGTTGATCAATGTTGATTTCCCACTTCCTGAAACACCTGTAACGCACACCAACATTCCGAGCGGAATTTCGACAGTTACGTTTTTTAAATTGTTGCCAGTGGCTTTGTGCACAACGAGCTTATTTCCGTTTCCAGGTCTTCGTTTTTCAGGAATGGCAATTTCCATTTCCCTTCTAATGTATGCTGCAGTAAGCGAATCACCGCTCATGATTGTTTCTGGAGTGCCTTGAGCTACGATTCTGCCACCGTGTATTCCTGCACCAGGACCAATATCAATTACATAATCGGCGGCAAGAATCATGTCTTTGTCGTGTTCAACAACAATTACCGAATTTCCTGCGTCCCGAAGGTCTTGTAATGCCTTGATTAGTTTTACATTATCGCGCTGATGAAGTCCAATTGATGGCTCATCGAGAATGTACAAAACGCCAACTAACTTCGAGCCAATTTGTGTTGCCAGCCTGATTCTTTGCGCTTCACCACCAGAAAGAGATCCCGCGCTGCGGTTGATGGTGAGGTAATCAAGCCCAACTTCCATCAGGAATCCTAACCGGGTTCTGATTTCCTTGAGTACTTCATGGGCAATCGCTTTTTGACGACCTTCCATTGTGTCTTCAACGCCACTGAACCATTCGAGCAAGTTTCCAATGTCTTCTTTCGCCAATTCAGCGATATTTTTCTCCCCAACTTTGAACCAGAGTGCCTGCTTTTTCAATCGGTTACCATGGCAATCCGGACAAACGACATTGTTCATGTACTCGTCGGCCCAGTTTTTTCCTGATCCTTCTTTGGCATCTTCGTGCTGTTCGGCAATGAAGTTTACAATTCCGCTAAACTGCATGGCATAGCCAGAATTGTTGTATGAAGGATTCTTGATTTTTAGGATTTCCTCAGTTCCGTAAAGGATAGCATTCAATGCTTCTTCCTCAATTTCTCCAACAGGATCTTCTAGCTTGAAACCATACTTGTCGGCGATCGCCTCGACCTGTGCGAAAATCCAGTTGTTCTTGTATTCTCCTAAGGGTTGAATTCCTCCTTTTTTGAGGCTCTTTTTGGGATCGGGAATGATTTTCTTGATGTCGACCTGTGCAATTTCACCTAATCCGTGGCACTTCGGACAAGCTCCATAAGGAGAGTTGAACGAGAAGAGGTTTGGAGCAGGTTCATCGTATGAAATTCCAGTAGTTGGACACATCAAATAGCGGCTGTAATGCCTCACAATATCGTCGTCGGTGTCGAGCACCATCATCGAACCCTTCCCATGTTTCATGGCAAGTTTTAGTGAATCGGTGATGCGCTGTTTCTGCGATTCAGATACTTCGATCCGGTCAATTACAATTTCGATGTCGTGAATTTTGTAACGATCCACCTTCATCCCAAATGAAATATCGGCGATTTTTCCATCTACACGAACTTTCAGAAATCCTTGCTTACGGATTTGTTCGAAAAGTTCGCGGTAGTGTCCTTTGCGGCCTTTAACAACTGGTGCGAGCAGTGCAATCCGTTTACCTTCAGATACCTTCAAGATAAGATCGAGAATCTGTTGTTCGGTGTATCGCACCATCTTTTCACCAGTCTCGTAAGAATAAGCTTCCCCGGCTCGGGCAAAAAGCAATCGCATAAAGTCGTAGATCTCGGTAATTGTACCTACTGTAGACCTTGGATTTTTACCTGTTGTTTTTTGCTCTATGGAAATTACAGGACTTAAACCAGTTATACGATCTACGTCTGGGCGCTCCATGCTTCCAAGGAACTGCCGCGCGTAGGCTGAGAAACTTTCGATGTATCTCCGCTGTCCTTCAGCATACAATGTATCGAATGCCAGCGAAGATTTTCCACTTCCACTCAACCCAGTAATTACAACCAGTTTGTTTCTGGGAATGGTTACATCGATATTTTTCAGGTTGTGTTCTCTAGCACCGAAAATTTCGATTTTACTTTCCCCGTTTATGTCAGCCGATTTCATCATTGTTACGAACCGCAAAAGTAGCGATTTGTTGCGGCAGGAAGCAGGAATTCATCAGCTAAAATGTTCTTATATTAGCATTGTATGCAGAAGCTTGCTATTCTTTTGATTTTCACCATGCTGTGCAGTTGGAATCTCCTTTCGGAGGAGGAGCCTGCCGATGGAATTGCAAAATCAAAGCGAATCAAGTTTTCAGAATTCTCCGATCCAGTGCCTGTTTGGGAAAAAGATCGGGTTCGGATGCCATTTCGCTTTGCGGGAAATCTCATTTTGATCCAAGTTAGAGTAGATACTTTGGTGGGTGATTTCATTTTAGATACCGGAGCGCCGCACTTGGTGCTTAATCGAACGTATTTCAGAAATTACCCCATGTATGGTGAAGTAATGGCAGCTGGAATCACAGGAACTGCTGGAACTGGCTCTCAAACCCGGGTTGGGAAACTGGATTTTGGTGGATTGCAGTTCGACAATGTGGATGCTGATGTGGTTTCATTGGGGCATTTAGAATCTCAAAGAGGCACGAAAATTTTGGGTTTGATCGGATTGAATTTGTTGAAGAAGCTAGAACTCACAATCGATTTTACCGAAGGATATTTAGAATTCGCTCGCATAAATAGGCAAGGTGATCCTATTGACAACCCAATGCCGAAAGCCGATAGCGAAGCGATGGAGCTTCGAATGACCGGAAGTTTCAGACTCATTTTTCTCAATGGAACTATTGGAGGAAAAATGCTCCGTTTTTGCCTCGACACTGGCGCTGAAACTAATGTAATGCATAGTGAATTGAGTAACAAAGTGATGCAACAAGTTAAATTGTTGCGTACTGCGAGTGTTTCGGGAAGCGGAGCCAAGCCAAGTGAGGCGCTCATCGGAAGGCTAAATATGTTAAGTATGAGCTGCGGAGATTATCCTTCTCTTTCCACCAGCATTATAAATATCAGTGGTTTGCAGGAAATTTACCAAGAAAGTATTGATGGGATTTTAGGAATGGACTTTTTATATCGGCACGGAAAAATGCAGATCAATTTGACTAAACGAAAGGTGTTTTTATGGAAAAGGGAAGAATGATCAAACTTAGTCTGTTTGTATTGCTCCTTCACTTATCGTTATGGATGAGTGCGCAGCAAACGCCGGACTGTTTCGTAGAAGATGGAAAAATGGTTATTCATGTTCCGACGGATTTTAAAACGTGGCAATTAGATAGTCTTTTGCGCAATTTTAATCTTGAGCAAAAAGAGTTTCATCTTTCAATGAAATCAGGCAATTGGGCATATTTCGAAAAGCTCGGCTGGAAGGTGAAAGTAAGCAAACGAAAAGGGATATCAATTTCAAAGAACATCGAAAGTGATAGTTCAAAAACATCAAGCTTTTGGTCTTGGGATTTTAATCCGAAAACGGAAGTAGAACTTCAACCGGGCGTTCCAATCATGTTCAAGCCATATGGGATAAATCGCTTCGATAAAAAGCCAGGTGTGATTCGCTTAAACGATAGCACGGCTTTGTTTATCTTGAGAGGAAAGCAAGGAGCTCAAGAAGTTTTTCTTTCGGGATCATTCAACAACTGGTCGGTTTTGGAAGAAAAAATGACGCGCACCGATTCTGGTTGGGTGTTTGTGCGCCCAATGAAAAAAGGGAAGCATCTATACAAATTTATAGTAGATGGAAATTGGACAGAAGACCCAACCAACAATGAGTCGGAAAGAGATGGTTACAATGGAAACAATTCAGTGTATTATCAACCTAACCATCAATTTTTATTAAAGGGGAATTCAAACCGAGAGACGTTTTATGTTTCTGGAAACTTTTGCGGATGGAAAGAAGGGGAAATTCCGATGACTAAAACTGCCGATGGTTGGTTTGCACAGATGTATTTGCAGGAAGGCACCCATCAATACAAGTTTCATTCGGGAAATTATTGGGTATACGACGATTTAAATCCTACCAAAACCGACGATTTTGCGGGTGGCTTTAACTCGGTTTTGGTTTTAGGAGATGAACAATCATTCTTCCTCGAAGGATTTGAAAATGCCAAAACTGTTTTGCTATCTGGATCTTTCAACAACTGGGATGAAAGTTCGACGCGATTGAAAAAAGTGGACGGTGGTTGGAAACTCGATTATGTTATCGGACCAGGCGACCATCAGTATAAGTTTATAGTGGACGGTAATTGGATGATTGATCCAAAGAATCCGCTTCAAATGATAGACAAAACAGGCAACACCAATTCTGTGATCATCCATAAACCCAATCATACGTTCGTGCTTAATGGTTACAAAGAAACTAGACAAGTGATTTTATCAGGTACCTTTAACAATTGGGCAGAACAAGGTTATCTGATGAAAAGGGTAGGGGAAGCTTGGGAATTGGGTGTTCACCTTGTTCCTGGAAAGCATCAATACAAGTTTATCGTTGATGGGGTTTGGGTTACTGATCCTGCAAATCCGTTATGGGAAGAAAACGAACATTCAACAGGTAACTCGATTTATTGGCAGCAGCCAGAATAATTTACTTAGGAAGAATGGTATCCTGAATCGGTTGTTCTGGATTGAGTGTTTCAACCTCCTTCATCAATTCCTTGAAATTCTCAACCGATTTATGTGGAATCTTGAGGGTGTAAACTTTTTTATCTGGATTGGTTAATTTATCCGTCCGCAACCAAGGATTATAATATTTCAGCATTTTGTAATTCGTGCCGTGCTGTTCGGCAAACAAAGTAAGATTGGTGATTGAAGAATCAACTTTGGTAAAAGTTCCTGGCAACGGGGGATATAAATCCTTTTTCCTTAATACAAATCCATAATTCTGAGGATTGGATAAGATTTCTTTCATGGCTAAAACCCGAAAAACATATCTTCCAGTTTCTTCATTTAGCAATAAATCATAGTACGATTTCGCTTGTTGTTTGTCGAGTTGTTTCTGAATTCCATTAATCCCAAGATTGAAGGATGCTGCAACTAAGGTCCAATTCCCTAATTCTTTATAAGCTTGTTTGAAGAATCTACAGGCAGCCTCAGTAGATTTTTCGGGATGGTACCGTTCGTCGATTTCGTCGTTAATAGTTAAATTAAACGCCTCAGCAGTAGAAGGAATAAACTGCCAAAAACCAGCTGCTCCTTTGGATGAGACATTGTGCGTGAAACCACTTTCAACAACAGCTAGATATTTGAAATCATCGGGAATTCCATTTTTCTTTAAAATCCCTGAAATAATTGGTAACCAACGGTTTGATCGTTTTGCCAGTAAGATGGTTTGGGATTGCCAATAAGTATTTACCAGAAATTCGCGGTCGATGCGTTCTCGCACTTCAAAATCTTGAAGCGGAACGGGATCACCTGCAAAGTTTAGATCATGCGGAACATTCACAGAATAAATCCTGTAATGGTCTTTGAAATATTTTTGGTATTGGTCGTCGTCGGAGCCCACTTTGCCATAGAAGCTAAACAAGCGAATGAAGGCCAATATCCCCAGCAAAAGTGTGAAGGAAACAATCAGTTTATAAACTGAAGCGGGAACTTTATTGAATAGTTTAAATGGCCTCAAGCTTTTGGTTTAGGTTTACTGATCCTCGTTGTTGAATACAATCCAACTAAAATAACCAGAAACAAGACTGAAGTTAATACGGTATGAGTGGTTGTCCAGTTACGAATATTATTAAGGACAAAAATACCTACGAACATAGCCAACAAGGAAAGTGAAATCATTACAATAGCCACTTGTCGCTCGGTTAAACCGGCATATACTAAGTGATGCGTAGTATGATCGCGACCTCCAACAAATGGCGATTTTCCTTTTAGTAGGCGGTTGATTGAAACGGTAGCGGTATCGCTGATCGGTACAACAAAAATCAATATCGCAATAAGAAATTGTCTAGCTGGTGTGATTGTATCGAAATAATTGGGCGCATTCCAGAAATATTCAATCCCAATTCCGGCTAAGAATACACCAAGGAACTGTGATCCTGAGTCGCCCATATACATTCTTGAAGGGTTCCAATTGTAATATAGGAATCCACAGAGTGCTGCCAAAACACCCATCACCAAAATCATGTCGATACTCACAGGTGCTTCTCGGAATGCCATGCTCATTAGCGCTCCAATACAGATAACTGACGAAACCGATGTTGTGATCCCATCCATATTATCGAGCATATTGACTGAATTCATCAAGCCAACAACCCAGAAAAAAGTGAAGAAAACATTTACTTCATACCAAGGAAAAACGGTGATTAAATTGTCGGTGAAAACGAATGATGCACCACAAATAAATTGCACTAAAAATTTCAGAAAAGGCTTGGTGTTGTATGCGTCATCTGCCAACCCCATTATAAAGCCAAGCGAAGTAGCTAGAAAAAAGCCTAGAAACTTTTTATTAAGCAGCATTTCCTGATTAGGAAAAAAGATGGAGTAAAAAACAATCGCTAGAAGGAAAAGCAAATAGAACGAAACTCCTCCAAAAGCGGGTTTTGTAGTTGCAGCCCAGCGCACTTGATCGAACTCATTTTTAGAACCCATGTTCGACGAAAACTTGAGCAATAATCCATTAACAACAATCGAAAAGATTACCATTAACGCTAAAAAAAGAGTAAGTAGGATCGGGATTGTGAATGTTCCTAGTTCTATCATCTGCTTCAAATTAAGGATTGAATCTGAAAGGTGATTGAAAATCTTTAAAATTCAAATTCACTTGATCTTTTTCAGATAGTAAAGGATTTTCAATTCTCCAGTCTATGTTCAAGTCAACATCGTTCCACATAATGCCCATTTCTGAGGCTTTGTTGTAAACATTACCGCATTTATAAAAGAAAATAGTATTGTCGGTAAGAGTTAGGAAACCATGTGCAAATCCAATAGGAACATACAGCATACTTTTGTTTGCCTCATTGAGCTCTACAGCTAGGTGTTTTCCGTAAGTTGGTGAACCTAAGCGAATATCAACAGCGACATCCAAAACAGCACCTTGAATAACTCGAACGAGTTTCGATTGGGCAAAATCTCCAGTTTGAAAATGGAGTCCGCGGAGTACACCAGCTTGCGAAAGACTTTGGTTGTCTTGCACGAAATGGTCGTTGATGCCAGCATCAATGAAGCGCGAATGGTTATAAGATTCGAAGAAATATCCGCGAGGATCCTCAAATACAGCAGGGTGAATTAATTTCAGATCTGGAATTTCGAACTGCTCAACTCTCATTTTATTTACTGATCATTTTTCTGAAAAACTCCTTCAGGTTAAATCGCTCTCTTCGAATATCTTCATCGTAATACCCAAATCCATAACCGTATCCATAACCGTAATCGTAATCGTAAACGCCCGAATACCCATATCCTGAACGTTTAATATCCACTGAATTAAGGATGATACTTAGATTCTTGATGTTGTTATCTCGAATCAATTTTTTAACGTTTTGCACGAAGTTTCTTTTCGAGAAATTCTCACGGAATACATATACGGGATAATCGGCCATTTTAATAATCCTGATACCATCAGTTACCAGACCTACTGGCGGATTATCGATCACGATTACATCGTACATCTTTTTTAATTCATCGATTACTTCCGCCATTTTGGAACTGATTACCAACTCCGAAGGATTGGGAGGAACAGGGCCTGCTGTAATGAAGTCGAGATTCGTTAAACTCGATTTGAAAATACAATCCTCTATTTGGTTTCTTCCAATCAAGATTGTACTCATGCCTTTGTCGTTCGGTACACCAAACCCCACGTGGATTTTCGGTTTCCGCATATCGAGATCGAGAATAATCACTTTCTTTTCAGAAAAGGCAATAATACCTGCTAAGTTCAGCGCAACGAAAGTCTTTCCTTCCCCAGAAATAGTCGAAGTGATTGCCAAGACTTTAGGACCTTCTTTGGTGGAGAGGAATTCGAGATTTGAGCGTATCGATCGCAAGGATTCTGCAATAATCGACTTGGGTTTTTTGTCGACGATAAGTTGAGAGATCGGAATGATATCTTTGTAATTCGGTACGATTCCAAGCATAGGAACTTCCAAATACTTCATGATTTCATTCATAGAAGTAATCTCATTATACAATAGGTAGCGAATTACAACTAGACCAAGACTAACGATGAGCCAGCCAATAAAAGCACTTAAAGCAACAATTCGTCGGCTAGGGAAGTAAGGTGCTGCTGGGGCAGAGGAGGCTTCAAGTACAGTATTTTCAGAAGTGATTCCTGCATTAGAAATAGCTAATTCAGATTTAATCTCGACCAATCGGTTGTAGTAGTTTTCGTTGATGTTATTCAATTTCTGAAGTCGAACAAATTCGATACGATCGAAACTCAAAGCACTGAGTTTGATTTCATCTTCATAGCTGGCTATTCGGTCTTCAATTTGGATTTTCTGGTCGTTGAGGCTCTTCTTTAAAGCAGATAATGCTTCAACAATCAACTTTTTTTGAATGGCAATTTGGTAGTCAATCAAAGCGACTTTAGAAGAACTCTGTGTAACAGAATACAGCGTCGAGGTTCTTCTTTGAAGCAAGCTTTTTAATTCATTAAGCATTTGCAGCAGCATTCCTTGAGAATCGGATGCCGCTAGTAAAGAAACTAACTTATATACGTCTATATCTTTTTCAATCGAAATAGCATCTTCGATGGTTTTTAATGCGGACTCTTCTAACTGAACGTTGTTAAGCTTTGATTCTAAATCGTCTATCCTGTTTCCAAAGTTTGGTAAAGGCGTTTCATCATTTAATCTATTTTTTGTTTTGAAATTCTGAAGTTCAACTTCCGAATCGTAAAGCTTATCGTACACGACTTTCAATTGGTCGTCGATGAATTTAATGGTATTGGTTGCCGATTCCGCTTGCTTTTCTATATCGTAAATCTTGAATTCTTCCGATATGGTATTACATATATCAGATGCCTTGGCTGGATTACGCTCGTAATACATCACCTTTATGGTTCCTGCAGCCTCGTTTTCTGTTTCAACTTTTAGATTTCCAGAATATGTTCTAACCAAGTTTTCACGCTTCGTTAAGACAAAGTAGTAAGGGTTTTCATTGAGCCCTTTCATGTCCGTTCGAATTTTGTCGAAATTCCTCATGGTTACCTTTACCGAATCAATTACTGGCAAACGCACCCAAGCATTTGTTTTTACGCGAAATACATTTTCTTTGTTATTAAGGTTGGTTGTGAAAATGGCATTGTTCTCATCCGTAAAGGAAACATAAACAGGTAGATTGTAAATCTCATTGATTGGATTTCGATATTCTAATTCGAACGGAGATGTGCGATACATCTCGTAATTCAAAACGTTTCCTATTTGATAATAGCTTACATCCAAAGGAAGCTTATTGAATACACGATCTAAAAATGTAGCTGATTTTAGCAATTCGATTTTTCCAGGAAGGTCGCTTTTAGCAGTAAACTCCCTATCGAGCAACATTTTTGAATTCTTATCTGCAAGCGCAATTTGGATGATTGATTTCGACTCGTAAATCGGATACGTGTAGCGTAGATATAAAAAC
The DNA here is from genome assembly GCA_040403315.1 of Flavobacteriales bacterium. Taxonomy (GTDB): domain Bacteria; phylum Bacteroidota; class Bacteroidia; order M30B66; family M30B66; genus CAMCXT01. The sequence goes on from JBBAKX010000003.1 coordinate 320,863, forward strand.
GCCATCAAAAATGCGATAACAAAGAAAAGTAGAATCCAAGCAATATTTTTTCTGATGACTCTGAAAAATAGTTTCAGGTCAAAGTCATCATTCAGGTTCGATATTTTACGCTCAATCATATCTATTGGGCAAGTGAATAAATAAGAAATCCAAGATTGGTTATTGCCAAATAAGGACCTATTCTATTTAGGAAGTTTTGAGCGTAATCATTTCTTCCTTCAATATATACAATATCATTTCCTTGTAAAGTCATATCAGCTTTTTTCATTCCGTCGATCGTAGATAGATCTATGAGATAAACCTGCGGATTTTTCAAGTCGCCTCGAATGAGTTTTATTCGATTGGCTTTACCGTTTGCAGAAACGCCACCCGACAATGCCAATGCTTCAAGTAAAGTTGTATTTTGATTTATTATTTGAACCACTCGAGCAGAACCTCCTTCTCCTGGGAAAATTACGATTCTCTTGTTTGTGATTTTAATCGTTACAAAAGGATCAACATAATACTGTTTCAATCGCTCTTCTAACATGAGTTCGGCTTCCCTAACAGACAATTCCTTTATTTGTATCCTGCCCAACATTGGCAGCTTGGCAGTTCCGTCGAATTCTACTACTGCGCTGATGCCTTTACTCTGCAACTGTGCTGTTGATCCACTTACTCCAGTTTGATCTGATCCTCCTCCTTCAATTATTGATGCTCCTTTGTTAGGAATGATCTGAATATCAAGGATGTCGTTCAATCCAATTTTATATTCTCGGGATGCAGAAATTTTCGAGAAATCATCGAACGGATAATTCTTTTTGGTTTTGAACATGATTGCCCGGTTATTACAGGAAACCATTCCAACCATCAACGGTATAATTAGCCAACTGAATATTCTGGCAATATAAGGGTATTGCATAGCCGGCAAAGCTAACAAAATTTAATGCTCAAAGTCTATGTTTGTGATGACATACTGACAAACCATAGTTGATTAAAACCAAGATTTTTGGTTTATACAATTTGATTCGTGAAATTAATCTGCAATGTTAGGATTGGCGAGCATTTCATAGTAAAGTGCTGAAATATCTCTAATCAACCGGGTATAATGAAAACGATTCTTTACATGCTCCCAACCAACACGCCCAAATTCATTTCTTTTTTGGTCATTTTCGGTAAGTTCAAGTATCAAGGAGGCAAATTTCTCTGCATCGCTTTTTGAATTCGACAATAGCGCTGTAACGCCTTCAACCACTACGTTTTCAATTCCTCCAACATTTGTGCTAACAATAGGCTTGTTGGCTGCTTGTGCTTCAATCAAGCTTACTGGCGTACCTTCATTCAAGGATGTAAGTGTCACAATGTCAAGGCCCGCATTCGCAACATCTATATCTTTAATCCAAGAGGTAAAGGTAAGCGGCGCTTTTAGGGTTTGTGTCATCGCATCTATAAAAGGAATACCCAAATCTCTTGCATTGGCTTCAATCCTTAATCGGTCTTCTCCATCGCCAATGATGAAAAACCTCAACTTTTTAGTAGTTTTTTCTAAAACAATCTTTGCTGCTTCTAAAAACAACCGATGGTTTTTTACTGGAACCAATCGTCCGATAATTCCAATGGCAATTTCATCGTCGTCTAATTGGTAGCGACTCCTAAATGCGAATCGCTTTTCATCCATTTGCTCGGTAAACCTCGACAAGTCGAAGCCCAATGGGACAACCTTTATTTTCTCTGGCTTGCAAATGCGGTGAACCAAACAAAGTTCAGCTTTTTGCTTATCACTTATTGCAATGATACAAGAGCTTTTTCTGGCCAAATTACGTTCGATATTCTTGTACATCAAAGTTTTCATCTTCCCGAAGTAAGAATGAAACACGTGCCCATGGAAGGTGTGAATGATCACAGGAACTTTCATGTTAGATGCAGCCAATCGGCCAATCGTTCCCGCCTTAGATGCATGTGTATGTACGATGTCGGGCTTGAAATCTTTGATGATTTGCTGCATCTTACGGTATGCTTCAAAATCGTTTCGCAAATCGATTTCCCGCTTCATTTCAGGAATAATAATCGGATTGAGCCCTAAATTTTTAACAATAAACTCAGAGCTGTCTTCAGATTCATCCTTTTCTCCACCAACCAACATTGTTTCAAAATCATCGGGCATGTAACGCGACAAATAAGCAGCGTTATAGGTTGGACCGCCTAAGTTAAAACGGTTGATGATACGGAGAATTCTAGGCATTAGTGGTAAATTCTATTTCCGCAAAAGTAATTATTTCATCCAACGGCGGTACCAACTTTGAAATACTATTAAAGCCCAGATTCTTGCTGTCGAATCTCCAGGATCGTTAGATAACAACTGGTTTCTTAATTGATTGATCCCCTCAGAATTAAATAATCCCTGTTCTTGGATATATCTTTCAGCCAGCAAGTCATCGAATATCCAGCTATACAAGTCCTCTCGAAACCATTTGAGCAATGGAACTTCGAAGCCATGTTTAGGACGATGATAGAGTTCTTCAGGCAACAAACTTCTAAAAGCATCTTGTACGATCAATTTCCTACCTCTTCCATTCACCTTATAATTGGGTGGGAGGGAAGCTGCAAAATCCACCAACTCGAAATCAAGAAATGGTGTGCGAACTTCAAGGCTGTTTGCCATTGACATTAAATCGACTTTCGTTAACATGTCTCCCGGAAGAACCAAATGCATATCATTCAGCAAAATATCATTCATGTTGCCTGTTTTTCCAATAAATCTGGTGTGGTATTTCTTTCGGGCTTCAATTTCTTCGCTGTTCAGCGGAAAGTTCGCCATCGATTTCAAATAATCAGCATCGGCATATCCACACCATTGCCAATAACGATCTGCCGAATTGGCTTTCATTCCCCGACTAAACTTTTGAAGTTTTCGAATGGTATTTCCAAAACTCGAATTTCTTGATTTTGGAAGACCTTCCCAAACAGGGCCCAGCATGCTCACAATTTGCGCTTTAAATCCTCCGTTACGAAGTTTCCATTCGCCGTAGTGCTTCATGTAACCTCCGAACAATTCATCGGCGCCATCTCCCGAAAGGGCAACTGTTACCTCTTTGCGGGTTTCTCTACACAATATATTTACTGCCAATGCGGAAGAATCTGCAAAAGGCTCATCAATATATTCTAACATCTCATGAAGATGATCGAATAGATCTTTGTTCCTCAAACTAAAAACGGTATGGTTGGTCTTGTATTGATCAGCAACCAGTTTAGCATACTTGGTTTCATCGAATAACGGTTCATCTTGATAACCAATTGAAAACGTATTCAGATTTGAAGTAAAACTTGAAGCAATAGCGGTTACTACAGACGAGTCAATTCCACCCGATAAAAAACTACCCAATGGAACGTCTGAGATCAATCTACGTTCAACAGAAGCCGTCATCTTATCTACCAGAATCGATTGCGCTGTCAAATAATCTGGAACCGGTAAAGCAATTCCTTCAGGCATTTCATACCAACATACTTTATCGACTTTACCGCCCGATAGCTTCAAATAGTGTCCTGGCTCTAACTTCTTTACTCCACTAAAAATGGTTTCTGGCGCTGGAATGTAATTCAAGTGCAAATATTGATACAACGCACTGTGGTCAATTTCACGCGGAATATCATATTGCATCAAAGCTTTCATCTCAGAAGCAAAAGAAATACCTGTTGTGTCTGCGAAATAGATCAAAGGCTTTACACCATATCGATCGCGTGATATGAACACATCACCTGTTTCTTTATCGTGCACTGCAAATGCAAAGAAACCATTGATTTTACTGAGGCAGGAAATTCCTTCTCTGATAAACAATTGAAGTAGAACTTCTGTGTCGCTGGTTGATCGAAACTGAAAACCCAATTGTTGCAGTTCGTTTCGATAGGTTTGAAAGTTGAAAAACTCTCCGTTAAAAACGATGGTGTAACGACCCGTTGGATCTGTAAATGGCTGCGAGCCATTGTTGCTCACATCTATAATAGACAGTCGAGCATGACCAAAAGAAACGAAATCTGTTTGATAGATTCCGTTTCCATCCGGTCCACGTTTTTTTAATTGATCAGCGGCAGCATGTACCTTTTCCAACCGGGCTTTTCCAGCTTCAAGAAATGCAACACTACCAGTAATTCCGCACATAACGATTTTCCTTGCGGAAACAGATTGTTAAAGATGAATTACTTCTCCGTAAGCCATTGCAGTTGCTTCCATCACTGCTTCCGACATAGTTGGGTGTGGATGCACCGATTTGATGATTTCATGTCCAGTAGTTTCTAGTTTTCTAGCCACTACAGCTTCTGCAATCATTTCTGTAACATTTGTACCTATCATATGGCATCCAAGCCACTCACCATATTTGGCATCAAAGATAACTTTCACAAATCCGTCTTTTGCTCCAGCAGCCGAAGCTTTACCTGATGCAGAGAATGGAAATTTACCCACTTTGATTTCGTATCCTGCTTCGCGTGCAGCCTTTTCGGTCATGCCTACAGAAGCAATTTCTGGATTACTGTATGTACATCCTGGGATGTTTCCATAATTGAGTGGTTCTGGGTGGTGACCTGCAATTTTCTCAACGCAAATAATGCCTTCTGCAGAAGCAACGTGTGCCAACGCGGGACCAGGAACAATATCGCCAATAGCGTAAATGCCAGCAACATTGGTTTGGTACCATTCATTCACTACAATTTTGCCTTTTTCGACTTTCACACCCAATTCTTCCAATCCAATGTTTTCAATATTCGTTACAACGCCAGCAGCAGAAAGTACGGTATCGCACTCGAGAATTTGCTCTCCTTTTGGCGTTTTAACCTTTAATTTCAACATTGCTCCTGAAGTATCAACCGACTCAACCGATGAATTGGTCATTATATCAATTCCAGATTTTTTGAAAGAACGTTCAAGTTGCTTGCTCACATCTTCGTCCTCAATTGGAACTACGTTCGGAAGGAACTCGACTATTGTTACTTTGGTTCCAATCGTATTGTAGAAATATGCGAACTCAACGCCGATGGCACCTGAACCAACAACAACCATCGATTTTGGTTGTGTTGTAAGTGTCATAGCTTCGCGATATCCAAGAATACGTTTGCCATCTTGCTTCAAATTTGGCAGTTCGCGACTGCGTGAACCCGTTGCCAAGATGATGCTTTTGGCTATGTAATGAACTACTTTGCCATCTTTGTCTTTCACCTCAACTTTTTTGTCTTTGGTGATTTTTGCGTTTCCGAAAATGGTGTCGATCTTGTTTTTCTTCAACAAGAATTGAATTCCCTTACTCATTCCGTCGGCAACACCACGACTACGTTTCACCATAGCGTCGAAATCTACTTCCGCACCATCTACCTTGATACCGTAATCGGAAGCATGTTTTAGGTATTCGAAAACATTTGCACTTTTCAACAATGCTTTAGTTGGAATACAGCCCCAGTTGAGGCAGATTCCACCAAGTTCTTCGCGTTCAACAACGGCTACTTTAAGTCCGAGTTGTGATGCACGGATTGCAGCTACATACCCACCAGGGCCGCTGCCAATAACAATTAGGTCGTAATTCATGAATTGGATCTCGAGTGTTCTTTATTTTGAAATGCCAAAATTAGGCAATCCGATCATTGGTTTATGCATTTGATGCCAGTTCGTCTTTACCGGCAAAAAACTTTCTGTTGTTAACATTGTAATGGTTGCCTTTTGCCATCACGTGAACAATTAAATGTTCGATCGAAATTGGATGGCCATCGCTGATGTCGGCAATGTTAGAATGACGAATCGAATGGCCATCGAAAATAATAACCAAACCAGAGCCGATAGCTTCCAATTCGTTGCCATTACTTACGAGTACGCCAGTATCTTCGCCCAAACCGATGCCGATGCAACTTGGATTAGCCGAAACAGCTTGTGCCAAACGACCAAATCTTCCACGGCGAACGAAATGCGAATCAATAATCACATCTTTCATAAAAGCCAAACCAGTGGTGATTTTCACCTTCCCTTTTAAGAAAGATTCATCACTTGAACCTTCGTAAATCATAGTGTTCGACATTGCCATTGCACCTGCAGATGTGCCAGCGATCACAAAACGCTCATTTTCGTAGCGATCGTGTAATAACTTCAGAATATCGGTACCGCCAAAAATGGTGGTTAAACGCATCTGGTTTCCCCCTGTAAACATCACCCCATCTGCCGCAGCAATTCGGTTGTAATACTCAGGATTCAAAGTGTCTTCGCGGTTCTTAATATGAATCACTTTCACACTTTCGCATCCCAATCGCTTGAAAGCCTCAACATAATTGTTCCCAACTTCTTCAGGTATCTCAGAAGCTGTTGTAATAACTTCTACTTGACTAGTAACTCCCTTCATTTCTGAGAGAATTCTTTTCAGGATTCCATCTTCGAAAAAAGCAAGATTACTGGGGTTTTTGTAGCTCGGCTCGGCTGCTGTTCCTTTGTCAACATTGCCCCCAATCGAAATCAGAATGCCTTTTGGTGAATGCATATTTCTTTATAAAAATGTAGATCGGCAAAATTATAGGAATCATGGCCCGTTTCACCTGCTAGTTGTAGTCGATTTCAACAGAGTTTTAACAACCCAAATGTGCAAAAGGTAAATCATATATTAGATAGCATATCAATCAGCTACACAAGTAAAGCTTTGATTTACAGAATCATCCGAAAAACCTAAACGTTATTTATGCATTAATTTCTTTACGAATGCTTGCATTTACCCCAACATACAGAGAAAACCCCTATTTTCGGAGACCTACATTTCTCAATATCGCATGAAGATTCTTGAAATCAGGGCCATGAGAGGTCCGAACTACTGGTCGATCCGCCGACATAAACTCATTGTCATGAAACTCGATATTGAGGAGTTCGAAGACAAACCAACCAATCACATTCCCGAATTTCTAGAACGTCTTGAGAAGATGTTTCCTACCATGCACAGCCACCGTTGCTCCGAAGAACGACCAGGCGGTTTCTTCCACCGGGTGAAAGAAGGTACTTGGATGGGACACGTGATCGAACACATCGCTCTCGAAATTCAAACCCTTGCGGGGATGGACGTTGGCTTCGGTCGTACCCGTGGAACAGGTGAGCAAGGCATCTACAATGTGGTTTTCGCCTACATGGAAGAAAAGGCAGGCATTTACGCGGCAAAAGCTGCAGTTAGAATTTGCGAAGCCATCGCAGCAGGTGAGGACTACGATTTCGATACGGACATTCAATCAATGCGCGAAATTCGTGAAGACGAACGCCTTGGTCCTTCTACTGGTTCAATCGTTGAAGAAGCTCAATCGCGAAATATTCCATGGATTCGACTCAATCGTCACTCTCTTGTTCAACTTGGCTTTGGTGTTAACCAAAAAAGGATTCAGGCGACAGTTGCATCTACTACTTCTAGCATTGCAGTGGAAATAGCGTGCGACAAAGAAGAAACAAAAAATATCCTCGATGCTGCCGGAGTTCCTGTGCCCAAAGGATATATTGTTTACGATGAAGAAGATCTCGAAGATGCAGTGAGAAAGGTGGGCTATCCGCTCGTACTTAAACCTGTTTCTGGAAACCACGGTAGAGGTGCAACCATCAACATTACCAATTGGGAAGATGCTTTAGAAGCACTTGTTGCTGCCAAACGTGTTTCACGCGGTGTAATTTGCGAACGCTTCATAACAGGCTTCGATTTCCGATTGTTGGTGATCAACTACAAACTCGTAGCTGCTGCTAAACGCACGCCTGCAGCGGTTACCGGCGATGGAAAGCAAACCATCCAACAACTTATCGATGAAGTAAACCGCGATCCTCGAAGAGGTTACGGGCACGAAAAGGTGCTCACCGCAATTAAAGTTGATGAAATGACGCTCAATATCCTTAAAGACAAAGGATTAGACTTGCTTGATGTGCTACCAGAAGGACAAGTGCTTCATTTAAAATCAACAGCCAACTTAAGTACGGGTGGTACAGCAACCGATATTACCGATTTGGTGCATCCTTACAATGTATTCATGGCCGAACGCATAGCGCGTGTGGTTGGATTAGATATTTGCGGGATCGATATCATGGCTCCTGACCTCATCACTCCGATTCGTGAAAATGGTGGCGCAATCCTCGAAGTGAATGCTGCACCTGGATTCCGAATGCACATCGCACCAACAGAAGGCTTGCCGCGCAATGTGGCAGAACCTGTAATCGATATGCTTTTCCCTCCAGGGACATCTGCGCGCATCCCGATCATTGCTGTTACAGGCACCAACGGAAAGACAACCACAACCCGCCTAATGGCCCACATGGTGAAGACAATGGGGCACAAAGTAGGCTTTACTACTACCGATGGTATTTACATCCAAAATAGGATGCTTCAGGCTGGCGATTGCACAGGACCAGTGAGCGCCGAATTTGTGCTGAAAGATCCAACAGTGAATTTTGCCGTTTTAGAAACTGCCCGCGGCGGAATACTTCGCGCAGGTTTGGCATTTAGTTTCTGCGACATTGCTATTGTAACCAATGTAGCTGCAGATCACCTCGGACTAAAAGGAATCAATACTGTAGAAGAAATGGCACGCGTAAAAGCAGTTGTGCCAGAAAGTGTGCATGTAGATGGTTATTCAATTCTCAATGCTGATGATGACCTTGTATTTGAAATGCGTAAACAGCTCAAATGCAAGATTGCATTGTTCAGCTTGGATGAAAACAATCCAAGGGTGATTCGCCATTGCAACGACGGTGGTTTGGCTACAATCGTTGAGAATGGCTATGTAACAATTTGTAAAGGAACCTGGAAGATCCGAGTTGACAAAGTGGTGAATATTCCGCTTACTTTCTCTGGGAAGGCCGTATTTAACATCCAGAATATACTACCTGTTGTATTGGCCGGATTTATCAGAGGTTTCAAAATCGAGGACATGCGTTTGGCGCTAGAAACATTCATTCCGTCGCCAACCCAAACTCCTGGCCGAATGAATATGTTCCAGTTCCGCAACTTCCAAGTAATGGTTGATTATGCGCACAACACAGCAGGCTTTATTGCGATTTCGAAATTCCTTGAAAAAATCGATGCAACTCCAAAAATAGGAATCATCGCAGGAGTAGGCGATCGCCGCGACGAAGACATCATCAATCTTGGAAAAATTGCAGCACAGATGTTCGATCGCATCATTATCCGTCAAGACAGAAACCTACGCGGAAGATCAGAAAATGAAATTATTGACTTAATGCTTCAAGGGGTTAAATCTGTTAATCCAACCAAAGAAGTAGAAGTAATTCCTACTGAGTCTGAAGCAATCGATCACGCAATCGCATCAGCTCCAAAAGGTGCATTTATCGTAATTTGCAGCGATGTTATTCCTGATGCGCTTGATCAAGTAATGCGTATCAAAGAAGAAGAAGATAAGTTTCAACTCGATCCTGCAGATATTCCAAATTTTTCGAAAGTTTAAATCCTAAAGCAGATGTACTTTCTGCGGTTGCGTTATTTCCTAACTGGGCTTGTAGTTTTACAGGCCCTGTTTACTTTACTCATAAAGCCTCCCAAAGAGAAAATGCTGGTAAGCGACACTGTGCATTATCACAGTTGGCTTACATCTGCTATTATTAAGCAAGATCTTTCGCTCAGCTTTTTAAGTCCTGATAGTACTTACGATATACAGTACGCTCACAATCTAACTAAACAAGGTGTAGCAGTTTTCAAGATGCCTCCAGGTGCGGCAATACTACAGTTCCCTTTTTTCAGTATAGCTCATTTAGCTGCTCATTGTTTCGGTTTTCCTGCAGATGGATACAGTATGCCGTACCATTGGTTTATAAGGCTCGGAGGAATATTTTATCTCATTGTTGGTTTGATTTTCCTTCGAAAGACGCTTCGAAAGCACTTCGATGAAACCGTTGTAAATTTTGTATTGCTAATTACATCGCTTGGTAGTAATTTATATTACTATAGCTTTATGGAGTCAGGCATGTCACATGTGTACACTTTTTCGCTGGTCGCTCCGCTGATGTGGTTTTTCGACAAGGAGAAAATTCGCTTTCAAGATGCACTGATGATTGGAACAATTGCTGGCATGCTAATTTTGGTGCGCAACTCGAATGTGATTCTATTGCTTTACTTTCCATTACTGCAGTTTGTCGGGAAATCCGTCAAAAGCTATTTTTTCACTCAACCAAGGTTAATCGTAGTTGCTGCAATCCCATTTATATTTATGGTTTCATTGCAGATCGGTTACTTGCATTGGGCAACAAATCAATGGACGCTGAGTGCTTATTATGGAGAACGATTTTTTTGGACTCAGCCAGAAGTGCTCAAGTTCTTGTTCTCGTTCAAAAAAGGCTGGTTCATTTATTCTCCCCTCATGATTTTTGTCATCCCTGGTTTGTGGATTATGTTCCGCAAGCGTGAAGGGGAGATGTTGCCGATTTTGATCACTCTTTTCTTGAGTGTGTATGTGTTTTCCGCTTGGTGGTGTTGGTGGTACGGCGGCTCGTTCGGCATGCGCGCCATGATCGATGTTTACGCATTTCTTTCGTTGCCTATCGCACACTTGATGCAATGGATTGTTCGACAATCATTCAGAATTCGTCAATTCGCCTTTCGAATAATCCTATTTGGTGTGATGCTTAATATCTTTCAGACTTACCAATATCAAAATGCAATTATCCATTGGGATGGAATGAGCTCTAAACTGTATAGGGCACACTTTTTCAAGATCCGAACTTCGCAAATCTATCCTGGATTAGATGTTCCTGATTATGAACGTTCGAAGCTAGAGAGACTGCCCTAATTGGTTGAAGCTTCTAATGGTGCAGCAATAAAATAATACTCGCTTCCTTGGTCGAAGTGCTGCTTAAATTGATCTTTGCTCAATGGCTTGCTTTTGCTGAGAAAATCTCCCAAGCAATACACATTCAGTTTTACTTCCTGCAATAAGTCGAACATTAATTCTGGACCAGATCCATAAAATTCGGCAGAGCCCAATCCAAACTCGAATAAAACATATGGTCTACATCTCAAGATCAAGGCTTTTCCGCCACTTAAGACATCATATTCGCCGCCTTCCACATCCACTTTCAATAACTTCAATGAAGGCTGCTGAGCAAACAAATCATCAAGTGTTTCTACCTTCACATGCACTTCTTCAATCTCCGGATTTTCGGTGAGGTAATTCCGCTTTTTCAATCCGCTGTAAGCTGGCGCATCTTTTACAACTTGGAAATTCGCTTCACCTTTTTCCTTGCCCAAAGCGCAATTGTAAAGCTTCACTTTAGTTCCATACTTCGTTTGAAGGTTGCTAAACAACGATGGGATAGGTTCAAAACCTGTATGCTTTCCCTCCGGGGATAACTGGAGCATCCAATCCATCAATTCACCTTTGTGACAACCAACATCCACGCAAGAATCATCTTTTCGTAGAATACGTTTCATGATCAACCAAGCTTGACGATCGTACCGCATATTCCGCGTGAGCAAAATACCCGAACGGATAAGATGCGGCTTCAGATAAGTCTTTAGAAATTCTTTGATCGCACTCATTCAATCACCAATTTTCTAGTGGCAAGAATTTGTCCGCTCTTTCCATACAATGTCATGATATACATGCCGGATGCCTCGTTAAACAGTTTAACAGTAGATGTTCCAGAATCTGTTTGTAGATCACAGCTGATAGATCTTCCAGTGATGTCGCATATGGCAATTCGTTCAATTTTTACTGGCGCTACGAAACTGAAATGACCATTCGAAGGATTTGGGAATACATCCACCATGATTTCATTTTCCAGCCTGTTTTTTATTCCCACTTCTAAGTTTACTGTTGAGCAATCGAAAGCTGCACGATTTACGAAAATGCTTGTTTGGCCCGGACTAAATTCTAAATCGGTTCCGCACAAGATGTTTCCATCTTCGATTCCCAATACGGCACTTACGTCACTGTTTTGAATTCCAGGAAACACAAATGAACACAAGAATTGAAAATCGGTGGTGTATCTAAACAGAGCAGCACGGTCAACGCCCCCATCTTTAAAAACACTGGCAACGATCATGGTGTTGTCGTTCGCACTAAATCGGATTGCCGAAAAACTATTGGCAAACTGTTCGCCGGGTGTGGTTTGAGCAAAGTATGGAACGTTTCCTACAGCATCAAACTGGTACAACTTTCCTTGTTTGGCAGTTTCTGATTGCATCGTGTAGCCACATGCGCCAATCAAAGCACCCGATCCTAAACATACATCAGTTAGATGGTCATCTTCAGTCGTTCCAACCAACTTCGTCCAAATAACAGTTCCATTGGCATCCAACTTTGCCAACAAGAAATCCTTGCTGCTGTTGTCTGGATTGAATGCCGAACCTCCAACGTAAATTGTATCTTCTGCTGTTGAAACGATTCCTCCAGCAAGCTGATTGTCGTTCATGGGCAGCACACCACGCCACAATTCAGCTCCAGCATTGTTGATGCTGATATTTAATATTCCCCCGTTGGGGAAAGGTGCATCATAGCTGGTTGAGGTCATTACAATATTTCCATTGCTTAGTTCTGTGAAACCTTCCATGAGATCCCAAGCCTGTGTGCCAAATTGCTTGGTCCAAATGGTATCGCCGTTCACATCAAATTTTACCAAATACAAATCATAGTCGCCATTTTCACTTTGGTTAGTGGTTCCGGCAAGCAGATAATTTCCATCATTCAAGGCAATTAAATCGATTGCTTTTTCTGAATAAGAAGTGCCATATACTTTCGCCCATTCTTGAATTCCCAACGAATCGGTACGTATAACAACCATGTCGCCATTTTCAGATCCGTAGCCGCCTGTTGAACCAGCAATGAGGAAACCATTGTCTACACCTTCTACAATATCTGCAGCCTGATTAAAGTGCCCGGGCGCTCCATAGGTGCGAAAGAAGAGATTCTGTGCTTCTGCTGTCAAAGAGATCGCTAAAAAGCCTACTGTCAATATCAGTGCTCTCATAGAAGAATCATATAGCTAAAGTAAATGCCATTGCCCGATAATGATTTTGAAGATAAAAATCCTTCGTTATATATGGTGCCGAGCTGCAATCTATGTTGGATGTGTTTGTACTCTAAGCCAACATTGGTGTTAAAATTTCCAAATCCACCAACGGTAAAGCCCAAGTTCAAGTAAAGCGGTTTTTGTTTACTTAATCTGTAATTGCCTTTTAACGAATACTCCACACGCATGCCTGGAATTCTGCGGTAACGTGCACCTGCTGTAAGTAAGAGTCGACCAGCTATTGGATCTACCAAATACCGAAGTTGAGCCAGAAGTTCAAAAGGCAACAATTTCATTTCAGAGGCTTTCTCTTCCGCCCCGCGCAAACGATTCAACAAACTATCGCCAACTACCAAGGTGGTATCGTCGTAATTCAGCACATCATAAAACTGCAATCCCGTGAAACGGAAACTCGTATCTCTTTTGAAATTATCGCTTTGCGCATTCCATGTGATGAAGCCTAAATCTTTCACAGAAGCACTGAGCTTCCATCGGTATTGTTTGTCAAGGAACTTGTAGAATCCAAGATCCATTAAATAACCATTCGACGGACTTTCTCCCAATCGGTTTGAACTTCTCGTTGAGGTGAAATAGCTTCCGTTCCAAGCCAAATCCAACCATTGGCCTGATGGTTCGGTATACAATGAACCTGAATTCAACTGAATGTCTGTGTGGTTCAAGCCTCGAGCAAATCCGAAATTGGTGAAAAAGCCAATTCTATCTTTCGCAAGGTGCTTTCTGTATCCCATTTTAAAATATTGGTAACCTATCGCGAACAGCTTGCTGTTATCAAAATTCGCTGTTCGATCGGCATAAGCAGCATTTCCACTGAAAACGGTACGTAATAAATCTTCAGTGAATTCAGCACCATAAGCCAATTGGCGACCAGCACTTATTGTAATTGATTGCTGATTTTGCAACCAAGTGCTATCCGGATAAAAGTTTGCTTCAACACCAAAGTCTAACTCCAGACCAAATCTTCCCATACCATTTAAACGATCGTAAGCTTTCGATTTCAAATCGTTGTCGATAAACTTCGGGTTGACAAATGCATTAGAAAACGCTGATGTAACTGAGTTGCTGTTCGAACTACCTTTTGCAAAAAGTTCCACATTGGCATTTCTGCTCGGAAGGAAATAGTCGAATGGTATAAAGTAGACTAAACTAATTACATTGGGAAGTTGCTGTGAAATCATGAATTTGTTCCTGATTTTCACCGTATCGATGGCTTCATTTGATTGTGCCGTGGAGCTAGCGAAACTTCCGCCAAGCAACAGAAAACTAAAGATTACCTTTTTCATCATTTTAGTTTTACTCTGTAAATGCCTCTTCCTGCCAATTGTACTTTCACGAAATAATCTGCATACATCGGTAGCAAGGTATTTTCAGGTTGTGTATTCAATCTTACTCTTACAACTATATATTTCGTTTTTTCTAAAGCATTCAGTCTTGCAGGAGTGATCTTCGCTTGCAAGATGTGTTTCGAAGGTGAAATCACGCGTAAGTCTGCATCAACAGGTGCGGCAGGAATATTTTGGTCGATTAATATGGTATCTAACAAAGCTTTGTTCTGATCTAGTAACCAAAATTCAGCCATCAAATCGAATGGAAAACCATTTTCAACAAAGAATTTCAAATCGGCATTTTGCACCGGACTATCAGTTGCGTTTTCCAAACCTGCTGTGCTGATGGTATCTTGAAAAACCAAGGCATTGGCTGCAAATTTCAAAGGCATCGTAAATGCAATCTTTGCTCTGGCATTGCTCGAGCTGTAGATGAAATCATTACCAGAAGTGATGTTTCCTAAAGGATTTAGCTCCGCCTTTACTGAATATTGAAGCTGATCAGGAAGCAATTCGAGCAGTTGAACGAGGTTCGAGTTGCTTGAATTGAACTGATAATTACGTACAACAGGTGTATATGGATTTCCGTTCTGCGACACATTGAGCGCTCTGCCCATCTGTTGCGTATTTCCAATTATTGGATGGTTCAATAAAACTTGGACATTGGTTGAGGTTCTAACACCTTTTAACTCTTCCACCAAGAAAGAAAAATCTGCACCAACTGAATTTTCAAGCTCCAAATCCACCACTGCATCTTCGAGGTTGAGGTTGCCTTCGAGGTTGCGCATAAATCCAAGGTCGGAACTCTCATTGGAATTGTCGAAAATCTGACGACCTAAATATCCTTTGGCAAAATAAGGTCTGAAGTCTTTGAAGGTATTCTTGAACTTAATTGCAGGAACGTTTGCCAACACTGGGCTTCCATCGCCCGAAGGGTCAAGTTTTGCATCGAGAATCAGTTGAATTTCGTTACTTGAGTTGAGGTCAGGTCCACGGAGATCCAAAATATACCCAGCCAAACTAAAAGATCTTTGTTCAACGCTCGGGCTTGTTGTTGAGCCTGGTGCGAGAATTTGATTGCTTAAACTGAAAGGGACTGCCGAAAACAGGGCTGATGGGATTGAGTATCCATATAAAATTGGATCATCGAGCGATGACGTAATTTCTGATTCTAAGCTACCAGATTCCAATATTGCATGAGTAAGTTGAAGGTCACCATAATTGAAACGAATCAATTGATTGATATCAAACACTTCAAAACCGCTTGGAAGGTTAAAGTCGATTGGTAAACTAAAAGAATTTTCGATGGTCGTGTCTGGAATCGACAAGATAGAATCGGATGGAATCAAGCTTAAAATTGATTCATAACGAAGTACCAATGGATCACCCGGATTGCTGATTATCAGAGAATCAGCAATGATGTCTTCAATCGTTAGTTTAGTTTCAGCTAATGGTCCGAGCAACTCTGTATCCCAACTTGTGGATTCTTCATTGCTGCAGGATGAAACGAAAAACAAAATGATAAACGACGAAAAGAAACTGTAAAATATTTTCATGCTTTGCGAAAATAGCAATTCGTTTCGAGCCATCCATGATAAAACAAAGAAGGCCACTCAATTTGAGCAGCCTTCTTCAAAAAAAACTGAATGGTTATCAGTTCATTGTGATAGTATATGTATTTCCGTTGATGGTTACTTCGAATGTATCGTCACATTCTCCATTGCCATAATTGATTACTCGAACCGGACGTGCAGGTGGTGTTACTGTTTTGGTTCCACTTACAATTTCTCTGCATACGCGTTTGTGCACCAGCGGTGTGTTTATTACGCAAGTCCAACTTCCACCTGATGCATTGGTTCCATTTGAGCTTCCTGTTACACTTATTTCATCGTCGGCAAACAAGAGCGGTGTATCGAAACCTGCAATCCAAGTTCTAATTCTAGAAGCCGACCAGGTGATTGTTCCACCATTGTTAGCAAGAGCTACAGAGCCATTTACCTGCACTGTGAATGTTGGTTGTCCGCTAGAATTGTTTCCAGTATTGGTTACAACCCGACTGCCACTTACGCCATTTCCATTAACGAAATAGTTCTGAGGCGTTATTGTAACAACGGTTCCTTGATCAAAATAACGACCTGTGGAGCTGATAATAATTTTCCCGCTTCTAGATCTTCCATCATTTCCGATGCAACCAGTTCCGAAATCTACAATCATTGTGTCGGGATTGCTCGCTGAAACGGAAGAAGAGGTATCAATTGTAATTACTGCACAAGAACTGAGCAACGTACCTTGGTCTTCGGTAACTTTAAAACCAGAGGCATTTCCTGTTTTGGCAACTTGATCAGAAATATCATTAATCTCTGTGTAATATTGCTCTACAGTACTTTCGTTTTTGGCGCTATTTGTATCAGAATCTACGTCATCCTTTTTATTGCATGACGCAATCAATAGTGGTAAGGCGAAGGCCGCAAAGATTCCGGCGATTGCATTTTTTCCATTTTTTTTCATAGTGTATCAGTTTTATGAAGGGTTGACTACTGCGAATTTGCATGGTTTAATATGCCAACAATTTTATCCTATAGCAAATACTGCAGGTAATTTATGTAATTCAGGAATATCTTTTTGCCAGTTTCGCGCACTCATAGTTTTAATATAGCCATCGGGCAATGTAATGTTAACACCTAAACAGATTGGTGTTTCTGGAAGGCATACTTTCAAAATATCAGCAAACAATCCGTTATTGCGGTAAGGCGTTTCAATAAAGATTTGGGTATAGCCTGTTGTTTTAGCTAGATTTTCCAATTCTCGAATTCGCTTGGTGCGCTGAACACTATCAACTGGCAAATATCCATGAAAAGTGAATTGCTGGCCATTAAAGCCTGATGCCATTAAGGTCATAACAATTGCCGATGGACCAGGAATAGCAACAACTGGAATTTTTTTTTTCTGCGCTCCGCGGACAAGGCTCGAGCCTGGATCTGCAATGCCCGGACAACCAGCTTCGGAAAGAATGGCTGCATCTTTTCCTTCAAGTAGATACTTGAGCATCGTTTCAATTTCGGCAGAAGGGGTGTCTTTATCCAAGCGAAGCATGACAAGCTTGTCGAAATCTCCATTAAATCCAGCTTTACGCAAGAATCTGCGGGCAGAACGTTCGTTCTCGGTAAACCAAACTGTGATTTCGTCGAATAAAGATAGTTCTTTTTGACAAAGCCATTCGTTGCCAGCCTCATCGGCGAGCAGGGTAGGAAGGAGGAAGAGGGTTCCTGGAGAATTCAATTAAATGCGACTAAGGATTATTGTTGAAGCCTGATCCAGCATAGTATAAACTTCTTCAAATCCTTCAATTCCGCCATAGTATGGATCTGGCACTGATTGATTTTTGTTAGGATTGGCTTCATTCATAATCAGAATGACTTTCTTCTTGTCTTCTTCATTGCGCGCAAGGTTGAGCACATTGATAAGGTTTGAAGTATCCATCACATAAATGAAATCGAAATTATCGAAATCATCTATTGTGAATTGACGAGCCGACAATCCTGAAATGTCGATACCGTTTTTCTTTAAAGTTCTTACAGCCCTAAAGTCTGGCGCCGAACCTGCATGGTAGCCTGAAGTTCCTGCCGAATCGACAATAACTTTCAAGCCAGCTCTCTCGATGTGGCTGCGAAGAATACCTTCTGCCATTGGAGATCTGCAAATATTCCCGAGACATACCATGAGAATTTTAATAACAGACAATTATAGACCCTCTCTTTTTCTTTTACTGATTACCAATTTTTTTTTCAATCTCATCGATATACACACGGAATTTTTTATCCGTCTCGATAAGATTGTTTACTGTACGGCAAGCATGCAAAACAGTTGCATGATCTTTTCCGCCACATTGAAGTCCTATACTAGCAAGTGATGATTTTGTCATGCTTTTGGCGAAGAACATTGCGATTTGACGAGCCTGAACAACTTCGCGCTTGCGGGTTTTAGATTTCAACAGTTCCAATGGAAGGTTGAAGTAATCGGATACAATTTTCTGGATGAAATCGATAGAAATTTCGCGGGTTGTATTCTTCACGAACTTGTCGATCATTTGACGGGCAAGTTCGAGTGTAATGGCTTTGCGGTTCAAAGTAGATTGTGCTACCAATGAAATTAGTGCGCCTTCGAGTTCACGAACGTTTGTTGTGATATTGTATGCGAGATACTCAATTACTTCCTTCGGCATATCGATACCGTCAGCGTAGATTTTCTTCTCGAGAATTGCAATTCTGGTTTCCAAATTTGGCACCTGCATATCGGCAGAAAGACCCCATTTGAAACGTGATAAAAGTCTTTGTTCTAATCCGATCAACTCAATTGGAGATTTGTCGGAAGTTAAAACCAACTGCTTGCCTGTTTGGTGCAGGTGATTAAAAATTTGGAAGAAGATGTCTTGTGTTTTTTCTTTTCCAGCGAAGAACTGTACATCATCGATGATGAGTACGTCGATCATTTGGTAAAAGTGAATGAAATCGTTGTGAGAATTGTTCTTCACCGAATCCACAAACTGGTGGCAAAACTTCTCCGACTGCACATAAAGCACGGTCTTATTCGGGAAGTTTCTTTTGATTTCAAGTCCTATTGCATTAGCCAAATGGGTTTTTCCTAAACCAACACCACCATAAATAAGAAGTGGATTAAAGGCTGTGCCACCGGGCTTGTTCGCTACTGCAAATCCTGCAGAACGTGCCAAACGGTTGCAATCTCCTTCAACCAAGTTATCGAAAGAATAGTTTGGATTGAGCTGAGATTCAACATTCAATTTCTTGAGCCCTGGCAGAATAAATGGGTTCTTGATAGAATTGTTGTTCAGATCGATCGGCATCGAAACTGGAGAATTTTTGGTTCTTGCATTAACTGCAGGAATGTTGATCGTATATGGATTTGAGTTTCGGTAATTATTTTCCATGATAATAGAATACTCCAACCGACCATCAGGTCCTAACTCTTTATTGATCGTCTTTTTTATGAGATCAATGTAATGCTCCTCTAACCATTCGTAAAAAAACTGACTAGGTACTTGTATCGTTAATATACTACCGTTGAGTTTGACAGGTTTGATGGGCTCGAACCAGGTTTTAAAACTTTGCTGGTTAACGTTGTCCCTGATAACATCAAGACAGTTCTGCCATACTTTCTCAAAAGTTTTCTCCATTCCTTACTAAGTGTTAATGTGTTGAGATTTAGGTGGTAACCCTGTGTTGACCGTCTTTCTAAGTCTTCAGGTTGTTACATCCGACAAATATTTAGTAAAAATTCAGTAAAAAAAAATTAAATCGCTATTGACTTTTTAAAAACTTCAATTTGGGAAGTTGGACTGTCTTTAGTGTTGTTTATGCTACTAAAGTGGTAGTTTATTCGGCCTAATCTTAATCCTGCCCATCCTACTTGGTTGATGGTCACCAATCTGCCTTCCAAATTCGCTACTTGTTCAGGTTTTTCAAGGAAAGTATGGGTATGGCCACCTATAGTTAAGTCGATATGTCTTGTCTGTGAGGCCAATACACGGTCCGAAACCTTACCATCCAAATATTCATAACCGAGATGGGATAAACACACAATAAGGTCGCATTTCTCGACTTTTTTAAGTCTTCTCGCTTCACTGTCAGCCAATTCAATAGGATGGTTGTATTTAATACCAAGTATATTTTCAGCTGGCAACAAAGGTTTCAAATCAATCCCAACGCCCACGATGCCAATTCGTAAGCCTGATTTTTTAATCACGACCGACTTATGAACAATTTTCTCCAATCCGGTGCTTCCGAAATCGTAATTACAGTTTACAAATGGAAATTTCGCCAATCCGATCAATTTTTTCAATCCATCGATTCCATTGTCGAAGTCGTGATTGCCCAAAGTAGCACAATCGTAACCCATTTCATTCATGATTCGAATTTCAGGAACACCAGCGTAGAAATTAAAGTAAGGTGTACCTTGAACGATATCGCCCGCATCTAGCAGCAATACCTCGCCCGATTCTTTTCGAATGTCGTTAAGTAGAGCAGCACGACGGGCAGCACCTCCTAAGCCTGGAAATTTAGGATCATTGCTCGGAAACGGGTCGATTCTGCTATGCCAATCGTTGGTGTGGAGCACGCTTAAACGCTTTTCTTTTTTGAAGGATGTTCCTAAAACATTCACCGGAACGAATGCCAGTCCTAGAAGTGGCAAACCCGCTTTAAGGAAATCACGGCGCTGCAACTTTCTGGATTCTTCCATCTTTTTTAGGGTTAAGTGTTTTGCCTTCTTGGTGGATGCGTTTGAGTGCATCCAAAATACCGTCACGTACTTTTAAGCCACCGTCAATCACTTCTAAGGATGATTCAAACTTCAATAGGTACGAATCTCCGCCTTGCACAAGGTAATCAGAAGTAAGCACATTGTACAGTTTCTTTTTGCGATCAGGGTCTTTATCCACCGCCCAAGTTTTCAATTTTCCGTTTTCTATTTCCATCCGAACACCTGAAATTGGCGATCCGCCTTTGGTCGCAATAATTTTCAGCATTTGTTCCACTTGGCTCGCGTTCATCTGGATGATCTGAAGTTTGTTTTCGAAAGGCATCAACTCGAAAACCATCGATCGTGATATCGCGCCTTTGGGCCATTCGACCCTCAAACCTCCATGATTCAAGAAACAAATATCAATAGCTGTATTGGTTTGTAGGCTCATTTCATTTCGAAGAATATCGGTGATTAAACTTCCTAAACTGCCTTCGGGTAATTCTTTGGTGGCATTTGCATCGCTGTAGCAGAGTGTTTCGGCCATGCTTTTTTGAAGCGGCTCTCGGTATGGAGCTATGATAGCTTCAATGCGAGCATCTTCATAGATAAGTTTTCCTTTGCCCACTTCGTAAGGCAATTGTGCTTCAGAATGGCTTGATGTATACCTGCTGCACGCCGAAAGCGCCATCAACAAGTACAGGTGAATAAACCATTTAAAAAAATGTTTCGTTGGCATGCAGGAGTTCGATTTTATCAGGCAAATTTATCCTGTCGGAATGATGAAATTTCGAATATCATCAAATTTAATATGTTTCAACACGAAACCAACGTTAGGGTAAGATATTCCGAAACCGATCAAATGGGATTTGTGTATTACGGTCATTATGCTGCGTACTTTGAAGTGGCTCGTGTAGAAGCGCTAAGAAGTATTGGTTGTCCTTACAAATCGCTTGAAGAAGCAGGAATTCTCATGCCTGTTACTGCTTTTTCTATTCAATACTTAAAGTCTGCTAAATATGATGATTTCTTAAAAATTGTAACAACAATTGAAGACTTTCCAATGAGTCGCATTCATTTTAATTACAAAACATTCAACGAATCGGGCGAACAACTCAATACTGCAAGCACCGAACTTGTTTTTTTATCTGCCTCTCAAATGCGCCCTGGCAGGGTTCCTGAATTTCTCCGCTCAGCTTTGCAACCTTATTTCAAAACTGGCATATAAATTGGCACGCGGCATTTTAACTATGCGTTACATCCTTTTCTATTTATTGTTGATCCTGGTTCTGCCTGCAAATGCGCAGATTAGATTAAAGGAAAGAATTAAAATGGCTGAGCAGCCTGCTCCAGTTGCCTTGAAGGTGCATTACATCATCGGCGACAATGGCGATACAATCCCGACTGTGACGCTGCAACCAATTACCGTTGCAGACAATCGTGTATTTGCATCGAAACGCGAAGAACGCAAGTGGAGCCGCTTAAAGCGTGATGTAGCCAAGGTTTACCCTTACTCTAAAGTGGCAGGGAAAAAGCTCAAGCAATACAACGATACAATGGCACTCATGAATCCGAAGGAGCAAAAGAAAATGCTTCGTAAGGCTGAAGATGAGTTGAAGGCCGAATTCGAAGATGATATTCGCAACATGACTTTAAATCAAGGAAGAATCTTGATTAAACTAATCGATCGAGAATCTGGAAACACCTCTTACGGTTTGGTAAAGGACCTGAGAGGTTCATTTCAAGCCGTGTTCTGGCAATCGGTAGCGCGAATTTTTAAAACAAATCTTAAATCATCCTATGATCCAAATGGAAATTCGGAGGACAGGATGATTGAAGATATTATATTTTCGATCGACGACGGATCTTTTGTGAATTAACGGCGGAATTGAGCTGCGACTATAAGGTCTTTTTTACCCGCCGAATAATCGTAAAAACCAATACCACTTTTTGCACCTAAATGACCGGCAGTTACCATATTGATCAACAATGGAGCTGGTGCATATTTCGGATTCCCAAATCCATCCTGCAATACGCGCAAAATTGATAGGCAAATATCCAAACCAATAAAATCGGCCAATTGAAGTGGCCCCATTGGATGAGCCATTCCCAATTTCATAACTGTATCTATTTCATAAACACCAGCAACTCCTTCGCTGAGGGTGATGATGGCTTCATTGATCATCGGCATTAAGATCTTATTGGCAACAAATCCGGGATAATCATTAACGATCACTGGAATTTTCGACAAAGACTCTGAGGTCTTAAAAATTAGATCGCTGGTTTCTCTGGAAGTTGAATACCCATTGATGATCTCAACCAGTTTCATCACTGGCACCGGATTCATGAAGTGCATTCCAATAACTTTATCTGGGCGTTTCGTTACAGCCGCAATTCTTGTGATAGAAATCGATGAAGTGTTGGAAGCTAAAATGCAAGACGGCTTACAAATTTCATCCAACTTGCGGAAAATAGAAGACTTAATTTCGAAGTTTTCAGATGCAGCTTCTACAACTAAATCTGCATCTGCTGCACGATCGTCGATCGAACTAGCTGTTGAAATTCGCTGCAATGCTGCATCACGTTGTTCTTCTGTAACTTGTTGTTTTTGTACTTGACGCTCAAAGTTTGCTTGGATGGTTTTTAAACCTTTTTCTAATGCACTTTCGTTGGCATCGATCAATATAACAGGATATCCAAATTGGGCAAACGTGTGTGCGATTCCATTTCCCATGGTACCGGCTCCTACAACAACTACTTTCTGCATGTGATGTTAAATTTTGGGATTGCAAAGAAAGTAATTCCGACACAAAATTGTTTCATCGAAAAAGGAATTACTTCCCTCTTCCTTGAAGCACAATTAACGCAGTATAAATCATGATTTTAAAATCCAACGCGAGCGTCATATTCTCTACATATAAAATATCGTATTTCAAACGCTCCACCATTTCAGGAACATTTTCTGCGTAACCGAACTTTACTTGTCCCCAGCCAGTGATGCCAGGACGCACTTTGTGCAGTAATCTATAATGTGGAGCAACTTGTACAATTTGATCGATAAAATGCTGCCTTTCGGGGCGTGGACCAACAATCGACATGGATCCGATAAGCACATTGTAGAACTGCGGAATTTCATCCAACCGTGTTTTCCGCATGAACCTACCGAATGGCGTGATTCTATTGTCGAATTTGCTACTCAGCTGAGGACCACGCGATTCGGCATCCTTGTACATTGAACGAAATTTGTAAATTTTGAAGGGTTTTCCATTGAGCCCAATGCGGTAATGGTGATAAAAAATAGGGCCTGGAGAGCCCAATTTCACGATGATGGCTGTAATAAGAAACACGGGAAACATTCCCACCAGCACGAATACAGAAACCACCAAATCGAACATTCTCTTGAACGAACGTTGCCAAATAGGCATAAGGGCACGGTTGAGTTCAATCACTGGAGCGCCAAATATGGCCGACATTTTAACTGAGCCAAGCAAAATATCGGTGATGTCTGGAATTACCTTGATGTAAACGGTGGTGAGTTCTAATTCGGTGAGGATCTTACCCAAATAAGAATGTTCGCTATTTTCAGGTGCAACGATAACTTCTTCAACATCTAATTCACGTACGATGCTACTTAGGTTTTCGAATGACCCTACATTTGTTAAAGTAGAAGCCAACTCTTGATTCAAACTACCATTTACTGGAATGTATCCAAGGAAATGATTTCCGGAACTGATGGTTTGTTCAGATATCTTTTTGTAGGTATCCCATGATTTTTGTCCTGAGCCAACCAATAATGTATTGAAACGAATTTTCCCACTTTGGATTCTTCTGGAGTTCCAAGTTGAAACAATTGCCCGTTGAATAAATGTTATCCCAGCATGGGCGCCAAACAAAGCGAGGAAAGAGGAATAATAGTATTGATATGAAGGAACGAAATCGTCGAGCGAAATCGAGAAAAACAAAAGTGTGCAACCAATTAAGCTAAGCAAAAGCGTATTGCCAACAATGCCAAGACGCGATTTCCGGAATACATCATGGTAGCTTCCACTCATTTGGTAGATGATGATCCACGAAACTGGAATGATGAACAAGCCTAACCAGTAGTTTTGATCAAAAACCAAATCAACATTATACCCAAAGCGAATAGGCTCAATATAAATTTTACGGAAGACATAGTAAAGAGTCCATCCAGCTCCTGCTGATAGCAAGTCGGCGAAGGCTTGAATGATGGCCTGGTTTCTATCTCTTTTTGTAGCAATCACTCGATCAATAAATAATTTTCATGTTGTCAATCAAGATTTCCAACGGCACCGATCCTGCTTCTTTGTTTGCATAAAAATACACACGGTAATTCGTCGCATTTATCTGCTCACTAACCGCCCTTGTCATACTAACGTAGACCTTTTTCCATTCTTCACTCTTATTCAAGTTGATCAACTCAGAGCTTTGTGTTCCTGATGAAGCGTAGTAAGATTTCAAGCCAACGCTGAGCACATGCGTGTTTTTGTAATCAAATTCTAGATAAACTATTGTGCCTTGCTTAGGCAGATCGACGGTTTCAACAAATTGAAATTCAACAAATCCAGAGTCACGGTTCAGTTGGGCGATCATAGATCCAGCGCCTTCGAAAACTTTAGCTGCATTGTTGGTGATTCCGATGGTTGTATCGGTAGCTCCTGATGCTTCAAGTTTGCTTCCAGAGATATCATCAAAATTCGCCATGAATGCGAATTGTAAAGAATCGAAATAACTTACTTGTGGTGTTACATCAACCGATTCTCCAGATTTGAGTTCGGCATATGTTTCGTAAAATTTATAAAAGGGATATGGTGCTCGAAGGGATGAAATGCCGTTGATTTTGATTCCAGCACCGATTGAAATCTTTTTGGTTCCCAAATCAAGCACTGGAACATCACAAGGAAGTTCAAATGCACCAATCAGTTGGTCGTCGGCATAAATCCAAGCATCCGTAACATTTGAAGAATTTGAACCCTGCGTGATTGATTCAGTAACCACTGGGATTGAATTCACACGAATATAAGCAGGGATGCCTTTGTCGGAGGTACAAGCCGAAAGCATCACAATAACTGCAAAAAGTACAAGCGTGTAGCGTTTTACCATCGTTAAGCCAGTAGATTTGGAGTCAGACTCAATTTGTCGATAATTTTATATGCGACGTCGAGGGCCTGTAATCCATCTGATGCTGTTACCACCGGGTCCGTATTATTTGCGATGGCATCAGCAAAACTTTCTAATTCTGCTTTTATTGCGTTGGTTGGTAAAATTGTTGGCTTTTCAAGGAAAATTTCTTTCACACCACGCCCTTCGCCTAAGTCGATTGTTAACGACAAAGGATCTGGATCGCCTTCGATTGTTGACATTCGGATGACTTCGGTTTCTTTCTCTAAAAAATCGACACTGATGTACGCATCTCTCTGGAAGAATCGAGTTTTTCGCATGTTTTTCATCGACAAGCGACTGGCAGTTAAATTTGCCACACAGCCATTGTCGAATTCGATACGTGCATTGGCGATATCGGGCGTATCGCTAACAACTGAAACTCCGCTTGCACTAATTTTTCTAACAGCACTGTTTACACTTTTTAGTACAATGTCGATATCGTGAATCATCAAATCGAGCACAACAGAAACATCGGTTCCGCGCGGATTAAATTGTGCCAAACGATGAGTTTCGATGAACATCGGATTTTTTAAGAATGGTTGAGCAGATGTAAATGCAGGATTAAATCGTTCAACGTGACCAACTTGCACCTTTTTACCTGCTTCTACCGATAATTGCAAAATTTCACGAGCTTCTTCAACCGTGGTTGCAATTGGTTTTTCAATGAAAATGTGACGACTCATGCGCAACGCTTTACATGCGTATTGATGGTGCGCCAAGGTTGGAGTTACAATATCTACAACTTCAGATGCTTCAATCAGTTCATCGGCTGTGTCGAAAAGTCGAATTCCAGTTTCTGCAGCATAGGCTTCTGCACGTTCTTTATCGGAATCGAAAAAACCTGTAAGATGGTAATATTCAGATTCTTGTATGAGTTTAAGGTGGATCTTCCCGAGATGTCCGGCACCAATAACGCCGATCTTTAGCATTCTTCTCAATTTTCGCACAAACCTAAACGATTTTCAGTTGCTGCAAAGGCTTCGACGATCCGATTACTTACAATATATCCATAAAAAAATCAACAGTCGATTGTGAAATTCGTCTTGTTTTTGTTGATAATGAAGGCATTTCAGGGCCGTACTTTAGCTTTTAGAACTGAAAGATGACCGGCCAAGATACATACAGACACAAAGGATTGAGAAGGAGATTGATAGATGAGCTCCGCGACTTGAATATTGCAGACGCTCGCACATTGGAGGCTATGCTTGAAGTTCCTCGTCATTTGTTTTTCCCCGATCAGGCATTTGTTGAAAAGGCATATGAAGATATTGCTTTCAAGATTGGTGCGGGTCAAACCATTTCGCATCCTAGTACAGTTGCGTTTCAATCTGCGCTCATTTCGCCAAAAAGAGGTGAGAAAATCCTTGAAATTGGAACCGGAAGTGGTTATCAAACCGCTGTATTGGTTCAATTGGGAGCGCGCGTTTTCAGTATCGAGCGCCAACATGAACTGCACGTTCGAACCAAAAAATTGCTCGACCAAATGGGGATTTTAGCGAGGCTTTCCTTCGGTGATGGATACCTCGGTTTGCCCGGATTTGCACCTTTCGATAAAATTTTAGTAACTGCTGGTGCTCCGTTTATTCCGCAGCCTTTGGTTGATCAACTCAAACCAGGTGGCAGATTGGTCATTCCAGTAGGGAAAGATGGCACACAGGAAATGGTGGTTCTTGATAAAGCCGAAGATGGAACGCTTACTCAATCGGTGCATGGAGAATTTCGATTTGTCCCCCTTTTGGAAGATCGAAATTAACTTACTAATCTTCGTTTTTACGGGCCAAATCGCGCTTCACATCTTTGTCTTTCATCGACTCGCGCTTGTCGTACAGTTTTTTTCCTTTTGCCAAGGCGATATCTAATTTGGCAAATCCCGACTCGCTCAAGAACATCTGTAAAGGCACAATCGTAAACCCTTTGTCTTTCATTTTGCCTTTCAATTTGCTTAGTTCGGTTCTTTGAAGTAGCAATTTACGGTCGCGTTTAGGCACATGGTTGTAGATATTTCCTTGCTCGTATTCGTCGATGTGCATGTTTCGAACAAACAATTCATCTTTTACGAATGCACAAAAAGCGTCGGTAATGATCGCTTTTCCGGCGCGAACCGATTTAATTTCTGTTCCTGTGAGCTGAATTCCGGCAGTGAATTCCATAAGCAACGAATACTCGAAACTTGCTTTACGGTTCTTGATGTTTAGGTTATTCCCTTTGTTTCCTTTGGTCGCCACAGCTTCAGAGTTTTACAAAAATACTGGATGCGGCTTGACGCGAAAGCATGATTTCTGGGCCTGATTCTACTTTAACAGAAACAGATCCATCGAAATCGTATTTCCTGAGCACTGAAACTCGTGTGCCGGGAATCAATTGAATGTCCTGTAGATACTGGAGAAATTCAGGAAGGTGCACCATAATTCGCGAAACTTCGAACTGTTCTCCAGGCAATCCTTCAGATAAACTTTTGAGTTCTTGTTCTTCTATATGTCCTTTTTGATCGGGAATCGGATCGCCATGCGGATCAAATTTCGGGAAATTTAAATATCGATCGAGATGTGAATAGAGTCTTTCACTGCTGGTATGTTCGAGCTGTTCGGCTATGTCGTGTACTTCATCCCATCCTAAACCCAATCGATCGACTAAAAAAACTTCCCAAAGACGGTGTTTTCTGATTATTTGAAGAGCCTTGTTTTTCCCTTCGGTGCTCAGTTTCACACCTTGATATGGAGTGTGGTGTAAAAACTTCTTGTCGCACAGTTTTTTAATCATGTCGGTAACCGACGATGCCTTGGTTTGCAGCGCATCCGCAATGGCGTTGGTGTTAACATTTCCACCTGTGTCGCTTGCGAGCTTAAAAATTGTCTTGAGGTAGTTTTCCTCAGTGAATGAAGTATTCATCGAGCCGCAAAGATAATTGTTTGAGCTATGTTTTAGAGGATATCCTTTGGCAACCCTTCAGTTTCGAGATTTTCTTCAATACTTTGGTCTTTGCCAAGTGCTTCAGCAATCACAACAGATAGGTACATTGGCCAAAACAAAAATGATGGAACTTGCTCAATAACATCAACATAAGGCAATCGAAGCATAAACCAGAGAAAGGAAATTCCAGAACTTAACACCCAACCAAGTTTGAGTAAATCGATCCAAGTGCGCCGTGTTCTTTTGGCAATATACATAGTGTAACCTGCTATAATAAATACCGACGAGAGGAGGATAGTTTCATAGCTAAATGGCCAATGGAAAAATCTAAATGTGAGTCCTAACATTAAAATAGACATCCCGACAAATAGCAACAATGCATGTTTGCTTTTTACCGAACGGCTATTATAAAATAGGTACATGAGGCAGATCCAGCCTGAATAATTCTTCACTTTTTCGAAAGTTGCCATGCCTTGAATGTTGAGCCAGAACCAGACCGACACAAAGGCAAATAGCATCCAAACAATACCAAAATAACGGTTTAGGGTTTTCATGGAATTGTGAGAAAATTGTTTTTTCGAATGTAAAATCTGTAAGGAAGAAATGCATCCGAACCTGCATAATCAACACCAATTCGAGGGCCTTCAAGAATTTCTAGATCACCAATATTAAATGATGGATTTCTCAAACCAATTGAATTGCCGTCAATTAATAAACCATTAAACGATGTGGTGATTCCGAGCGCTTTTGTTGCTTTTCCTGGGCCATCGGTTTGAAGTTTTCCAGTAGAATTATTCATCCTTGAGCGCATAAGTTCTTCGCCATGAGTTGGTTTGATGCCACGTAGTAGCACTGCATGTGGTGTTCCTTGCGGACCAGTAACGATATTGAACAAATGGTGCATTCCGTAGCAAAGATATATATATGCAGTTCCTGCAGAACCATACATAGTTTCTGTTCTAGAGGTACGACGGCCTCCGAACGCATGACTGGCTCTGTCGTTTTCGCCTGCATAGGCTTCTGTTTCTGTGATTATGCCAGATGTTAATTGATCGTTAAACTTTGTATAAATTTCTAATCCTATGCATTGCTTGGCAATTTTAACTACATCATCGCTCAACAATAGCTGTTCGATGTTGATCATGATTTTATTCTTAAATAACCTGAAGAAAGCTCTTCAATTAAATTCTGGTCCAATAAATTTCTTAACGCTTCAACAAGAATATCAGGATTTCCGAGGTACTGTTTTTCAAGTTTTTCAATCGACATTTCTGCACGATTTAGCCAATTGAGGATTTGTTGTTCGAGTAATTCAATATTCTTGTCTTTATTTTTCAAGCAAACATCGCATCTTCCGCAGGGATCATGGTTTTTCTCACCAAAATATTGGAGTAGAAATGCAGCGCGACAGGTTTCGGATTGTATCAAGTAATCGACCATCGTTTTGTATCTCTTTGCGGCAGCTTCAGCCCGCTCTGCGTATGTTTTTGCCGACATTGGAATTCGTTCTGGGTGCTGGCGACCCATGGTAAAGAACAGCTTAGGTTGCTGATTTGCTGGAAAATAGCTAATCACACCTGCTTGATGCATGATTTGAAGCCGTTTTTTTATTTCTGGTTCTTGCATTCCGCAACGTTCGGCAAGGTCGCGTTCGCGGATTATTACATAGTCTTGAAACATGCCTCCATAGGAACGAAGCAAGGTTCTGAGCAGTAGTTCTGCTTGTTGGTTTTTTACTTCATATTCGTACAGCGTTTCTTTGTCGACTGGGATAAACACCCGCGATTGTGTTGCTGCATCGCCCGAAAAACTCAACAATCCTTCTTGCTCCATAAAGCGAATGGCATTCACACATTCGATCGGATGAATTTTGTATCGAGTTGAAAATTCACCAGCATCAAAAGGGTAGGAGAGGCCTTCGCCGCTTCCCACGGGCAGTTGCAAATAGTTGCCGATCCAATTGTAGATGGCTTTTACAGTATCGAAACCTGGAAATTGGCGCTTAAATCTTTGAAGTGCATCATCGGCATCGGCGGGCTCTGAAAGTAGAACACCCCAAGATTTTTTTCCATCCCGACCTGCTCGTCCTGCTTCTTGAAAATATGCCTCAGGTGAATCCGGCAAATCAATGTGAATTACGGAGCGAACATCAGGTTTATCGATTCCCATTCCGAAGGCATTTGTGCAAACGATTACTCGGATTTTTCCTTCTATCCAATGTTGTTGCCGAAGCGCACGGGTTACAAAATCGATTCCTGCGTGGTATGAAGTGGCAGCAATGCCTTGTTGGATAAGCCAATCGGAGATTTCGCGCGTCTTTTTTCTGTTGCGCACATAAATCACCGAGCTGCCAGGCACTTTGTCGAGAATTCGAAGTATTTGCTTGAGTTTATCTTCTGTTTCGCGCACCACATAAACCAATTCTTCTCTTCTGAAGCTCTTTTGGAAACGCTTGTTGTTCTTGAACTCAAGCCTGGTTTCGATGTCATCACAAACGTTTGGTGTAGCTGTGGCTGTAAGCGCTATAATTGGAATATGAAGTCCGATTAATGCTCTAATCTTAGAAATATCCAAGTACGCAGGTCTGAAATCATAGCCCCACTGGGAGATGCAATGCGCTTCATCTACGGCAATCATGCCCACCCTTGAGTGTCGTAGCGCTTCGATAAAATGTTCGTTTGTAAGGCGTTCGGGCGATACGTAAAGAAATTTGTACTTCCCACTCATGCAGTTATCGAGCACCACAGGGATTTCTTCAGGCGCCATGGCGGATGATATTAATCCTGCTTCGATGCCGCGTTTACGAAGATTGTCGACTTGATCGTTCATCAGCGCAATAAGCGGCGAAACCACCAAGCACAATTGGTCGATACACAGCGCTGGTACTTGAAAGCATAATGATTTTCCTCCACCGGTTGGAAGCAATGCCAAGGTGTCGTGGCCATCTAAAACCGCTTGCACAATATCTCTTTGCAGGGGCCGAAAGGCATTAAAGCCCCAATATTGTTGCAGTATATCTTCGGGTTTGAACATGGGCGGTTAAAATTACTCGAAAACCACGTGATTATTTCAAGAACGAACGCCAGGGAAGTTTAAAATGAAGTCGGCTCTTTGTTTTATCGATCCCATTGGAACGGGAATGAGCTTGTAGCCGAGTTCCATATAGATGCTTTCGAGTGCTTTGTGAACCTTTATTGCTGCTACAAAATCTTCCTTTCGTTCAGGATCTTTTTGAAAAATGGCTTCCCATGGAGGAGTGATGAAAACCAGTCGAAAGTACTTCAACGTTTCACAATGTTCCCATAAAGATTCAGGGATGGCTTGTTTTTCCTTTTTTAGAAATCCTGCAATATCAGGAATGCCTCGGTCGTAAAAGGAGGTGTTGTTCACACTTTCATGAAACTGTTGGATTCGTCCTTCTAGCACAAGTTTTGAAAACAAATCGATGTCTTGCCAGGGTGTTGATGTGCCGCCAGTTTCGATCGATTGTTGGATGATGTTCCGCGCAATTTCATGGTGCACATTTAAGCCACGACGCTCCATTTCTTCAATGATGCTCGACTTTCCGAATCCCGGACCACCGGTTAACAATACCCTTTTCGTCACACCGCAAATTACAGTTAAGCTTATCTGCAATACAAGCAATTCAGATTAAATTATCCTTGATGTGAATAAATTTTAGGAGATGAATTATTTGTGACTTTTAAAATCGTAAAAGGTGAATCGTTCATTAGAGCAATAACTCATTCAAGCTCCGACAATTGCTAAATTCTGTATTTCCGCTTTTGTGTTCAGAGTACTAATTACATTGAAAACTATCGGCTTATGCGGTATTCTCATTTTCTATTGGTGGTTGTGATGCTCTTTTTTTCGGTAGAATTTAAAGCGCAGCGTTTTTGAAGCATTTTTGAAGGATCAGGATGGAAAACCGGTCACAAGTGCTGTTGTAAATAACGGAAACAATCAGGTTTTTACGAACGCAAGGGGTTTTTTCGGTATCGACACAGTTCGCATGAAGCAATTACAAATTAATCGAATTGGCTATGAACCTTTGCGGATTGATGTTTCGAGCATTTCGGGAAGCACCATAGTTATGCAACGTAAAGAAAATGCCCTCGGTACTTTCGAAGTAAGCGGAACCTTGCTCCCCGATACCATTGTGAGTTCGCCACTTTGGATGATTAAAGACTATATTTTTTGGGGCGATTCAATTTGGTTGCTCACTTGGGATAAACGACCAGATCGTTGTGTGCTTAGGCTGTTCGATAAACAGAACCGCGAACTGAAGGTTTGTAAGCTTCAAGATCAGGCTGAAAGGTTTTTTAAAGATGCAGCTGGAACAATTTACCTCGAATGCCTGTCATCAGTTTATCAGGTAACAATATACACGCTTTTGTCGATTCGAACAGACGACTATTATTCAGGAATCAGACGCGTGCCTGTTATGAATGATTCAGCAATGGTTTACAGCACTTGGAGGTACGATCGTCCAGAATTTGCCTACTTGAAGCTCGATCGAAAAGGAAATTATGATACCGTTTTAACGATACAAGACAAGCACTTGCGGGATTTGTATTTTGCTGAATTCAAGTTTTTGTCGTTCAAAGATCAAACTGAAATCAAGCGCCGGTGTCGGCGGACAGGCGAAGACCAATATGATCTAGCAGCGACTTTCACAGGATTTACACGGTCTATTTGGTGGCTCCCTTTGTACAGTCCGATGATGAAACAAAACGAACAATTTGAAACGTTTGATCATTACCGAGATTCTTTGGTGATTTTCGATGAGCATGTGCAAAGAAGCAATCAAATGAATATGAAGTTTCATGAAGACAAATCATACCAAAAACAACTCATTCAAGATGAAACTACAGGAGAAGTTTACGCTTTGTATTTAAGATTGGGTGTTTCCTGGTTGAAGAATCTGTCGAAAAATAGTGCGGAGGAATTCAGGCTCACCCATCGGTATGTGGATAAAATCAGAATCAAGAATCACCACGTGTTTTACCTCTACCGACCTTTTGAATCTTCACAGAATACTTTTCTGTACAGCGAAAGTGCCCCATTTATCGACGATTTGAAGGATCTCTCAAATAGTGCTGTAAATTGCGACCATTCAAACTGAAAGGTTCGTTTTGGAAATTCTACTCATTTGTATTGTTGCCTTTTTGGCTTCGTTGCTCACTTTTTACAGCGGCTTCGGACTCGGCACGCTTCTTTTGCCTGT
Source organism: Flavobacteriales bacterium (assembly GCA_040403315.1). Lineage (GTDB taxonomy): Bacteria > Bacteroidota > Bacteroidia > M30B66 > M30B66 > CAMCXT01. The sequence goes on from JBBAKX010000003.1 coordinate 354,764, forward strand.
ATTTTCGATATTCTATGGTGTGCAGACAGCCGTTTTTCTCACAGCATTGGTGCATTTTTTAAACAATAGTTTTAAGGCAGTGCTGGTTTGGAAACATGCAAACAAGCAGCTTGCATTGAAATTTGCGTTGTTTGCGATTCCTGCAGGCTTGGCAGGTGCGAATTTGCTTGGTTTATTAGATGAATCGAAAGGTTTATACCATTACACAATTGGAGAAATGGGTTTTATTATCGATCCTATCAGTTTGATTGTAGGTTTGTTGATGGTGATTTTTGGAATCCTCGAACTCAACAAGAAATTCGGAGCGCTACAAGTTGACCTGAAGTGGCTTCCCTTGGGTGGAATTTTATCAGGATTTTTTGGTGGATTGAGCGGGCATCAAGGTGCGCTCAGAACTGCTTTTTTAATTCGCGCTGGTTTATCCCGCGAAGCGTTTATTGCCACAGGGATTTTTATTGCCTGCGCGATCGACCTCACACGGATACCATATTATATGTATATCGGTAACGCAGGAGATTTACCTTACCTGACTTTGTTGCCTGCAGTACTTTCGGCTTTTGCAGGCGCATGGTTAGGCAATAAATACATTGGGAAAGTTCAAATTTCGTTGATCCGAAAGTTGGTGGCTGTGTTCCTTTTGTTGTCGGGGAGTTTGATTGCTTTGGGAATCATTTAGACCATTAAGCGAGAAGTTTCCATTTCGCCAAGCCTGCCTTGTGAAGCATGTAACGAAATGAAACACCCAAAACACCCAAGCCATAGATAGAACTTCGACGGAAATTGATCGATGAAGCTTCTTCGAAATATTTTGTAGGACAAGTAATCTCACCGATTTCGAAACCTTTGGCGAAAACCTGTGCGATCATTTGATTGTCGAAAATGAAATCGTCGGAATTGTGCGTGAAGTCTAAGCTCTTGAGCACTTCGCCCGAAAATGCCCTGAAACCAGTATGGTATTCCGACAACTTTTGGTTCATCAAGATATTCTGACTCAAAGTGAGGAAACGGTTAGCAATATATTTGTACATCGGCATGCCGCCTTTCAATGCACCTTTCCCAAGAATACGAGAGCCAAATACGACTGGATATAAATCGTTTGCGATAATGGCCACCATCGAGTGAATTAATAGCGGAGTGTACTGATAATCTGGGTGAAGCATCACAACCACATCGGCGTTGAGCTCTAGTGCTTTAGCGTAGCAGGTTTTCTGATTTCCACCGTAGCCTTTATTCTTTTCGTGGCGGATTATGTGGCGGATTCCGATTTTTTTCGCCAAATCGGAGGTATTGTCTGAACTATGGTCATCAACCAATACCACTTCATCCACAATATCGAAAGGGATTTCGGCATACGTTTTTTCGAGGGTTAGTGCGGCATTGTAAGCCGGAAGCACTACTACTACTTTTCTGTCGCGGAACATGGCGCGAAATTAACACAATTCGTTAATAACCTTAACATGCTGATAGGAAAGCATATCAATAAAATAAGCGATTTTGAATTTGCTGTGAATGAGGCTTTTTGTATTATAGCAACTTGCAATTAAAGCTAAAAGCTATGAGTGATCAGAAAAAAATTGAACTTGAATATCTCTTTCGATGCTCGCCTGGTGTACTCTATTCTTTTCTGACAGAGCCAAGCGGGCTTTCGGATTGGTTCTGCGATAATGTGAATATTCGGGCAGGTATGTATACCTTCATTTGGAACAAAGACTCTGAACAAGTGGCCAAGCTTACTGGTTCTCGAGAAAATGTGTATGCCCGTTACCGTTGGGTAGATGGTCCAGACAATGTGTATTTCGAATTTCGAATTCAAGTGGACGACATCACTGGTGAAACTGCTTTGATGGTGACTGATTTTGCTGAAGATGGCGAAGATGATGAAGTTCGTTTGTCATGGGATAGTGCCATTCAGAAGTTACATCGCGTGATTGGCGCTTGATGTGTATTTTTGCCGACTGATTTCAGGTTCTCATTGAAAAAAATAGACAAATTCATCCTTAGTTCCTATCTCGGACCTTTTGTACTTACGTTCTTCATCGCTGTGTTTATCTTGTTGATGCAGTTCGTATGGAAGTACGTAGACGACCTCGTAGGTAAAGGTCTAGAATGGGGAATCATTTTGAAATTGCTCGGTTTGGTTTCCCTTACTACAATTTCGTTGGCATTACCATTAGCCATTTTACTTTCTTCGTTGATGACCTTTGGAAACTTAGGCGAATTCATGGAGCTCACCGCTATGAAGGCATCTGGAATATCGTTGCAGCGAGCCATGCGACCAATTTTTATACTCTGCTTCGCTCTCAGTATTGGCGCTTTTTATTTTTCGAACAATGTGCTGCCTATCGCCAATTTAAAAATGAAAACCCTTTTGGGTGATGTTACACAAAAACGGCCTGAACTCAATATTAAGCCCGGCGTTTTTAACAACGATATCGACAAATATGTAATCAGAATTGGCAAAAAATCGAACGACGGGAAAGTACTTTCCGACATTATGATATATGACCATTCGCGACAGAATGGAAACGAACGACTCATTATTGCCGAAAAAGGCGAAATGAGTCAATCGGTCGATAAACGTTATCTAGAACTGCGCCTCAAAAACGGCTACACCTATACCGAGGCTGAACCAGGCAAAAAAAGAAGCAGAAATTCATACCCATTTCTGAAGGAGCAATTTACAGAAGATCTAATTCGCTTCGATTTGTCGATTTTTAGTATGGGCAAATCTGACGAAAATCTATACAAGAAAAATTACCAGATGCTTAATCTGTCGCAGCTTCAAGCAGAAACAGATACCTTAGAACGTGAAATACTTGCCGATCAGCTTTACTTGACTAAAGTCTTGTTTCATGGTCCGTTTTTCGACCTCAAAAAAAACTACACAACAACTATAAGCAACAAGGTTAAAACGGCGGTTAAAAAAGATACCATAGTTCAAGCACCTCTTGATTCCAACCTCAAACCTGAAGAGAAGTTGTTGCTTCAGATTGCCATGAAAGAAGCCATGCAAACTGGCCAAATCATGAAAATAGACAGTCTAAGAAGGATGAATGATCCTAAAGAAGATCCGGTTATTTCAAACTATCAGCAGAAGGAATTAAAAGATAAACAGGTTGTTTTAAATAATTTCAAACCAAGCGAGCGACTCAGAATTCTCGAGCAAGCATCCTCGTTTTTACGTTCATCGAAGAGTTCGCTCGATTTCTCTATCACAACTTTCGAACAAGAAAAAGAACGTGTTTATCGACACCAAATAGAATGGCACCGAAAATTCACTTTGTCGTTCGCTTGTTTGGTGCTCTTTTTAGTTGGTGCTCCATTGGGAGCAATTGTTCGAAAAGGAGGTTTAGGCATGCCGGTGGTCTTCTCGCTGATCTTTTTTGTAATTTATCACATGGTTTCAATCACCGGCGAAAAGCTTGCCCGTGAAGCGGTTCTCACACCATTTTGGGGCATGTGGCTTTCGACGGCGGTTTTGCTACCAATTGGGTTGTTTTTAACCTACAAATCAACGCGCGATTCTGTTCTGTTTGATATGGATGCTTACCGCCGATTTTTTGTTTCGATCGGTTCAATTTTCAAACCCGCAACCAAGCGTTGAAAATTCTTCAAATCAGTCAAAAAAGCCTTTTCCCGCCCATGGATGGTGGAAAACTAGCTATGAAAAGTTTGGCCGATGGCTTGAGAAATGCTGGAATAGAAGTGCATCAATTTATGCTAGGAACGCCCGGACATCCTATTCCTGCTGATATTCCGAAAGGATATCCTTTTTCAGTGTTCACCGAAAATCTCAACACAAGCGTTCAGCCGGTTGGTGCCTTAATAAACTTGATTTCATCCACTTCTTCATACAATCTGGCACGTTTTAGATCTGAAGCTATTGCTGAAAAATTGTTGCAAAGAATTAAAGCTGAAAAGTACGACATCGTTCAGGCCGAAAGCATTTTTGCCTTAGAATTGATTTTTCCGATTCTCGATAAAATTAAATGTCCAGTGGTGCTCCGTGCCCACAACGTAGAGCACAAAATTTGGGAACGTTTGGCTCACAATGCAACCAATCCGCTCAAAAGGATCTATTTATCCAAAATGAGCAGTCGATTGAAACAAGAAGAAATTCAACGAATTCGCAGTGTTTCAGGAGTGGTAGCGATTTCTTCAAGCGACCTTGAACAGTTCCAAAAGTTAGGGCTTAGTTTGCCAGCCGAAGTTATCGGAATCGCGCAGCCACTTCCCCGGAGGGAAAACCAAGCCACCTTTAATGTAACCAATAAGCTGTTTCATATTGGTGCAATGGATTGGCAGCCAAACCAAGAAGCCATCGACTGGTTTTTAAAGGATGTTTGGCCATTGATTCATCTTAATTTTCCTGAACTCACCTTCAGTTTTGCGGGTAAATCGATGCCAAATAGGTTCAGGGATTTGAATATTAAAGGAGTTCATTTGATGGAAGCGCCAGATGCACTCACTTTTATGCGTGAAAACGGCTTGATGGTAGTTCCGCTGCTGAGTGGCGGAGGAATTCGGGTGAAAATTATTGAAGGATTAAGTTTAGGAAAGATCATACTCACTACGAGCTGCGGGTTAGAAGGTATTCCTGCCGAACATGGGAAACACCTGTTTATTTGCAATCAACCTGCTGATTTTGTGGAGGTCATTCAGCGTCTGAGGGATAATCCTGAACTGATAAACGAGGTTTCAGAAAATGCGATTAACTTTGCCCGCAATCATTTTGATCCTGAAGCATTAACAAATCGGTTAATTGCTTTCTATAAAACCCTGATCAGCGCTTGAAAGTATTAGTTGTCCTTTCTAGATTTCCGCTTCCAACCGATAAGGGAGATAAACTTAGGGCTTGGCACCATATTTTGGGTTTGGCAGAATCGCATCAAGTGTTTCTGTATTGCGTTACCAACGAAAAAGTACTTCCCGAAGAACTCGATAAAGTAAAGGCTGTTTGTGCCGATGTGTGTATAGTTCCGCAAACCCTGACGGGGATAATTCTGCGCCTAGCGTTCAATATGTTTAGCCGTTTGCCATTTCAAGTTGCGTATTTCACGTCGCATACTTCGTTGAAGCGGTTGAAAAAATATACAGCTCAAGTTAAACCAGATCTCTTGTATTGCCAACTTGTTCGGATGGCTGAACATTGTAAATCGCTTCAGGTTGCTCGAAAAGTAATCGATTACCAAGATGCATTTTCGAAAGGCTTGGAGAGACGTTTACAACACGAATCATTTTTTAAACGATTGCTTATCAAGGTCGAGTTTAATCGTTTGCGGAAATATGAAACCGACGTATTTGATCAGTTTGAGAAACGTTTCATCATTTCTGAGCAAGATGCTGGATTGATCGATCACCCTGCAAGAAAAGAAATGATCATCCTGCCCAATGGTGTAGATGTTGATTTCTACAAGCCGGAGCCTTCAGCCAAAACGATTGATTTACTTTTTACAGGTAACATGCAATATGAGCCCAATGTGAATTGTGTGAGTTACTTGGTTCGTGAAGTTTTTCCATTGTTGAAAGAAGATTTTCCGCACATTCAACTGGTTGCCGCTGGGAAAAATCCTTCTACAGAATTAACCCGTCTCAACTCTAGAAATCTTCAGTTAACCGGTTGGGTGAAGGATCTTAGAAAATATTATCAGCAAGCACGTTTGTTTGTGGCTCCTATGCAAATTGGCATTGGAATGCAAAATAAAATCCTCGAAGCTATGTCGATGGGGATGCCAGTAATTACCAGCAGTCTTGCCAATAACGCCATTGGAGCGCGACATGGTAAAGAAATTTGGATCGCCGATACGCCTGCAAAAGTTGCTGAAGCAATCTCTTATCTATTGAATAACACCGAATTGGCAATTCGCCTCGGACAAAATGCCCGTGAACTTATGTTGAGCCGCTTCAGTTGGGCAGAACAAAACAAGGCGCTCAATCGTTTTCTTGAACCAACTGCAGCAGTTGCTTCAGAAAGCCGTCCAATTTAGAAAACTATGCATACCAGCAGTCTCAATACTATTCCCGAAGCCATCGAAGATTTGAAGAACGGGAAAGCCATTATCGTTGTAGATGATGAAAACCGAGAAAATGAAGGTGATTTCATTTGTGCCGCACGCCATGCTACACCAGAAATGGTAAATTTTATGAGCAAGCAGGGCAGAGGTTTGATTTGCGTAGCGGTTACTGAAGATAAATGTGAAGCTTTAGATCTTCATATGATGGTGAGCAATAACACGTCATCTCATGAAACGGCATTTACCATATCGATAGATTTACTTGGATATGGTTGTACATCAGGAATTTCGGCTCAGGATCGTTCAAAAACCATCCTTGCTTTGATCAATCCAGAAATGCAGCCCAATAATTTTGCTCGTCCGGGACACATTTTTCCTCTGAAAGCCAAGAATGGTGGTGTGTTGCGTCGCGCTGGTCATACCGAAGCAGCAGCGGATCTTTCAAGACTTGCAGGGTTTGAGTCTGTTGGTGTTCTTGTTGAGATCATGAACGAAGACGGAACGATGGCGCGTCTTCCAGAATTGAAGGAATTGGCCGCCGACAAAGGCTACAATATTATCTCCATCGAAGATTTAATCAAGTACCGATTAGAACACGATAGTTTAATAAAGCGCGAAGTAGATGTGGAATTGCCAACAGAGCGTGGCGATTTTAATTTGATCGCCTACACACAAACAAATACAGGTCAGCCACATTTAGCTTTGGTGAAAGGCGCTTGGGAACCAGATGAATCGATCCTCGTTAGGGTACATTCTTCATGTTTAACTGGCGATATCTTTGGATCTTGTCGCTGCGAATGTGGTCCACAGCTTCACGCTGCCATGGATCTTATTCAAAAAGAAGGGAAAGGCGTAATCGTTTATATGAACCAAGAGGGTAGAGGCATTGGATTGCTGAATAAACTTAAGGCTTACAAGCTTCAAGAAGAAGGTTATGACACTGTTGAAGCAAACGAAAAATTAGGATTCCGCATGGACGAGCGCGACTATGGTGTTGGAGCACAAATAATTCGCGATCTGGGAATCAGTAAATTGAAGCTGATCACAAACAACCCTACGAAGCGCGCAGGATTAATTGGTTACGGATTAGAAATTGTTGAGAATATTCCAATCATTATTGAGCCCAACAAGCACAACGCTAAATATTTAGAAACGAAGCGAGATAAAATGGGGCATTCCTTTTAAGCACCGAAATTCAAATAGATCATCTTGTAATTGAAGCGCGGAGAAAAGAATTGATTTCTTCTTCTTGTGCCTTTTGTTATTAACATTTCCAAACTTACGAACGGCTTTTTGTTGATCATTTTCAAGGTTGTGGCCTTCATCATTGCTTATATTTGCGTTGATTTCTGAGAAGTTTAATCACCTAATCAATCACCCGTTAAACATGTGTAAAGTCATAGCAATTGCGAACCAAAAAGGTGGAGTTGGTAAAACGACTACCGCGATAAATCTCGCTGCCAGTTTGGCTATCCTTGAACATAAAACTTTACTGATTGATGCGGATCCGCAAGCAAATGCCACATCTGGAATCGGCTTAGATCCCCGAAACATCCGTACAAGTATTTACGAATGCATCATCAATGAAGCAGAGCCGAAGGATATCATTTTGAATACTTCTACTCCTAACATGGATATCATTCCAGCACACATTGATCTCGTGGGCGCTGAAATCGAAATGATCAATATGCTCAACCGTGAGCACATGATGCGCAATGCGATTGCAAAAATCCGTGATCAATACGAATTCATCATCATCGATTGCTCTCCATCACTGGGCTTGATCACAGTGAATTCACTTACTGCTGCCGACTCAGTGATTATTCCAGTTCAATGCGAGTATTTTGCACTCGAAGGTTTGGGTAAATTGCTAAATACTATTAAAATCGTACAATCTCGACTCAATCCAGATCTCGAAATCGAGGGGATTTTGTTGACTATGTACGACAGCCGTTTACGTTTATCAAACCAGGTTGTGGAAGAAGTAAAAACGCACTTCCAGCAAATGGTATTCGATACAATTATCCAACGCAATATTCGTTTAGGCGAAGCGCCAAGTTTTGGATTGTCTGTAATTATGCACGATGCATCTTCTTCTGGAGCGATCAATTACCTAAATCTTGCGCGAGAAATTCTGCAAAAAAACGACCTCACTCGTATTCCAATCAGCGATAAAATCGTCGACGATTTGGATGTTCGAAACAACTGATCGAATTGTCCTTCATGAACAATAAACGAAATGCTCTCGGAAAAGGACTTGGCGCTTTGCTAACTAGTCCAGATACCGACATAACTACAAGGTCGTCAGGCCAATCCGAAAATGGAGCTGTAGGTTCGATTTCACAGCTGGCTATAGCCAATATTGAAGCGAATCCATTTCAACCTAGAACCTTTTTCGAGGAAGAAGCACTTAAAGAATTGGCTGCTTCTATTCAGGAAATGGGCTTGATCCAGCCTGTTACTGTTCGGAAAATGGGCTACGACAAGTTTCAGCTTATAAGTGGTGAACGTCGTTTTAGAGCTTCGCAAATTGCCGGGCTCACCGAAATTCCTGCTTATGTTCGCATTGCGAATGATCAGGCGATGCTTGAAATGGCGCTCGTTGAGAATATCCAACGGGAGGAGCTTGACGCCATCGAAATCGCCTTGGCCTATCAGCGCATGCTTGAAGAATTAAAGCTTACCCAAGAGGAGGTTTCAGAAAAGGTTGCCAAAAAGCGATCAACTGTAGCCAATTACCTTCGTCTGCTAAAGCTTCCACCAGAAATTCAACTCGGTATTCGTTCTCGGAAAATTACAATGGGTCATGCACGTGCACTCGTAAACATCGAAGATCCGAAGCTTCAGTTAAGTCTTTACAATCAAATCTTGAGCAGCGAGATGTCGGTGCGACAAGTTGAAGAAGCTGCACGAAATACCAAGTCAGGCACGCCAGAAAAATCTTTGGAATCAAATGTTTCTCAAGCCATCAAATCGGCTGAGAAAATGCTTCACCAAAGGCTAGCCGCACCAGTCGATATAAAAACTGGAAAAGATGGTAAAGGTCAAATTTCCATCAAGTTCAATTCAGAAGTTGAATTGAATGAAATCCTAAGGAAACTGATCCCTTGATGGAGCGTAAACTCTTCAGAGTTTTTTGGCTAGGGATGCTGATTCTGTTGCATTCCAAGTCATCTTTTTCGCAAATAGATACCAGCGAAGCCAAGATGATGAATAAGCTGGGGAAATCTAAAAATGTAAGCTCCGATTCAGCTCAAACCAAAATCCAAGAAAAGCCTCAAAGTCAAAGCAAATTTGCTTCAACACCAGATAAAAAGCTTCATTCTCCTGCTAAAGCTGGATTGTATTCTGCGATCCTTCCAGGACTAGGTCAGGCTTACAACAAAAAATACTGGAAGATTGGCATCATCGGAGCTGGAACAGCAGCCTTGGTTTATTCCTATCAATTTAGCTCGAAGAATTATCGTTTGCACAAGGATGAACTGATTCTCCGCCAATCGGGAGAACCCGGAAATTTCAATCCAGATTTGACGCTTTATTCCGACAGCGACTTAAACGAACTGCAAGATTTTTATCGAAGAAACCGTGATTTAACTGTGATCGGTTTTGCCTTACTATACGCATTAAATATTGTTGATGCAACTGTAGATGCTCATTTTTTCGATTTCAATATGAGCGACGACCTAAGTTTAAATATCCGCCCTGAACCTGTTTACAATGCATTTACTGCCCGTAATTCTTTTGGTTTAGGTATTAATCTCCGCTTTTAACAATGAAGATCGCGCTGTTTGGTTACGGAAAAATGGGGAAGATTATCCATGAATTACTTGTGAGTGAAGGTAATCATGAGGTTTTTATTTTTGGAAAGGAGCGAACGGCAAATTGGGAAACTTCGTTGGAATCTTGCGATGTAGCCATCGAATTTACATCGCCCGATCAAGTGATTTCAAACCTTGAAGCGTGTTTCCGTTTAGGAGTTCCTGTTGTAACTGGTACTACTGGTTGGCTTGAAAAGTTAGAGGAAGTATCAACACTCTGCCGCAACCACCAAGCTGCATTATTCTATGCGTCTAATTTTAGTGTAGGCGTGCATCTTTTCGTTCGCATGAATTCTTGGATGGCAGATTTCATGCAAGCCCATCCTGATTATAAAATCCACATCGAAGAAGAGCATCACATCCACAAAAAGGATGCTCCAAGTGGAACTGGAATTTGGATAGCCAGAGAAATTGTCCAAAACAGAAACGATTATAAACATTGGGTTTCAACCGGAAATCCAACCGATGAAGAAATCCAAATAACAGCGATTCGCCAAGGGGAAACTATTGGTAAACATACTGTTCACTACACATCAACAAACGACGAGATCACACTTACGCACAATGCCTTCAATCGCAAAGGCTTTGCAGCTGGAGCAATCGTTGCAGCAAAATTTTTAATTCAAAAGCAAGGTGTTTTCACCATGCAAGACCTTTTAAATCTACGCTAGATTATGGAAATCAAATGGATCATTAATATTCTTGTTCTATTGCTCATTCATGCTGGGCTTTTCGGTATTTTTCGGAAGGCTGGAAAGCAAGGCTTCGAAGCTTTTGTTCCTGGTTACAATATTTGGATTTGGTTGAAATTGGTCGATCGACCTTGGTGGTGGCTCATTTTATTGCTAATACCGGGCGTAAACATCATGATGTTCTTGGTGCTAGTCTTCCTCACTATCAGAAATTTTGAAGTGGATAGTATCGGTAAAACGATAGGCGGCGTTGTGCTTTCTCCTTTGGCCCTGCTTTTACTTGGCTTTCAAAATCAATACCGTTGGATGGGCAACGATTACTGGAAGAAATACGAAAGAACAACAGTCACAGAATGGTCTGAAGCTATCGTATTTGCAGTAGTTGCAGCCACAATCATACGTTCATTTTTCGTGGAAGCATTTACAATTCCAACTCCTTCGATGGAAAAGTCCCTGCTTGTTGGAGATTACCTCTTTGTGAGCAAGGTAAGCTATGGTTCGAAAGTGCCAAATACGCCTTTAACAGTGCCTTTTACGCACCATACATTGCCTTTAACCGACCATACTCCTTCCTATTCAACTTGGATTCAATTGCCTTACATGAGATTTCCAGCAATTGGCTCTGTAAAGAACAATGATGTAGTGGTGTTTAATTTCCCGGAGGGCGACACAGTAATTGTTCAACGCCAAAGTGAAAGCTATTATGGAATCGTTCTCGATACGATGCATACCATCGCGTTGAGCATGAAGATGGATCCTGAATTGAATCGCGATGCTTTGATGAAAATGGCGCGCGAATCTGTAGCTCAGCGGTATGATCTTGTAGTTCGACCAATCGATAAATGCGACAATTACGTGAAGCGTTGTATCGGAATCCCTGGAGATAAAATCGAGATCCGCAGTGGTCAGGTTTACATCAACGATAAAATGGCGAAGAATCCTGAACTTCTGCAGTTTTCTTATCAACTCGCATTAAGATCTCCGTTGAATCAGCAAACACTTGATAAATTAGACATTACAGACTTTTATGGTCAACAATCGAGCTATCCGATTGCGATGCTCAACAGCAAGAATCTGGACAAGTTACGCAATGTGAATGCAGTAGCCGATATTCAACCTTTGCTCAATCCGGCAAATGAATACGATTACCGCGCATTTCCACACATGCCAGCACTTCCATGGAATCGTGATAATTTCGGTCCGTTAGTAGTGCCAAAGGAGGGCGTAACTGTTCCTTTAAACAAGAGTAATGTTCGGATGTATGAGCGGATAATTCGCGATTATGAGCACAATTCACTGGTTGTTAAGGGTGATCAAATTCTTATCAATGGAGCACAATCAGCAAACTATACTTTCAAGCAGAACTATTACTTCATGATGGGCGATAACCGTCATAACTCTCTCGATTCTCGTTTTTGGGGCTTCGTGCCGCACGACCATGTTGTAGGGAAGGCTGTATTTATTTGGTTATCGCGTGCCACAAACCGCAGTTTTCCTGGAATTCGTTTCGAAAGGGTGTTCAGTTTCATCAATAATGGCGGCAACTCAAAATCGTATTTCTTTTGGATAATGATCCCATTGTTGGCTGGAATCTGGGGATGGAACAACCGCCGCAGATTCATTACTAAACGCTAATCGAATTAATTTTGTGGATGAAAGTGTTGCTGATAACCAACAACACTTTCATCTATAATTTTCCGTGCTTGCTCGATGTTGAGAATTTCCTCAACCACGACATCGCTGCGTTTCTCTAGCTTTTTGTAATCTTCGAAGAAACGACGAATTTCAGCCATAAGGTAATCAGGCAAATCGCTCAACGTGTTGATATTGTTCATCGACACATCATGTTGAGCTACAGCAAGAATTTTATCGTCTGTTTCATTTCTATCATGCATGCGCATTACTCCAATGACGCGTGCTTCAACCAAAGTAAGTGGTGGCAAATCTGCCTGACAAAACACCAATATATCGAGAGGGTCATTATCTCCCGCAAGGGTTCTTGGAATAAATCCATAATTGACAGGATAATGCACCGCTGAAAAAAGCATTCGATCGAGTTTCAATAAACCTGAAGGCTTGTGCACTTCGAATTTTGTCTTACTCCCTCTAGGGATTTCTATAATTGCGTGAACAAGGTCTCCTTTTTCTGAAAAGCTTGTAACATCATGCCATGGATGAGCCATATTGATAAATTATTTCACAAAGATAATCTGAATTAAAGGTGCCGTTTTCACTTTCTGTGTTTCCTTGATTTGATTTGGTAATCATTGTACAATACACTGATGTTTCCATCAATTTCGGGCATGTCAAGGTCAACTTCACCAAGCAGGTTCATCTACATTTCCACCTGCTAAGCTTTTGTTGGGGACCTGTCATGGAATTTTTAACAGCCTTTCTGATGAGTAGAATTAAGATTAAATCAAGTGCCGAGAATTGTTTTAATTCTCATTTCTCAAAAATGTGCATCAAGACAATTAGGACTTTATAAATGATCGAAGAACTCAAGAAAATAGAAGCCAAATTGAGTCAATCATCTTGCGTTTCGATATTGATTTAATTCAAAGCAATGAATCCAATATACTCATTTAATAGTAGGTTTTCGTAGGTGAATTATTGTTCTTCGGAGCGATATTGGCCAAATAATTCGTTGGAATTTATCATTTATAGCCATGTATTAGTTTAAATAAACAAGATTCTAAATCAGATATTTGAATTTTAATATGGATTAAATTTATCTTCGTAAAAAATCATCAGATGAATATTTATGATGCTGTTGCTGCATTTTTAATTGCCTTTGTTTACATCCTGTTTTTAAGACGGATGGATGTTTTTGAAAAAGAAAGACGCATTTACACCGTAATAGCTTTTGTACTAGGTTGTGTTTTTTTATTTTTTGTTTTCGCTTTACAGCAAATTTGGCCGTTGCAGCAAATGTATTCTGATGAAGGTCCATTTCTGATTAGACTGCAATTTCATGTTATTGCCGTTGCGCTTTTCGAAGAAATTGTAAAAATAATGCCGCTTTTGGTAATGCTTTCCTTTCGGAACGTTGTAAACGAACCTTTCGATTATATTAAATATGCCTCCGTTGGTGCGATAGGTTTTGCAACCATCGAAAATGTGATTTACTTTAACCGTTATTCGATCGAAATTGCTGAATCGAGGGCATTCTATGCTTGCATCATGCACATGTTTACTTCTTCTGTTATCGCTTATCAGATGATGTATTCGAAGTACAAATTGAAAAAATCATCTTGGCTTGGATTCATTCCCGGATTCATTTTAGCTATCGTTATTCACGGAATGTACAATGCGCTAATTGGCCATGATGAAACCTATGAAATTGGAATAGCATTTACGATTGGATTATTGATTTTGTGGGGAAGAATCATGAACAATGCACTGAATCAATCGCCATTTTTCGATGAAACAGTAGCACGAAAAACTTTCTTCGCTGGATTGTTTTTGTTAATGGGCTGGGGCGTAATTTTTCTGTATGTAACCATTAGCTTGTTGTTGATGGAAGGAGCCAACAAGGCCATTCAGTTTTTTCAGGAAGGGATATTTTTCGGATTGCTTTCGGGCATCGGATTGTTTGCTGCATTGGCATTTCCAAAACTCAGAAAAGGGGAGTGGAAGTCTATTTTTCGTCGACTAGGTAAATAGCTTAATTGCTGTTTTGAATGAGGATGAGTTTCACAGAACTATTTTTGAGCACTTAATAATTTTAAATAGATTCAATCTCGAAACTGAAGAGGCAACAATTAAGTTGTTTATTAGGTAAGAAATAATCCTAAATAGGTAGGTATTTTTAGTATTGCAGAGTAACTGTTTTTAAGGTGTTTACGAATAATCATTCGTTCCTTTTCCCAAGGGCACATCATAAACCTCGCATATGAATCACCTGTTTACTAAGCGTTTTTTAGACACTCTACTCATTCGAAATGCGCAACGATGCCTTCACGAGGATGACTTGACTGAACGACAAAGATTCAACTTGTTTAGAATTTTATCGCTTACAACCTTTCTAATCTCCTTGTCGATTACCTTCCAGATTATTTCAGTGGCAGGTGCTTCTGATTGGATGACTGAAATACTGATTAGCCTTACAATCATGCTAGCGATAAACTATTTCGCATTAAATATCCACCAGAATTTCAAGACTGCCTATTGGATTTCGTTGCTGAGCGATTTTTTGGTTTTGCATTTTGTAACGTATTATTCTGGCGGGATTAGGAATTCCGGCATGATGTATATGGGCGGATTGATTTTAGCGACGTTCATGCTGCTCGGCAACAAGCAAGGAAAAATGATCTCTTTATTGAGCATTCTTAACTTGGTATTCTTTTATTTTTATTCGAATACTTATGGAAAGGATGTAAGAAATATCATCGATTCTGATTCGGAGGGCTTGATGTTGAATCTTGATTATCTGATCACTTACACAACTGCTACTTTATTGATTTACAGTTTATCAAACAACCTTTTAAGTTCGAAAAATATTGTAATTAGTAAGGTGATGGAATCAGCTATCGCGCTAGAAAAGAAGAACGAAGAGCTGAAAAAACTTTCGCTTGTTGCATCCAACACCGATAACTCGGTAATGATTACAAATGCTTCAGGAGAAATAGAATGGGTAAATGACGGTTTTACAAGACTCACTGGCTTTACCAGCGACGAAGTGGAAGGTAAAAAAACTGAAAACATTTTGTATGGACCTCTTACTTCTAGGGAATCTATTCGCCAACTCAATGAAAAATTAAGTGCAGGCTATTCTTTTTCTGGTGAATTACAGAAATACCATAAATCTGGAAGAACGATTTGGCAACAAGTCAATGTTACTCCAATTTTAGATGATTCTGGAAAACTGGAGCGATTCATTCATGTAAATTCAGACATCACCGAACGAAAAGAAGCCGAAGTTAAAATGGCTGAATATTACCGATATCTTGAAAAAGCTAACAAGGAACTTGACAAATTCGCCTACGTAGTTTCTCACGATTTAAAAGCACCATTGCGCGCTATTTCAAACCTAACAGTTTGGATAGAGGAAGACATTGGCGATAAATTCACCAACGATACCAAAGAGCATTTCAAAATATTGAAAGGTAGAGTTATGCGCATGGAAGCCTTGATTAATGGAATTTTAGATTATTCTCGAGCTGATCGTGTGAAAAGTCAGAATACTCAAGTAAACGTGGCGGAATTAATTGATGATGCGAAAGAATTGTTCGTTCAAGAGCAATCAGTGAAATTTAACATCGCAGGCAAAATGCCAATAATTTATACTGAGCGGATGAAACTGCAGCAGGTAGTTTCAAATTTAATCAGCAACGCCGTTAAACACAACGATAAGCCTAATCCAATTATAAATATTTCTTGTGAAGAACAGGGTGAGGATTTCCTGTTCTGTTTCGAAGACAACGGTCCCGGTATTGATCCACAATTTCATGAAAAGATTTTTGTTATCTTCCAAACGCTTCAAGCGAGAGACTCGTTTGAAAGCACTGGAGTTGGTTTGGCTATTGTGAAGAAAATTGTAGATGAAGCTGGTGGAAAAATTTGGGTTGATTCTGAGCCCGGGAAAAACACGAAATTTTTAGTTAAATGGCCTAAACAGAGCCATGAAGGATTCAGGCCATTTCAATTCACTTTGCAGCAGAGTACTTATCAAAAAGAAAGTCAGGTTAAATCAATAACCTCTACAATAGCATCATGATTCCCTTCAATCAAGATGCAACAGGTGGCACAGAATTATCGCCGAAACAAATGCATACCATTTGTCAAACTCAAGCTGGTTTAATTGAATTCAATATCCCAAAAACGATTACTGAAGATGAATTGATGGCTATCGAAAGGATTAAACAAATCCTTGATAAGCTCCAATTTGATAGTCAATATTAATGAATATAATAAAAAAGCGTTTACTTGTTTCCTAAAGACTTTTGTGCTCCATTTTTTTAATCTTTTCTGGATTGTTTTTTTCTTGACTGATAAAACTGCCTTTTATGTGCCTATTCTAATAAATAGCAGTGAGACTTAATCTATCTAGAATTACAGTGGAGTCAGTCTCACTTTATTCAATACTTGATTTTTTCATCACAGAAAATTCAGTTTTTTCTGAAGGATTTTGCACAAAAAAAATCCCCGCGATTTCGTGAGGATTAATTTCAGCGGAGAAATCCCATTAGGAGAACCCCGGACC
>JBBAKX010000004.1:0-146640 GCA_040403315.1 Flavobacteriales bacterium
GCATAAAACATCGCGTTCACCAAATCCCAAACTTCTGGTTGCGCGCGGCACGTTAGGTGCAATGCTCGTTTTGCTTCGGCTTCAATATGAAAATGAAATAACTTACCTTTGAAATCATGAAACTGATAGATGACAATAGAGAAAAGCTCATTGAACTTTGTGATAGACACAAGGTCAAAGAGTTATATCTATTTGGGTCGATTCTAACAGAACGCTTTATAGACTCAAGTGATATTGATGTCTTAGTTCAATTTAGTAATATCGAACTCGAAGAGTACTTTGATAATTACATGGATTTCAAAGAACAACTTGAGTTATTGTTTGAAAGAGAGATTGATCTCGTTGAAAATCAAGCAATACGGAATCCAATTTTCAGACTTGTAGTTGATAGAGAAAAGAAACTTGTATATGAACGAAAGGATTCTTAAGTACCTTTTTGATGTAAAAATTGCTATCGATGAAATAGATTCTTTTTTTATCGGTTTAGACAAACGCTTTGATGTATACAAAGAAAATACACTTCTAAAAAGAGCTATTGAAAGAAACTTAGAGATAATTGGTGAAGCAATCAATAGGATTATAAAAATTGAACCTGAATTCCCAATAATAAATGCTAAGAAAATAGTTGGATTAAGAAATCAAATAATCCATTCTTATGATAATATTTCAGACGAAAATATTTGGGGAATTATTATCAATCATTTACCAGCGCTTAAAGTAGAAATCGAAAACCTAATAAAATTAAGCACTGCACCTAACAACGGCTAGCCAAAATTTGGGCATTATGCCAGGTTGTAAGATTTCAATTTCTTTGTAATATATTAGTTAAGTGAAGGATCTCGTTCACCAATCCCAAACTTCGGCTAAGCCGCGAAACGTTATGCGCAAAGCCCGTAAAACGATGTCATAAGCACTTGCGGAGTAAAGTTCAATGTCTTACCTTCGACAAAGAGATGGAAGGATTTCAAATTACTGACAAAACATACTTTGACGAATACATGTCATTGATTGGCAAGGAAATAAAAAGCCTTGTCAAGAACTTTGATTTCAATTATAAGGGCCTGGATCTTGGATATCAGACACAGGCTTCTGCTGTATATTCATCAAACATAGAAGGAAATACAATTGATTTGAATTCATTCATGAATTTTAAATTATCGAATGAGAAGTTCAAATTAGGCAAAGAAATAAAGGAAATTGAAGATTTAATTCTCGCATACGATTTTGCTCAGAAGGAAAATTTGAACCAGAAAAACTTCTTAAGGATTCATAAAATTCTGTCTGAAACATTATTAATACTCAGTTTACGAGGAAATTATAGAAATGATAAAGTTGGAGTTTTTGGTGAATCTGGATTGGTTTATTTGGCTATTGAATCTGAGTTTGTAAAAGAAACTATGAATGAATTTTTTTCAGGAATAGAGGAACTATTATTAAGTAATATTAACATTGAAGAAGTTTTTTATTTTGCCTCATTAATTCATATGAAATTTGTTCATATTCATCCATTCAGAGATGGAAATGGAAGGGTAGCTAGAATTCTTGAAAAGTGGTTTGTATCCGCAAAACTTGGCAAAGAATTTTGGAAACTACCTTCAGAGAAATATTATAAAGAAAAACAAGCTGATTATTATAAGAATTTAAACTTAGGCGTTAATTACTATGAGTTGAATTATGATAAAAGTTTGCCATTTTTAACAATGCTGCCAAATTGTATGAAATAAAGAGCTCAGCGCATAACAGCGCACAAGAGCAACCCGAAAAGGGTATGCGCCTGTGCGCGGCACGTTAGCAACAATATTTTTTTGGAGATACAAGTAAAGTCATGTACCTTTGATAGTATCAAATGATATTATCAATGAAGCCTCCTTATGACATTACTCCGAAAATTCTAAAGCTTATAAGTTCTATCTCCGAGAAAATTGGGGAAGTAAACGCAAATTATCTTAGCAAACAATCGCCTCAACTGCGTAAACAAAATAGAATTAAAACAATACAATCTTCTTTACAAATCGAAGGGAATACCTTAACTGAAGATCAAATTACAGGATTGATTGACAACAAGAGAATAATTGGACCTGAAAAAGATGTTATAGAAGTTCTAAATGCAATCAAAGTTTACAATGAACTAAATAAATATAAACTCCACTCGGAAAAAG
Organism: Flavobacteriales bacterium; assembly: GCA_040403315.1. Taxonomy (GTDB): domain Bacteria; phylum Bacteroidota; class Bacteroidia; order M30B66; family M30B66; genus CAMCXT01. The sequence goes on from JBBAKX010000004.1 coordinate 2,160, forward strand.
ATTTTTTAAATGCTCATGCTTCATTAATGAATGGTTTGATCAAAAATGCGGGTAAATATAGAAATCAAAGTGTTGGTATTGTAAGAGGTAACGATATCGAACACGTCGCTCCTCCATTTCAGAATGTACCATATTCAATGAAGGACTTATTTGAATATCTTAAAGATGACCAGGAACTAACATTAATTAAAAGTTGCGTCTTTCATTATGAAATGGAATTTATACATCCATTCATTGATGGCAATGGCAGAATGGGAAGATTATGGCAGACCGTGATTCTAATTAATGATTATCAAATATTTGAATTCCTACCTTTTGAAACATTGATAAGTGCAACACAGGATGAATATTATAAATCGCTTTCAATGAGCGATAAGTCAGGAAAATCAACTCCATTCATTGAATATATGTTAGGAGTAATTGAAAAATCACTATCCCATTTGCTTAACTACAACAATAGAATTCTAAAGGACATTGACAGACTGGAATTCTTTTTAAATCAAGGATATAAGGAATTCAGTCGAAAAGATTACATGACTATATTTAAAGATATAGCCTCGGCTACTGCAAGTCGAGATCTTAAAAAAGGAATTGAGTTGAACCTATTTAAAAGTTCTGGACAGCTAAACAAAACAAAGTACATAGTTAATTAAATACTGTTGCTAACAGGCGCTTAGCAGCATTCGGGCATTTAAAGTACTAATAAAGATCAAGTTGCTTGGAACTTTGCGTTTCCAAATGTACATTTGAGTCAACTTCCCCGCGCAGCGCAAAGCCGCGGACCGTTATGTGCCATGCTAACTGCTGCCTCGTCCCAAATGTTTACGAAATAATTACAATCCTCTATTTATATGACATTAAGAGAACAACAGATAATCGAAATTCTGACAGCAGCAATTAAAGGGTGTAATCTAATTGAATTCAAATATGAAAATAAAAAACGTATTGTTGAACCATATTTGATAGGAGAGTTGTATAGTATTCATCAAAATCATTTAGAAGAAGGAAAATATGCAATGAGAGCTTGGTTTGTAGACGGCCACACTAGCAATAATGTTGGCAGAATTCCAGGTGATAGATGGAGACTATATGAACTCGAAAAAATGACTGAATTAGGTATTATGGCGGAAACCAATACTAAAGTAAGACCTTTTTATAACCCTGACGATGAAAAGTTTAAACGGATAAACTATCGGGTAACGATTAAAGAAATTTGAATGAATCGCTTAAAATTAAAAATATCTAGAAAATAAAGCACGGCACATAACTACGGCTAGCCAAAATTTGGGCATTTAGTAAGATTGAGAATTTCGATTTCTTTGTAACTTCGTTTTATGTGAAGGAACTCGTTAACCAATCCCAAACTTCGGCTAAGCCGCGAAACGTTATACCCAATATTATTATGAGCCATATGAAGCATTAGTATCCTAAAACAATAAACAATCAACAAAATGTCATAATGTCAGCTTTTTAATTTCGGCAGGGTATATGGATGTCAAAAAATAAATCAATCGAACATGAAAAACAAAAACTTAATTACAGCAGCGTCTGGAGCTCTATCATTCACAGGACTAAAATCATTAGATCATTCCATAGATCCTTATACAAGAGCTTCTATTGGAATATTAGCAGCTTTGGGGTTGTCAATTTCCAACAATCAAATAAATAGAAGTATTGGAGTTGGAATTGGCATTGCATCTTTTCTGCAGTTATTAGACATAAAAAAGGGTGGCAGAATAACTCGAAATAACTCAGCCTCTATATTTTTTGTTTTAGGTGAGAATTCTGGCGTGACTGAATTACTACCCGGTCAAATACCTAGTAATTCAATTGATGGTTTTACAATTAAAGGTTTAGATGGTGTTTTTAAGGTGTCTGATGGTATTTACATAGAATTAGCAAAAGACAACAGTATAAATTATTCAATTGGAATCGGGAAAATAATAAATCAAAGTTTAAGAAACGGAGGCTATAAATCAAAACAATGGGTTGAACAACAAATGGATCTTCGATGGAAAGAATTGTATAATAAATCAATTTAATACTGGGCTTAACAGCGCACAAGCGCAACCCGAAAAGGGTATGCGCCTGTGCGCGGAACGTTAGCCTCGAGCGGAAATTTGATCTCGAGTAATTGTGTTTCGCTAACAATTTTTCTATAAACGTCTTCACTGTTTCTTCAATGAATAAAGAAACTCAAGAATCAATTCCGAAAATTGTTCGCTTAAAATCCGTGAAAAGCCTTTACAATGCTTTAGTTAATTTTTAACGATAAAATCACAAAAGCCATTCTATACTGAATCTATTCCAAAAGCCTTCAGAATCCATCAGGCATTGTTTGCTCTACAAGACAAGTATAAAGAATCACAGGGAATTCATGGAAGCTCACATTTCGCCTTTGTAAAATAGCTATGTTTCCTACTTGGGAAGTTTTCTCGATTATTTTTGTCATACCCTATCAGACTGCATATCACATGAGAATAAAATTCGTAAGGCTATTTGTTACTTTAATATTCATCTCTTCAAACGCACTAAATGCCCAAAACTGGAGCCACAAGCCTTCCGAAATAAAAGGCTTTATTGAAAACAAAGCGCAATTCAATCATGTGAGCACTGCGGGTGGCGAAATTCCGAAATATGTTTATGATGGCAATAATGAGGATTTCCTTATTGGGTTGAAAGGCTTTACCATCAAACTGCGCGAAATTCAGTTCGATGAAATGGCTGAATTTCGGGAGGAGGAACAGCGCGAACGTTGGAAGAAGAAGTTCGATAAGCCGGGCGAATATGCCGAGGAAGAGCGCAAAGAACGAATGGAGCGCGATTCGAAAGTTATTCGTGATGAGGTTACCTACGAATGGATTGGTGCCAACCCGAATGCTAAGATGCTGCTTGAAGAAGCTAATTCTTACTATCACAGTTATTGGTATACCAACGCAAGCGGACAAGCAACCAATACAAGCCATATTCCCTCGGGCAAACGTGTGGTGTGTAAGGATTTATATCCGGGTATTGATGCGGTGTATGAATTTCATCCCGAGGGCGGACTAAAATACAGCCTCATTGTGCATCCGGGCGGGAATCCTGCACAGGCGCAATTGCAGAGTTCGAAAAAGGCCAGATTGGGCGAAAATGGCGCATTACTTACCAAGACCAGCATCGGCATGCTTACCGAACATGCGCCGGTTTGTTATTACACCGATGCACCCGAACAAATCGTTACTTCGCAGTTTTCTTACACCAACCGCACCGCAGCGTTTGACGTGGCGCATACCCAGCCTACTAAAACGCTAGTTATCGATCCATGGATTCAAAGCCCAAGCTTCAATACCAATTGGGACTGTGTGTGGGAATGCGACCGCGATGCTGCGGGTAATGTTTATGTAATTGGTGGTGTGATGCCTATGCAGCTCATTAAATACAATTCGGCAGGAGTGGTGCAATGGACATACAACACGCCGTATGACACCACGAACTGGATGAGTACAATGGCTACCGATCTGAATGGGAATACCTACATTACGCAAGGAACCGAAGTGGCAATTCAAAAGGTGAGTACGGCTGCTAATGTGTTATGGAACAACCCTAACCCTGGTACTTTACTTAGCTTAACCGAATTTTGGAGCATCAGTTTTAACTGCGATCAAACAAAATTAATCGTTGGAGGTACTGGAGGTACATTTACGCCGGTTTCATTTATTTATTAAATCAATACCAATACAGGATCAGTAATAAGCGATTTGCAAGTAACTAAATCGCCTCCATTGGGTGGAATAAATGCCGGAAATGAGGTGCGCTCATTAACAGCCTCCGAAAATGGGAGATATTATTATTTAACTCACGATACAATTGGTTTTATCAACCAGAATTTTAATGCTTGTGGAGGCGAGGCTGAGAGCAATACCAAAACAGCTACTGGCTATGTGCTTGGCTACAAATGCGAAAATTTCAGAGCCAGTAATTCAGGTATTCAAGCAATTAAAACATACGGTGAATTTGTGTTTGTGAATCGAGGTGATCGTCTCGAAAAGCGAGAAATTTTGACGGGTAATTTATTGACAACCATTCCAATTCCAGGGGGGAGTTTTATCGTAACAACGATTCCGTTTTTTGGAACAAATACAGCACTTGGCAACAGTGGAATAGATATAGATACCTGCGGATATATATATGTCGGCTCTACCAATGGTGTGATTAAATTCGATCAAAGTTTATCTTTAGTTGGCAATTATCCGACAACATTTAATTTGTATGATGTATCTATTTCAACAGACGGAAATGTAATTGCATGCGGATCAACAGCCGACGATGGTGCAAATGTTCGTTCGGGCAGTGTCCAGTCTTTTGCCGCTGCAGCCTGCATTCCACCGCTACCACAATGCTGTAATGCTGCCATTTGTGAAGTGCCAGAACTGTGTATCGACGATGCGCCTTTTCAATTAACAACAGTAGGTTCTGGGGGCAGCTGGACGGGAACGGGGGTAAGTGCCTCCGGTTTATTTAATCCTGCGAATGCGGGCGAAGGTGTTTTCGAAGTTACCTATCAGCTGGCCTGTGGCAGTGAAACAGTGAATATAGCAGTGAATAACTGCTCAGCGATGACTGTGTGTGAGGAAGCAAACGGAACCTATACCGTTGAAGGGGGGAGCGGCCCCTATTCCTGGGAATATTACACAGCCGAGGAAACCACACAAATTACAACCCAAGCGCAATGCTCAGCTTGCGGTTATGCGTGGTTTTTCGGCACTTGTTTAAACGGTATTTTTCCCGCAACGTCTTGCACCGTGCCCGAATCGTGGACCGAATATGCCTCAGGCGCAAATGCACCGGCGCCAAACACATTTCCTTCGCGCGTAACGAATGCTGCAGGAACCGAATTTATCATAAACGAAGGTGATGATATTCTCCCCTGCGTAGAATGTCCTGCCGATACCGTTGATCTTACCGTTAGCGCTTGCGAGACCTACACCAATCCGTTGGGTTTTCCGTTAAATGAAAGTGGATTGTATACCTACACTCTACAGAGTTCGGCCGATTGCGATTCTATCATTCGGCTCGACTTAACCATCAATACACCTACATCTTCAACAACTTCGCTGAGCATCTGCAGTGGGCAATTACCATACACTTGGAATGGAATTCCATTTTTTGCCGCGGGCGTTCAAAGCGCTACCCTACAAAGTGCTGCGGGCTGCGATTCGTTGGCAACGCTGAATTTGATTGTTGCCGAGGAGCTCACTTCAACGACCAATCTTACTGTTTGTGAGGCGCAGATTCCGTATGTATGGAACGGCATTACCTTTAACGGTCCGGATACGCAAAGTGCCAACTTGTTTACCGAGGCGGGATGCGACTCTGTGGCCACCCTCGTTCTGGATGTGGCACAGCAGCTTACTTCAAATACAGAACTTGCCATTTGCGATGTGCAACTTCCATACACCTGGAACGGCATTATATTTACCCAATCAAGTACGGAAAGCATAACCTTAACATCAACTGCAGGCTGTGATTCTGTAGCTACTTTAAATTTAAGCGTAAACAGTTTTGTGCCATTCACCGATGTGCAGTCGGCATGCGAAACATTTACCTGGATTGATGGGGTAACCTACACCAGTTCTACCAATACACCGGTATTTACGATAACAGGTGGATCTGTGGCAGGTTGCGACAGTGTTATAACCCTCAATCTTACGTTGAATCAGAATAGATCGGGAGAGAATTCGGTAACTTCATGCGGGCCATACACCAACAACGTTGGGCAAGTGTTTGAGCAGAGCACGAGCTATAATTTTGTACTCACTAATTCGACAGGTTGCGACAGTGTCGTAACTGTAAACATTACCGTATTGCCACTTCCTGAGGTTATTGCCTCGGCATCGAGCACTTCCATTTTTGTAGGCGATTCGGTGCAACTCGATGCCAATGGAGCCGTGTTTTATTTATGGTCGCCCGAAACCGACCTAAGTTGCACGAATTGTGAATCGCCGATTGCCACACCACTTGCAACCGAGACATACGTTGTAACTGGAACTGATGCATCTGGTTGTGCTACATCCGATACCATTCGCATTAAGGTCGATATTCGTTGTAATGAGCCATTTATTCCTACCATTTTCTCACCTAACGGTAAAGGACCGGCCGCGAATAATTGTTGTGTTTGTTTAGCAATTGCGTTGATCAGCTCAAATTTGTAGTGTACAACCGCTGGGGCGAACTTGTTTTTGAAACCGATGACATTACCAAGTGCTAGGATGGTTTCTATAACGGAAAGGATGCAATATCCTGGATATATGCCTATAATCTTTATATACTGCAACTCGACGGAACAGTGGTAAACAAAAGGGGGGCAATTAATTTAGTCAGATAAAATCCATGAAACAAACCTTTTTCTTAATATTTTTTATTGCTCCAGCAATTACGCTTTGGGCACAGGATATTCACTTTTCGAATACTGAGTATGCCCCGCTAATTTTAAATCCGGCTTTGGCGGGTGCAAATACCCCAATACAGGCCAACATGTCCTACAGAACCCAGTGGGGTCAATTAGGAAGTTCGTTTCGCACGGCAAATGCATCATTTGATGCACGGGTAACTAAGGATAATTCCAGCAAGAGTAATTTTTTAGCTCTGGGAGTCTCGTTTTTTAATGACCGAATTGGTGATATGGGCATGGTAACTAACAATGTTGCGCTTACAATTGCCGATCATATTCGTCTAAATGCTAAAAGTCAACTCAGTTTGGGAATTAATGCCGGTTACACCCTACGTTCTTTCGACAATATTGATGGAATGTGGGCTTCACAATACGATGGCGTTATCTACAATCCCATTTAGGCAAGCGGTGAAGATTTTAACAATCAAAATTTTGGGTATTTCGATGCGGGGGCCGGTATTTTATATACGTATGCAAAGAAGGTTAAGGCTATGGCCAGAAATGTAGACAAGCGAGTAAATGTTGGCGTAGCAGCTTACCATATCACACGTCCGAACAATTCATTCGTAAAGCTAGACTCCGAAAAATTATCTGTTCGCTACAGTGCATTTGTAAATGCCGATATTTCTATTGATGGAACATCAGGCGATATTTTACCGGGAATTTACTACCAGCGTCAAGGAAGTTTTTCTCAGTTATTGCTTGGAACATATTATAAATACAAATTCAATAGTGGGTCAAATTACACAGGCTACGAAAGGCCTTTCGCTGTATCATTAGGCTTATTCACTAGGCTGAAAGACGCCTACATAGCCAAGTTAATGATCGATTGGGATCAATTTTTAGTAGGTTATGCTTACGATTTTACTTTTTCATCACTCAGGTCTAATTCAAACGGATTGGGAGCAAGTGAAGTTTTTCTATCCTTTAAAGTTGGAGATGGAGGTGGGTTTCGTAACAATAGAAGATAACGCTATTGATATTTTTCAAAATTCTCATTTTCGCTCCGATTAATGCCATAAATCTTATAAGAGGGCGTAATGAAAATTATTTAATTGCCTTTTTATGATAAACTAATTACGCACTTTTACATACTGCTCTTTTTCGACAAGAACATCTAAGATGTCTAAAACACTAAACCAGAATTTGGAAAGCTCATCATCCCAAACCGCGCACACCTCTCTATCATTGAAAAATCTGATCGATATTAACAGTTGCTCCTTTTTGATTTACTGCGGCTACATGCCAAATTCTTTTCACTAATATGTTTTTATAAAATTCCAAAGTATAAAGTTTCGCATATAATTTATTACTCGAATAAAAATCTTGTAAAGGCTTCAGCGCAAATCACATAATCTTCATAGATAATACGCCCAGAGGCTAACAGTGGTTTTGCGCAACGCGGGGTTTTGATGTTCTAAAAGTCATCAAGTTGTTTGGAGATCTGAGTTTTGTGTGATACATTCGGGTCCTGAAACCCGCGCTGCGCAGAGCGGCGGACCGTTAGTCACAAGTTTATGATCCACCTAGAAAATTAGTTGGATTATAGAATAAATTCAAATCAAGTTGGGTGCAAAACATTTCTATACATATTTTGTTTGTTCTCGGTAACATTTAAGAATGTTATCGTAAACAAACACGAGAGAATAAATTTGCAACCAAAATAACTCCAATCAATAAGTTCAGCATGTTCAATAAATTTATAGGATGACGAATTTCACATCAAATAGTCACCAACTCGAAGTATTAGTATCTTTAGAAGATTCTGTTACTGAAATAATTTTCAACGACATGCTTACGCCAGAAGATTGCTGGCAACCAAGTGATTACTTACCAGATCTAGGAAACGATAATTATATAGACGAGGTTAACGAATTAAGAAAGCGTGCATCAAACATTCCAAATACGGTCCTAGTATCTTTAGTAGGTAACATGATTACCGAGGAGGCTTTGCCAAGTTACCAAACTTGGTTTAATTTACTCGAAGGCATTAACAAAAACAAAAATCTTGCAAGCGACAATCCTTGGACTAAATGGTCTCGAGTTTGGACATCGGAAGAAAATCGTCATGGTGACTTACTTAACAAGTACTTATACTTGTCTGGCCGAGTTGACATGAAATCAATCGAACAAACAATTCACAGACTTATTTATAATGGCGTTGATCCTCTAACTGAAGCAGATCCTTACAAAGGTATTATTTATACTTCTTTCCAAGAACGTGCAACTAAGATTTCGCATGTAAATACAGGAAAATTGGCGGATAAATCTGGAGATACAACGTTGTCAAAAATTTGTAAAATAATAGCTGGAGATGAGGCTCGGCATGAAAAGTCATATAAAACTATGATGTCAAAGATTCTTGAAATTGATCCAGAAAATGGAATAATTGCTTTTGAAAAAATGATGCGAAATAATATAGTAATGCCAGCAAGGCTTATGAATAATGAATCAAATGATAATAATTTGTTTGCAAAATACGCTAATATTACACAAATGATTGGCGTATACACCTCAATGGATTATGCAAATATAATTGATCATCTTGTGAAATACTGGTCAATTGAAAAATTCAGAAATCTTAATTCTGAAGCAAGCAAGGCACAAGACTACTTATGTAAACTACCAGAAAGATATAAGAAATTAGCTGAGCGTCAAAAAGTTACTGAAGAACCTGAACTTATTTGGATATAATCTTAAAAAATAAATTTGAGTCTCTATCCTAATTTTCACAGTGTTAATAATTGGATTACCAATATTGATTTAATACTCTCTATTTATGTAATTAAAAGTATAATATTAAAATGCATATTTATTCTAGCTTCTCCTTTTTTATTAATTGTTCTCTATTCCATAATGGAAACAATTATGAGCATATCCTTTCACAAAGCATTTGCAAAGGGGGAATTTAAAAAAGATCATTATTGTTGATAATACTAAAACAAGTATATGATTTTATTTAGGAAGTAAGTGTAAAATAGAACGCAATTTAAAATTGCTAAGTAATATTAAAATTACAGACTATAACATTGTCAATTATTTGAACGATTTGCAGAAATATTTGCAATCATCATCAAAAAAATTAAACCTTCGCCTGACAGCGGTTTGCGCAATGCCAGAATTTGTAATTAAAAAGTCATCAAATTACTTGGAGATTTGAGTTTTGTGTGATGCATAAGTACTATAAAATCCGCACTGCGAAAAGCCGCTGACCGTCAGCAACAAGCGGAAGTTTGATCCTTAGTAAATTGTGTTTTACGAACAATTTTTCTATAAAAATCTTCGGATTTTCTCAATGAATAAAGAAACTTAAGAATCAAATCTGAAAATTGTTCTCTTAGATTAATGAAAAGCAATTACAAGCTGTCTCTAATTCTATAAAAGACATTTTAACCAGTTTTCGAATAGGCTAAACAAAACCTACTAAGTAATTCAAATTCATAAAAGCAGTCTGTTACAGTATACGCTTTAGAAAGCCTTCAGAATCCACCTACCTTCTGTTTTCTCTACACTCTCAATAAAAATTTCCTTCAGATATTCAAGTGGTCGATCAATCTTAGAAATGAATCGCAAACTCAGCTTAAATTCCATTTTATGGTTTTCAGTAAAATTCAAGTTTGGATCTTCTCTTAGAATTTAAGAAATAATGATTTGATGAAAACTATTTTCAATTGCACGAAATACCAACCCGAAATAAAAATTAAAAAAGGATTTTCTCCAACGCTTTGAAAAGCTATCTCTAAAAATAAACAGAGAAATATAGAATGTGAATCATGTAAAACTTAGTATTAATTGTATACGGTTATAGGGTTTAAAAGGTATCACCTTCGTACATTGTAACAATTCAGTTATAACTTATAATTATATCAAAATGGAAAATAAACAAATTCAAAGCTGTGTTGATGCTTGCGAAACTTGTGCAGACGCATGTGAAACTTGTTCAACAGAAAACAAAGGCAAAGCAGGAATGGAACATTCCGAAAAACTTTGCATCGCTTGTGCTGATGCTTGCAATGCTTTAGTTGCTGCAAGTAAAACCGATGCAAACTTTGATACTCTTTGTAAAAAATGTGAAGAAGCTTGTAATGCTTGTGCGACTGAATGTGAAAAACATTCTGACATGAAACATTATAAAGAATGTGCAGATGCTTGTCGCAAATGTGCAGCAGAATGTAAAGCGATGCTTACAGTAGAAGCATAATTTATTCATCAAGGTAAAATCAGGGATTGAATTTCAGTCCCTGATTTTTCATTAAACAATTAATAACTCAGAAAATGAAAAAGGAATATAAATTACAGTGAATGAGTTTTGGTGGTTGTGTCAGGAACGTAAAACGGGCATTATTGCAAGTGCCTGATGTTAAAGAGGCAGAAGTTCACCAAACCCTCAAGGAGTATTAATACCATGAATAAATCAATCGCTTTATACGAATTACACGCCCATCTTACAAAGACAGGACATTATTCAATTAAAGAAACTCTTATTAATTAAAAATGATGCACGACAATTTTTGGGATTGGGGAATGGGATATAGTATGTGGATTATTCCGCTTGCCATTATTCTTATAGTTGTCTTTGCATTAAGACATAGACGCAAAGGGTAAAGAATAAATTCAATATTACATCGCTGGCTGCTATAATGATCAATATATTATCCAACATTGCTCGTGCCGACCATGCAAAATATTAAAAGTATTCAAGCTCTTATAATCTTATAGCAGCAGATCTATTTTTAATAATGGGATTTTTTATCAAAAGTAATTGCTGTGATATAATGTAAATATAAAATGAAAAAATAAAATGACTCACACCTATCAAGTATCAGGAATGACTTGCATCAATTGTGAAAGCAAAGTAAAAAGTGCTTTGCTCACTTTACCTGATGTTACAGCCGTTGAAGTTTCAAAAGACTCCAATACTGCAACCGTCACAATGGAAAAACACATTTCATTGAATGATTTGCAAAACGTAATTGGCACAGACGGAAAATATAAAATCACATCATCACAACACAGCGAAGCAGCAGAGCAAACTAAAAGTTGGTTTGCTACTTACAAACCTTTGCTAATTATTTTCGCTTTCATCATAGGCATTTCAATTATTACTGCACGAATTGGAAATGAAATCCAATGGATGAATTGTATGAATAACTTCATGGCAGGTTTCTTTATCACATTTTCGTTTTTCAAACTATTAGATGTAAAAGCATTTGCCGAAACTTATTCTATGTATGATATTGTTGCAAAGAGAATAAAAGTATATGGTTTCATTTATCCGTTCATTGAATTGGCTTTAGGCATTGCATTCCTAACTGGATTCAGTCCATTTATTACAAACATCACAACGCTTTTAGTAATGAGCGTTAGCATCATTGGAGTTTTGCAAAGTGTACTTAACAAGCAAAAAATTCAATGTGCTTGTTTAGGTGCAGTATTCAATTTGCCAATGAGTACCGTTACCATTATTGAAGATGCTTCAATGATTGCAATGAGTGTAACCATGTTAATATTAATCTAGAACAAAAATCAAATCAATATGTCAAACATCATTCTATCAATCGCAATGCTTGGAACAGTTTTAATAAACTCCTGTTCATCACAACAAAACGCAAAAAAGAAAGCAACTATAAAGGTTGCAACAGCTATTTCAAATCCTATTGTAGAAGTTTATGCTGATTACATCGGCATGAAAAATTCTCTCACAAATGACAATGCCGACAGTGCAGCCGCTTATGCAAAAAACTTTTAAATGACATTGATAAAGTGCAAATGGATAAACTCACAGTTACACAACACACCACTTGGATGAAGCATAAAACCAACCTTTTTAATGATGCTGAGCGCATCAATGACACAGCCAATTTGGAAAATCAACGGGAATATTTTATTTCACTTTCAAAAACAATGTATGACTTGCTGAAAGCATTTAAAACAAACACCGAAACTGTTTACTACCAGTTTTGCCCGATGGCAAATGACGGTAAAGGTGCACACTGGATAAGTGAAATTTCTAAAATCGTTAATCCCTATTTCGGTAAACAAATGTTAAGTTGCGGAAGCACTATAGATACAATCCCTGTAAAATAAAATATAAATTATTTATTGTGTTACGGAAAATCATATTATCAATTCTCGTTTGTATATGTTTCGTTTCAGTCAATAGTCTTTCGGCACAAAAGATTGTCCGTTACGATTTATATGTTCATTATACGCTTGTAAATTTTAATGGAAAAGAAAAAAGAGCCATTTCAGTAAATGGACATATACCAATGCCAACGCTGATCTTTACTGAAGGTGACACGGCAGAAATTTATGTTCACAATGAGTTAAACGAAGAAACATCTTTGCATTGGCACGGCATCTTTTTGCCTAATCAATACGACGGAGTTCCCAACCTTACACAAATGCCAATAAAGCCAAACACAATACACTTGTATAGATTTGCAATCAAACAGCACGGCACACATTGGTATCATTCACATTCTGGCTTACAAGAGCAAATAGGAATGTATGGTTCAATGATTTTATTGAAAAGAAAAGATGATGCCACCACAAGAAAAGGGATTGATGATTTGCCAACCGTTACAGTTATTTTAAGTGAGTGGACAAATTACAAACCCGGAAATATTCAACGCATGTTGCATAATGCGACAGATTGGTTTGCTATCAAAAAGGGAACAACACAAAGTTATTTTGAAGCCATGCAGCAGGGCTACTTAAAAACCAAATTGCAAAACGAATGGAAACGCATGAATGCAATGGATGTAAGTGATGTTTACTATGATAAATTTTTAATCAACGGAACGAATGAATCAACAGCTGCAACTTTCAAAGGCAACAAAATCAGATTAAGAATTTCAAATGCAGGTGCTTCAACAAACTTTTGGCTCACTTATGCAAGTGGGAAAATTACAGTTGTTGCAAATGATGGCAATGATGTAGAACCCATTGAAGTGGATAGATTGTTAATTGCAGTTTCAGAAACTTATGATGTCATTGTTACGCTACCCGACACAGGTAGCTATGAATTTTTAGCAACGGCAGAAGACAGAACAAAATCAGCATCCATTTATTTAGGTGTAGGAACAAAGCATTTAGCAGAACCATTACCCAAGTTAAAATATTTTGAAGGAATGAAAATGATGAATGGCATGATGAAAATGAACGGAGATTTGGACGACATGGGCATGCGCATGAGCTTAAATCAAATGGATATGAATAGAGTGATGTATCCAGAAATTACAGGAGAGAAAAAATCAAAACGAAAGGAAAAGAAAACCGGAGCACACAACCACTCACAAATAAAGAAAGACATAGTTACCCTCAAATATGCAATGCTCAAATCAACAGTGAACACAAAACTTTCTGATTCACCAGTGCAAGAATTAAAGTTTGAACTAACCGGAAATATGAATCGTTATGTTTGGAGTTTAGACAATAAAGTAATTTCAGAAGCAGATAAAATTTTAATTAAGAAAGGAGAAAATGTTCGCATCATTCTATACAATAATTCTATGATGCGACATCCAATGCACTTGCATGGGCACGACTTTCGTTTGCTAAATGGACAAGGTGATTTTGCACCACTAAAAAACATTGTTGACATCATGCCAATGGAAACCGACACTTTAGAATTTGCCGCAATGGAAAGCGGCGATTGGTTTTTTCATTGCCACGTCCTGTATCACATGATGAGTGGAATGGGCAGAGTTTTTAGTTATGAAAACTCACCACCAAACCCTGAAATACCAAATCCAAAACTTGCACAACGCAAACTTTTTGCAGACGATAGAAAATTTCACTTCATGATTGAAAACGATTTTGCCTCCAACGGAAACGATGGATTGTCATTGTATTCAAACACCCGTTGGAATTTAACTAGTGACTGGAGATTAGGTTATAACGACGTAAACGGCTATGAAATTGAAACACACTTTGGAAGATATATTGGCAAAATGCAATGGCTCATGCCATTCATCGGTTTTGATTGGCGGTACAGAAAATTAGGATTAAACGAACACGACAAAAATCTCTTCCAGCAAACCAACACAAAAGACAACCGAACACAATTCAGTATTGGAGTTACATATACTCTACCTATGCTTCTAACACTGCAAACCGAAATTTACCACGATGGAAATGTTAGAGTGCAACTCATGCGAGAAGATATTCCAATTTCAAAGCGACTAAGAATGCAACTCATCTTCAATACCGACTTGGAATACACAGTGGGCATTCAATACATCGTTCTGAAAAACATGAGCATTAGAACTCACTATGACAGCGACATGGGCATGGGTGTAGGCTTAAATTTTAATTATTGAAAATATTACTGCGGACATCAAAAGCTCTATGCAAAAACACACTCTTAAAAATCGCTGGAAGCCAGTCCCAGCGAACCTCGCATAGTGGTCTCCAAACGAACATTATTACAGCGCAAAACAGTAATTTTTCAACATATAGACATTCATGCTACTTTAAACATCTGTTTTGCTCGGAACGTGCGTCTAATCTAATGCATTTAGTTCAGAAAGCAACAGAATATTCTAAGCAACTCGACCAAAGAAGATATAAACTTATTGGTTATCGGAGTTTTATATTTCATATTATATCACTATAATTGATAGAAAAAATAATTATGCAGAAACCAAGATTTCATTTAAGAGAATCAGAACGTCTTGATAGTCTAAATTCTTATTTGATATTAGATAGCAAGTCGGAAGAAGAAATAGACAACTTAACCCAACTTGCATCAGAGATTTGTGAAACTCCCATTTCTCTTGTTAGTTTAGTGGATAGCGACAGACAATGGTTTAAATCTAAAGTTGGCTTAAATGTAAATGAGACTAGCCGCGATTTAGCATTTTGCGCTCACGCAATCAATGAATCCGAAGACTTTTTTATCATTGAAGATGCTAGAGCAGATGATCGTTTTTTTGATAATCCCTAAGTTATAAGTAATCCTTTCGTAATATTCTATGCTGGATTCGTATTGAAAAGCGATCAAGATCTTCCGTTAGGAACATTGTGCGTTATTGACAATACTCCACGAAAATTAAGTGATAAACAAATCAGGTCACTTAAAACGATTTCAAAGCAGATAATGAATTTGCTTAATTATAAAAAAGGTTTGCGTATACAAGAGGAATTAAAATTTCAATTGAAACAGAAAAATCAAGAACTAGAAAGTTTTGCATCGATTGCTGCACATGATCTAAAGGCTCCGTTAACAAACATAATGAGTGCAGCCAATTTATTTTCCGATATATATTCTTCACAAATAGACTCAAAAGGGAATCTTCTCTTAGAATCAATTGAAAAGTCAGGTCATCGACTTAGATTGCTAATTGATGGTTTATTGCAGTTATCAAAAATTGACGATTTGAGTTTATTAACAAAGTCTACAGTAAACTTAAACGAGATAACAACTGATCTTGCTACACTAATTGGTAATAGTGAAAATTTAACAATTTCGTTGGACTCAGAATTAACAACCATTGAAACATATCAAATATTAATTGATCAAATTCTAGTCAATTTATTTACAAATTCATTAAAGTACAGCAATAAGAAAATCGCAGAAATCGAACTTTTTGTTTCCGAAAATCAAAGACAATATTTATTTATTGTTAAAGACAATGGCCCTGGAATCGATAAAAAGTATCATAGCGCGATTTTTGATTTGTTTAAGACTGCTGCCAGCAAAGATCAATTCGGAAATAAAGGAAATGGCATTGGTTTAGCGACAGTAAAAAAAATTGTAGAAAAACTCGGAGGGGAAATTTATGTTGAATCAGAATTAAGCCAAGGAACTGAATTTCATTTTTCTATTTCTAAATAGAATAGTAATCTTTATTTTGAGAAAAACTTAGACGCGTGATATTTGACTAGCTTTATTATGACAACTGAAATTCTTATAATCATAAATCTAATAGGCTATTCCGGTTAATTTGATGCAATTTAAAGCCCTCGTGAAATTCATTTTAAATAATCCCATAAAGATATTTTTAGGACTACTAATGGCAGTAATTCTATTTCATATTTGTATTGCCGTAAAAGTTATTCCTTACGATTTAACTTGGGGAGGTCGTCTTCAAAACGATAATGAAATGTATGTATTTGAAATTATTTCAATTTTATTAAACCTATTTCTTGGTTCATTACTATTAATTAAGGGAAACTTTGTAAAGCACAAATTTTCGGAAAAGATAATTAACGCTATTCTATGGGTGTTCTTTGCAATTTTCATAGTTAATACAATTAGAAACATAATTGCAATCAATACTTTTGAAAAACTGTTTTCAATTTTAACAGCAATTTCAGCATCATTGTTGTGGCTCATTTTAAAGCAGAAAAAAACAGCAAATCACGAATGAGCTTTTGAAAAGTGTGGACTTGGAGCTCCAAACAAAGTTTGTAACTTATCCAACATTGGTGATCCGAAATATCATTTATTACAAAATTCATCGACCAAAGTTTAGCTAAAAACTGTTTCTGTCTAATCTTATTTTTCAAGGCAGAATTTCATAAATATGTCGATAATTGGGCATTAAATAAATTAATTTTTAATAGATTTTACTTTCGAATTTACAGACTCAATATTTTAAGACCATTGAAATGTCTTTTATCTCTACTATATTTAATTTAATAATAAGTCTTTTCAATTCTATTCAAAAAAATTAAAAACATCATATAGGGTGTATTCCTTCTTATAATTTTGTAGAAATTTACAACATGAAAAAGTTCCTTCCTTTAATTTTACCATTATTACTGATTGCGGGTCTTGCTTGGCTCTATATTCAAACTGGAAGTCCGAAAAAGGTCTTTAAAAATCTTCCTATTCTTGGAAACCACCGATTGGATACGACTCTTAAAGCTGGAAAACAACAAATTGATACAGTTTTCCATACTATTCCACCGTTTAATTTCATCAATCAAAAGGGGGAAACAGTAACTGAGGAAGTGGTTAAGGGAAAAGTTTATGTTGTTGAATATTTCTTCACTACTTGCAAAAGCATCTGCCCTATAATGAGCAACCAATTATCCAGGGTTTACAATAATCAAAAGGATGTAATGATTTTGTCTCATACTGTTGATCCAGAAACAGATAGCCCAGAAATTTTAGATCTTTACGCTTCTAAGTACAACGCCGATTCGAAACGATGGATTTTCCTAACAGGAGCAAAATCTGAATTGTACAAACAAGCGAGAACCGGATACTTACTTGATGCGCAAGAAGGAAATGGAGGACCAGAAGACTTTATCCACACACAAAACTTTGCTCTTATAGATAAAAAAGGAAGAATCCGTGGATTTTATGATGGCACGGACTCCTCCTCTGTTAATGAATTAATTACTGATATTAATTTTCTTTTCGACGAAAATTAAAATTTAAATGAAATTCCAACTCCAAGAACCTCTTTGAATTGCGTTCTTGGACCAGTGCCATCTACTTCAACCCCGTTCACTAATCTCTTAACTGGGACTTGAACATCATGATCGTATATTAAATTTGTGAAGATGCTGGTTGTTAACCATTTATTTGCCTTGATAAGTAAAATAGTTTCCCAGTTGACATCGATATTCTGTCTTTGTTCAGAAATTGGATCAGTATAATTATTGAACAATTGAAGATTGGATATGATGCTTACATTCTTTGCTAAATCCTTTTGAAGCCTAGCCCTCATATAAGCACCAAATTCGAATCTAACATTTTCACCTTCAGTTTTATTGCCAAATGAGTCTATGATTGCTGGCTTAACGCCAAATTGACCCGCATCGGCCAAGTCTTGATTAAGCACAAATGTAGATCTACCAGTAGCTGGTGATAAAAACAAAGAAAACCAATCATTTGGTTTATAGTCAACACCAATGGCCAACGAAAGAAATGCAGGCGCCATAAAATCAGATATTATTGTACTATCATTGGGAAAATTAAACCCGGGAGCAAACTGAGTCCTAAAGTTCATTAAGCCCGCATAGTAGAATTTACCTTTTGCCTTTTTGCCAAATTTGGCATTAAGCTCAAGTTTATCTTCATTTTTTCTGATTGACTGACTAGCTGTCGAGATAATACCGAAACCACCATCGAGCAATGATTCAAAGTAAAGATCGTTCTTTCTATATTTCCAAAAATAGTTGCCTATAACTGTAGAAGAAAGTGCACTTTCTCCGCCAGCAGCCCAATTTTGAAGCGCTACTTGATTGACTGAAAAAGACAAAAAACCACCTCTTTTCCATCCTTTAACCGCAGTATCTTCTAATACCACGATCTGTCCGAAAAGAGAGCTGAAACTAACAAAAACAACGAAAAATAGGACTATCTTCTTCATATTATCTTCTCTCCTTTAAAAGATCACGAATTTCCGAAAGCAAATTTTCTTCCTTAGTTGGCGCAGGTTCACTTGGAGGAAGAGCTACTTCTTGTTTTTTCAAAGAATTCAACCCCTTAATCACCATAAAAAGAGCGAAAGCTATAATTAGAAAGGAGATTATTGCTTGAATGAATTTTCCATATGCAATAACGGCATCTCCAATTTCTATAGCTCTATCATTGAAATTTATGCCTCCAGAAACTACGCCTAACAAAGGCATTAAAATATCACCCACTAAGGAGTTTACGATTCCACCAAATGCACCGCCGATGATCACACCGACTGCAAGGTCTACTACATTGCCTTTCATGGCAAAATCTCTGAATTCTTTAATGAGTCCCATTATGAAATGAATTTATTGATTGTGCGAGTAAAAATAAATAACCAATAATTTTCAATAAGAGACTAGCATTAAACTTATTAACAATAAAAAACATCTCGAAACCCTTATTGAATTGCGAGATGCTCAATATTCATAGGTGTTACCTCTTAGTTAACTTGGCACTTAAACGCTGCAATCCTGAAGTCCAAACAGCTGTATAAACACCATAAGGAAGTTCAGAAATATCTGATTGAATAAATCCATCGTTATTAGAGTTGATAATTATTGACCTTACTTCTGATCCAACAATATTATACAACTTCAACTCGCCTTTTTCAGTGCTTCCTGTAGAAAAGTTAACCATCGATCCATCAGAAGGATTTGGCCAAACCTGCATTTCATTCAGTACTTGTTGTTGATGTTGGGTCGATTTAATAACAAGCTTAAGCCTTCCTTTTGCAGTAGATGCAGGACTTTCATTTACTTCTACCGCAACCTTGAGTCCTTCAATTAATTTTGTAGTAGTTCCTTTGAACTCATCTAACAAATAAAATGAAATCCCATTTCCAAAGCTACTCAATTGCGAAGCTTGAAATTCATAAACTCCCGCAATGGCTGAAAGATTCAAAGGGATTACCTTTTCAGAAACATTCAGATCCGGCACATTAAAAATGTGCGCAGACAATGATTCACCAGTTTCATTTATCGCTGAAATATTCAAAGGCACATCAGGTAAAATTGGCTTAGTGGCATCAAATGCATCTTCAAATGATTCTGTTGCAAATTGGTCGAAACCTATTACTACTTCATCTGAAATTTCCATTTGAATATTCGAAATTGTAAGTCGAAGTTGATCTTGAATTAAACCATTTCTAAACATCAATGTATCTGGAAATTGTGATGATTTTACAAGTTCATTAATGTTCAAAACTGGATTTGATTCTGTGGCTTTGAGGAAAAATGCTTGCCCAGGCCCAATGAAACGCGATCCTCCATTTGTAGCTGCAGATGGATTATTCGAGTTAAAAGATGCGTATTGATTTATTCTAGGATTCCAAATAAAAATGGTTCCAGAAACTCCGCTTTTGACCCAATCAGTCGACATCCAATCGATCGGAGATGCATACGGATTAGACAATAAATTCCACCCATTGCCATTGTCTGTTTCAATACAAACTCCAGTGCACTGAATTGGAAGATTAATGTTTCCTTGATTTGGAGTTCCTTTGAAGTCGATTGTAACAGCATTTGGAATAGTTATGTTCGAAATCGGAATTTGTGTTCTATCTCCAACGTGATATAATATTAGCCCTTTCCCTGTTGGAATTACTTCATATATGCTTGAAGGCGATCTCCATTCATTTCCATTTGGCAATGATTCGTTAAAAACACTCAAATTTGAAGTAAATACCGTTGGATTGTCAAAACCATTTGCTCCCGATCCAGGACCCAATACTATTACATTGTCTTTTAATTGTTTGAAAGTTATACCATTTGTAGTGTCAACAGGAGCACCCAAAAATCTATTTGAACGAATTCCTCCACGCGTCCATCTTTGAATATTCATATTACCAACTATCGATGCTCCAGTCAACATTGGTGCAATTCGAGCGGTTGAAGATTGAGAAGATAAAAGCGTAACAACTCGATTATTGGAAATGCCATCTGCATCAAAGGAGGTATTGTTTCCAACCTGCAGAGTTGATTTTACTGATGCATTGGCTATTATTGTCTTAACTCCAGTTCGACTCACGGTTAAACTATTGTAAGCAAATCCAGTAATGTCCTGATTTCCCGATCTATCAAAATGAATTGTGTTTCCAGTGGTTGTATAAAAATTGGAAGCATTCGGCACAAAGCCCGAGGAGGCTGCAAAAATTCTAATTTCACCTGGGGTTAGGGTAATTAATCTACCTGAACCACCTATTGTTAAACGGTTATATGCTATAGCTGGAATAGATTGTGGTCCAATTCCATTAAAATTGACTGTTCCATTTCCTCTGCCAAAAATTCCATTCATTAATAATGTTCCTGCAATATTCAATGTGCCATTTTGCGCCATGTAAGCACCATTGTTCTGAGTAAAATTCTGGCTTACATTCATTGATCCGGCTCCTACATTCCCATAAATCTCACCGTTATTTTGAATTACTGATCCACTTATGGCAACCAAGCCATTGTTGCAACTGAATCGACCTCCGTTAACAGTTAAATTTCCTAGGATGTTTACTTGAGCAGCATTCGCTGAAAAGACCATTGAATCTTGTTGAATACCTGCTAATGC
The DNA here is from genome assembly GCA_040403315.1 of Flavobacteriales bacterium. Lineage (GTDB taxonomy): Bacteria > Bacteroidota > Bacteroidia > M30B66 > M30B66 > CAMCXT01. The sequence goes on from JBBAKX010000004.1 coordinate 23,573, forward strand.
ATTAACTGTTCCACTATTAGCAGCAAAATCACCATAATTGTAAATTAATGAATTTGCATTAATTGAACCAGAATTGTTTTGAAATCTTCCATAATTGTAAATATTCCCAATTACATTCAAGCTTTCATTTGCATTCAATAAAACTCCATCATTGTGAATTTCCAAATTCCCTAGAATAGTGGTAGTACTAACCAATGAACCAATCCCAGTAACCTCAACGCGAGGAATCATTAAATCGTGAAAATCGAAATTACCACCTGCTAGACAAACAACTGCTTCCGACTCAAAACTAATCATCGAATTGTCGTGAGAAAAACCATTTCCAAAGCTAAGTAGTCCATTTACGATAAATTCACCACCCGATTTAACAACCTCAATTCGAGGAAGAATTTTACTTCCCGCATTCAAGTTTCCTCCTAATATTGTTTGAATTCCTGCACCAGCAAATGAAACTAATCCGTCGCCTGTATTCACTTGGATTGTTCCATATTGAGCGATATTCATATTGCCTATCAAACGAATTGTTCCATTGTTTAATTTAACAGGTCGATCAGTTGAATTTCCATTGTCGATAGAAAACGTATTATTTACTATTACATATCCAGAAATTTCAACTGATTTTGCAGTAACGTTTTCCTTGTGCTCAATTGTTAAATTGTAGAATTCTGGTTGACCAATAATACTGTAAGGAAAGGTGCTGCTGCCAGAGAGAATTACCCCGCCATTGTTATTATCAAATGATCCGTTAATTCTACGAAAATCTCCTTTGATTTTTAATGTTGAAGTTGGTGCATTAAACAAAGCGTCGCTATTGATTTCAAGATTTCCATTAATCAATACAGGCGAAGAATTAGATTTAAATGTAGATGCCTCTAATTTAAATTCACCAAGATTGATTAAATTACATCCAGATAAATTCATGTTACTCCCAAATAAATTTGCAGCTGCATTGTAAGATAATTGAACATCACCTGCTGACTTATTCAAATTGCTATTATTCAATATAGATGAATATCCATTAATTACTGAATTACCTGATCCTAAATCAAGATTACTGTTTACCATATTTAAATGGTTCGCGATAAACAAACCACTTCCAACATTTATAGAAGATTGATTTAATTCCAATGTATCATTTAATGCAAGACGAAAATCGCCTGATACTTTAGAAATTATTGACTGGTCTACATTTACAGATCCAGAAGCCAAAAACGCACCCATTCCGAGCGAAGCCGGCGAATTTGTAAATGAAACATCTACACCATTAAAAATAGAATTTCCAAAATTAATTTGAGAATTAACAAACGCAACAGATGCATTATTGCTCATATACCATCCACCAGAAGCTTTGTCGACTTGTGCGCCATTAAAAGAAACAGGTGCGGCAAAATAGATCGATGAAGTTCCGGCATTAAATGTCCCGGCATTAAACTGCAATCCTTTAAAATTAACAGTTGATGCCAAACAATTAAATGTACCGTTCGAAATTATTGCAGGAGTTAAGCTATTGAAATAGGCAATTCCTGATGCTTTTTGAACTACTCCTCCAGATTGATTGTAAGCTCCATTCAAAGAAAATATCCCAGAACCTAGAGTGGCATTTCCAGAAGCCATATTGAAAGTTCCAAGAATTTCTACTTTACCACTTCCAAATGTTAAAGATCCAGCAAGCAATTCTAAATTTACAAAAGAAGAAATACCATCGTTACCCTTAATTAGTGAACCACCGTTAATTCTTAGCAATTGCATAGACTTTAATCGGCTTCGGTTCATATTGACAGTACCACCTTCGATGCTAAAAAGCTGTTGAACTGTTAATATTGCTGTTGCAGAATTGGATCCCGTTAATGTACCTGAGTAATCTGGCAGTAAGCTTATGCTTTTAACAATAGCTGTAGATGGAAGATTACAAGGCTGGTTAGAAACTGCTCCTGTAAAAATTATATCATCCGATGAAGTTGGTATACCTGATGGCTGCCAATTAAAAGGATTTGACCAACTTGCATTTTGTGAGCCAATCCAAGTTTTAGTCGCTGCAAATGATTCTGCAGGGTTTAGTGCAATTGTGCACAGTAGAATGAGTAAATAGTAGAAACGGTTCATAATATCGAGGTGTTCGGTTGTTATTTGTAAATCTTCTACGACAAATCTATAACCGCTGTTTGGCCTCGTTTGGAGGTGACCTCGTTGTTACTTACAGTGTAAGATTATTCTAGATGTTCGGCTTTATGAAGGGGAAATTAACCGTCAGAAAATCGAAAAGCCTAGTATTTATTGAGTGTTCAGAAGAACAAAATATTCAATAAAATTGAAAATAAAAAAGTAAGAAAGAATGAATTATGTAATATATTAAGGGAAAAGAACGCAAATCATAACTTATCGCATTTCGAATCAAATATATTAGATAGTCAGATTTTCTAAGTATAACTGAAAAGGCGGAGCCAAGTTACTGCCTCAGGCTTACGATCAAAATGAACCTTAGTGGCTGCCCAAGTTGATTTGAACAATTCAGAATTTCGATAATCTTCCAACGCTTGTTGGTTGGCCCAATGGCTATAAGTTGAATAACTACAAGGATCGTTTGTATCCTGCAGTAATTCGAGATACAGACATCCAGTTGTTGCACGAATTTTATCCGCACTATTTTTGAACACCTCAACAAACTGATCGCAACCATCAGCATTGAAATGCATTTTAACGATTCTAACTAGCATAAAATTCAACGCGAATAGTATCACTCACTTTTAGGCCTAGTAGCTTTGCCGCAGAGCCTCTAACGAGCGCAATTTCTAAAAATCCGGAGTGCCCAAATATGGCTATCAAGGAAGAAGGACCTTGATCGTTATAGTTTTTTGTAATTCTTGAAATGATGTCTTTGCTTTTCAATTGGATTTCAAAAGGCTCTCCCCTCCCCGCTTCTTCGAACATTTCACGAGTTAGGTTGGTGATCAGATTTCCGAATGAATCAATATATATGATATTCGCTTTGATGTGCCCGCTTCCAATCGGCGGACTTTGCATCAGCATTTGCCGGAGTGTTTCCCGCTTTCTGCCAATCACTTCAAGCGTTCCTCCACGCGCCAAATGACAAGCTGCAGGAACAAATACATCTAACATTGGAAATGTTGGAGTAACGGCATCTTTCCCTACACGCAGTTGCACAATTTCATCCACAACAACATTCAAAATGAGCGAAAAAACACCATTGTCGGCGCCAATAAAAAAGTGCCCTCCAGCCGATATTGCTACCAACGCAGCGTCTTCACTTTCGAGGGGCTCAACGCCAACAATGTGAATTGTACCCTTTGGGAAATGCTTCCATGCATTCGAAACGATAAAAGCCGTTTTCACCAAATCATATTTGGGAATATCATGGCTAATATCAACCATCCTAACATCAACAATCTGGCTCAAAATCTCGCCTTTCACAGCTGCCAAATAATAATCAGTAGTGCCCAAATCGGATGTAAGTGTAATTATTGCCATTTCGGGATGATTTCGCGTTGTCGGAACGCATCAAAATTCATTTATTTGTAGATCAAAAACAAAGATTAATTCTCCCAGTTCCAGCAAATCCCTTGATAGAAAAAACAATCCTTGTTCCGGGCGTTGATCCGGTTCAACTTTACGGTGTTAACGATGTTCATTTAGACCTTTTTAGATCCTTTTTTCCGGGATTGAAAATTGTAGCCCGTGGACTTGAAATGAAACTTTCTGGTCCAGAAAAAGACGTTTTAATTTTCGAAACTAAATTGAACCAGCTTGTAGCTCACAATCAGCGGTTCGGAGGTCTGGGGGAACAATTCATCAGAAAAATGATGAATCCAAACAACGACTTGCCTGAGTTGGAACCTGATCAAGGAGGATCCGAAATCATTGTTTATGGAAACAACGGCCTTGTTATAAAAGCCAGAACGCCCAATCAGAAAAGGATTGTGCTTAGTTCTTATAAAAATGATATGGTTTTTGCCATTGGTCCTGCAGGAACTGGAAAAACATACACCGCCGTTGCATTGGCAGTTAGGGCCTTGAGAAACAAGGAAGTGAAGCGAATCGTCCTCACCCGACCTGCTGTTGAAGCGGGTGAAAATTTAGGCTTCCTTCCAGGCGACTTAAAAGAAAAACTCGATCCTTATTTGCAGCCTTTGTATGATGCGCTTTTGGATATGATTCCTGCGGATAAATTATCCACATTTCTTGAAACAGGGATCATTCAGATTGCGCCGCTGGCTTTCATGCGTGGAAGAACACTCGACAATGCTTTCGTGATTTTAGATGAGGCTCAAAATGCCACTGAAGTGCAAATGAAGATGTTCCTCACCAGGATGGGTCGCTCTGCCAAATTCGTTATCACCGGAGATTTAACCCAAATCGACTTGCCCAAAAATCAGCCGTCTGGCTTGGGCAATGCCCTGAAAATATTGCACAACATCGACGGGATCGAAATCATTCATCTCGACACAGGCGATGTTGTTCGTCACAAACTTGTTACACAAATTCTTCATGCATACCAGGCAGCATCCGAAAAGTCTGAAAAGCACTAATTTTCAGTTCGATAACCAAACAGCTTTTTACAAAGGAAAAGTACGCGACGTATACACTATCGGAAACGAAATGCTAGTGATGGTTGCCAGCGATAGAATCTCAGCTTTCGATGTCGTATTGCCAGAAGGAATTCCGTACAAAGGTCAGGTGCTCAATCAAACGGCAACGCATTTCTTGAAAGCCACCAGCGATATAGTTCCAAATTGGCTTGTTGGCGTTCCTGCTGCTAATGTGGCTGTTGGACATATCTGCGAGCCCTTTAAAGTTGAAATGGTGATTCGTGGTTATTTGGCCGGGCACGCCGGAAGGGAATATCAGTTAGGTAAAAGATCATTGTGCGGCGTAAATATGCCCGATGGCCTGAAAGAGAACGATCGCTTCCCAGAACCTATCATCACACCTACCACAAAAGCGTCGGAAGGGCACGATGAGGATATTTCCCGCGAAGAGATTCTTGCCCAGGGAATCGTTTCGGAAGCCGATTACATTGTATTGGAAGATTACACCCGAAAGCTTTTTGCTCGAGGCTCCGAAATGGCTGCCAGCAGAGGTCTGATTTTGGTGGATACAAAATATGAATTTGGAAAAACAGCTTCGGGAGAAATCGTCCTGATTGATGAAATTCACACGCCCGATTCTTCGCGTTTTTTCTATGCTGAAGGATATTTTGAGCGCCAAGCAAATGGTGAAATACAGAAGCAATTAAGCAAGGAATTTGTTCGTCAGTGGCTTATTGCCAATGATTTTCAAGGCAAAGACGGACAAGTTGTTCCAGCGATGGATGCAGCTTGGATCGAAGAAATTTCGAACCGTTATATTGAATTGTACGAACAAGTTACGGGACTAAAGTTTCAGCCAGAGCCTTACGCTAGCAATCCTGAAGATATCTTCAGCGCTACACAAGAATTCCTGAATCAACGCGCGTAGTTGGCCAATTCGCTGAGCTCGTTTTTCACACGATTACTCCATTTCAATTGCTGCGTTTTGTTCAATCCATGATCTGATTCTTGGTCATAGAGTGCTTGCATTTCGTCGCCTGTCTGGATGGTTACTTGATAAATCGAGTTGATCTTTTGCTCCAGATTCTTGCGGCTATATGTTTCTGTGAGGAGTGCTTTGCGCAGCCTTCTTGCGGTAATCTCCGCTATGTCGAAATGAGCTTGTTCGTGTGCTAAAATTTCCGACGTACGGGCTTCTCGTTGGTTTTTCACCCAAGATCTTCGGCGGTTGAAAGCTGCATAGATTTCGAAAGTTGGCTTCACTTTTCCTTCAGTCATTGTTGCAGAATACTCCATGTTAATGAGCGTGTATGTGTAGGCTGCAAATTTGTTTCTAGCAGGCGCTTCTGCAAGAAAATCATCCCAAACAAGCTTGGTTTCAGGTTGCCAAATCAGCGTATCTGAAGCGCTATTATTCGGGATTGGCGTAAAATTTCCAATGCCTGAATTGAGATGAAAAAGAAAGAGAAACAGTTGAATCATACCTTATCAGAACGCTCACCAAGTTAAACTGTTTTATCGGTATGCTTCAATACATTTGCACAAATTCCTAAAACATGATTGTTGTAACGGGCGCTGCCGGATTTATTGCCTCTTGTGTTGTTGCTGAGCTGAACAACCAGAACTATGTCGACTTAGTGCTGGTCGATGATTTTTCGCATCCTTCCAAAGAAGCGAACTACAAAGGAAAAACATACAGTGCATTGGTAGATAGGAAAGTTTTTGCAGGTTGGTTGGATGAAAATCACACCTTGGTGCAGTTTGTAATCCACTTGGGAGCGCGCACCGACACCACAGAATTCGACACTTCTATCTTCGAAGAACTCAATATTGGTTATTCGAAAATGGTGTGGAACAAATGTGTAGAATATGGACTTCCATTGATTTACGCATCATCTGCAGCCACTTATGGTTTGGGCGAATTGGGTTACTCAGACAGCCACGATGTAGTGAACAGTTTAAAGCCACTCAATCCCTACGGTGATTCAAAAAACGACTTCGACAAGTGGGTTTTGCAACAAGAGCGCACTCCATTCTTCTGGGCAGGTTTGAAATTCTTCAATGTTTATGGCCCAAACGAAAACCACAAAGGCCGTATGGCTTCAGTGATTTTTCATGCCTTTCATCAAATCCAGCAAAACGGGAAAATGAAGCTTTTCAGATCGCACCGTGAAGGCTACGCAGATGGAGAGCAAAGCCGCGATTTCGTGTATGTGAAAGATGTGGTTTCGATGATTTTATTCCTAATGAAAGAGCGACCTGCGAGTGGAATTTACAACTTAGGTTCGGGCAAGGCGCGCAGTTTCAAAGATCTCGTTTTGGCAACTTTTACAGCTATGGAGGTTGAGCCGAATATTGAATTTATCGACACACCTGAAGACATCAGAGAGACTTACCAGTATTTCACAGAAGCAGATATGGGCAAAATTCAATTGGCAGGTTATTCTGATGACTTTTATTCGCTCGAAGATGGCGTGAAAGACTATGTTCAGCAGTATTTGATTCCTGAAAAATATCAATAAAAAAAGGAGCTGATTCAATGAGAAACAGCTCCTTAACAGGGACTAAAAACTAAATTTCATCGTCGGGTGGAGGCCGCTGACCCGCGTCACGCATCTTTTTCAAAAGATTCAATTTAAAATCGTGCTCAGCTTTGTAAAGCATTGCAATTTTCTTTATAGCGATAACTTTGAGCAATTCTTGTTGGTATTGTCGCTGAAGATCAACTAGTTGCTGTTGGGAGAGAAGTTCGTCGCTGAGCGATTTTTCTACCTCTTTATCGGTCATCACAGCCAATTTATCGTTGGTAGAAGTTCTATTATCTTTCTGCTTTCTCTTGATACCCTCGATTTGGCTAGTAAATTCGTTGTAAACTGGCCAAAACCGTTGGGCTTCGTCGCTGGTTAATGCTAATCTCTCGGTAATGAATGCGACCCGTTGGGCTTTGATTCTTTCTCTTACACCATTGGCTTTTTTTCCGCCTTTAGGTTGTGCCGAAACAGTGGTTATACTGACGATCAGCATGAGGATGGATAAGGTTGTTCTCATGATGGATTATTAAAGTTCATTGATGATATCTGCTTCATCAAGATCCTGATCGATCAGGTATTCTTGAATCGTTTGATCATCTATGTTAATGTTTTGATTGGTTGATTTATCTTTTTCGATGAAGGCGAGATCGGAGTATTCTAATAATTCCTCTTCGGTGAATTCGTCGATGATACCTTCTTGATAAACGTAGTCAGAAATCTCTTCATTACTTAAAGCGACTTCCGATTTTGTGAACGTTTTCAACCCTATGATACCAACTGTAATAATTAAAGCTGCAGTGACAAAAATCGGAATTGGTTTTAACAAAGACGGAAAAGGAAACGTAAATCTTGGTTTTTTCTGAACAATTCGCTCGCTCATTTTCGTGGGGAAGCGATCGAAATATCCGTCAGGAACCCGAAAGGGGTTTTCCCTGTCGAATCCTTGCAGATGTGGTTCTAAGTTGTCTTCCATTTTCATGATGGGCTTGTGATGGTTTGTATCAAAAATGGTTTAAAAACGCTTCATGAATTCTTCAATTTTCTTTACGGCATGATGGTATGAAGCCTTGAGCGCGCCAACGGAAGTACCCAAAATCTCCGACATGTCATCGTATTTCATGTCTTCAAAGTATTTCATATTGAATACGAGGCGCTGCTTTTCGGGCAGGGTAAGAATGGCTTGTTGGAGGCGCATCTGAATTCTGTCGCCATTGAAATAGCTGTCGTTTTCTAAATTCTGCGAAAGCTGATTTTCTACATCCACCAAGGGAATAAAAAATCTCTTTTTCTTACTGTTTAGAAATGTGATGCATTCGTTAGTGGCAATGCGGTAAAGCCAAGTAAAAATCCTCGAATCTTCGCGAAAATTGGCCAATCCGTTAAATGCCTTGATGAAAACGTTTTGAAGGATATCGTCGGTATCATCGTGGTCGATAACCATCTTTCGGATATGCCAATAGAGCCGCTTTTGATATTGACGTACCAGCAAATTGAACGCATAGTTCCGTGTTTCCGGATTGGAAAACTGATCTAATATTTCTCTGTCGCTAAGCTCCTGCATGAATGAATCTATCGAGCCAGCCTTTCGGATCTATTTCCGAGCGATTGCGACCTCCGCAGCCTTGATGATATCGCTGGTATCTAAACCATACTTTACCATCAATTCTTCGGGTGTTCCGCTTTCTCCGAAACTGTCGTTTACTGCAACATATTCGAGCGGTTTTGGCAGATTCATCGACAATACCTGAGCGATACTGTCGCCTAATCCGCCATGACGCTGGTGTTCTTCTGCAGAAACAGCACATCCGGTTTTACTAACCGAGGCTAAGACCGCCGCCTCATCGAGAGGTTTAATCGTATGAATATTTATCACTTCAGCGTCGATTCCCTTTTCCATCAAGGCTTCTGCAGCCATTAACGCTTTCCAAACCAAATGTCCGGTAGCAAAAATGCTCACATCTTTCCCTTCTTTGAGCAGAACCGCCTTCCCGATTTCGAACTTCTGGTCAGCAGTAGTAAAGTTCGGAACCTTTGGTCGGCCAAATCGCAGATAAACAGGACCATCATATTCAGCAATCGCCAAGGTTGCAGCCTTTGTCTGATTAAAATCGCATGGGTTGATCACCACCATATGAGGCAACATCTTCATCAATCCGATGTCTTCCAAAATTTGGTGTGTAGCTCCATCTTCGCCCAAAGTTAAACCGGCATGAGAAGCACAAATTTTAACGTTTTTCCCAGAGTAAGCTACACTTTGACGAATTTGATCGTACACCCTACCTGTAGAAAAATTAGCAAATGTGCCTGTAAAAGGGATCCTTCCGCCGATCGTCATACCAGCTGCAATACCGATCATGTTGGCCTCAGCAATTCCGATTTGGAAAAAACGTTCAGGAAATTCCTTTTCGAAGGCATCCATTTTCAGAGAGCCAGTTAGATCCGCGCAAAGCGCTACCACTTCTGGATTCTTTCTGCCAAGTTCAAGTAATCCGGCTCCGAAGCCTGAACGGGTATCCTGTTGATCTGTGTAGGTAAAGGGTGCAGTCATAGCTATTTGATAATCACCTTTTGTGAGGTGCCTGGTTGGACTTGAAATGATGTTTGAATTGTGAAAAGTGTTTCTTTAACTCCCTTGGCGCGGAACACCGCTTTGTATTTGCCTGGTTGAAGTTTGAGTGTTTCTTGTTGGTCGTTTTCGCTAAGATTACAAACCCAAACAAGTTGTCCGGCATCTTCTTTCAAAATGCTGGTGATTCCGTTGGTGATGGTTTGAAAATTCACCACACCAGGCTCGTCGAATTTCACCGTTGTGGTGTGGCTTTGTGAGATATCAACACCCGAAACATAGGTGCGAGGGAGTGTTAAAATCTCTAAATCATATTTTCCAACAATGAGCTTTCGCATTTCGCGGATTGCCATCACATCGAGTGTTTTACTATCGCCTGCGCGGCGGATAATGCACTGGATTTCCTTGTTGAAACTTCCATCTCCTGATTGTACTTTCAGAAATCCTTGTGGGGCATCTACAGCGATCACATTGTGCTTCCCGGAAATCAATTTGATGTCTTTCTTCTCCACTGGAGGAAGCGTATGAACGACCAATCTGTATGTACTCAACGGATCGGGACGAAGTGTATCGGGAACACCGCGGTTGTTCATGGTGTGCACGAAGTTGTATTTCTGTTGACCTGTATTTTGGTCGTAGAAAGTCATTGCCACGTCGGTCTCTGAAGGCTTACCACTTTTATCAAGCAAATTCACTTGCGCTGTTGTAGCGTTAAGCACTTGCGTAACAATGATGTTCAGTATTGTATTGAATGCGTTTTCGGTAGATGCATCATAGTAATTCCCAATACAATTAAATGACTCCCGAATTGCTGGGTCCAACTGCCCTACTCCAACTATAAAAGGCCTTAAAGTGATGCCTTTGCTTTGTAAAGCAGCAGAAATTGCACAAGGATCACCTCCACATTCTTCTTTACCATCGGTAATTAACAGAACAACATTTCGGGCATTCTTATCGGGAAAATCCTTTGCACAAGCTTCTAATGAAAGTGCAATTGGCGTGGTTCCGCTAGGTTTTAACTTATCGAGTTTCGCCTTGATTAACCATGCATTTCCTTTTGAAAAGGGTACCTCAAGATTTGTATCGTCGCAATCTTGGGGAGGGTATTTCTTTTGATGCCCGTAGCAACGAAGCGCCAATTCAACATTTTGCTGTCGATCGAGGCTATCGACCATTTTGCTCACCAACCTTCTTGCGATGTTGTATTTAGAATCCGATTCCCAAAGACCGAACATGCTGTTGGAGCAATCGAAAATGAGCAGAATCCTAGTGAGCGGTATGGCTTGTTGGTTTGCAGGCTTTGCTTGACTTTTCGCATCGAATGGCTTGAATGCTAAAGCAAAAAAGAAAGCCAACATGAGCACCCGAGAAAATGAGCGTGTACGAAGAATCGATCCGCTAAAGAAACGGAAGCTATCGAACACTCTCAAAGGCCAGGATGCCTGCATAAATTAATAATCGCCAAGTGTTTCTTCGAGCTGAGCTAGGCCTTTGGCAAGTTGCTCGTCGTTTGGCGCAACACCATGCCATTTGTGCGATCCCATCATGAAATCAACACCACTGCCCATCTCAGTTTTCATCAAGATAACGACTGATTTGCCTTTTCCTGTATGCGACTTAGCAGTTTCCAAAGTTGAAACCACAGATTCCATGTTGTTTCCATCCATATGCAATACATCCCAACCGAAAGCTTGCCATTTTGCTTCAAGACTTCCAAGGTTGAGTACGTGATCAGTTGAGCCATCAATTTGCTGTCCGTTTGCATCTACTGTAGCAATCAAGTTATCTACCTTTTTTGCAGCGGCATACATTGCAGCTTCCCAGATTTGACCTTCCTGAAGTTCTCCATCCCCGTGCAGGGTATAAACCAAAGTACTGTCGTTGTTGAGTTTCTTTGAAAGTGCTGCACCAATAGCCACAGAAAGTCCTTGTCCAAGCGATCCAGAAGCTATTCTTACACCAGGAAGTTTTTCGTGGGTTGTTGGATGACCTTGCAAACGTGAGTTTAGTTTTCTGAATGTCTTCAATTCATCCACTGGGAAATATCCACTGCGGGAAAGAACACTATAAAAAACTGGCGAAATGTGACCGTTTGAAAGGAAAAACAAATCCTGCCCATTTCCATCCATTTCAAATGGAACAGGTGTATGCTTTAATGTGTGGAAATAGAGTGCTGTGAGAAAGTCGGTGCAGCCTAGAGAACCACCTGGATGCCCTGAGTTTACTGCATGAACTTGACGTAAAATATCGCGTCTAACTTGGGTCGCGATTCGCTGTAATTCGTGAATGGAAGCCATGTCGCGAAAGTACTTTTATCGCGTTGGGCGAACAAGCGCTAAGGGAGAATAATCTTGTGAAGTTGTTAACGAAAGCGGTGGAAAACTGTGCAGAAAAATCGATCAATTAGGGATTTAACCGCAACCGCATGTGTTTATCGATGAGTGCAAAAAGCTGTGGTGGTTGGTATCTTCTCCATGGAATTGAATCGAAGCGTCCAGAGAATAGAATGAACTGATCGATTCCATAATCGTTGAATTCACGAATTACGTGATCTCGAAAATTCATCCCAACGATCCATCCATCTTCGATATCATCGAACCATTCTTCGTAATAATCTTCTTCTGATGCATGAAAATTCAGCACATTCTCACCAATCAAGATGAAATTCCGAATCCCTTCTTCAATCATCAAGTCGATAATATCGCGTTTTAGAAACATGATGTCGTTTCCAATGGCATCGTTCCATTCGCCAATAAATTCGATGATCGCAAAACCTAGATCATAATCGGCAAAGAGCACTTTCATGTACATCGTTTCGGAGCCGAAATCGTCCCATTGTGGATGTATATAGAAGTTGTAAACGGTGGTTGAATACTCGAATTCGCTGTATTCACGACCGTAAAATGGCGAGGCTGGATCTTCGGCTGCCACATACAAATCGCGCCAGTTGTAGAAGGGCTCAATTTCCTGCATCAGATCTGAAACGATTGTAGGTTAAAATTGTTTTACGCTTTTTTAGCTTGGTAAGCCTCGATGCCTTTGCGCACACTGCCAGTTTCGAGCAACAATTCGCGGGCGATATCCTCAACAATATCAAGGGCTTTCATGAGCATTTTCGTTCCGCGATCGACCAGTTTGTGGTTGGTGAGTTGCATGTCGATCATTTTGTTGCCTTTTACACGGCCCAAACGGATCATTACCGAGGTACTTAGCATGTTCAGCACCAACTTTTGCGCTGTTCCAGCTTTCATCCGGGTGCTGCCGGTTACAAATTCTGGTCCTGTAACCACCTCAACGGGGAAATTCACCACTGCTGCCAAAGGACTTCCACCATTGCAAGTAATACAACCAGTGACAATTCCGTTTTTCCCAGCATCGGTTACTCCACCAATAACATAAGGTGTAGTTCCAGAAGCAGCAATTCCAACAACAACGTCGTTTGCATTGATATTCCAAGCTTGAAGGTCTTTCCAAGCTTGGTCGAAATCGTCTTCGGCAAATTCTACCGCTTTGCGGATGGCAGTGTCGCCACCAGCGATGATTCCGACAACCCGATCGAATTCGATTCCGTAAGTCGGTGGACATTCCGACGCATCCACTACACCTAAACGCCCAGAAGTTCCAGCACCGATGTAGAACAATCGACCTCCGATTTTCATTTTTTCGGTAACCACTTCAGCCAAGGCAGTGATTTGTGGAATGGCTTTTTGAACAGTGATGGCTACCGTTTGATCCTCCCGGTTCATATTCACGAGCAGCTCTTCGGTGCTCATTTGATCGAGATGATCGTAATTCGAATCGGCTTCTGTGGTGCGTTCTATCATTCGTAGAATCCCGGGAAACGGGCAGGATTGTATTTGTTCATCATGGCATAAGCCGTCTCGATCATGTCATCCACCGAAGGTTTAGAGAAATAATCACCATCAGAACCGTAGGCTGGGCGGTGTTCTTGTGCTGCTAGAGTTACTGGCTCAGCGTCGAGGTAACGGAAACCACCTTGCACTTCTAAAATTTGCTGAAGGATGAAAGCACTGGCTCCACCTGGAACATCTTCATCGACAACGAGCAACTTGCCTGTTTTCTTAATAGACTCAACAATGGCGTGGTGACGATCGAATGGAAGCAACGTTTGAACGTCGATTATCTCCACCGAAACACCATGTTGTTCGAGTTGTATTGCGGCATCTAGAGCAATTCTACAGCAAGAACCGTAAGTTACCAAAGTAAGATCTGAACCTTCGCGAAGGATCTCTGGAATACCAAGTTCAACGCGGAATTCACCCATATTTTGTGGACGAGGTTCTTTGGTTCTGTAGCCATTGAGTGGCTCGATGACCAAAGCTGGATCGTCGGATGCAAGTAGCGTATTGTAGAAACCTGCTGCTTGTGTCATGTTGCGCGGCACGCACACGTAAATTCCTCGGATAGCATTGATAATCATGCCCATAGGTGATCCTGAGTGCCAAACACCTTCGAGTCGGTGGCCACGTGTTGAAATGATCAGTGGAGCTTTCTGCTTTCCTTTTGTTCTGTAGCGCAACGTTGCTAAATCGTCGCTCATGATTTGGATTGCATAGAGCAAATAATCGAGATACTGAATTTCTGCAATAGGTCGTAAACCACGCATTGCTAGCCCGATACCTTGTCCAACGATAGTTGCCTCACGAATTCCGGTATCACTTACACGGATTTCTCCATATTTCTTCTGCATTCCCTCGAGGGTCTGGTTAACACCGCCGATGTTTCCGGCATCTTCACCAAAAACGAGGAATAGAGGATTGGTTTCAAGGATTTTATCGTAGTTATCGCGAAGGATTTCTCTGCCATCTACTTGAGCAGCAGTTTCATCGTACACTGCAGGAACAGATTTAACGGCAAGTGCAGAGCCATCACCTTCGTTGTAGAGCCAAGATGAATATTTTTCGCGGCTATCAGTGTGGGTATTTTGAACCCATTGGATGAGCTGATTTCTTGAGGAATTACCTTGCATTTGGCAGGTTAATCGCAATGCCTTTCGCGCAATTTCAATCACGTCTCTGCGGAGCGGTTCTTTGTTTTTCTCCAGTGATGAAGCAAGTTGGATAAGTTCTTCAATCCCGCTTGCGGTTGCCAATTCATGAATGACTGGAACAGCTTGCGACTGAAGTGCTTTAATGTCAGTTTGGAAGGCATCCCAAGCAGCGCGGCGTTCTTCTTTGACAAAGTTTTTTGCGTTGGTTTCGATTTGATCGAGCTCTTCAGCTGTTGCGATGGCACTTTCGGAGATCCATTCACGCATTTTGCGGATACAATCGAATTCGGTTTCCCAAGTAAGGCGCTCTTTCGATTTGTAACGTTCGTGCGAACCAGAAGTGGAGTGACCTTGTGGTTGGGTAATTTCTTGGATGTGAAAAAGAACAGGCTTGTGTTCGGAGCGGCATTGAGCAACACCTTGTTCGTACATTTCAACGAGACTAGGATAGTCCCAACCTTTTCCGTTGAAAATCAGAATTCCATTTCCTTCGCCGTCTTCACGGAAACCTTCGAGGGCTTTGGAGATGTTTCCTTTGGTGGTTTGGTAGCGCGTTGGAACAGAAATTCCGTATCCATCATCCCAAACCGACATGGCAAGAGGCACTTGGAGCACACCGGCTGCATTCATGGCTTCGAAGAACAGGCCTTCGGAAGTACTTGCATCACCAATGGTTCCAAAAGCGACTTCATTTCCTGCATTGGAGAATTGTGTAAAATCCTTCAGTTCGGGGTTATTGCGATACACTTTGGAAGCATAAGCCAATCCGAGGAGACGCGGCATTTGTCCGGCTGTAGGGGAAATATCGGCAGATGAGTTCTTCAGTTTTGAGATTTCACGGAATGATCCATCAGGATTTACGGTGGTACTTGCGAAATGCCCATTCATGGAGCGACCAGACGACATTGGCTCTGCTTCTTCATCCGCGTGAGCGTATAATTGCGCAAAGAATTGGCGAACCGTCATTAATCCGGTTGCAAGCATGAAAGTTTGGTCGCGGTAATAGCCACTTCTGAAATCGCCAGGTTTGAAGGCTTTTGCGAGCGCAATTTGAGCGATTTCTTTACCATCGCCGAAAATGCCGAATTTGGCTTTCCCGGTGAGCACTTCCTTGCGACCCAGAAGACTGGCTTCGCGGCTTTCGCAGGCAATCTGGTAATCATGAAGAACTGTTTGTTTGAATTCTTCAAAACTGAGTTCCTTTTTCTCTTCGACCTGCGGGAGGGATGGTTTGCTCATTGGAAACGAAATTTCGTGCAAAGATAACAAAGCATGATGATCATTTGGCACGCTTGAAATGTTGTTTCGCGGCACAGATAAATGAGAATTAATACCTTTGAACATGCCTTGGAAGAAATTACTTAGAAAGCTGTTTATCAGCTCAATGTTACTTTTAGGCCTATTCAGTTGGTTGGCTTGGTGGAGCAATGAGCGGGTGAGGCAAAGTGGTGAATCGATGATTTTTACCAACACCGAGAGCATGCCTAAGTCGAAGGTTGGTTTGTTGTTGGGCACTAGCAAGTTTGCTAAAGGAGGCAAAAGAAACTTGTTTTTTGCCTATCGAATTGAAGCTGCCGCAGAGTTGTATAGAACGGGCAAGGTTGATTATTTGCTGGTTTCGGGCGACAATAGAAAAGCCGAGTACAACGAACCCAAAGAGATGCGATTGGCATTGATTACCGCTGGAGTGCCTGATTCTGCAATCGTATCAGATTATGCGGGATTTAGAACATTCGATTCGGTGGTTCGGGCAAAGGAAGTATTTGGCCAAACGAGTATCACAATTATTTCTCAGCAATTTCACTTGGAGCGAGCCTTATTCATTGCCAAACAATCGGAAATTCCAGCGATTGGCTATCAGGCCGAAGGAGTTCCGGCTGGCTATGCTATAAAAACAGAAATCCGGGAATATTTCGCCCGGATTAAAGCAATCTTAGATGTATTTATCTTAGGAACAAGTCCTAAGTTTCTAGGAGATCCCGTAAAAATTGGCCGTTAATTATTTGCCTCCGAAAACCCTTCTAAGCAGGTTTGTTACTTGAGCAACAGGGTCTTTTCTGATTTTGGCTTCTTCCTGACCAAGCAGGGTAAACAATCCTTCTAAGGTTTTCTCAGTAATATATCTATCGAGGTCGGGATTTTGTTTTTTAACCCCTGGAATTTTGTTGTATCCTGTAATAATTGGTTTCCAATATTTAGTGAGTTCAACCTTGTTGATTGCCTTCCTTACGATTGGAGAGAATTTATTGGTGAGCTCGGCGGTAGTTCTACCTTTTAAATAAGTAGTTGCTGCATTGTCGCCACCACGGAGGATTGAAATTCCATCGGTAATGGTCATTGTTTTGATTGCGTTCACGAATACTGGAGTCGCTTCTTTGGAAGCCTCTTCAGCGGCGCGATTCATGGTTGTTACGAATTTGTCGACCTGTGAACCCATTCCAATTTGACGGGCTTTGGTTTCAACGACCTTGGCTTCCTTTGGAAATGGTATTTTTATTAAACTGTTTTTCAGGAATCCGTCACGTTTTGATGCTGTTCCAGAAGCATTTCCACTGCCAATAGTTAATGCTTCTCTTAGACCTTTAACTACTTCATCGTTTCTTAATCCGCTTCCTTGAGTAGCAGCTGATGCACCTGAATTGATGGCATTTGTAGCTCTGTCGAGAAGATTTTGTGCTTGGATTGACTGAAAAGCCAATGCGGCTGCGAAAAATAGAACCAGACATTTCATAATACTTGGATTTTGAAGTTATGCTTTACCCAAAAGGCCTAGCGTTGTCGAATTGAGCTGATAAAATTCATGCCAAAAATGATCGTTAGTGCTTTTCAGCTAGATGTGATTTTCTAGTTCTGTTCTGAGATGCTCTGGTTCTAAGCAAATTAAGCGTTTCAACCGTGAGTGAGAAGCCCATCGCTATGTAAACATAGTTTTTCAGGTTCACGTGGAAGTTCTCTTCAAAATGAAGTGATTCTAAGATCAGCACAAGACCGATGGCCACTAAGAATACCAAGGCGAGCATTTTAATGGTTTGGTATTTATTGATGAAGTCGCTCACGACACCGGAGAACGCGATCATAATGATTATCGCAATAACCACTGCAAGAATCATGATCACAAGATTCGATGAGATGGCGACAGCAGTGAGAATAGAATCGAATGAGAAAACGATATCGAGCAATACAATTTGAACTATTGCTCTGGTGAAACCAAGTCCAGTTACTGAAGAATCGCTGCCGTGATCGTCATGGGTAATTTTCTCAACAATTTCCATGATGGTTTTTATGGTAAGAAATGTACCACCAGCGAAAAGGATGATGTCTCTTCCTGAGGCCCCGAATTCACCAATATAAAAAAGTGCTTCTTTAAGTCCCGCGATCCATGAAATTACAGATAGCAGCATGATTCTAAAGATGAGTGCTAAACTCAAACCGATCATTCTTGCACGTTTCTGAGAGTGCTTTGGAAGCTTGCCGGCTACGATTGAAATGAAGATGATATTATCGATGCCGAGAACGATTTCAAGTACACTCAACGATAGTAAGGTAATAAGGCCTTCAACTGTAAATAAACCAGCCCAGGCTGTAGGATCAAAAAAGCCCATGTGTATTTTATAATGAGGTGCAAAACTATTGAAAACCGTCGACTAAATTTCTGAGGGATGAAAAATGTTTAGTTTTGCCCGTAAACGTGAAGCAATGAGCAAAAAATCGATCTTTTATCTGACCCTAATCCTTGGAACAATCGCAGTATTGACCACTTTGGTGCAGGCAATTGATCACACGCTTGTGCCCTCAATTGTTGGGAAAGTAGTTAGATGGGTGGCCTTGCTTTCGGCTGTTTGGTATGTTGCCGGCAAGAAATCGCTCACCTATTGGATACTGCTTTTTATGGCATTAGGCATCGAAACTGGGCATGATTTCCCGACCATCGCCGAGCCTTTAAAAGTGTTGAGTGATATTTTCTTGCGGTTGATTAAAACCATCATTGCACCATTGCTTTTTGCAACATTGGTGGTTGGAATTGCTGGTCACTCGAGCTTGAAGCAAGTTGGAAGAATGGGCTTGAAGGCCATAATTTATTTTGAATTGGTTACCACAGTTGCCTTGTTTATTGGTTTGGCAGCGATTAATTTAAGTCAAGCCGGTGTTGGAACGAACCTCAACGCTGGAGAAAAGGAGTCGAAAAAAGCTGCCGTTTTGCTCGAACAGAAGCAAAGTCACGATGTGATTTTGGATATTTTTCCTGAAAACATTGCAAAATCGGTAGCTACCAATCAAATTCTACAAATTGTTGTTTTCAGCATTTTGTTTGGAATTGGCTTGGCGATGATCAAAAACGAGGAAAAGAAACGTCCGATGTTGGCATTTGCAGAAAGCTTGTCGGAAGTGATGTTTAAGTTTACCAATATCGTGATGTATTTCGCTCCGTTGGCAGTTGGTGGAGCTATCGCATATTCTGTTGCAACGATGGGTTTGAGCAATTTGAAGAGCCTAGTTTATTTGGTCTTGACACTTTACGGCGCATTGGTGGTTTTCATATTATTCGTGTTGGTGCCAATTGGTTTTTTGGTGAAGCTTCCGTTCAAGAAATTCCTTGAGGCGATATCGGAACCCGTTTCTATTGCATTCTCAACTGCTAGTTCAGAAGCAGCACTTCCTAAGGCCATGGAAAATTTAGAAAAAATGGGGATTCCGAGAAAAGTTGTTGCCTTTGTGCTTCCTACTGGATACAGCTTCAATCTTGATGGAACAACCCTTTACCTTTCATTAGCATCTGTATTTGTTGCCCAAGCTTGTGGAGTGGATCTTTCATTGTCGCAGCAAATTCAGATGTGCTTGATCTTGATGCTCACTTCGAAAGGTGTTGCTGGCATCCGCGGAGCGTCGTTTTTAATTTTGGTAAGCACCGTGGCCTCTCTTGGATTGGAGCCAGAAAAGGCATTTGCCATTTTGGCGATAGATGCTGTGATGGATATGGGCAGAACCACTGTGAATGTGCTAGGGAATTGTTTAGCTACCTATGTTGTAGCCAAATGGGAGAACGAGATTTAGTTTGTTAACAACCCTTGTGTAAGGATTCGGAAATTAGTTGCACAGTTAGAATAGTTCGAAATTGTACATTTGCCACGCATATCACAAAAGGGAAATGAAACATTTTTTTACACTAATTGCCTCTTTGGCTTTTACACTCGGGGCTTTAGCTCAAAATACATCGCATAGCTGCGGAACCATGGAGGTGCATGAACATCTCATGAACACCAATCCAGAATATGCACAACGCAGAAATGTGGTTGCTCAGCATACAAGGAATTATGAAGAAGTTGGCGTTTTAAATGATGCGCAGCGAGTTGTTTACACTATTCCTGTTGTGTTTCATGTAGTGTATCAAAATGCGACTGAGAACATTTCAGATGCTCAATTGCTTTCTCAAATTGATGTTTTGAATGATGACTTCAGACGTTTGAATGCGAATTTCAGTCAGACGCCCGCAGCCTTTCAAGGTGTTGCTGCCGACTTTGAAATTGAGTTTTGTTTGGCAACTGTCGATCCGAATGGCGCTGTAACCACTGGTATTACGAGAACACAAACCACGGTTGCTTCCTTTGGAACAAATGACAATGTAAAATTCAACAGCTCAGGTGGAAAAAACGCATGGCCATCCGACGAATACCTGAATTTTTGGGTAGCCGATTTGGGAAATAGTTTGTTGGGATACGCTCAGTTTCCTGGTGGACCAGCAAATACTGATGGGGTTGTTTGTACGTACACATCTGTTGGTAGACCGCCAGCCAATCCATTCAACAATTCGTTTAACTTAGGTAGAACAGCTACCCACGAGATCGGACATTGGATTAACCTCTACCACATTTGGGGGAATGAAGATTCTGGTTGTGGAAACACGCCTGGATCATCTGGAACTGACGAAGTTTCTGATACTCCGGTGCAGGATGATGCTACATCTGGATGCCCGAATTTCCCTTCTATTTCATGCAGCAATGGTCCAAACGGCGATATGTTCATGAATTACATGGATTACATGGATGATGATTGCGCTACGATGTTTACGAACGGACAAAAGACAAGATCGCGTGCGCTGTTTGTTGTAGGCGGTGAGCGTTACTCTCTTTTATCGGCAAATGTTTGTACAAGCGCACCTCCAACACCTGGAAATGCTTGTTCTGATACGCTTCGATTCCCATTGTCGGGAACTGAAGTTGTTTATGGTGATGCAACAGTAGGCTATGTAGCTGGAACAAACACCTATCTCGATCTAGAGAAGGCTGAAAAATTCACAGCAGTAGCTCCATATGTTCGTGTAAAAGGAGGCTTTTTTAAATTCTCAGTGGCTAATGCGAATGGAGTAGCAAACCACAATGTTACTTTCAAACTTTACGACAACGATGGAGCTGGCGGCTTGCCGGGAACTGTTTTAGCAACTACCTCATTACCGCTAAGTACAATTTCGGCAAACGTAACTGCTGATGCTTATACTCAGGTAACTTTTGCAACACCTGTGACGGTATCAGGTGATTTCTATTTAAGTTACACAGTTAGTCCAGAAACATCTGTTGAAATTTCTCTGTATACTAATACAAATGGTGATGTAACAACCAACACTGCATATGAATTATTCGAAGATGGATCTTGGCATGCCTACACTGAGGAGCCTGCAAGTTGGGGCTTAACTTTGAACCATGCTGTTTCAGCTTGGATGGAAACAATTCCACCAACTGCATCATTTAGTGTGAACGACAATACGGTTTGCGCTGGTACTGCTGTAAACTATACCTCAACAACGACTAACTCTACAGCTCTTCAATGGTCATTCCCGGGAGGTAGCCCATCAACAAGTACACAAGCGAATCCAACGGTAACCTACAATTCGGCTGGATCATACAATGCAACTTTGATTGCTACGGGTAGTTGCGCCAATCAAACTGTTACACAAGCCCAGAACAACTTCGTAACGGTGAGTGCTCAACCTGGTATTCCACAAATTACCAATAACAATGGCACGTTAAGCCTTGGAAGCGTGAGTGGTTCGGTGCAATGGTTTGTAAACAATGTGGCCATTAGCGGTGCGAATGGTGTGACACATTTTCCAACTGTAGTTGGAAATTATACTGCCACTGTAACCTTTAACGGCTGTTCTGCAACTTCATCAGCTTTCCCTGTTTCATCTGTTGGTATTTTCAATGTTGGAACTCAACAAACTTTGATCTTCCCTAATCCAGCTAATGATTTCTTCATCATTCAGCCGGGCATCCAAACTTTGTCGGAAACCTACACAGTTATTGTAACTGACCTTAGTGGAAAAGAAGTAATGAGAAAATCATTCAACAATGTAACTGCTGGAAGTTCAATTGAAATTCCAACTTCGAATTTGGCTGTGGGCATGTACCAATTGGTGATGATCAACAACAATGAAAAACAAGTAGCAAAGATTGCCGTTTCTAGATAACAGGAACTTCATTTGCAAATACATATGAAACTTTTCGATGCCCGGATTTTGCTCATGCTGCTCTCTCCGGGCATTTTGTTTTCATCTGAATCGTTTGCTGCTATTGGAGGGCAAGACACCAGTTATATTCGAAAATTCACCGACCAACCGCATGTAACATTTGAATTTGCGAGGCGAAACCAAGAAATCAGGTTAATTAATCCCTTGAATCAAAACCAAACGGTTAATTACGAACCCAATACCCGTGTTAATTTTATAACTTCGATAGATTATCGTTGGCTGAGCTTGTCGCTTGGATTGTTTTCATTTGGCGCAACAGAGTCTAAAAAAAAGGGCAACACCGATCAATTCAATTTAAAATTCAGTTTTAACGGAAAGCGGATTTGGAACACCAATTACATTCAAGCGTACCGGGGTTATTTCCAAAATAATCCTTTGGCATCTAATCCAAATTGGAACCCAGAATCTGAGATATATCCTCAGCGACCTGATATCATTAATTTTACCTTTTTCAGCAATTTAGCCTATTGCTTCAAGCCCGATCGATTTTCTTATCGTGCGGCACTTTGGCAACTTGATCGACAAGAAAAAAGTGCCGGGAGTTTTATTACAGGGCTTTCGTACCGTTTTAACTTAATTGATAGCGATACAAATCAAACGATGATCCCATTGAGTTTGTATGGCGATTTCCAGCCCAACAACCGAGCGGTTTCGGTGCGACAATCAACTTTTACAATCCATGGGGGATATATTCACACCTTCGTGGCAAGGAAGTCTTGGTTTTGCACGATATACTTCTTGCCAGGCATCGCATTTGAAAGTGGGTTTTATCGTCCAGAAGACCTGAGGGTTAGGAATTTTAAATCTGCAACCACACTTGCTACAGAGTTCAGAATAATTTTAGGCTATAATGGCTTGAAGTGGTACGGTGGCCTATCGGCCCATTCGATATCCTACACAGGTAACCGTCAGGCTGACCTTTGGGTGGATAACAATTTCGGATGGGTGCGACTTTTTGGAGGATACCGCTTCAATCGAGTTGATCGATCAAAAGGCCCCAAACTAATTAGATTTATTGGCTTGTAGCTTAGTAAGCGCGTTCGTTTACCTTATTGAAGAAGTTGATAAATGCTCTATTGACTACCTTGTTTCCACCAGGTGTGGGGTAGTTTCCTGAGAAATACCAATCGCCTGAATGGCCCGGACAAGCAACATGCAAATCTTCTAGACTTTGGTAGATGATCTGAACATCGGCATGAATCTCAGGTGGCGTAAGTAATTTCGAAATCATGTCCGACACCTCATTTTCTGTAAAGGATTCATAGATCCTTTGAACCACATTGCGCATTTCTTCTTTTGGAAGTCCATCGTGGATGACACACTGCTCATACACTTCATCAACAATATTCTCGGTTCCTCGTTGGCGATGCAATTCGATTGCTGCTTGAAACGCAATGAAATCGCCCAGTTTTGCCATATCGATTCCGTAACAATCTGGGTAACGAATTTGTGGTGCCGATGAAATAATAATGATCTTTTTAGGACCTAGACGATCCAAGATTTTAAGGATACTTTGTTTGAGCGTTGTGCCTCGAACGATTGAGTCGTCGATGATAACCAATGTATCGACATTCTTTTTCACCACACCATAAGTAACATCATAAACATGTGCAACCATTTCGTCGCGGTGAAGATCGTCGGTTATGAAGGTGCGGATTTTTGCGTCCTTGATGGCAATCTTCTCGGTACGGATTTTTTGGCTAAGGATCTGAGACAATTGCTCGTTGCTCATTTGTCCGTTGAGCGCTAGAATTTGCTTCTGCTTCTGCTGGTTCAGCCACTCGTTCATTCCATGGATCATCCCAAAAAAGGCTGTTTCCGCAGTATTGGGAATATAGGAGAACAACGTATTTTCGATATCGTAGTTGATGGCCTCAAGAATCTTGGCACTCAGTTGTTTCCCGAGATTTTTACGTTCGGTGTAGATGTCTGCATCCGATCCGCGCGAGAAATAAATTCGCTCAAAGGAGCAAGATGCCTTGAGTTTTGCTTCTCGGATTACAGCCTCTGAAACGTGGCCATCTTTCTTTATGATGAGCGCCGATCCTGGAGTGAGTTCGTGAATTTCTTCGATAGGCACATTAAACGCAGTTTGAAGCACAGGCCGTTCGGAAGTTGCTACTACGAATTCGTCGTTCTTGAGATAAAAACACGGACGGATGCCATTCGGATCGCGCATCACGAAGGCATCTCCATGTCCAAGCATACCAGTAATTACATAACCTCCATCGAATCTTTTCGAAGCTTGGCGTAGGATTTCGGCTACATCGATGTCGCGCGCGATGAGATGTGAAATTTCGGCATTGGAATGGCCTTGGCGCTTAAATTCTCGGAACAATCGCTCGTTTTCCATGTCGAGGAAGTGTCCAATTTTTTCGAGCACAGTAACTGTGTCGGCCATTTCTTTAGGATGCTGACCGAGTTCTACCAACTGTTCGAATTGCTCATCTACATTGGTGAGGTTGAAGTTCCCTGCAACAACGAGGTTACGGGTCATCCAATTATTCTGACGAAGGAAAGGGTGGCAATTCTCGATCGAGTTTTTTCCGAATGTCCCATAGCGAAGATGTCCCATTAAGAGTTCTCCGATGAACGGGTGGTTCTTCTTGAGGTATTCGGTATCCTTGAATTTTTCGGGATTGTCGCGACGAATTTCTTCGTAGTAGGAATTAAGTTTCTGAAAGATGTCTTTCAGTGGTTGGGAGTCGTTAGAGCGGTAACGACCGATGTAGCGGTGCCCAGGTTCAACATCGAATTTTATGCAGGCAACTCCAGCGCCATCTTGACCACGATTGTGTTGTTTCTCCATCAGGAGATTGAGCTTGTTGAGGGCGTATCTAGCAGAGCCGTATTTTTGGCGGTAGTAGTCGAGAGGTTTGAGCAGGCGGATTAGAACAATGCCGCATTCGTGTTTGATTTGTTCGCTCATGGGATGGTTGGAGAGGGGCGCAAAGGTAAATAAACCAAGGTAAGAAATGTTGGAAAGACTTGATCAAAATTCACTTTGATTGCGCCAATTGTATATAAAAATTGGAAGTAGAAATATTTCAATCATCAAATTAACGCCTTAAAAAAAGCCGCTTCCGGTAACATTAATTCTACTTTTAAAAGATTACCCGATTTAACCGTTTATAGTCGATTATAATCGGATAATACACGACTAATTGCTCAAGTGTGCTGTAATTTTGCCAATGGAGGGAGGCTAGCGGCCGGCCCCTTAAAATTTGAAAAT
Organism: Flavobacteriales bacterium; assembly: GCA_040403315.1. Taxonomy (GTDB): domain Bacteria; phylum Bacteroidota; class Bacteroidia; order M30B66; family M30B66; genus CAMCXT01. Next base: position 48,979 of record JBBAKX010000004.1, read on the forward strand.
TACCATTCAACCTGATGCTTAGTTGATGAAGATTCCGGGCCAGGGATTGTAACGGAAAGCCCGCAGCAATTAGAGCTTCGCGGAAATTGCGAGGACTTGAAGTGATAAGCCCGGTTTAGGCCCCAAAAAAATTATGATTGCCTTCCAAGCCCAACCATTCTAGAGCAGTTCCACTGAGGAGACGCTTTTTTTCTGTATCAGAGAATGGCATCGATTTGATGAGTGTTCCTGGAACATCTTCGCCCAAAGGGAAAGGATAATCGGAGCCAAGAGACACGCGGTTTACACCTGCAAAATCGACCAAATAACGCAACGAGCGCTCGTCGTGTACCAACGAATCGAACGTTAATCGGTGAAGATACTTTTCGGGAGAAATCGGATTGTCGATCGCAACCAAGTCGGGTCTGCAATCGAAACCATGCTTCAAACGACCGAGTGTGAATGGAAACGAGCCGCCGCCATGGGCAAGCGCCACGCGTAAATTTGGCAATCGTTCGAAAACTCCACCAAAAATGAGTGATGCAATGGCTCGAGAAGTTTCTCCTGGCATACCTACCAACCATGGAAGCCAGTATTTCTGCATATCCTTCTCCCCCATCATTTCCCATGGGTGGATGAAAACAGCAGCGCCCAATTCCTGAGCTGCTTCAAAGATTTCGAAATACTCTGGCTCGCTCAAGTTCCGCTGATTCACATTTGAACCAATCTGAATTCCAGCCATTCCAAGCTCTTTCATACAGCGCTCTAACTCTTTGATCGCCAATTTTGGACTCTGCATGGGGATGGTTCCAAGACCGATGAAACGATCAGGATACTGCTTCACAATGCCTGCAATATGGTCGTTCAAAAACTCGGAAACAGCCAGTGCATCTTCGGGTTTGGCCCAATAAGAAAACATCACAGGCACCGTACTAAGTACTTGCACATGCACACCATGGTGATTGCATTCTTTGATTCGAGCCTGTGGATCCCAACAATTGTCCTGCACCTCACGAAAAAAATGGTCATCACGCATCATTCGCGCACAACAAGGCTTGTGGTGCTCCAAATGAACGAATCCTCCATATCCAAAACGCTCCTTGAAATTCGGAATATTTTCGGGCAAAATGTGCGTGTGGATGTCGATGGTGAGCATGATAGACAATGAGTGATGATAGACTTAAGATGAACTATGTTTTTAATTCTCGCAACCTCGGACTTCAGTCCAAGGATAAAAAATGAACGATGAATGTTCCATGAAACCTAAGACTTCAGTCCGAGGATAAAAATCACAAAGGCTGAGGTGGCTGCATTACAGTCGCACACTCCTTACAGGTACGAAGATCTTCGTTCGAATAGAAAGCATTCATCACTGGAGGAAGGTTCTTCACGATATCTGCAACATGCAGTTGTTCTTCGTGAAGTTTATTGCCACAATTCTCACAGTACCAGAGAAAGGCATCAAGGACTTTTTCGGAACGAACCAACTCGATAACTAAACCAACTGTATTGGCTGGACGTTGCGGCGAATGTGGCGTTTTACCTGGAAGCATAAAGATATCACCTTCATTGATTGGAATATCGACAGGCTTGCCATCTTCGATGATCTTGAGGGTCATATTGCCTTCCAATTGGAAATAGAATTCTTCGGATTCGTTGTAATGGTAATCTTTTCGGTTGTTTGGACCGCCTACGACCATTACGATGATATCGTCGGCAGTTTTATACACCGATTGGTTACCCACCGGCGGTTTGAGAAGATGTCGGTTCTCATCGATCCATTTCTTGAAATTAAAAGGTCGTTGGATGGGCATAAGCGTTAATTTTGGCGGCAATTTAGACAAAAACCCACATTGAAATGGAATTGAATCTCAAAGGGAAAACCGCGCTGGTTTGCGGCTCTACACAAGGAATTGGAAGATCGAGTGCACAAGAATTGGCCAAATCGGGCGCACGCATTGTGCTGATGGCAAGAGATTCAGAAAAACTTCAGTTGGAAAAAGCAGTTGTTGACCAATTGAATGGTTTAGAAAATGAGATCTTGGTGGCCGACTTTAGCCGCTGGGAAGAAGTGCAACAAGTTGTGCAAGACTATATTGCTACAGGAAAGCATATCAATATTTTGGTGAACAACAATGGAGGACCAGCAGCAGGTCCCATTACGGAAGCAAAACCTGAAGCATTCTTGGCAGCATTTACTCAGCATTTGTTGTGCAGTCAAGTGATTGTACAAACAATATTGCCGGGAATGATAAACTCAGGATATGGACGAATCATCAACGTAATTTCTACATCGGTGAAAATGCCATTGCATGGATTAGGTGTTTCGAATACTATTCGTGCAGCAGTTGGTAATTGGTCGAAAACCTTGGCCAATGAAGTAGGGAAACATGGAATTACAGTGAACAATGTTCTTCCAGGTGCCACCATGACTGGTCGTTTGGAGCAGATTATAAAGAACAAAGCCGAGAAATCAGGTAAATCGATTGCTGAGGTGGAAGCTGAAATGTTGGGAGAAATTCCGATGAAACGTTTTGCTAGACCTGAAGAAATTGCATGGGCAGTTTGTTATTTGGCATCTCCAGCAGCAGCTTACGTAAATGGGATTAATGTTCCTGTTGATGGAGGCAGAACTGGGAATTTGTAAAAAAATATAGGATTGATTGTGCTAATTATTGGTTCAATTAAATTAAGATTGAACTGAAGCTCTTTTCAACCGATCGTTTATTGCAATGCCCAATCCGTTCGGAGGAACAGATTCTACTAAAATAATTTCACCTGCTATTTTATCGGCTTGCCGCAATACAGCAAACAAATTGGTTGCTGCTTCTGTGATTGATCGATTCGGACTCAATAAAATTTGCTTTTCGATGGGATAATCTTCAATCAATTGATCGAATAAAATCAATATTGGTGATTGCTTTCTATATTGATCCAGTGATGAACGAATATCGCACAATAGCAAAGGTTTCAATGGAGAATAATGGCTTTTCAACATGCCTGGAGCACGCGGATCAGAACTTTGATTTATCCGCACATCTACTTCGCCAATTACTGCTTTAATTTCCTCTATCGATAAACCTCCAAGCCTAAAAATTGTAGGACGCCCATTTTCAATTCCAACGATAGTGCTTTCGAGACCAACAGAAGATGGCCCACCATCGAGCACATACGGAATGTCTTGGCCAAGTTGGTCGTTAACATGCTGTGCAGTGGTTGGACTCACATATCCAAACGGATTCGCACTTGGAGCTGCCAAAGGAAATCCTGTAGCCTGAAGTAACTGTAAAGTTAAAGGGTGATTTGGAATCCTAAATGCCGCTTCAGACAAGCCTGAGCAAGTTAAATCCGGAATTTTCTCACTTCGGGGGAGCAACAAAGTGAGCGGACCAGGCCAAAATGCATCAGCTAATTTCTTCAGCATCGGCGGAAACTCCGTGATTAATGGAAGAAGTGCTTCTTGTGAATGAACATGCACAATTAGCGGATCAAAAAACGGCCTCTTTTTTACCCTGAAAATATCAGCTACACGATTTGCATCTAGGGCGTTACCAGCCAATCCGTAAACGGTTTCAGTAGGAATTCCAACAACACCAGTTTGGAGAAACCCTACCGCTTTTTGGATATCGTTTCCGATTTCAGCCATGAGGCAAAAGTAAGGTTTTGGTTTATTGGTATTCTATAAATGTAAAATCTGCTAAAATTGACAGAATTGAATTACAATATTAAAGACGGTATGAATTAACTGCTACAGCTTTTAATTCAATTACTGAGCGTGAATTGTTTCCCTGATTGACGCTGATGTGCTACATTTGGAGTGGTCATGCAGAAATTAATCTCTATCACTCTTTTGTTTTGTATTTCTTCAGGCATTTATTCCCAAACGAATTCGCCAGTTGGGAAATTAATACAAGAACGAAAATCAACGCTGACAAACAAATCGAAGCCAGTTAAATATTTAAAAAAGGTCGATTTTTATTCGCTCGATCCATTTACCATCGGCGCGTTAATATGCTTGCAAGCCTACAAATCTACCCTATCGTCTGACTTAGGATCTCAGTGCCGATTTTCACCAACATGCTCAGCATTTAGTGCCGATATCATTAAGCATTGCGGAGTATGGTCAGGCATTTTACTCACTGCCGACCGATTGATTAAATGCAATCCGGAAGCAGAATTTGACCATTGTGAACATTTAATTGATCGGGAAACCGGCGTTATCAGTGATGAAGTTACTGACTATTAACTTGTTCCTTGTTGGAATTTGGCTGCAAGTTTCAGCTTGCCCCGACAGTCTTCAACAAGCCTTTTTGAAGCATCTCACTCAAGAAGAAATGTGGACTGAAAGGCTTGCGTTTACAGGCGGTAAAATACTAGACACCTGTGATTTATGGAAGCTAGAACATGCATTTTCGCTCAGTAAAATGAACCTTTACCACCAAGCAGATTCGGTGTATCAAACTTGCACAAAACTATCAGAGTTTAAAAACCATCGAATTTATGCTGCATTCAAATCAAAGAATATCAAATGGCTGAACGCTCAAACCGATTTGCCGCCGAAAGCTTCGTATTGCTTGAAATTACTGACTAAACAAGTAGATTCATTGTTTGATGACCGAGCCTACCATCGAATTAACAATAGATATATTGAATGGAAAGAAGTAGATAGAAAATCAGCATTCTGGGCAGGAACTTTATCGATTATTCCTGGCTTGGGCAAGGCATACGCAGGCTATAGACGACAAGCCATTATGAGTTTAATTGTGAATGCAGGTTTAGGAGCAATATTGATTGAAACTATTATTCAACGAGGCACCACAGATGCACTATTTTATGCAGCAGCTGGATTAGCAGGCACGTTTTGGGCTGGATCTATTTATGGAACTGTTGCTTCACTTCAAAAAGAAAAGAAAGACCGTTTAAATGCACTTTACATTGAGATTACAGATAGTTTTCTGGCTGACTTTGCTCATTATCCCCATCAAGGGAGCATCGCAAACTGACAGCTTGAATTGGCGTCTGCTTCAAATCGAGAAGCAGCTATTTAATTTAAGCAATCTTCAAGGAGATACTGCTTTGGAACTCATTCTCGAAAAGGCCGAAATATTTGCATTACAAGGAAATTATTTACGAGTTATAGATGAAACATCTAGAATCGATTTAAAGACAATTCCATCCAATAAAATTTGTGCATTTCGAAAACTGCGGTATGAAGCATTTATTCGAACCAATCGATCTTTTGAATTGATTGCAGAATTAAAAAATTTAACCGATTGCGCATCCGATACTTCACTGATTTTAATGAGAGCATTGATTTTTTTAGAGCATGAACGGTTTGAAGATTTCGCAAAAGAAACCTCGAAATTAGATCTTGCAGCCAGTGAAGAATTCCTCAAGTTGCTGCATTTACAAGAGCCAGAAATTGAAAATACGCGAAGATGGCTTCCGGCTTGGCATTTCAAAAATCATAATTATCTAAAAGGAACAACAACCTTGATTTTACATGCGATCCCCCCGGCTACTTTGGCCGCGGGTATTATATTGACAGTGCCTGTGAGTGGCGTTTTGATGGCCACCTATTTGGGTTGGAGGCTTTATGGAAGCAATAAAATTGCAATAGAACAATCAGCCAATAAAAATAGCCTGCAAAAAGCAATCAATCTGCTCCTTGCAGGCTACACAATTCTTGAACGATTAGATAAGGTTACTGTATCTCAATCAACCCAACGCGGTATTCGCTTTTAGAAGATCCTGATCTTCCACCCACAGAACAACATCCTTTTTTGGCTTTAAAAGAATAAAATGCCAATCTATTGCTGCTAATTTTTCGGGCATTGTTAAAGGTCATTCTAAAATCGCGCTCCTTGTCGAAATTCATCAGATTGATTTTCTCGTACTCGCCTTCCATATCCATTGAAATTAAAACTGGATTCATTTTAGAAGCTTTAGAAACATCCATTTCTTTTTCAAACTCATTTGATTGGGCATTGTCGATATGGTCGTTAAAAACCATGTTCAATTTGTTATTGTAAAAGGTGGCATAAAAAGAGTTGAACATTCCACCATCATTAGCAGACACCTGTTGTTTTGGAATTACAGCCTGCCATGTGATTTCTCCATTACTCTCTAAATTCATTACTAGGATATCGTTGTTGTGGTAATAATAAGTTGTTGAAGTAGACCCATTTGAATTGGTGTAGGTTACTACTTGGATGTACTCTTCCTCAAAAATAACCAAATTCCCGCCGTCAGGCTTTGAGATCACTTGTTTAAGATTGATGTTAGCACGAAGTTCTTGGTTTCGTTTTTTATCGGAATCGCTGTTATTCATTTTCTTGATCAACTCAGTCGAAAAATCTTCCAAATTCTCAGCCGATACTTCACCAGTGCGATAATCTAACTTGTAGAAAAAGGTTCCCATCAAATCATCTCCACTTTTTTCATCTCCATAAGTTCCAACGCAATAAGCATTTTCATTTTCATCAAAACGTAAGTTGATATTTCGGATGAAACGATTTTTCAGCTTTAATTCAAAATCAACCATTTCACCTGCTACAACATTGAGGTTAATTAGTTTGAAATAGCTAGATGGATCGCCTTTTGAACGCTCTTTTTTAGGAATGTCAATTTGGGTAAGCATCAGAAATTGCTTGTCGGAAGTGAGATAATAATCTCTCACCGAAAAACTTTTGTTGTTGTATGGCAATTCAATTTCTAGGTTGTTTTGTTCTTCCATGGTTGAATTCCAGATTTTCAAGAAAAATTTATCCTTTTCATCCTTTTCTAGCTTTGGTTGACGGAACATGTAAATCATCGTCGAATCTTGAGAAAGGTCAAAATAGTGCGACGATTGCCAGAATTTCTCCTCAAACTTATCAAGTTGGGTCATTTCAGAAATTGGAGAACCCTCAAAGTCGAACATCTGAGCATTGTAAGTCTTGATTCTCTTGTCTTTCGTGTAATATACAATAACGATTTTATCCCTCATAATAAGGGTTTTTTCATAGTAGAGTCCTTTGTTTTTATCCTTGTCCTTGCGTTTTTTCAGGGTTTCCCAAGTAAAACTCTTAGCCTTACCGCCAATTTTCGCACGTGAACCCAATACGAGTTCTTTGTAGTTTTCTGCAACAACATTCTCTGTGCCGTAGGAAGCCAAATAAGGGATACCATCTTCAACTAGCACGGAAATCAATGAACCGCTACGCTCTCCTAAGATATATCCACCGTTATCGGGTGTTTTTTGGTAAGCGCCCCAAGTAACATATACTTGACCTTGAAGAAAAAATGAGCTAAATAAAAGGGAGAAAAAGAAAATCTTGTTCATTCTTGAATATTTTTGCTCAAATATACACTGCCACATGAAAAAATCAATTGTTATTTTTTTGCTATCGACAGCACTTTCAGTTAATTTATTTGCTCAGCCCGAGAAAATAAAAGCGAAAATCACCGAACGTACTGCAGAGCAAGTTGAAGCTGAAATTGAAAATGTTGACTCTTGGTTGAGCAATCAATTCTCTATCGACCCTGCATGGCTTACCCGAGGTAACATCGTTTTGGGCTACGAACGTGAACTTGGCGAGTATTTTTCGGCGAGAGCGCATGTTGGCGTTTCGCTCAAAGACTATTTAGATGGCGTTATTTTCAATGGAATTATTGACCAAGGTCTAGTTGTAAAATCAAGCACTCCAGCACTAAGTTATGGTGGAGAAGTTCGTTACTATGCATTAGAAACAGGCAGTTTCCGGAATTTCTTCACCGGACTTGGTATTTACAGAAGAAATTACAATTACACAGGCTATTTCGAAGATCCTTTTGCATCCTTAAACCCTAAACCAATAACTAAACCAACAAACCGAGAGTTCAAAACTTCGGCAACCGATGTATACCTTCGATATGGCACTTATGTAACGTTGTATGAAACAAAAACTTTCAAAACATCCTTAGAATTAGGACTTTCATTAGGTATGTCGTTTGCAAGTTTCTTCACAAACGAAATAACAACGGAATACGATCCAAATACTAACGGTTTCATTGAAGTGCAAACTGCATCACCAGAAACATCATTCCAATATATGGCCCAGCCGCATGCAGGGCTAAACTTTGTTTTTTAAATACAACAATCCCACACAATTTTAGCCGGTTCAAAGTAGCCGGCTTTTTTATTTTCCTCCGGGGAAGATGGCATTCCGGAAGTTACAACATCGCCAATATATACTGTGGCATACTTCTAAAACCATGCGTCATGTGGGCTTTCACCCCGCGGAAAGATCGAAATCATGAACAATCTTGACCTTTCCGCTCATCCAAATTTGGTCACAAGTCCAATGCGTCCATGTCGGGTACTTGAGCAATTTCCTCGAACAATAATTTTACAGCTCTATCAATCAGCAACTTGCACTAGTACCTTGCATTAGTACCTTGTATTACATAGTACCATATACTATTTAGTTCTATGTTTGCAGCATGAATCTAGAAAACACCAAAGCGCAAATGCGAAAAGGCGTGCTTGAGTTCTGCATCCTTTCGGTTTTGTCGAACGGAGATGCCTATACTTCCGACATCATCAACAAGCTCAAAGAAGCCCAATTAATCGTTGTTGAAGGTACGCTTTACCCAATGCTCACCCGATTAAAAAATGCTGGATTACTGCAATATCGCTGGGAAGAAAGTACCTCTGGACCACCGAGAAAATACTATAGCCTTACCGAAATGGGCTTCAAATTCCTCGAAGAACTTAAATGCTCTTGGAACGATCTCGTTGAATCTGTTAATCAAACACTTAAACCCTTAGTTTCTCGATAGTTATGAATAAGACCATCAGTATTAATCTCGGCGGAATGCACTTCAATCTCGAAGAGGCCGCATACGAAAAACTTAGTCGTTACATTCTCACTATCAAGGCCTCTTTTCAAGATGCAGAAAGCCGCGACGAAATTATAGGCGACATCGAAAGTCGAATCGCTGAACTTTTTCAAGAAAAACTTAAAAACCGACAAGTTGTACTTCTGCAGGATATCGATGATGTAATTTCCATCATGGGTCAACCCGAAGACTACAACCAAGAGCCGGGCGAATCGAAACACGAAAACCAAGCAAATCCTCAAACAGATCAAGCTTCCAACGACCTATATACAGGACCCCGAAGATTATATCGCGCTCCCGACGAAGGTATGGTTGGTGGTGTTTGCGTTGGACTAGGATATTACTTCGGAATCGATCCAGTTTGGCTTCGCATAGCTTTTTTGGCTGCCTTTTTCCTCGCAGGAGGTGGAATTTTGATTTACATAATTCTCTGGATCGCCATCCCAAAGGCGGAAAGTACTGCCGAAAAACTACAAATGCGTGGAGAACCTGTTAACATTTCGAATATCGAAAAAAACATTCGCGACGAAATCAACCGTCTCCAAAGTAAAACTGGTGCCTTCTCAAAGAAAGCAAAACACACTGGATCTGCAGCCACGAATTTACTGAACGAATTTTTCGAATCGCTGCTGAAAATCATCAAGCAAATTTTAGCCTTCATGGGGAAATCGTTCGGAATCTTCCTACTTATTGTTGGAAGTCTTCTTCTGCTCGCTTGGCTTTCTGTAGTACTCAGTGGTGGCTATGGTATCAACCTTTCTACCGACGATGAAATCAGCAACTTTTCAGTTACTGCGTTTCTGGGGGCGTTTTTCAACAATCCTAGCCACCTCAAATTCTTCCTTATTGGGTTGGCATTGTTCACCATCACACCCATTATTTCGATCGTGATACTTGGTCTGCGGCTTGTCACTCGAAAAGGTCTTTTATCAGGATGGCCTGCAGCAGTGAACGGCAGTATTTTTACCATAGGATTAATTTTAATGGTCGTTACCGCTGCTTTAACGCTTACCGAATTTAAATCTAAAGGTAAACTTATCGAACCCGTTGGATTGGTGCAGCCACCTGTTAGCGACACTTTGGAAATTAAAATCCTTCAAAATCCACTGCCTCAGCTAAAAAATCAAGTTGATTTTGACCACTGGAAATTTTATCTCGAAGATGGCGAACCTCCTTTTATCGTAGGACAAGTTGGGCTTTCTGTGCTTAAATCCGAAAACGACCAAGTAGATATCCAAGTCTCCAAAACAGCAAAAGGCGAAACAAAAAAATCAGCTATCCAAACAGCTTCGGGAATCAACACTTTCATAAAACAAGAAGGCAATGTTATTTGGATGAATCCATATTTTACCCTTAAAAATGGCATGAAATGGAGAAACCAAGTGGCCAACTTTTCGCTTTTTATCCCCGAAGGAAAGTATGTGAGATTCCATCCTGGCACCAACGAAATATTCACCGAAGTGCCTAATATTCAGAATCTTGATGACGAAGAAATAGAAATGGAACTTTGGAAAATGAGTAAAGATGGCCTTGACTGTCAATCGTGTATTACCGAAACAGAATAAGCCTTTCGACTCTTTTCCACAATCTTTGTTGATCGTTTTCAAATGGATGCTTGAGGCTTTTCAGGTATTTTTATCCCGTGCAAATCCTCGAAACACCTTTACACGTTGTACCTGGCGTTATTCCGAAAAAAGCAGCTTTGCTCAGGAAAGACTGTGGAATCGAAACCGTAGGCGACCTCCTGACTTGGTATCCGTTTCGGTATATCGACCGCACAAAAGTCTACACAATTCGCGAAATCAACGAAGATCTCCAATACATCCAACTGGTTGGAAGACTCGAACAAGTTAAACTTGTAGGCAAGGAACAGAAAAAACAACGACTCAGCGCAATCCTTAGAGATTCATCAGGAATTGTAGAATTGGTTTGGTTTCAGGGCATCAAGTATGTGCAAGATAAATTGCGCCCAGGAATGGACTTTCTAGTGTTTGGTAAGCCAACAAATTTTCATGGCACTTGGAACATTCCACATCCTGACATAGAAATCTATTCGGCCGAAAAAGCCGCACAAGCTTCCAAATTACAACCGGTGTATTCGAGCTCGGAAGCCATGAAACGCGCATTTCTGGAAAGCAAAGGTTTGTCTACCATGATCCAAAACATCTTGCGGTTTGTAGAAGGTAGAATCTTTGAAACCGTTCCAGATTCGATGCGCAAAGAGCTCAATCTGATTGGCTTAGATGATGCTTTTCGATGGATTCATCAGCCATCAAACCCCGATGAACTAAAAAAAGCCGAGCACCGATTAAAGTTTGAGGAATTGTTTTTCCTTCAAATTCGACTTATCCGTCAGAACCTCATCAACAAAAAGCAAATCAAAGGTTTTGCCTTCGAGTCTATCGGCAATTACTTCAACACGTTTTACAACCACCACATGCCGTTCCAACTTACCAATGCACAGAAACGGGTGCTGAAGGAAGTTAGGGCAGATGTGGCTCGTCCGATTCAAATGAATCGACTGGTACAAGGTGATGTTGGCAGCGGAAAAACGATTGTTGCATTCATGAGCATGCTCATGGCGCTCGACAATGGATTTCAAGCGTGCTTAATGGCGCCAACCGAAATTCTTGCGCAACAACATTATCTTTCGCTTGGAGAGCTTGCACGCGCCATTGGAGTCAATATTCGGCTGCTTACTGGATCGTCGAAGATAAAGGAACGTCGAGAAATTCATGCAGAACTTGAAGAAGGCACTTTACATATTTTGGTTGGAACGCACGCGCTGCTTGAAGACAAGGTAAAGTTTCACAATTTAGGCTTCGTGGTGATTGATGAGCAACACCGTTTTGGTGTGGCTCAGAGAGCGAAATTGTGGGCGAAAAACCACCTTCCTCCTCATGTACTTATCATGAGCGCAACACCCATTCCGAGAACCCTCGCCATGACTTTATACGGCGATTTGGATGTGTCGGTAATCGACGAATTGCCGCCCGGAAGGAAGCCTATCAAAACCATGCACCGTTACGAAAGCGAACGACCAGTGGTTTTGGAATTTCTGAAAAAGGAAATTGCACTTGGAAGGCAGATTTATTTCGTGTATCCACTCATCGAAGAAAGCGAACAAATGGATTACCGAAATCTGTTCGAAGGCTATGAGCATTTGATTACTTGGTTCCCAGCGCCAAAATACCATCTCAGTATAGTTCATGGCCGTTTAAAGGCTGCCGATAAAGAATTCGAAATGCAACGATTTGTTAAGCGCGAAACCCAAATCATGGTGGCTACAACTGTAATCGAGGTGGGTGTAAATGTTCCCAACGCCTCTGTGATGGTGATAGAAAGTGCAGAACGGTTTGGATTGTCGCAGTTACATCAGCTGCGTGGCCGTGTTGGACGAGGTGCAGATCAATCGTATTGTGTGATGATTACTGGAGTAAAATTGAGTTCTGACGCCCGAATTCGATTAAAAACAATGACCGAAACCAACGACGGATTTAAGATTGCCGAAGTGGATTTGCGCCTACGCGGACCGGGAGATTTGCAAGGCACACAACAAAGTGGAACATTAGATCTGAAACTCGCCGATTTAAGTCGAGACGCTTCCTTGATTGCTTGGTGCAGAGAACAAGCCATGGCTTTACTCGATCGAGATCCAAATCTAGAACAAGAAGAAAATCATTGCGTCAAAGAAAAACTGTTGATTCTTCAAAGCAAACAGATGAATTGGGGTAGAATATCCTAACTAGTGCTTGATGCACACATTCTTAGCTTCGGTGAAAAACCGTAAAGCTTCCCAACCACCTTCACGCCCTACTCCACTCTGCTTCACACCACCAAAAGGCGTACGAAGATCGCGCAACATCCAGCAATTAATCCACACAATTCCGGTTTGAAGTTTTGCAGCTACACGCTGGGAAGTTCCAAGATTGGTAGTCCAAACAGATGAAGCCAAACCGTAAGGTGTACAGTTCGCAAATTGCAGGGCTTCTTCCTCTGTATCGAATGGAATCAACGTTACCACAGGACCGAAAATTTCCTCTTGGTTTGTGCGGCAATATGGATCCAATCCCTCAAAAACAGTTGGTTCCATGAAATAACCATTCTCTAACCCTGATGGATGAATTCGATTGCCTCCACACAACATTGTTCCTCCTTCCGATTTTGCCAATTCCACATACGACAATACCTTCAACAGATGTGGTTCAGAAACAATTGCTCCAATATTTGAATCTGCATTTTGTGGATCACCAACTTTCAAGGTCTTCACTTTCGAAATAAAAGCATCCTTGAATCGGTCGTAAATACTTCGTTGAATGAGAATCCTTGAACCACACAAACAAATTTGACCTTGGTTAGAAAATGCCGCACGAACGGTCTCCGATACAGTTTCTTCAAATGCGCAATCTGCAAATACCAGTGTTGCATTCTTTCCACCCAATTCCAGCGATAGCTTCTTGAACTGAGGTGCTGCAATCGAAGCAATTGTGGAGCCTGTTTGCGTTCCTCCCGTGAAAGAAATGGCCTTGATTCCTGGATGACTCACCAATGGTGTTCCGATAGATGGGCCTGTTCCGTGAAGAACATTCAACACGCCGGCTGGAAAACCTGCTTCAATGCAGAGTTTCGAAAAATGGAAAGCTGAAGCTGGTGTTATTTCGGATGGCTTGGCCAATACCGTATTTCCGGCGGCCAATGCAGGTGCAATTTTCCAAGTAAACAAGTACAATGGAAGATTCCATGGAGAAATGCAGGCCACCACGCCGATCGGTTGGCGCAAGGTGTAATTCAGGGCAAGTCCATCCATATCGTGTGCTTCTGTTGATCCATGGAGGATTGACGTAGCAAAGAAGCGGATATTCGAAATTGCTCGTGGGATATCTACCGTTCTAGTAATCGATATTGGTTTCCCATTGTCGAACGACTCGATGAAAGCCAACACTATAATATCCCTTTCCATCAAATCTGCCAATCGAAGCATCAAATCGGAACGATACTTTGCCGTGCTGGTCGACCATGCAGGAAAAGCGGCAGATGCTGCATCGTAAGCCGATTGTACATCGTCAGATCCACTTTCAGCAATCTGACCATAAATCCTGCCCGATGCCGGATGGAAATTCGAAATCCACTTCCCTGTTTGTGCAGGCTTCAAACCACCACCGATATAATTCAGAATTTCAGTTGGAACAGCAGTTAGAGAAGCTTCTGTGGTTGATTTGTGCAAAGTTTCCATGGATGATTGGATTTCGGGAATAAAGATACGGATTGACTACAATGTTGGTGAAGCAGGCTTCCATTTCCCCGGAGGGATAAAAGGCAAGACGATAAAAATTAGCGGGTACATTAATCTGAATGGCACCCATAAAAAAAGGTTAAAGCGTATCTTAAAATGGATAGCCAACCAAATCATCCAACTGCTTTCTAGGAACATTAGCAGTGCAAACGATTCAATTGAACTGTATAAAAACAACCAAGGCGAAATCAGCCAAAGTCCAATCAATGCTGTAAAGCCAAGTTTTCGGATATCGGTCAAATGACTGTACTTCGAAGCCCATCTTTTACGTTGAACGAAAAAATCTTTCCACTTTAATGGAGCTGGTGTTAGTACCAATGCGTCTGAATGCAATTGTACTCCGATCTTATGTGGATTTCTTTTCCAGAAATCATGCATCAAAAGCACATCATCTCCAGAAGCGATTTCAAGGTGCTGAGAGTAGCCATTCACAGAATTCCACGTTGACCTACGAAACATCAAATTTGCCCCACTGCACATCAATGGAACCTTCAATCCCGCTGAACCCATTGTAACAGTGAGTAAGCACAAACTTTCGATCACAGCGAAACTGCCTACCACCGAATGCTCACTCTTCATCAAAACGGGTCCAATCACCATATCCGTTTGCGAATCAAAGCCACTTCGCATCGATTGAATCCAAAGTTTCGTGTTTTCTGAATCTGCATCTGTTGTGCAGATTAACTCTTGCTTTCCATGCAAAATCCCGGAAGTGAGCGCCCTTTTCTTGGATCCTTTCTGTTGATTTTCCAATTGTAGTAGCATCGCTCGTTCAGGTAAGTTGGGCGTCCATGAACCAATCGATCCATCATCAACAAGTACCCAAGCATCTTCTGGATTAAGTAAAGTAAGATGAATGCGCGCTTCTATGTCATTGTAATGCTGTTGCTCATTTCGAAATGGAAGTATAATTAACACCGAGTCGTTGATGTGTTGTTCAACTGTCTTTCGTTTCCAGAGATTGACCAAGAATCCAGCTATCACCAGAAAAAATCCCAAACAGGAGATGAATACGAAAAAGTGATTGTTCAACATTGCCCGAAAATTAGCGCTTTCGTGTTTACCTTTAGCACCCAATGCAGACGGACAGAATCATTTTAGGAATTGATCCAGGCACCAATATTATGGGCTTTGGATTGATTTCGGTACAAGGCAAACAAGTTAAACTTCTCGAAATGGGGGTGCTTCGAATGGATAAAATTGAAGACCACGCCATAAAACTGAAAATGATTTTCAGGTTTACCGACGAATTGATTGTTAAATGGAAGCCTGATGAAGTAGCTGCCGAAGCACCATTCTTCGGGAAAAACGTACAGTCGATGTTGAAACTTGGCAGAGCACAAGGTGTTGCATTAGCGGCGGCATTAAACCGAGATCTTCCTGTGGCAGAGTATTCGCCCAGAAAAATCAAGCAAAGCATTACGGGTAAAGGTGCAGCATCAAAAGAGCAAGTAGCCTTGATGTTACAACAAATTTTAAAGATTCGTGATGAAGATATGCCTGCAAAAATGGATGCTACCGACGGACTCGCGGCAGCAATTTGTCATTACTTCCAAAGAGAAACTTCAGACAAGCTTTCGATGCCTGTGAAAAGGGCAAAAAAAGTGTCGGGATGGGGAGCCTTTGCAGCCCAACATCCCGACAGAGTAAAAGGTTGATCAGTTATAAAAAGGCAACAATTTTGTCGCGCGTTGCCATAAGAGCTGCATCTTCTGCTTTACTCTTTTCACGACTAAAATTCATATCGCTTACTTGGTTGATCGGAATCAAATGGATATGTGCATGAGGAACTTCCAATCCAACTACCGACAATCCAACTTTTCTACAAGGTATTGCCAGTTGAATAGCTTTGGCTATTGTTTGTGAAAATTCGAAAAGACTCTTATAAAGTTCTGGCTCGAGATCGAAGATGTTATCGACTTCAAGTTTAGGAACAACCAGCGTATGCCCTTCTACCAATGGAAATACATCTAAAAAGGCATAGAAACGATCGTCCTCCGCAAGCTTAAAACTTGGAATTTCTCCGGCAATGATTTTACTGAAGATACTCGCCATTGTTATCTTGTGATATCAAGAATTTCAAGATTCACTTTTCCATTTGGAACTTGAGCTTCAACCTTATCACCTACTTTTTTACCAAGCAATGCTTTAGCAATTGGTGAACTGATAGAGATTTTACCTGCGCGAAGATCTGCTTCATTTTCGGCTACCAAAGTGTATGACATTTCTGCATTGTTCACAGTATTGCGAATTCTTACTTTTGATAGAATCAACACTTTCGAATTATCTAGTTTAGATTCATCAATAAGACGGGCATTGGCAACAAGATCCTCCATTTTGGCAATCTTCATCTCGAGTAAGCCTTGCGCCTCTTTAGCAGCATCATATTCGGCATTTTCCGACAAGTCTCCTTTATCACGAGCTTCTGCAATTTGCATAGAAATAGACGGCCTCTCAACACTTCTTAAGTGATCTAGATCCTGATGAAGCTTCTTCATTCCTTCCTCAGTCAGGTAAGCGATATTTGACATAATATTTTGTTTGATCGTATTAGACAATAAAACGGAAAGACACTTCGTGGTGAAGTGTCTTTCCGTTTACGACAGCTAAATTAAGAAAGCAGTCTGAAATTTACAAGCCTAATTTTATCAGAGATTAATCCTTGCTCCAATGGTATGAACACCACTGAAAGGGTTGGTAGCTCTGTAAGAGTAGTCGATTGAAACCGTTGATTTTGAAGTTTTGCTTAGTGGAGTTTCAAAAGTGAATCCAGCCGCAGCGCCGGTTAAAGCAGTTGAACGCGTAACTCCGGCATTTTCAAGTGCTCCTGTGGTGCTTGAAACAACTTCATGGGTATATCCACCACGAACCATAAACATTTTGTTGAAAGAGTATTCCAAACCAAAATTAAACTGGTCGCGAGAGAAAGAGTTAGAAGTGAAGTTCAATGCAGCAGTAAGCTCATGCTTTTCAGCCAACTTAAAAATGTAAGCACCACCGATATTCAACAATGAAGGTAGTTCGAATGGATCATTTCTTTGTTGAACAGTAATGTTTGCTCCAGTTACAGGAACAGTTCCACGGAATGACAAACCATCACCGCCAAAGCGCATTCTTGGTCCAACATTTCGAAGTGAAATACCGAAACGGATATTCTCCTTTTTACCTGTGATATATTGTATACCAGCATCGAAACATACACCAGCACCTCTTAAATCGGAAATCGACTGAGTGATAGTGCGAAGCGTGATACCACCATAAATAGAATTCGAAAATTCCTTAGCGTACGATAAGCCAATATTTGTAAAGTTTGGAGAGAATTTTCCAATTCTACCTTCAGGAATATCTACAGTGGTGATATCGATATCGCCGAAGTTCATCGACATTACACTCAAACCGATGGTTCCAGTTTTTTCTTTACCAACAGCTTGGGTAATACCGAAAGCATTGATATTGATTCCAGTTCCACTTAACCAGTTGGTGTAAGCAAACATTACTTCAGTTTTCTTGGTGAAAGCTGTTCCAGCAACATTGAGGAACTGGGCTTCAAGACCTTTAGCCATCGATGTATTTGCACCAGCCCATCCAGAGCTTCTTGCAAATGGATTGATCAGAAGATCGTTTGCACCAGACTGACCAATTCTGTCTTCATTTCCTGCAAACAGGCTTGCTGATGAAATCAACACACCGGCAGATAGGCAAAGCAGGGATTTATATAGGTTATTCATGTTTCCTTGAGTGTTAAACCTGTTAAACATCAGAAAGTATCAAGATCGATTGGACGAAGAACGCCGAACCATTTCACCACTTTCTCTCCTACATCTGGTACATTTACATGGATGATGTAGATTCCACTAGAGATTGTAATACCAGATTGGTTTTTCAAATCCCAATCGAGTGATGTTTTTGGATCTCCTTTGTCGTAAGTTCTCACCAAGGTACCATTGGAAGTGTAAATAGTAATTTTACAATCTTGCGGTAGGTTGGTAATTTTAACTCTATTATCGAGCTGACCAATTTCGTAACCTGAATAAGCGTAGTAAGGATTTGGTACTACGTTGATTAAATCAAGCGCGCTTTCAGCCGCGGTGGCACTTTGCTTTCTTGTGAAAATTTCAGCCGTGTTGAAACGGTACACAGGATTGTTGTTGTTGGTTGGCGCTGCTGAAGTTTCAGAAGCATTGTAATCCGCTTCATAAGGTCTGCCAACCCGCAATTTGATGCTCAACTCAGTAGCTAACAAATCTTGAGTAGCAACTCCAAGTGGAACACCTACCCAAATACAATCTTGGAATACGCGGCGCTTACCAGCAGAAGTAGCTGCTTCCAATTGCGTTTTCATAAAGTTTCCTTCATCATAACGAGGCATATCGTTTACGCCATTGTTCGTGTGATTGAAAACATAAATGAACTGCTTACCACCTAGAATATTTTGCAACAAACCATTATCGAAAATGATATCTCTTGGAGAAGGATTAAAAATCATGTCGCGGCCATTGTCTTGTGCCAAACGAGAAGATTCACCAAAGGCAATATTCAAGCGCTCTCCAGTTTCAACATTGATCGCATAACCTGGGAACCAACCCATACCATTACCACTTCCATCAGAGTTTCCTTCCTTATTTACTGATGGTGCTGCACGCATATCAAGCTTTTCAGCTCCACCTTCCGAGAAGTTAGCATCGTCGTTAGTTTCCAACACTGGACATCTAGACCATTTCGATTTATCAGGAGTAATTACAATATTAACGCTCTGTGTTTTAGTTAAGCTTGCTTGTGTTTGAATAATCGAAGCGGTTGAATAAGCAGGACCATCCAAATTACGGTTTACCAGAGCGAATGGAGCCCATGTACCGCCTAAAACCTTTTCGTAGAATTGAAGCGAATCAAGACCTAAATTATCATCACATGTTGCATCATCAGGATTAGTTGAAATACCCGAGCGAATCCAGTTTGCAGCATTTTCGCAACCTTCACCATCCTGGAGGAACGTTAACCAACGCTTAGTGTTGTCGGCAAATTCACTGGTTCCAGTGATGTACCCGTTACCATTTATAACATCTTCACCTGGCTTAACTACTTGTCTAACCTCGAGCGACAATCCCCAATTTTGAATAACTTCTTCAATTGAGTTACCCAAAGTTGAATATGAACTCACAGTATCGTTGTTATAAATTAGGTCCCAACCATCAGAGTCAGTAAGACCATTTAAACGGAATTCAAAGTCTCCTTCAGGAACGTTGAGTGGGTCAACAACTTTAATGTTAACTGGCGATTCGTTTACCTTGTAAGTTGGATTAGCCATCCAATAAGGAGCTGCAAGAATTGTTTCAATAGTTGCGTCTGTTAAGTCAGCCACATTGCCACCATTTCCTCGACCTTCTATTCTAGTTAGAGAAGGTTGATCTCCATATTCAGCTTGAACAACTGTTCCACCAAATTCAGGAGAATTAATGTGCGGGATTGCTGTATAAACTTGCAATGTCGCAGAACCTTGAGTTCTTCTTCCTGCTAAGTAAGCATCGTTGAAAGTAGATTGATCTTTCTCAGCAACCGAGTAAGACAATACCAAATAGTAATATGTCTTGTGGTTAATCAAACGGTTGTCTCCAGATGCGAATTGGTCGGTTGTGATTCTGAATGAATTTCTGAGTCCTTCATTTTCTCCGTTCACTTCTTCAACAGGTACATTTTCTTCTAAGTTAACATCGAAATTGCGATTGATTACCTGAGAAATTGAATCTTCGATGTCACACTGAGCTACCAAACGTGCACGTGCTGGATCCTTAAGATCGTTAACCGTTACAGTAAGGTCTTTCAATTGGAAAATCTGATATCCTTGGAAAGCATAAGAAACATCACCAAAGCCAGGGATTGCAGTAGTATCGCGATAATTAGTGATTTCGCTGGTGTTACCGAAAAGAAGGATTACTTCTTTGTCCAATTCTACAATTTTAGTAGCTGGAGCATCTGGACCATTGATAATTGCAAAACAATTGTCGAACAAAGCTTGAGCGTCGTCATCTACCACTCTAAGAAGTTCAACTGAAGCGGTTGGGCCACCACTTGAAGCTCTTGCCCAAACAGCACCAACAGTGATTGTATTTACTGCTCCAGGTGCTAATGTAAATGGACCTGCTGATTGAACGAAACGACGGTCAGCAGGAGTATTTCCAAGTGATGTTTCATCCCAAGGAGCCTGTGGCAAACAGTTCGTACTCACCCCTTGAACAATTTGTCCAATTCCAAGTGGATCTGTATCTCCAGGGAACATGAAGTTAGTTGGTGTACCAGTTCCATATCCAGTTCCTCCATAAACCATTGAAGTACCATCTTTCCAACGACCTCTTAGGTAGTTGTAAATATCTTGAGCGTCTTCTGGATTACCAGTAATTGTAAAGTCGTTGTTGTAATAAACAAACTTCGACATACCGATGCGCTCATTGTCAATAATGTTATCGCCGAAACCTAGACCATTGATTGAAAATGGTTCGATACAAGGGTCAATGTTACCATCAGCAGTATCGGCATCCATAAATGGACCTTCGAAGAAATCGAGACCAAATGCTGGTGGATTAGAACCATAACCAGTAGCAGTTTCATCTTCAGCATCTCCATTGTAAGTGTAACCTAGTCCACGACCAACATCACAACCAACATAGTCATCTAGATAATTACCAAGATCCGAGTCTACCCATTGTCCAAAATATGTTTGTTGAACAGTGAAAGTAGAACGGTTAATGATTTCATAGTTGTAGAAAGTCATGTTGTTCAATGCATTGTTCGTAGCGAACGAAAACGCTTGAGCACGAATTTCAAGTCCAATTGGGAAACCTTGTGTTTCTGAGTGAATATTTCCTTTATCGTTGAACACCCACCACACAGTTTGGTCACCAAAAAGCTTTGCTTCACAACCTAAATCTCCAGTGATATCATAAGCTGGATGTTCAGGAATACCTGCAGTATCGCGGTAGGTTGGATCATATTCACCATCACCATTTAAGTCGATGAAAGGCGCTAATTGAAATGGATAACCACTTGCAGCATCACCATTTCCTGGCCATGTTTCAATAGCCTCAGATGGAGCTGGAGTAATACCAAGTACATACTCTTCTACTTCTTTCTTGGTGATTTTCCAATGTCTATCGTATGCAAGACAAACATCAGAAGTAACAGAAGCGTCTTCTAATTTCAAAGGTCCTGGCCAGAAGTCATTACCAGTTTGACGGTAAGTCATTGCAGCAACCTTTAAGTTACCACCATTGTCTACACCACCAATCCAAAGTGCTGAAGCAAAAGCCGAATGCCTATTTGAGCCTTTAGGCACTTCATACTTGGCAGAATTGTTTAGATCCCACCACATGTCTCCAGAGGTAAAAATTAGTGCGCGAACATTATTTAAATCGAGGTCGGTACGTCCTGAACCTGGTGAGCAGGCAGCAGCAGCCGATTTTGGCCCAGCTGGAGCAGCAAGTCTGCCGCCATTAAGCCCAAGATTTTCTCGTGAGATCAGTTGCAAGCTAAGCAAGCTGACCAAAGCTGATATATAGATGCGAAGTTTCATGAATTCTATATTTTGAAAGGTCGTGATCAGAAATTAACAATGGCACCAATCCGAATAATTCTTGGTCTTGCAAAGTTGTTCGGATCGTTGATTTTAGCAGTGTAAAGGTCGGCGAATGAAATTGGATCTACTGTTCCAGCAATGGTACCTTGTGAAGTTGCAGCTGCTAAGAATCCATCATCATCGGCATTACCAGTAGCGCGGTATACGCCAACTACGTTACGAGCATCCAAAAGATTTTGAACTAAGCAGTACACTTGAAGATCAAGTACACGAGCATTTTCATCATCCTTCTTACCAACTTTGATAGCGAATGATTTATCGATACGCATGTTGATACGGAATTGGAATGGAAGACGTGAACCATTCAATGAACCTTTCAACTGTGGACGATTTGAAATTCCAAATGCTCCATCTTGCGTGAATGCTGATGAACGGCTGTATGGAGTACCTGAATTTGCTAATAACACAAAGTTTACACCTGAGTTCTCTAGGAAGTTCTTTCCAAACCAACGTGGACCATTGTATTCTTTTCCTTCTCCAAAACGGAAATCGACAGTTGATTGCAATTGATGACGAACGTCGAAGCTCAAAGGAATTGTTGTTCTCAAGTTTGGCTGACCTGATTGGATCAAGTTAAGGCCTGCTGAAGAACTTGAACCAGTACCATCAGCAAACTGAAGGGTATAGTTCGCAGTTAAGCGGATGTTACCAGTACGACGAAGATCGTATGCCAATGAAAGACCTTTAACAGTTCCAAAGTCGATGTTACCGTAAGTAGTATAGTTTACTGGGTAAGCGTAGTTCACAGGAATTACCTGAATGAGGTTACGCAATTCGCGGTAGAATGCACTGATAGTTAAAGCTGAGCTTGTGTTCAAGGCTTGTTTGAAACCAACTTCGTAGTCGATGGTGCGTTGTGGTTTCAAGCTTGGATTGTTGATCACGTTTCCAATGTTATTTGCAATGAACAAGTAATCCAATGGATCGAAACGAATACCATCAGTAGGACGCTGAGTAAGTACATCGTAGTGAGCAAAGAACTGAGCGACATCGGAGATTGGGAACTGGAATGCGATACGTGGCATTACATTCCATTGTGGCTTGTAATCTTCGAATGCACCAGAACGAACTACCTGATTTGATGGATCCAACAAAGCTGGAGTCGCACGACCAGTTGAAGATGCCTGAGCAATCACAATTGGATCGGCAATTTCCTGACCTGTAGCATTGTACCAACGATCGCCATTACGGTAACCTACAATGTTGTCTATGTTGTTCAAGTTGGTATTGTTGATATCGCGTACATATACTACGTAATCATCTCCAATATTAGTAGGGCGAACATTGTCGCCAGAGAAATTGAATTCTCCAGCTTTACGTGTCTCATAAAGAGAATATAGATCTTTTGGAACTGGCTGATTCGCGTCGAAACGGTCTACACGAAGACCTACGTTGAAAATAAGATCGCGGAATGCGAATTTATCTTGAAGGTAGAAGGCATAGTAAAGTGGGGAAAATGCTCCAATTTCGCGGAGGTAATCACGACCATCTTCTGTTTTGTCGTTAAAGAATTGATCCAATGAACGGCGACCACGGATTTTGTTTCCATATGCGTCGTAACCGTTATAAGAGATCAAAGAAGCTCCTCCACCACCGTTGAACAATTCATCTGGACTGAACATGTTCAAAGAGAATGTCCATGGGTCAAGATTATCTACATCGATCCAATCTGTTCCATTTACAGGAAGACCAAGCTTATTACGTAGGTTAATGTCGAATGTTGATTGGGTAGTTCCGTTGTAGAAACGACCGTAGTTGATTGTATCATTAAACACACCGTCTGAATTGTAAACCGGCGATGGATTTGTAAGATCAAGTTGCTCGATGTGTCGGTTTGTTAACTGACGCATGATTGTCCATAAACGATTTGGAGCAACGAAGTAATTACGGTCGGTACGTTGTTCTACTTCTAGACCAAATGCAATTTCATGTCCTTTGAAGTCACCAGATGCACTACCAACGATACGAAACTGTTCGTTGTTTGCTTTTTGCCAACCATCCCAGTTAAAACCAGTGTTGTAGTACAAAGAGTAAACAGCATCAGGTTGATCACCATTAAGAAGACCGCCACCTTGAATTACCTGGAAAAGATTTTCATAATTACCTTCACGAACACCCTTTGATTGGTTGTAATACTGTGAAGTGTAATTAGAAGTATTAGGGTTTTGGTCAGTCTGATAATAATTAAAGAGTGTATCTCTGAAACCAGTTTGAACAAAACCACCAAGAGCAGATGTACCTACTGTGTCGAAACCAAAAGAATAGATTGGCGCTTTGTAAGTGCGGAATTTACCTACATAACCATAATTGAAGAAATTGTCTCTGTGGCGTTCGTTAAAACGTTGCACTTCGTTGCTGGTGTAATCGGCCTGAACAGTGTAGTAGAAATTCTTGAAGTTAGACGCAGATTTCTCTTGTTCAGTAGAGTTTCCTCCAAAACGCTGTGTGAATTTAGCGTATGCACGATAAGTATTGTCGATACGTCTTGGATTGTTCTCAGCGTTGAACATTGAATAAGTGTAGATGAATTCATTTCTATCGAAATAATCCCAAGTGCCACCAATTGTCAAATTTGAGTTCTCAGAAAGCTTGAAGTCGATTTTACCTGCAAGACTTACGCGGTCTGCGCTAAAGTTTTCGCGGCGTTTTACGTTTTCGAAATCCGAAGCACGCACGTATTGTGCGTTTTGAACGTTACCTTGTCCAAGTGGAGCTGGACGAAGCGGATTTGCAGCAAGTTCAGCAAGTTTGTCTTTATTCAAACGGGTAATACCCACTGCTGAAGGATCGCGGTCTGCTTCACGGCTCAACTCACCAGAAAGGAAGAAACCGATATATGGCTTCTTTGAACCATCTGCAAGTTTGCGAGATGCGATCGGACCGGTTACGTTAATACCAAGAAGATTGTATCCGTATCCATCAACAGAACGAACAAGTTCCAATCCTCCATTTAATTGTGGAGACGGACCTCTTGTCGTGATGCTGATTACACCACCTGTGGCGTCTCCATACATTGCTGGAACACCACCAGTGATGATTTGGATCTGCTCGATACCTTGTTGAGGGATATTTGTAGAACCGCGGACTTTGATACCATCTACAAAGTAGAAAGTAGCGTCGTCACGTGAACCACGAACGTTGATTGCATCGCCTTCATCTGCTTGGGTTACCCCTGCAGTAGTAGCAGCTACAGATTGAACGTTACGGGTAGGAAGAGCATAAATTTCTTCTTTAGTAACAGTTTTACCTTGATAATCGTCGATCAACGGAACGTCGTATTCAACAACTTCGAAGGTTTTAATCTCTACTACAGAAGATTCAAGTTTCACATCAACGGTAGTAATTTTACCGGCTGAGATGATTACGCCTGTAGTTTTGATTGGCTTGTAACCAACATAAGAGGTTTTTACCTCATAAGATCCCGGGTTAATGGGCTTAATCTGGTATTCACCATTGATGTTTGATTGTCCAGCACCGGCCTGAATGCCTCCATTTTCAACAATAATGTTGGCGAACGGAATAGGTTCTCCGGTTTTGGAATCCGAAATTGTTCCTTTTAGCGTACCTGCACCTGACTGGGCAAGTGCTGATAATGAAAAGGATAGGATTCCAACAAGGGTCAGGTAAAAGTTTCTTACCATACACTGTAGGGTTAAAGGGTCCACGATTTTTTCAAGGTTGCTAAGATAGAAATTGAAAGTCTTGTCAATTAAAAATTGTTAAAAAATAGATAACTACCTAACATTCAGATAATTTAAGTAGTTCTCAATTTCATCTGGTGGCCAATACCTATGGGTAAAAAACGAGCCATTTTCAGACTTAACTAATTGATAAAAAGACAATTAATGAGCTTTCATTGCATTTTGACACAAAACCGACCATTCGACCCTATTAGGTAACTTTTTCCTAACATCTGTCGTACTAGCCCGATTCAAATCAACACAATGCCAATCCATCATCTTTGAATTTCTTCTACAAAGATGAAGCGCCTTGATAGGCTTTACAAAAACATAATATTGTACTTATCGGTGAAATGGACTTCACTCGTGGAATAGATCGTCCCCGACTCTAAGGCTAACAGTCTACTAATTAAATAATTAATAGACTACAAAAGATTATCTCTTTCTACGTTTGCTTCTGTTAAGCTTGTCGGATTTCTTTTTTGCAGCCTTCATACGTTTCTTCGTCGCTTTGTCTTGAATATTTGCATGACGCTTTTTCAAGCCTTCTTCTGCATTGCGCTGCTTTTCTATCTGCTTTTCTTTTTTCTTTCGAAGCTCTTTCTTTTGTTTATCCTTGCTTAATGGCTTTACTTGCGCATCAGCTTGATAAGCCGACAGCATAAAGATCAATAGTATATAAAGGGAAATGCGCTTCATCATAACTTTACAAAAGTAGCGGAAGAATTATTTTTCAAACTTCATTTGATACGATAACTTTGAACACAACGTTGCTCTTACCTATGAAGTATTTAGTTTCTACCATTTTAGGTATTTTTCTCGTGTTGCCTTCCTGCAAGAAAGACAATATCAACGATCAATTAGGTATTCCATATGTAAATGTTTCACGCTATATATTCTTAAGCGACCCCAATTTTATAGGCTTAAATGCAGTTGGTGGGTTTGCTTACCTCGATGCAGGATCGAAAGGAATAATCGTATATCACAGGGCTTTTGATGAATATGTAGCCTTCGACCGTCATTGCACTTGGAAAACACAAGATAATTGTCAGGTGGTAAATGACACCAACACAACTGTTATTTTGAATTGTGTTTGTTGTGAATCGAAATTTTCGATGGTTGATGGTACAGTATTGAACGGACCCACTTTGAATGGATTACTTCAATACAATGCTCAAATTAGTTCACCAGGAACTCTACATATATATAACTGAAAAAAGCATCAATCAATCGTCTAAAGTAAAGATCAGATTTTACGATTGTTTGGAAATAAAAAATCCTCGGCTTTACTAAAAAACCGAGGATTGAATATTATACTAAAAAAATCTTAGTAGCGGTAGTATTCAGGCTTGAATGGCCCTTTCACATCTACACCGATGTATTCAGCTTGTTCATTGTCGAGTGTATCCAATTCTGCACCTAGTTTACCTAAGTGAAGGAATGCCACTTTTTCATCCAAATGCTTAGGCAATACGTAAACTTTTCTTTCGTATGCTGACGTATTTCCCCAAAGTTCTAGCTGCGCTAGAGTTTGGTTGGTGAAAGAGTTCGACATTACAAATGATGGGTGACCAGTTGCACATCCAAGATTCACCAAACGGCCTTCTGCCAATACGATGATGTCTTTTTCTTCGATGGTGTATTTATCAACCTGTGGTTTGATCTCATCTTTTGAAGTTCCGTAGTTGTTGTTCAACCAAGCCATATCGATTTCTGTGTCGAAGTGACCGATGTTACAAACAACAGCATTGTGTTTCATTGCACGGAAGTGACGCTCAGTAACGATGTCTTTGTTTCCTGTAGCAGTAACGATAATGTCGGCTTGCTTAACAGCATGATCCATCTTCATAACTTGATAACCATCCATACAAGCTTGAAGTGCACAGATTGGGTCAATTTCAGTAACGATTACACGAACACCTTGAGAGCTCAAAGAAAGTGCAGAACCTTTTCCAACATCACCATAACCTGCAACAACTGCAACTTTACCAGCAAGCATAAGGTCGGTAGCACGACGGATCGCATCTACCAATGATTCGCGGCAACCGTATTTGTTATCGAATTTCGACTTGGTAACAGAATCGTTAATGTTGATCGCAGGAACGAGCAAAGTGCCATTCTTCATGCGCTCATACAAACGGTGAACACCTGTGGTAGTTTCTTCCGATAGACCACGAATGGCTTCTGCCAATTCTGGATATTTATCGAATACCATGTTGGTTAAGTCGCCACCATCATCCAAAATCATGTTCAACGGGTTACGCTTTGCTCCGAAGAACAATGTTTGCTCAATACACCAATCAAATTCTTCAGCAGTCATACCTTTCCAAGCATAAACTGCAATTCCTGCAGCAGCAATTGCAGCAGCAGCGTGATCTTGAGTTGAGAAGATATTGCATGAAGACCAAGTTACTTCAGCGCCAAGTTCAACTAGTGTTTCAATTAAAACTGCTGTTTGGATGGTCATGTGTAAACAACCAGCAACGCGCGCACCTGCCAAAGGCTTACTTGCACCGTATTCCTGACGTAAAGCCATAAGACCTGGCATTTCAGCCTCTGCCAATTTAATTTCTTTGCGACCCCACTCTGCC
Source organism: Flavobacteriales bacterium (assembly GCA_040403315.1). Lineage (GTDB taxonomy): Bacteria > Bacteroidota > Bacteroidia > M30B66 > M30B66 > CAMCXT01. Next base: position 77,011 of record JBBAKX010000004.1, read on the forward strand.
AGAGAGATGTCTTTCACTTTGAACGGGATGTAATTATCCACAGCTACGTTATTTTCCATTTTTAGAATTTCGTTTCGGGCGGCAAAGTTAAAGTATTACGCCCTAATAATCACCAGATTTATGTTGAAATCTTTCTGTAGCCGCTTGAATAGGACAAGCTAAGAATTAGAATCTTTCCGAAATCTTTGGATTATTCAGTCAATCTGTCATTAATTTGGCATGGCATGATTGCTGAAATCAGGCTACTAACCTTTTTAAAAAGCAAAAGACTATATGTTCAATCAGGACGAATTTTACAAATACGCCGTAAAACACAGAGGAATCAGCTCTGCCACATTACACAATTACACATCCATCTCAGCCGATTACATTTCTCCGACCATTATCGAAGAACGTCAGTTAAATGTTGCACAAATGGATGTGTTTTCGCGTTTGATGATGGACAGAATCATTTTTCTAGGCGCAGGAATTAACGATTACGTTGCCAACATCGTGCAAGCACAGTTGCTATTTCTTGAAAGTGTGGATGCTAAGAAAGACATCCAAATCTATATGAACTCTCCAGGGGGATCGGTTTATGCAGGTTTGGGAATTTACGATACTATGCAGTACATCGCTCCTGATGTAGCAACTATTTGCACTGGTATGGCTGCATCGATGGGTGCAGTATTGCTTTGCGCTGGTGCTCCAAAAAAACGTACTGCCTTGAAACACGCCCGCGTGATGATCCACCAACCAATGGGTGGAGCGCAAGGTCAAGCGTCAGATATCGAAATAACTGCAAGAGAAATTCAGAAATTGAAAAAGGAATTGTATGATATCATAGCTTTGCACACCGGACAACCATACGATAAAGTGGAGAGAGATTCTGATCGCGATTACTGGATGACAGCTGAAGAAGCTCGTGATTATGGTATGATAGACGAAATCCTAACCCGTACAAAATAAGTTCGGCGTTTAGCATGGAAAAAATTAAAGAGAAGTGTTCATTTTGCGGAAGAAGTAAAAAAGAAACCGCGATCCTCATTGCAGGCCTTGATGCATTTATTTGCGACATGTGTGTGAATCAAGCGCATACCATTGTTTCTGAAGAATTAGCAGAAAGAACTGGAAGTACCTTGAAACAAGAGGTGAATCTTCTCAAACCAATTGAAATTAAAAAACATCTCGACGAATACGTGATCGGTCAGGATGGTGCGAAAAAAGTTCTCAGCGTAGCTGTTTACAACCATTACAAACGCCTCACCCAGAAAAACTTCAAAAAAGACGACGATACCGAAATCGAGAAATCAAACATCATTCTTATTGGAGAGACCGGGACCGGCAAAACATTGCTGGCCCGGACTATCTCTCGTATATTGAACGTGCCTTTCTGCATTGCCGATGCAACAGTGCTTACCGAAGCTGGTTATGTTGGAGAGGATGTAGAAAGCATTTTAGCACGTTTGCTTCAAGCAGCCGATTACAATGTGGATTCGGCTCAAAGAGGCATAGTGTTTATTGATGAGGTGGATAAAATCGCTCGCAAAAGCGACAATCCTTCTATCACCAGGGATGTTTCTGGAGAAGGCGTTCAACAAGGTTTGCTAAAACTCCTTGAAGGTGCTGTAGTGAATGTGCCCCCTCAAGGAGGAAGAAAGCACCCTGAACAAAAAATGGTATCTATCGACACCCGAAATATCCTATTCATTTGCGGTGGAGCTTTCGATGGTATCGACAAGAAAATTGCTCGACGCATGCAAAGCCAAACCATTGGCTACACTTCGAGCAAGGAAAATGAGTTTATCGATAAGGAAAATCTTCTTCGTTATGTAAACTCTCAAGACTTGAAGAGTTTTGGTTTAATTCCGGAGCTTATTGGTCGATTGCCAGTTGTAACGCATTTAGATCCTCTTGATAGCGAAACACTTAAGCAGATTCTTACAGTGCCGAAAAATGCACTCGTAAAGCAATACGTGAAGTTGTTTGCGATGGATGGTGTTGCATTGCAATTGGGCGAAGGTGTTTTGGATTTCATCGTAGTAAAGGCTCTCGAATACAAACTCGGTGCTCGTGGTTTGCGTTCGATCATGGAAGGAATCCTCACCGATTTGATGTTCGAACTTCCTTCAAACGATGACTTGAAATCGTTTGTAGTTACAGAAGAATATGCGCGTGAGAAGTTCGATAAGCTCAAACTTATGCACCTCAAAGTAGCTTAATACATCTAATTATTTATTTCCCGCAGTTGCAATCTGGAGAAAGTAAAATCTCCGTTTGGGGAAACATTTCTTGAAGTTCTTCCCTTTCGGAGGTTGTCAAGATAATTGTTCTCATGTCGAGCCATTTCAGGTTGTCGAGTCTTTCCATGCTGCGCGGTAAGGCAGTAATCTCGTTTCCCCAAATTTGTAGGAACTCCAGATTAATAAGTTTACCCATTTCATGAGGTAAAGCTTGGATGCTATTCATCCCAAAATCCAAATAGCGAATCCTACGTAAGGTGCCAATTTCTTTGCCAACCGTGGTGAATTTGTTACGTTCTAAAACAAGAATTTCTAGATTTTCTAGTTCTCCAATATTTTGTGGAAGGCTTGAGATTCTATTGTTTCCTAAATCGAGTTCTTTCAGGTTTTTAAACTTGAATATTTCCATAGGAAATGACTCATAACCTTTTCTGCGTAATTTCAATCGAACCACCGAATCAGGCTCGGATAAGGCTTTCTCGAGGCTAGTATAAATTTTACCTTCAACATGGTATTCAGGTTGTGCAATTAATCCAAATGGAAGAATTACACATAATAACAAAGCGATTCGAATGAACTCTTTCATACAGATTTTAACAGTTGAGCAACCTGAAACCGATCTTCTTGAAGCTGTTGAATAAGTTCATCTTTACCTGTAAAACGTTTTTCGTCTCGAAGCCTATCCATGAAACGAACTTGAATTGATTCCCCATAAATATCCTCAGAAAAATCGAGTATGTGCACTTCACTCGTCAGCATTAAATCTTCGGTTAGTGTAGGTCGATAACCGATGTTTAACATTCCATTAAAAGTACGGTTTTGAATCACAACAGTTACCGCGTAAACGCCGATTGCAGGAATTAATTTCAAGGGATTAGATATTCTTAAATTAGCTGTTGGGAAACCCAATTGTCGGCCCATTTGGTTGCCTTGCACAACTTCACCGCTTAATGAATAAGCATATCCCAAATAGCTATTTGCTGTTTTAATATCGCCGAGCATTAGGGCTTTTCTGATAGCTGTTGAACTCACAGAAACTTGGTCGATGTCGTGTGCGGGGATTTCCTCCACAGTAAAACCATGAATTAACCCTTGCTTACGAAGACTTTCAAATGACCCTTCACGATTTTTCCCGAAATGATGGTCGTACCCAACCACCAACTTTCGAGTTCCAACTGCATCAACCAGAATATTTCGAATGAATGTATCCGAACTCAGTTCAGAAAACGCTTTGTCGAATTTCAAAACCAACAAATGATCTACTCCAAGTGCTTCAAGTCTTGCGGCCTTCTCCTCAATCGACTGAAGAAGCTTTAGGCTTTGATCGTTTGGATAGAGCACTTGACGTGGATGCGGATCGAAAGTAACAACTACCGATTCTCCTTCGATTTGTCGCGCCGATTCGATTAAACGATCTACAATTGTTTTATGACCAAGGTGCACTCCATCGAAGGTTCCGGTGGTAACAACCGCTTGGCTTGGTCTTGGAAATGAGAGGCTTTGGTGATGGATTTTCACGACACAAACCTATGAAAATATCGAATCCGAAGGTTCGTGGGGTAACTGAAGTATGGGCGACAGAAGTATGGACGGCGGTTTACAGTTGTTGAATAGTGAAACATCTCGCATCCTCGGACTTCAGTCCGAGGACATAGGATTCATGCTGCTGATGATGATTTCACGGCGGTCAAAACCATTCAAATTTTTATTTTTTATAAACACTTCGCTCCGGGATGAAATAATTCATAATTTTGCGCCCGGTTTCAGGGGGTACCCTGAGCATAAAATTAACCGTTATGGCCCAAAGTACTGGAAAGATCGTTCAGATTATCGGTCCCGTGATCGATGTTCGGTTCAATACCGAAAACAACAAACTTCCAAACATTCTCGATGCACTTGAGATTACCCGTGAGAACGGACAAGTGATCATTCTAGAGTGTCAGCAGCACATTGGTGAGGACACCATCCGTGCAATTTCAATGGACTCTTCCGACGGACTTCGTCGTGGAATGGACGTTGTTGCGACAGGAAAACCGATCACAATGCCGATTGGTGACCAAATCAAAGGACGTCTTTTCAACGTAGTCGGTGAGGCGATCGATGGTATTGGCCCGGTTAGCAATGTAGGTGGATATTCTATTCACCGCGATCCACCAAAATTCGAAGATCTATCAACTTCATCAGAAGTTCTTTTCACTGGAATCAAGGTAATCGACTTGATCGAGCCTTATTCAAAAGGTGGTAAAATCGGTCTCTTTGGAGGTGCTGGTGTAGGTAAAACAGTATTGATCCAGGAATTGATCAACAACATTGCGAAAGGTTACGAAGGTTACTCAGTATTTGCTGGAGTAGGCGAGCGTACACGTGAAGGGAATGACCTTCTTCGTGAGATGATCGAATCAGGAATCGTGAAATATGGTAAAGAATTCGAAGAATCACTTCACCACGGTGGATGGGATTTGAGCAAGGTTGACAAAGAATCTTTAAAAGACTCTCAAGCTACCTTCGTATTCGGTCAGATGAATGAGCCTCCAGGAGCACGTGCTCGTGTTGCTCTTTCAGGTCTTACTATGGCGGAATATTTCCGTGATGGTGGAAGCGAATCTGCTAGTTCAGGTGGTAAAGACATCCTTTTCTTCATCGACAATATCTTCCGTTTCACCCAAGCGGGTTCTGAGGTATCGGCTCTTTTAGGTCGTATGCCATCTGCCGTAGGTTACCAGCCAACATTGGCAACGGAAATGGGTTTGATGCAAGAAAGAATTACATCAACTAAAAACGGATCAATTACTTCTGTTCAGGCGGTTTACGTACCTGCGGATGACTTAACCGATCCGGCTCCTGCTACAACATTTGCCCACTTAGATGCTACTACGGTATTGAGCCGTAAGATTGCTGAGTTAGGTATTTACCCAGCGGTAGATCCATTGGATTCAACTTCTAGAATTTTGACACGCGACATCGTTGGTGATGCTCACTATGATTGTGCTCAGCGTGTAAAAATGACTCTTCAGCGTTACAAAGAGCTTCAGGATATCATCGCTATCTTGGGTATGGATGAACTTTCTGAAGAAGATAAGCTTACTGTAACGCGCGCTCGTCGTGTTCAGCGTTTCCTTTCACAGCCATTCTTCGTTGCTCAGCAGTTTACCGGTTTAGAAGGTAAATTCGTAGCGATCGAAGACACGATCAAAGGTTTCAACATGATTATGGATGGTGAAGTGGATGAATATCCAGAAGCAGCATTCAACTTGGTTGGTACCATTGAAGAAGCAATCGAAAAAGGTAAAAAACTGATCGCTGAAGCGGCTCAATAATCTCTGTAAGCATGCTACTCGAAATAATCACTCCCGACAAAAAGCTTTTCGAAGACGACATTAAATCTGTTACCCTCCCTGGGATTGACGGGTCACTTGGAATCCTCGAAAAACACGCTCCTTTGATTTCTGCCTTGAAAAAAGGTACAATCAAAATCACCGACAAGGCTTCTGCAAAGCACAACTTCGAAATCAATGGCGGAGTTGTGGAAGTGCTGAACAACAAAGTGATCGTGTTGGCTGATTAATTCGATTAAAAACTATTTTTGATAAGGCATTTCGATTTCGAGATGCCTTTTTTTTATGGCCTTAGAGCTTATTATATGACTTTCAAATTACACAACAATACTTCTGAGAACCGTTTCGAGTTTGACTTAGGAGATGGTTCATTTGCTTTCATCAGGTATAAAATCAGTGTAGGAAATTATTTGTTGCTTCATACCGAAGTTCCTGAAGTACATGGTGGAAAAGGCATAGCGGTAGAATTGGCTGAACAAACGTTTAGCTTCCTTCGAAACGCGAACCAAAAAACGAAGATTTACTGTGCCTTTTTGCTCAAATACTTAGGCAAACATCCTGAATGGAACGACATTGTTTATCATTCCCCGGAGGGAGAATAAAAAAGGAAAAAGATGACAGATGAGTTTTACATGAAAGAAGCCCTTCGGGAAGCCCAGAAAGCTGCCGCTGAGGATGAAGTGCCAATTGGATGTGTGATTGTTTGGAAAGACCGTGTGATAGCACGTGCCTACAACAGAACTGAGCAACTCAAGGATTTTACGGCACATGCCGAAATGCAAGCTTACACCAGCGCATCAGACTACTTGAACAACAAGTACCTCAACGAGTGCGTGTTGTATGTTACCTTAGAGCCATGTGCGATGTGCTCTGGCGCTGCCTTTTGGACGCAGATAGGCAGGATTGTTTATGGCGCCACCGATTTCAAGCGTGGTATTTCGGCGGTATCTAATCAGATTTTGCATCCATCTACACAAGTAACTGGGGGTATTTTAGCACAAGAATGCTCAGGACTTTTGACAGCCTTTTTTAAGAAAAAACGAGAAGATAATGATTGATCTCCCCTACTCTGCTGTAAGATTCAAGCTGCGCTGTATTGCTTTTTTGCAATCTTCGATCAACTCCTGAACAACATCTGCCGCAGGTTTGATCTCTCGAATCAAGCTGCTCACTTGTCCCACTTCGAGTTCACCTTCTTCCAAATCGCCTTCGAACATCCCTTTTTTGGCCCTTCCACGACCGAGCATTTCAGCTAATTTTTCTTTGTTTTCGCCAGCTGCTTCTGCGGCTTGAATTTGTTCGGCAAACTGATTTTTCAACAAGCGAACAGGTGTTAAAATCTTAAGCGACAATTTGGTATCACCTTCAGCCGATGTTAAAATCCGATCCTTGAAAGCTTGGTGTGCCGAAGATTCTGGAGTTGCGATAAATCTACTTCCAACCTGAACGCCATCAGCTCCAAGTGCAAGACAGGCTGCCATTTGTGCACCGTTTCCAATTCCGCCAGCGGCGATAACCGGAATTTTTACAGCTTGAACTATCTGCGGAATCAGCACCAAAGTGGTGGTTTCTTCACGGCCATTGTGCCCTCCAGCTTCGAAACCTTCAGCAACGATGGCATCCACTCCGGCAGCTTCACATTTGAGTGCAAACTTTGTATTGGCAATTACGTGAACGACCATTAAACCACGCTCTTTAAGCCAAGATGTCCATGTTGCGGGATTTCCTGCGGAGGTGAAAACGATTTTCACACCTTCTTCAACGACGGTACTCATATGCTCATTGATGTTCGGATAGAGCAAAGGAATATTCACAGCAAAAGGCTTGTTGGTTGCAGCTTTACACTTCCGAATTTGGTCGCGCAGCACATCAGGGTACATAGATCCGGCGCCGATTATACCTAAACCTCCAGCATTGCTCACAGCAGAAGCCAGCTCCCAGCCACTGCACCAAATCATGCCAGCTTGAATGATCGGAACTTGAATTCCGAAAAGTGAAGTAATACGTGTTTGCATGGGTTCGAAATTACAGCAAAGCAGATTTGAAATGTTAAGCTTGTGTAATCAATTTTCCGAACTGGATGTGGATAGTTTGTTCACATCTTGTGTATGCTGAGAATGTAGTTTTTTCGTTTAACGCTTAGCTTAGCAACAAAGGCATTCGTTATGGCAGCTAAAAAAATCAAACAAAAGAAGATTTTTGTACTCGATACTTCGGTAATCCTTTACAACCACAATTCAATTTATAGCTTCGACGACAATGATGTGGCGATCCCCATTACTGTGCTAGAAGAATTGGATAATTTCAAAAAAGGTAACGATACCAAGAATTTCGAAGCCCGAGAATTTATTCGCGAAATGGACCGATTGTCGGGGAACTTTAACCTCACCGAATGGCTTCCGATGGGAGGTAAACTCGGGAAATTTAAAGTGGTAATGAATGGCAAAGGGAAGCATCTAGACGCTGTTCGAATTCTAGGAGAAGACAAAGGAGATCACCGCATTATTAACTCTGCATTAGCGCTCGTAGATGAGCATCCTGATTGCAAAGTGATCTTGGTGACCAAAGACATAAACCTTCGACTAAAGGCCAAATCGTTGAACCTACATGCGGAGGATTTTGAAACTGGGAAAATCAAGGATGTAGATTCACTTTATACAGGAAACTCGGTGTTTTATGGTGTGAATGTATCATTGATCGATCAGATTTATACCGAGGGCCATTGCAAGGCTGCCGACATTTTTGGTGACGAGCCTATTTTCAACCACTATTACATCCTCAAAAACGGAAAGCATTCTGTACTCACTTGGTACAATCCTGAATCGGGATTAATTGAGCGGGTTGAGAAAACATCGGCATACGGTATCAGACCTCGAAATGCGGAGCAGATTTTCGCACTTCATGCTTTGATGAATCCAAATATCAAACTTGTAACACTGCAGGGAGTTGCAGGTACAGGTAAGACACTTTTGGCCTTGAGTGGTGCATTGGAGCAAAAACGGGAATTTCGTCAGGTTTACCTAGCTCGACCTATTGTGCCATTGAGCAACAAAGACATTGGTTATTTGCCTGGTGATATCAAGTCGAAGTTGAATCCTTATATGGAACCACTTTGGGATAACTTGAAGATGATCCAAAATCAATGGGACGAAGCTGACAAAGAATACAAGAAGATCACCGAGATGGTGGATAGCGAAAAGCTGATGATTACTCCGTTGGCTTATATCCGTGGGCGAAGCTTATCGAACATCTATTTCATTGTGGATGAAGCCCAAAACCTCACTCCGCACGAAGTAAAAACGATCATTACGCGCGCAGGTGAAAACACCAAGATTGTGTTTACGGGCGATATTTTTCAGATCGACACACCTTATTTGGATACCCAATCGAACGGTTTAAGCTACCTAATCGACAAGATCAAAAATAACCGACTTTATGCGCATATCACTTTAGAAAAGGGTGAGCGTTCGGAATTGGCGAATCTCGCGAACGAATTGTTGTAGAGCCCCTCCTAAACACCTATCCCTAACCCTCTCCACGGGAGAGGGAATTGCATTTCGGTAGAGGTGAAAATTCGGTTTGAACCCCAAAGATCACAGTTTACGTGATCAGTCCCCTTTCTCCTGTGGAGAGAGGGCTAGTGAGAGAGGTAATTGGGGAACACCTATCCCTAACCCTCTCCACAGGATAGGGAACGGTATCGAGAGCAAGTGGAAATGACGCTTAATTGGATGTTTATGTTGGAACTTATAGTTCACAGAAATTGTGATCTATCCGCTTTCTTCTGTGGTGACCTCTCCCTGACCCTCTCCACGGGAAAGGGAAACAGATTCCAGAAACAACAGACATCATTTAAAAACTGAAATTCTCACGATAAACCAAATGCGCATGGAAATCTTGATCTATCCACTTTCTCCTGCGGAGAGAGGATTAGGGTGAGAGGTAACCAAATACATAAAAAAGCGGCTGCATCTCTTTAGAAATGCAGCCGCTTTTTATTAATTGAAATCGGTAATTACTTCTCGACAGTAATTACGAGATACTTAGACGATTTCCAGAATTGTTCAGGATTGGTAATGGTGAGGTTTTTTGCCTTCTTCTTACCGTCCATCTCGATTTTGTAAGATGAAGATGGATGTGTAGTGATAACTTTAGCATTTTTTGCGTTGATAGGAATGCTCATCACCTTCGAAACATCAATCTGTGTAAAGTAGTCTTGATTAAAATCAGACTTTAAGATTTTCTTCTTACCTAAGCCTAAGAAACCACCTTCTTTGTTAACTACACGGTTATCGCGTAGTTCTTTGTAAGTGCCCACGCAGTAAAAAGCTGTGTTCATTTTCTGAACTTGCTGCTCAATTACCTGCGTTTTGCTCGATGATTCGCTTTTCAAATTATCGATCGAAGTGCTCATCTCAGTAATTTGGATATTCATTGCAGCAAGTTGCTCCTTCAAGGTTCCAATTTCCTTGTCTTTTTCTGCCAACTGCTCAGTCATACGCTGAATCATTTTTTCGAACTCAGCAATTTTGAGGTTCGATTTTTTCAACTTTGACTGCAAAGAACCAATCTTATTCTTGTTCTCCTCCATCAATTCGTTGATGTAATTGATGTCTTCGTTGATACGGTCTTTTGCGTTTCCTTGAAGTTCTGCATCGCCTTTAGACGACGCTGAAATGTTTCCTTGGCGTTGTTTAACCTCTCGCAAATTGTCCTCAATTTCGTTGAGCGACTCCATGAAGGAATTAATGGTTGAATCTTTTGTAGCAGCTTCTTTCGCGATAGCTTCTTTTTCGGCCTTTAACTTCTCCATTTCTGGATTTGGCTCATCTCCCCCTGCGCATCCTACAAATAGGAGTGCTACAAGAGCCATTGACAGCATTTTTTTCATAAGCTTTTAGTTTCTCTGATATATTCTACAAAGGTAGAGTCTTGAAACCGCAGGAATAGCCATTTAAAAAGCCAACCTTACAAAAAGAATACACGGCTAGAATCGGTATCAATCCTGACAATTGTTGATAAACCATTCAATTCCTCTGTTTTCAGCAAAAAAAGCTGTTCATCATAAAAGCATTTACACAAAAAATCTCCGAAGGAATTTGAAATGTTTTTTCATTATCCTTCGGAGAAAAATTTATCTCGCTGAAATTCAGCAATTGGACTCATCAAATTGTGAGATATGTCAGAAAACGACGATTTCTTTAACGCATTAGCACCATTTTACCGATTCCGCGTTCAAAATAGGAATCTACTGCAGTTTGTCGACGCTCAATATCATCGCCACCTAAAGAGGTCCAAACCCTGTATAGATAAGTACCGTTGGCCAATTGATCTCCAAATTCATCGCGCCCATCCCAAGCAAATTCTGTCATATTTCTGCCAATACGAATCGGGCCAAGTTCTGCCATACGGATTTCACGAACCACGCGCCCAGTGATGGTCATAATTTGAATCCGGAAATCATCGGGGATTTCGGAGCCAGTGAGCGTAAACACAAAATGCGTTCGGGTGCTAAATGGATTTGGGTAATTCAACACATTGGTGATTGTAGATTTGTTCACCACTTCGAAACGAATGCTGTATTGAACCGATCCACTAGAATTGTTCGATCGGTCTCTTGCCTTCACTACAAATTCATAGATACCATCTTCGGTGAATACTGGACGGAATTCTAATCTAGCTTTGTTCGAAGGAAGTGAAGCCGGTATAAACTCCAGACTCAAATTGCCATTAAAAAATACAGGCATTGCGGCTGCATCGCTTGGTTTCCTGATATACAATCTAAATGCACTTGTATCGTCGAGTGCTAAATATGGATTTTCATCCTTCAATTGAACAATGATCTCTGGTCGCGGTGAAATAATGTCTTCGTTTAAGATATGCACCCCATCGAAAGTAACATCCAACAGCGGATTTACCTGATCGCCGGTGATAAAGAAATTGAGCGACCCAATGTTGTTGAACCTGAATTGTTCCAATTGGTCTTGGTTCGGATTGGCTTCAACCCAAATCGAGTTCAAACCACTATACGACAAGGTTGAAACACTGACCGTATCATACAAAACCTCCCCTGCTAACAATGGTTTCTGTCGGCTGTAGTTTACCGGATAAATATTCCGTTCGGCATCCATCACCCAATAAGCCACAAGCATGCTGTCCATATTGTAGGCACTGATATTCTCAATGGCAATTGCCACTTTAAGTGAATCACCTTGCTGTAGTGTATCGTTATTCAAGAACAAACCTGCTACTTGGTTGAGCGCACATTCTGGAACTGGATCGTATGTTACTTGCCAGCGGTCGAGCTGCACGGGTGTTCTTACTGAATCGTCGCGCATGAAGGCGTTTAACTTCAAGTGTGTGTAATTTGAATTTCCAATGATTGGAGAAAGATTGAAATCGCCTGATGCACCTGAAACTGCTTCCACTACAACATCTTCGGTACCATCGGCACGAACACCTTTAACTTGGATACGCAAACTATCGCCTGGATTATCGAAATTCTTAGCTTTCCAACTTAAGGTATCCCAATTGGTTCCAGGACCGATCAATGTGGAAGTAAAATCTCCACTCACCCAAGAATTGAACATCTGAGCATTAAGCACCAAATCGCCATTCGCAGAATCTGCAATCAGCTCGATAGCCGTTTCAGGATGCCCTTTTTTAGCGAAGAAAATATAAGGATACTCGTTTGGAAGATAGCGAACACTGTCGGCTCCGAGGTTTTCGAAAGCCTGATAAACTGTTTCATCCCAAGTTTGGAATTTCCCGTAAATCCAAGTGTATGCTAGAATATAATGTCCATTTGGTACCGAATTAATCATGTCGCGCATGGCAGCCATTTCGGTGGTGGAATTTTCGTTTCGGAACACAAAATTTGCCATCCGAGATCCGCTCTTGCACTGGCAATTGCTATTGAACTGACCATATTGGTTACCAATGTCCCAACAGTTTTGCGGAGAAAGCCAAGGCAGTAACTCCACAGAATCGATCACTGCGATATACATGGCTCCATCGAGCGAGCATCCGGCATCTGCCCAAACTTCTGCATCAATTTTATAGGAAGTATTCCACAATTCATCGATGTTATCGGGGAATTGAGGATATCCAAAAGCGTAACACGTAATTGCCCTTGCATTGATTACAAAATCGAAGAATCGCGAATCGCGTAGGTAATCGATCTGGTTGAACTTGTCTTTCTTGAATTGAAAGAAATGGTCTTGTGCCCAACCTCTGCGGCCAACGATGTGTTGGAAAGAAGTCTCCTTCCACTGGTAATTACCTCCAGGAAGCGAATCGGGTGAAACACGCCAGAAGTACACCATGCTGTCTTGCAAAACGATAGAAGGCGTCCAATTCAACACACCTCCCGGATGTATCATGGTATGTGTGATTTTGAATGGACTATTAAAAAGGTCGGTGGTGTCAAGTTCGAAAACGTAGCTGCGACTTTCTGCAAAAGGATCGCCAGTGGAAGCTTTTAGGGTTACTGTATTCTCGGGAACCAAGGCAAACTCATACGGCCAAACTGGAAGAATCTCAGCCGACTTGATGATTAAGGTTACAGTTATATTGTTGTTTACTTCCGAAAGTTCATCGTATTGGTTCAATGGGTCAATCCGAATATTGAAAGTATTGATTCCGATTCCACCTTTAATTATATCGGTTGTAGGCAATTTGAACGACAAATTTTTCTCGTAATAAACACCGGTAAGCACTTTGTTGTAAGTGGCAGTTAATCCGGTGTTGGGGAAGTTCCTCACGATTTCAAGCACCAATGGGGCGTCGATCGCTCTTCCGATATTCGAAATTTTAATGTTGATCGTGAATGAATCTACTTCGGTAGAAACTTCATTAGGATCGAAAAAAACATCTTGAACCGTTGTGAGATAATCAGGTTTTGCTTGTGAATTCATGGCAACACCAGGATCTCCGTGGAGCGTGGTTTCCAAAATCACCGCCTTGCGGAAAGGATCGTTATTGGTAACCGCTCTCGCAGCCCGCTTCATGTTCATCCCCATCGGCTCGCCGTAATAGCGTTGCCCGAAAAATCGGTATAAAGAATCGGTATAAGTATGCAATTGATTTGGAATTCCCAGCGAAACTGAAGCTATAAAGCCGATAGTTCCCCGGTTAGGGATGAGGATAAAATCTTCACTCTTGCTTAAGCCTAATCCTGGCGGCTGATGGATATCTCCTGCATAACATGAATTTCCAATGAGGAATGGATATTTCCCCTGATTGGAGTAGGCAGAAGGCTCATCAATGCTCACATCAAAACCAGAACCTGTTGCATGTCCGAAGAAAGTCATTAACGAAACTCCACTGTTGATGTAGTCGGTAATGATCTGACTTTGACTTTGCTCGATTGGAGATGAAGTGGTTTTCTGATATGTGTAAACCGTTCCACCAAAGAGCGTGTCTTCGATTGTGTTTTTGTAAGTGCCTAAGTAATTGAGATACAACTGTTGTTCTCCAGCACTGGTTCCTCCACCGAAATGGAGCACTTGCTTCATCCAAGACGCGGCTGGCGCGGATTCGTATTCTTGCACCTTATTGAGATATGCAATCACATCAGCACCATTCTTTGCCGCCAATCTTCCGGTAGCCAAAGCAGGTTCATAATCGGCCGAATTGTTCAAACCAGCTGTTAAGAGAATATCGGAAGATGGAAAACCATAAGTGGGAACCAAGCATTGATTCCAAGCATCAACATCGTTTCGAATGTGGTGAGTTGAAATCGATTTCCCAAGTAGATACAGGTACTCAGGCTTGTTGTTCCAATTAGAAAGGGTTGTATTGGCGAAATTTCTGATCGACAATGGATGCTGTTCAATCCCATATGCGAATTGATCGATCAACTCGTCGATATAGAAAACCGAAGTGCTGAATTTGTTGTTTCGATAAGCCCGATAAGATTCGGCTTCAGACGCCAACGATCGGTGGGTAACGATGAGAAAGTCAACTCCAGCAGCTTGTGGGATATTGTTGAATTTTCCCGGTTGCCCGGGGAGATAATTAATTGCACGGATCGCCGAAGAGTCGATGTTAATGAACTGACTTGCAGAGGTTACAAAGCATTCTTTTTCGGTTCCGTTTCCATTGGGAAGCAACAACTTAAAAACGTTCGATTGCAATACAGCTGGAACGCGTTTCCCATTGGTGAGATCGTAAACAAACACTGCCGAATTGGAAGCGTTGAGTGCAGTTAAGTTGAGCAGATATTTATCCCCAGAAGGGTTATCCGGAATAAACATACGGTAAGCCGTGCTATTTTCCATGTTGAAATTGTGGGGATAACGCCACACATAATTGGAAAACACAGAGTTTGAGGTTACCAGTGCACCACTCGAATTGTTGATGCCTAGATAACTAAACTTGTAATTGGTAGAAGTTGCTCCCAGCAGATTGGCCGCGATTGTTCTGTTGAAAGTGCGGCTTCCATGCCCTTCGAAAATAGAATCTAGGATGGGTTGATTTCCCAATGTGAGTTGGTAGCGATGGTCTTCGAATTGCGCAGCGTTTGAAACCGATTTGTAAGTAATCTTGAGCGTTGCTGCAGGCCCAGTAGGAACCGAGTTTGTGCTTGGAAGCGCAGTATTCTGGTTGAGTAGAGGTGCTGTAAATACGGGCCCCGACCAGCCTTCACCTTCGGTGTAATCAGGATCTGTAGAATTGTTAAAATCGGTTTTCCCGAAGTAGTATGAACTCGTGTTTTGATTTACGACTTGATTGATGAAATAAGGAGCAACTGTAGCTCCTGCAAAATTCTGATCTGTTTCAACTGTGAAACGGCGGTTATTCATAGAATTGTTCCATGTGATATAGTAAACCGCAGTATCGGAAAACAATGAATAATAGGGATTGCTTTGTTCAGAGGTTGAGTTCGCATACAATCGACTATCTAGCCAACCATCGTTTTTCTTGCCATAAAACTCAACAAAATCTCCAGCATTCCAAGCACCATCGGCTTCACCTTCCACATGGATGAATTGTTCTTCTCCACGACCAAAAACCTGCAAATTTCGAGGATCGGAAGTGGTAAGTTCAGGAATTGCTGCGGCTAAACTTTGCCATGAAAGTCGATAGATACCGTTGTTCCAAACTTTAACTTTGAAATATTTCTGGTCGTAATTGATCCATTCGTTGCCTAAAGGCTGAGCCTGCAAAAATGAAATACTGAACAGAAAAAACAGGATAAGTAATCTTTTATTCATGGGCCATAAATGGAATATTAAATAAACCTCTAGGTTATTCTTTTGTTTTCTTCTGGTTGATGTTGAATCGAAGTGAGAAAACATTTGAGTAAAGTGCTGTGCTTTGATCACCGATATCGGTTAGTGCATAATCAATGTTGATAGGCCCGAGTTTAATCCCTACACCCAAATTGGGTTGATAACTAAGGTCTCTGCCAGTTTGATCGGCATTTACAGTGGTTTGAAAATTACCGATTCCTCCACGGAGGAAAATGAGCTTTTTGAAACCCGCCTCGAAGCCGAACACAGGGTTCATCGACCAATTTTGATCCCGAACAAGTGTGTTGCGCATCCCATCGAATGTGGTTTGTAGATCAAGTGAAGTTAAAATAGAGAACTTGCTGCCCAATTGAAATTCACGTGCGGCTCCAAGGTTTAATGTTGGAAGGGTAATTTCGGAAGAGTTCACAGGGATCACATTTCCTGTAGCATTGTAAGCAGCTCTTTGGGCATCACTTAAATTAAACGACCATGCATTGAAAGTGGTTGAGATATCCCGCACCATAGCTGCAAATCGCCATTTACTCTTCTCGTAGCGGATTCCGGCGTCTAGTCCGAAGCCCCAAGCATTAGCAAAATCTCCAATTTTTCGGTTGATGATTTTGGCATTGGCGCCCACGCTAAGTCCTTCGGTTTTTAATTTTCGAGCATAAGAAAGCAAGATACCCAAGTCGGCCGCAGCAAATTTTGTAACACGGTCGTAATTGATGTTTCCATTGGCATCGATCAATTCTGAAGTATCAGCAATGTCGT
The DNA here is from genome assembly GCA_040403315.1 of Flavobacteriales bacterium. GTDB lineage: Bacteria > Bacteroidota > Bacteroidia > M30B66 > M30B66 > CAMCXT01. The sequence continues at coordinate 93,577 of JBBAKX010000004.1, forward strand.
CTATCCCGAAACGAACTACTGAAATAGCAATCGCGGAACGCTCATCGATTTTACGCGCAAATGCGCCATAATCGTACTTGGCAATACCTGCAAAGTATTCGGAGTGCATGAGAGCAACTTGGGTTTGATCGGTCATGGCAACCAAGGCTGCAGGATTCCAATAACCCGAAGTTACGTCGTTTGCAGCCGCAGTTTGCGCGCCCGACATGCCAAGTGCTCTAGCTCCAACGCCGATTGCAAGGAACTCATTACTATATTTCACTTGAGCTTGTGTTAGCACTGGTAAGGAAATCAGCGCGGCAAATAGAGAAAGTCTTTTTATTTTCATGCAGGATGGCATATTTATCGTGCAAATGATTTTAGATGAGGATGTTGTAGGCATGTAATCGAATTGTGTGAGCCATTGTAAATCGTTTTCTTGAAGTAAATATTTTGTACTGGACGAATCTTTTTTTCCTTTGCACTGTAAAGCAAACATGCTCCATCTAGAAAATGATTATTATTACTTATGAAAAGGCTGATTAAAAAGTCGCATTTCGACAATGTAAACGCCATGAGATTTTTAGCATTTCTGGCAATATTTTCGGCACATGCACTCATCACTTATAATCAGCAGATTAAGGTTTCAACGTTGTATTCTGATCTGAGGCAATTTACCGCCAATATAAACGATGCTGCATACAGTTTGCTATTTATACTAACAGGTTTTTTGAACACTTGGAGCATTTTCGAAGAGAGATTTATCTACAAGAAAATGAACGTGTTACGATTTTACATGCGGAGAGTTTTTAGTGTTCTACCACTTTATTTTATCGCTTTTGTACTCGGAAATTACATTGCTCCATTTTTAGCTGGCAGCGTAAATATGCCTAGTTGGGAAAAAATTACTGAGTGGCAATACCTGGTTTTTATTTTCAATTTTGGTTACGAGGAAACCTGGAACCCTCTGTTAGGCTTTACTGGAAACATGTGGTCGATAGCGGTTTCTATACAATTTCTGATTATTTGGCCATTTTTGATGGATTTTTTCAGACGAAACGAAACCATCATGTTTGGTTCTCTCTTATTGGTTTTCGGGGGATTTACTTGGATAACTGGTGGAGATCCTGCTTATCAATTTAACACACTCAACTTCATCCCTGAATTTGTTGTAGGTGGATTTGTAGCATATATTAGTTTCTTCAAGTACCCAAGCTACAACCGACTAAAAGAAAACACACGAAGAACCATTGGAGCCATTTATCTTGTGTTTATCGTTTTCATGGTTTTGCGGGTTAAAATATTGAATCAATTTGTCGAAGTCCCACAATTCATTTTGCATTTCGGTGAGAAAATATTGGTTGCTGGTGCCCTTGGATATTTCTTGTTTGAACAAAACTTCAATTCCAATTCGGTCTTAAAGATGGCCAAGATGAAGTTCATGACATTCCCCGGAAAAATTGTTCAAAGTTTATACACTTACATGCCATTGGGAATTCTTGCAGCATTCATCACAACTGCTTTTTTGGTAGACACAGAATCAATAACAAGCGTTACTTTACTTCGTCCTTTTATAGCCTTGTTTGTGACTTTCGCAGTGTCGATTTTCAGTCATGAATACTTCGAGAAGAAGTTTCTTCGACGCAAGAAAAACTACAACCCTACCCGAGAATACAACCCCGTTGGTATATCTGATGTTAAAACGAAATCTTCCTGATCTTTTTACCTTAGCAAACCTACTCTTTGGTTGCATTGGGATAATGCTGGTGCTAAAAGGAGAACCTGTATTGGCTTGTTACACTATTCTAATTTCAGGTGTTTTCGATTTTTTTGATGGCATGATTGCCCGTGCTCTGAAGATCAACAATCCGCATGGAAAAGACTTGGATTCTTTGGCTGATGTGGTGAGTTTTGGCGTTCTACCTGGATTTTTAGCCATGAGTTTGATCAATGGCTCCGATGATGCTATCTTCGATAAAATCTGGCTAATGGGCTTTGAAACGCCCGAAGGCCTTAGCTTACTGGGCTATGTGGCCTTTTTAATTCCGGTGCTTTCGGCTTACCGATTGGCGAAATTCAACCACGACACCCGCCAAACGGATAGTTTTATTGGATTGCCTACCCCAGCAAATGCACTGTTCTGGTGCGGTCTTGTAGTGGGAATCGATTCTGGAATTTGGTGGCTCGTAGCAACACCTGTATTTATTGTATTCTTAAGTGTTTTCTTCAGCTTTCTGCTACTTGCTCCCTTGCCGATGTTCTCCTTTAAAATGAAAAACTTCAGCTGGGCAGATAATCGTTTACGTTACCTCTTTTTAATTAGCTGCATTCCTCTGCTGGCAATACTCCAAATTGCAGGATTGGCAGCTGTAGTAATCCTTTTCATTTTGTTGTCCATTGTGCAACAAATAAGCACTAAGGAAAAAAACTAAGCAATTTAATACTGGGCGTTAATGCTGTAGCTGAAGCTTTCCATGATTGGATTGGCAAGCAATTCTTTACAAGCTTTCTCAACCATTTCACGCGCTTCTACTTCAGATGTTGCTTCTACTTCTAACTGAACATGCTTTCCAATTCTAACATTACCGATAGAAGGCAATCCTAAATTCGACATACTGCCTGTTACAGCTTTCCCTTGAGGATCTAACAATGCCTTGTGTGGCATAACATCAATTTCAGCAATGAATTTCATCTGTTTTGAATTTGTGGCGAAGATAATACTTCCCACCTTCAATTAAGTTCCCTTTGTTTTAATACAAAGAAAAAATCCAGTATGAATGATTAAAAACACACTGGATTTATCCATAGAAAGAAAATACTATTTCACAGATATATTAAAATGTTGGATTTTATTCTGTGATGCAATTTGAATGATATACATGCCCGAAGAAATGCTCGATGGAATCTCGAAACCAAGACCATTTGATTCTTGGTTAAGTTGGGATTCCGCCATAGTCCTTCCTTGAAGGTCGAGTAGCTGAATCGAACCAACAGATGATTGTAATCCCAACAGGTTTATCCAAGCACCACGCGTTGCAGGATTCGGGAACAATTGCACGTCAGATTTTTCAAGTTTTTCTAAACCAACATCATTGATTTGGTCGGTATATCGAACTACCACTGCGTCATTCTGAAGGCCATTGTTTCCTTTGCCTGCCAAAACAATTCGTCCGTTTTGCTGAATCGCAATACCATTGGCTTCATCAAAGCCTCCAGCGATATCGGTTAGGAGTGCACCATTGTCTCCAAAATCCGCATCTAATGTTCCATTCGGATTGAATCGAACCAGTGTGAAATCCAAATCATCGAAACCAGAACCTGAGGTTCCTGCACACAAAAACTTGCCGTTTTGAAGCGTCATATCATACACAACATCTCCAGTACCCACATTGTGTATCGCAACACCATTGTTTCCAAAGGAAGCATCAAGAGACCCATCTGTTCTAAACTTCATCAAGGCAAAATCGTAAGATAAATCTCCTGCTAAGGTGTATCCAGAAACAACAATATTTCCATCTTCAGCGATCAACATTCCATATGCTTCCTCTGAATATTCAAATGAAATTGGAGATTCAATGTAGCCATCACCACCAAAATTAACGTCTGGTGTGCCGTTGGCTAGAAATCGAGCAGTTAAAAAATCGAAGTTCTGTTGACCGCCAGAAGTAAGGCCTTGGTCGTAATGTCCACTCGCCACAATCGCTCCGCTTGATTCAATCAAGACACTCGAAAAATCGTTGTCTGAATTTGCAACCGTCATCAATGTTACACCATTGTTTCCAAAAGAAAGATCGGGTGTACCATCTGCATTTAATCTCCAAATTGCGGGCATTGCGCGAAACTGATCGTCGCCTGCAGATCCTGCTAGCACGATTTTCTGATCACTCTGAATAGCCATGCTGTATGCAAATTCATCGCCCGGCGTGGCGGCTGATAAAAAGACGCCATTGTTGCCAAATTCTGTAGCAATTGAACCATCAGAATTGAATAAAATAGCACAGGCTGAAAACTGAAACTGTTCGTTTGCTACTGCGCCCGCAACCAAAATCTTTCCCGTTGGAAGCACTTGTGCAGCATAAGCGTATGATTCATTGTAGGTTTCAATGATCACAGAACCTGTCGAGTTAAAAGATAAATCAGGAGTGCCGTCGGGGTTTAATCTAATAACCAATAATTTACCTCCAAAGGTGGTTTGATTGATGGCAGTTCCTACAGCAATAATCTTGTTGTCTTGAGGTTGAACTTTTACTGCTGTTAGATTATCCTGAAAACCGAAATCCTGCTGATAAATACCATCAGAGTTAAAGGTAGAATCTGGTCGTAGAGGCAACTGTGCATATGTTGAAGCGCTTAGAAACAATGCAACTTGTAATAGTCGAAGTTTAATCATGATTAATAATTTAAATTGAAGAGTAATTATTCAGGTTTTATTTCTGATTTTGGTCGAAGCTCAAAATTTTTCCCAAGATATACGCGGCGCACAGTTTCATCGGCAGCCAATTCTTCGGCAGTTCCGGCTTTTAGAATTTTCCCTTCGAACAATAGATAGGCGCGATCAGTAATGCTCAACGTTTCGTGAACATTATGATCGGTAATCAAGATGCCGATATTCTTCCGTTTTAAACTTGCAACAATGGTCTGAATATCTTCCACGGCAATTGGATCAACACCAGCAAAAGGTTCATCGAGCAGAATAAATTTGGGATCAGAAGCCAAGGCACGTGCTATTTCTGTTCTTCGGCGCTCTCCACCCGAAAGTAAATCGCCTTGACTGTGGCGAATCTTCTGCAAACTAAACTCATTGAGCAACGATTCCAAACGCTCTGCCTGCTGGGCTTTACTGAGATCTGTCATTTCAAGAACTGAGCGAATATTGTCTTCAACGCTGAGTTTCCTGAATACTGAAGCTTCTTGAGCTAAATACCCAACGCCAAGCTTTGCACGTTGATACATTGGCAAATCGGTGATCTCCTTATCGTCGAGAAAAATCTTTCCCGAATTCGGGCGGATCAAACCAACAGTCATATAGAATGTGGTTGTTTTACCTGCGCCATTTGGCCCAAGCAATCCCACAATTTCGCCTTGATTTACTTCAACCGAAACATCGTTCACTACGATACGTCGCTTGTATTTTTTGATAAGATGTTGTGTGTAGAGCTTCATTGCATGTCAAAATCTGATTACCAAAGAGACCCTCATACCAAATGCTTTCGCTTGTGGTCTTTCGAGATGAGTCATTCGCCAGAGTGCATCCACCCTAACTACTTTGAAGATGTTCTCCACTGCAACACCCGATTCCAGATAAGGCCTGTGAAACCTTGGATCTTGACCACCAGGGTAAAGCAGTTGCGCCCTATTGGCTGCCGACATATCGCCGATTACCGATTTCAGGGTGAGAACTTCCCGCCATTTTAGTTTTCGTAGCAAAGGTATCTTATTCAGGAAAAATCCTTCAAAATGATGATCAATAAACAGATAAACATACCTATCGCTCGCAAACTCGAAGATGTTCATCATGTTGAAGGCCATTTGGTCGAGGGCATAGGTTTGACTGCCTTGGTGAACCTCCAAAAATGGATAAGGAGCATTTCCCCAAATTTTACCAATATCCAACACATAATCGGTGTAGCCCAAAGGCTGAAGTCGGAAGCGGTCGCTAATTTTAAATCGAACTTTATAGTAGCTAAACTGCGACCTCAACACGTTTGGCAAACCTGCGGTAAAATCTAACTGCAGCACTGGATATTTAGATCCTGCGCTCAAACGATCGAATTCACCCGCGATATACTTGTCTTTCCAAGCAAATCGAGTATGAAAGGTAATTTCTGAGGTGGTAATGTTGTTGATGGATGGCAAATCCTGCCCATCATAACGGTTGAAAGTAAAATCTCCCAGCGGGGTAAGTCGGCGATTGAGCACACTCAAACGATTAAGTAAACCCGGAAAATACTCATATTCATAGGATGCCTTGAATTCTTCCACATTGGTTACATACTGCAACTTGGTACGCCTGAACATAGACGTCATGATATTGTCGAGCTGCAACGAATTGGTACTCAATGAAAGTTGTTCCAAATCAGACTTATACGACAATCCCAGAAGGTTGCGGTGTTTTTTATTTTTCGCCACAAACCACCTCAAACCAACCTTGGGCTTGAATCGTTGATCGAGGATTCCGTAAGCCAGCGAGCCTTTCAATTCAAGCCGAGTGCTAAAGGAATTGTCGGTTACACCACCAAACTTTATACGGTTTCCTTCGATTTCATTCCAAGAGAAAAAAGTATAATACTGTCCAACCAGGAATTTATCCCATTTCAAAAATCCAGTTGCCAACATTTGAATAATGTAGCGCGCATTGACGAGTCGTGGCACTTCGATCAGTGAATCGACCATTACGTAAATGTTTTTTTCGGTCTTATTCAGCGTATCGAGCCTTAATGAATCCCATGCCGCGTCAGAAAGTACAGCAGCGCTATCGCTAACAGTAATGTTATTGCCGATCTTGAACAGCGAGTCGGGCAATTGCGGGTTGATGACTATTTTGTCGTAGATAGTTGTTTTTCTTCCATAAATACCAATGCCATCGCTCTTTTCGAAAGGTGCAAAATCGCCCAGTGTTTTTTCCTTTTTGAGCATCCAATTTTTGCCATCCACCCATTCGTACTCTTGAAAAACATCGAACTGCTTGATGTAATTGACATTTGCCTGATCATTAAAACGAATGTTCACTTGTTTTACAGCGAACGTCTTGTCGTGAATGAATAGATCGCCAGTGAAGGTCAGGTCTTGTTTTCGCTTTGGAAGAAAGAGCAATTTGTAGCAGCGTTCGTCGCCGATATACACACTGTCGACCAAGTAATATTTGTAATACCTAAGGAAGTTGTCGGTAACTGGGCTAACGAATGACCGGTTAAAAACGAGTAGGAAATTGTCGTAGATATTGATGTTTTGGTACATGTCGCCCAGAAACTGGGAAACAGAAGCATTCTCTAATCCTGAAATCCTCGAACCCAAAATAACTTCTTGTTTTCTCTGTGGGTTTCTTGTGTAATAGATGTTTGAAGTATTTTCGGTAATTGCCATTGGCAGAAAAACCTTTCCATCATCGGTAGTATCTGCATAATCGAAAATGAAATCGAAAGGCTTTAGGGCTTTTCGCTTGGCGAGTTTGTCGCCATAGTTGTTCATATCGAACTGGATTTTATTGTAAACCCTGTATTGGTATGAGGTGATATTGGCAGGGTTGTTTTTTTCTTTGTTCGCAACAACATCTCGCATGATTCGGTGTGCTGGGTTTTCGCCAGGGCGGATTTCTACAACATTCAGAACTGTTTCGGCGCTTTGTAATACAATGGTTATCTCGTTGGTTTTTAGCCGCTGGATTCTCACCTTTTGAGGCTTGTAACCAAGATAGCTAATCATCACAGTATCAACAGCCTTGTGAATCGAGATATCAAAGTTGCCATAAATATCGGAGTGCGAACCGATATTTGTGCCTTGGAAAATCATGTTCACAAAGGCAAGTGGTTCTTTAGTGGATGCATCTTTCACAATGCCTTTCACTCGGGTAATTTGCCCTGAAAGCGCACCTGAAACCAAGAACAACAAAAAAGTGAATCTGAAAAATAATGTGTTCGGCAAAACGTCAGTTTAAATCATAGCAGCACTTAACAAAAGTAGGTTAGAAGATTCCATCTTTAATTACATATCGACATACTATGTTCACATCCTTTAGTGGAAAAAAAGAAACCCCGGCATCAGTGACACCGGGGTTGGAAAAAGTTTAAAAACGACGTAAAATCAGTGGCTCGCTTTGTCGGGATTGTTCTTCATTTCACGAATCCAGTAGAATGTGAAGAAGGTTATAAGGCCAATAAAGAGCAGATTCATAGCATTACCAACGGTTGGCATGAATTGAAATAAAAATTGAAAAAAGTCTGCTATGGCGTAGAATAGAGCTTTCATGTTGAATAAATTTGTGACGAAAATAGTAATTTTCTTTTTCCCTATTTATCGCTCATCTGTGTTTATCAATTTTTTTCGGACATCTCATTTCATAAACCTGCTCATGCTTCCGCTTGTGTTGTTGGTGATGTGGGTTTTTATCTTGCCCAAACCAGAGATCAGCAACACTGAAAACGCGTTTCCTCTTTTTCTTTACGCGATTCAAAGCCTTAGAAACTACCGAGAAATCCAAATTGGAATTTCTTTGGTAATTATTGTTACCCAGGCATTTTTTCTCACTTCGGTAATCAACCGCCACAGTGTGCTAAGAGAAGTCAGCAACTTGCCTGCATTGATGTATGTGGTGCTGATGAGTTGCTTCCCTGAACAGCTCTCGTTTAACCCATTGCTATTCGCGAACTTCTTCATCATTATTTTCCTCAACAAGCTATTCAATCTGTATCATGCAGAATCGGCAGTGTTTCCAACTTTCGATGCAGGTTTATTTATAGGTATCGCAGCGCTTTTTTACTGGCCTTCCATGTTTCTTTTGCCCCTTATTTGGGCTGCCTTAATTTTGATTCGACCATTCAACCTAAAAGAATGGCTGGTAAGTTTCATTGGAGTGGGCCTTCCTTTTTTGGTCTTCGGCACTGTGCTTTATTGGTTCGATATGCTGTCGATTCTATCGATTCAAACTGTATTGGAACCGTTTTACCGTGTTCAGTTTTCGGCTGTGTACAACGAAACTTATATCATTCTCTTTGTGATTCTGTTTTTCATTGTGTCGGCATCATTGATCAAATTTTTCAGAGATATCCGCACCTTTGCCAAACTTAGAACCAGAAAGTTTTTGATTTTATTGGTTTGGTTTTTCATTTTTGCAACGCTGAGCTATTTAATTTCAGTTAAGAAAACGATGATCAGTTTATCATTCTTGGCTGTTCCGCTTTCGGTGTTGTTTTCGAACTATTTTATTTCTCTTAAAAATCAGATCTTGGCCGAATTGCTATTTATTTTGCTACTCGCTGCCGTGATCTACAATCAAGTCCTTTTCTTTTTACAATTCAATCCTCTCTAATATGCAGAAATCCATTCGTATCGGTGTAGTGGTTTTTCCGGGTTCTAATTGCGACCAAGATATGGTCGATGCCCTTCTTGTATATCCTCAAGCTGAAGTTTTCAAATTGTGGCACAAAGACCAAGATTTACAGCAAGCCGATTTAATTGTTCTGCCTGGAGGCTTTTCCTACGGTGATTATTTGCGCTCGGGTGCAATCGCTCGCTTTTCACCTATTATGAAAGAAGTAATTGAATTTGCCAACCGTGGTGGTTTTGTACTTGGCGTTTGCAATGGATTTCAAATTCTTTGTGAAGCCCGTTTGCTGCCAGGCGCATTGTTGCACAACAATACCCATCAGTTCATCTGCAAAAATGTTTTTATTCGTCCAGACAACAATGAAAGCGCTATAAATGCGGGATTAAACATGAGCGAATCTTTGTGCATTCCGATTGCACACGGAGAAGGCCGTTTTTATGCAGATGAAGCAACCATGGCAGAAATAAACGCCAACAAACAAGTTGTTTTCAGGTATTGTGCAGCCGATGGAAGCCAATCAAATCCCAATGGTTCGCTCGACGATATTGCAGGGATCTGTAATTCTGGAAGAAATGTTTTTGGCATGATGCCCCATCCTGAGCGCGCTGCAAACAATACTTTAGGAAATGTGGATGGAAGAAAGATTTTCGATGGCTTCCTTCAGCATTTATTTGCTTCAGTTGAGAACTGATCCGAATTACCTCCTCAATTAGCCTTATTTTTGACCCAGAAAGACCATTTTTAACTGCATGAAAAAAGACAAAGTAGTATTCGAACTTATCGGCGAAGAACTTCAACGCCAAACGGAAGGTATTGAGCTGATTGCATCAGAGAATTATGTGAGCAACCAAGTAATGAAGGCTGCAGGTTCAATACTTACCAATAAATACGCTGAAGGACTACCAGGCAAACGTTACTATGGTGGCTGTCAGTGGGTTGATGAGATTGAAAACATCGCCATCAACCGTTTAAAAACACTTTTCAATGCACAGTGGGCAAATGTTCAGCCGCATTCCGGTGCTCAAGCAAATGCCGCTGTAATGCTCGCTTGCTTAAACCCCGGCGACAAAATCCTTGGATTCGATCTTAGCCACGGCGGGCATCTTACCCATGGTTCGCCTGTAAATTTTTCGGGGAAACTATATCAACCTTCTTTTTACGGAGTTGAAAGAGAAACAGGTCTGATCGATTGGGATAAGGTTGAAGCAACTGCGCTGAAAGAAAAGCCGAAAATGATGATTTGCGGAGCTTCAGCATACAGCCGCGATTGGGATTACGTTCGACTTCGTGCAATTGCAGATCAAATTGGAGCGCTCTTACTTGCCGACATTTCACATCCTGCTGGATTAATCGCGAAAGGCTTATTGAACGATCCACTTGAACATTGTCATATCGTAACCTCAACCACACACAAAACCCTTCGTGGACCACGTGGTGGAATTATCATGATGGGCAAAGACTTTGAAAATCCATTTGGCTACAAAACTCCAAAAGGAGAACTCAGAATGATGTCAGCGCTGCTCGATTCAGGCGTATTCCCAGGAACTCAAGGAGGCCCATTGGAACATGTAATCGCTGCCAAAGCGATTGCTTTCCATGAAGCGCTTACCGACGACTACATGAACTACATGATCCAAGTGCAGAAGAACGCAAAAGTGATGGCAAAGTCGCTCATGAAAAAAGGATTCAACATCATTTCTGGAGGAACAGATAATCACCTCATGTTGATCGATATGCGCACCAAGAACATCACTGGAAAAGATGCAGAAATTGCCCTTGGGAAAGCCGATATTACAGTGAATAAGAACATGGTACCATTCGACGACAAATCACCATTTGTTACTTCTGGAATCCGTGTGGGAACATCAGCCATCACCACAAGAGGAATCACCGAAAAAGAGATTCCACAAATTGTTGATTGGATAGACTACGCTGTTAAAAATGCTGGAGACGATAAAAAGCTAGCATCCCTTAAAAAGAAAGTAAATAAGGCAATGGAAGATTATCCGTTGTTCGCATAATTTGAGCAATAAAGACCTTGTCATGATTCGCGCTAACGATCCAAATTTACGTTCCTGGGTTCCAATTCCAGAACACTCCGACTTTCCTATTCAGAATCTTCCATTGGGAGTGATTAAAGTGAATGGAAAGCACCACGTTGCAATGCGTATTGGCGACTACGTAATTGATCTGGCTGTTTTGAACAAGAGTGGTTTGTTAGGAGTAGACTTCGTAGACAGCCTATTTCAAAACGAATTCATCAACGATTGCATCGAATTGGGCAGAGAAATGACGCGTGATCTACGCAACCGCGTAAGCCGTTTGCTCGATGATAAACACGATGAACTTCGCACCAATGTTGTTTTGCGGGAAACTTGTTTACTTCCTATTAAGTCGGTGGAAGTATGTATGCCGATTAAAATTGGCAATTACACCGATTTTTATTCTTCTAAGGAACACGCCACCAATGTAGGCACCATGTTTCGCGATCCAGCAAACGCGCTGCTTCCCAATTGGAAACACATCCCAATCGGTTACCATGGAAGGGCTTCTTCGATTGTTTTAAGTGGAACGCCAGTAAAAAGACCAAGTGGACAAACCAAGGCGCCCGACCAAGAGGCTCCAGTTTTTGGCCCTTCGAAACAGCTCGATTTCGAATTGGAAATGGCATTCGTTACATGTAAATCAAATCCACTTGGATCAACCATCAGCACCAATGAAGCTGAAAATTATATCCATGGAATGGTGATTTTCAACGATTGGAGTGCACGCGATATTCAAAGTTGGGAATATGTTCCGCTTGGACCATTCTTAGGTAAGAATTTTGCCTCGTCGATGTCGGCTTGGGTGGTGAGCCTTGATGCGCTGAAACCTTTCAGGGTTCCAGGTCCAAAACAAGATCCTAAACCTCTACCCTACTTGCAATACGAAGGCGATCACAATTATGATATCGAGTTGGAAGTTTTGATCGAATCTCCTCGATTCAATCCATCAAGAATTTGCCATTCGAATTTCAAATATATGTATTGGAATATGGTTCAGCAGTTGGCTCACCATGCTTCAAATGGCTGCAATATTCAGGTGGGCGATTTGTATGCAAGTGGAACCATCAGTGGTCCAATTAAAGACAGTTTTGGATCGATGCTCGAACTTACTTGGCGAGGAACAGATCCTCTCAAAATGCCAGATTCAACAGAACGGAAGTTCATCAACGATAATGATACGGTGATCATACGCGCCTTCTCGAAAAACGAACAAATAAGAATCGGATTCGGTGAGGTTGTGACTAAAATCCTACCAGCATAGTTCACCTCGAACGAAAATATAGAGCACAAAAAAACCGGTCAGATTTACATCCGGCCGGTTTTTCTATTTAAAAGGGTTGCTTATCGCATTTCCCAAGTAACCATTAGATTTTCCCAATATAGGCTTACTTTTCCGTCTCCTTGTGGATCTGATTTAATATCAAATTTAAAACGTTCGTTAAATTCAGTCGATTTCGATGGTTTAGCTTTAACGCGAAGTGCGTCTTTGCTTTCATCGTATTTGTAAGCGCCCCACTGGTCTGGAACAGTATTGAAGATGATTGTCCATTCTGATTCTCCTGGAATAGAAAAGATTGAATATTTACCAGCTCTGAGCAATGAGCCTCCTACTTTACAATCGCGGCTTACTTCGATAGTAGATGCTTCGTTAGCACCTGTGCGCCAAACTTTTCCATAAGGAACGAGTTCGCCCCAAACGGTTCTTCCTTTAACACCTGGTTGACTGTAATTAATTTTCAATTTGAGATCTCCGATAACTCCTGTGGCTTCAGCCGGTGGACTTGGACGATCATCTTTTTTAGCAACAGAAACTTTTTTATCAGTTGGTTGCGCTTGTGCAGTTGTTTGGTTGAAAAAAAAGCAACATGCAATTACAACAGTAGCAGCTAGTTTAGGGAACACGATCGGTTTCATAGGAAAGAATTTGTTTCGACGATGGGTAAAGATAAATTTTTCATTTCAAATACCATGCAAAAGAAGTTAGTCTCGGATTTCAGCAAGCATGCACCGTACGCTTCCTCCGCCAACTTTTTCAATCAATGGCACATCAGCGATTAACAGTAAGCCCGAACGCTGGAGTACTGCGATTTGTTCATCCTGCAAAGAATCTATGGCGGTTCGAGAAATGACAATCAATGTTTCATCATCAGAATTGCTAATTTCCAAAACATTGCCAGCAAATGTATTTACTTGTTGTCGACTGATAGGAATGATCGTCCTGCCAGGGAATTTCAAGCTTTCCAAGACTTTTTCACGCTCCGATTCTGGAATAGCTTCGGCACATATAAGTGCATATTTCGTTCCGATGCTCAAGATCACGTTGGTATGATAATAGGCATTTCCGTTTTCATCAAGTGCATCAAATAAAATGGGTTCGAAACCTAAATCATGAGCAACTTGGAGCATAATCTCAGCTTGTGTTCTTGGTGACTTTGATGCAAAAACACGCTTGTTGAGATGATCGAAAATTAAACTGCCAGTGCCTTCCATAGCAAGATCCTTCAATTCGAAATTGGAATAATCATGTATTTTGTTAGCAGGAAGATGGCTATCTAAAAACGCTATTACTTCTTGATTTCTCTCCGATCTGCGATTTTTTGCCAACATGGGATAATAAACCCGAACGCCTTGATCGTGCAAGCCTACCCAATTGTTTGGGAACACGGCATCAGGCTTTTCTGGACTTGGAGTATCTTGAAAAACCAGCACCTCTACTCCTTCTTGTTGGAGCTGATGAACCAGCAAGTCAAATTCCTCTAGTGCCTTTTCGATCAGGTTATCGACAACAATTTCTGTTTGTTGAAAGGCATTGGTTTCGGCAGTTTCGGCATTGAATCCAAATGCCGCTGGTCGTACCATAAAAACCCTATTGGAGGATTGTTTGATCATTTGGATGGTTGCAAGATTAAAGGTTTTCCAGCCTGGCGAACGATTTCTTCTTTTTTCATGAGCTGATTTCGGAAGGTATTGGAATTGAAGGTGTTAAATTGATCAGCGTAATGCGGCGCCATGAAATAGCCCGACTGCCCCGTTGGGAGCACACTGAAACTAACTTCCGGATTCGCGAAATCTATGATTCTGCGCATTGATGGTCCGAAAGTCACTTTGTATTCGCCCGATGAGTCGATAGCAAAGCCGAGGTTATTGATCACTTCGTTGCCACCGGGAATAGCCTCAGGACCTACATTTAAAAATTGATCGAAAGGCTTTTGACGACCAACAGGATGTTTGTGTTCTAGCGTATGAACATCCTTCCAACGCCAACCTGAAACTTCCTTTCCAAGCTGCCTGCTGAGATCATCGATGGTTTGCTTCCAGGCGTTTGTTACAATCGTATTGCGGTTTTCAATTTCCCGAGTTGATACATTGTCCCACCACCTTGACTCAAAAGAATACAAGAGCACTGGATAACTGGTTTTCATCAGGTGAGAATTCATGTAGCTTTTGAAGAGTTCATCCCCCATTTCATCTTGTAATCCCATAGAAAGGATATTGAAAATCCAACGGTAATAAATCACCGGACCAACAGATTCTAAACCATGTTCTCCCTCCCAGCTCGACAAACGGTTAGCTGCTTCGGTTGAAAGTGCATCCGAATTGAGTGTTTTGAGCAGCATCAATAAATGTTTTGCGGTTTTTGGGTAAACTGCACTTGAACTATTTACTATCAGTTGTTTGCATGCCTCTACATCCCAATTGGATCGTGCCGAAATGCTTGTTGAAATTTTCAAAGCTCGGTCTTCTGGAACATAATAGCCAGGATACCAGCCAACTCCGCAAGAGTCGGGTTGGTTGTTGGCTGAATACACGAAACCTGAGGCAGGATCCTCAGATTTAGGATTTTCATCAAAGCTGAAGTAACCAATTGGATCATCGTTTCCTGTTGCACCATCCAAGAATCGCTTACTCATCAAGCCATCGCGACGTTTCACCAATTTAGCAGCTGCCCACCATGCAATGTGTCCGTCTTTGTCGCCATACATTACGTTCAATCCAGGCGCATCAATAATAGATGCTGCGATTCTTGCGTCATCCATCGATTTCGAATGGTTGATTCCGTAAACTGCTTCTAAAGCTCTTGCTGGAAACTTCAAGAAATTCCACCATACAGAAACAGGTTGCTGGTACAATGGAAAATCTTCGAAAACATCTTGGATGAGAGGTCCGTGAGGCGTTTCAGTAATTTTTAGATTCAATTCATTGCCATCTTTCACTACGATTTTTTCTGTTCTGGTAACCAAAGGCTTCCACTCATTCTTGAACATCACCTTGTCTTTCTCAACCTTTTCGATGAAAAAATCGGTGTCGTCGTTCTCAAACATGGTGAGGCCATTTCCACAAAAATCGTTGTGACCTACCAACGCAAAGGGTAGCCCTGCGATGTAGTTTCCATAATGCTTAAAGCCAGGATATTCAAGATGAGCTTCATACCAAACAGCTGGCTGAGAGTAGCCCATATGGGTATCGTTACATAAAATGGTCGACTTCGATTTTGTGCGCGAAGGTGCCATTACCCAACTGTTAGAGCCCATCCAAGGAGCAACCGGAAAAAGATCAATAATAGCGGAAACTTCATTGCTGAAAGTTGCTCCTGCCATTGGTTTTCCTCCCGTAACGGGGATTGTAACCGATCCTTTAGGCCAACCCAATTCAAGTTCATCCATGTAAACGTCTCCAACTTTTCGGTAAACGCCTTCTACCATGGGATCGATTCGAAAACCTTCGGCAAATCCAAGCGCCATGTAACCAACAATCAAATAAACATCTTTGAGCTTATAAGGCTCTTTGTCGATACCAAGTACTGTGAATTCGAACGGATTGCTTCCATTCTCGATGTAGGCATTAATCCCAGCGATATAAGCATCCGTGCTTGCTTGAATGTTTGGTGGCGCATTCTTGCGAAATTCAGCTTCCGACCATTCAGCATGTTTGTTTAAACCGATCGTTCTGAAGAATTTATCTGATTTCAGCATTGAGGAACCCAAAATTTCTGAAAGTCTTCCTCCTGCAAGACGACGGATCATTTCCAACTGGAACAAACGGTCTTGCGCAACTACATAGCCGAGCGAGAAGTAGGCATCAGTTTCGTTAGTGGCATAAATGTGCGGAACCCCAAACTTGTCGTAGTAAACTTCCGTCTTCTCTTTAAGTCCCTTTAACGTTTGAGTTCCTTCATAAACAGGCATCAAAGAATTTAGCCACCACCAGGTTCCACCAATCAACAGAACAAGGACTATAGCGACAGCAATGAGGATTTTCTTCAACATAAAACTTGACTTTCGGGAGCCGAAAATTACAAAAGGTTCACCAATAGAATAGAGAAAAGGTTGATTAGATTTCAGTATTCTGTAACGAGAGAATCAACCTCACCTTTCATGATTAAACTGTACAATTCACCTAAACTGTTGATTGAGTAATTTACCGTATTGGATAGGATAATAATGGTGCTATGGTCGTGCAGGTTTCTAAGAAAAAAAGTTCGAAATCCTCTCCACCAACCACTGTGGTAAACAATTTTCTTATCGGTGATATGCTGGTTGATTCTCCAGCCAAAACCATAATTTCTATACCCTTTCAATTCCGGACTTCCAGGCTGAAATGCTTCTTGCAGCTCGTTTTGTGGAAGCAATTTGTTCGAATAAAGTGCTTGATCCCAGAGGAACAAATCCTCGACTGTTGAATATACATTTTTGTCGCCGGTAATTCCATTGAAAGCATCGTTGGGAGCTTCATAAGCTCCATTGCGCTCGTAGCCCTTTACCGCGCCTGGTGGAATCGGTTTGTCGCACTTTGAATACACGTACGATTGCTTCATTCCCAATGGTTCGAAAACGGCAAGTTTCATGAAATTCGAAAACGACGTTCCACTCAACTTCTCCACAACGGCTGACAAAACTGCATATCCAGAATTTGAATAGGCATGATGCGCCCCTGTAGAAAAATAAGGATCCGGTTTGTGGGTTGCGAATTGACGCATCATTTCTTGGTTACTCACTGGTTTGTTCTTGTCGACCATTAAAGGGTCGAGAAACCATCGATAATCCGGAATTCCACTGCGGTGATTGAGTAAATGGCGGATGGTGACTTCGCGCCAAGGAAAATTGGGGAAGAACTTGGTGACTTTATCCTCGTACTTAAGCAAGCCACGGCTTTTCAGCATCATAATCGCTACAGCTGTGAACTGCTTCGAAACCGAGGCCAACTGAAATACGCTTTTTGTGTTGAGTTCCTGCCGGGATTGAAGATCAGAATACCCAAACGCTTTTCGGTAAATTACATGGTCCTTCTCTGAAATCAGGACTGCTCCATTGAAACCATAAGTGCTTCGAAGCTTATTGAAAATCTCATCCAACCGAGATTCTGTTTTTTTCGATTTGATGCGGTGAAGCAAGCCTTCCATGTGCATCGAAAGCTCTTTGCTTCCATAAGCATTGGCCGATACAAAAGTAAAAACCAAAAAGATGGATAAGATCCTGAGCAACTGAAGGAAGGTTAGTAAGAGTTAATAACAAATATAGCCCTGCCTTGAGTCTTATGTAGTTTCGTATTGCCAGAGTTTTCAGACTGCACTTGTTAACAAGCAAAAACGGCCAGCCTCCGAAGAAACTGACCGTTTTGAAATGTATTTGGAGTAGGATTAAATCTTTACGATTTTTCCTATAACAGATTTTCCTTGGCTATCGGTAGCACGAATAAAATAGATGCCCGAACGAAGCGATTGGATATTGAACTGAAGTACACCTGGTGCAACACCCATAGTTGGTGAAATGCGGCTTACAGTTTTGCCTGTTGCATCAGTGATTTCCCAAACAGACTGCTTACCATATCCTTCTGGAAGTTCGATAGTGATATTGTCGCTAGATGGATTTGGAACCACAGTTAAGTGAGTTCTTTCTAGCACTTTACCTACGTTGGTAACATCTACTTCTACACAATTTCCTGCAATTGAAGTAATCGTTCTTTCGCCATCTTCGTTGTTGATCTCGGTGATACTTGCAATGCAGATTTGATTGTTAGTGATTTGATCGAAATAGATACGAATCAATTCGATGTTTCCGTTTTGGCGGCCAATTACAGAATCGCCATGGTAGATACCGAAAACTTCGTTGCGTGATGCGTTGTATCCTACGATTTTCTCTTGAGCGTTAGGCTCGGTGCGAGAAATTACATCTGTGATATTGATTCCAGCCATTGTGAATTGATAAGCCATAACGTTGGCGCGCTCGCTTTTCAACTCGATATCTACATAACCTGCAGTGAAGTTCACATTGGCAATAGATAAGGAAGTGGAATCGAGTGGATTTACAATATTTCTAGGCCAGAAGCAATTTTGGGTAGCGTTACCTTCGTTGCTTTTGATACACCAAGTCTGTAAAGCTGCATCATAAACTGTAACAACATCGTCGCCATTCAAATCGTGACAAGAAGCAAATGGAACTGCATCTTCTTCGAAAAGGTCCATGTAGGCAATTACATCACCCATGTTCACCAGTTGATCGGCCAATACGTTACCGAATTTGGCATTACCGCCGCATTCTCCTGAACAATCTACAATAGAAGCTCCACCTGGCTCTCCTGCGCAATCCACAAATGGCTCGCAATCAGGCAATACTTGATAAGCCAGAACTCCGTTGGAGCGAGTTATGCGTAAACAAACTTGAAGGGCATTGTTTACGTAATTCATTTCATGGTGACCTAATGCATCAGGTACGTGTGTAGAATTGATAATTACAGCCAAACGGTAATCGCCATCAGGAACTTCGGTTACATCGATCCATTGACATTGTGTACCTACACCGTAAACGTCGTAGCAACCTGCAGAAATACCCATGTTACCACAATTGTATTGGCCAAATCCACAAAGATCCATCACGCAGAAACCGTTTTTATGGCCTGCAGGAATCAGATTGTCGTTCATATCGTACAATCTGTAATCGCCGTAACCTTCGTAGTGTGTGTGACCATGGCAATTCTGAAGATTAAACATTTCCGGCTGATTGCCCGGGGTTCCGATGTAGTAATCCATCGGCCCGATATTGTCGATTTTTGAAGAAAATGCAATAACATCGCGCATCCCATAACCTGTAACACAACCTTCTTCGATGTCGCAACCTTGAGCATTGTGCGTGAACATGGTAAGTGAAGAGGTGAATGCTACTGAATCGAATGCTAAATCTGGTCCGACACACAAAGGATTAGGAAAGTAAACACAAGATCCATCATCGGCAGTTGCCAATGGATTGTAATTACACGCTGTAATATCCATACAACCTGTAATTGCACCATTGTAAAGCAATTGGAAATTCACTGGACCTGTACAATTGTTGTTGCCATCGCCAATTCTGATTTTATAGGTTTGGCCTTCTAACATCATGACGTTTACAGAGGATTGATTTCCGCAAACATTGTCGTTGTAGGCATATGTTCCTTCTGGGCCTTCGGTTAATCCAGCACCTCCCGCTGGACAATCTTGGTAAACATATAAACGTGTGTCGCATGTTGCCAAAGAACACGTTGAAACCACATACATTCCTGACAATTCAGGTGAGAAAGAGTACCAAGAATTATCGAATGAAGCTGCGTGCTGACCTTCGGTAATCGCAATTGGGGATGAACAAGATGTTCCTGGAGCGCAAGCAATAGAATGCGAAACGTAACTATTAAAATCAAAACCAGTTGCTACCACTGTTCCATTCCAACTGATCCAATAACCACCTGGAGCATAAATCCCGTCGCCATAAGAATCTAAAACCTCAACCAATACGCAGCTGTTGTTTGGAATACAAATGGTATCACCCACTGTTGTTCCTTCTGCTATGATAGTATTTGTTTCTGGATTTGTAATTCTCCAAGAAGTCTCACCAGGCCAAGCATCAGTGATAATTTGTAATCCTAGTTCACCTAAACCGGAGCCGCAATTCTGCGCCTTCATAAAGAAAGCTGAAAACAAAAGGAGAGATGTGAGTATTAGTTTTTTCATTGTGTCTGGTTTATGAAAGTTCAAAAGTAGCCATTATAATTTATCTACCAAGGGATTAATTTAGGTATTTACTCTCAACCAAATCTTCCGAAATCAGTTTATGTTATTGTTTTTAAGATAGTTATCGCATCGATTCTTTACATTCTCACGGATGTTAAACCAGAAAAGATTGTAATCTGCCACGTGATAACTATCCATTTTAATAAACCATCTGCCCGGTACATGCGGTTTTTCGATCCATAAAATGCCCTTGTTTACCTTAGCGTTGTTGATATTTTCTTCGATTTTATTGAACTTCCAAGTGATGCCTCCGAGGTTTTCTTTTCTACTCACCAAGGTAGAATCGGTTTTCCAACTGAGCGGATTCACGCAGATGGCATTCTCGTAACCCGACGACTTATAATTGGGCGGATAATATCCACTTTGATAGGTGCACCAAGAAACGAAACAATTGTTTTCCAGTGGATTATCGCACACTTCAGTCGTGTTAAAATATCCTTCTGGAACAGGCATTCCAACCAGATATGCTGCCACCATGCGCTTCGCTAATTCGGGATTAGGTTCGATTAATTCTTTGATCAACTTTCCTGAATGACGCGTTCCTTGTGAATGTCCAGCAATGATGAAAGGTCTGCCTTTGCTTTGGTTATCAAGGAAATATTGAAAAGCTTTCTTCACATCTTGATACGCCATTTCCAATGCAGCTTCCCCACTTTCGCGATCGCTGGTGAAAAACGAAGTAATATGAGCCTGACGGTATCTTGGAGCGTACACAGCGCAACTTTCGTTAAAGACGCTGGCTTGATTCAAAATGCTGCTTCCATCCACTTTTTCGTTCATTTGCTTGTCGTTCACATCGGCATTCCAATAAAAAGCATTCTCTTCAGGTGACGACAAAAACAAGGTTGGATGCACAAAGAAAACATCAACTGTTGCAGTTTTTTGTCCATCGATCATCCCTTTTCGTGGCAATGAATCGGCCATATCTTTCCTTTCGGGAAGTGCCGCCCAGCTTGAAGGAAGAGAATAATCCACTTCTGGAGGTTTAGGCATAATGGCAAATGACCTATCTAGTTTCGGTGGAACATAATTGTTGCCCATGTATGGCGAACGTTTGCAGCCAATTATTGTGATCAGAAAGAAGAGAAAAATAGAGGCGCGGGTCATTTCACAAAAATACCGATCATTTCAGTAAAATTTTAGCACCTTGCAAACTTAATCCGCAAAGTTCAGGTTATGAAAAAATTCTTTCAATTTGCTTCGTTCTTGTTGATGATGCTTTCCTTTCAAACGCTAGCCGTTGCTGGAGGTGGAGACGACGACAAAAAACCTAAAGAGGAACTTCGCTTGGATGCAGATGAAGCCATTCGCTACGCCCGCTGGAAGAACTGTCTCCGCTTTCGCGATACTTGGTCGGTAAAAAAAGACACCAGCGGAACTGCCTGGGTTGTAACTGCCGAGCGAAGTAAAAAAGTGAAGAAGGCCTTTCGCGACCACAATGGAAGCGTTTACAAATGTGGTGCAGCAGAAAATTGCCGGCTTAACATCAAGCGTAACATGGTGGTGGATGAAAAAACTGCAAGAATCATCCGCCGTAACCAATACCGCAGTTTTAGCAAAGACTAACGCTTCATTTTTTAGTGAATCACTTCGAAGCGTTTCACGATCAATTTGCCTACAAAATCTTCCACCCGGAGTAGATAGATTCCTTGCGGCCATTCAGCTGTCTGAATGATATTCCCTTGAGCTGAGTTTCCAGAAAGCAGGATTCTTCCATCCACCGTGTAAACGGTGTAATTAAAATCACGCCACGATAGATCTTCGATTTTCAAAATATCCGTTGCAGGATTAGGAAAAATTTGGATGTTATCCTTTAACGCTGTTTCAACAGAGGTCGCCACGATACTCTCAGTTGCTGTACACCCTCGGCTGTCGGTAATTGTTACAGTGTAATTTCCAGGTGTACTAAAACTTATGGTGTTTCCGGTTTCACCGGGGAAGTTCTCCCAAGTGAAAGCGTAAGGCGGAGTTCCACCCGTAATTGATCCAATGGTGAGGATTCCATTCGATTCACTCAAAATCCCGTTGATGATGAGTGGTTGGGTAACTGAATACACCTGACTCCTTGAACATCCATGGGCAGATACTGCAGTGAGTGTTTAGTTTCCGGTTATGAGATTTTCGAGGTCTTGCGTGGTTTGTCCGTTCGACCAGCTGTAGCTCACTGGTTCTAAACCAGAAGTCAAAGTAACATCCACTGCGCCATCGTTTAATCCGTTGCAAGTGATAAAAATGGTTTCTGCAGTGAATTGGACTGGGCTTGAAGTTTGGATATATGCTTCTAGATTGGCAAAACAGCCATTGGGTTGAATAGCTAGCAATTGAATTGCGGTTCCGGTATTGACTGTGATTTGAGATTCCGTTGAACCATTGTTCCATAAAGGATAAGACAAAGAATCAACAAAGCTGATAGTGGCAATTTGGCCGGGACAAAGCAGGCTATCCGTTACAAACAAAGGAGACGGAGTTTCACATGAATCGGCAGTATAACGAGCTATATAAGCCCAATTTCCGACTGTTGAAGAAAATCCAATCACAAAGTCATCGTCTAAACCGAAAGATGTTGGTGCTGCATTGCTTGCAGTAGCATTACCACCAAAAACGAGGCTTTCGAGCGCATTGCTGTAACGCATGTTGAGGATTGAATACCAGCCTTGGCCAGTAATTTCATCGTACCGGTCAAATGAGTCTGTTTCGGAATTGATTCTGAACAGCATGCCTTGGCGATGGTTTACAGTGGGCGTTACAAAAGTTGCAACATCGGTAACCAGCGTTTCTCGCAGAATTCCACCCATCCAGACGTTTCCTTGTGCATCACAGGCGGCCGATTGCCAGGTAGAAAAACCAGTTGATGTGTTATGCCAGGCGGTGTCTTCGCTACCGTCGTTGTTAAGTCGAATTACAGTAGATGACCAATCTCCGGGTGTAACAGGAAGAGAATCCTGTCCAAAATAATTGACCATTGGCGAATTGATTCCAGCATACACTCTACCGAGTTGATCCACTGTAAAATCTGAGAAAAGGTCTTGACCGTAAGAACCTCCAATCCATCCCCATACAGGCTGCCCAGTTGACGACCATTTCTGAACGATTACGTCATAGTTGGTCGAAAATTCTGGATAATACCAAGGTCGAATGGTGTCACCATTTAAGTAAATTTCATTGTATCCGCTGTATGCGATATATATAGAGCTGTCGACGCCGATTTCGAGGTTGGAATTGGAATATGTTAAACTTGAACTTCCTGCTGGACCGCAAATGCCAATCCATTGCCCTAGCCCATCGTCGCTGAAAGCAGCTATAAATTCAACCATCAACAAAGTGGTATCAACAAGTTGCAAATTACCAATAGACGCAGTTGTTCTCGCTCTTCCGCTCATCACCACGCCACCACCAGGCAGGGCGCGCACATCGGTTCCTTCTTCATCCCAAGGATTTGCGCCATTAACAGCCCAAGCAACATCTCCATCGGGTTCGATTTTCATCAGAAACATTTCACGTCCTCCAGCATTTCCGACCAACGAGTCGTTTCCGTAACGTAAGACTCCAAAATAATGACCAGTGAGATAAAGATTTCCTTCTGCATCGCAGTCCATGCCGTTTACTTGATCCCAATACTGCGATCCAATAGCTTTTGCCCAGAGAAATTGCCCATCTGGAGCATATTTAAGAATACAGACATCTTCTACAAAATTCGATTGGAAAGAATAGCTTCCTATGTTTAGAATGCCTGAGAATTGAGCTGCGAGGTATGAATTTCCACTAGGATCAACTGCAACAGCATTAAAATTATCATAATCGCTATCAAGACCTTGTCGGGGCGACCAATTAACCCATTGGAAATTCTACGCATATAGTGAATATGGCAAAATCAATAGAGATAACACAATGATTCTTAGGTATGTAAATAAGCTTTTTTTCATAGTCGGATAGATTGGTCGAAATTAGAACTTTCGCAGATATGCGGCTTAAAAAAGAAGTACACAATTGAGGTGATCATTTTGAAAACTGGTTTCAGATCCCGCCTGCATTCTGTACTTTGGCTGCATGAATATCAACCCACAAGACGACAAACGCCTTTTTCTTCTTGATGCGTACGCATTGATTTACAGAGCTTATTTTGCCTTCAGCCGCAACCCGCTGATGAATTCGAAAGGGATGAATGTGAGCGCCATCAGTGGCTTCACTTCCACCCTCATCGATTTGATGCAGAAAGAAAAACCTACGCATCTTGCCGTAGTGTTCGATTCGGCTGAAGAAACCACACGTGCTGCGGAGTTCAGTTTCTACAAAGCCAATCGTGAGGCAATGCCTGAGGATATTCAGAAAAGCATTCCATGGATCAAGGAAATCATCGCTGGATTTAATATCCCGATGCTCGAATTGGCGGGCTATGAAGCCGACGACATCATCGGAACAATTGCGAAACGCAAAGCCCGCGAAGGCCACGTGGTTTACATGGTAACACCCGATAAAGATTATGGTCAGTTGGTGGAGCAAAACATCTACATGTACAAACCAGGTCGTCAAGGAAGTGATGTTGAAATTTTTGGTGTGAAAGAGATTCAGGAGAAATGGGAAATTGATTCACCCTTGCAGGTGATTGATATCTTAGGGATGTGGGGCGATGCCGTCGATAACATTCCTGGGATTCCAGGTGTAGGCGAGAAAACCGCGAAGAAATTGATCAAGGAATTTGGTTCGATGGAAGCGGTGATCAGCCGTGCATCAGAACTCAAAGGAAAACTTCGCGAAAACGTGGAGAATTTCGCCGAACAAGGCTTGGTTTCTAAGATGCTTGCTACCATCATCCTCGATGTTCCAGTAGATGTGCACGATGATGATTTGTTGATTTCACCGCCCGACAAAGAAAAATTGTCGGCACTTTTTGCGGAACTCGAATTTAGATCGATGGGCAGAAAAATTCTCGGTGAGGATTATTCCGTGAACCGCGTTCAAATTTCCAAACCTGCAGCGGCAGCGCCAAGCAACGGACAAATGGATCTTTTCGGTGAGCCGGCAGACCATGACGCACCGATTCCGGAGCCGGAAAATCGGGGGAAAAACATCCAAAATACCGAACACAACTACCAAGTGGCATCCAGTGATGCAGAAATTACTGCATTGATCGAATTGCTCAGTCAGCAGCAAGAATTCTGCTTCGATACCGAAACTACTTCGTTAGATTATTTTGATTTAGAACTAGTTGGGCTTTCGTTTTCTATAAAAGCTGGCGAAGGTTGGTACGTGCCATGTTCAACAGATCGAGATGAAACCCTGCAATTGGTAGATCGATTCAAGCCTTTGTTGGAAAGCAAAACGATTCTCAAAATCGCACAAAATGTAAAGTTCGATTTGCTCGTGTTGCAGCAATATGGCATCGAAGTGAGTCTGCCGATTTTCGATACCATGTTGGCGCATTACCTCATCGAACCCGATCAAAAACACGGCATGGATTATTTGAGCGAAACTTTGCTTGGATATAGTCCGGTGAAAATCGAGGAATTGATTGGCAAGAAAGGAAAAAACCAAGGCACGATGCGCGATGTTCCACTTGAGCAAATCAAGGAATATGCGTCAGAAGATGCCGACATCACACTCCAATTGAAAAACGTAATCGCGCCATTGGTGCAGAAACGCGAAGTTGAAAGTGTGTTGAACAATATCGAACATCCGTTGATCCCTGTTTTGGCATCGATGGAATCGGAAGGTGTGAAAATCGACGAGCCTTTCCTCCGTAATTATTCAGAAGAATTAGGAAAAGATTTAATTGTGCTTCGCGAAGAGATTTATTCAATTTCAGGAGCCGAATTCAACCTCGATTCACCTAAACAAATGGGCGATATCCTGTTCGAAAAGATGGGACTTCCCAACGGAGAAAAAACCAAAACCGGACAGTATTCTACCAACGAAGAAGTGCTCAGCAAGCTGGAAAAAGAGCATCCAATCATTGGGAAAATTCTCGATTACAGAGAATTAACCAAGCTTCGATCAACCTACGTAGATTCACTGCCCAACTTGATTCATCCGAAAACAGGAAGAATACACACCACATTTAACCAAACCATAGCAGCAACTGGACGATTGAGCTCGGTTGGACCGAATTTGCAGAATATTCCCATCCGCACCGATCGCGGTCAACAGGTTCGTAAAGCATTCATTGCCAGAGATGAAGATCATATTTTGGTTTCAGCCGACTACAGCCAGATCGAATTGCGTTTGGTGGCCGAAATTGCACAAGAAGAAGCCATGTTAGAAGCATTCCGCACTGGAATCGACATTCACACGGCTACGGCTGCGAAAGTGTATGGTGTGGCACTCGACGCGGTTACCCGCGAGATGAGGAGCAAAGCCAAGATGGTGAATTTCGGCATCATTTATTCGATTTCTGCCTTCGGTTTGTCTCAGCGATTGGGCGTTCCACGCAAGGAAGCGGCAGAATTGATTGAGAATTACTTCGCCCAGTATCCAGGCATTAAAAATTACATGAACGATACGCTCGAATTTGCGCGTGCCAACGGGTATGTGAAAACGATGATGGGCAGAAGGCGCTATTTGAAAGACATCAACAGCCGGAATTTCACTGTTCGTGGATTTGCAGAGCGAGAAGCCATCAATTCGCCCGTTCAAGGTTCGGCTGCGGATCTCATTAAAATTGCGATGATCAGGATTCACGATGAGTTCAAGAAGCAGAATCTCAAATCGAAAATGACGCTTCAGGTGCATGATGAATTGGTTTTCGATGCACACAAATCGGAACTCGATATCATTATCCCACTTGTGGAAAACTGCATGAAGACTGCCATTGCGACCAAAGTGCCCATCGAAGTAGAGACGGGAACGGGTTTGAATTGGCTCGAAGCGCATTGATTCGCAACAAAATACGATTTCAATTTTTAGTTAAGGAGTAAAAAAGAAGCTATGCTTTGTGAAATTATTACGATCGGAGATGAAATTCTGATTGGTCAGATTGTAGATACCAATTCGGCTTGGATGGCGCAGCAGTTAAACCTGATCGGCATCAAAGTGAAACAGATAAGTTCCGTTTCCGACGATCGAGAGCACATCTTGAAAGCCTTGAAAGAAGCATCCGAAAGAGTGCAGATGGTTTTAATTACCGGCGGTTTGGGCCCTACAAAAGACGACATCACAAAAAAAACCTTGTGCGAATATTTCGGATGCGAAATAGTTTTCAATGAAGCACAATATCAAATGGTGGAAAAGATTTTCAGTTCGTTTGGAAGGGAAGTAACTCCAATCAACCGCAAACAGGCTGAAGTGCCTGAAATATGTACCTGTTTGGTGAATCAAAACGGCACAGCACCGGGCATGTGGTTCGATGTGGATGATGTTGTTTATGTATCGATGCCAGGCGTTCCTTACGAAATGATGGGAATGATGAGTAAACAGGTGCTTCCGATGTTGAAAGAAAGATTTAAGACGCCAGTGATTCGCCATAGAACCTTCAGAACACAGGGTGTTGGTGAAAGTTTGTTGGCTTCATGGATTGAAGGTTGGGAAGATGCACTACCTGCTCACATGAAGTTGGCGTATTTGCCCGCTGCTGGTCAGGTTAGGTTAAGAATTTCTGCCATTGGTGAGCAAACCGAAAAGCTGGATGCCGAAATCGAACAGCAAGCCATTTTACTGTATGAATTGATTGGAAAACACATTTATGCAGAAGGTGAAGTGAATTTGGAAGAGGTGATCCACCACTGGATGATCGATAACAACAAAACAATGTCGACTGCCGAAAGCTGCACTGGCGGAACGATTGCTTCGATGTTGACCAAACTTCCAGGAGCATCGAAGTATTTTGAAGGCAGCACAGTTTGCTACAGTTATGACATCAAAGAGAGGCTGCTCGGTGTAAAGTCGGAAACCCTGAATACGTTTGGTGCCGTGAGCGAAGAAACGGTAATGGAAATGGCTGCTGGCGCTTTGAGATTGCATCAATCAGATTATACATTGGCTGTTTCGGGCATTGCTGGACCTGATGGAGGCACAGAAGAAAAACCTGTTGGAACAGTTTGGATAGCCGTTGGAGGACCAGATGGAATAAAAACCAAGAAATTCAGGTTTAGCACCAACCGAGAAAGAAATATCACAATGGCTTCGCTGTCGGCGCTGAATATGCTCAGAAAATACTTGCTAAAGGTGGAAGATTAATCGCGGCGGTCGGCTCTTCCTCGACGGCGAACCAATGAAGTATCGCTCGAAACGCGGTATTCTGTTTCGATATAATCGTACAAACCGTTGTAAATAAAGTTGCCTTGAATGATAAATCCTTTGCCAAATTCTTGAGGTGCGATTGAAAGCGTGTTCGGTTTTGCAGTTGCATCGATTGTATCGGAGAGAGAGCCATTTGCATTTTTCCAAAAAACTCGCAAACGGTCGCGGTCGGTAGAGATGATACGGATATCCATCAAACGAACTTCTTCAGGAACAAAAACATTGGTAGAAGTTTCCAAGGAATCGGTAAGGTCCCATTTGCCTTCGAATGGGTCGGAATCGTAACGGCAGTTGCCATCATCGGAATCGGCTTTCTCATCGTAATTGGCAGCACTTGGATCGGTGCAGCCTTCTGTATCGCATGAAGTAAAAGCAGAAGAAACAAAAAGTAACGTGATTGTAAGGAGAGTAAATCGAAGCATAGGAGTATTACGAAGGATGCAAATATATAGTATGTATTGTGATTGTGCTTTGATACAAAATCTTAGATGATCTTACAAAATACAGATGATGAAAGTATTGCTGTCTAAAAAAAAGTTAATTTTGCCCCCGTTAAACTTAAACACACACATACCCATGAAAAAAGTATCAATTGCAATGCTTGCTGCCGGAGTTATTTTCTTGGCATCTTGTGGCGGTGGTGCTGATGCTGACAAAGCAAAAGCTGCTGCCGATTCTACCCGTGTAGCTGATTCACTTGCGGCTATTGCTGCTAAAGATCAAGCTACTCTTGATTCTATCGCTGCTGCATCTGCTGAGCAAGCACGTTTAGATTCTATCGCTGCTGCTGATGCATCTGCTTCAAAAGGTGGTTCTAAAGGTGGTTCTTCAAAAGGAACTACAACTAAGAAAGAAGAGCCTAAGAAAGAAGAGCCAGTAACAAACATGAAAGGTGCTGCTGGAAAAGCTGGTGATGCACCTAAGTCGATGAAAGATGCTGCTACTGATCCTAAATCATCAGGCGGTGGAGCTAAGTCTATGAAAGACGCAATGAAAGGGAAATAATCCCAATCAATTGAATATTTAAAAGCCCCTTCACATCGAAGGGGCTTTTTTTATGTCCATTTGCTAGATGTGATTTATCAGATTGTCACACTTCTTCTAATAAATTCTTTTTGATCGCTGTGCAGTTCCCTCTCTTGAGGAGAGGGCTAGGTAGAGGTAATTACGATGTTAGAGTGCACAGAAACAATTCATTTCAAAAGTTCATAGAGATCGAGATTCAGTTCCTTTTCCCGTGGAGAGGGTTAGGGAGAGGTAATTACGATAATAGAGTGCACAGAAACATTCAATCCAAAAGATCATTGAGAACTAGATTCAGTTCCCTCTCCCGTGGAGAGGGTTAGGGAGAGGTAGCACTTTCATCCTTCACAAAATCAAGCAAAAAAAAAGGCCGCCCAAATTGGACGGCCGATTTATAATATTCAGTAAGAATTACTGCTTGTTCCAAGTTTCGCTGCAAGTCAAGTTGCTTGTACCGAAAGTGTAAGTTACTGTAAGGTTTACAGAAGTACCTGAAAGTGTACCAGTAGTAGAAGAGATTGTCCAAGAATCTCCGTCAGAATCGATTGCTGATTGTGAAGGAATTTGGATAGTTGATCCAACGATATCAGCAACAACTGAAGCGCTAGTACCTAAACCACCGATGTTAGAAACGACAACTTTTTTCTTGCTGGTTGAAGAACCTGCAATTGTTGTATTCCAAGATGCACCTGAAACGCATGGTGAAGTAGTTGTGTATGTTCCTACGAATTGTTCGTAATCATAAGTACAAGTTCCATCATCAGTATCAGCTTTTTCATCGTAGTTGTTAGCGTCAACATCTGTACAACCTTCTTGCTTACAACCAGTGTAGGTTACAGATACAAGACCGATCATAATCACCGCACCGATTGTACGTGCAGAATTCGCAATAGAAAGAATAGTTTTTTTCATGCTTTTAGGGTTTTATCGGTGCAAAATTAGAAATTCCTTGGTACTAACAATAGGTCAATCTGTGTTTGTTGTAACAGTTAAGTCTTCAAAACTTTCTAAACCTACGTCAACCATAGCTTTCAGAGGATTCTTAAAATTATTTTAACATTTTTTTTGAAAAAAACTTGTTGCGTTTAAGATTTTTTTAATTTTGTCCCCGCTGAAACAAATCAATTCAAAAAAAAACTAAAATGAAAAAAGTACTTTTCTCTGCGATCGTAACTGGTGTTGTTGCATTCGCTTCTTGCGGTGGTAATCATGAAGACAAAGCTAAAGCTGCTGCAGATTCTGCACGTATGGCTGATTCTTTGGCCACTGTTCAAGCTCAAGCTGCTGCTGATTCAGCTGCTGCTGCTGCTGCAATGACTGCTGATACAACTAAGAAAGACACAGCTGCAGCTCCTGCAACTAAGTAATTTTTAGCTAAAGCTACTAAGTCCCGACGCCTTTCGAGGTTGTCGGGATTTTTTTATTCGCACTTTTCGCAATTCCCTTGGCCTTTCTTCTTTCCCGCGAAACGGCGCCACAACCAAATCAAGGCCAATAGAAAAGTTCCTCCCGTTAATACTGTTTGCATAGAACAAAGTTAGGATTTTAGGCTATTTTTGGCGCAAAATTCTCTAGCATGCAGATGCATTTTGACCGCAAAGGCAAATCCGACGAACTTCTTTTAAAAATTTACCGCGAACTTCTATTGCCAAGAATGATTGAGGAAAAAATGCTCAATCTGCTTCGTCAAGGCAAAATTTCTAAATGGTTCTCAGGAATCGGTCAGGAAGCTATTTCTGTGGGTACAGTGCTCGCTATGGATCCGGAAGAATATATCCTTCCGATGCACCGCAACCTCGCAATCTTTACCGGGCGGGGAATGCCTTTCCACCAACTGTTCACACAATGGCAAGGAAAACTCAATGGATACTCCAAAGGCCGCGAACGCTCTTTCCACTTTGGTTCGAAAGAGCATAAAGTAATTGGGATGATTTCGCATCTTGGTCCGCAGATGGGCATCGCTGATGGAATTGCCCTTGCACATAAGCTTAACAAAGAACCATTGGTTACTGCTGTTTTCTCTGGTGATGGAGGATCTTCAGAAGGTGATTTCCACGAATCGATCAATGTGGCCGCCGTTTGGGATTTGCCCGTGATCTTCATCATTGAAAACAACGGTTATGGCTTGTCGACACCTTCGAACGAGCAATTCCGTTTTAAATCGTTTACCGATAAAGGTCCTGGATACGGAATTCCTACCAAGTCGATTGATGGAAACAACGTACTTGATGTTTACGATGCCATTACAGAAATCCGTGAAAGCATCATCAACGATCCGAAACCATGGTTGCTTGAGTGCATCACATTCAGAATGCGCGGCCACGAAGAAGCTTCAGGAACCAAATATGTTCCGCAGGAATTGTTCGATATCTGGGGCAAAAAAGATCCCGTGAACAATTATGAAGCTTGGTTGATCGAAGAAAAAGTACTTACCAATGAATCCCGCCAAGCCCTTCGTGCCGAACTAAAAAAATATATTGAAGATGGTGTTCAAGCCACCTTTAATGAACCCGAGATCATTCCAAATACCGAAGATGAATTGCGTGACGTGTATGCGCCATTCAACTTCAATGAAACATCCCCGGCAACGGGAAAAACTACCAAAAAACGCTTAATCGACGCCATTTCCGACGGACTTGGGCAGGCCATGGAGAAGCATCCAGAACTCGTTTTGATGGGGCAGGACATTGCAGAATATGGTGGCGTTTTCAAGATTACAGATGGATTTGTGGAGCGATTCGGGAAAGACCGCGTGCGCAATACGCCACTTTGTGAGGCTGCCATCGTTGGAACTGGCCTCGGCTTGTCGATCAAAGGCAAAAAAGCCATGGTGGAAATGCAGTTCGCTGATTTCGTGACAGAAGGCTTCAACCAAATCGTAAATAACCTAGCGAAAATCCATTATCGTTGGGGACAAAATGCCGACGTAGTTGTGCGAATGCCGACAGGTGCTGGCGTTGCTGCTGGTCCGTTCCACAGTCAGAGCAATGAAGCTTGGTTTACCCACACGCCTGGTTTGAAAGTGGTGTATCCGGCATTTCCGAACGATGCGAAAGGTTTGTTACTGGCTTCATTTGAAGATCCGAACCCAGTGATGTTTTTCGAGCACAAAGCGCTTTATAGAAGCATTTCGGAAGAAGTATTCGACGACTATTTCACCATCCCGATTGGGAAAGCCAATGTATTGAGATCAGGAAATGATTTAACAATCATAACTTACGGATTTGGGGTGCATTGGGCGCTCGAAGTGCTTGACAAACACCCTGAAATCAATGCCGACTTGATCGATTTACGCACCTTGCTTCCATTGGATGAAGAAACTGTGTTTGAAAGTGTAGCGAAAACTGGAAAGGCGATCATTTTACATGAAGACACGCTGACTGGCGGTATTGGTGGAGAGCTTTCTGCGCGCATCATGGAGCATTGCTTTGAAAAATTGGATGCGCCAGTGATGCGATCAGCCAGTTTGGATACACCAGTTCCTTTTTCGGCAGAATTAGAGCAGAATTTCTTGGCCAAAGATCGTTTTGAAGCACAACTGCTTCAACTCTTTAATTACTGAAAATGAGCACCATACTCGAAGTAAATGCACTGCGTAAAACCTACGGGAAAATTACTGCAGTTGATCAGATTAGCTTTCGGGTTGGAAAAGGCGAAGTTTTCGGGATTTTAGGTCCGAATGGAAGCGGAAAAACAACTACGCTAGGCTGCATCATGGGTCTTTTGCATGCTGATTCAGGTTCATTTTCTTGGATGGGCGGACAAGAGCCAACCGAAGCGAGAAAGAAGATTGGCTGTTTGATTGAAACACCGAATTTCTATCCGTATTTATCGGCATGGAAAAATTTGGAGATTGTCGCAAAAATCAAAGGTTGTGATGAAAGCCGCATTGCAGTTGTGTTGAAAGAAACTGGACTTCTAGAAAGAAAAGACAGTGCGTTCAAGACCTTTTCGTTGGGCATGAAGCAGCGTTTGGCGATTGCCTCTGCCCTACTTGCTGATCCGGAAGTTTTGGTGTTAGACGAACCTACGAACGGACTCGATCCACAAGGAATTACAGAAATCCGTGAATTGATTTTGCAACAACAGCAAGCTGGGAAGACGATCATTTTAGCGAGCCATTTGTTAAACGAAGTGCAGAAGGTTTGTTCGGATGTTGTGATCATGAAACGTGGTAAAGTACTGAAGGCTGGTCCAGTAGCGACTATTCTAACCGAAAGCGACACTGCAGTGGTTGGTTCAAGCGATTTGGCGCAGCTAAAGATGGCCTTAGAAAAGATTCCGCAGGTGAAATCGATTCACCCAGCTGGGAAGCATTTCACTGTTGCGCTCGAACAAGGATTTGAGCCTGAAATGTTGAATCAGCGGCTGTTTCAGCAGGGAATTGTAGTGAGCCATTTGGTGAGAAACACTGCCGATTTAGAGCAGGAATTCTTAAAACTCATTCAGGCATCATGAAAAGACTTTGGCAAATTGAGTGGCTCAAACTGAAGAGCTATCGCACCTTTTGGGTTTTTGTTGGCATTTTCATGTTGAGCACTATGATCGTTTACATGACCTTCGATCGGTTTGTGCAGTTTGGTCCGGCGAATCTTGCGCAGGTGTACCAATTTCCGGTGGCCTTGTATTTTGTGAGTTATGTAAGCAGTTGGTTTACGCCGTTTCTAACCTTGTTGATGATCAATTTGGTGAGCAATGAGATTTCATTTCGCACTCTCAGGCAGCATGTTACAGATGGAATGTCGCCTCAAGAGTTTCTGGGATCGAAAGTAATTTTAGCGATGGTTATCAGCTTGGGTGCGATGCTTTTTACATTTGTCACAGGGTTGATTATTGGAATCACGAAAGGTGATTTGGCGACGAGTCAGAACAGTTTTTCGATGCTCGACTATTTATTACGGGTGTTTTGGAACAGCTTCGGTTTGATTTCTGCGGGTATCATGTTGGCCTTGATTTTCAAACGATCGGCCATTTCTATCATGGTGTTTTTGGCTTGGTACTGGTTGGTTGAACCAATCCTTGGTAGGGCTTGGTTGCACAGTGCTTACGCTTATTTTCCTTTGAATAGTTTGGAAGAATTTGTGCCGTCGCCGTTTAGTACCGATCCTCCATCATTCGGGATACGATACACAAGCTTGTCGGAGACCTTGGTAGCTCTGGTTTATCCATTCATCTTTTTAGGATTCAGTTTAAGGTTACTCAAAACCCGAGATTTGTAGATTGCTCATGGAGTGGCTTTCTTGATGATGGGATGCCACCATGAATGATTGGGTAATGGAAAGGTTGATTCATTAAAGAAAAAGAGTAGACATAACAAATCCTTCATCCAACGAAGTTGTAAATTGGTTTAATTAACTATTTTTGCACGCGCCCGTAAAGCACGGGACCGGAACTAAATCCTCTGCCATGGACGATGATCAACATCTTTCGAACACACAACCGCAGGCTGGAAGAAATCCGGACACCAGAGCCCGGATGTTGGATTAATGCTGTAGATCCGACCGAAGATGAGCTGAATTGGCTTATCAAAGAATTTCCATTCACAGAAGAATACCTACACGATCCTCTCGATATCGACGAAAAGGCAAGAGCCGAACGCGACGAAGATGTGCTATTTACATTGATCAAAATTCCTCATTTTCAAGGAAAAAAAGATGAAGCGCCTTTTGTTACGATTCCTTTAGGCGTAATCATGAACAACGAGTATATCGTTACGATTGCCAAGGAGGAAAATGTGATTATTCAAGAATTCGAGAATAACCGCGTGAAGAATCTCAATACAGCGAAACATTATCGTTTTCTGTTGTTGATTTTGCTCAAAACTGCCACGAAATATTTGATGCACCTCCGTGAAATCAATAAAACGGTTGATCAGATCGAGGATGATTTGCAGTATAGCATGCGAAATCAGGATATTTTCAACTTGTTGAAGTATCAGAAAGTGTTGATTTACTATACCACAGCTTTGAAGTCGAATGAGCTGATGATGGCGCGTTTGAACCGTTTGCAGCTGATTCGCACCTATGAAGAAGATGAGGAGTTATTTCAGGATGTAATGACTGAATTTCAGCAGGCGATTGAGATGACGAATATTGCGAATAATATCTTGATGCAGATGACGACTGCTTATGCTTCGATCATCAACAACAACATGAATAAGATCATCAAGACACTGACCTTGATTACGATTGTGTTGTATGTGCCCACGTTGATTGCAAGTTTCTTTGGGATGAATGTTGAAATTCCTGGCCAACACAATCCAAATGCATTTTCATTAATTCTGGGTGTTTCGTTGGTATTAAGTGCTGTAATTCTGATCGTATTCCTTCGTCGTCGCTGGTTTTAAATGATGCAATACGCTGAATTAACCCTGCAAAATAAATCTGTAGAAATAGTTGCTTATTTAATTGAGCAAGGGAAAATTGTATTGCAAACATCTGAAGGTGAAATTTCGATTTTACCGCGTGATTTGCATGCAGTAAAATTCCCGAAAAAGAATGAAAGTACTATATTTTTCGGAGCGATTGGCGAGCATCAACTGCATATTAAATTCGTAAATATTCGTGGGTATTTAATCCAACAAATGGGTCAAATTCCAGAAAAATACAGTTTCGTTGAACGTATTTTCGGAATGGGATTGTGGCCGTTTGTGTTGGTTGGCGGCAGTTTCGTTGGAATTGCTTTGATGCTTTATTTTCTGCTGTTGCCATGGTTGGCAGACCGTGCAACGGAGCATTTTCCAATAGAACAAGAAATTGCATTAGGAAAAGAACTAATGAGTCAATATACAGCTGGCGAAAATGTGGATACTGCTGGCACACGTTTGTTAAATGAATTTGGAAAAACCATCGTATTTAACACGGAATATCCATTACATTTTACATTAATCGAATCGGAAACTGTGAATGCATTTGCCGTTCCGGGAGG
Organism: Flavobacteriales bacterium; assembly: GCA_040403315.1. Classification (GTDB taxonomy): domain Bacteria; phylum Bacteroidota; class Bacteroidia; order M30B66; family M30B66; genus CAMCXT01. The sequence goes on from JBBAKX010000004.1 coordinate 129,866, forward strand.
AGAAATAGTTGTTTACACGGGCATTTTAGATATTCTTAAAACGGATGAAGAATTAGCAGGATTAATGGCACACGAAGCATCACATGTAATTTACAAACATTCGATTCGCTCGATGATGCGCCAATTGGCAGGTAGCATGATGATTGGATTGATGGTTGGAGATATTGGTGATATTTCGAGTACCTTGATTGGGCAAGCCGATCAATTCAGGAATTTATCGTATTCAAGAGCTTTAGAAACTGAAGCCGATTTAAAAGGAATGGAAATTTTAGTTCGGAGCCAAATAAATCCAAAAGGCATGATAGGCTTACTGAATGGCTTGAAAAGCAAAAATCCATCGGGCAATGATTTACCTGAATTTTTATTGACGCATCCTGCACCAGATAGCCGAATTGAGGAATTGGAAAAATCGATGAAACAATATCCATTGGAATACAAGATTAATTCAAGCAGAAAAGAAATTTTCAAGCAATTAAAATCAAGTAAACCCATGTTTTGATAGAGGTTTATTTTTGGTTCTCAATCAATTGTAAGCTTCTTAAATAGAAATCGCTCGATGGAATTAACTATTATTTATTATTCATAGAGTTAATTACAAATCAATTTTACCGGATCAAATAATGGTTGATTAACCTTTTAATTTACCGATCATTTCTGCAATAATTCTTCTTGAATCTTCAGACCACCATTGGCGAATGGTATGTTCGAAAGTGGATTGAAAATCGGTTCTAATTCTTTGCAATAACGCGTTGCGGAAATTTAGCTTACTCTGCGCCCAAACAGCAGTGCTAAACTTCAAGTAATGGTCGAGCTGTTTTTGTGCATGAAGTTCTACTTGTTCCAATGGAAGCAGTTCGTGGATTAATCCGCAGGCCAAGGCTTCATCGGGCGAATGCATTTTGCCTTCGAGTAAATATTGGTAGGCTTTGCTTCTTCCGATGGCAAAAGAATACAGATGATAAACAGTTTCAGGAATTACGATCCCTAATGCAACTTCATTCAAGCCAATTCGGTAATTTCCTGAAGCCATCACGCGCAAAAGCCTATCATAATCTCTCCAAAAATTGAGGATTTCTTCTTCGTTGTAATTGTACAATTCAACTACATCTAAACCTGCCGAAAAAAACTCACCTTTCCCGGTAATGATATCACCGCATACACTTTCATTGGCCTTAAGTTCTAAAATAACTTGCGTTAATTCGTGAATGATTTCTGAATTGATTGCATTTGCCTTTCCGCGGTTGAGTCGAATGGTAGCTTTACTACCTAGAATTTCAAGTTGAATAGTAGTCATCTGCCCTTTCTTTGTCATCAAAAGTAGCAGAAACCATGAGAAAATCTAGTGGTCCATACTGTTCATAACTATTCCACATAACATGATCGTATTTGATACTATTTATTTACTTTCGATAAGAAGTTATATACTGACTAAATCACTGATCATGTCATTAACACAAGAACAGGAAATTCAATTGAGTAAATTGAATGAGGTTTTTAAGAAGTTTGAATCTCGGGTTTCAGATGATCCAGCATCTGCAGAATTGCTCGTTCATCAATTTATGATGGAGGAATTTCCAATGGTGAACCCAGATAAAGCACACTTGCAAAAACTGTCAGAGATGAGAAAGAATCTCTTGCCTACAAATTCTTCCAAGCCTATCCAAACGATGAACGACACCGGCGATTTTCATTTGTCGTTCGAATAATCCACTTGATTTTATTGTATTCAATTCAGGCACCGCGGCAAAAAACCGCGGTGTTTTGTTTTACATTCGTGCCAGCCGTTTCGCATGAAAAACCGTTTCCTTTTAGCAGTTCTGCTTGTTTGTAGTCTTCAAACACAAGCTCAAAACAATGTCGATTCATTGTTTATTCGTAAAATTTTCGATCAAGCCTTAACCGACAGTCGCTGTTATCCTGTTTTGCAGCACCTGTGCAAGAATATTGGTCCGCGTTTAAGTGGTTCACGCGGTGCCGCAGATGCTGTGAATTACTTCCAAAATGTAATGCAACAGGAATCATTCAGTCGAGTGTTTCTTCAAGAATGCATGGTGCCGCATTGGGTGCGTGGAAGCATCTGCCAAGTGATTGAAACGAGCAACAAAAGGAAATTCAAAGCTTGTGCGCTCGGCGGAAGCGATGGAGGAAAAGTGGAGGCAGAAATTATCGAAGTGCAAAAACTCGAAGATCTAGATGCACTTGGGAAAGAGAAAATCGCAGGCAAAATCGTTTTCTTCAGTCGTCCGATGGAACCTCGCCATATCCATACATTTGAAGCCTACGGCGGATGTGTAGACCAACGTTGGGCAGGCCCATCCAAAGCGGCTAAATATGGTGCAGTGGCTACTTTGGTGAGAAGCATGACACTTCGAGAAGATCGCTATCCCCACACAGGGAGCATGGCTTACGACTCATTGTATCCACGCATTCCCGCTGTTGCTATTAGCACCGAAGATGCCACATGGTTGAGCAATGAAATCAAGAAAAACGCAAAGCTGAAATTTCAACTCGAAACCAACTGCAAAACATTGCCCGATACTTTATCTCACAATGTTATTGGTGAAATTACAGGCGCTGAAAAGCCAAACGAATTTATCATAGTTGGTGGCCACCTCGATGCATGGGACAATGGCGAAGGCGCGCATGATGATGGAGCCGGATGTGTGCAAAGTTTTGAGGCTTTAAGAATCCTTCAAAAGCTTGGATACAAGCCTAAACACTCCATTCGGGCTGTGATGTTCATGAACGAAGAAAACGGATTGCGTGGAGGAAAACGTTACGCTGAATTGTCCGATTCACTGAAAGAGAAACATGTTTACGCCATCGAATCTGATCGCGGAGGTTTCGCTCCGAGAGGTTTTTATACTGATTCTGATGATCCATCTGTGGTGGCAAGCGTTGGAGCCTACCGAAAATTATTGGAACCTTATGGCATTCACGATTTCAAAAAAGGAGGCGGTGGTGCCGATATCAATCCCCTCAAAAAACAAGGTACCATCTGCATTGGTTTCGTACCCGATTCTCAGCGGTATTTCGACCATCACCACGCCGGATACGACACTTTCGAACATGTAAACAAACGGGAGCTTGAATTAGGCGCTGCGGCTATGGCGGCTTTGATATATCTGCTCGATCAAAGGTGATTTTTTATATGTCACCGGACTGAAGTCCGGTGCTGCGAGGAAAACAATTATACATCCTCATTTTTCTGCCCGCAACCACGGACTTCAGTCCGTGGATACACTGCTGGTGAAATACTTATGCATTCTAATATCTCTAACCACGAACTTTAGTCCATAGATAAAAAATAAATCCCCGCTGAACCATCACAAACAGCGGGGATTAGGGGTATTGGGGAAATTCTGCTGTAGAGGAAGGATTCGAACCTTCACGAGGGGGTTAGCCAATGTTCAAACCTTCCGAAGAAGTTGAGTGGTCAACCCGCTAAATACCGTTTTTCCCTGGATCCTCTCCCCCGAGACAAGAGGGATTGTCTGCCAGTTTCAACACCCTACAGTGTTATTTGATGCAAACATAGGTGTTATTCCCTATTAAATGCAAATTAATTATTGATCTTTGCGTATTTTTATTATTTTCATAACATTTAAGCCTATTTATTAACGATTTTCCATCTTATTACTTGCAGATGCATCTCATTTTTTCAAAATAAAAAAGCCTGCAACCCAAAAGGCTACAGGCTGTAAATTGTAATCGTTTCTTATTGACCAATAACGATCGATCGGGTAATCTGATTGACCTTTAAAAAGTACATACCTGATGGCAAGGCATCGGTTGGTATGCTCAATTTCGTTTGATTGTTCGAAGAAATTTGAAGTACTAATCGACCTTGAAGATCAAGAATTTCAATAGTCTCAGAAACTAAATTGGCAGGCAATTCAATTACCATGAAGCTTCCAGCAGGCTGAGGATATACCTTCACGAATTGCTCAACACCTTCAAATGTTCTGGTTGGATCGTATGAAAATCCTTCAGAAATATTGCTCTGACAAATGTCTGCGTTGATGGCAATAACTTCATATGTTCCAAAACCACTCGGAATTAAAGATGCTGTTGTTGCTCCAGCGATTTCTACACCATCAAGGAACCAAGCATATAGATCTGCAACCACAGTTGTTGTTAGCTCACCATCACCGGTTAGGGTAATAGTTGGCGTTTCAGGAATCGGGCTAAACAAAACATCTTGGTCAACAAGTGATGATTCGCCACAGGCATTCGAATAAACTACAGTATAGGTTCCAGATTCAGTAACCGGCAAATTGGCTCCTGTTGTGTTGCCGGGAGTCCATGATATGATATCTGAAGGACCAGCATTTCCAGCAGAAAGTACAACTGTGCTACCTACGCAAGTTCCTTCATCGGCAGTCACCGTAATTTGAGGCGTAATAGGAAGCGGAGTTATCGATACAACCGCTGGATTTGAACTGGTTGTTCCACAAATATTTGTGCTACTTACCGTGTAACTTCCAGCAGCTGAAACTGTGATTGAGTTTCCTGTTAAATTACCTGGTTGCCAAGTTAAGCCAGCACCTGTAGCTGAAAGCGTAGTTGTTTCATCTGCACAAATTGCAAGACCGTTTGATCCTGGCGTAATTTGCAAAGCTGCTGGTGGACCATTCACTGCAGTAACTGCAAGCGTTTGCGTTTGAACACATGCGCCAGAAGTATTGGTCAGTAAATAAGTTCCACTTGCAGATGGAGTTACTGAAGCTCCACTTCCTGCAGAATTGCCGTTGAGTGTCCATGCATTTCCAGTTGCAATACTAGAAGTAAGTGTAATTGGACTGCTTACACAGAATTCGGTTGAACCTGTGTTAGCGATTGTAAGCGCTGGAGTTGTATTCTGATTCAAAACCAAACTACCATTAAAGATAAGATCTCCAGAACTGTTGCTTCCAGAATTTGTGGCATTCATTGCAGCGAACAATGTAACTGAACCAGAAGCCGGGGCAGTCCAACTGAAAGTCCATGTGCGGCTATTGGTGCCGTTTTGCTGATTCCCTGCCGAAGTGTGAGTAATGTAACGACCACTACTTTGAAGCTGTGTGCCATTGGTAGCTATGAGTGTTCCAGCAGTTGTACCTGAATTTGCGCCCGAATTAAACTGAGGGGAAAGGCTAAATCCGAACTTGGTTCTTCCTGGAGAGGTTACAAAAACCGAGATGCTATATGTTTGGCCGGGAGTGTAACCACACGCCGGAATATCGGTGGTTATCCAACTATTTTGTGAAGTAGATCCTCCACCGTGGCAACCTCCAGAAGTTCCACAGGTGCGGCCACTGTTTTCGAAAGTAGATCCTGTGTAGCCAGCAGGTGCTCCGCTGCTGTTACCGTGCACAGATGTTTCGGGCCACATCACCACCGATAAACAAACAGCAATAGCGAATGCGATAAGTAAATTTCTTTTCATTGAGAGTATTTATGTTGAGTTCGTAAAAATATGAAATTAGTGGTAATATTTAAGCCTGAATTTCGATGATTTGATCAGAATTAACAATAAAAACCCGATCTCCAGCAGTAGGCTTAACAGTTGCAAGTCCTGTAAATGTGCCAAAAGCGGGCAAAATCAAACACGATTTGTGCAGAAAGAAACAAGGCAATGAAATTTTCTGTCGCCCAGCGCCTTTCAGTATAAAACCTGGGTGAATATGACCGCAAAGAACTGGATTGATAGAATATTCAGGTTCATGGCTAAAATAAATTCCCTCCGGGGAGGCTTGGTTATTGGGATAAATGAGATCATTCTGTTCTAACCTTGACCTTATTTTCCGATCGTGGTTCCCAACTACGATTTTCCAATTTAACCCAAGAAACTTTTCTTTCCAGTTCAGAAACTCCTCCCATTCTTGGTTGTGATCGGAATGAAAAAAGTCGCCCAGAATTGTGAGATTCTTGGGTTCTTTCCGTAGGATTAACTTCTCAAGTTCAGATAAATCTTTGTGGAAAATTTGTTCTGGAATAGGAATTCCTGCTTTTCGAAAATGGGTGGCTTTGCCGAAATGTGGATCGGCGATGAGCAATGTAGCCGAATCAGGAATGAAAGCAGCTTTTTCAGGAAGAAGCTCTATAGAGACTGTTGAATTTGGAAATTGGAAATGAAAATCGATCGGCACGGTGTAAAAATAAGATGCGGGCTGAAATCTAATGCAGTTGCGGTGTAAATTTGCAACATGCATAAAATAATCTTGTTCCTTACAATTCTAACAACGCTGGTGTCTTGCGGCGGAAGCAATAAAAAACAACGCGATGTCAGGAAAATTTCTTGGTATGAGGTGCATGCAGACGGCAAAGGCAAAACCCTCACAATTTTAGTAAGGTCTGAGTATCTAGCACAGCGTCAATTGGAAGCAGCCAATGTTGCTAAGAATATCAGCGAACAAACTGGTATTGTATTGCAATGGAAAGGGGCGAACAAAACAGCCATTTCGGATTCACTCAAAAAATCTACACATATAAGCTTAGTGGAAATTCAGGGTGCCGAATTATCAAAAGCTGTTAAGCAAGGCTATTTGCTGGGGCCAATCGATCGGTTGATTCCGAACTCAAAAAGTTACGATACCGACTCAGATGGATTTCGAGCGTCAGAAGGATTCTCGTCGCAGGGTTTTGCGGTTCCATGTGTTGTATGTGCGGCAGACTCGGCTGGAAACAAACCTTTTTTCGCAATCCCAAATGCAGCAACCAGTCAGGCAGCTGCAATGGTTTTCCTTGATTATATGTTGGCCGAAAGAGCGGGCAGAGAGTAAAAAAATATCCCGATATCCTTGGGGAGGACATCGGGATTGTCAAAAAAAGCTCAAGGGTAAATTACTTTACACGCTCGAGATATTCTCCAGTACGCGTATCAATTTTGATTTTTTCACCGATGTTGATGAACAGTGGAATTGATACTGAAGCTCCTGTTTCAACCGTAGCGGGCTTAAGTGTTTTGGTGGCGGTATCGCCTTTTACACCGGGCTCTGTATAGGTAATTTCGAGTTCAACATTCTTTGGAGGTTCTGCATAAATTACTGCATCGCCTTCGAAAGCTGCATAAATCTCCATAGATTCTTTCATGAAACGAACACCATCGCCGAACAATACTTCATCGATGTAAATCTGCTCGTAAGTCTCATTGTCCATACAAACAAGGTTATTCCCCTCTTTGTAGCTATACATCAAAGGGCGCATTTCTACACGCACCACTTCAATTTCTTCACCGGAGCGATAGCGATTTTCTGCCGATTTGCCATTTTTCACGTTGCGCATTTTCGCTTGATAAAAAGCGCGAAGGTTACCCGGTGTGCGGTGTTGCCATTCGGTAATCACACAAAGTTCACCGTTGTAACGAATAAATGTTCCAACAGAAACATCACTTGTAGTTGCCATAAACTGATTTTAAAAGCACGAAGGTAAGGAGGTGATCGGTAAGAAACAAAAAAGGTGGAGCATCGATACGCTTTCGTTGAAACAATATTGAATTGTCTTATCTGAATTCCATGTTGCGGACATCTAGGCAAACTTCTGAAAATTGGTCTCTTTTGGAAATGAAGTTTACAAGCTGGTGCGCAACAATTTCAGGAGAAACTAAAAGTTCATCTCGGTGCATTTTTCGAAATCGGCCAACATTGCTAAATTGATTAGAATTGGCTGTTCTAATATGCTCTTGCATTTGTGTGTCGATGACTCCTGGTGCGATTGAAAAAATTCTCATATTTGAATTTCCGTTAATTTGCAATTCTTTCGCGACAGCTAAGCTAAACATATCTAAACCCGCTTTGGTACTGCAATAAACGGCCCAGCCATCGTATGCATTTCTACCAGCACCGGAACTGATATTGAGAATTGTTTTGGGGCAATCCAAATGCTGAGTATGCTTTAAGAATCTATTGGTTAAAATTGCTGCGGCGGTAAGATTTAATGAAATGGTTTGAACGATTTCATCGTCGGAAATGCTTCCCACGGAACCAATCTCGCCAAGTGCACCTGCGTTGTTTACCAGAAGTAATTCGGAGCCACTTAAAGCCTCAAATTGCAGTGTGGCCAAATTCCCCGGCAGGGAAAGATCGCAAATTTGTTGAGTAAAATGCTCATTTTCAATTGACTGATGCCTTGAAATTCCGGTTACATGCCAGCCTTGGTTGAGCAATTGTTCGCACAGCGCTTTTCCCAGACCCTTGGAAGCGCCAGTAACCCAAGCCAATTTCATGATTAGACCTTATCTAAAGCATCAGAAAGATCAGCGATGAGATCATCCACATCTTCGATACCCACAGAAAGGCGAATTAAACCGTCGACTACACCTACTTTTTCGCGCTCTGCTTTTGGAATCGAGGCGTGCGTCATGGATGCAGGATGGTTAATCAAAGATTCAACACCACCAAGGCTTTCGGCCAATGAAAAGAGATGGGTTGAGGTGAGCATTCTTTTCGCGGCTTCTAATGAATCATCTTTTAGAATAATGCTCATCATTCCACCGAAATCACGCATTTGTGATTTGGCTGTTTCGTGCCCTGGATGATCAGTAAAACCTGGCCAATACACTTTGCCAACCTTTGGATGATTTCGTAAATAATGGGCAATTGTTTTTCCATTTTCGCAATGGGCTTTCATGCGAACATGAAGTGTTTTCAAACCGCGCAAAACCAAGAAACAGTCCATTGGCCCTGGAACTGCACCACAGCTTTTTTGAATGAAGTAAAGTTTTTCGCGAAGATCATCGCTGTTGAGCATGATGCAACCATGAATCACATCAGAGTGACCCCCGAGATATTTGGTGGCTGAATGCATCACTACATCGGCACCTAAATCGAGCGGATTTTGAAGCCAGGGTGTGGCAAACGTATTGTCGACAACAAGAATCAAGTTAGCAGGTTTGCAAATGGCTGCAATTGCACTGATGTCGCTGATGCTCATCAAAGGGTTGGTAGGCGTTTCGGTCCATACCATCTTCGTATTTTCGTTGATCAGCGCAGAGATATTCGAAGGATTGCCCATGTTTACGAAGTGGAAGCGGATTCCCATTGGCTCGTAAATCTTGGTGAATAGTCGGTATGTTCCACCGTACATATCATCGGCAGCAATTACCTCATCGCCAGGACGAAGCAGTTTCATCAAAGCATCAGTTGCGGCAACACCCGAGCCGAAACTCAAGCCATGTTTTGCATTTTCGGAAGCAGCTAAACAATCTTCAAGTGCCTTTCTGGTAGGGTTTTGCGACCGTGCATATTCGTAACCTTTGTGTGTTGCAGGGGCTTCTTGCACATAGGTAGAAGTTTGGTAGATCGGCGTCATGATGGCACCAGTAGATGGATCAGGCGCTTGGCCGGCATGAATCAGTTTTGTTGCGAGCTTCATTGTGGGAAATTTTCTGCGGCAAAGAAAAGCAATTGTGTGGAAGAATTAAACCGTGAATCGTGGAAGTATGTAAAAATTGGGCGTGACGAAAATCACTATTCATTCAATCTAAAGGGCAGAAATTTGCCGATAGATTCAATAGATGATTAATATCATTTTTATTGAGCAACAACTAACTGAAATTTGAGAACATTTAATCAATAAACCATGAAAATCGAGCAATTATATACAACATGCCTAGCAGAAGCAACTTACTACATTGAAAGTGCTGGGGAAGTAGCTATTATCGACCCATTAAGAGCAACGGAGCCATACATTAAAATGGCGGAAAAAAATGGAGCAAAAATTAAATATATTTTAGAAACTCATTTTCATGCAGATTTTGTTTCGGGGCATATCGATCTCGCTGAGAAAACAGGTGCGAGGATAGTTTTTGGTCCAACAGCAGTTTCCGAATTCGATGCATATATCGCTCGTGATAATGAAATACTAACATTGGGAAATGTAAAAATCAAGGTACTTCATACTCCAGGACACACCATGGAATCAAGCACTTTCTTATTGATCGATGAAAATGGAAAAGATCATGCAATTTTTACTGGAGACACATTATTTATTGGAGATGTAGGACGACCGGATCTAGCAGTAAAAACAGATCTTTCAAGAGAAGATTTAGCGGGCCATTTATATGATTCTTTGCACAATAAAATCCTTCCATTGGCCGATGATGTGATTGTATATCCAGGGCATGGGGCAGGTTCTGCATGTGGCAAAAACATGAGTAAAGAAACGGTCGATACACTTGGGCATCAAAAGCAATTAAATTATGCCCTCAGAAATATTTCAAAAGCAGAATTTATCGCTGAAGTTACCGATGGATTGGTTGCTCCTCCGCAATATTTTCCTAAAAATGCTGTGATGAATAAAAGAGGATATGCATCTTTTGATGATGTTCTTTCGAAAGGAATACGACCACTTTCAATCGATGAGTTTCTTGATTTTATCGAAAAAAACGATGCATTAATTTTGGATACGCGAAAAAAAGAAGCGTTTGCCGAAGCATACATTCCAGGTTCTTGGTATATCGGGATTGAAGACAATTTTGCACCTTGGATTGGCGCTTTGATTCAACATTTAAATCAACCAATTGTATTCTTGGCCGACGAAGGGCAAGAAGAAGAAGTGGTAACCAGAATGTCGCGCGTGGGCTACGACAATGCTTTGGGTTACTTGAAAGGCGGAATAAAAACTTGGCTAGAAGCTGGTTACACAACTGAAAAATTGGAGCAAATTTCAGCTGAGGATTTTTCCAATAAATACGAATCTGAAAAGGTAAACATCTTAGATGTGAGACGAAAGAGTGAATTTGAATCTGAGCATATCAGTGGTGCGGAAAACATGCCGCTTGACTTCATTTTTGAGAATTTAGGCATGGTGAATCCAGATAAGAAATACTTCATCCATTGCGCTGGAGGATATCGTTCGGTGATTGCATCTTCGATTCTCCAAGCAAAAGGATTTCAAAATATTGTGAATATCATTGGTGGTTTTAAAGCCCTTTCAGGAACTAACCTGCATAAGTCAGAATATTTGTTGCAAAAATCAATGCTGTAAAATGAGCGTAGTGCTTTTCACTTATTTTTTCAACTTAATAAAACCAGTACCTTTGAGATGTTGAAATTAGAGGATGAAAAGGACCAATAAATTGCTCGCGCTTTTGTGGATTATGATTGCGGGATTCGTAAACAATTGTATTTCGCAAAATCATTTACCTCAAAAAGGACAGTTTTTTGTTTATTGGGGATACAATCGCGCTTGGTTTGCCGATTCTGACATTCATGTTTACGGAGAAGGGTATAACTTTACAGCTTATCAATTAAAAGCTGAAGATAGGCCGTCGCCATTAAATTGGGATTATGTTAAACCTACTACTTTATCGATTCCACAATTTAACTTTAGAGTTGGATATCAAATAAACGATCGTTTTTCATTAACGCTGGGAACAGACCATATGAAATACATCGTTGTTCAAGATCAAATTGCGAATATATCAGGAATTATTCGACCTGAATTTTCGGAGAAATACCAAGGTACTTATTTAAACACGCCTCAAAAAATCACGAAAGATTTTCTGCGTTATGAGCACACCAATGGCTTGAATTATATAACTGTGGAAGGCGAATATTTACATCCAATTACGCATTTTGCAAAAAGAAAGGGAAGGATTTCATGGAATTTTGGTGGTGGTGGATTTGTTTTATTGCCTAAATCGGATATTCAGGTTGCCACAAAGGGAGCCGACAACCGATACCATATTGCAGGTTATGCAATTTCGGCTAAAACCGGTCCACGTGTGGATTATGGCAGGTTCTTTTTAAGTTCAGAATTTAAAGCCGGTTATGCCACAATGCCAGACATTTTAATAAACAATGATGCTATTGATAGAGCAACACAAGACATAGCGTTTTTGCAATATTATATTGTGTTGGGTTATAAGTTCAGGTTGTTTAAATCGAAACCAGCAATAGAAAATAAATAGACAATAAAACAGGAACTAAATGAATTATTTAGTTCCTGTTTTATTTACTTTAAATAGCCCGGGCACTAAACCTCCCATGAAAGCAAAATAGAGCGAATTGTTTACTGGAGATCCCGTGATTGCGCATCCATTGGTGCAGCCCCAGAAATACCAATAAGAAAATCCCAAAATGGCACCTACTACCACTCCGATTGCAGTTGGAATATATTTCTTCCAATTCATAATTGAGTGATTAATTCTGATTTTTAGGTCTTGGATCTATACTACAGCCTCTTCGAGAACCACAGCCATAATCGAAAATCCCCACGAACAATATTGCAGTACCAAGCACAATTGTTAAAATTGAGTAATTGGCAATGCCTCGAAAAATAAAGGAAGATCCAATAAATAACCTTAGCAATCGATTTAAATGCCAGATTTCGAAAAACCTTACCAATTGGGCTTTCAATGTATTTTTTGAATTAATGAATTCCACGGACCGCCATTGACTGTTTCAACTCCGGCAGAAGTAAGAATGCTTTTGCCATTCCGCTTCTAGCACCGCTTCTGCAACATGTAATTACAACTTTGTTCTTGCTTTTTAAATCGCCCGACTTGCTTTTAATTGAATCTACCGGGATATTTAATGACCCTGGAATATGACCCGATTTAAATTCAGAAGGTGTTCTAACATCAACAATAATAGCACCTTCAGACATTAATTTTTTGTAATCAACAGGTGAACCGAAAAGACTTTTGAAAATTCCAAACATGGCTGTAATTATTTAACTTCTGTAATTAAATCGTAAATGCTTCCACCGTTGTAAACTTCTTCAACACCAGCTTGCTTAAGAATAGATGCTGCCATTCCACTTCTTGCACCGCTTCTACAGTATAGTAAATAAGGTGCTGGCATTTCTTTGATATCGTAAACTCTGGCTTGAATTAAATCAACTGGAATATTGATTGCACCAAGAAGATTTTCAGAAGCGAACTCCATTGGGCTTCTCACATCGATAATGGTTGTTACCGGTGTACTTAAAAGTTCAGAAATGGTTTTCATTGTATTTGTGTAGTTGGGTTTAACATTTTGATCCATTGTAAATCGCTGAAATGAAACTTGACTTTCAACTGATGAACAATTTGATGGTGCAAAATTATGGTGCTACACAAACTTGAATCGTGACTTCTATCACAATGCACGATTTTTTAATCAATAAATCATGCAGACTAAATAAATTCCGTGCTTTAAATCACTTTTTGGAGATCCACAATTTCGATAAAGTCGCGCTGCATCTTTACCAAACCGCGTTCCGACAATTTCTTTAATAAACGCGAAATGACTTCTCGAGATGAATTTAATTCGGAAGCAATTTCTGTTATCGACTGACGCACTTCGTTGCTATTATGCTTGTCTTTGTAGCGTTTTAGATAAAAAACCAAACGCTCATCCATATTTCTAAATGCAACATGATCGATTGTTTCCAATAAATCATCAAATCGTGCTCGGTAATTTTCCAAAACGAAATAATACCATGATTTGTAAGTGGTCATCCACTCATCCATTTTTTGCAAAGGAATAGCCAACACCTCAACCTCCGATTCCGCCTTGGCCATGAGTTGGCTAGCTTGAAACCGAGATGCGCAAATCATTGAAAGAGAGCAAGCCTGACCAGGAGCTAGATAATACATCAAGAATTCATTTCCCTCATCATCTTCCCGATAAACCTTCACCAATCCTGAAACGATCAAAATGATATTCCGGAAATGCTGCCCGGTTTTCATCAAGAAGTCGTCCTTTTGAAAGGTTTTCAATGCGCCTGATTCAGCAATTTTCTCCACCAATGGAGCTTCAAATTGGGGAAATAATTTACTAAACTGGTATTCTGTTAACATGACTCAAAATTAGGATTTATTCGGTCACCAAAATGCGCATTGTTTCAATACCCGATTTTGTTTCACTGGTAATTAAATATAACCCTTCAGGTAAGCCTTTCTTGAAATGCAATTCCTCTTCAAATGCACCTGCAGGTTGATTTCTCAGCTTTTTGCTAAATACTTCTTTCCCTTCAGGATTATACATCCGAATTACGACATCCGATTTTTCTACTAAATTAATTTCCACAAAAACATGATCATTCATCGGACAAGGATACGCACGCATGTTTTGTTTATTCACAGTAAAATCAGCTATTCCAGTGGATGCATCTTGAATTAATACAACTTCGTATAATACAGGAGATGCAATACTTTGTGAACCATCATTTACCCAGAAAATATTGGGTGCGTCAGAGCGAATTCCTCCGAAAATATATCCCACAACTGTTGAATCACCAGAAATTTCATCCAATAATAAAACTCCACTGGCAGTGGTCGCCATTGTTTCAGCAGGAATAAATTCAGCACTTGCGCCTAAAAAACCAGGCATGGTGATACTCAATCGATTTTCTGTTAAATTTCCATTTGCATCTCGAATCACGTCTGTAATTGTTTGCACAAATGGTACGTTGTTGTCTTGCACGATGGTTCCGGAAGAATCGGGATAATATTGCGCCATTCCACCAAAGAAAATAGAATGTTGTGTTTGTGTGATTCCAGACCAAACTGGCATTACTGCACAGTGGTAATGATTTAAATACTGCATAAAACCGGGCTCTTCATAATATGCATCTGCTTTAATGCTCACCGCATTGATGTATGGAAGATCAAGATCGGTTCTAAAAACACCCGAATAAATGGTCATCCCTGCGTTACCATCAGGAAAAACCTGGGGAACCAAGTTGTAGTCACGGCGGTGGAACAATGCAGTGTCGGTGATGGTTGCAAAATTGGAAATCGAAAGGTTCGACTGAGTGATGTCCAAATCGAATTGGTGCATGGCATTGGTGTAAACTTGTGTGAAACTTGGGCCATTCACGGGATTATAACGCCCATCGAAGCGATGTCCTCCAACCAACACCCAGCGTGAGCCAATTTTCTCCATGTCTCCTCCGGTGATGGCGAATCGTTCATCGGTGATTTGCGTAAAGAAAGAGTTGTTTACAGAACCTTGCATCACAGCGGCAATCAAGCCATCAAGTTCAACCCGAGTCACAAATGGAAAAGTGATATGGTCTGCTTGAAGATCGCTGTAACCGTAACCTCCAGTGAGCAACAGGTAATTTCCATCTTGACAATATTGGATATTGGTTGAACGCAAATGTTCTTTTAATGCAGCATCTAGGCTTTCGGTAGATGAAGACCAAACATTTCCGGTAGCTGGCTCAAAAACGATGATATTGGTATTGTGCCCTGCTAAATCAAATGCTGCAAAGGGCTGTCGACGGTGCAAACCATCGATTCGACCACCAATAATTACGACTTTGTTGCCTCTTTGCGCCCAAGCATATGAGTGAATCCCTGGTAAAGTTTGTGTTTCTACAGGACGTATAGCAATATTTAAGACCTGTGCCTTGGACGACATCATCAAGGAGATAATTGCAAAAATAGTGAGCGCAAGATTTTTCATGCAGCGAAAGTAAACCGATGCCTTGAGGTGAACTATGACATTTGTCACGCTGTGGGATTTAATGATAACTGCCCATATAAGTTAACTCAGCATAATAAACCTAGATAAAAAGCGGAAACTGGAATTCACAATTGAATTATATGGTTACTTTACCTTAAAAATTTGAAATGCTTGAAATTCTTATCTTAGCATCATGAATTTGAGAGACACAATTCAGGTAAGGCCAGAAGAGTTTATTTTATTGTGTAAAAGTCACGATGTAAAATCGCTTCATGCCTTTGGTTCATCTATTAACGATGAATTTATTGATGAGTCAAGTGACATAGATTTACTCATTGAACTGAACACCGAAGATCCAATCAACAGAGGACAACATCTAATCGATCTGTGGGATAAACTAGAATCATACTTTCAAAGAAAAGTTGATTTACTCACATCATCTTCGATTCGAAATCCAGTATTAAGAAAAAGTATAGACGCAACAAAGATTCTATTGTATGACGGACAAGAGCTTAAAATATCTTTCTGATGTTTTAATGGCAATAAAATTAATTGAGGATTAGAATTCCTATGACAAGGATCTAAAAACTCAGAGTGCGGTTGAAAGACAGTTGGCAATCATTGGCGAAGCATTAAATCAGTTAAGGAAAATCGAACCAGCCATAGAAATTGAAAACGATAAACAAATAATTGCATTCAGAAATAGATTAGTTCACGCATATGACAGTATTGATAACTCGATAGTTTGGGTTATTTTAAATAGGCACTTAAGCTTACTAAAAGCAGAAATTATTAAGATTCACATTTAATTTTATTAAATCAAACTATTGATCTTTCAGAAATAATATTTAACACGAATTAAATAGTTAATAGTGTGTGTTTTTTGAGGTGATGAAATGTCGTTACAAAAATGTCAATTACTTTTTAGCCTTCAATCAAACCAAACAATTTCATTCTGCCGATTGTCTACTTTTGCATGATGCGTTCAATCATTTTCATTGCCGTCCTTTTTGCATTTGTTGGTTGCCAAGAAGCAGCTCAACAAACACCCAATTCAAATGCCGATAAACCATCAACCGTAGCAAGCGGTGCGGAAATCTACAAAACTAAATGCGCAATGTGTCACGGTACTGATGGCAATTTGGGCATTGGTGGCGCAAAGAAACTCACTGAATCGCAACTCGATTTGGCTTCATTGAAAACACAGATAACAAAAGGCAAAGGCACTATGCCTCCTTTTGAAGCGCAACTAAGTGCTGAAGAAATTGATGCGGTTGCCGATTTTGTGATGGGATTGCGGAAATAAGCAGTTTACCTCCCTCTCTTATCTCTCTCCACAGGAGAGAGAGGATTCATTTGGGCAAGATTCGAGATTTGAAGTAATATCAAAGTATT
>JBBAKX010000004.1:146740-370514 GCA_040403315.1 Flavobacteriales bacterium
CTTATCTCTCTCTCCAAAAGAGAGAGAGGATTCATTTGGGCAAGATTCGAGATTTGAAGTAATATCAAAGTATTTAGATCAGGTGAGTCGAAGATTTATGCATAACTTAAGCTTTAGAGTTTAAATTCAGCTTAGGAAACCTCTCTTTCTTATCTCTCTCTCCAAAAGAGAGAGAGGATTCATTTGGGCAAGATTCGAGATTTAAAGTAATATCAAAGTATTTAGATCAGGTGAGTCGAAGATTTATGTATAACTTAAGCTTTAGAGTTTAAATTCAGCTTGGGAAACCTCTCTCTCTTATCTCTCTCCACAGGAGAGAGAGGAATCATTGAGATAATACTAAGCATTAAATAGAAAAGGTTTTAATTACTAGAATTAAATTGGCATCCGTAACCCTTCCAAGGTGAACTTGCTGCCCTCATGACACGAAACAGGTAATGAAATCCTGCATCGAAGCTGCACAGTTCATTGATAATGAGCAGCTCCCATTCCCCGGAGGGAAAAAACAATAGCGCTACATCGCATTTCCTACCTTTGCGGCATGAAACCAATGCCCACCATCACACTCAAATTCGGTAAAGAACGCTCTTTGCAACGCTTTCATCCGTGGGTTTTTTCCGGTGCTATTCAACGCTACGAAGGCGAACCCGAAGATGGCGACCGTGTTGCTTTAAAGGCGGCCAATGGCGATGCTTTGGGCTGGGGACAATATCAAAAAGGCTCGATCACGGTGCGAATGCTGGGTTTTGGCGCCGATTTGCCGAATGAAAATTTCTGGCTCGAATCGATGCAACGTTGCTTCCGCCATCGAAAATCGGCTGGATTGCCGAACCCTGAAACCAATATTTTCAGGCTTGTGCATGGCGAAGGCGACGGATTGCCCGGCTTGGTGGTGGATATTTATGGATCGACCGCGGTGGTACAATGTCATTCGCTTGGAATGTTTGCTGAACGAAAAGCCATTGCTGATGCGATCTTAGAAGCGTCTTCAGGCTTGATTGCCGCTGTGTACGATAAATCTGCGGAGGCACTTGGAAGAAAAGAAGGCAATGATTATTTGGCTGGAACGCCCGATAACTCTCAGCCTTGCTTAGAAAACGGACATCAATTCAGAATCGATTTTGTGCAAGGTCAGAAAACTGGATTTTTCATCGATCAACGTGAGAACCGTGCACTTTTAAAACGCTATGCGAAAGACCGAACGGTGCTAAATACCTTCTGCTATACAGGCGGATTTTCGGTGTATGCGCTTGCTGGTGGCGCCTCTCGTGTAGATTCGGTTGATAGTTCTAAAAAAGCCATCGAGCTCACACAAGAAAATGTGGCAATCAACGGTTTCAACGAAAATCAACATGCGGCGTTGGTGGCCGATGTGCCCGAATGGCTCAAAACACACCGGGAAGCCTACGATATCATCGTGCTCGATCCGCCTGCATTTGCTAAACACATGGATGCGCGCCATAGAGCTGTTCAAGCCTATAAACGCTTAAATCACTTGGCATTACAACAGATTCGTCCGGGTGGCTTGCTCTTCACTTTCTCATGCAGTCAGGTGGTTGACCGCGAACTTTTCCGCCACACCATTACGGCTGCTGCGATTGAATCGGGACGGAAGATATCAGTTCTTCACCAACTCACTCAACCTGCCGATCATCCTGTGAGTGTGTATCATCCTGAAGGCGAATACCTCAAAGGCTTAGTGCTTTTAGTGGATTAAGCGACCCAAAAAACACACAATGACCCAATCCAATTACTCAGTATCTGGTATTCTAAAACTGGCCCTGCCAATCATTATGGGCGGAATTGCACAAAATGTAATTCTTGCTACTGATGTATTTTTCATGGCCAGAGTGGACGAAATTTCACTGGATGCGGTAGGTTTAGCGGGCTTGTTCTTTTCGACGGTTTACATTCTCGGATTGGGCTTTTCGACTGGTGTGCAAATTCTTATTGCCCGCCGACATGGAGAAAAAGCCAACCATTCCATTGGCAACATTTTCGACAACAGCTTAATATTTCTCTTCTGCACCTCTTTGGTTTTATGGGTAGCGATGGAATATTTAGGTCCGCCGGTTTTAAAAACACTTATTCAGTCGGAGGCTGTGTATGAAAAAGCGATTTTGTTCCTCGATCAACGTACTTGGGGAATCACGTTTGCCATGATAAACCTTGCATTCCGAGCTTTTTACATTGGAACTTCAAAGCCAGCAATCATCATTTGGAGCACGGTAATCATGGCATTGACGAACATTTTCCTCAACGATGCGCTCATTTTCGGAAAATATGGATTTCCGGCTCTAGGAATCGAAGGATCGGCCATTGCCTCCTCTTTGTCGGAAATTTCGGCGTTAATCATATTTATTGGCTACACATTTATTGGGAAATTCAACCAAGCATTTAATTTATTCGGAAGCTGGAAATGGAACGTTCCAGTGATGAAGCACATTGTAAAAATTGCTTCACCTGTGATGTTTCAGTATTTCGTTTCACACGCTGGATGGTTTTTATTCTTCATCGTAATTGAACAAAGTGGCGAGCGGGCATTGGCGATTTCTGTTGTCATCCGGATGATCTACATGTTCCAAATGGTACCATTTTGGGGCTTCATGTCGGCCACTAACACAATGGTTTCTTTTGCCATTGGAGAAGGTCGCTCCGCGGAAGTGATGCCGATTTTAAAGAAGATCACAGGTATGTCGATTGTGGCTGCACTACCCTTTTTGGCACTTAATTTCATCATCCCCGAATGGGTGATAGGTTTAGCCGTTGAAGACAAAACCGGAGGCATCATTTCCGATAGCGTGCTGACATTGTATGTAATCTCTGTAGCCCTATTTTTCTTCGCCATTGCGATGACATGGTTTAGCGGTGTAAGCGGCAGTGGAAACACCCGAACCGCCTTGTGGATCGAGACCTCAACCATTGCCATGTATCTTTTGGTGGCATGGTTTCTAGGAATTTTTCTTAAAGAAGCCGTTCATATTATTTGGATTACAGAACCAATTTATTTTATGATGCTTGGCATGATATCGTACATTTACATGCGGTCGGGAAAATGGAAAGGGAAAATGATTTGACCAGAAAATGAGAACACATTGTCAATTTAATAACTTCGCCTTAACTTATATGAGTGATTCTCTCAATAATTTTACAACCGAAATGTAACACAACTTATGAGCGCAGATAGAACCAAAATCTTGCTAGTAGATGATGAGCCGGATATTCTGGAATTCATGAGTTACAACCTGAACAAGGAAGGGTTTGAAGTATTTACGAGCACCAATGGAAAAGATGCAATTCGCATTGCCACCCAGGAAAAGCCGAGCCTAATCATTTTAGATGTGATGATGCCCGATTTAGATGGGATTGAAACCTGCAGAGTGATTCGTGAAACGCCAGAGCTAAAAGAAGTTCTGGTTGCATTCTTAACTGCAAGAAACGAAGATTACAGTCAAATTGCTGGTTTCGATGCGGGCGCCGATGATTATATCAACAAGCCAATCAAACCACGCGTGATGGTTAGTCGCGTGAAAGCCTTATTGCGCCGCGCTGGAAAGCTTACAGGTGGTGATGAGGTAATGGAAGTAAATGGCTTCACAATTGACCGTGAAAAGTACTTGATCGTGAAAGACAATGTTCAGATCAATTTACCCAAAAAAGAATTCGAACTCATTGCTTTGTTGGCTTCAAAACCAGGAAAAGTCTTCACCCGTGAAGATATTTTGAAAAGCGTTTGGGGTGAGGATGTAGTGGTTGGAGATAGAACGATTGATGTTCACATCAGAAAATTGCGTGAAAAACTGGGAGATAACTACATTCGAACCATTAAAGGCGTAGGCTACAAATTTGAGTTCTAAAGTTCCATTTCTTCAAAAAAACAATACCTCAACACCGAGAAGCCTTGCGTTGTTTCTCGCTTTGTGGTTCTCGGCCTGCGTAGGTATTTTCGTAGGCTTAATGGAATTCGTATTCCATAAATACTACACGATCTGGGTGCCCACTGTGGTGATTATTTTCACCTTTATCCTATCGTTTTTCCTTTTCCAGTACACTGTTGAGCGCTTCATCTACCGGAAGATCAAACTCATTTACAAGAACATCCACCAACTGAAGCTCAAGAAGGGGCAAAAACCTAAATCGGTGGATTTGAATACCGATATTATTTCGGAAGTAAATAAGGATGTGGAAGCTTGGGCGAAAGACCAAAAAGAAGAGATCGAATACCTGAAGAACCTAGAAAATTACCGTAGAGAATTTCTTGGCAACGTAAGCCACGAGCTCAAAACGCCGATCTTCAATATTCAAGGGTATATTATGACTCTGCTCGAAGGCGCATTGGAAGACGAAAAGGTGAACCGTGTTTACCTCGAACGTGCCGAAAAGAGCGTTGAGCGAATGGTAAACATCGTTGAAGATCTCGAAATTATTACCCAATTCGAAAGCGGACAGCTCATCCTGCACAAAGAGAAATTCGACATTGTAGAATTGGCGCGCGATACGATGACAGGCATCCAGTATTCGGCAGAGAAAAGCAATGTGAAGCTCGTATTTAAAGACATTTACGAAAAACCCATTCCCGTAAAAGCCGATCGGGAAGCGATTCAGAAAGTACTATCAAACTTGTTTGTTAATTCAATTAAGTACAGTAAGCCGATTGGAGAGACTAAAGTTTCGTTTTACGATATGGATGAGAATATCCTCATCGAAGTATCCGACAACGGTATTGGCATCGCGCAAGAACACATCCCACGTTTGTTTGAACGTTTTTACCGAGTAGAGCGCAGCCGTTCGCGCGACATTGGTGGCACTGGCCTCGGCTTGTCGATCGTAAAACACATCATCGAAGCCCACAACCAGACCATTAACGTGCGCAGTACAGTGGGCATCGGAACTACGTTCGGTTTTACATTAACGAAGGCCAAATAAGCGTCTTCAAGGCATTCAATTGTTATTCAGGCTAAATGTGCTGGTTATTGATAGATAATGCAAAATATACAGCAATATTGAAAGGTGTGTAGGCGTCACAAACCAAGGTGACTTTCTAAAAGACTTTACAATTTCGATCAAGTGTGTGTTGCTCGAGAAAATCTCAAGACTCAATAAAATTTCCGGTCCACTAAAAATCGATTAGCTTTCCACGCTTAATTCAGCACAATTTTCCCTCCGGGGAAGGAGTTACTGCTCGATTGAATCCAATAAACTCCGCGTGGTAAATGCTCTAATTGCATGGTGGTTTCAAGTTGGCGCAATTCCGTTTGAAACACTGCTCTTCCATGAATATCTAGAACAATTAAACGCTCGTTGGTTATAGGTGCCCGGGGAAGCCGAACGGTAACAGTGTTTTGTGCAGGATTTGGGAACACATCCGCCGGAACGGCTGCGATAGCGCTGATGCTTGTAGTTAGCCCTGTTGGACAAAACGTATACACACGACCATCTACTGGAACATTACCTAAACTTGGGAACGCAATAGAATCGATTGGCGTAAGAATCGGTGCATCCGACGGACCTGTGAGTGCAAGAACACTATCGGCAGTATAGTTTGCATAACCAATAAATGGACCTGGAAATTCTTCGAAAATTAGGAAAGTATCTACAATTGCAGATGGGCCGAGACGAGCTTCCCAACACCCATTTTCAAAAAGCCAAAATTGGAAAGATGTTCGGGCAGTAACGGTGGTGTCTTCGAAAAATCCGGCATTTGAAAACTCCACTTTAAAGATCTGATTTCCAGCTGTGCCTTCTAATTGATAGCCTACTGATGTTTCATCGCCAGCACCAATCATATCCACATAATATGGATTGAATTCGTAACTCCCATCTTCAGTATAGATGTATCCATTGCTACTCAAAACCAGCGAATCGTAGGCGTTTCCCGCGATTGAAAGTGAAAATCCAATGGGAATTAACGACTCTTCATCGTCCCAGCCAATGGGCCATGCAACTTGCGTTGGAGCCGTAAGGGCTTGGTAAGGCTGAAGTCCTGTTTGAACAGTATATTGTGCCTGAACAAGCACTGGAAAACAAAGTAAAAGTAACGTGTAGAGTTTTTTCATTTGATTGAAGAGTAATACGAGCAAATTAAATAAAAAAACCAGTGAACTTTTAAAGCTCACTGGTTTCACATTCATATTGAACCTAAGTTTATGCTAGACCCATCGAAGATGCCATGCGCTTACGCTCGTTTTCGTCGAGGTAAATTTTACGCAAACGCAATGCATTCGGTGTAATTTCTACGTACTCATCCTTCTGAATATATTCCATTGCTTCTTCAAGAGAGAACTTGATAGCAGGTGAAATACGCATTTTATCGTCTGAACCAGAGGCGCGCATGTTAGTGAGTTTCTTTTCTTGAGAAACATTCACAACCAAATCGCCACCTTTATTTTGTTCACCGATAATCATTCCGGTGTAAACATCTTCGCCTGGATCAACGAAGAAAGTACCGCGGTCTTGCAATTTATCAATCGAGTAAGCAATTGCTTTACCGTTGTCTTTCGAACACATTACACCATTAATTCGCTGTGGAATATCGCCCTTCCATGGCTCATAATCTTTAAATCGGTGTGCAATAATTGCCTCACCAGCAGAAGCCGTAAGTAGGTGATTTCTCAAACCGATGATTCCACGAGCAGGAATGAAGAATTCCAAATGCTGCATGTCGCCTTTCGGTTCCATCACCATCATTTCGCCTTTTCGCTGACTAACCAATTCGATTACTTTACCAGAAAATTGATCTGGTACATCGATGGTTAAGTTTTCAATTGGCTCATGTTTCTGCCCGTTAATTTCCTTGATAATTACCTGAGGCTGACCAACTTGAAGTTCATATCCTTCGCGACGCATCGTTTCGATAAGAATCGCCAAGTGGAGAATACCGCGGCCATAAACCAAAAAAGAGTCTGCAGAACTAGTTGGTTCAACGCGCAATGCGAGGTTTTTCTCAAGTTCTTTTTCGAGACGTTCTTTAAGGTGTCTTGAAGTAACGAATTTCCCATCTTTCCCATAGAATGGAGAGTTGTTGATGGTGAAAAGCATACTCATTGTTGGCTCATCCACATCGATCGGAGTTAGACCTTCTGGATTTTCGAAGTCGGCAATTGTATCACCAATTTCGAAACCATCGATTCCTGTAACAGCGATAATATCACCAGCAACTGCACTAACTACTTTTGCTTTACCTAGACCTTCGAAAGTATACAATTCACGAATACGTGTTTTGATCATTTTCCCATCGCGTTTAACGAGGGTGATCGGCATATTTTCGCGAAGTTCACCACGCAATAAACGACCAACTGCAATTCTTCCGATATAGGTGGAGAAATCGAGTGAAGTGATCATCAATTGAGGTGTTCCTTGCGGCTGAAGTGGCGCAGGAATTTCTGTAAGAATGGTATCGAGTAGATATTCAAATCCGTCGGTTGGGTTTTGGTAATCAGCACCCATCCAGCCCATTTTCGAAGATCCGTAAACGGTCTTAAATTCTAATTGCTCCTCAGTGGCGTCGAGGTTAAAGAAAAGTTCGAAAACTGCATCATGCACCTCATCGGGGCGACAGTTTGGCTTATCCACCTTGTTGATTACCACAACTGGCTTCAAACCTAATTCGAGGGCTTTTTGAAGCACGAAACGTGTTTGTGGCATCGGCCCTTCAAAGGCATCTACAAGAAGGATTACACCATCAGCCATATTCAATACCCTTTCAACCTCACCGCCAAAGTCGGCGTGGCCTGGAGTATCGATGATGTTAATTTTTACATCTTTGTAACGAACAGAAACGTTTTTAGAAAGGATCGTGATTCCTCTTTCTCGTTCAAGATCGTTGTTGTCCAGAATCAGCTCTCCAGTTTCCTGGTTGTCGCGGAAGAGTTTAGTCTGATGAAGGATTTTATCAACCAAGGTGGTTTTTCCGTGGTCAACGTGTGCGATAATCGCAATATTCCTGATTTGTTGCATACCCTGCTTTTTGGCGGTGCAAAAGTAGACATTTAAAAGCACAGGAGCACTATATCGCAAAGAGCATATTGGTAATTTAACAAAACCCTCGATTTTGCGACCATCCAACCACCAAAAAACACTTAGTTACGCCCGCTCTTTTGTGTCGACGATGATGGTTACGGGCCCATCGTTTACCAAAGAAACCTGCATATCGGCTCCGAAAATTCCAGTTTTTACCGGGCGTGAAAGCTCTTGGTTCAACTGATTGCAAAACATTTCGTACAGCATATTTGCGAATTCAGGTTTCGCTGCGCGGATAAAAGAAGGTCGGTTCCCTTTTTTGGTGGTAGCATGTAAGGTAAACTGACTCACCACTAAAATTTCACCCATGATATCCGCTACCGATTTGTTCATCATGCCGTTATTGTCGGCAAAGATGCGCATGTTGACGATTTTAGCGGCCAGCCAAACGAGATCTTCCACTGAATCGGTCTCCTCTACTCCAACAAGTACTAGTAATCCTTGCTTGATACGGCTGTAAAGCTCGCCTTCGATGTGCACAGAAGCATTAGAAACACGTTGTATAACAGCACGCATAGGGCGGTAAAAGTACAAATGAAAAAGAGATTGGGAAATCTGTTCTTTCAATACTATCAATCAAACGCATTTTAGATTCAATTACCAATTCTTCTTTAGCTCGTCAGACGCTAACATGCCCAAATAAGAAATGTAACGCTGCTCGTGAAGCATCTCTGAATCGGCCATTTCGCGAACAGCACATCCGGGCTCGTTTACATGCATGCAATTGTTGAATTTACATTGGGTTGATAGCAACCGGATTTCGGGGAAATAATCTCTAATTTCAGATTTTTCCATATCGACCATTCCAAATTCCTTAACTCCAGGCGTATCGATCATCCAAGTGCCCGGAAACAATTCGAACAATTCGGCAAAAGTGGTAGTATGTTGACCTTTGGCGTGGGCCTTAGAAATGTCACCTGTGCGAAGATCTAGTGAAGGATTTACCTTGTTAATTAAACTCGATTTTCCGCTGCCAGAATGCCCCGACATAAGATTAATCTTCCCACGCATCCTGTCTTTCAGCGTATCAATACCTTCTCCAGTTAAGGCTGAAACATGCAGAATTTCATACTCGCCGGGAGAATAAATAGCATGTAATTCTTCAACCTTGGCTTGGTCTTTTGGATTGTCGCAGAGATCAATTTTATTCAATAAAACCATCACTGGAATTTGGTATGCTTCGCAGGTCAGCAGCAAACGGTCGATAAAGCCCGTTGATGTGCGCGGTGAATGCAATGTGGCAACAATAAATGCCTGTTGAATATTTGCAGCTAAAATGTGTGATTCTTTGCTTAGATTAATTGATTTTCGGATCAAATAATTTTCTCGAGGCAAAATATCTACAATCGTTGTGTGCGTTTCTTCTAATTCCAAAACAACACGATCGCCAACTGCAATGGGATTGGTGCTACGAATGCCTTTAATTCGGAAAAGTCCACGCACGCGACATTCAAGGTTTTGGCCTTCGTCGGTGCGCACAGTGGCGAAACTTCCTGTTGATCGAATGACTAATCCGTTCATTCTTCAACTGGTTTTGCAGTGGTGAAAAAAGGCTTTAAATAATCGGGTTCACAGTAGGCTAAATCTGCAAATTCTTTTTGTTGGAATTTACGATAGGCAGAATCAATCATGTACTCGGCTGTAAAATCGGGTTGAAGATCGAATCGGGCAGTATAATAAGGGCATACAGCCTGATATTTTGGTGCGCCGTCTCCAAAAAACGCAATTTCTTGGCTTGAAAAATCACTATAGCTTTCAGCATCTAAAATGCAAGGAAAATCGGGGGTGATTTTTTGGTTTTGATGATCGTAAACAGCCGTGTAGACTTCCATTCGGCGTGCATCGATCATTGGAACGATATAACCTTTGAAATCAGGAAAAGTGGCAATAAATCCAGCGGCCATGATGTCGAGGGTTCCTAAGGTGATTAAAGGAATTTCACGGGCATAACAGATGCCTTTGGCTGTGGACAAACCGATCCGTAAACCGGTGTAGGAACCTGGTCCGTTCGACACAACAACGACTTGCAGATCAGCATACGATATCGCTTGCTCGGTGAGCAGTTCGTTGACAAGGAACATGAGGTTTTCGGAATGCCGGAATCCGTCGCGGATAACCTTCACACCGAGCGGTTTTCCATCCCCCGACAGGGAAACAGAACAAACCGCAGTTGCCGTTTCGAGATGCAGCAGATAAACCAACGTGTTATTCTTTTTTGGTGTAGAGTTGCGAGGCTTCAACCACGACCACTTCCATAGAATCTTTCATGATTTTCGAAATGGCTGAATAAGGCGCCGATACGACTTCCTCACCACCTTTTAATCCAGAGAGAATGCGAATGTAATCGTTGTCTTGAATGCCTGTTTTAACGCGCACTTTACGCACTTTACCTTCAGAATAAACGAAAACAACCTCTTCCACTTCGCCGGCTTCATTGGCATTGTCGATGGCTTGTGCTTCACCTTCGCTGTCAGAAATATTCTTTTCTTCTTTCGATTCCTTGCCTTCAATCACGCGGGTTGTAACGGCCATAATTGGCACTGTGAGCACGTTAGATTCGGTTTTTGTTAGGATATCGACTGTTGCCGACATGCCCGGGCGGAAAGGAGATAGATGAGGATTTGCGGTATCTACAAGGTCGGTGTAGGAATCGCGTAGGATGCGGATTTTAACTGAAAAGTTGGTTACCTGATCTGAAGTATTTACACTTAAACCAACAGTGTTTGAAGAGTTTGCAACCTCAGTAACGATGCCTTTGAATGTACGTTCGCCGTATGCATCTACTTCTACATTGGCAGTATCGTTAAGTTCGATGCGCACGATGTCGTTTTCGTTCACATCAACACTCACTTCCATTTCGGAAAGGTTTGCGATACGAAGCAATTCGGTTCCGCTCATTTGAGCAGTTCCAACAACACGTTCGCCGAGTTCTACATTGAGTTTCGAAACGGTTCCGTCGGTTGGTGCGTAAATTCGGGTTCTTCCGAGGTTATCGTTGGCTTCCTTAAGAGATGCTTGTGCGCTGCTAACGGCATATTCGGCTGCGAGGACGTTCTGTTTCGCGGCTTCAACATCCGCCTTGGCGCCTTCGTACTGCGCTTTTGAAGCGTCGAATTCTGAGGCAGAAATGGCTTGCTGATCGAACAGTTTCTTACTACGTTTAAAGCTTTCGTCGATGTTTGCAAAGGATGCTTTTGCTTGATTTTCGCGGGCTTTTGCGTTGGCTACATTGGCTTTCGACTGGTTGAGCGCAGCAGCTACACGGTCGGCGGCAGATTGGATTAGATCTGGATTGATGGTAAGTAAGTGATCTCCTTTTTGCACCTTTTGGCCTTCTTTCACTTTCAATTCGACGATTTCACCTGAAACATCTGCAGAAATCTTCACTTCCACTTCAGGTTGGATTTTTCCGTTGGCAGAAACCATTTCGGTAATCGAACGTTTGGAGGCTTTCTCAACTGCTACCTCAATACCCGGCTTTTTTCCCAGCCAACCTGCAGATTTTGCAATGATGCCCAGAACGATGAGTGCACCTACGATGATGAGAATATTGCGTGTGCTTTTTTTCATGGTTAGAAGGTAATAGCGTTGCCCTGATAAAAATCGAGCACTTTAATCCGTAAAATAAGTTCGTAACGGGCTTGTGCTAAAGATGATTTGGCCGTTACAAGTTGATTGCGTGAATTGTTGAATTCGAAAATGCTGATCACACCAGCATCAAAACGTTGTTGCATGTATCCAAAAGCTTCTTGGGTGGCATTGAGAGAAACTTCTGCAGCTTGGTAGCGCTCAAAGGCGGCGCGGGCATCGAACCAAGCAGTTTGAATATCGCGGCGCAATTGATTGCGTTGGATTTGGGCATTGATACGGGCAGATTCAAGGTTGATTTTTTGAAGACTCACCTGAGATCTCGTTCTGAGATTATTGAAAATAGGTACGTTCAGCGACAAACCGAAAGTACGGTTGAAGTTCTGATCGAGCTGATCGTTGAATGGTGTGAGTTCGGTGATAGGCACATCTACATCTACAATGATGGGCACACCGCCGATGCTCCCGAAGTTTTGCTGTTGGGTGGTGGTTCCAACTATTTTGCGCGACAATTCAGAGTATCCAGTACCAAAGCCACCAAAAGCTGAAATTGAAGGCAGATAGCCCCCTTTTAGGGATTTCAAAGTGAGCTCGGCAGTTTGCACATTCCAATCGGCACTTTGAATGCCTGGTTGATTTTCGACCGCAACTATATAAAGCGCTTTGGCTTGATAAGCGGGCAATGCTGTGGTGATCTTACTAAAATCGGGCGCTTGGATGCTGAACTGATCAGGATCTTCTATTTGTAGCAATTGCGCCAAAGTGAGCAATGCCAATCCTTCGCGGTTACGGGCATTAACAACGTTTAGTACTTCATTCGACTCGTTCGCTTCTACTTGCAACAGATCACCTTTGGCTGTTCTGCCAGCATCAAAAAGCAACTTAGCTCTTTGGGTTTGTTGTTTGGCAAGTTCTAATTGACTTTCGGCAATAACCATTAATTCCTCTGCCAAGAGCGCATTCAAAAAGGCATTCGTAACTTGAAGCGCAATGTCGTTCTTGAGTTGATCGTTGCTAAATTTTGCAGCTTTCACGCCCGCTTGATTCGCTTGGATGCTTCTGAGGTTTGTGAGTCCACTAAAGAGATTCACACCCGAACTCAAGCTGAAATTTTGCGAAAGCACACGTTGATCGGCAAATTGGTTGGTAAAGGGATCGATCCTTCGACCTGTATTATAAGTGTGGTTCGCGCTACCGTTTAAAGTAGGCAGCACTTGTGCTTTGGATTGTAGCAAATTCACTTCAGCTTGCTTAAGCTGCAGTTCGTTCTGTGAAAGTTGCAGGTTGTTTCCCCAAGCCTGATCGATGCATTCTTGGATTGTATATCGTTTAACGGTTTGGCCGCTAAGCTGCACGCAACCAGAAAGTGCGATAAATAATAGGAGGATTGTTTTCATTTATATAGAAGCAAAGGTAAACTTATGCGAGTAGTTCAATCTTTCAGAATGAAAAAAATTGCACGAAAAGCAAGCGCATCACTTTCAACCATCGAAACAATCCGAAGATCTATTTAATTCACTGTAAATCAAATCCTTAACTTGATGAATTTAAGCTAGCTTCCAACCTATTTCATCAACCACTTGTACAAGTCGTTTCCGTTGGCATACACAAGCAAAGACAACAAAAGAACCATACCAACTAACTGTGCCCGCTCGAGTAATTTCTCGGACGGTTTACGGCCTGTAATCATTTCCCCGATAAGGAAAACCACGTGACCACCATCGAGTGCAGGAATGGGTAGAATGTTCATGAATGCCAACACGATCGACAAGAAAGCTGTGAAGCTCCAGAATTGACGCCAATCCCAGTCTTTGTCGAACTGCTTAGCAATGGCAGCAAAACCACCCACTTGCTTGGCGCCTTCCTTGGTGAAAACGAGTTTAAACTGTTTCACATAGTTTTTAAGCGTTGCTAAACCTTCGTTTATCCCCGCAGGGAAAGACGCGAAAAAGCCATACTTGATTGTTTCTACGTTGATGAATTTTTCTGGTCCGTAAGGAGCAAAACCGATTTTCCCTTCTGAACTAATACTTAGGTTAAGGCTCAGAGTATCTTTTCCGCGAAGCACTGTAACATCGGTAGTTTTGCCTTTCTGGATTTTCAATTCGTTTTGTAAATCCGAGAAAAACTTCGTTGACACTCCCGCTACAGCAACAATTCGATCATCCTTGCGCAAGCCTGCTTTGAAATTTTCTGTTGAATCAGGAATTTCGGCTACAACTGCTGGAAATGCAGGGAAAAACAATTTGGGTTCTTTTTGACCGATCACTTTTTCCGCGAAATCTTTGGCCATTGGGATCTTCACTTCTTCACCTCCACGATTTACCATCACAAAAGTTGGATTATCGAGCAACAAAGCCAGATTGGCTTCTTGGAAATGCTTTGGTTTGGTGCCATTCACTTCTAGTAGTACATCTCCTGTTCTAAAGCCTGCCGAAAGCGCTAAGCTATCGCTCACCATGATGCCGTCTTTCGCATTTTTGATAGGCAATATTTCCTTCCCCCAAACGAACAAAACGATGGCATAAAGGAGCATCCCAAGAATCAAATTCACGGTTACACCACCAATCATGATGATCAATCGTTGCCAAGCTGGCTTCGACCTGAACTCCCACGGTTGAGCTGGAAGTGACATCTGTTCTTTGTCCATCGATTCATCCACCATTCCCGAAATCTTCACATAACCTCCCAAAGGCAACCAGCCGATTCCATACTCAGTATCTCCTTTTTTCACCTTGAAAAGTGAAAACCATGGATCGAAGAAGAGGTAGAATTTCTCTACTCGTGTTTTGAAAAGTCTTGCAGGAATAAAATGCCCCATTTCGTGAAGAACCACGAGAATCGAAAGGCTAAGAATCAATTGGGCAATAATGATGAGAACGTCCATCAGGAATTAAATAAGGTTTGCAAAAGTAGGGAATTGATTGATGATCTTGGGGTAAATCAACAAACCATTTGGGCTGCTTTCTCTTTGGCTATTTCGCGGGTTTCGCGGTCAGTATTCACATACGTTTCATACGTTGGCTTTGCCACAAACGCGATGGTTTCCATACAATGTTGCACCAAATCGCTCATGTCAAGAAATCCAATTTGTCGGTTTAAAAAGGCTGCGACTGCAATTTCATTTGCCGCATTGAGGATGCAAGGCATGTTTCCGCCTTGGCGCATAGCGTCGAATGCCAAATCGAGATTTCTGAATGTATTTCGGTCTGGAGCTTCGAAAGTAAGTGATGGATAATTCATGAAATCGAACCTCGGAAAATCGGTCTGCAAACGCTTCGGATAAGTGAGTGCATATTGAATCGGAAGCTTCATATCAGGCAATCCCATTTGAGCTTTCATCGAACCATCGTTAAACTGCACTATACTATGTACAATGCTTTGTGGATGTACGATAACATCAATTTGGTCGGCTCGAAGATTAAACAACCATTTCGCTTCAATTACTTCAAGGCCTTTGTTCATCAACGATGCAGAGTCAATAGTGATTTTGGCTCCCATCTCCCAGTTGGGATGCTTCAAGGCTTGTTCGCGGGTCACGGCGCGCAAAAAATCAGTGTCTTTTCCTCTAAACGGACCGCCAGAAGCGGTGAGATAAATTTTCTCGATTTTATTTTCCCATTCTCCAGCAAGGCATTGAAAAATCGCCGAATGTTCAGAATCGACAGGATAGATATTTACACCTTTTTCCTTCGCCAAAACGGTGATTAGCTCACCTGCAACTACCAAGGTTTCTTTGTTCGCCAAAGCAATATGCTTTCCTGCGTTAATGGCTGCAACGGTAGGTCGTAAACCAGCATAGCCCATACAAGCGGTAAGTACAATCTGTGTAGATTCTTGTTCCATCATTTGTACGATGGCATCATCACCTGCAAAAACCTTAATTGGCAAGGCATTTAGCGCATCACGCACCTCGGTGTACTTTTCTTCATTGCCAACAACGACTGTTCCGGGTAGAAACTCTTGTGCCTGTTGAATCAACAATTCGGCATTCGAATGACCAATCAAACAATCAAGTTCGAAATAATCAGGATTTGCGCGCACTACATCAAGTGCCTGTGTTCCTATAGATCCAGTAGATCCAAGGATGGTAAGGTGTTTTTTCGGGGCAAGCTGACTCATTGTGCAAAGAACGCAAAAAAGAAGGCTAGCGCGAGAATAGATGTTAGTCTTGAGTATAAAGTACAAAGTCTTGAGTATAAAGTACAAAGTCTAAGGACTTCAGACTAAAGACTAACCAGGGCGCGCCCCTGTGGGTCACGTGCTTGGCTATAGGCTGCTCCGTAAACTTCGCAGCGCTATTTGCCTCGTCCGTTCGCGCAGGACCTCGATTCAAATGAACCGATGATTTTATTGCAATACATCAAGGCAATTGAAGATTTTACAGGTATTCCAACAAGATATTGTTTCGATGATAAATCCTGAAAATTAAATACCAAACTAACTATCAAAGTTTTACAAGCAAAAACGGCAGATGGAAACTGAGGTTAAACACAATAAATAAAATAATCATCGCATTGATTTTGTGAATATTAACCCCTTTTGAAACGGTTATAATCGTTTATATCCGACTAGAATTTGTTGGATAAAAACTAGAATCTTAGATTG
Source organism: Flavobacteriales bacterium (assembly GCA_040403315.1). Classification (GTDB taxonomy): domain Bacteria; phylum Bacteroidota; class Bacteroidia; order M30B66; family M30B66; genus CAMCXT01. The sequence goes on from JBBAKX010000004.1 coordinate 162,956, forward strand.
CCCCTTGGGAAGGGGATAGTTGGGTTTTCCCTAAAAAATAAAATTTATAAGTTAATAGAAAGTTATGAACGACACTTTTTCATAACCAATCTAATTGGCAATAAATTAAACTTATTGATTTACTTGCAGAAATACCTAGAAAAGGCGAAAATTCCGAGTTTGATTGCCTTCAAATAAATAAATAGATAAGGACAGCATAGACCAATATTGGCAGAGCTACGCAAATCCAAACAGATGTAGCGAAATAATTGCTTCCGAAGCGATTGAAATAGTTTAAGAATCGCACAGATCTTAAAAAGAGAGCATCGGAAAAAGTGACGGAATCCCGACAACCTAGCATAAACCCCAATGCAACAAATAAAAATGCAAATTTCAAATAATGAACGCCTAAGCCATAATCAATAAGCGCAAGCCAGGAAAAGGGAATACATAAATAATATAGAACAATGTTGATTTCATTGTAAGTACGCCCTGTCTTTGAAGCAATATAATACAGGCTTCTAGCAACAATTGAAAAAATACGGTTGATCATAGATATCGAATTAATATAGATGAGAAACAAAGTGGAGGAGTTAACTGCAACCTATTTGCATGTAAGTTAAAAATATGAGTGAAGAGTAATACTCATTTTGAAGTCTGGCTAAATTTTGGGACACACTAAAAGAGACAGTTACGGTATTTTTTAATTTTTTAATTCCTTATTTTTGACAAAGAAAGAAATATTATCTATTTTTTGCGTTTGCAATCAACATGAGTTCAAACTAAAATATGAAATTTAACGATAGCCATAAAGCCGTCTTCCTTCCTGTTTGCGAAAAAGTACTTTGTCAATACAAAGGCTTTGTGATGAACAATGAAATGTGTCAAGAAATATCGGAAAATGATGTATTTTACATTAAAAAAGATTATACACACAATGAACCTTTGGGGAATCTAAAAAAAATAATTATAGTTTTTCTGATACTGCCGTTTCTTCCCTTCATCATTATAGGGGCAATAATTGATACAATAAATAACAATGAGAGATTCCTGAGCATACTCGGGAATATAATGATCACCATATTGGGATTATTTTTCAGAAATAGAATTACTATTACTTCTGAAAAATACAAGAAAGAACGTTACAAAGAAATCGTAGAAGAGGATATTCCTGGTTTTATAAAGCATTGCCACTCACACTTTGCAAAAGTTTATCTCTATTCCTATACCGAATTAACTTCAAGTGATCAACAAAGAGTAAATGAGTTGATTGGAAATGGTTCTGTGCAAGGGATACAAATCATTGAAAGCCTTTCAGACCTTTCTACGCTGATTCAAGAGCATAAAATATCTGTTCATAATTCTTTTCTTGTTTTACTTTCTGAAGATTTAATCGAAGTGAAAAACGCAAAGAAATTGGGTTTTAGCGATTTGTTTGTGTCAAATAAAATTGGAGTCTGGGGCAAAAGGAATTTCAATGGAAAAAGCTCGTTAAGTTGGAATAGCAGGGAAACATTAGTATCGATGAAAGAAAATGTCTTCCATTATATCCATGCAAAGAAGAATGTTTATTTCGATAACCAAACTGTCGTTTTTATTGAAGAAGAAAAGGATGACTTTCTCAATAAATATATATCTCAAAACTATGATAATCTTTGCACCAGATTCCATGAAAAAGGAATGCGATTTATTTATTTCCCTTCATTAAAGGATGGATTATCTGAACTTCCTGAAAATATATACTCCTACTTAAAAATAAAAATCCCATATCTATACAACTTACAAGACAATGAAATAAAAGAACTTATTACAGAATTCATAGCAAATATTGATGAGGAATCATTTGTTAAATATTGCATTGAACCACTTGAATTGCCTTATTTCAGAAGACCTTGCTTGTTAAGAAGCATGTCTAGTGGTTGGAAAAATACTGAGAATCGATTTACCTATAAACCACTAATCTATAGTTCAGAAGAAGATCTGGACAACCTTTTCGACCAGTATTTTTTACAGCTTGTAATACCCGATGACGAAGATGGGGTTCGCTACAGAAGAGAATCACCGCCTCCAGAATACGAAAGTGATTACCACTTTTATAGAGATGCATTTAAAGATGAGCCAGAACTTAAAGAGAAAATAGATCAGCTTAAAGCACAAGGCAATTACGGTGTTCTAGCCGAAGCAGTTATCTACATGATGGCGACACTAAAAAATGTTAAACCGGAAATACTTCAAAAAATTCAGCCATTAATTGAAGGTAGAGATTTAGAAAAAAAAGCGGAAGTATTAAGCCCAATCTATATCGACAAAGAAAATCGCATATTTCTACCATCTTATGGAAACAGGGAAATAAAACTCCATGCCTTGCCCAAAACAGTCTACTTCCTTTTCCTGAAAAACCCTGGCGGAATTCGCTTTAAAGAAATTCACTTGCATAAGAAAGAATTAATGGAGATTTATGCCGATATAAGTCCTAAAAGCGACTTAGAAAGTATGAGAAAATCGATTGATGATTTAGTGGATAGCACCAATCCTTCGTTGAATCAAAAATGCAGTCGAATTCGACAAGAAATCTTAAGCATTATTGATGAACCATTAGCAAAGTATTACTATATAGATGGGTATAGGGGCGAAGAAAAGAAGATCAAAATTGATCCATCCTATATACATTTTGAGTAGGCAATAAGTTTGAGTATAAATACCTATTCGACACTACAGTAGTCCATTCATTATCCAAGACCTTAATTTTATATTTATGATAATGTGATCGTTAAAGTAAAATTACTACACTGCAAGGTTGCAGAAATCAGGATAGCATTTTAAAGGAAAATACATTTGCTTTCGGTTTTAAACATTAAGACCTAAACCTATTATTCAATTTGCAAATACAATGCAAGCGCCTGCTGCATGTTTGCTTTCTAGATGAAGTATGCCAGTTAATAAAAGCGCCTTAATTAGATATATGGCTTTGGATCGATGTCTCCAGAGAAAATATCGTCCATATACGCTTGAAGGCTTACTGAGAGAAGTGAATAGATGCCTTGAAGAAGCCGGTTATAGTCAATCGGATAGTATTGCATTAAGAACTCTCTATGCAGATTTGAAATTCATGGAAAGTGAGGCAGGATTTGCGGCTCCAATCATTAGAGATAAAAAGAATGGACATAAATTGTATTACTACGATGATCCAGAATTTTCAGCCATTGGAGTGTATTCATCGCTTCACAATGAAGGCTTGGAGCTAATTGCCCACAGCAAAGGAATCCTTCCATTTGAATGGATTACGGAACGTTTATACAATACCAAGCATCCTTTAATTAAAAAAAGAACGCTCATTCGTTTTACGCACAATCCATTTGTTGCCGGACAAGCTTGGGTAAAGAAATTATATGATCTCATCCTTGAGCAAGTAGCTGTCAAAATTGAGTTAACCGTTAACGACAAACCATCTAATTACGACCTACACCCTTGGCAAATTAGAGAGCACAAAGGGAGGTGGTTTTCACTGGGAAAAGCAATCAATGCATCCATTACACCGGTTATTATTGCATTAGCAGACATACATTCCATAGAACCCAATACTGATATAATTTATCTCCCTCCTTTAGAAACCGATTGGGATGAATTATTTGAAGATTGCATTGGTCCAATTCCTCCCATAGGTGAAAAGCCAGAGTTAATAAAACTCATAGCCAATAACCATATAGATAAATTTCTCCAAAATAAACCATTGCACCATTCACAAAAAAGAAGAAAACTAGAAGAAAACCAAGTTGAGTATCAATTCAAACTCATATTGGACAATGAGCTAGAAAGGCAATTATTGATGCTTGGCCCTGGAATAAGTGTTGCAAAGCCAGAAAATCTGCGAAATCGAATGAAAGAGATCACAAAACAAATGCACACTATTTATTTAGAATAAATGTCAATATGCAAAAAGAGCGCACACTCACTTTAGAAATTTGAAATCCTTATTAGACGGTAGAATAGTTATGCTCACCAAGGGCTATTGCTTTCTTTTCTACTTCCTAAATGAAATTGAAAAGAGCTTTATGATTAAAGCGAATAGTTAAATCTATTAAGCAATAGCCTTTGGTTTAACTCCTAACACAAACAATAAAATTCAATGTGGAATAAAATTATGGTTGTAGCAGAATGGTTTGGCGAAATGGCCGAACGCTACAAATCAATACGTGATTTTAACAAAGCTGCTAAATACTCTTTTGTATCTGGAAATGCTCCTACTCTACTCGAAGTAAAGATAACAAAGGGTGACAGCAATTTTAAGCATGCATTTTCGAAATGGATGGGAGGAGGATTTAGAATAAAAGCATTAGCTGGAAGACCTATGAGCAATATAGAACTCCGCGAAATTGGAGGTATAGTCCTTGATAATGAAGAGCTTGTAAGAAAGCTTGTTTCTCTAGGATGGGACACGCTTGAAATTCATTCTAATGAAGGAACACAAGGGTTAAAGTGGCCATTAAAAGATTACGCAAGACTCGGAGGATTTTTAAAATAAGCATTCATGATATCAGAATTCATTCATAATCATTCCATTATACTTCTCAAAATATGCTCGATATTGGCATTTATCGAGTTGGTTATAATCTTAGCATTGATTAGATATACTTTAAAAAATCGCAACAAATTAAGTGATGAAGAATTGTCACAACTTGAAAAATTAAAAGATGCCAAGCGTGCAGATATTGATATGAATGGCCTCCTAGACAGCATCAATAATTCGAAAGCAATACACAGAGAACTTATTACGAAATGCCACCCTGACAGATTTATAGATCAAGGCTTGAGAGAAAAGGCGAATGCTATTATCCAGGAGATAAACCAAAATAAAAACAATTACTCAGTATTGGTTCAATTAAAAAGTAAAGCGGAACAAGAACTAAACATTCAATTCAACTAAAGATGCAATCACCAGGAATTTTATTTGTCCAGCTAGGACTCCGTATCGTAGGAGCTATAGTTTGCTCTTCAAAAGCCCGTTCATTAAACCGAAATTCAGGTGCTTGGGGATTATTTGGATTTATGATGCCGATAATAGCAATGATTTGGATTCAATTTATGAAGCCTATAGTAGATTGGAACAAAGGGTCGGATGAACATGATACATACAATTAAATCAATAACGAAATGAGTGATTCAAGCGAAGCTGGTTGTCTAAGCATAGCAATCATAATCATTACTGTAGCCATTTCAATTGGTTCTGGAATGATTGCATGGAATTGGATTGAACCTGAAGGTTTTTGGGGCGCTATTGTCTTCATCATTGCATGGGGAGTATTGAGCAAAATAGGGCATCTCGTAGCCATGGGAATTGCAGCACTACTTTTTAGTTAAATGAACCTTTCAATTTTTAATCATCGAAATGGCAATGAATAGAATTATTTTCCTTTTGTTTTTCGCATTTTCAATTAGCATTTGCAGCAGCCAAAGCTATAATTACGATCAGGGTGTTGAAGCATACAATGATGGAAATATCGAATCAGCAGTTGAATACTTCAACAGAGAAATAACCGATAATCCGAAGTCATATTATGCTTTATATTATAGAGCAAACATTTTTAACTTTCAGGAAAACTATTCCAGCGCACTGAGGGATATTAGTAATGTAATTAAATATATCCCATCCAAAGAGAAGAAGTTACTAGCTGTTTCTCATAGTATGCGGGGCGACATCTATTTCAAAATAGAGAATATAGATAAGGCTTTTGAAGAATACGCTACAGCGCTAAATGTAAATCCCAATGATGCTGACTTATATATTACAAGAGCGCAAAAATACTTCGAACTAAAGAAATACAATTTAGCGGAGGTTGATTACAAAAAAGCGCTCAAAATGGATGAAACCATGGAAATAGCATATGCTGGATTAGGAAGAAACTATATCGTACAGTATAAATATGCAGAAGCAGAGAGCGTATTGAATAAACTTGTGAAGCTTGCGCCAACCTATTCGATGGCATATAAATTCCGAGCTCGTTGCTATTATGAACAAAAGAAATACACTGAAGCAATAGAAGAAATTTTTACAGCATTTTCGTTAGATGAAGAAGATAATTTTCTACGCGAAACACTGATTCTATACTCGGAAGAAAATGCTGTGCTTGCAATTTCTAAAGTAAATAGTAAAATTATTGAACAACCAGAGAAATCGACATGGTATTATCTACGTTCAAGAATTAATTACGATGCAAACGAATTCAAAAAGGCGATCGATGACATTAATAAACTACTTGAAATAGAAGACGAAAATTATAGATCTAGCTTTTTAACATACAAAGGGAAATGCTTGTTAAACATAGGGTTGTACGAACAAGCTATTGAAATTTATTCAGAAGCAATACTACTCGATTCAAGTGATGCAGAAAACCACAGCAAAAGAGGAGATGCAAAACGATTAAAAGGTGATTATGAAGGAGCTATAGCAGATTTTACAAATGCTATTCAACTTGATCCTACGTCCTCATTTTATTATTACAGAAGAGGGTGGGTATCTGAGGAATTCATGAATAATACAGAAGCTGGACTCAACGATTACAATCAATCTATTCAGTTAGATAAAAATTATGCTTACACCTATTTACATCGAGGACGGTTATATGAAAAGAAATTAAACAATCGCGCTAAAGCCACGGAAGACTATTCTGCCATTTTAGGCATTGATACAACAGTAAGTAATGGTGGAAATTGCAAGCAATATGCACTATTTCATCTAGGCAGAAACAATGAAGCTATAGAATGGATGAGCAAGATATTAGATGAATACCCTACAGATGGTAATTATTATGATGCTGCCTGTTTGTATTCATTACTTAATAAATCCGATGAATCAATAGCTTTTCTTAAAGAAGCATTTGAAAAAGGATATGTAGATCTCATCCACTTAAGTAAGGACGACGATTTAGACAATACTAGAAAATCAAGTGCATTTAATTCGCTCATTGAGGAATGGACGAAGAAAATTGAAGAAAAAAATAAAACGGAAAAAATTGAACAAAGCGGAATAAAGAATGTGAAAGAAGAAACCGTTTCTGTTCCGATGAAAGCGAGAGGAGCAAATACCTACGAAGTTTCATGCAAAATAAACGGACTTGGTTTAAATCTAATTTTCGATACGGGAGCAAGTGACATCTCTATCTCGCAAACAGAAGTGCAGTTTATGCTAAAAAATGGGTACTTAAATTACAACGACATTACAGGAACCCAAAAGTATATGGATGCCAATGGAGATATAGAAGTTGGAACAACACTCGTTTTCAAAAATGTAGACTTTGGAGGACTTGTTCTTAAGAATGTCAAAGCATCTGTTGTAAACAATAAGAATGCGCCACTTCTATTTGGCCAAAGTGCACTCAGCAAATACGGTAAAATCACCATTGATAACGAGAAAAAGCTCATAACAATAACAAAGAAAACCACATTTTAGGCTTACGCATCATCATGCAAATAAAGTGTAGAGTCCAGAAACTACAGTAATAAACGGGGCGGTTCTGAAAAGCCAAACGAGTAAGAAACAAAAACACATTTTAAAATGAAAAGAAATTTCTTAGTACTTATAGGGCTTGCCTTAATTTTATCAAGTTGCGGAATACACAATGGACTAACTAAAAACATTAATAATCACACAACAGAAGTTGTTTTATCAAAGAATAATTTCAAGGTGCTAGAAAGTGTTCAAGGAGAATCACAAGCGACATACATATTGGGCATTGGCGGGCTTTCTAAAAATGCGCTGGTATCAGCAGCAAGGGCTAACATGCTTTCTAAAGCGAATATCGTAGGTGGATCTAAAGCAATCATTAACGAAACAGTAGAAATTAAACATTCAATATTCCCTTTCTACCGCAAATACAAAGTCACAGTTTCAGGTCATGTTGTAGAATTCACGCAATAGAATAGAGTCGTTTAATTTCTTTGTTAAAAATCATAAAATCAGTTTAATGAAAAAGACATTCTTAATCCTATTTACAGCAGGTATTTCACTTACCTGCTATGGTCAAGTAACCTATTCAAAAGATATATTTGGCAATGTGGTAGCTTCTGATCCTGTTGGAAACCAGGCCACCTATTCTAGTGATATATTTGGAAATATTCAGTACCAAAATAATTCTGGAACAAACGGGACATTCTCGAAAGATATTTTTGGAAACACGACCTATCAAGACAATCAGGGCACAAGTGGCACATATTCGAAAGATATTTTCGGGAATACAAACTACCAGGACAACAATGGAACCAGAGGCACTTACACGAAAGATATTTTTGGCAATACAAATTATCAAGACATTAAAGGGAATAGTGGCACCTATTCAAAAGATATTTTTGGGAACACTGTTTTCACTCCACGAAAATAGCTCCAATTTATATTTGATTAAAACGGGTTTAGTTACGATTCAATGTAACTAAACCCGTTTTTTTTATTTCAAATTGTTTTCTTCGATTTGTTAAAATTGATCAAATTGGGATTCTGTTTTCTTTACTTCAAAATCTTGAAAAGATGAGCTTCATACTACAATAAATCTATGACCATATCGATATGATCTTTCGAGCTCATTGAAAAACAAAAGATCTAACTCAATAATCCAGAATAAAAAATTCGTGCGTCTGTAACTTTTTATCGGCATATCACACCCACTAACCATACATTCATTCCGTTTCAGCAAAATAAATTCGTCATTACCAAACTTTTCGATCATCTCCCAGAAATAATCCCGAGTTTTACTTCGCCATTTTAACTTTCAATATGCCAACAATAAAAAGGATACTTTTGCTAATCAGCTTTTTATCGCCTATCTGGTCGATTGCTCAGCAAAAATTCAGTATCAACGGAACGATTAAAGATGCAACATCTGGAGAAGAGCTCATTGGAGCAGCAGTTCTTGTAAAAGAGATGCCCGGAACAGGCGTTGTTGCGAACGCATACGGTTTCTATTCAATAGAACTTCCAACGGGCGAATACACTATGAGATTTCAGTACACTGGATATGAACTGAAGGAGCAAAAAGTTAAACTAGATAAAAACTTCAAACTAAATATCGAGTTAAAGCCCCGGAATTCTGAGCTGAAGGAAGTAGAAATTACTGCAGAAAAACCAGATGCAAGTCTCTCAAGGGTAAGCATGGGTGTAGAAAAACTCACAGCCAAAGAGATTAAGATGATTCCAGTTTTGTTCGGGGAGACCGACTTGCTAAAAACATTGCAACTACTTCCAGGTGTTAAAAGTGCAGGCGAAGGAAATACAGGTTTTTTCGTACGAGGTGGTAGTGCAGATCAGAACCTTATTCTACTTGACGAGGCGCCAGTTTACAATGCCTCTCACCTACTCGGATTTTTCTCAGTGTTCAATTCTGATGCAGTAAAGGAAGCCACATTATACAAAGGCACAATGCCCACAGAGTTCGGTGGCCGGATGTCGTCTGTGTTAGATGTTAAAATGAATGAGGGAAATCAGAAAAAACTCAATGTACTTGGCGGTGTAGGTTTAATTGCTTCAAGATTAACAGTAGAAGCACCAATTTTAAAAGACAAAAGCTCTTTTACTGTATCCGCAAGACGCACATATGCTGATGTATTCTTGAAATTGTCGGCAGATACCAACCTCAGAAAATCTACACTTTATTTCTACGATTTAAATGCAAAATTTAACTACAAAATCAGCGATAAAGACCGCATATTCGTAAGTGGATATTTTGGTCGCGATAATTTCGGATTTTCAGACCAATTTAGGTTCGACTGGGGAAATGCAACTGGAACCGTAAGATGGAATCACCTTTTTTCTGAAAAATTATTTTCAAATACTTCATTAATTTTTAGTGATTATAATTACAAAATTAAATTATCCGCATCCGATTTCGATATTTCTATTGGATCTACCATTAGAGACTGGAATGTAAAACAAGATTACCAGTATTTCATGAACAACAAGAGCACACTGAAATTTGGTTGGAATTCGATATACCACACCTTTATGCCTGGTGAAGTGGATGGGGCAGACTTTATTGAAAATCTTACCAACGAAAAAAGATATGCCTTAGAAAATTCCATTTACATTTCTCACCAATACCAATTCAATAAAAAATTATCAATCGATTACGGCCTCCGCGTTGGCTCATTTAGCTACATCGGCCCAGTTACCGTTTATGAATTCGATAATGATGGCAATGTTTCCAGCGAAAGGAGTTCCCAAAAAGGAGAGTTCATTAAAACGTATATCAATCCTGAACCTCGCCTAAGCATTAATTACCGAATAGATAGTTTGCAATCCATCAAAGGTGGATACAGCAGAACCGTTCAGAATTTGCATTTGCTCAGCAATACCACTTCTGGAAATCCTACAGATATTTGGATACCTAGTTCTAACAATGTAAAAGCAGAATTAGGAGATCAATATTCGGCAGGTTATTTCAGAAATTTGAAGGACAATAAATTCGAAGTTTCAGCAGAAACATATTATAAGTGGATGAACAACCAAATCGACTACCGAAATGGTGCTGAATTGATCCTAAATCAAGAAGTAGAAGGTGAATTGGTTTACGGAACAGGAAGAGCGTATGGCTTGGAATTGTTGCTTCGTAAAAAAACTGGAAAACTTACCGGTTGGGTTGGTTACACCTTATCTCGCACGGAACGAAAATTCGAAGAAATTAACGACGAGAATTATTTTGCTGCCAAGCAAGACAGAACCCACGATTTAACCATCGTAGCCATGTATGAATTAAATAAAAAATGGGCTTTATCGGCAAATTTCGTGTATTACACTGGCAATGCTGTTACTTTCCCAAGTGGTAAATATGAAATAGATGGGCAAGTGGTAAACTATTATTCCGAAAGAAATGGTTACAGAATGCCTGCCTATCATCGATTAGACTTCGGTGCAACATACTACCGCAAAAGAACCGATACTTATGAGTCAAGCTGGTCGTTCAGTTTATACAATGCATACGGACGAGAAAACGCGTACACAATCAGCTTCCGCGAAAGCGATACCAATTCGGGCAAATCAGAAGCTTATCAATTATCTCTTTTTAGATGGATCCCATCTATCACTTATAACTTCCATTTCAAATGAGAAATTCAATATTTGCAATTGTTTCCATATTGGGCCTGATTTCATTTTCTAGTTGCGAAAAAGTAATCGACATCGATCTTAAAGAAAGCGATAATAAACTCGTAATCGAAGGCAAATTAAACAATGACGGAGAATGTACAGTTAAGCTTACGCAAGTAAAAAACTACGATCAAGACAATGAATTCCCTGGCGTTGACGATGCCATTGTAGTGATCTTCGACGATTTGGGCAACCTAGACACACTTGAACAAGGAATCGCAGGCATGTTTTACTCTGAAGAAATTATTGGCACTCCAGGAGTAACCTATTCGCTTAATGTATTTTGGAACAACAATAACTACACTTCGGTTTGTAAAATGCCAGAATTGGTTGCAATTGATTCACTATCGTTAAGAAAAGAAGTGTTTTTTTTTGACACAACTACCATTGCGATCGTTCATTTCAACGACCCAGGTTCAGAAAATAATTATTACAGATATCTTTACACTATAAATGCTACACTCAACAAAGACTATAATGTTGAAAGTGATAGATTCTATAATGGTTTAACCGTAGAAACAAGAATTCCAATATTTAATGGAGGACCGAATAGTGGGCCCGGAGGAGGAGGTCCTGGAGGCCCCGGTAATATAGGACCTGGACCAATAAACCCAGATACTTTAAGATTAGAAATGTGGGGAATTGACCAATCAATGGAACTCTACTACCGAACATTATCAGCATCTATTGATGCCGGTTCCGGACAACAAGCTGCACCTGCAAATCCTGAAAGTAACATCACTGGAGGTGCGTTGGGGTATTTTTCTGCATATTCAATCAGTAAAGCGTCTATCCTCATCGAATAACCATGAATCGAAAGGAATAGAAACAAGCTATGCTTTGGGATAATAATTGCGGATGATAAATTTATATTATTAAATAGATTAACATGGATATTTAACCACTAAATATCCATGTTAATTTGGTTTCCCATCGACTCCATTAATACTGGGCGAATTAAACTAAAAAGCAATACATGCATAAATTCAGTTTGTATAGGCATTGCTCCAAACTGTTGAATAGTTAATATCGACTTCATGCCTGAAATGCTGATTCCATAAGACAATAATTCGTCACCATCAACAGATAAAACATACTCAACAAGTGGTCTATTTACTACTTTAATTTCAATTTTCTGTTTACCCGAAGTTCCTTGCCATACCGACTTCCACCATCGAGTTGCAGAAAGACTTAACAAAACAGTTTGCTTACTATCTTTCACTTGAATGGAACTCCGAAACATACCAGCAATGTTTAAGCTGAATATTTCATTGTTTTCAATATTAAACACTGATATTTTGTGCGCTAAATTTTCAAACTTTACCAGAAGGGAAACACCTTTCTCAGGCGCAAATTCATAATAATTAAATTTTATTCGTTTCCAAGAATTTTTCATAATTATTCTGATTTTAAAAAACTGTTTCCAAGTCGTTGAATAGATAATTGCAATAATTTTTGCAACGGTTGTTCGAAATCAGCACGATAATCTTCGTCAATTCTCTTCAAATTAGATTGAGCTTTATCTAAGCAGCGAAAAATCACTTTGGCCAATGCTTGATATTTAAATTCAGCTCTCCAATGCTCATGAAATTGCTCAACTAAGTAAAGCAACAATTCCGTTTCGCCTTGCTTGTTAGATGTGAATCGGTAATATTTAGATACAATTCTAAGCGATTTTCTGATCGACTTTGTTAGATAATAAGGATGTTGAAAAGGCAGAGTAAATATATCAACCAATTCGGGTTTCAATTTTTGAGCATAAAACAAAGGGTCATCGGCATCAAAAATTAAATAGGCCAATAATTCTTTATTTTCCCGCTTTAATTTTGCAACCCTTAAACACAATTTTATTAAATCTGGTTTACTTAATTCGGAAAGTTCTTTTTTTAAATCACTCAACTTTTCCATCTTACTCAAGATTTTGATTCTTCTTAGGCAAACGTGCCGTCTTTTTTAAGGCTTCACGTAAAATCCATTCCAATTGTCCGTTGGTACTTCGAAACTCATCAGAAGCCCATTTTTCAACAGCTTTAAGCATATCTTCATCGAGTCGTAAAACAAATGGTTTCTTCTTACTCATTACAAATTCATTTTTTCTCGAATTTCTAATAAGGCTAATTCTAATTTCTGAGGCTCTGCAGTTCCAATGAGCAATTTTTTACCCGATTTAAAGGTAATTTGTAAACCAATATCACCCGATACATTAAAAGCCTTATTGTTTTTTGTACCCTTAATGCCCCAGCCTCCAAATTCTCTCAATGGTTTGTATTTTCTCAGTTCTAAACTTTCAATATCTGCCCATAAATAAACTTTGGGCTTTAAATGAAATGGGACAAATCGAACAATTATGCTCTCCTTTTCAATTCTCACATAAAGAAATGAAAGTATCAAAAGAAAAATGGAAAGGACAATGATCACTGAAATAACGATCAGCCCCATCCAATCACCTTTCCCTTTATTTAGATTTATCAATCCTAAAATAATAGCAACCACCATTCCCGGAATACCCAGTAAAGCAATCGAATTGCTTCTTAACATTTGCTTTTCCTCAAAAAACAGCATAGAATTCGAATTTAATTATTCAATGTGCCTGCATTGATCACAGGACTTGCAGAGCGTTCGGAGCATAAAACCACCAATAAATTGCTCACCATTGCAGCTTTTCGTTCTTCATCTAATTCGATAATCTGTTTTTGCGACAGTTTTTCTAGCGCCAATTCTACCATACCTACAGCACCCTCAACGATTTTTGTTCGGGCAGCAACAACTGCAGTTGCTTGTTGACGCTGAAGCATTGCTTGTGCAATTTCTGGCGAATAAGCTAAATTCGAAATCCTTGCTTCAATTACCTTAATCCCAGCAATGATTAGCCTTTCAGATAGCTCATGCTCAAGTTGAAGATTTATTTCATCTCCACCTGATCTCAAACTTAATTCGGTATGCGCGTCATCAAAAGTGTCGTACGGATAAGTTCCTGCCAGCTTTCGAATGGCCGATTCACTCTGCATTTTGACAAACATTTCATAGCTATCAACTTCGAAGGCTGCCGAATAAGTGTCTTGCACTTTCCAAACCAACACTACACCAATCATCACAGGGTTTCCGAGCTTGTCATTCACTTTAATTGGTTGCGATTCGTTGTTTCTGGCTCTAAGCGAAATTCTCTTCTTTACATAAAACGGATTCACCCAGAAAAAACCATTGTCTTTCACAGTCCCAGTGTATGACCCGAAAAGAACCATCACCATCGATTCGTTTGGATTCACAACCGTTAATCCGATTAGCAAAAAGCACCCTAGAATCGGAAGCACAATTGCTGGAACCATAGAAAAAGCTGCCAGCAAGTAAATACCTACACCTAATAATATTAAAGCTAAACTCATCATTAGCGCACCTTTTGTGGGCTTCATTTCTTTCTCTTTCATTTGATATTATTTTGATATTACAAATGTATCACAATAAATCGCAATCCTGCAAGAAAATTCTTCATCAAAGCTTTAGATTAAGAATAGACGACTTTCAACCATGAATTCCTATCTTCGCCGACATGCCGCTATATTTTCACGGAAATGCTCCTCTAAAGTTCCAGCACCAGTATCTGGTTACACTCAATTACATCATTCCATACATCGAAAAACAGCAAGCTTTTCGCGAGAATATGGATGTTTTAGAGGTTGGTTGTGGAGAAGGTGGCGTGTTGAAAGCTTTCGCTGAAAAAAATTGCCGATGTACGGGGATGGACTTATCGGTGTCGAAAATTGAACATGGGAAGGAGCTGTTAGCCGAAGAAATTGCAGCTGGAAAAATGGAGTTGTTTTCAGCAGATATCTACGACCAGAAAACAATGGATGCGTTCCGCGGAAAGTTCGATCTTATCATTTTAAAAGATACCATCGAGCATATCCCGGAGCAGGAAAAAGTAATGGCTCAGTTGGAAGTATATCTTAAAAAAGGTGGTCGATTATTTTTTGCCTTCCCTCCGTGGAGGATGCCCTTTGGAGGACATCAACAAACTGCCACAACAAAAATCGGGAAACTCCCTTGGATGCACCTACTCCCAAGAGGATTGTATCAAGCTTGGCTTCGAAAGATTGGAGAACCAGAACCTACTGTAATTTCGTTGATGGAAATTTACGATACACGAATTTCAATAGATCGCTTCGAGCGCATTTGCCGAAATACTGGATATACCATTCAAAACCGAAGATTGTATTTAATTAATCCAATTTATCGATATAAATTCGGAAGATCTCCAAGAATACAATTTGGCATTTTATCAGTGATTCCGTGGTTCAGAGACTTTATAAGCACCACAGCTTATTACATATTGAAACGCGATTAACGAGATAGATACCTTATTAGCATTACGACTACAGCAAAAAGAAACATAAAGATACTGATGCGGTTCATCCCGTTCATAAACCGAACACTAGAATTCCGCTTGTTCTTATCTGCACGAAAAAGTGTTCGTACATCCATGTAGTAAAGTAGTTTCTTGAAAATCATCTAAAAGGGTATTTAAGCAAATGTAACAAGGAACACTTCAAATGGTTCTTTTCAATGCATTTCAATCTTCAAGCAACTTTGGTAATTCAACAAAAAAGGTAGTGCCTTCTCCAACTGCGGTTTCAAACCAAATTTTACCGTTCGAACTCTCTACAATATTCTTCACCAACGCCAAACCGAGACCCATACCACCATTTTTTGTTGTGAAATTAGGATTGAAAATCTTATCCCTTAATTCTTCTGAAATACCTGTTCCATTGTCGGAAATTAACACTACATAATTGCTCTCTTTTATATCTAATGTAAGATCGATCCGTTTAGTCTCTTTGTCATGCATTGCCTGAACTGCATTGCGGATAAGGTTATTGAAAACACGAATCATCTGTTCTTTATCGGTTAAAACAAAACAAGAACGGTTAATGCTTGATTGAAAACTAATTTCCACGTCTTCTTCACCTTGATGGAAATCTCTTGCGCTAAGAATCAATTCGGCTAAATCGATTTTTTCTTTAACCATCTTAGGCATTTTCGCAAAATTCCCGAACTCTGTCGCAATGTGACTTAATGTATCGATTTGCTCGATTAAATTTTTAGTAAACCTGTCTATCCGTTGATCAAACCCTGGCGCCTGATCGTCCCATGCACGCTTCAACATTTGGGCACCTAACTTCATGGGCGTTAGCGGATTCTTGATTTCGTGCGCTACTTGTTTTGCCATTTCACGCCAAGCACTTTCTCGCTCCGACCTTGCTAATTTATCGGCACTCTCAGCCAATTCGCCCAACATTCGATTATACTCTCCAATGAGCTCTCCAATTTCATCTTTGCCTTTCCATTCAATGGCTTCGTTTTTCCTTCCCAAACGGAGATTCCCCAAACGTTCTTGAATAATTCGTAGTGGTTCGGTTACCGAATTAGACAGGAAAATTGCAGCAATTACAACGAGAACAATCAATAAAACGTAAATATTGATAATGGCTACAACGAAGGTTGCAATCTCGCGTCGAAGCTCGCTTTGCCTTGCAAAATATGGAAGATTCAAATATCCAATTACTCGATTTTCGGAGTTCCTTAATGGGACATATGCTGACAAATAATCTAACTTTCCGATACGTTCTTGGTGCACAAATTCGGTTGATTTTTCAACCAATAAATGGTGATATGCATCCGAATTCATCTTACGAGAAACGAGCCCTTCATCAAATACTTTTGTTCTGGATGAGGCGAATAAAAAACCCGACGGGGTAAAAATGTTAATATCTGCAAAGAACACATTTGATTGCCGTGTTAATGCATAAGCAATATCTTCCGCTTTGGAGGGATCTAAATAAGAATCCTTATTCAATAAATAATCTGTTTCAACCAAAATCGAATGAATCTTCTCGCTAATTGATCGATAATTCTTTTGATTGTTATTTGAAATGATATATGAAATTGTACCACCTCCAATGAGGAAAAGCGATAAGAATAGAATTAATATAATCGACAATTGAATTCTTCTTTTAAAGCTAAACGTTACATTTTTCTTGGTGAGCCAAAACTCCCTAATTAAAAAAGGAATTAAAACCATCAACCCAAAAAACAACATTAAATACGAAAAAGGTGTAAGAACTTGAAGCACTCCAGAAGAAGGAAGGCTCAGTACCACCAGTGATTGTGCGCCTGATCTTGAAGCCAAGTGACTAAAACCTCCAAATTGCAATTGAATTGGATTATCAAATCCTGCCTTTTTAAAAAGTGTATCACTTAAGCTATAAGGAAATTGTCCAAAATGAGACACCAATTTGCCTGCATTGTAGCGTGCATAACTGTATTTAGTCATGTCAGTTTTGGTACTCACCATTTTATCGAGCAGCAATTCAGGATACCCAATTTCTTCGGGGGTGTAACGTGAATTTAACTCGATGTATAAATTCCCAAGCGGAATTGAGTCTCTTGGCGTATCGTAAACTGCCAATCGCGCCAAATAGCTAATTCTTCCTGAATTGTTATCGAGGAAAAAGAAATTCTCGCTTAATGTTGGAATTCCGATTGAATCAATTAAATGATCAAAGACCAATGGATCATTACCTGAATTTGTATACAGTGTTGTTAATGGACATTCATCTGCACCAAAAACTTGCACGTTAATTTTATATTTTTCCCAGTAGCCATTAAAAAACAATTGTGCTAAATCTCGAACCTGTCCTGTTATCGTAGTTCCTGGTCGCAAGTAACTTTTTAAAAGTGTATCAGAAAGAATTCTCTTTTCTGTTTCAAGAAATAAACTCTCTGCAATTGGATCTCGCTCAGCTGCAATTTTCCCCGCTAACAATTGGCGTTTCTCAATTTCTCGAGAATTGGTATATCTTAAAATAAAAGATGTTCCTACCAAAGAAAAAAGTGCAATTAACCCAATAATAGAACCGTAACGATAAGGCTTAGCACCGTATGATGAAAGCCATATTCCACTCAACAATAAACCTACAGAAGGCAATAATGTGAAATCCAAATCTCCCCAATAAACATCTAATAAGGTTAATATGATAACCAAAAATCCAAGAGTCGCAAAAAATGATTTATGACCAACTGCTGAAGGCTTCAGTATACTAAGCCCTTTGTCGGCCAGTAAAAAAAAGGATGCAAAAAGTATCCCTGTAATTAAATAGGAAATATAACTGCTTAGTGTTAGGGATAGAAAATCGTTTATATCTAAAGAAATACTTGAATTAATAATTAATCCTCGAAGCAAATCGAAACAAAACCAGCCCAAAAAAAGCAAGACCAATAAAACAGCAAATGTAATTAGCGTTTTTCTTTGGACTTTAACAATAAAATTGGATTGGTAAATAAGTAAAACAGAATAAAAAAGAAAAATACTATTTAAAAATAAATCACCTAAACTTGGTAACCAATTAGATGCCCCATATTCGCTTGGATTAAACAAATCTGAAGCATAGAGAATTTCAGGTATTTTAAAATAAAATGAAACCGCTCTGAGCAATAATAAACTTAACCACCACAGGAAAATCAATTTCTTTCCACGTGTTTTTGAAATTACTTTAACAGTCCAATGGCCCGAAACCAAGAACATAGCCAATCCTAGATAAATGAGCCAATTCAAGTTGCTATTGCGGTGGTTTTCACCCAATGGATCATCAATAGCCTTAAACCAAACTGCAATTTTTCCACGTTTATCGAGCACTGGCTGACTTCCAATAACAGGATCGTTGTACAATTCAGCATCGCCGGAGATTGTCTTGTTTCCTGGAAAATGATCATGCAGATAATCGTTCTGGTATGAATATTCTCGCTTAATCAGCGCCATTGCTGTAATCCCACAATTGCCTGTTTTAATTCTGCGAACGAGGTACCAACCGTTCTTTAGTTTCCAAAGTTGCTTATCGGGATATTCTCTGATGACATCTAATCCTATCGGAACGGTATTGTCGCTCCAAAAATGAAAAATTTCATCGTCATAACGGAACAATGCTATCTGCTGTTCCTCTGATGCTTTCTTCCACTTTTCGGGATAATTTCGGTAATCCCCAAAATCTAAACATGAATCAGCCGAAAACGCTTCAGCAACTTTTAACAATTGCGTCTCTCGCTCAATAAGGTAATTCCTGAATTCAATTAACTGCTGAGCCGAATCTTCCTTTTTGTGCAAAACCTCATGCCAGTAATATGTCGATCCCAAAGTGAGCAACGACAAAATCAAAAGCAGAATAGGCAGTTTCTTCACGAGAATGGTTGATGTACAAATTAACAACAATAAGCACAATACTCAAATATCGAAAGGCTGAGTTAGATTGGAGAAAAGCTGTTACATTATTTTATCCCTAAAACATAGAATATCCTTTAATTTGCAGCGTTGATTGCCATTGTAAGAAATGAAAAGGATTCAATTTCTCACGTGGGAAAAATTATTAAGAATAGTGTTGAACATATTTTCAAACTTCAGCTTTAGATTGCTAACCGTTCTCTTGATTTATTGCGGAAACCTTCACGGACAAGCACTTACCATCGAGCCGAAAAAGCTAGATTTCGGGGTTACTGAAAAAGCAGGATCTGTTAAAACAAGAGTAATTGTAAAAAACACAAGCTCAAAAACACTTGTATTGCTGAAAGCCGATGCGCCCAAGAATTTCATCGTAAAAGCAGGGCGAAAAATCATTCCTGCAAACGATACCACTCAATTAATCGTTGAATACCATCCAATCGAAGCTGGGAAATTTTCAGGTGAAATTCAATTGTTTCATAACCAAGGAAACAACGCACAAACGCTAAAGGTTTCAGGAGAAATCAAGCAGCTTCTCGCAGATCAACTTAATAACTGCGTCGATTTTTCACCTAAAATGAATTCAGGAAATTCTTCAAGCATTCCAACATTTACAAACCACATAGCCTATTTCACCGATTCGAAGTCTGGAGATCAAATCAAAGAAGCTTCAATTTTATATGTATCGCAAAGCGGTAGAGACAAAATGGAGAGAACCACCACCACTGGAATGCTGAAAACGCAAATCCCAGTTGGCCCTTATGCTTTAGTGGTATCGGCGCCCGGTTACGAATCGTTGATGACAGAACAATACATCAAGTTTAACGCAGGGTCGCAAAGTTTTGTGCTATCGCCTTCCAAAGACAAACCAAAGGAAATAAAGCCAGAACCTCAACCTGTTGTTTCCACTCCAGCACCTGATAAATCTGATCTTTTCGATAATTCCTTCAAACCAAACAACATTGTTTTCTTGATCGATATTTCAGGTTCAATGAAGGATCCTAATAAACTTCCTCTCTTAAAAAAATCAATTGCAACCCTGCTCAAGCCTGTTCGTGAAACCGACAAAATAACCATTATCGCTTACGCGGAAGAAGTGAAAACCATTGTCCCTACAAGCAATGGGGACCAAAAATCGAAAATTCTGCAACAGTTGGATTCGCTAAAAGCAGGCGGTGTTACTGCTGGAAGTGCTGGTATAAAAAAGGCCTATGAATTGGCTGAAAGTGCCTTTTTGACTTATGGGAACAACCAAGTCATTCTTGCCACTGATGGCGTTTTCAGGATTTCGGCGAAAGACAAAAAGATGATCGAAAAATTCGCAACTACACCCGAAAAGAAAATCATCCTTTCGGTTACTGGCTTTGGAGACCAAGAAGATGCTCTCAATATGTTGAAAGGGCTAAGTGATTTAGGAAAGGGCAGCTTCATTCACATCCAGAATGAAAAAGAATCCTTAAACGCTCTGCTGGAGGAAATAAAAAGCAGATCGAAAAGATAGGCTTAGTTGGATTGAAATCTGCTCGAACGTGTCGAAAGATGCGCATGGAAACGATGAAGCAATTCGGGATCTTTTTCTAACGCATTTCCAACGACAACCAAATTGGCTCCTGCATCCAGCGCAAGCGATAGCTTTTCAACACTATCGATTCCTCCGCCAACAACCAATGGAATGCCGAGTTCAAGTTTCACTGCGTGGATCATTTCAGGCGGAACAGGCCATTTGGCGCCACTTCCAGCTTCGAGGTAAACCAATTTCATCCCGAGCAATTCGGCCGACAAGGCTGTTTTAGCGGCTATGTCGGATTTGTCGCGCGGTATAGGCTGCGTTTGACTCATGTAAGCCACCGATGTTACCTTTCCACTTTCGATTAAAATGTATCCTGTTGGAATGATTTCCAAACCGCTTCGTTTGAGTTTTCGTGCAGCTTCAACATGCTTTCCGATGAGCAAGTCTGGATTCCTCCCAGAGATTAAACTCAACAGCAACAATGCATCGGCTTGATCATCCATTTGCGTCTCGTTTCCAGGAAAAATAACTATTGGAATTCCTGGTCGCATATTGCGAATTTCAGCTACACACGATTTTACATCAATCGCCTCCGAAGTTGAACCCCCTACCAGAAAAAGATCAGGTGGAGACGATTCTGCTACTGTAAGCAAATGCCTGAGTTTATTCAAACTTAATTTTCCTGGATCAACCAAAACTGCAAGCAGAGCGCGGCCTTGGCGTGATGCATCCTCAATAAATGTGAGCACATTCAACATTTCGCAAAAGTAAACTTTTGAGCCTCCGAAACAAGGATTTCAAATCGGCAAAATAATTCTTCCAAAGGTAAATCCCTCTGCAAACGATTACCATGCAGGTTGATGCTTGCATGTTTGAAATTGGAAGCTCTTCTAAATTTCTTACATCCTTTTGAGGCTTCATTAAAATTACAGCACAAGAAAACTTCTTGAGTAAAATCAGGCATTCCCGAAGAATTTAGGATTTGAATCTCTGCATCAAGTATAATGATCTTACACCTGACAGTTAGGCTGTAAAGCCTGAAAAATCAGGCCGTTGAGCCAAGGTAGCTTTGTAGCGGGTCAAATTGTGCCCAGTCGACAACATGAAACAGATCTACATCAAAAATACCAAAAGCATATGAGCCGCATTGGGAAATGGTTGTGTACGGTCGCCCTAATTTTGTTAGGGATGCATACATCGTGGGCGCAGCTTACAACAACCGGAAACACTACAGTATCAGCAAATGCACTGGTAAATAATATCATCGGTACTGGGGTTACATTTTCGAATGCAACATACACCGGACGAGTTGTTGCAGTAGGTACTTTCAATGGTGTGTCCTCAAACATCGGACTTCCATCGGGCGTTATTATCACCTCAGGACATATAAATGTAGCACCCGGACCAAATAGCAATGGAGGTGCAACTTTTTCAAACAACGGTCCCAATATCCCAGAACTCGAAACGCTTGCTCAATCCACCACTTTCGATGGAGCGATCCTCGAATTCGACTTCATCCCACAAAGTAACTTTGTAAGTTTTAGATATGTGTTCGCATCCGAAGAATACAATGAATATGTGTGTTCAGAATTCAACGATGCCTTCGCCTTTTTTATCAATGGTCCGGGTATAACTGGAACAGAAAATCTGGCCGTAGTGCCTTCAACCACAACGCCTGTTACCATCAATACGATTAACAATGGTTCTGTAGGCTCTTTAGGATCGATTACCAATTCACCCTGTGTTCTAACGAATTCAGGGTATTTTGTTGGAAATGCTTCCAATACGGTTCAATATGACGGTTTCACAACAGTGCTCACTGCTCAAAGAACTGTTATTCCTTGTCAGACTTACCACATCCGAATGATGATTGCAGATGGTGCAGATGACATTTTCGACTCAGCAGTATTTTTGGAGGAGAACTCCTTTTCGTCGGATGTATTCGCAGTGGATGTAAGCACATTCTTCAACGATTCAACTATTTACGAAGGATGTACATCTGCCGACATCACCTTCAGTCGCCCCGATCCAGATCCAAATCCATTAACAATTATTTACTCTGTTAATGGAAGTGCGACGATGGGAACAGATTATACACCCCTATCGGGATCTGCAACTATTCCCGCAGGACAAACCTCTACAACAGTTACAGTAAACGGTTTTGCTGATGGCGTTAATGAAGGTACAGAAACAATTATCCTCAATGCCAATACGCCTTGCGGAACGATTCCACAAATCATCTTCTTACGCGAAAAACCGCCACTCACAGTAATTGCACCCAACAATGCGATTTGTTCGGGACAAGGACCTGTAACCCTAACCGCTACTCCTCAAGGTGGAATTCCGCCATACAGTTATTCTTGGGACAATGGATCAACCAGCAACACGATCAGCGTTAACCCATCAACTACAACAGCTTATACAGTTATTGTAACAGATTTCTGCGGAACAACGTCGATGGCACAGCCTATTGTGAACATTGCCGACATTCCAACAGCTTCTATTTCTGCACCTCCATTTATATGCAGTGGAGTTCAAATACCAGTATCTTACACAGGTACTGCTTCTCCATCGGCTACTTACAATTGGGATTTCGACAATCCTTCAACAGTTTCTAGTGGATCCGACCAAGGTCCATATCAGGTAAGTTGGGATTCTGCAGGTATAAAAACCATCTCACTTCAAGTAATTGAAAACGGGTGTGCCTCCAATACCGTTACAACGCAAGTCTTAGTAAATCCAACGCCTACAGCCGATTTTGTGATTGATCCAATTGCCTGCGCAGGGCAAAATACAACTGTTACTTATACAGGAACAGGAACAGATGCAGGTGGCTATGGCTGGGGATTTCCTGGCGGTGTGATCATCACTGGAGGTCGTCGTGGACCATTTGAAATTCGATGGGATTCGGTTGGTGTGTATGGTGTTACACTTACAGTAACTGAAAATGGCTGTACCTCTCCGGGCAATGAAGTTTTCGTGAACGTTCAACCAACACCAACATCCGATTTTTCGGTTGAAACACCGGTTTGTATCGGCGAAGCATCTACGATCAGTTACGATGGTACAGCTTCATCAACTGCCACCTACAATTGGAACTTCGCAGGAGGAACCATCCAAAGTGGAAGCGGCGTTGGACCTTATGAAATCGTCTGGAGTACTTCTGGAACAAAAACCATTTTCCTGTCTGTTACTGAAGCAGGATGCACCAGCAATATCACTTCACATCAAGTTGTGGTGAACAACATTCCACAAGCGAACTTTAATGTGGCATCACCCGTTTGTGCCGGTCAACCAACCACAGCAACCTATTCTGGAAGCGCGAATAGCAATGCGACTTACAATTGGAACTTCGATTCTGCCACAGTTCAAGCTGGGTCAGGACAAGGGCCTTACACTTTGCAATGGAACAATCCAGGAAATTATAACGTTACGCTCACCGTTTCTAGAAATGGATGTACTTCACTTCCTTTCAGCTCACCAGTAACCGTTTATGCCATTCCAACAGCGCCTTTCACGGTTGAATCTCCAGTTTGTGTTGGAGAAGGATCAACCATCGGATACACCGGAACTTTAGGAAGTGGTAGCACTTTTACTTGGGATTTCAGCGGAGGATTATTGCTTTCAGGCAGTGGATCTGGACCTTACGAAGTGTATTGGACTACCCCAGGCACCAAGCAGATCACCTTCAGCTTAACATCGCCGGAAGGCTGCCCATCGCCACCGAACACGATTCCAGTGATCGTAAATCCAACACCAAGTTCAACCTTCATCGCCGAAACGCCGATTTGCTTAAACGAAACATCCACCATCAATTATACTGGTAGCGGAAATCCAGGTGCTCAATATGCTTGGAACTTCAATGGCGGTATCGTTATGAGTGGCGGCGGACAAGGGCCATACGAAATTCTTTGGCAAACACCGGGCATCAAAACCATCACTGTTCAGGTGGAAGAAAATGGTTGCGTGTCGCCTCCAACCCAACAACAAGTTAACGTAAAACCTTTACCAACAGGATATTTCACAGCTGTGACGCCTGTTTGTGCATTCAATACAACCACCATCGTATATTCTGGAAACGCGCAAGCAAATGCGTTCTTCACTTGGGATTTTGACAATGGTGTAATCGTTTCGGGCAGCGGACCAGGACCAATTCAGGTTTACTGGGAAACGCCTGGACCAAAAAACATCCGTTTGATCGTTGAAGAGGATGGTTGCGAATCGATTGAAGAGGTAAATATTGTTAACGTAAATCCTATTCCGCAAAACTCATTCACGGCCACCAGTCCAGTGTGCATCGGCGAACCATCTATTGTTTCGTACACTGGAAATGCACTTCCAAATGCCAATTACACATGGAATTTCGGCGATGGAATTGTGCAATCGGGCGCTGGTGATGGACCATTTGAGATCATCTGGCAAACCGAAGGCTTAAAAACCATCACCCTCGACTTGAGTCAGTTTGGATGCCCTGCTCCACAAACAACACAAACGGTTCAAGTAAATCCAATCCCAGATTCACCGTTTACGGTAGATGACAGGGTTTGCGTTGGAAGTCCATCTTCAATAACCTACACAGGAACGGCATCTTTACTTGGAACTTACAATTGGAATTTCGACGGTGGAATCATCGTTTCTGGCTCAGGCGCTGGACCATTCGAAGTGATGTGGAACACACCCGGCATGAAAAACATCACACTATCAGTGGTCGAAAACGGCTGTCCATCACCACCATCAGTTCAACAAATTGAAGTAATTCCATATCCAACTTCCGATTTTATAGCCAATCCACTCACGTGTGAAGGATATACTACCACGGTAACATTCACCGGCACAGCCATGAATGAGGCTACATACGATTGGAATTTCGATGGAGCTACCGTACTGGCTGGAACTGGCGCAGGACCTTACTCAGTTACTTGGCCTGTGGAAGGAACCAAAACACTCACATTAACGGTGAATCAATTCGGTTGTCAATCGCCCGAAAGTCAAGTGGTATTAGATGTTTCACCAACTCCAGAATCTTTTGCCGGCGACGACAGAATTATCTGCCCTGGCGAAACCATTCAAATTGGAGGTATCTCGGTAAACGGCTACGATTATTTATGGACTCCTTCAACAGGTTTATCAAATCCTACGCTGTCCAATCCGAACCTAGTGCTCGAAAACATGAGCAATGAGCTTCAAGCTTTTGAATACATCCTAGCTACAACCTTGGGCAATTGCACAGCTTACGACACCATGAATGTGATGGTACAACCGATGCCACAAATTGCTTGGGATGCACCAGATGGCCAATGTTTCAGCGGCAATTCCTTCGACTTCAACATTACAGGAAATTACTCCTCTAGTGCAGCATTCACTTGGGATTTCGGACAGTTTGCGAACCCTCAAAATTCAAACAACGAAAACCCATCTGGAATTGAGTTTTTGACCACCGGCGTTCATGTGATTACTGTTTCTGCTAGCGATTGGGGCTGTAGCAGCCCGACATATACCGATTCAATAGAAATTTTCGAAATGCCGGTTGCGAATTTCTCCGGTTCAAACTTGGAAGGTTGTCCGCCGTTAACAGGCGAATTCATCAATCTATCAGCCGACTTAGGAAATCAAACCTACAATTGGAACATGGGCGATGGTTTCAATTACAGCGACTATGTGCCGAACCACAGTTATGAAACATCAGGAAATTACTCAGTTACCTTAACAGTAACAACCGAAAATGGCTGTTCGGCACAATACGAAGCGCACTCAATAGTGAATATTTATCCCGTGCCACAAGCAGGTTTCGATGTAAATCCAGATGTTTTAACAACAGCGCAACCATTGGCAACCTTCCTCGATAGATCGGCAGGTTCGATCACTTGGGAGTATGATCTTGGAGATGGAAACGTTTCTTACGAGCGGAATTTCCAGCACAACTATTATGTTCCTGGAGAATACTCACTCCGCCAGAAAGTTACCAATCAATACGGTTGTGTAGATTACGCTTTCAAAACACTGAAAGTGGAGCCAGTGATGACCTTTTATATTCCGAATGCCTTTACACCAGATGGGGATGGGACAAACGAAATATTCAAATGTTCTGGTTTGAATATCCAAGAATTCCGCATGGAAATTTACAACCGCTGGGGAGAACTTGTTTTTGAATCGAACGACATCGACTTGGGTTGGAATGGAAAACTTTTCAACGAAGGAGATCGTCCAGTTTCACAAATGGATGTTTATGCGGTTGTGGTGTATGTGCGCGACAATCTTGAATTACCTCCACGACGAATTGATCACCGTGTTACCTTGGTGAGATAACGAAAATCAATAGGCATTGTGGTCGCTTACAGAAGTAGTAACGACCAGATAATTTCCAAGGAATGCGATGGCCTGCAAGGTGAAAATCCAGTGCAGGCCATCTTTTTTTAAATGGCAGGTCAGTGTATCATTTCCGGTTGTTTGAAAAGGTTCGAGCACCATTTCATCAGCGAAGTTCAGTCCGCGTTTGCCCCAGCTTTTGTAAACGGCTTCTTTGGCTCCCCAAATAAATTGCAAAGCCATTTGGCGGTCGGAACAATCATCCAAAAACTTTTGCTCTGATGGATGCAATAATCTAGGGACGGTCTTTTCGAGTGTAGGTCGGATTGTTTCTACATCGATGCCCGGTTCGTAATTTTTTGAGAGTACGATGGCCAAATATTCACGCGAGTGACTCAATGAAAACCCTATAGAACGATCTGCAAGCCAAGGCTTTCCAAATTGGTCGTACTGTATTTCACATGGGCTGTTCAAGCAAAATTCCAACATTTCGAGAATGAGCCTAGTGGTCTGAACCTTAATATCCGCAGCAGTTCCAGTGAATTTATCGAGCGATGCAACATAAACCTTGTTGGCTTCATCTTCGAAAAAGGTTTCAGGAAAAAACGTAGGCTTTTTTGCGTGCATTGCGCTGCAAACTTAATTCCTGTTTTTGATTAATTTTTTATTAAGTTTGACGGTTATTCTTCGATTATGGGTAAAACATTTACCAGTTTCAGACGCTTTGCATCAATCCTCACAGGAATCGTGACTTTTTCAACGGTTGCTGTAGGTCAAACTATTGACAGCACGCTCACTCCAAATCAATATATCAATAACCTTGTAGGCTTAGGTGTTTCTTATGGAAGTGTTAACTTTCAAGGAGATGGTCAGTCGATTGGTTTTTTCTCCGGAGCTAGTGCAAATCTAGGATTTGGCAGTGGTATTATCATGGCTACAGGCCCAGTTGCTGAGGCTGTTGATCCAGCTTTCTTTGGTCAATTAGATCAAACACAGGTACTCACCAATATGCCAGAACTCACTACATTGGTTCCTCCTACTTGCGGCTTTGGAGGTGCAAACGATGGCAGTATCTTAGAATTTACTTTCGTTCCGCAATCAACGCCTGTTTCATTCAGATACATTTTCGCTTCCGATGAATACCCAAATTGGGTTTGTTCTCAATTTAACGATGCGTTTGCATTTTTGATTTCTGGGCCAGGCATTGTCGGCTCTCAAAACCTAGCACTTGTTCCTGGAACAAACGACCCTATCACCATTAGCACAATCAACAATGGAAATGTAGGTGGATCTGGAAGTGCTGCAAACGACCCTTGCATCTTAACCAATTCACAATACTTTAATAGTGCTCCTCCAGGCGATATCTACTACAATGGCTTTACGGAAGTGTTGACAGCAGTAGCGGATGTAATTCCTTGTTCAACCTATACGCTTAAACTTTTCCTTGCAGATTACTGCGATACAGGCTTATCTTCTGCTGTATTTTTGGAAGCCAATTCTTTTGGAGCTGCGCCAATTTCAATCTCACAAACCACACTCAATGGAGATTCAACTACCTACGAAGGCTGCGCTCCTGCTACTTTGATTTTTACCCGTTTGAATCCAGATCCATTTGATTACGTTTTCCCTTTCACTTTAACTGGAACAGCAATTCAGGGCGTAGATTACTTAGGCGTTCCGCCATTTGTAACCATTCCAGCTGGTCAAACTTCTGTGCAACTTACCTTACAAGCTGTTACAGATGCGATTGTTGAGGGTGAGGAAACCATCGAATTGAGCTACGAAACTATTTGTGGTACGATTTCAACCACCGTTTTTATTACCGAACCGCCAACAGTTGCAGTAACTCCAGTGGCAACGCCTTCAATCTGCGAAGGTCTTGGTCCTGTAACGATTTCAGGAATTGCCACAACTGGTGTTTCACCTTTCACTTACACTTGGTCTAACGGTTTACCCAATGGCAGCAGTGCTAGTGTAAATCCGCTAGTAACAACTACCTATACACTTACAGCGACCGATTTTTGCGGAAACACTGCCAGTACTAACCTAACGGTAAATGTTGCCAATACGCCTGACGTTCCAACTGTACTTCCTACAAATCCAATTTGTGAGAACGAAGACTTCACACTTACTGCAACTACTTCATCAACAACTGCTTTGTTGAACTGGAGTGGTCCAAATGGGTTTACCCAAATTGATGGAATCGGATTGGTAAATCTTACAAATGCTACAATTGCCAATAGTGGCGCCTACAGTGTTTTTGCATCTGAATTTGGATGCAACTCAGCGCCTGTTGTTGTAAACCAATTGGTTAACCCTAGACCAGTATTGAGTAATCCTACAGCAACCACACCTGCTTGTGAAGGCAGTCCGCTCAACATTTCAACCTTGGTTACACCGCTAACCGCAACAGTTACTTGGACATTCCCCGACAATACCACAGCTACAGGTGCTTCATTAAACTATGCAGCTGCTGCTCTGAGTCAATCAGGCACATATGGAGCCACCGCAACCCTGAACGGATGCAATGCATTGGTTCCAGTAGGTGTTGTAGTTCAGGTGAACGATACGCCTGATGCACCAACGGTTACATTCAATTCGCCGGTTTGTGCAGGATTCGACCTCAACTTATCTACCACCGTAACTGCTGACAGTTACGAATGGACTGGCCCAGGCTTTTGGACCTCAACTTTACAAAATCCAGTAAGAGCCTCCATGACCGCTGCAGGTGCAGGAGCTTACAGTCTTACAGTTACAACGAACAACTGCGAAAGTCCAGCAACAGCAGTAACTGTTCAAGTGATTGATGCATCTTTCCTTCCACAAATTGTTTCAAACTCGCCAGTTTGTCAAGGAACCGAACTTGATTTTAGTACCCCAATTGTTAATGGTGCTCAATATTTCTGGTCAGGTCCAGGTGGTTTTACGAGCAACTCAATCGACTTCTCTCAAGACAATGTAGATCTCACAGAAGAAGGGAATTATAGTTTGTATTTAGTAATTGGTCAGTGTACGACTGCAACGAATACTTTCAGTGCTGAGGTAGTTCCAATTCCGCTTACCAATGCAGGTCTCGACAATGCAACCTGTTCGATGCAACCTTTGCAAATTGGATCGCCAGCATTGCCGGGTCACACTTACAGTTGGACACCAACTTTGGGATTGAATTTTAGTACAGTTTCAAACCCAATCATAACGATTTCGAATATCGGCGACGGTCCGGTAACTTATCCGTTCATCTTAACAACCACTTCCGATGGATGCTCGGGCTTAGACACCATTTTTGTTGAAGTGAATCCTCAGCCAGTTGCATCTTTTGAAACACCAGCTCCACAATGTTTCGAAGGCCATTCATTTAATTTTGTAGCTCAAGGTATTTACAACAGTCCAAATCCTAGAATCATTTGGGATTTCGGCCCAGGCGCATTGCCTGATTCATCTTCAGAAATGAATCCACAAAATGTTATCTTCCCATCTACAGGATTGCACATGGTTAGGCTTTCAATCATCGACAATGGCTGCGTGAGTAACACCTACATGTCGCCCGTAAATGTTTGGAACATGCCAGTGGCAAACTTCACCCCTGATTTGGTGGAAACATGCGAGCCTAGTTTGGTTAATTTCACTGATTTATCAGAAGACGAATCTCCGTATAGTTGGAGTTGGGATTTTGGAAACGGACGTTTTAGCAACGAACAAAATCCTACGGTTTTGTACCGCGAAGCTGGCATGTATACAGTTTCGTTACTGGTTACCAACTTAAATGGTTGTTCAAATACCTACACCGTTAATTCGTTGATCACTGTAAATCCTTCGCCACAGTCAGCCTTTAATCTTTATCCGGGCAACATCCTCACAATTTCGGATCCGACTGTAGAGATTTCCGATCTATCGAACAATGCAAGTGAGTGTCTCTATACCGTTGGTACAGATTCGCTTTTCTTGTTTAACACATATTATACGTTCCCCGATTCGGGCAATTATGAAATCGTTCAATTCCTTTCGAATGAATTTGGATGCACCGATACTTCTTTACAATTGGTTCGGGTAGACATTGGGTACAAAGTATACATCCCAGGAGCATTTACGCCTAACGAAGATGGGAACAATGATGTTTTCAAAATTTACGGTGAAGACATTGCAACAGCTGAAATCAAGATTTTCAACCGTTGGGGAGAATTACTTTACACGTCATTCGACCCAGAAAATGGTTGGGATGGAAAAACCAAACTAGGCGACAAAGTTGTTCCTGGAGGCGTTTACCTTTACTCAATTGATTTGTTCGACCGATTCGGCAATAAATATGATTACGACGGAACCATTCAGGTTCTGAGATAAGTGTTCAACTACAATTCTCCTTCTTTGGGAGAAGTCGTTGATTGATGATTGTTAACAAACGCCTTCAGATTGCTGAGGGCGTTTTCTTTTTGGAATAAATAAGCCGAAACAATTCCTGATACGCCGGTTTCATTTAACAAACGCAAATAATCTTCATCTTCTGTAAAACCAGCCGAGGCAAGCACAGGCAAATATGTTGAAGCAGTTAGCTTACTGAAAATATCAAAAATCATTTCATGATCACCACGGGTAATCGCAGAAACAAGCACTTCGCTTCCGCCCCGATTTTCAATCATATTCATCCAATTCACTAAATCAATTTCAGTGCGCGATTTTCCACCGCTGAGATACACCTTCCAAGTTCCAAAAGTATGGCGTGTATCCACTGCTACAAGAAGCGATTGCTTACCGTAATTGGTAGTAATTTTATTAATCAATTCTGGATTTCGAACCGCTGCCGAATTCACATAAACCCTCGGCGCACCATATTTTAAAAGATCCTCAACGTCGTTTACTGTGTGTACACCGCCGCCAAAAATAAATGGAACTTTGAGGTTTTTTTTCAAGTCCTTTATAAAGCGTGGGAGATTTCTTCTTCTTTCAGAAATTGAAGTTACATCCATCAAAATAATCTCATCGGCACCTTGAGATTCGTAAATCAAGGCCAGCTCCATCGCTTGGTTGTAATCCTTTACATGTCGAGTATCGGCTGTAGTAGCTTGACCATCAGCTGTATAAATACTAGGGATAATTTTCTTGATGCCTGTCGTTTCCATCATAGGTTTCCAAAAATAACGTATTTGTTGCCTCAATGCACTTTTAGAGTCAGTTCATGTGAATTCCTGTATTGAAATCAATTGTATTACTTTAGCGAAATCAACCTTTTCATTCATGGCCCAATCTGGCAAACACCCTAAAGGACTACCGTATTTATTCTTCACCGAGATGTGGGAACGATTTGGATACTATCTCATGTTGGGCATTTTCGTGCTTTACATGATTGATGTTGAAAAGGGTGGGCTTTCGATTGCCGATAAGGTTTCATACGACATCTTTGGTACTTTCATCGCCATAACCTATTTAACACCGTTTTTGGGAGGTTTCCTGGCGGATAAAAAACTGGGTTATATTTCTAGTGTGTACATTGGAGGCAGCTTGATGGGACTTGGTTACATGGGCTTAGGCATCCCAGGATTGGAAGCTTTTGGGATAAATCTCAGTGAAGAATTCATCATGACATCCTTTTGGATTTCGATGTTTTTGATTGTAGTAGGAAACGGATTCTTCAAGCCGAGTATTTCAACTATTCTAGGTAATCTTTATTCAACACCTGAATTCAAAGAGAAGAAAGATTGGGGCTACAACTTATTCTATATGGGCATCAACATCGGAGCCTTCCTCGGACCGATCTTCGCTGCTTTCATGCGAAACAAATACAATTGGTCGGCATCCTTCCTCACTGCAGGAATCGGGATGTTTGTTGGATTGATTGTTTTCACTATTGGTCTTAAACACATCCGCCCCGGCGAAAGGAAACCCGAAGAAGCTACAGCTGGAGATAACAAAGACAGCAGTCTCGCCCAAGTACTTACCTATGTTTTCCTCCCTGCAATTGGGGCTGGTTTGTTAGGCTGGTTCTTACCTACATCTCTTTTGGGTGGCACATTGATGGATTCAAAAAGTACAGATGCATTTCTATTCGCGTCAGTTCCTGTGATAATCTTCTATGTTTCACTTTGGGTGCGTGCAAGAGAAGGAGAAAAGCGTCCGATTGCAGCATTGCTCGCCATTTTCGCGGTAAGTGTAGTGTTCTGGGCAGTATTCAAACAAAATGGAACAGCCCTCACCAATTGGGGAAAATACTACACCGATCGTGAAGTTCCGGCCGCAGTTGAAGGCCTTTCTAGGTCGCTTTATCAAGTGGAAACCATGAAAACCAAGCCCGATTCAGTTACCAAATTTGATGATCAATATAGAGCGATCAAAGAAAATGGCAGTCCGGTGAAGATCTTTGGTCAAAACGCATATTTCAGAAACTTGCCTCCTGAGAAAATCCCACAAGATGGAAAGCCAGTGTATTTGATTAGTACTGAGCTATTTCAGTCGATCAATCCACTTTGGGTGGTGTTCCTTACCCCTTTAGTGATTGCTGCTTTTGCGTGGTTGCGACGAAGAAAAAAAGAGCCAACTACTCCAGGAAAAATCGCGATTGGTTTAGTGATTTCGGCACTTTCGACCTTGGTGATGGTTTGGGGTGTTTACGCAAGCAGCAACGGAGAGATGAAAGTTTCACCTCTTTGGCTTGTAGGCTGTTATGGCGTAATCACGGTTGGTGAGCTCTGTCTGAGTCCGATGGGCCTCTCGTTGGTGAGCAAATTGAGTCCGCCGCGATTTACCGCCCTTATGATGGGAGGTTTCTTTCTGAGTACTTCGATTGGAAACAAAATGAGTGGCGTACTTGCTGGTATGTGGTACGGTTACGAAAACAAGGCGAACTTCTTTTTAGTCAATTGCCTTCTACTTTTAGCTGCTGGCTTCGCAGCATTTCTGATGCTCAAGTGGCTAAACAAAGTGATGGAAGAGAAAGGATTGCGGTAAGCCCTCAAATTTCTTGCTTCTGTATAAATATTCAATTGGTTGATTGAATGGAGAGCTGCCTGCTAATTCTTACTTTTACGGGCTAAAATCCAATTCATGATCACCGTCGACAGCCTTGCAGTGGAATACAGTGGAAAAACACTTTTCAGTGGAATTTCCTTTGCCATCAATCCTACCGATAAAATTGCCCTGATGGGGAAAAACGGCGCTGGCAAGTCGACCATCATGAAGATAATTGCGGGTGAACAAAAAGCTACGAGAGGCGCAGTTCGTGCTCCGAAAGAAGCTGTAATCGCCTATTTGCCTCAGCATTTACTTACCGAAGACAATGCAACTGTTTTTGATGAAGCAGCAAAAGCATTCAAGCAAGTATTCGAGATGCGTGACGAAATGGAAAAGCTCAACAAAGAGCTTGAAACGCGCACCGATTATGAAAGCAAAGAATACATGAACATCATCGAGCGGGTTTCTGACTTGTCGGAAAAATATTATGCGCTCGAGGATATCAACTACGATGCAGAAGTTGAGAAAGCTCTGAAAGGATTAGGATTTAAACAAGAAGACCTTTATCGACCAACCAGTGAGTTTAGTGGTGGTTGGAGAATGCGCATCGAATTGGCGAAAATTTTATTGCAAAAACCTGATCTCATTCTGCTCGATGAGCCAACCAACCACATCGATATTGAATCGGTTATGTGGCTGGAAGATTTTTTGGTAAACAAAGCCAATGCAGTTTTAGTGATTTCGCACGATAAAGCATTTATTGATAACATCACCAACCGAACCATCGAAATCACCATGGGGCGGATGTACGACTACAAAGCCAACTATTCGCATTACATACAATTGCGTGAGGAGCGACGATCGCACCAGATAAAAGCTTGGCAAGAGCAGCAGCGTGAGATTGCCGATCATATGACATTCATTGAACGATTTAGAGGCACTTATTCTAAAACAAACCAAGTGAATTCGCGCGAAAGGATGTTGGAGAAAATTGTTCCCATCGAAATTGATGAAGTTGATTCTTCTGCCCTTCGCCTTCGCTTCCCTCCTGCTCCTCGCTCTGGCGAACATCCAGTTATGGTTCGTGAATTGACAAAAAATTATGGAGAGCTTTCGGTTTTTCAAAAAGCGAATATGTCGATCATCAGAGGTGAGAAAATAGCTTTCGTAGGCCGAAATGGTGAAGGGAAATCAACAATGATTAAAGCCCTACTCGGGGAAATTGAGATTGAAGGCGAAGTTCAACTTGGTCACAACGTAAAAGTGGGCTACTTTGCTCAAAATCAGGCTTCGCTGCTCGATTCAAGCCTCACTGTTTTCGAAACTGTTGATCAAGTAGCTGAAGGTGATATCCGCACCCAAGTAAAAAATATACTCGGGCGATTTATGTTCAGTGGCGACGATATCAATAAGAAAGTGAGTGTACTTTCTGGTGGTGAAAAAACACGATTGGCGATGGTGAAGCTTCTGCTCGAGCCAGTGAACTTATTGATCCTCGATGAGCCTACCAATCACTTAGATTTGAAATCGAAGGATGTATTAAAAGAAGCCTTAATGGATTTCGAAGGCACTTTAATTTTGGTTTCCCACGACCGTGCTTTTTTAATGGGATTGGCGCAAAAAGTTTTTGAATTCAAAGACAAGCGTGTGATCGAACACCTTGAAACAATTGATGAATTTCTGGAGAAAAATAGGATCAAGAATATTGCAGAACTTAATTTGAACAAATAGATCGAGCTACATTTTCTGATGTTTTTAATCAATAAAACATTTTTGTATTGCTTTACAATTAAATTGAAAACACCTCGGTTTAAAGCTGAGTGTTCTTTTATGCAATACTTAGGACTCCCTCTTTGAATTTGTAAAGTATTCAGCTTCAATAAGTTTCCTACACATCAGCTGACACACAAAAACAAGTTTGCAAGTACCTGGCTATCAAATTCTTACGACGCTATTTTACAAACTTGTTTTTAAATGTGCACTTTAGTGAATAAATCTACAATTGCATTAAGGGCTTAAATATTTCATTATGTGATATTTAACATAGAATTTTTTCATTTTAAAAAGTTTTCCGATTTAAAACGGTTATAAACGTTTAACAGCCGAATCATGTGAACCACATCCACTAATTTTGCCAATGGAGGGAGGCTAGCGGCTGGCCCCTGATTTGGATATTTTCTTATAGAAATCAATATAGTTAGAGTTTTTGATAGTCATGCAACTTTCATCATAAATCGTATATTCGCCCAAATCACTTATCCAAAATCACTCAATGTGCATTTTAGCCATCATTCTAAGGCCATAAAGTGCATTGATTCTGTTAATTGAATTCTTCAAAACCATCCATAATGAGCAGAGAAAACGTACTCGACGCAAACTCATCTACACCAACCAAAGGCCATCCTCCAGGATTATACTGGCTATTTTTCGCAGAAATGTGGGAACGCTTCTGTTATTATGGGATGCGCGGATTGTTGATTTTGTATCTCACCAAAACGCTCATGAAAACAGACGATGAATCTTATGCAACCTATGGGGCATACACAGCGTTGGTTTATGCAGTAACTGTATTGGGCGGTAAAATTGCCGATCAAATTTTGGGCTATCGAATTGCCATTATCATGGGTGGTATTTTAATGGCCATTGGCGAATTCCTCATTTTAGGTGGTGGAGAATTTTGGCTCCTCCTAGGGATGGCTGTTATTATTAGCGGAAACGGTTATTTCAAAGCAAATATTTCAAGTATCGTAGGTAAGCTTTATAAAGAGGGAGATTCTCGCCGAGACTCAGGATTTACCATTTTCTACATTGGAGTGAACCTCGGAGCCTTCCTAGCCACAACAGTTGTTGCTGAAGTTGGCAGCAGATACGGCTACGACAAAGGCTTCCTTTTGGCAGGAATCGGGATGATCTTAGGATCTATAGTATTTGTATTTGGACAAAAGCACTATGAAGGTCAAGGATTGCCTCCAAACCCAGAAACCCTTCACAAGCCGCTGGTTGGCCCACTATCGAGATTCCATTTAACAATTTTAGGCACTCTTGCCGCCGTTCCAGTATTCTACCTTTTGCTGAATAACTCAGAAATTGTAGGTTATTTATTGGCAGTAACAGCAATTTTCGTTATTTACAATTTACTTTCTGCAGGCTTCGCCGGAGGAAAAATACTTCGCGACCGCATGATTGTTCTCATCCTGTTGATGCTCTTCAATATTGTGTTTTGGGCATGTTTTGAACAAGCTGGATCATCACTCACTTTGTTTGCAGATCGAAATGTAGATCGAAATTTCCTCGGCTTTGAAATTGGAGCAGCAACTACGCAATTCTTCAATCCATTCTTCATTTTAATCTTCGGATCCATTTTCTCTGTGATGTGGGTATGGTTGTCAAGAATCGGCAAGAATCCGAATATTCCGATGAAATTCGGGCTAGGTTTGCTTCAACTTGGATTAGGTTATTTGGTAATTCAATTAGGAATTCAGTTCGTTTCAGATGATTTTCGAGTGCCACTTTTTACATTGGCTTTGCTTTACATGTTGCATACAACAGGTGAACTTTTCATCTCCCCAATTGGATTATCGATGGTAACCAAACTGGCACCGGCTAACATGACCGGAACTGTAATGGGGGCTTGGTTTCTTTCCATTGCTGGTGCCAACTATGTTGCTGCATTGTTAGCGAAACTTACTGGTGTGGAAGAAAATGGTGGTGTTCCAGCAACTGCTGGGGAAAGTTTCACCAACTACGTTGATATTTACACCCAAATGGGATTGATCACAGTCGGTATCGGGCTCTTGTTGGTACTCATCTCGAAACCACTCAATAAATTGATGCACGGAGTCGTGTAATTATCTTTTCAAATCGATTATACCCAACCCAAATATGAGTAATTCGCTTGATGAAAATGAGTTAACGCAAGGAAATGCTGCTGCAATCGACTCTGAATTGAACACCATCCGCAATTTCAAAGGCCAATATCCAAAACAACTTTGGTATTTGTTCTTCTCTGAAATGTGGGAACGCTTCTGTTTTTATGGAATGCGTGGCATGCTTACAGTTTTCATGATCGACAAAATTGTTGGTCTTGGAATGGCAGAAGACACCGCCAATTTGCAATATGGGGCAACTCAAGCATTCGTTTATGCGTTCACATTTATTGGTGGTCTCTTTGCCGATAAGATCTTAGGTTTCAGAAAATCGCTGTTTTGGGGCGGCTTACTCATGATCGCTGGAAGTTTAATTCTAGCGGTTGATCCTAAAGAGTTGTTTTTTATCGGCATCAGTTTTACCATTGTAGGAACTGGTTTCTTCAAGCCCAATATTTCAACCATGGTTGGAGCACTTTACCACCAAAATGATTCAAGACGAGATGCCGGTTTCTCGCTGTTTTATGCGGGTATAAACGTTGGTGCATTGCTCGGTGGTTATGCTTGCGTAGCTATTGCAAAATCATATTCGTGGAACTTGGCATTTGGACTCGCTGCCATTGTAATGACGATTTCGCTTCTTACGTTCATATTCACCCAGAAAAGCCTCGGCCCAATTGGTCTTTCACCAATCAAAAACGCTGGTAAAAAATGGTATGAATATGCAACATATGCAGGTTCATTGTTGGCTATTCCGATCATCATGACCATGGTAGCCAAAACAGAATACACCGACTGGTTTATGTACATCATCGGACCAGCAACATTGGTTTATCTGTTCATTGAAATGGCAAAATATAACCGCGAGGAACAACGGAAACTCTTGGCAGCTCTCGTTTTCATTGTGTTTTCGGTATTGTTTTGGGCATTCTTCGAACAAAGTGGTGGATCGCTCAACATCTTTGCTACCAACAATCTGCATGGATCACTTTTCGGCGTTAAAGTTGATCCGAACGGTATAAACAATTCTGCAAATTCATTCTTCGTGATTGCCTTTGCAGCATTAGTTGGACTCTTTTGGGTATGGCTCGCAAAGCGGAAAAAAGAACCCAATACTGTTGTGAAATTCGGTCTTGGATTCATCTTTCTTTCATTGGCTTTCTACACATTTTATGCAACACGCTTCTTTGCTGATAGCAACGGGATGACTTCGCTAGAAATGTTTACCCTCGCCTATTTCATCATCACTTTTGGCGAATTGTGT
The DNA here is from genome assembly GCA_040403315.1 of Flavobacteriales bacterium. Taxonomy (GTDB): domain Bacteria; phylum Bacteroidota; class Bacteroidia; order M30B66; family M30B66; genus CAMCXT01. The sequence goes on from JBBAKX010000004.1 coordinate 202,214, forward strand.
CTTTCTCCAATAGGTCTATCGATTATGACAAAATTATCGCCCCAACCACTTCAAGGGGTAATGATGGGAATGTGGTTCTTAGCTAGTGCATACGGCCAATATGTAGCAGGCTTACTCGGAGCTGGAATGACGGTTCCTGGCGAGAATGCAACAGCATCCGAAAAATTGATTTCCTATACCGATGGCTACCAACAACTAGCTATTTATGCTGTTGTTTGTGGCGTTGTTTTGATACTTATCGCTCCTCAAGTGAAGAAACTGATGGGCAACGTGAAATAATTATAAATCACACATTATTTCTACCGGATTGTAGTTTATTTCAGCTGTAATCCGGTATTTTTATCTTCTATAAAACCCAATTATGACTCTAGTTAACCCATTATTGATTTTGCTCCTTATAGGAGTTATCTTTCTTTTTTTCTCCTTTAAAACCGTCCAACAAGGCACTATCGGCGTTGTGACTATTTTCGGGAAGTACCGAAGAATTTTACACCCAGGCCTGAACTTCGTTATCCCATTTATCGAGAATCTTTTCAAAAGGGTTTCTACTCAAAATCGATCAGTTGAACTCGAATTCCAAGCAGTTACAATCGATCAAGCAAATGTGTATTTCAAAACCATGGTTCTTTTCTCGGTGATGGATGCAGAAGAAGAAACCATCAAGAAAGTTGCCTTCAAATTCATCGATGAACGCAATCTCATGCAAGCTTTGATCAGAACCATCGAAGGATCAATCAGGTCGTTTGTTGCTACCAAAAAACAAGCTGAAGTGCTTTCTCTAAGAAGAGAAATCGTTGAACACGTGAAAGACCAGATCGACGCCAACCTAGAAGCTTGGGGTTACCATCTTCAAGATTTACAAGTGAATGATATCACTTTCGATGAGGCGGTAATGCGCTCAATGAGTCAGGTCGTGGCTTCCAATAACCTGAAGGCTGCAGCCGAAAATGAAGGTCAAGCACTGTTGATCACAAAAACAAAAGCCGCTGAAGCTGAAGGAAATGCGATTAAAATTGCCGCCGCCGCTGAAAGAGAAGCTGCACAATTACGCGGACAAGGCGTTGCACTCTTCCGCCAAGAAGTAGCTAAAGGTTTGAACAATGCAGCAAACGAGCTCAAACAAGCAAACCTCGATACCTCAATGATCATGTTCAGTATGTGGACTGAGGCCATCAAGAACTTTGCTGAATATGGAAAAGGGAATGTCATCTTCCTTGACGGTTCAACCGACGGCATGCAAACCACCATGAAACAAATGATGGGCATGAACAAGGTGATGGACGTCGATAAATCGGAAAAATGATGAGGAAACTTGTGTTGATTTTATTTTTCCTCCCGAGTTTATTGGCAGCTCAAACTGAAGAAATTCGATGGATGAGTTTCACCGATGCAATGGAAGCATCAAAGAAATCGAAAAAGAAAATTCTGATCGACTTCTACACCGATTGGTGCGGATGGTGCAAGAAAATGGATGCCTCAACTTTCAAGGATCCTGCTGTTGTGAAATATGTTAACGAGCATTATTATGCCGTAAAATTCAATGCAGAAAAGGAAATGCCCATCACCATCAACGATACTACATTCAGCATAGTTCCGGGAGCTGGCAGAAATGGAACACATGGGTTAGCCATTACTTTACTCAATAACCGATTAGCATATCCAAGCTTAGTTTTTCTAGATGAAAGTTTTAACATCTTGAGTCCGTTAGCAGGATTTCAAACCAAAGAACAAATCGAAGCCCCGCTGCGTTACTTTGGTGAGAATCATTTCCGAAATCAATCTTGGGCGGATTACTCAAAGACTTACAAAAATAGCTTCCCGTAAAAAGATCGGATGTCGAAACACAACCAACCAAAGTTTTTCAAAGAAACTCCCAGACCTTTACTGGTTTTCTATGTATTGGTTATTTATGTGTTTCTTCAGTTTTTGTGGTGGTCGTATTTGTTATTCGACCTCAACCAACAAATTTTCGAACTTCGAAACGAGTTAAGTTCATTAAAAACCAAAGGGTTCGAAGTTGCTGAGAGCCTACTTCAGGAGAAACTCACTCAAAAACGTCTCATGATTTTCGGAGAAGGGATGGTGTTCATTCTTTTCCTTTCGTTAGGAATCCTCCAAATTCGAAAATCCTTCCGCCGTGAAAATCAGGTGTCGAGACAACAAAAGAACTTTCTAATGTCGGTCACACATGAGCTCAAATCGCCTGTTGCAGCTGTGAAACTCTTCCTTCAGACATTAGGAAAACATGAACTCGATCGAACCCGTCAACAAGAAATCATCCGCCGCGCTGTTGATGAAACAAATCGGCTCGATCATTTGATTGGCAACATTCTAATGGCTTCACAATTAGAGAACCATGCGTTTTCTATTCGAAAGGAAAATGTCCATTTGAGTGAGCTTTGCGCTCAATTTGCTGCGGGATTCAATGCACGGTTCAACTTGGAGATTTTGAATTCGAAAATTGAAGACGAGATCTTTGTAAATGCCGACCAAGAAGCAATCCATTCGATCTTGCTAAATCTTACCGAAAATGCTTGCAAATATGGACCTGAGAATGAAAAAGTCACGCTCCATTTATTCAGAGAAAAGGATTGCGCAGTTATTCAAGTGAAAGACCAAGGATCAGGGATTTCATCGGACGACAAAAAACGGATTTTCGAAAAATTCTTCCGCGCCGGAAACGAGGAAACCCGTCAAACAAAAGGCACCGGATTAGGACTTTATATCGTTAGAATTCTTGCTGAACTTCATCAGGCTCAGATTAAGGTGACAAATAATCAACCTGAAGGGAGTATTTTTGAGCTCCGATTGAAATCTATATAATTATGTCTAATAAAAAAGTAGCCCTTCTCATCTTAGATGGCTGGGGAATTGGCGATGGAACACATTCTGACGCTATCTCGAATGCCAATACACCTGTGATGGATAAGTTGATGAAAGAAAGACCTTGGTCGACTTTACAAACTTCAGGTTTAGCCGTTGGACTTCCAAAAGGGCAAATGGGAAATTCTGAAGTGGGTCATCTAAATATTGGAGCTGGACGTGTTGTTTACCAAGAGCTGGTAAAAATCAACAACTCAACCGAAAATGGCGAAATGGCTTTAAATCCAACGCTTCAAGCAGCTTTCGCACATGCACGTGAAAACAACAAACCTGTCCACTTTTTCGGATTATTATCGAACGGCTGCATCCACTCTTTTGATAAGCATTTGCATCATCTGATCCAGCTCGCAGAAGCTGCTCAAGTGCAAAGATTTTATGTTCATGCAATCACTGATGGACGAGATACTGATCCAAAAAGTGGCGCTGGTTTTATCGAAACTTTGGAAGAAAAACTCCTCCACACCCGTGGAAAACTAGCAAGCATTGTAGGAAGATATTACGCCATGGATCGCGACAAACGCTGGGAAAGAGTAAAAATCGCTTACGATGTATTTGTGCATGGAATTGGCGAACAAAGCAATAATCTGCTCGAAACGCTCAAAAGCCGATACGATGCTGGTGAAACAGACGAATTCATAAAGCCAATTGTTGCTTCAGACATTCATGGTAAAATTCAGAATGGTGATGTAGTCATTAGCTTCAATTACCGAACAGACCGGTGTAGAGAAATTACAGAAGTGCTTACTCAGCAAGCGTTTCCAGACTTGAATATGAAGCCCTTGTCATTGTATTACGTCACCATGACAAACTATGATGCCAGCTTCAAAGATGTGAAGGTAATTTTCTCTAAAGACGACATGGAATTCACTCTGGGTGAAGTGATTTCAACAGCAGGAAGGACTCAACTGAGAATTGCAGAAACTGAGAAATATCCACACGTTACTTTTTTCTTTTCTGGTGGAAGAGAAAGTGAATTTCTGGGCGAACATCGCATTATGATACCATCACCGAAGGTTCCAACCTATGACCTTCAGCCCGAAATGAGTGCAGCAGGAATAAGCAAAGCAGTGATCGGGGATATTGAAAAATGCCAACCCGATTTTATTTGTTTGAATTTTGCCAACCCCGATATGGTGGGGCACACAGGCATTTACGATGCTATTATAAAGGCTGTAGAAACGGTAGACAATTGTCTAGGTTCTGTTTTAGAAACACTAAGCAAATTCCAATATTCAGTAATCATCATTGCAGATCATGGAAACGCAGATAATGTGGAGAATCCCGACGGTAGTCCAAATACAGCGCACACGACCAATCCTGTGCCTTGTATTCTAATCGACAATGAGTTCAAGCACATTAGAAATGGAAAGCTTGCTGATATTGCTCCAACCATTTTACATCTGATGCATTTGAATGTTCCAATGCAGATGAACGGCGACATTCTGGTTTAGCCCATTAAAGCAAAAATCCCCGTGAGGATCGAACCTCACGGGGATTTTTGCTTTAATGTATTCTTATCGAAGCAAAGTCAAGGTGCCTTCGTAGCTGTTCTTCAAACCGTTTCTATCAATCGCCTGGATCTTATAAATGTAAATCCCTCCTGGCAACGTTCTTTCATTAAGTCGGGTTTTACCATCCCAACCATTTTCGATATCGAAAGTGCTGTAAAGCAATTCTCCCCAACGGTCGTAAATACGCATCGAGAATTCTTCTACGTCTTCGCCAAATGCACGGAATACATCATTGTAACCATCTTCGTTTGGAGTGAACGCCGTTGGAACATAAAGCTTATATCCAATTTGGACATACACCGATTTAGTTGTTGAATCTAAGCACCCAAACTCATTGATCGCTAATTGAGTAATCGTGTACGAGCCTGAATCAGGGAACATTGGGCGGGCATTGTTCGTGAAAATGGTATCAACCCCAGGAATTTGATAAATGATCTCCGATGCACCATTCGAAATATCCAAAATGTCTGTGTAAGGATTGATGATATCAATCAACTCGGGACTCACACTGAAAGCTGCTATCGGCGTTGGATTAATGGTGATCATGTTCTCCATTCTGTAAGTGTTGGAGCAACCGTATTCTGAAGTAACTTGAAGTGAAACTGTATAATTTCCAGCTGTATTGTAGAGTACAGTTGGATTGTTTTCTTCAGAATATTTATCATTTCCGAACGCCCAGCCAATGTTACTGATCGGATCGTCAGACTCAGATAAATTACTGAAAGTGATGAGTGATGGCTCACAAGCAGTATAAGCACTTGCATCAAAGTTCGCCACCGGCATGCGCCAAACCTGAACAGGGAATTGGAACACATTACTCTCACATCCTTGGTCAGTGATTGTTAATGTTACATTGTTCAAGCCAGTAGCAGTAAAATTGATGTCTTGTGGATTTCTATCGGTTGAGAATGGAATATTTGCTGATGGGCCAAACTGCCAATCGAAGCTTGCCAAAGGTCCAAATTGACCACCCGCAATAAAGTCGAATGAATTCACATCATAACACATTGGATTAGGACCTGCGAAATTTGCAACAGGTTGCGGTAGCACAGTCACCAATATTGTATCGGTTGTTACACATCCCAAATCTGTAGTCGTTACGATAAACTCTCTAACATATGAATCGCTAGAAACATTCGATAACGTGGCTAAAGGATTTGAGATAGTAGTGAAGTTCAACCCTTCAATTGGTGCCCAAGAATAGGTGTAACCTGCCGTTGGCGTGGTTCCTAGCTGCGCAGGGATCAATGAACAAACCGATAGATCAATTCCAGCATTGGAAATAGGTAAAGGCGTTACAACCAAATTAACAGAACCAATAGGGGATGAACAGCCATTTTCAGTAGTTACAAGTGTGTAAGTTCCTGATAACGCAGGCTGTGCATCAGTAAATGATGGATTCCGAACTGTTGAAGTAAAACTATTCGGACCATTCCAGTTGTAAATCGTTCCAACTATAGGAAGCGGAGCCGGACCGCTGATATTCAATGTTTCATCTTGACAAACTGGTGAATTGGACGTTATGGCAGGAAGTACAGGAATTGGGAAAATCGATACCGCAGTTATTGCAGGTAAACTCCAACATCCATTTACTTGCACTCTAACGGAATAATTGCCCGACATTACAGGAGTTGAGTTGGCAATCTGCGGACTAAACAATGCTGAGAAAATTACTCCGCCAGGATTTGTCCATTCAAATGTTCCACCAACTACATCTGGTGTGTTTAATTGAAGCAAATCGCCAGCACACAATGGTCCATTGTTAGTTGGAGTTGGCGTAGTTGGATATGGGTTGATTACTACATCTAACAAAGCAGGTGGAGAAGGGCAACCATTTACTGAAACTACACAATTATATTGACCCTCGGCAGCAGCAGATGCGGCAGCAATAGATGGATTCTGTACAGCAGATGTGAAACCATTTTCACCGGTCCATGAGAAAGTTCCCGAGTTCACATTTTGTGCAGAAAAGTTAAGCGCAGTTCCCTCGCAAATCGGGCTGTTACTTGAAGGTACTGGAGGCGGTGGAGTTGGGAATACAAACACATTGGTGGTTGCAATACTCTGGCAGCCACTTGCAGCAACTGAAGCGGTTACAGTGTAAACACCTTGATCGGCGGCTGTAACATTTGGGAAAACTGGATTCTGATCTGTTGATGTAAAACCATTTGGACCAGTCCAAGAATATGTAGCATCAACAATATCAGTTGCATCTAATGAAACGCTCTGACCTATACAAGCAGGGCCTGAAGTAGAAGCGCCTACCGGACAAACTGAACAAGATTCTGGTGCATTATAGGTTTGAATGTAAGCACAAGTGTTGTCGTCGGAAAATACAACGCTGATTTCTCCAATAGCTCCGTTAGAAGCCATATTGGTAAAGTTGTAATTTACTGTAGGATCAAAAGGTGCATTAAATTGAACGAAACCTCCGAGTGAATTGGCAATTGTTAATGTTCCAGTTTCTGGTGGATTAACAAGTTCAATATCACCAGTCATAGTGAAAGTATTTGTGGCAGGATCGCAAGCGGATGGATTTACTGGCACATCGAGTTCACAAAAAATACTGCAATCGGTTGAGCCAGCACCGCCATTTTGTTGGAAGTTGATATTGGTTTGCTGATTGGAGAAGTTTGTGAGAAGTAACATATAGTATTCACCCGCTGTGGCATTAGGAATATTACAGTTTTCGATAGCTGCTCCCGAATAGCTGCAATCAATAAAGTAAGAACCTGCTCCTGCGGCACAATCTTGGTTTGGATCAGTTGCCTCTCCGCAGATACCATTTTGCCACTGCAACTCAGTGAATGGTCCCCAACAAATAAAATCAACATCGAATCCAGAGGTAATTAAAATATCAATTGGCCCTGTTTCTTCTATTCGCATGTAGTACCATGCTGGGTTAGGTGTTGAACCTAAGCAGCAGATTCCGCCTCCAAATTCAGAATTTGTACCAGTTGCTGCAGGGAAAGTGATCCCTCCTTCAACTTCAGTACAGAAAGGCTGGGCGTCGTCACAGTAACCTGTTGGTGCATCCACTGGATCTTGGCAAGTTACACACTGCACTGTGGCTTCGAAACCAATATTGGTAACACTGCTGCTTGATGTAAACACCAAAGTCATGCATCCGCCCGAAGCGGTAGAACTACTTATTGGTGGAGGCATCGTAAATCCTGAGAAAATACCAAGAAGTTCAGCTGTATTATCGGGACCATCGTAAACGGTTAGCCTATCAAATGTAGCTTCAGTGGTGAATTCAGTAAAAGTAATATTGATACATTCTGCTGTTCCTGAACAGATAGTTTGTGATACACTTAAATCGTTGGCATATTGGCCTGGCCCACCTGGATCTTGAAGAATCGCATTACAAGTGGTAACCACTGGACCTCCCTGACCAAGAATCAAAATATCTGGTGGCGGAGGACAAGGTACACAGGTTAAAGTGGCGTTGAAACCAGCACCGTTAGAAAATGCATTTGATATAAACTGAACTGTCATACATCCACCAGAATTCGTTGTACTGGTAACTGCAGGCGGAATATTAAAACCAGAAACTTCATCAATTAATGCTGAACCAATCGTAGCACCATCATAAAAACGAATTACATCGATGGTATTTTCAGTTTGTACTTGATTAAAGGTTAAACGAACACAATTGCCTGCATCTGAGCAGAAAGTTTGAATAACATTGAGGTTGTTTGGATAATCACCTGATCCACCTGGATCAACAACCGTTCCTCCACATGCGTTAATTGTTGCTGGGCCTTGGCCGAGGATGAAGACATCTTGAGGTGGCGCACATGGAACACAATCCATCGTGGCTTTAAAACCTTCGAAATTGGTAAAAGCGTTAGAAGTGAATTCTATGGTTAAGCAACCACCTGATTGGTCGGATGAAACAATTGCTGGTGGCAAATTGAATCCTGAAGCCATATCAAGAAGAGGTGCTGCAACGCTGTTTCCATCAAAGAAACGAACAAAGTCGACTCCAGATTCCATTTCAAATTCGGAGAATGTTAGGCGAACACAATCGCCAGTTCCTGAGCAAAATGTTTGTACAACGTTAGCATTGTCCGGGTAATTCAAGGTTGCTCCTGGATCGCGAAGTAATCCTCCACAGCCTGTAATGGTTGCGCCTCCTTGTCCTAAAATGTAAATAATTGGATCTGGAGGGCACGGTACGCAGGTTACATTAATTGAGAATCCTGCAGGCGTTACAGAACCATCTGAAACGAATGCGATTGTTATACTCCCTGCTGATCCAGCTGTTCCAGTAAGAACCATTGGTAATGCCAAAGCAGCACCAGCGTATTCTAACAAAGGTTCTCCCGTTGCAGTTGGTCCATTGTAAATTCTAACAAAATCGAAGTTTGCTTCAGTAGCAAAACTGGTAATTGTTAACTGTAAACACTGCCCGGGAGTCGCCGAAGTAAAGGTCTGGGAAACGTTCAAGCTATTAGCATAATTCCCAGTTCCACCTGGATCGAGAATGGTTCCTCCACAGGTAACTATATTAGCTCCACCCTGTCCGAGAGTATAGGTTTGGGCCGTTAGATTGATCCCCGATAAAAGCACAGTGATCATCAGAATTAGTTGGTAGAATCTGATTTTCATGCCTTAATTGGAGTTTGTATTGTTGCTAAATTCTTGTTCGATGCGAAGCAGTTCTGCATCCAATTCATTCAATGAAAGTAGATCGATTGGTTGCCCTGGAACCGATTGATAGGTGCGCTGTCTTTTATCAATTTGCCTTTGCATAATGCCTACGTCGATTTTACTTAGATCAACTGCCGGGCACTCTGGACAAGGTTTGTCGTGATTAACAACGAATGAACGCTGAAAAATGAAGTTCACCTGAGCCAGTTTAACTGGTGTCATGTTGATGATATCGGTATCGGAATAATACTTTCGAGCACGGGCATCAATCAACTGTAGGTTATCGTTGCTCTGTGCAGACAGAAAGGCTGAAACCATAAGTGTGGCGAAGAAAAATAGTGTTTTCACGATTTTACAAAATAGGCTAACAAATATAGAAAAATCTGCTTTGGTTCGAAAGTTAAAACCTAAAGTCAAACGACTTGATAATCAGTTATTATAAACAATCATCAAGTAGATGCAATCAAATAGCTGTTCGCTGCACGGCAAACGATAATTTATCAGATCGACAAAAAATGGAGCCTGTTTCCCTGAAAAATTACAACTTTGATTTGTGTATCAAATTAGCAACATGCATTTTTTCATCCAAACGCAAATTGCCATCTCTAAAATTTAAAGATTTTCGATGATGAAATTCGTCATCATGTTATACAAATGCAGCCTTGTATTTCCTCCATAAATGCCATGATTCTTGTCGGGGTAAAAGAACAAATCGAATTGCTTGTTGGCTTTCACCAAGGCATTTACCATCTCCACTGAATTCTGGAAATGCACATTGTCGTCGGCAGTGCCATGAATTAATAAATATTTGCCCTTCATTCGAGAAACATGGTTAATTGGAGAATTATCGTCGTAACCAGAACCATTTTCTTGGGGCGTTTGCATGAATCTTTCTGTGTAAATAGAATCATAGTAGCGCCAATTGGTTACTGGTGCTACTGCAATTGCCATTTTGAAAACATCTGCACCTTTGGTGATACACAATGAACTCATGTATCCGCCATAACTCCATCCTTGAATTCCAATCCGAGCAGCATCTACGTAAGATAGCGTTGCCATGTATTTTGCAGCTGCAATCTGATCTTCAGTTTCTAATTTTCCAAGTTGCTTATAGGTTGATTTTTTAAACTCCTCCCCACGGAATTGCGTACCACGATTATCTACAGAAACCACGATGTAGCCTTTCTGCGCCAACATTTGATACCACAAATAGTTACTACCTTCCCATTGGTTCTCAACAGTATTGTGCCCTGGACCGCCATAAACCGTCATGAAAACTGGGTACTTTTTGGTTGGATTGAAATCTGGTGGACGAATAATCCAAGCTTCCAACTCAGTGCCTTGTCCGTTCGGGATTTTTAAAAACGTTTTCGATGTTAAACGATATTCTTTCAGTTTGTCTTTTAAACCTTGGTTATTTTCAAGCATTCTAACCTGAACACCCTTGTTGTTGTATAGTGCAAATGAAGTTGGCTCATTAGCGTTGCTCTGTTGAAGGATAAAATAACTGAAAGAATTGCTGAATTCTGCATTCTGATGACCACCTAGTGGCAGAATATTTTTTTGTCCTTTTCCATTCAATTTCACACTAAAGATAGTTCTGTCGGATGGCGTCGGAGCTGCAGCTTGGAACCAAATGGTTGAACTTTTCTCATCCAATCCAAATACTTCTGTAATATCCATTTCACCAGTAGAGATGGCATTCAATCGCTTACCATCCATGCCGTATAAGTAAAGATGGTTTCTTCCACCTAGCTCACTCGACCAAATGAAACGCTTTCCATCCTCCAAAAAAATCAAATTATCATGAATATCAATATAGGTCGAATTCTTTTCTTCTAACAACAACCTGAATTCACCTGAAATAGGGTTTGCCAACAAGAGCTCCAAATGGTTCTGCAAGCGGTTCATCCTTGTGATGCACAATTCTTTTGAATTGGAAGTCCATTTTACACGTGGAATGTATTGCTCAGGAGAGTCACCGCAATTCATTTTAGTGGTTGTTTTGATCGCCAAATCGTAAACCATAACGGCCACCGAAGAATTTTTCTCGCCAGCTTTTGGGTATTTGTACTTGTATTCGCTAGGATAAAGGCTTCCATACATAGCCATGTTGAACTCCTTCACTTCCGATTCATCGAACCTTAAAAAAGCAACTTTGATTCCATCGGGCGACCAGAAAAATGCTTGAGCCAATGCAAATTCCTCTTCATATACCCAATCTGTGGCGCCGTTAATAACAGTGTTCTGCTTACCATCATTGGTTACAGTTAATTCGTTTCCAGAAAGTAAATCCTTAATGAACAAATTGTTGTCGCGCACGAAGGCAACTTTTTTCCCGTCTGGGGAAAACTCTGCATACTGCTGCTTTCCAGCTGTACGACTTAAAAAATCTGCCTTTCCTGTAGCGAGATCGATTACAATAAAATCAGATTTAAAGGAATGGCGATAAATGGGCTCAGCTTCAGTTGGAACCAAAAGCTTGGTTTCGTCTGCACTAAAAACGTATTCATCAAAATTAATTGGAGAACCATCAGGAAGCTTAAATTTTGTACCATCGTAAATGATAGACACCTTTTCTCCTTTGGCATAGCTGAATTTTTCTATAAAGATCACATCATCTTCAAATCTCAAAGCTGAATAATGCTGCCCATCGTTCATGCTTTCCATGCCCATAACAAATTGTGGAGCGAATTGACGAGATGCCCATATTTCTTGTAGTGTAAAGTCCTTCAAGTCTTGCGCTTGCAGAAAATACGATGACAAAAGCAATAAAATAGAAAATAACTGTTTCATGAATTTAGAGAGATTGAATGGTCGGTAAAAATAGCAATATCAATCAAGCATGTGATTTGGCTGATAAAATTATTATGAAAATCCATTATGCTAGAATACAAAACCAATCAATCAGTGCTAAAAAGCCCATATTACTTATCACACCCTTACTGAAGAACCTTTCAGATGAATAGAAAACTCAATAAAAACCTAACCACAAGAACTCAATGCCCGATGAAACAAAAATAATAGAGAACCAATGCCAAACTTTAGAAATCTTTTGAATTAAATAATTAAAACTTGCAGCAGAATATTATACTTATCAATCTAAATTTTCAAATATTGCAAATGAAATTAGGAGTAAATTTTTCGATTACACATATCCATTTCATGAATATGTTTAAAATAATTATTAGTTAAAAGAATTTAATTATAGAATTAAATGCTTAGTTCGCCTTCAAGTTCTGATTTAACATTTTTCATGTAATGAATTTCTTCGTTGCTTTTAACAGGAAATTTAGGATTCATATGCACTAGCTTTTCTAAAATAATTTTGCAAATAATTGCTCGTGCTGTTGATTTATCATCTGCAGGAACAACAAACCACGGTGCTGATTTTGTGCTAGTTTTTCTAACTAAATCCTGATAGGCATCTTGATATTCTAACCAATATTTACGTTCTTTAATATCTGCTTTTGAAAATTTCCAATTCTTATTTTCATTTTTTATACGATCTAAGAATCTTTCACATTGCTCATTTTTTGATAAGTGCATAAATAATTTAAGAATATGAGTTCCAGATTCAATTATTCTTTCTTCAAAAAGATTGATTTGACGATAACGAAGTTCCCAAAATTCATTATCTAATTTTGCCAATGTATTGTAATTAAGAAGACGTTCGAACAAAACCAATTCAGGATGCACTTTCGAAATAAGTACATTTTCATAGTGAGAACGATTAAATATCGCAATTTGCCCACGCTCTGGAAGTTTAACTGCATGTCTCCAAAGATAATCGTGTTCTAATTCCAATTCAGATGGGTGCTTGAAACTCGTTACAGCAACTCCCTGAGGGTTAGGCACTTTCAAAATGTGCTTAATCGCACTATCTTTTCCGGCACTATCCATTCCTTGGAAAATTATCAATAATGATTGCCTATCCTCTGCATATAATTTATTCTGAAGTTTAGATATTTCTTCTAAATCAGAATCTTCATCGGTGATGTTTCGCTTTCGAATATCCTTAGAAATTCTTGTTTCATATTCTGATAAAGTGAAATGAATATTGGAAATTCGAATAGAATCAACAAGCTTAAGTGTTTTATTTTTCGTCATAATAGATCAAATATTATAATAAACTTCATCAAATGGGATTCTCATTCTATCACCCCAAACACCCGTTTCACTTCTAATTCCACAAGAAACGACCATATTGATCTCTGCACCATATGGCAAATTCAGAATACTTTTAACTCTCCTGCTATCAAAACCCTCCATCGGACAAGTATCGTAATGTTCATTTGCCATTGCGAGCATGAAAGTTTGAGCTGCTAATGCGCATGTTTTATGCACCACAACTCTACTATCATTTTCCGAAACTTGGTAAACGATTGGCCTAAAAATCCCAATGATATTTACAAATATCTTTCTTAAAAAACCAATTAACCCGAAAAAACGAGCATATAGAAAAGGCATTATATTGCCATAATAAAGTTTCCATTTTTTCATTCTAATTGCCTGCTTTTCTTTAGGACTATTTTTTAAAACATTAAGCATTTCCGTACCCATTATTTTTTTTGCTCGGCTTCTGAACAAATCCTGTCTCGTTACAAACAAAACCATTTGTTGGGCAGTAATGGCAGATTTTTGATTCAAACATGCAACAGAAAGCTTTTTTAATACTTCCAAGTCTGTAATATGATAAAACTCCCAAAGCTGCATATTAGAGCTATTGGGAGCCAGTGTTGCTAATTCTAGGCAATCTCTAACTTTACTTGGATTAATTTTAGAAGTACTATAATGCCTAATCGAGCGCCTGTAATTTATAATTTCTGAAAAAGTCATTGTGATGTATTTAATTTAGTTACTTTAATCTATTTCATAAATATTCGAAATTCTATTTTTTATTGAGGATATGAATCGATAAAATTACTGCCAAAGCAAAGAAAGATGACCTGAAGCATTAAGATAGTTTAACCAATAAGTCCATAGCTGCATCTCTAGGTTTAAATAATCAGCCTTCAACACTTTATGCTTCAATTCTTCAATCTTTACATTGAATATGGATTCTTGACCTTCAAGAAATCTTGCGTCAAAAATACTTAATGATTCTGAACTTAAATTAATGATTTTATTTAGTGTAATCAATCTAGTTCTAAAATTATCAATCATTAGTTTAGCAATTAATCGATCTTTTGAATAATTCTGGGATAGATCATCTTTTTGAAATTGATATTGATTTGATTGCAATTTCATTTGTTTTATTTTATTGCGGGTATTCTCGTTAATCATTAAAGGAATTTTTACATCTAAACCAATATAACTGCTTCCAAACCATGAATTAGATTCAACAGGATTAAATGCATTTAAAAATTGATTAGCTCCGAGAAAACCTTTGAATGCAACTGTTGGAGATTGCTTGTATCTCTCTAACATTGCTTGTAAATCGGTTAATTGACTTTTAACATCAAGTTCATTAAGGTAGCTTAATTGCTTGGGATCTAGTAAAAGTAAATCATCGAATTTAATAGCAGACACATTTGAATCAACTTGAAAATCACAAGAATCGATACTTTTCTCTCCCATTAAATAAAGTAAGTAAACTTTATCTTCAATCAGCAAGGAAATAGCGTTTGACAATAACTGCAATGTTTCAAAATGCAAAATTTCAGATTTGATTACCTCTGTTTTTAGCAATCTTTCTTCATCGAAAATGTTTTTGAAGTTCTGAAATTGAATAAAAGTTCGAGAAGTATCTGATTTAAGTGATTCAATTTTAGAATTATCTATACAAATTGCTATATAAGCTTGTGCAATTGTGTAAGCCAAATCGTTTTCAGATTGTTCAAAAGATAAAGCTAAAATCCTTTCTTGAAGTTTTGATTCATTAACACGGGCACTAAGAGAACGATCAAATATTGGTTGGATGGCATAAATCCCAGCAGACTGATTCCACTTGGTGCCAAATTGAACGCTTTTTGTTGCATCAATTGGAAAGGAAGGATTAAAAACACCGATTGGTAAAATTGAAGTTTGTAAAATCGGATTATATAAATAGGAATATTCAAGTGATAATTGAGGCCTAAATTTCCTGAACAAAGCTTCTGTTTGTAACGAACCAACTGCCAAATCTATTTTGTTTGCTAGAATACTGTTTCGATTAGATAGTCCGCTTTTTATTGACTGCGAAAGGGTAATGATTCTCTGAGCGTTACAATTTATAGAGATCAAAAAAATAGTAAAAATAAGTAATATTCGAAAATTTAAAGTTGAGCCTCTATAAATAATAAGCGCTTTCAATTTAAATGGTGAGTATATTTGTAAATTGAACATAATTAAATTATTTAAATATCATCTAAACACAGCACTTGGCTCTACACTCCTAATTCGGACCAAAGCGAATGAAGCACCACTTAAAGAAATTAAACCAATAATGCTAAACATAATCAGCAAAACAAAAGGAGAAAATGAAAATATTAAACCCGACTTTTGCACACCAAATCTGAACCCTTCAAGAAGAAGCATACCAGCTATAAATCCAACTATGGTAAATAACATAGCTTGTGTGAGTATGAGCTTACTGATATACTTATTGCTCGCACCAATAGCTTTTAATGTTCCATAATCCTTCAAACGATCTAGTGCAGAAGAATACATTGTTAAACCAATAATAAAAAAGCCTGCGATTAATGCAAAAACAATGAGTGTTCCGGTGCTCAATGCTATACCACTACTTGCAAGTATCTTCTTGACTGAAGATGATGCTAATTCTTTTGACTGCCATGCGCGAACACCAACAACATTCTTATTTATTCGTGAAATAATTAGATCGATGTTCTCTATGTTTTTAACATTTACCAATACTGCACTAATTGAATTGATCGATTGATTTGAAAAATATCGAGCTCTTTCAATAGTGGTTACACTAAAACTACTGCCAAAGCCTCTAAATCCTTTTGTTTTCAATGCAAAAAATGCACGTTTCCCATTAATTTCAAGATTGGTACCTTGATCGATATTTCCACCTAAATTCTTCTTTTCATAAAATTCCGCACTCACAGCACCATCAAGATGTAAATCTGAAAATTTGCCATCAATAACTTTATCATTTTTCAATAAAGCGGCAACATGATTATCATCTACACCTAATAAAGTAATTGCTCCACTTGTACCATTTTCAAAATTACAGGATGCGCCGGCTATAAACAATGGGAATGCTTCTTTTACACCTTCAATTCCTTGCACTGCACGAAGATTCCTAATATCAAGTTTTCCCAATTGATTAACATCATTGATCTTACTGTCCACAACCCAGATATCGGCATTTACATCAGTAGCCAAAGCTCCCATAAGGCCTGAAAGAAAAAAGAAAATACCTAATTGCTGTCTAATTAAAAAAGTACTAATTAGTATTCCAACAATCACGCCTATACTTTTGGCCTTATCGAACTTAATAAATTTCCAAGCAACCTTTAACATAATGCTATTTAATAATATTACTTGATGGATCAATAACACATTCAATTCTAGAATTCAACAGTAATTTGCCAGGACTGTCAAGCTTCATTTTAATTTTAAGAACTCGCCGATCTTCTTTTTCGCCAGATTGCTCTATGAATAATGATTTCTTACTGAGGTATGAAGATATAAAAACAATTTTCCCGCTTGATAATGTGCCAGAAAAACCAACATTACGAATCCAACCAAACTGTCCAACTTTAATTTTTGTAGCATTTAATTCATCAATTTCGCAAATAGCGATTGTTTTTCCTTCTGGTTCGATCTGCGCAAATGATTGTTGAATAGATACAATTCCACCTATCAGTGAGGTTATTTCTAGAAGTCTCCCATTAACCGGAGATTTAATTATTTTTTGATCCCGTTCAATTTTGAATGATTGCAGCGTAGATTCTGACTCATTCAACTTACTTTTATCAAAATTAACAACAGCTATAAATTTATCTAAGCTTGTATTAAGCGATTGAAGATTCGAAGAAGCATTATCTACTGTTTGTTGTGTTTCAGAGCCTTTCAATAGTAAATTTTTCAGGCGTTTAAGCTCAACTTTTGCGTACTTAACTTTTACTGTATATTCTTCAATACTGGCAAAATCAGCTCTTAATTGTGCTTTCAGCGAATGTATTTCAATCATCGACTTATTTACCTTTTCATCTTCTAAAGCATGATCTAATTCCAAAACAACCTCGCCTATAGCTACTGAGTCATTCTCTTTTTTAAGGATTAACTTTACTATGCCATTAACCGAAGATGACAATTGAATAATGTCATTTTCAGGACTAATTTTACCAATGCCAACAACAAGATCTTTTGAGTTAGCTTGTTTCGCATTTTCTGCAATTAACGACTCATCTTCTTCAGAATTTTTGCACGAAGCACCATACAAAACGATCAATAGATACAATAAATAATTTTTCATGTCTAAGTTAATTTAAGGCTATTTCTTCTTCAACTGGTTTGTCAGAAATTCCACCATCTAAGACATAAACTATTCTGTCAGCAAACGGCCGAAGGCGGTTATCGTGGGTAACAACTGCAACTGCCTTTCCTTGTTTGGCTAATTCTTTCAATTCCCTCATAACTATTCCTGCGCTATCTAAATCAAGTGAAGCTGTGGGCTCATCACAAAGCATCATTTCAGGATTGGTAACCAAGGCCCTTGCGATGGCAACACGCTGCTTTTGACCACCACTGAGATTGTTTGATAGATTTTTCATCCTATCGCCCATCCCAACTTTAGTTAAAGCCAGTATAGATCTTTTTTTTGCTTCCTGATCTGAAACCCCTTGAAGAATAAGTGGCATCATCACATTCTCCAATGAAGTAAAGGGAGAAATTAGATTAAACTGTTGAAAAATAAACCCAATTTTCAATAAGCGCAATTCAGCCAATTTACTTTCTGACAAATCATTAACCTTAACATCATCAATCCAAACTTCACCAAAGCTTGGGTAAACAACGCAGCCGAACAAGGACAGCAATGTTGTCTTTCCTGATCCTGAAGGCCCTATAATAAGTAAGAGTTCATTTGCCTTTAATTCAACATTGCTGGCTTTAAGGGCAATTATTTTTG
Source organism: Flavobacteriales bacterium (assembly GCA_040403315.1). Classification (GTDB taxonomy): domain Bacteria; phylum Bacteroidota; class Bacteroidia; order M30B66; family M30B66; genus CAMCXT01. The sequence continues at coordinate 220,349 of JBBAKX010000004.1, forward strand.
CATCTCCTACACTGTAATCTTTTCCAGCGTTTACAACTTTAGCAACAATTTTATTAGAGCTATTCATTTTTGCAATAGTTTCCATCGATTCAAATTTAACTTCACATTTACAAATCGATTTAACAACTCAACCAATTTCTATCTAAATAACTCGTATTTAAAACTGAAAAAAATATTCACTCACCCCTTCAATTCGTTTGCTTCAGAATTTGTTTGCCTTTCTCTTAACAGCGCTACATAGAGTATAATGTTAATTCCGACAATAATAAAGAGCAACCCATAACTCACCAAATTAGCTTCTGCATAGCCCATAACTGTTATGGCTCCGAATCCGATCAATAAACCAAGAATTAATCGAATAATGATAATTTTATAGTCAAGTTTTAAAGCTAAATTGAAAAGCCAAATGCAAAATATTATTTCTGAAAATGCATAAAATATAAACAGGAATAGAGAAAAAAATTGAAGTTCTTCGAAAGTTTTACAATAAAAAAGAATAAATAAGCCGTAAACCAACATTGCAAGGGCATGCATTTCATGGTATGCGATTTGAATTTGCTTTCTGCGACGCGAAAATGCAGCTACAAATGCTAGAACGGCAGCAAATGTTAACGCGCCACCCAATAATAACTTAGATATTTTAAACGAAGTGTACTCTGAAAACAGAAGAAATATCCCTTCAAGTATTATGACAAGACCATAAAAATATATTGGCAAATATTTTTTCATATATAAAATTAGGCTTAAGTATTATTTTTAGTAACAATGAAATCATATTTAATACTATAACATTATTTTGATCTGCAAAATTGAATGTTTATCTATCTATAATTTTATATATCTATCCATAAAAATTACATAAATACCACAATAATGAAACTTTAAGTATATGATAAATGATTTTAAAGTGTATTTTCTTATTCCACTCATCAGTATATAAATGAGAATACAAAACACGGTTTAAAAATCATAATAAATATGTATCTAAACATGAAATAAAATGTTACATCATAATACTAATTCATTGCATTATTCACTCATTATTATCTTACAAGACTTGTTAACGGACTTCAAAATTTTTAATTACTTAATTTAAAGATTCCATTGATAATAATAGGTTGATTTGATTGATTATTAAATAAATCATCCATCTCAAACATTGTTTTGTTAATGAAAAAATTGAAAACATGGAGATTTTATTCCAGATTCTCTCAAATTGCAGATCTATGGCCATCAAAATAAATTATACAGTTACCACGCTTCCTTTCGAGTATCCATTCACGATTTCAGGAGGAAGAACAAAATCAGTACAAAAAGCTTTGATCATAAAACTCAGTATTGGAGAATTTATTGGGTATGGAGAAGCACCAGCTATTTCATACTATAATATCCCCATCGAAAAAATGATTGAGGATCTTCAACTCGAACTTCATATTATTGAGGATGCTGAAGCTAGTCACCCTGAAGATTTCTACCAGCTTATTAATCAATTATTTCCTAGTAATTCATTCTTGAGATGTGCGCTCGACATGGCGTTTTGGGATGCCTATGGAAAAATGAAAAATCTTCCTTTGTTTGCTATTTGGGGATGCGATTGGAATAACCATCTCCCACAAACTGATTACACTTTGGGCATCGACTCAATTGAAAATTTAATTCAGAAAATTGAAGACCATCCATGGCCTGTATATAAAATTAAAGTAGGAAATGAAAATGACCTAAACAACCTAACCACTTTAAGAAATCATTGTCATAAACCATTTCGCATTGATGCAAATGCGGGCTGGAACCTGGAAGAATCAATCGAGAAAATAGGGCAATTTGAACAATTGAACATCGAATTGATTGAACAACCTTTACCTGTGAGCGAAATCAATAAAATGCCACAATTAAAAAAAATGAGCAAAATCCCGCTTTTCGCAGATGAAAGTTGCGTTCATGAAACCGATGTAGAATTATGCGCGTCTGGATTTCACGGCATTAACATCAAATTAACTAAATGCGGAGGAATTACTCCGGCGCTCCGTATGATTGAAAATGCACGAAAATATAATCTCCAAGTGATGATCGGAAGCATGAATGAAAGTTCAATTGGCTCTGCGGCTATTGCTCATTTTTTACCCTTAATCGATTTTGTTGATATGGATGGACCATTACTTTTAACAGAAGACTTGGCTTCGGGATTAAAAATTGATTATGGGAAAATTTGCCTTTCAGGAAATGCAGGCCTTGGAATCGAATTAATTCGCGATATCTTCAATTAAATGTTATCGATCGGATGGATCAATACCTTTATTTCTGTCGCGAATAAATGTGAAAACTTGAAAATCTACAGGTTTTGTAAGTGTATCAGTGGAGGCTGGATACTTCTCTAACAAAGCACTCGGTCGAATAGGCATATTCACAAAACCGCCACCACAATTAGGGCAAACATTTTCCAGCACTGCTGTAACACAATCTTTGCAAAACGTACACTCAAAACTACAAATCATTGCCGATAAATCATTTGGAGGCAAGTCTTTACCACAATGTTCGCAAAGAGGGCGCAATGCTAACATTTATGCAATATGAAGTTTCTTAACCAATTCATTGTCTATCGGATCGGCATAAATACCATAAGCATTTACCAAAACACCCTTCAAATTATGTTTGATCGATGAAATGGCATATACAATCGATTGATCCGCTGGATCAGTGTCGTTTTCAAAACGGTAATACTTATCAATTTCAAAATCATCAGGATACAATCGAATCTCATCCATTTTGCAAAACAAACTAGTGGGAAGTAAATTAAAATCTTTTGTGTATCCTTCTTTCTTTAATCCATTCAGCGCATCTAAAAGCGAATCAAATCCATTTTCCATGATTATATAATTGATTAATATAAACTACTTTAATCTGTTTATCAAATGTAGTAAAATAGAAATGAAGCACTTGGAAAATAAATTATATCTGCTAGCTCTACATTAAATAATTTATCGATTTGGTATTCAAACCAACCAATTGTGATTTACATTTGATTAAGATTTAATTTGATCATGTTTTCCAACGATAGCCAAAATTCGCATCTACATTTTTTCTCAAATATTATTGGAGATGAGCATGTATTCGTCGATCAAGAAACTCTACATACGCATGCCTCAGATGAGACTGAAGACCTGAAGTTTTTACCTGATTGTGTTCTAAAACCAGGTACTACTCTAGAAATCAGCAAAATTCTTCAGTACTGTAATACAAATAAAATTCCTGTAACAACCAGAGGTGGAGGAACGGGCCTTAGTGGTGCTGCACTTCCAATCCATGGTGGTGTGGTTCTGGCGATGAGCCGATTCAATAAAATCATTGAAATTGATGAACGTAATCTGCAGGCTACTATTGAGCCAGGCGTAATTACACAAGTTTTTCAAGAAGCAGTTATTGAAAAAGGATTGTTTTATCCACCCGATCCCTCTAGCAGAGGAACCTGCTTTATTGGAGGGAATCTTGCGCATTGTTCGGGCGGACCACGTGCTGTTAAATATGGCGTAACCCGAGATTATGTTCTCGATTTAGAAGTCGTACTCGCCAATGGCGACATCATTCAAACAGGAGCCAAAGTGCTCAAGAACTCGACTGGTTACAACCTTACGCAACTTTTCGTTGGAAGCGAAGGAACTTTGGGAATCATCACAAAAGTTGTTTTCAAATTGCTGCCTTATCCAGCGATGAATAAAGTTTTACTAGCTCCTTTCAGAAGTCCAGAAAAAGCTTGTGCTGCAGTTTCTGCCATTTTCAGGGCAGGAATCATTCCTTCTGCATTAGAATTTATGGAACGTGATGCGATCGATTGGACGTTGAAATTCAGATCTGATATCAATCTGCAAATTGGCCCAGATGAACAAGCTCACCTATTGATAGAAGTGGATGGAAACGACGAGGAAACTATCCTAAAGGATATAGACAAAATTGCTGCAGTGCTGGAGCAATTTGATTGTATGGATATTCATTTTGCTGAATCAGAGGCGCAGAAAAGTGACCTTTGGAAGCTTCGGAGAAGTGTTGCTGAGGCTGTAAAATCGAATTCAACATACAAAGAAGAAGATACTGTAGTGCCACGTGCAGAATTGCCTGTGTTGTTAAGTGGTGTTAAAGAAATTGGGGAGAAATTTGGATTTAATACAGTCTGCTACGGGCATGCCGGAGATGGGAATTTGCATGTGAACATTATCAAAGGCGACCTAACTGAAGATCAATGGAATACCGACGTCACAAAAGGCATTCGTGAAATATTCCAACTTGTTGTAAGTCTTGGCGGAACATTAAGCGGCGAACATGGAATTGGTTTGGTGCAACAACCTTATATGAACATCAAATTTCCTGAAATTCAGCTTGAACTCATGCGCAAAATTAAATTCGCATTCGATCCCGAAGGTATTTTAAATCCCGGAAAAATATTTTGCACTTAATTTTAAAGTTTTATATTTTGTTTAAATTACACAGACGATTATTTGGCCAAATAAAAACAAAAGATTATTTTAAAAATTAAGAAACCAATTAACGCTAGAATTAAGGACTAGGTCAATATTGAACATTAAATTATTTCACAAAAAAAGGGCTCTCAATCGAAAGCCCTTTATCAATATTGTCGAATTAAATTCGCTATTTCTTCACAATTCTCCGAACTGCAGTTTTGCCATTTTCAATTGCTTGCAAGAAATACAAACCTGATGGAATATCTTTTAAATCAACTTCCGCCGGAGTTGCTGGATTAACTTCAATCATTCCGATCAATTTAACCAAACGGCCTTGCAAATCTCTAATTTCAACAATAGGATTAGAAAACTGATCTGGATCAAGTCTCAAAGTTGCCGAATTCACAACTGGATTCGGAGAAATAATAATTTCGTTTTGCCACAAATTCATCATTTCAACTACACGAATTCCAGAATACATCAACTTTCCATCGAAATCTACTTGCTTCAATCTGTAATACGAAACCCCTGCCTGCGGTGAATTGTCGTAGCTTACATAATTGAGTATTGAATTGCTATTCCCCGCACCAGAAACCTTGGCAACTTCATTAAACTCAACCGCATCTTGGCTAACTTCAACAGTAAAGTAATCGTTGTTGGTTTCTGAAACGGTTGTCCATTCAATTTGAACTTGATCATCCTTTGGAGTTGCAGAAAAATGCACCAAATTAACAGGAAGCGGATTTTCAGAGCTACTAGATGATAAGCTGAATGGACTGAAACTTGAAATTGATCCTGATGAAACCAACGAACCTGCAACAGTATTGCCTGAAGCTCCTCCGTTTCCATGGTCTTTCCACATAGATCCATCCCAGCGCGCTACACGCAAATCCGAAAGATTCGTAACACCACAACTTGTAGTATTCCACGAAAGTGTTACAGATACTGAAGAAGAACCCGCATCACGATCTAAAACCCAGTATTCGCAATGGCTTAAATGGTCTAATGAGCCATCCTTGCTTGAATGTGCGTAGGTTGCATCAGAATCATCGAATAAAAATCTTGCTGTAAACTGACTGCCAGTTGTGGCAGGTGCCGAAATCCCAATTGCGCGGTAAAATCCACCGGCTCCAATAGGAAATGTAAATGCATCATTGCCTTCTTTGCGGCATGGCCCAGAAATATAGCTGGCGTTCGAAACTCCACTAACAGTTGCATTGTCGAGAACAGTTAGAAAATTCGTGCTTGTCGCATTGATTCTACCCAAAGTGAGCGTGAGCAAGTTACTTACTGTTACTGGAGTTTGCAAAGTAACCCGGTTAGCAGCTTTGTTAATGGTTAAATTGTGGAAATTGGGTGGAATGGAAACATCTCCTGAAATATTTTGATTCACCGATCCATTTAAAATTACAGTTCCACCACCGGCCGAAAAGTTGACTACTGAAGAAGAACCAGTTGTAGAAATTGATTTTGCAAATGTCGAGCTTGAATTGTACGATGGATAAAGCGTAAAGGCAGTGCTTTGACGAAAACTAACATCCTCATTAAAATCGTCGGCACTTGAACTGCCCAAATACAAAGCTCCAGAACCAGTAACTGATAAGGTTGTTACTCCATTGAATACATTTCCACCAGTAGACAAGTTTGGACCTGATCCATTTTTTGTAATTGTTGTAGTGTTGTTAAATGTTGAACCATTTAGGTAAACGCCCGGACAAATAAATGTTGAGTTCGCATTAAATGTTGTGCCTGCTTCAAAATACAGCTCAGTTCCAGAACCAAATGATGTTAAGGATTGAGCAGTTGATCCTGTCTGAGTAAATCCAGCAAGTCGCAAATCTCCAGAGGTGAATCCTCCACTTCCTATGCTAATTACTCTTCCTGAAGCCAACGTAGAAGTACCTCCATTTTGACCCAATCTAATTCCAGCGGATGAACCTGTAGAATTAATCTCTATGTTTCCATTAAACTCATTATCGGCAGAGCCTTCGGCCAAATAAACCACATCTGAACCAGTATTTTCGATGGTTAAATTGCCTTCGAATACATCTGGATCGGAATTCCCAAGAATCCATTGGCCAGATCCTGAACTGCTCAAGGTTACCGTAGAATTGAAGGTGTTTCCACCTGTAGAATTGGATGAAATTGCTCCATTTTTAGTTAAAACGGCTGTTGAATTAAATGTAGCACCATTCAAATTAATTCCAGGTGCAGAAAACGTTACGGCCCCATTAAACACTGAACCGCCTTCTAATTGAAGAAATGTTGATCCACTAAAACTGGTGAGCGTTTGTGATGTTGAACCCGTTTGTGTGAAGGCCCTCAATGTTAAATCGCCCGAAGAAAATCCTCCTACACCAATAGTTAAAGTCTTTGTTGCTGCCAAAACAGACGTTCCTCCCGATTGCCCAAATCGAATGCCTTGAGAAGAACCTGTCGATGAAACAACGATATTTTCATTGAATTGATGGCCAGTGCCGCCCTGAGCAACCTGAATAGCAGATGATCCCGATGAAATTAGCGTAAGCGTTCCACCAAAAATATCAGCATTTGTTGACCCTAAAGTAAGTAAGCCTGATCCACTATTGGTTATTGAAGCCGATGATGCGAATGTATTTCCGCCTGTTCCAGAATTTGAAGTAGCTCCGTTTTTTTCTAAAACTGCTGAACTATTAAAGGTTGTGCCACTAAGAAGCAATTGAGGAACTGCAAAATTAACCGCTCCATTAAATGTAGTTCCACCTTCTAAATACAATGCAGCAGTACCAGAAATCAATGAAATGTTTTGACCAGTACTTCCTGTTTGAGTAAAGTTTTTAAATCTTAAGCTTCCAACCTCAAATCCTGCAACGCCAATTTCAATGGTTTTTCCAGATGCCAATGTTGACGATCCTCCAGCTTGTCCGAAACGAACGCCTCGTGCTGATCCTGTTGAAGTCACAACGATATTTTCCGCAAACGTTGTTCCTGATGCACCATGTGCTACAAATATAGTTTGAGTGCCTGTTTGATTAAAGGTTGCAAGATCATTGAAATCATCAGGATTACTAACGCCTAAAATGAATTCTCCTGAACCTGAATTTGTAAAAGTAGCAATGTCGTTAAATGTATTTCCCCCAATGCTTTGATTGTTGCCTGAACCATTTTTAACAAACTCCGCAGCACCTTCATAGGTGGCGCCATCTAACAACAATTGTGGAGAAGTAAAATTCACAGATGCATTAAAAATACATCCAGTTTCAATCGAAAGTGATGCAGTTCCGGTTAAAGTCAAAGCTTGTGCTGTAGTTCCGATTTGCGTCAAATTTTTAATAAAAAGGTCGCCTGTTGAAAATCCTGTACCACCAACTTGCAAGATCTTGGTGTTAGCCAAACTAGATGTTCCACCGCCTTGACCAAGTCTTACGCCTGGACTGCTGCTGGTCGAATTGAAAATGATGTTACCTAAGTAACTTGTTCCTGCTGCGGCATGTGAAGCAGAAATCCATCCTGAACCTGAGTTGGTAAATGTAACGTTCGCTTTATATGTATCTGGATTGAGGTTGCAAAGAATCACTTCGCCCGAACCTGAATTGTTTAATGTAAATGTTCCGTCGAACGTATTTCCTCCTGTTGATGTAACACTTCCAGGTCCAGTTTTGGTTACAGAAACGGGCTGGCTGAAAATAGAGCCATTAAATGAAATAGATGAACTGCTCACCGAAACAGTTGCACTAATCGAAGATCCCGAAAAAATAGTGGTTCCAGAGCAGTTCAAAGCTCCGTTAGAAATGTTGCCACCGTTAAAATTTGAGGATCCCGAAATAATCAAGGTGAATCCTGCTAAATTCAACGAACCTGAATTTATTGTAAAATTGTTCAGCCCGGCTATTTCTTCAAATACAGGACTAAATGTTCCCGATTGAATGGTAACATCATCGCCGAAATCTGGAGTGCCAGTTGATGGCGACCAGTTAGAAGCGTTCCCCCATTCGGTTGAAACACTTCCTGCCCAAGTGTAACTTACCGCTTTCGAAGCCAGCGGAAGAAATGATATCAACATAAATAAAAAACGGATGTACGTTTTTTTTGACGTTGAAATTAATGTGTAATGAGTTTTCATAATCGTATCGCATTTTAAGCTTTGTCCACTTTAATACTTATATAAGCATCTATCAGTTGCGAAAATGACCCTGCGAAAAGACGATCAACTTACAGATGTAAGAAAAACGATCGTTTGCGTATGAAGATTATTGTAACCCCTTGAAAACATTGATAAAAACCTAAACAACTAACTTGTATAGGTGGTAACTTTTTCTTTGTAAACCCTAAGAAATACACAAATCCGTTTGGTGAATAAAATAGCATCACCTAGGCAAATGAATCAGGCGAATTTGGGCAGTCTTTTTCTCTTCCCTCCGGGGAAAATAAATGAACAACAACAACTAGATTTTTAGATCGAATCTGGGACTTCCACCCATTTACCGTGCTCTTTGATCAATTCTATTAATTCATCAACAGCGTGTTCCGCATCTACATTGCGTTTCACGACTTCCTTGCCTTTGTAAAGCGTAATTTTTCCCACTCCAGTGCCAACGTATCCAAAATCAGCATCTGCCATTTCACCTGGTCCATTTACAATGCATCCCATGATACCGATTTTTAAACCTTTCAGATGATCGGTTCTTTTGCGGATTCTGGCGGTTGTTTCTTGAAGATCGAAAAGGGTTCTACCGCAGGATGGGCAAGAAATATATTCAGTTTTTGAAATCCGCACACGCGCTGCTTGAAGGATTCCAAAACTGGTTTGATTGATCATTTTCTGCTGAGCTGTAGCTCCTGAATTCACAACCCAAACGCCATCACCAAGTCCATCTGTAAGTAATCCACCTGCATCGGTTGCTGCATGAAGCTGCAGTGTACTTTCATCGGTAATCTGATAGTGGCGATAAATGATTACTGGAACACGCAATCTGTTGAGCAGAAGTTCTACGAAAAACCTTCTCAATTCGGGCATTCCATGCGCATTAGAGGTTTCAGCAACGAGCACTACACTGGGATCCTTTTCGATTCGTTGTAGCAGGCTATCGTCCATTATAGAAAGATCAACCTTTACCCAATTCATTTTGGATGATTTTTGGAATCGGTCGCTCACATAATCTTCTACATTGAACAGCGGATAACTGTTTTTCAGTTCAGGATTCCAACTATCAGCATCCTGAATTAAACCAAGGGTTCCCGGTGTTTCGTAACCAATAGAATGCTTGCCTAAATAGATGTAATCGCAAGCTTGATCGGCGATATTCCATTTGTCGAGTGGCACCGAGTAAGCATATCCAGCCCTAAACAAATTTGCAGGTTTTTCGGGTGCTTCAACAGAATAATCAGCCACCACTACAGGTACCGATTCACCGCCAATATTCAGAACAGGCAATGTTTCACGGCGGGTATAATCGAATGGATTGATTGGCCAAACCGGCGCCTCAGGAATTGGCTGATGGCCTGCACGGTGTGTGTATCTATCGGCCAAGGCCTTTGCCACTGGAATTTCAAATTCAGGCTCTTCAGTTAATGAAACACGGATCGTATCGCCCAATCCATCTTCCAGCAAAGTGCCGATTCCAACAGCCGACTTGATGCGTCCATCCTCCCCTTCCCCAGCTTCGGTAACACCCAAATGGAGTGGATAATTCATATTTTCTTCCAACATCCGTTTCACCAATAAACGATAAGCCTGAACCATCACTTGGGTATTGGAGGCTTTCATCGATAAAACGATGTTGTAATAATTCAAATCTTCGGCAATTCTCAAAAATTCCATCGCCGATTCAACCATTCCCTGCGGACTGTCGCCGTAACGGCTCATGATTCGATCCGACAAAGAACCGTGATTGGTTCCGATGCGCATTGCAGTTCCATATTCCTTGCTGATCTTCACCAAAGGCGTAAAACGCTCCCGAATTCGATCCAGCTCTGCCTCGTAAGATAAATCTGTATAGTCGATCGTTTCGAACTTCTTCTTATCGGCGTAGTTTCCTGGGTTTACGCGAACCTTTTCAACGATTCGAGCAGCTACTTCAGCAGCATTGGGAGTAAAGTGAATATCGGCAACCAGTGGAGTATTGTATCCCGCTTGGCGGATTTCTTTGCGGATGAGTTCAAGATTCTGTGCTTCCTTCAAACTTGGCGCTGTAATCCTAACCAATTCGCAACCTGCTTCAATCATCCGAAGTGATTGCGCAACCGTTGCAGCCGTGTCCATCGTATCGGTTGTGGTCATCGATTGCACACGAATTGGATTGTGCCCACCCAAAAGTAGGTCTCCAATTTTCACCTCACGGGTGAGGAAACGTTTGTAATTGGTGGTAGATGAACAATAAAGGCCTTCGGTAAGCTCGGTATTCATGCTTCAGGTTTTTGGCAAAAATAACCTTAAGAACACATCCCGCCGCGGAAATGTTGAAATTGATAGATTATCGGTTCGATTTGATAATTTTCTGGCTAAAGACTTGGCCATCTTCGAACCGAAGAACTACCAAATAAATACCCGGTGAAAGCCAAGAAATATTGCCCATGTTGGGTGCATTTGAATCCGAACTTTTCAGCAATCGACCGCTGAGATCTAAGACATGTAACTGCTTGGGCATTTTGGAGTTGGGCGCAGAACGGATAACAAGTTCATTTCCTGTAGGATTGTCGATTCGAAATTTACCAGGAGATACATTTTCTAATTGAAGCGAACCATTGGGATTGAGCACATAGACTTCTGCTAAAAATGGGCTTTGTGGATCGAGCGTTTCTCCTACCATTGATGGCCAAATCACGACAGTATTGCCGCCTTCAAGAAAAAAATCTGGAGTTACAGGTATTTGAACCTGAAATGTGCGCACCTGTTGAGGGGCGAAAAATTGTAATGTGTTGTGAAAGCCACCCAAGGCAACTTTTAATGAATCGTTGGTTTCATTTAAGAACCAAAACTGAAGATTGCCTTGATCGCTAGAATCATTGTCGTTCCAAACTGTAGCATTAAACGTGAACGAAGTACCGTAATATAAGGTGTCTGGCGTAGAAACCGATTGAATGATTAATCCTTGAGCGATTCCTTCTTTGGGCGCCAAGAGCATAAAAACGAACACAGTGGCTGCTATGCAAAGTTTTCTCACTTTGGAAGTAGCATTTAGTATTCTGAAGATTTTATACTCGAAGACCATGTTCGAAAAACTTGATAAACAAAAGTATTCATAAAACTTTGGTAGCATAATCAATTGTTGTATATTTCTTACTTGTTCAACTAGTATTTTTAGATGGATATTCTTATTCAAATCGTTGCAGTTCTAAATAAAGAAGAAATTAGATTTTACAAACTGTTTGCACTTCGCCAACAAGGTAATTCTGAAAGAAAGGATCTTTTCCTCTTAGATGCACTCCGCAAGAATTCTGATGCTTCAGACGAAAAAATATTCCGAAAACTATATCCCGATGGGGATAAAAATGCTTATTACAGACTGAGAAATAGGCTGCTCGAAGACATCAACCGCTCACTGATGCTGCAGCATTATGAAGACGAAGAGCTGCTATTAATCTTTCATCAGTTAACAGTTGTTAGGATTTATACAGCTAAAAATCAATACCAGTTGGCTTTCCATTTTTTAAGGAAAGCGGAGCAAAAAGCGCTGAAAACCGAAAACCACGAAATTCTCGACATCATTTACGGAGAATTCATCCGTCTTTCGAACGAACTCATGGTGATTAATCCTGAAACCTATGTTGCGTTGCGTCGAAAAAACTCCGAAACGCTTAACAGACTTCGTCAGATGGATGATCTGCTGGCTGTAGTATCATACAGGTTAAAAATCACTCAAAATTTTGGCGAAAAGCAAAATTCCTTGATGGGTATTTTGGAAGAAACAACAAACAGTTTCATGCAAGATGCTGGATTGGCAAAATCTCCTCGGTTTCGATTTAAGCTGTACAGTTTGGTGAGTCAGATGTTGCTTCAGAAACAAGATTATGTCAGCTTAGAAGCATACCTTAAAAAGACAATTGCAGAATTCACCTCCGAACATCTTTTCAATAAAACCAACCACGAAATTAAACTACAAATGCTCACCTACTTGGTGAACAGTCTATTTAAAACTGGGAAAATTGAAGAATCGCTGCAGTTTTCAGGTTCTCTTCATGATGCCATGCTGGAATTTAATAGTTTGCATTTTGAACGTTTTGAAATCTTCTATTACAATGCGCTGGTAAACAACTATTCTACATTCGATATTCCGCGCGCTATAAGTATTCTTCAAGATTTGCTTAAAAACAAGAATCTTCGAAAAGTACCATTCTACGAGCTTTTCGTGTACCTCAACTTGGCAACAAGTTACTTCGATCTACACCAATACAATCAAGCCATTCGACATTTGAGCAAGGCTTATCTGATCGATTCTTACAAAAAAGCGGATGCCTCATTGAAGTTTAAAATTGCCTTCGCTGAGCTCATTATTCGTTACGAAAATGGTGATCTCGATTTCTGGAATTACCGAAAAGATCAGATCGTTCGTGAAAACCAAGCAGAACTTGAAGATGATAAGCTTCTCAAAGAAAAGGAACTTCTCAAAATCCTAATAAGAGCTGCGGCTGAACCAGACGGAATTAAATCAAGAAAACTCCGCCCTTCGATTGAGACTTACCTCAAAGTATGGGAAAATTCTGAACAGGAAAGTGAAGTAATTCGTTATCTCAATTGGCTACGCGATAAAATCAAATCATGATGAGATCGATTTACCTCGACAACAATGCTACTACGCCTGTTCATCCAGAGGTTCTAGAGAAAATGTTGCCCTATTTTAGCGAGAAATTTGGAAATGCGTCTAGCAAGTTGCACAAATTTGGTTGGCAGGCAGCGGAGGCTGTAGAATTGGCTAGAGAACAAACTGCAAAGCTTATTGAGGCTGAGCCAAATGAAATTGTTTTCACCAGTGGAGCTACAGAATCAATCAATTTAGCCATTCAGGGTGTTGCCCAATCCTATCAAGCAAAAGGCAAACATATCATAGCAGTTTCAACTGAACACAAAGCTGTTTTAGACACTTTGGAATTCTTAAGTTCAATGGGTTTCGAAATTGAACTTATTGCAGTTAACCGAGAAGGATTGCCTGATCTGAATCAATTGCAAAATGCTATCCGCCACGATACCATTCTTGTATGCGCAATGCTTGCAAACAATGAAACTGGGGTTATTTCACCCCTTGCTCAGATTGCCGACATCGTGCACGAAAAAAACAGCTTTCTGCTTTGCGATGCCACTCAAGCATGCGGAAAAATTGATATTGATGTAAATGCGCTCGGGGTTGATTTATTGGCTTTGTCGGCTCACAAATTTTATGGTCCGAAAGGCGTTGGTGCACTTTATATTCGCAGGAAGAATCCAAGAGTTCAACTGCTCCCAATTTTGCACGGAGGCCAACATGAGTCTGGAATACGATCAGGAACACTCAATGTTGCTGGAATCGTTGGTTTAGGCGCTGCTGCAATAAATTTTACAAATGCACCAAAAAGATTCGCTGAACACTGCTTGCCATTGCGAGAGAAAATGGAAAAAAGCCTATCAGAAGCGGGTTGCATTGTTTCAGCACAAACTTCCAAAAGGCTTTCAAATACCATTCATATTGTTTTGCCCGGGATAAAAGCAGAACGCTTAATTTCTAAACTACCTGAATTGGCTTTTTCAACAGGATCGGCTTGCAGCTCTGCATTGGCAGAACCATCACATGTGCTATTAGCTATGGGCTTCTCGTTGCCTGAATGCTATGCTTCCATTCGCCTTAGTATCGGCATCTTCAATACTATCGAAGAGATCGATCAGGCTTCAAATTCGATCGTTTCAGCTTGGAAAAAATTGATGGTTTAGACTACATCACTTTCATCAAGAACTCCAAGAATTCCTTACGCAAATCATAAAACAACACCTGAAATTGCGCAACTCGGTCGCTCAGATCAACTGGAGTTTCGTGGCGGCGATGGTCTGATGCCACTGGATTTTCAATGATTTCTGCGGTAATTCTATCTTCAAGGAGCACGATTTCGCCATTCATATCCAACAGATGATTTTTTTGGATAATTACTTGGTTCTGAAAATGCTCCACGTTTGCTAAAACTTCAATTGCGGAATTTTTTGCAACCACTTCAGCGATACGTCTTTCCATAATCATCAATTCATCTTGATAAAATGAAATGAGATTTAACCATTTACGATTTGTGCTATGGATATCTGTAATTAATGAGGTCTTTATCATAATTCGGGTTCTAAGGATTCATGACAAATGTCGACCAGAACAAAACCAAAAAAAATGACAACAGTCAGGGATTACTATGACTTTTAACAGGTCAGAACGAATTAAAGATCAAGTAAAGTCCGAAGAGCATAATGATAAATCCCGAAACGCGATTCACAACCAGTAATCCCGCAGGATTGAGGAAACGTTTTAACTTGAGCGCCAAGTAGATTTTTGAAATATCGATGCTGAAATAGGTAACAAGTGTAGCCAAAAAGAAAACCGCAACAGGAAGCCTTTGTCCATGAAATGTGGCGAAAGCTACTGTGGCTGCACCAAACCAAATAAATAAGACCGAAGGATTGAGTAAGTTGATGAAGAACCCTTTTAAGATCAAACCTGTTGGATTCAATTTGCTAACTGCTTGCAATTCGGAGTCGACTGGTTGGGTATTTTCCTTGGGTGGATTCACAAATGGAAGCAACCCGAAAACAATCAACACGATGCCACCAATGAGTGCAATCCAATCACGGTAAGATTCATTTTCTAAAATGATAAAAGCTCCAAAAAATGCAACGATAATGTACAGAAGATCACTCAACAACACTCCAAGGTCGAAAAATAATGCGTGCCGAATCCCTTTGCGAATACTGGTTTGGATTAACAGAAAGAAAACTGGGCCGAACGACATGCTCAACCAAATTCCTGTCAAAAATCCCTTCCAGATCGCGCCTACCATCATGCATTCACCGACTTAATAAATTCCTGCCAGTCGGCAAGTTGGTCTTTCTTCAACACCCGTGGAAATTTGTTCTGCCCACCTTCTTTGCCCAACTTCCGCATCCAATCATAAAACAAATCCACAGGTAAAACTTCCAACTTCATTTCCTTTAGAGCAGATCGTCGTTCAACGGTATAATCGTCGTTCAGATCTTTAATTGCCTCATCAAGTTTTAACATGAAAGTCTCAGCATCAAGCGCTTGGTCGCATCCAACATACCATTGGTGACCAAACACAGTATCGTCGATGTATCCTGCAACACAAAACTCAGGAATGGCGACTCCAAATTGCTCTGCTGCTTTTAGAATGCCGTGATTCATGTTGTCAACGCTAAGATGTTCTCCACAAATACTGAGATAGTGTTTTGTGCGGCCTGTGATGATTATTTCGCAAGATTCAACATCTGTAAATCGTATGGTATCGCCAATCAAATAACGCCATGCACCAGCACAAGTGGAGATCAGCAACGCGTAATCGATATCTTTCTTCACCTCTTTTAATGTAAGTGCTTTCGCCAGAGGGTCGAGTGTGCCATCAGCGTTAAAATTGTCTTCATTAAATGGAATGAATTCGAAGAAAATTCCATTGTTCAGCACCAGTTCCATCGACGATTTTCCCTTGTCGCTTTGCAAAGCAATAAAGCCTTCGGACGCCAAATAAGTTTCGATATAATAGATCGGTTTACTAAGCAATTTCTCGAATCCTCTTTTGTAGGGCTCGAAAAATACTCCGCCGTGAACATAAATTTGGAGATTAGGCCACAAATCGTGGATTGTTTCGAGGTTGTAATGCTTTATAATTCGCTCTAAAACAATCTGAATCCATGCCGGTACACCAACGATAATCCCAATATCCCAATCTTTTGCAGCCAGAACAATTTCTTCAAGTTTCGATTCCCAGTCACGCTCACGTGCAATTTTTTTTCCTGGCTTGTAGTGTGCTTGAAACCAAAATGGGATTTGTGTGGCATTGATTCCACTTAAATCGCCTTCGTAATAACTGCTTCGTTTTTGTAAATCTGTAGATCCGCCGAGCATAAAAATGCCTTTCTCGAAAAGCTCTGGTGGAAGATCATAGTATGCCAATGAAAGAATCTGACGCACAGAAGTTCTGCGCATACTCCGAATCATAGCCTGCGTAACAGGGATCTTCTTGCTTGGTGCTCCCGATGTTCCCGAACTCAAAGCAAAGTATTGCACTTTTCCAGGCCAAGCAACATCTTCTTCACCTTCAAGCGCACGGTGCCACCACTCGTTGTGAATTGAATCATAATCGTAAATGGGCACGCGTTGCTGATACAAAGCAATCGGATCTTGAGCCTCGTGGATTTCTTCAAACCCAAAATGCTGACCTAAAGCAGTGCCTTGAGCTTTCTTGATTAATTTGAGGAATGTCTTTTCCTGTTTTTTAACAGGAGATTGACGTCTTCTAACAATGTTAAGCGTCTTTTGTAATGTGAGCGCCCGTTTAATTGCTTTCCCAATAAATGCCATATCAAAAACGCAGTCTTTTTAGCTCATCCGGAGCATGATCACTTCTTTTTCTGTGAGGAAACGATAATTGCCCCTTGGAAGATTTTTCTTTGTTAATCCAGCAAAACCAGTTCTATCAAGCTTCACAATTTCGTAACCGAGATGTTCAAATATACGACGAACAATTCTGTTTTTACCAGAATGTAGTACTACACCAACTTCTTGCTTATTGTCTTGAGATGCCCAAGCAATTTCATCCACTTCGATAAAACCATCTTCCAACTCAAAACCTTCAGTAATCTTTTTCAAATCAACTGGTTGCAGATTCTTATCAAGAGTAACATGGTAAATTTTCCTCACTCCATGCGAAGGATGTGTGAGTCGTTTTGCCAGCTCACCGTCGTTGGTCATTAACAACAAACCAGTTGTAGATCTGTCTAATCGACCAACAGGGTACAATCTTTCTTTACAAGCACCCTTCACAAGTTCCATAACCGTTTTGCGGCCTTCCGGATCGTTAGAAGTAGTAATAAAATCTTTGGGTTTGTTCAACAACAAATATTGAGGCGATTCGCGAGAAAGCGTTTGTTCACCGTATTGAATCTTATCGATCGGACTTACTCTGAAACCGAGCTGGGTAATAATCTCACCGTTTACACGGATAACCCCACTTTCGATCAAGGAATCTGCTTCACGACGACTACAAATACCTGCATTTGAGATGTAACGGTTCAAACGAATTTTCCCGTCTTTCTCTTCCAATTTCGAATGCTTCTTGGCTGGTCTTCTTACTGGTCCTTTGTATTCTGTTTTCACAAAATCAGGACGATACCCCAGAGAACCTTCCGTTTTTTCTGGCTTTAGGCCACCTTTTTTCTCACTTATTTTCTCAAGATCCTTTTTGAAATCTTCTGGATCGAGCCATTCGCCTTGTTTACCGAAATCGTCATCTTTACGGTTGCGTCTCACTGGACCTGTGCGGTTGGAAAATCCACCTCTAGATGCAGGTTTTTCGAATCCATCCTTTTTATAAGGCTTCGAATCTTGCCCATCTCTCGATTTACCGCGAAATGGTTTATCACCGTATTCCTTTGGTTTGTCGAATCGTGGTTTATCATCACGATTATAACTGCTTGTTGATCCAGTTTCAGTTCTTGGTCTTCTTCCTCGTGAAGGCTTTTCATCACCAAATCTGCCGCCTTCTTTCTTAAAATCTGGACGGTCGGATTTGAAATCTGATTTGCCTGCGTATCCTTCACCATCTTTTCTTGGACCACGGCGAAATGGCTTGTCGTCGGAAGATTTACTTGCATCACGATTGTATGCTGGGCGATCTGATTTGAAATCCGATTTACCTACATAACCTTCACCTTCTTTTCTTGGACCGCGGCGAAATGGCTTATCATCTGACGATTTACTGCCTTCACGGTTGTATGCCGGACGATCAGATTTGAAATCTGATTTACCTGCATAACCTTCACCATCTTTTCTTGGACCACGACGAAAGGGTTTATCATCTGAGGACTTGCCGCCTTCGCGATTGTATGCCGGACGATCGGATTTGAAATCTAGTTTTCCGGCGTAGCCTTCACCGTCTTTTCTTGGCGCGCGGCGCGCTGGTTTTTCGTCGGAAGAGAATCGACCTCCTTCTTTTTTGTAAGCTGGTCGGTCGGATTTGAAATCTGGTTTTCCAGCGAAGCCTTCACCATCTTTCCGTGGTGTGCGGCGTACTGGTTTTTCTGATCCACTGTCGTCTTTTCTGAAAGGCTTCCGATCAGAACCACCGTCTTCGCGTGGTGCACCAAAATTGAAATGCTTTGGCGATGCATCACCTGCTTTTGAGCCGGCAGATCTTCCGGTTTCTTTGTCTTCTTTGTTCGCGGACGATCTGGTTCTGCGCGGTTTTGCGCCTTCTTCTTCTGACATATACTTGAAATTAATTCGCAAAAGTACGCCTTTTGTTCAAACTTAGCCTCATTTACCTGTTAGTCGAACGGACTGAAAGCATGCCTGATGTGCTGAATATGGTGAGATTGACCGCTAATTATCACTGAAATGATATCGAAGCGTGTTTCTCGATTCGAATTGCTGTTTTGGATGTAAGCCTCTGCTGCATTTACCAGCAAACGTTGTTTTCGAAGGCCAACACTTTCTTCTGGCTTGCCAAAAGCTAAACTGCTGCGGGTTTTCACCTCAACAATTACCAGCAATTCCTTTTCGATCGCGATAATATCGATCTCCTCGAATCTATTTTTCCAGTTTCGCTCTACTACTTCAAGTCCAATTGAAATGAGATATTCTGCTGCGAGATCCTCTCCCTTTTTTCCGGTTTCGTTATGTTCTGCCATACTTTGAAATTAAATGACATTGATAACCGGACGATCAAAAATAGGCTTTGGTTTTTACAAATAACTCGCATGTTGAAAAATCGCAGAAATGCATCATTTTCCGACAACAATTCAACCCAATATATTTGTAAAGTGTGAGACAATACTACTGTTTAACCAGCAAAAAGGAGCTCCTTTCAAATCGATCCTCCCAAGAGAAATAGTACAATCCCGGGATCCAACTGTTAGTCTCCACACTCAAAATTCCAGTTGAAATTGCTTCTCTGAAGATCAACTTTCCTTCGCTGTTGTATACACTCAAATTTCCTGACTTGGCATTGAAGTGTACTCGGTCTGTACAAGGATTTGGACCCAACAATAATAGTCCGTCGGGAATCGTCTCAAATCCAATTGAATTAGCGTCCAAAGGCGCTGAAGTTGCCTGACAACCATTGTTGTAAGAAACTGAAACTGTCCAAATTCCAGTTTGTGCAAGAATGGTTGATGAAGTTAAGCCTGGAACAACGTTTCCATTGAGCGACCATGTGTAAGTATCCGCAATGGTGCTGCATACAATACTACTTCCTAGAAGGGATATTTCAGGGATTGAATTGGAAATCAATGCTACAGAAATTTCATTGGTGGTTTGGCTCAATGCCGGACAAAATTCATTCGCCACAGTTGCAGAATAAAGACCCGCCTGACTAACAAAAACCGAAGATCCTTGTAGTGAAGTCTGTACTTCTCCGTTCAACAACCAAGTAACCTGGTTGCCTTGGAAATCAATACTCAATTCGATAGAATCGCCTTCACACAATGCATTTGGACTTCCATTAGCAAGCATTGTTACTGGTGCAAAAAAGTAAATAAGCGGCGTAACTTCAGGTGAAACTTCTGTGCATCCGTTTAGAGTAACAGCTACCGCAATTGGGCTTCCTGCCTGAAAACTTGATGCTAAAAAGGTATTTTCGATTGCCCCCGAAACAGCTTCTCCTCCAACAAACCATTGGTACGCATCGCCAGTTATTGTGGAAAGTGTTGTTTCACCATTCGGGCAAATGAGAAGTTCGCCAGCAATCAGTGGATCATGGTCGCAAACCACGGGGAAACCGGCGAAATTGTAAGGCTCGGAAATCCTAGTGCATCCTGCAGAATATTGCGCAGTTACCGTGTATTGACCTGCTCCAAAAGGCAAAATAGATGCATTGGTTGCATTTGAAATTGGCGCTCCACTTTCGAACCACTGGAACGTATTTGCAGTGGCAGTGGTATACAAAGTTCCCGCATTGAGATCTTCGAAAATTTGTGGTACCGGTGCGTTTGTAAAAGCGAGAATTACATCAGTTGAAAATTGCGTATTGGTTGGACAAGCAGCAATTGCACCCGTTGCAGAATAACTTCCTCCTTGAACGATATTGATGCTCGTGGTATTTTGACCTGCAATAGGATTTCCATTTCTAAACCAAGTAATGTTATCGGTTTGACCAGAATTTACAGTCAAGTTAACGGTGTCGCCCAAACATGCAGTTCCTGAAATAGCACCTTCGATAGTGATGGTCATCACAGGCAGTGGAATACCCGTTACCGCAGCAGGCGTGGAAGATTCAGAGCAACCAGCGATTGTTTGCACAACCAAAATGCTCGCATTCATATCGGTCGGATTGCTCACAACCAAATAAGGCAAATTGTTATTGTTTACCGGTGCGCCATTTTTGAACCACTGATAACTATCGGCCGTTTCGGTAAAAAAGGTATCTGATTTAAAAGGACACAGGCTTAGAGCTGATGGTGAAATTGTGGCAGTGAATGCGCATTGCGCTCCAATAAAATTGGATATGAAGAACAAAATGCCAAAAATGAAAATACGTTTCATGACCAAGATTACCTTTTTTAATTTCAACAGGTAAAGGTATGATTAGTTCTTTCCTTCGAACCGATCTAGGGCTGTCGCTGACGGATTATTTCATAGGTAATAACACCTGCTGCCACTGAAACGTTTAGAGAACCAGTACTTCCAAACATCGGAATTCGAATCAACTCGTCACATTTTTTCAAATATTCCGGACTGATCCCTGTTTCTTCTGAGCCCATTATCAAACAAAGTGGGCCTGCTAGATCAGTATCGTACATCATTTTTTCAGATTTTTCGGACGCTCCTGCTATACGAATACCTGAATCTTTAAGCATCTGAAGTGTATCTTTCAAGTTCATGGAACGACATACTGGAATGTTCATCAGCGCTCCTGCGGAAGTTTTTAGCGCATCTGCACCTATTCGAGCGCTTCCACGGGCTGGAACAATTATCGCATCTACGCCAGCACATTCTGCGGTTCTGCAAATAGCTCCAAAATTCCGAACATCAGTTACTCTATCAAGTACCATAAACAATGGATCTTTCCCTGATTCATACACACGTTGAAGAACTTCTTCAAGCGGCATAAAGCTCACTGGAGAAATATAAGCAACCACACCTTGGTGATTAAACCGGGTAAATTGCATGAGTTTTTCCTTCGGCACTGGAATGATAGGCACATCCAATTCAGCCAAATGCTTTTTTATTTCCGAAATCAACGGACCAGAAGTGCCATTTTGCAATAAAACACGATCGATTTCTTTTCCAGCTCTAATTGCTTCCAACAGAGGATGCACGCCGAATAGCAAACCTTCTTCCTTTACATTGATTTTATGTTGATGTCTCATTCTTCTTCGGTAGCCGCAGAAAGTAGCGGATTAATATTCTTGCCTGAGTTTAGTCCAAGTTTTTTAAGATCTGCAGCACGTTTAACCAAATTGCCCGTTCCAGTGCTGAGTTTTTTCATCGCCTCTTCGTAAGTCTTTTTGCTGGTATCCATTTGGGCTCCCAGTTTGAGTAAATCGTCGGCAAAGGCTACAAATTTATCGTACATGTCGCCGCCTTTCTTTGCAATTTCTAGAGCATTGCGATTTTGATTTTCTTGCCGCCAAATACTTGCAATAGTGCGCAAAGTGGCTAATAAAGTGGTTGGGCTCACGATTACAATGTTCTTATCGAACGCCTCTTGGAAAATCGCTGGATCAGCTTGCACCGCAGTAGCAAATGCTGGTTCTATTGGGATAAACAACAATACAAAATCAAGGCTGTTTAGCCCGTGCAACTTTTGATAATTCTTGCTCGATAAGCCTTTCAAGTGATTTCTAACCGACATTAAATGCTCCTTTCTAGCCACTTCGATTTCTGCATCCGTTTCTGCCGAAGAGTAACGTTCATAAGCATTCAACGATACTTTCGAGTCGATAACAATGGCTTTTTCATCTGGCAGATTGACCACAACGTCTGGCTGCAGACGATTACCGTCTTCATCAGTTAAACTTACTTGCACAAAATATTCGCGGTCTTTCATCAAACCCGATTTTTCGAGCACCGATTCCAGAATAAATTCTCCCCAATTGCCTTGGGTTTTGTTTTCACCTTTCAATGCCCGCGTTAAGTTGATGGCATCTCGACTCATTTGAACATTCAAATCTTTTAAAGATAGCAATTGCTGCTTAAGCGCTTCATTGTTGAGCAATCCTTCCTTGTGTGTACTATCAACTTTCTGCTCAAATTCTGAAATTTTTTCGCGAAGAGGCTTTAGAATTTGATCAATACTTTCCTTATTCGAATCAGTAAACTTCTTGCTTTTCTCATCGAGGAGCTTTTCTGCTATTTCTCTGAATTCCAGATTAAAACGCTCTCTAACAGATTCCAATTCTTGCTTTTGACTTTCTAGTCTTTCTTGAAGTGCTTGAAACGATGCTTTCCAATGTGAAGCATCTTTGTTGAGGGTAGTCGTTTCTTCGCGCAGTTTTAACGATTCATCGCGTAAACGATTAATTTCATCGAGCCTAAGTTGCAAACTTTGTTGCAAAGCTGCTTGATCAGCCCTTAACTGATTAGCTTCTGCTTCGAATGGGTTCGACACTTGTTGTTGCTTCAGTTTGAGCAGCAGCCAAGAAACGGCTGCACCAATCAAAACACCTACGATTAATGCTAAATAGTCCACGCTAAAACTTTGGAATTTCAGTCGTGCAAATTACACCATTTTTATCCTTTCGGGGACTAAAACAAACTCGTAATTCCAAAATGCACCTTTGCATTTCTAAACCCAACAGGATTTCCAAACTGACTTCCTAAGGCATAGCTGATAGTAAATATTCCAGCTTTAGTTTGGAAACTGGTTCCAGCACCAAAGCCATAAGGCCAATCTCGCACGTTGCGATTCACTGCTACATTTTCATACCAAGCAGCATTTCCAAAGAGAAACAAGAAAGAATTTTCCTCCAACAAGTATCTGTATTCTGCATTAACAATTGCATAACTGGATGCAAAAATCGATTCCTCGTCGAATCCGCGCAGCAGGTTGTTTCCACCGATTCTACTCAATTCATTTTCAAACAAATTTTGCCCACTTAAAAAGGCGCCATTCAACCCTAAATTGATGGTCGATTGTCTGAATAACGGAATAAATCCATCAAAATCTAAAAAGCCATTGTATTGAATCGACCTCAACACAATGTTGTTGTATAAGTCCTGATCCAACCCAGCATTCTTATCGATGTTTCGGAAGCCAACGCCTGACCTAGCGAGCAAACGAATTCCCTTCCGGGGATTTAAACGGTAATCGAGCCGCGTGAGGCTGAGCTCCAAGCCATATAAATTCGACCGCACATCAGCATAATCGGGAAGCTCAAGTAAATTCTGAAGCCCTTTTGTGGAGAGCAAACTGGAGCTTTTATTGTCTAAAAATGCTTTCAAGTAATCGGTGCCTTTCATCAAATACTGCACACCAATATTTCGTTGCACATTTAAGAAAGTCGTATCACGTTTATAGAGATTAAAAATCCCATCCACACCCAAAGGCAGATTGAACAAAAACGGCCAAGCGACGCGCACATTGAGACTTTGTGTAGAAACTTGCAGGCGCCGCCATTCTGCATCGATCGACTCTCCCCTACCCAAACTATTTTTTAATTTCAGGTTGGCTTCTCCGGTAAGCAATAGCTTTCCCGACTCCTCATTGTTCGGAAGAAAACCAACCATGCCGTTAAAATTCGATGCTTTACGATCGTTGAGATACAGTCTAACCAATGCAGATTCTTCTAACAAAAAAATATCCGCAGGTTGGTAGGAAGTTACAAATGGAAGCTCCTTCAAACGGTTTTCCATTTGCCTAACTGCCGCTTCGTTGTAAACATCATTGGGCTTGATTCCGATGTAGTTATACAGGTATTTTTTCGAAATTTTGGCCGATCCCTTCCAAGTTACACTATCAATTTTAAAGAAATTGCCTTTCTCAACATGCAAAACCGCCTTAGTTTTATTATTAACTTGATCTAAGCTATCCAGTTTTACACGTGCAAAAGGATAGCCGTGGTTTTCATAGTAGCTAAGTGTTTTGTTTAAAATTGCTGCAACCTTTCTAAAGTTCAAAGGGCGATTCACAAAACTTTTCTCTCTGAATCCTGCTGAGGTTAACGCGATTTCGTCCACATTGGCATTACGAATTTCCATCCATTGGTATTGTTCGCCCTTTTCAACCAATAAAGTCAGGGTGTCTTTTGAAATTCGAAAACTATCGGAAGTGGCAGTTAAATATCCGTCTTCATGCAAGCTGCTGAAATAGGCTTTTATTTGCTCCTGTCGGAGGATTGTTGAATTGCTGGTTTGGTACTTTAACGTTTTCTGTGTAGCACCATCAATCAACTTTAACACGAATGATTGCGCCTCAATTGAGGTTGATGCACAGAGAAACAAAAAAATACACAAGCAGCGTTTCATCCTTCCAATATCCAATGAATCGGGGTTTTACTTTGATCGATAAGGATCTTGTTTGCCTGACTAAAATGCCTGCATCCAAAGAAACCATTGTAAGCCGACAGCGGCGATGGATGTGCGGCCTTCAAAACGAAATGTTTAGAAGTATCGATAAGCTTTTCCTTAAGCTGAGCTGGTCTTCCCCAAAGCAGAAATACCAACCCTTTTTTCCTTTCCGAAAGTAAACGGATGACTTGATCGGTAAATTGTTCCCAGCCCTTCCCTTGATGTGAGGCCGGAGATGCAGCCCGAACAGTTAACGTAGTATTTAGAAGCAATAAACCCTGCTTTGCCCAAGAGGTAAGATCACCATTTTTACCCATTGTACAGGAAAGATCAGTTTGAAGCTCCTTGAAAATATTCGCCAATGAAGGCGGCAATTTTGTTCCAGGTGCAACAGAAAAGCACAAACCATTGGCCTGTCCAGGTCCGTGATATGGATCCTGACCAACAATAACCAATTTAACTTCATCGAATGGCGTGTGATTGAACGCTGAAAAAATCTGATTGCCAGGTGGATATATTACTTGCGTTTGCCTTTCGTCGACCAAAAACTGCTTTAAGTCAGTAAAATAGGATGAAGCGAATTCAACTGCTAAGGCTTCCTTCCAAGAAGGCTCAATTTTAACATCATTAACGGCCTGGTTCATTTGGCGAATTTAGGAATTCATCCATCAAGATTGATTTTGAAACGATGTCAATTCTCTGTCATTTCAATAAACTAAAACAGAATCTGGATCCTTCAATACTGAATCAACTCAAGTTGCGTTTGGAGACTCATAAAAGTAACCTTAAATAAACCTGCTCGTATTTTCAGGATCACTATGCAAAAAACACTACTTCATTAAATCAAATTTCTATGAAAATGATTGCATCTGCCTTGTTGGCTATCTGCTTATTGGCCTCTTGTAAATCGCACATCGACTGCCCGGCATATTCTAAAAATGCAGTTAATAAAAAAGAACATAAGGGCTAAATGATTATTCTTACATTTGTAATGAATAAAATTCAAAATGCGTAAAATTGTATCTGCAGCATTGCTGCTTCTCACATTCAGCCTGTGTGTTTCTTCTTGCAGAGCCAAGAAAGTTGATTGTCCAGCTTATGGCAAGGTTGAACAGCCTACAGTAAGCAAACATTCCTGACTTAGATGATCTCTTGGAAAGTCCTCGATTCAGTCGAAAAACTTGAGGAAATTATTTCCCTTTCATCTACACCAGAAGTTGATGTTGTTGCTATTTTCAAACATTCTACGCGCTGCAGTATTTCCAGCATTTCGCTGAAAAGGTTCGAATTGGATTACCAAACCAATCCAAAAGTTCCAATGTACTTTCTCGATTTACTCCGCTTTCGGCCGGTTTCAAATCTCGTAGCATCAACTTTCGATGTTGAGCACGAATCCCCACAATTGTTATTGATTAAAAATGGAAAATGCATTTCGCATGCTTCTCACATGGAGATTCAAGCTGATATGCTTAATGTCCAATCCATTTAATCGCCGAATTCAAATACAATTTGTTGTTCTAAATCAGGATGTAAGCTCATTGCTACAGGACAAGTTTTAGCAGCTCGCTCCAATATTAGTTGCTGTTTAGCATCTAACACCTGCTCAAACCCGTAAAAACGAATTTCGATTGCTCGAATTCGGCGAGGATCAGCGCCCATGTGTTTGGTTACATCAGCTTGCAATCCATCGAGTGAAATTTCATGGGTTCGGGCTGCAATCCCCATCAAGGTCATCATACAAGCCGACAAAGCTGCACAAACAGAATCGGTCGGACTAATCGCCTCTCCTTTTCCGTGGTTGTCGATCGGAGCATCGGTTATGAACTTCTGACCCGAAGCGATATGCTGTTGCTCGGTGCGTAAATCGCCGAGATATTTTGAGTAAATCGTTGGCATAATACAAAACTTCCCGTTGGTGAATCTGTTGTATCTTTGAAGCGTATCAAACATAAGATGTTTTCCAATTCCCGGTACCGACATTTGTTATTTTCAAGACTCCTGCTTGCCGCATGTTTCTTGGGAAGCATTGATTTGCTTGCTCAAGACATTCCAAGTGTTGAAGAAAAAGGCATCGTTTACCGAAACGTCAAGTCTTTTGGAGCGTTTATACATTCTAAAGGATCTGGAATTACATACCGAAGAGGTAAAATGGAAACTGGATTTCGTTCTGCAATGTTCGATTTCAGTTTGCTTACCATGCGCCACCCAAAAGAAATCAGATCGGTAAATCCGTTTTCCGATAATGCGGGTGGCTATGTATATGGTAAATTAAACAGCCTATTGATTTTACGCACCGGTTATGGTAAACACTTTATCATCCATCCTCAAGGAGATCGAGGAGGCATAGAAACTGGCTTAAGTTTGTTTGGTGGTTTTTCCTGGGGATTGATGAAACCTGTTTATTTGACTGTATTTTATTTCGACGATCAATTCGGAGTGCGGGAAAAAACAGAACGATACGATCCGGAAAAACATTTCCCCGACAACATTTCGGGCAGAGCACCATTTACCAAAGGCATTTCTGAAAGTTCGCTAACCGCTGGACTTTACGGAACAATGTCAATGAATTTCGAGTTTGGTAAACAACAAAAAAATCTTCGCATGATTGAAACTGGAATTGCTGCTGATGCATTCGCAAGACCGGTTCCGATGATGGCATTTAGTTCAAAGAATCAGATCTTTGTAACATTATTCATCCGTATAATGTACGGACAACTGTGGAACCGAAATGATTGATCAGAAAGAGAAAGAAGCCAATAAAATTGCTACTGACCGCAACGGTAGGCCGAGAAAGCCAGATTGGTTGAGAGTAAAACTTCCAACAGGTCAAGAATACGCAAAAGTGCGCAACCTAGTTGAAGAGCATAAATTGCACACCATCTGCGAAAGCGGGAATTGTCCGAATATGGGCGAATGTTGGGGAGCAGGAACAGCAACATTTATGATTCTTGGAAACATTTGCACCCGTTCATGCGGATTTTGTGCTGTTGCCACAGGAATGCCTAGCGCTGTTGATTGGCAAGAACCTGCACGGGTAGCCAATTCTGTGAAATTGATGGGCGTAAAACATGCTGTGATCACCTCGGTAGATCGCGACGACCTCAAAGATGGAGGTTCTATCATCTGGGTAGAAACCGTAGAATCTATTCGAAATGCAAGCCCAGGAACAACGCTCGAAACACTCATTCCTGATTTTGCAGGGAAGTGGGAAAACCTTCAACGCATCATCGATGTGCGCCCCGAAATTGTGTCGCATAACCTCGAAACTGTGCGGCGACTAACGCGCGAAGTTCGAATTCAAGCGAAATACGATCGATCTCTTGAATTACTTAAGCGTTTGAAAGAAGGTGGATGCAAAACCAAATCAGGTGTAATGCTCGGACTCGGCGAAACAGAAGAAGAAATTTTAGAAACCCTACGAGATTTGAATTCAAATCAAGTCGATATCCTCACCTTGGGTCAATATCTTCAACCAACTCCGAAGCATCTTGCTGTTGCAGAATTTATTACACCAGAACGCTTCGCTTACTATAAAGAATACGCGCTGTCGTTAGGATTTCGCTATGTAGAAAGTGGTCCACTCGTAAGATCATCTTACCACGCGGAAAAGCACTTATTTTAACTACCTATAAATCAGAAACTTGAACATATAATCGGCATCACGATCAAAAAATGCTGATTATTCGTTCGAGTTTTTTGGTAATCAAATTTTCTAAGTGTAATTTTGACACTCAAGTAATCAGAAATATATCATTATGAGCAAAGTAAGAGTAGCTATAAACGGATTTGGAAGAATTGGAAGAATATCCTTCCGGATGATGATGAATAAGCCAGGTATTGAAGTTGTGGCAATTAACGACCTCACCGATGCCAAAACCTTGGCTCATTTGCTGAAATATGATTCAGTGCATGGAAAGCTCGAGGGCCAGGTGAGAGTTGAAGATGGATATATATTAACTGGTAATCACAAACTGAAAGTATTTGCAGAGAAAGATCCAGCAAACCTGCCTTGGAAGAATTTAAGTATTGATGTAGTTATTGAATCTACTGGCTTTTTCCTTGATCGTGAGTCGGCTGGAAAACACATTCAAGCTGGAGCGCGTAAGGTGATTATATCAGCTCCAGCGAAGGAAGATGTGCCCACATTTGTTATTGGAGTAAATGATCATTTGCTTACAGCTGAGCATGATATTGTTTCGAATGCTTCTTGCACCACCAACTGTGCGGCACCAATGGTGAAAGTTTTAGATGACGCTTTCGGCGTAGAAGCCGGACTGCTCAGCACTGTTCACGCATATACAGGAGATCAACGCTTGGTTGATGCGCCGCACAAAGACTTACGTCGTGCAAGAGCCGCAGCCTTATCGATCATACCAACCAGTACTGGAGCAGCAAAAGCCATTGCCTTGATACTCCCGCATTTAAAAGGCAAACTGGATGGGATCGCATTGCGCGTTCCAGTTCCAGCTGGATCAATAACCGACCTCACCGTTAAATTGAGTCGTGAAGTTTCTGTCAAAGAAATCAACGAAACATTCCTCAAAGCATCCGAAAATGGAATGAAGGGCATCCTCGAATACACCGAAGATCCAATCGTTTCTGCCGATATCGTTGGAAATCCACACTCATGCATTCTTGATTCCGACCTCACAATGGTGATGGGAACAACAGTGAAAGTGATTGGCTGGTACGACAACGAAGCCGGTTACTCAAACCGAATTGCCGACCTTACTGAAAAAATGGCCAAAATGGTCGCTTCGGCAAAGTAGATTGCCTGAAATGGCAAGTTAATTAGAACCTGTAACACAACATATATAGGTTATTTTGATTTTGGGAAAAGGAATCCCGGCCCACAAGGGTCGGGATTTCCTTATTTTAAGATGAACCAAGAAAAATTTAGGGCATAACGCACATTCATTTTATCTTCGTCGCCGATATGACTTCCATCGAAAAAATAGATTACGCTAACATAGGGCTTATGTTGATCTCTTGTGTTGTAGCTTTCATATTGCCGTTTGAGCTTTTTTTATTCTCTTACGCTGTGCTTGGTCCGCTGCATTACCTTACCGAGATTGGTTGGTTGCACAAAAAAGGATACTACACTTCTGGAAAAAACGACTTTATTTTTCTGATTATTGTTGGAGCACTCATCACATTGGGATTCTTCAAAGCCAGCGATTGGTTGCAGGGTATTTCGACCAACCTCATTTATGTAGCGTTTCTTTCGTCGCTCATTTTGGTTGCAATTAAAGACAATACACTAAAAGTCGTAGGAATCATTCTCGTGGTATTTTCGACACTTTTTTTTAGCGATGCTGGTTTTTTTGAACTGTTTTTCGCCATCTATTTGCCTACCATTATCCATGTTTTTGTGTTTACAGCGCTTTTCATGGTGTATGGTGCACTAAAAAGCAAAAGTATTTCAGGCTTTCTTTCTGTGTTGGCATTGGTTGCTATATCGTCGAGCTTTTTTCTTATCCCATCAGGATATAGTTCTGTTGCACCAAGTGAATACATACAAAAAAGCTATGGCAGTTTTGCCGAACTAAACCGAAACCTGATCAACTTCTTTGGCTTAGGGAATTTGGATAAGTTTTCAATAGATACATTTCAAAATAATTTCAAGACAATATTTGGATCAATTGAAGGATATATGGTTATGCGATTTGTTGCATTCGCCTACACCTATCATTATCTCAATTGGTTCTCTAAAACCTCAGTTATACAGTGGCATAAAGTGCCGAAGAAATCCTTGATGGCTATTGTGGGCATCTGGGTGGCATCGGTTGCCTTGTACATCTATAAATATGAAGTCGGATTGAAGTGGCTCTTTTTACTCTCATTTCTACATGTTTTACTCGAGTTTCCTTTGAATTATAGAAGCTTCATCGGCATTGGACAGGAAGCAAAAAAGCTTTTCAGCGGAGGCGGAAACACTCCATTGAGCCAATCTACTCCTTCGAAATAATGCGCATCATATTTCTCGGTACACCGGACTTTGCAGTTCCATCGTTAGAAACACTGATTCATTCAGAATACGAAGTTGTTGGTGTTGTTACAGCTCCCGACAAACCTGCAGGCAGAGGACTGCAGCTGAAATGCTCACCTATTAAGGAATGTGCATTAAAATATAACATTCCGGTGCTTCAACCTGAGAAGTTACGTGATGTCGAATTCCATGACCAGTTAAAGGCACTTAAAGCAGATATTCAAATCGTTGTAGCTTTTCGTATGATGCCTGAGTCGGTTTGGAATTTGCCACCATTAGGTACATGGAATTTGCATGCTTCGTTACTGCCTCAATACCGCGGTGCTGCCCCAATCAATCATGCAATCATCAATGGTGAAAAATTTACTGGACTCACTACATTTAAGTTGGTGCATCAAATTGATGAAGGTGCGATAGCCTTGCAACTGCCAATGCCGCTTGGTGAGAATGAAACCGCAGGCGAATTGCACGATAGAATGATGGTGGCAGGTGGTCCTTTATTGCTCACCACTTTACGTGCATTGCAAAACGGCAATCTGAATTTGATTCAACAGAACAATGTAGCTGCTGCCGAACTGAAGCATGCGCCTAAATTAAATGTCGAATACAACCGTATTCATTGGAACAGACCTACAGTTGATGTGCACAATCATATTCGAGGGTTGAGCCCCTACCCTACTGCACATACTATATTATACAATGGCGACGACGAATTACCGATAAAGATTTTTGGAGGATTACCATATTCTGGGCCTTTACCACTCGAAATCGCCGGAACTGTTCACGTTACTGAACGTTTTGAGCTGCTTTGTGCTACGAGCGATGGGTGGTATAGCGTGACCGAACTCCAGCAATCAGGCAAGAAGCGACTGATTATCAGAGACTTCCTTCTTGGATTTAGAAAAAATATATCGGCGAGATTTCAATAGTCTAACAATCAATAATTTACAAATAATTATCTAAGTTAACTTGCCTGATTACAAGGGTTTAGGGGCGCAGTTATTAACAAAACGGTAGATTTATCAACAAAATCAAGGGTTTCAGGGGGTGTACACTTGGAACGTATTGATTTTCCTATAAATTTGCTCAAGAGAACAATTAAACAAACTTGTAAAACCCTCAAAACCAAAACATCATGAACAAAGCAGAACTCATCGATGCTATCGCAGCAAATGCAGAACTTTCTAAAGTAGATGCAAAAAAAGCGCTTGACGCTTTCATCGGCGCAACAACTGGTGCTCTTAAAAAAGGAGATCGTGTTGCTCTAGTAGGTTTCGGATCTTTCTCAGTATCTGCACGTGCAGCTCGTAAAGGCCGTAATCCACAAACTGGAAAAGAAATCAAAATCGCTGCTAAGAAAGTCGTAAAATTCAAAGCAGGTAGCGAGCTTTCTGTGAAAGTAAAATAATCTGCTTACAAGATTCGGAAAAGAGGCTGTCTCATTTGAGCAGCCTCTTTTTATTTTTGCACTATGGCAACAACAAGCAAAGCACAAAAAATTGCTGCATTCGATCAGAATTCAGCAGCGGTTAAAGGATCAAATCTTTATGGATTGCCCTTTACAGCAGAAGAATCTGATATAGTTATCCTTCCAGTTCCATGGGAAGTTACAGTATCTTATGCTGCAGGAACCGCAAACGGGCCTCAAGCTATTTTGGATGCTAGTTTACAAGTTGATTTATACGATTCTGATGCGCCAGATGCTTGGAAAGTAGGATTTCACATGCTGCCTATCAACGAAGAACTTGCAGAAATTAGTGTAGAACTTCGCGATAGAGCAGAAAACCACATCGAATCAATAAGCAATGGTGAACCTGTGGATACGAGCTCAGGAGCACTTGAATCAATTAATACAGCCTGTCAAAACATGGTGAATTTCGTAGAAAACGAAGCTACCAAATGGATTAATGAAGGCAAATTGGTGGGGCTGCTCGGTGGAGACCACAGCACACCACTTGGATTTATTCGTGCACTTGCCCGAAAGCACGACGACTTTGGAATCCTCCAAATTGATGCTCATTGCGACCTTAGAATCGCTTACGAAGATTTTGAGTATTCTCATGCATCCATCATGTACAATGCGCTTAAAACACCTCAAGTAAGCAAGCTGGTGCAAGTTGGCATTCGAGACTACTGCGAACAAGAAGCAAATATGATTCGTCAATCTAATGGACGCATCGTAACCTATTATGATGAAGCTTTAAAAATTGCTTCATATGAAGGAAAAATCTGGAAACAACAAGTAGAAGAAATCATATCGAACCTACCTCAAAAAGTTTACATCAGCTTCGACATCGATGGATTACAGCCAGGTTTATGTCCAAACACTGGTACACCTGTGGCTGGCGGATTGGAATTTGCAGAAGCAGTATATCTCCTTAGAAAAGTAAAAGATTCGGGCAGAATAATTATCGGTTTCGACCTAAATGAAGTTGCTCCTGGAGATGATGAATGGGATGCAAATGTTGGAGCACGTTTGCTTTACAAACTATGCGTTTTTGCAGGCCAATCAAACGACATTCTTTAATTTAAGGCGCCAATCGACTGCGCACCCAACTACCATCGCTGTGCTGAAAATAACAGATACGGTCGTGTAATCGGCTTTCGCGCCCTTGCCAAAATTCGATGTAATCTGGTATTAAACAATAGCCTCCCCAATGCAGAGGCCTCAATACATTTTTGCCCTCGAATTGCTGCAAATAATCTTCAACAGCGTCTTCTAAAATCTTCCTCGATTCTATAATTTCACTTTGTGGAGAAGACCAAGCGCCGATTTGGCTTCCACGTGGCCGTGAAGCAAAATACGCATCAGATGCTACCGCTTCTAATTTTACAATCTTGCCCTCAATTCGAACCTGACGCTCCAATTCTTGCCAGAAAAAGTTGATTGCTGCAAATGGATTTACTGCCAAATCTTGCCCTTTTCTACTTAAATAGTTGGTAAAAAACGAGAAGCCTTCTTCACTAACATTCCTTAATAAAACTACCCTCGAAGAAGGTCGATTCGCGCTATTCACAGTAGAAATTGTCATTGCATAAGGTTCGGTTATTTGGGAATCCATCGCCTCTTGGAACCACTTCTTGAATTGCAAAATAGGGTTAGCATCTGTGTGCAACTCATCAAGCATGGCCAAGCTATATTCTTTTCGCAAATCCTTTAAATCGTGCTGCATAATTGTAATTGTATGGTGCAAATTTGAGTATTCACTCTTTTAAACAAACTAATGAATCTCAGAAATGGTTGTAAAAATCTTTATTTCGGTAACATTTTGAGTTCTTTGGGCGTTAATTCAATAAAGGTTGAGTGATGAAACAACTACAACTCGCACCCGGCAAAGGAAGACTGCTGATTTCAGAGCCTTTCTTGAACGACGATTTCTTTCATCGTTCGGTAGTTTTACTTGCTGAAAATTCAGAAAGTGGAACCATGGGTTTTATCTTAAATAAACCTGTTGGTCACAACGTACATGAATTAATCAATGATTTTCCTGAATTTGAAAGTGAAGTTTATTTTGGAGGTCCGGTAGATAACAACACGCTCTTTTTCATTCATACAATTCCAAAATTGATTGGAAGTGCTTTCGAAATCGGAGGTGGTCTCTATTTTGGCGGCGACTTTGATAAATTGAAGGAAATTGTTTCAATTGGGATGGTTCAGCCAGAGCAAATCCGATTTTTTGCAGGATACTCAGGCTGGGATGCGGGCCAACTAGATTTCGAAATGAAGGAAGATGCTTGGTTGGTTTTCGAACGACCGCCGCAACTGCTTGAAATGAAAGCTGAAAATTTGTGGGGTGAATTGCTTCGTAAAACGCACTCTGAAAAAGCTATATGGTCGAACTATCCTGAAGATCCAAACTTAAACTAATTCGCTTGGATCAATTCCTGCTGCATCATTTCAGAAAGTCTCCTGCTAAAAGTACTGAAATACCTACGTTCTCGGAATGACAAGACCCATCGAACTCCTTGAATTGCATTGGAAAGAAAAATTTCATCTGCTTTAAACAGATCATCTGTCATAACGATCCTTTCCTCTACCAACATTTCGTTTTCGCGCATAAAACGGATCAAATTCTTCCGCATCACGCCGGGTAAAATACCTTCTGAAAGTGCCGGTGTAACAATGGTTTTATCAGGCATTAGCAGAAAAATATTCGCAGCGCTGCTCTCGCAAATCCGACCATATTCGTTCAAAATCAAGGCGTCATCCCAATTCGATTCTCTAGCATGTCGGGCAGCCATCACATATAGCAAAGCCGAAGCAGCTTTAATCCCCGAAAGCGCATTGAGTGGTTTCCGAATTTCACTGTATAGTCCCAATCGAAGCCCTTTAACATTAATGGTAAATACCACTTCAGGCACCGTTTGAATTGTCATGAGGTAACTGCATTGATCAGAGAGAGGCTTGTAAAATCCACCTGAATTGCGAAAAACATTCAATCGCAAACGCCCTTCCTTACACTGGTTTCGATGAATAAGTTCTTCCATTTCGCCAAAAACCTTCAAAGGATCGAAGAAGGTATTGTCGAACCCCATCACATACATTGAAGCAATGAGCCTTTCGAAATGATCGTCGAAAAACAAAAGATTCCCTTCACTTATGCGAATGCTCTCAAACAGACCATCGCCATATAAAAATGCACGGTTATCGGGAGAAAGGCTTTGTTCCTTTAGCGATTGAAATCGACCGTTCAAACAAATTAGATCAAGCATGGTGATTGAGACAATTCAAAAGAGATTCAAAATCTGGATTGGGGGGCAAAAGGTAACCAGAAATCCCAGCAGCATGCGCAGCGTCAACATCTCGTTGCTTATCGCCTATCATTAAGCATTGCCCTTTATCGAGTTGAAATCTGGCAATTGCTTTTTCTATAAGTAAACCTGAGGGCTTTCGGCAAAGACATTCACCACTTTGTGGGTGATGTGGACAATAATAAATTGCGTCGAAAGCTAGATCTTCGGCAGCTAAAACTTGCTGAAGATATTGGTGACATTTATCGACCAAATCATGGCCATATAGTTTCTTGGCGATACCTCCTTGATTGGTTATTACAACCGTTAGATAGCCTCGTTTCTTGACTTCTTTAAGAAAAGGAATCAAAGGAGGATGGATTTCAAACTCACCAAAATTCATTAGGTAATCGCCCAATTCTGTGTTGATGATCCCGTCGCGGTCCAGAAATACGGCCTTTCTCATCTGAAGTTTGTAATTTGATAAATGAAACTTTCGGCAGCACTTGGACAAACAATCAAAGTATATATCATACCAAAAGCACCACCCCATAAATGCGCATCATGGTTGATGTTATCGTTACTATTTCTGCTGCTGTAAACGCTGTATGCGACATACAATGCAGCCCAAACCAATGCTGGAAGAGGCAAAATTCCATAAAGTAAAATCTTACTGAATGGGGCAAATACTACACTTGAAAACAAAACTGCTGAAACAGCTCCTGAAGCGCCTACTGCATTGTACCAATGATCGTTTTTGTGTTTTCTATAAGTGCTAATTGATGAAGCGAAAATGGATCCGAAGTACAATCCGATATAAGCGAGCGGTCCGAATTTTCCGAGCCCAAGTTTAAAATAGAATTCAGTTGCTTCACCAAACGACCACAGAACGAGCATATTTACAATCAAGTGCATCCAATCGGCATGAAGAAATGCACCAGTAAGAAAACGATACCATTGATTGCGGTGGCTGATCATGTAGGCATTGAACTGATACCTTGCCATGAGTTCAGTTTTATTGAATGCCAGAACAGAGAAAACTACCGTTACGAGGATGATCGGCAGGGTGATATTTTGCATGCTTCAAAGATAGCGCCTCACAAATGCCTTCAAAAGGAAAATCATTGATTCTCGCCTAATCTTTTCAGCCCTTCGATAGCCAAATCGAATTGTGGATTTCTTTTGAGCGCTTCTCTGTAATCTTTGATCGCAAGCTCTTTATTTCCAGTTCTTTCATTGCATAAACCAGACATATAAATCGCTTCAACATAGTTTTGATTTATCGAAATGGCCTGCAAAAAGTATGGAAGCGCCTCAGCTGGTTTGTTCTGATATTCAAAAAGGATGAAGCCAATATTGTAGGGAGCATTGGGAAATTTAGGATCTTTCGCCGCAATATCATTGTATACTTCCAAAGCTTTTTCCAATTCACCGTGCGATTGATAGAAATATCCGATGTTGTATCTAGCTTGAGTATTGGAAGGATTGATTTTCAATACATTATTATAAAAATCAATACAACGAGGGTCGTGTTTGGCAGCATACAACAATCCAAGCTGTTCGAATGCCAATGCATAATTTGGATCTTGCTCGGTGGTAGTTAGAAAACTAGACATCGCTAGGGCAGTGTCTCCACCTTCTTTGTAAATGATGCCTTTCAAGTAGTATGCTTTTGGGTTGTTTTTGTTAATCCGAAGCACTTCGTTTAGTGCGTTTAGTGCATCCTGACGCATTTCAACATAAAGAAATAATTCGGCAAGCTTCATGTGCGCTTCCTGATTGGTTTTATCGAGAGCAACAGCTTTTTCTAGTGCCTGTTTGGTGTATCTGGTTCGATTCGTTACTAAGTAGATATCTCCTAAAGTGAGGAAATAATTTGACCGTGTTGAATCGATTTTGATCAATTCCTGCATGTCGGCCATTGCAGAATCTGCCTTTCCAATCTGCAAATAGTATCGCGCTCTTGCATACCGTGCTGCAGTATCGGCAGGATTTTGCTCGAGGGCTCGATTCATCCCACCGATTGAAGAGAGATCGATTGGTGCATCACCACAAGATACAATAACAAGAAGAAAAAGAAAGATAGAGATCGTTCGCGCTGTTGACATGATAAAATTTCAGACCTCAAATAAAAGAAAGATGCCCGACCTAAGCGATAACAGATTTATGTTATTCCAAGATCGGGCATCAGAAAAATATTATTGACTAAGCTACGACTAAGCCAGTAATCGCCTCACGGAGTCTTGATTCGATTTGATCAGCCAATTCAGGATTATCTCCTAATAAAGTTTTAACAGCATCACGACCTTGACCCAGCTTGGTATCTTCAAAACTGAACCAAGAGCCGCTTTTTTTCACAACATTGTGCTCAACACCTAAGTCGATAATTTCTCCGATACGAGAAATTCCTTCCCCATAAATAATGTCGAATTCGGCTGTTCTAAATGGAGGTGCTACTTTATTTTTCACCACTTTCACTCGGGTACGGTTACCAACGACAGCTTCTCCGTCTTTGATTTGACCGATTCGACGGATATCTAGTCGGATTGATGCGTAGAATTTCAAAGCGTTACCACCGGTTGTTGTTTCAGGATTTCCAAACATAACACCGATTTTTTCACGCAATTGATTGATAAATATACAAGTACAACCAGTTCTGCTAATTGTTCCAGTAAGTTTACGCAAAGCTTGCGACATCAATCGGGCTTGAAGACCTACTTTGGATTCGCCCATTTCTCCTTCAATTTCGCTCTTTGGAGTTAGTGCAGCAACGGAATCAATTACAATGATATCAATAGCTCCGGAGCGGATAAGATTGTCGGCAATTTCGAGCGCCTGTTCTCCATTATCGGGTTGTGAGATCAAAAGATTTTCAACGTCAACGCCAAGTTTTTCAGCGTAATAACGATCGAAAGCGTGCTCTGCATCGATAATTGCTGCAATTCCACCTTGGCGCTGTGATTGTGCGATGGCATGGATTGCAAGTGTGGTTTTACCTGAAGATTCAGGTCCATAAATCTCGATAATCCTTCCCTTTGGAAAACCCTGAACACCTAGAGCGATGTCGAGTGTAACGGAACCAGAAGGAATTACTTCCATCGCTTCCACTGCCTGATCGCCCATTTTCATAATGGTTCCTTTTCCATAGGTCTTATCAATCTTATCGATAATAACCTGAAGTGCTTTCAGTTTGTCTGTATTCATGTCCTTGCTCATGATCGGAAATTGCTTTTGTGAGTTGTTGCCACAAAATACGTCAAAAACTCAATTCAAATTTCCAATGTTAAAAAATATTTATCACCAACACGGCAAATACCCAAAATTATCCATGCGGTAGAATGCTTAAAAACCCTTATAGAATCTGTTCTGCGTGCTTTTTGGTATCCACCTTAGAAATCACATCTTCGATGATGCCTTTCTCGTCGATCAAAAAAGTAGTGCGGCTGATACCCATGTATTCTTTGCCCATGAACTTTTTTAAACCATACACGCCAAATGCTTCAGAAACAGTCTTCTCCGAATCAGAAAGCAACCTAAATGGTAAAGTATATTTCTCTACGAATTTTTTATGCGACTTAACAGGATCTGTACTCACGCCCAAAACATCGTAGCCAGAATTCATCAATTTATCATAATTGTCTCTCAGATTGCATGCTTCAGTTGTACAACCGGGTGTATCGTCTTTGGGATAAAAATAGAGAACCAGCTTTTTGCCAGCATAATCGTTTAATGAAACTGGTTGACCATCCTGATCAACACCTGTAAATATGGGAGCTTTATCCCCTTTTGTTAATGTGCTCATTTTATTTTGTTTTTGAAACTACCTTCTTTTTAACAGCGGTTTTGGTGGTTTGTTTTGGTTTCGTAGGTTTCGTTGCGACCGCTTTCTTTTTACCACTTAAACTCGTCTTCATGGATCGTTTCCCACTGAAATACGAACAGATTAATTGCAATTCGCAGATTTCGCACTTAGGTGTTCTAGCCAAACAAGTATATCGCCCGTGGAGAATTAACCAATGGTGAGCTAAAGGGATAATTTCGGGTTTTAAATGCGCAACCAGTTGTTGTTCGGCTTGCAAAGGCGTTTTGGCATTCTTTGTCAATCCAAGTCGAGCAGAAACGCGAAATACGTGTGTATCCACAGCCATCGCGGGTTGATTAAAAATTACGGAAGCAATTACATTGGCTGTTTTTCTGCCAACGCCGGGCAATTTTACCAGTTGCTCAATGTCTTCAGGTACTACATTTTGAAAGTCATTCACCAACATCATTCCCATTCCCTTCAAGTGTTTCGCTTTGTTGTTGGGATATGAAACAGATCTAATTGTTGTGAAAATTTCTTCAACTGATGCTACGGCAAGTGTTTCTGCATTTGGAAAGCGACGGAAAAGTTCTGGAGTAATCATGTTTACGCGCTTATCTGTGCATTGTGCAGAAAGCAAAACAGCACAAAGAAGTTCATAAGGATTACTGTAAACCAATTCAGTTTCCGCTTGCGGGCGATTGGTGGAAAAATAATCAACCACATACCGATATTTTTCCTTGAGATTCATGGGATCAAAAAAACAAAAAATCCGATCATGTTGAAATGCTCAAATTAAAACTGTGTAGGCTTTGAAAATGCTGTTGATGGCAATAAATAAAAAATCTCGATCGGAACAATCCAATCGAGATTTAGGAGAAAACTAAACCAAAAACTAATTCAGTACGACCTCAACAGCTAAGCCATCGATGGAAGTTTTCTTAATCCGGAGCGCCTTTGAATAATTCAGCAAAGTTTGAATTGTAGAATGCTTTGGTTGGCCAGCTATTTCATCCAACCATTCGATGGTATTTCTAATGGAGGATAATTCGGCAACAGTTTCATCGCACTCGGCTAATTCAGCTGTAAATGCTGCTTCTTCAGCGGCATTCATTTCTTGGTAAGCGAACCGGATAACATCTTCAGGTGTAAAGGTTTTGTGCATAGGCCAATTTAAAATTACAGGTTTATAACGGCCTTGAATTTCGAATATTGCCAACCAGAAAAAAAAACTCAATTCTTCTTTTCAAAGCCTAAAAAGCCCATCAAATCCATGTAAGTTGGAAACATAGAATGTTATTCAATCTTTCGACTTTCTTTCTAAATTGCCACACTACACAATGAAGAAGCTACACAATTTGGTCATCCTAATACTGCTTTGTTTAATCGCAGGCTCAGGAGTTTATGCACAAAATCAGCAACTCGTTTTCGAACGCCTTTCCACCCAAAAGTGGATGTACCAAAGCAATATTACATGCCATGCTCAAGATGCTGACGGGTACATTTGGTTTGGAACATCGAATGGACTGTTTCGGTTTGATGGCTATAGTGTGAAGGTTTTTAATCACGAGCCACGCGATGCCAATTCGATTGCCCACAACAATGTAAATACAATACATGCGGGAAAAGATGGGAAACTTTGGATTGGAACATGGGGAGGATTAAATAAACTCGACACCCGAACCAATACTTTTACAAGGTATAAACACGATCCTAGAAACCTTTCAAGTTTATCTAATAATGATGTTAGATCTATCGCAGAAGACACTGAAGGAAATTTGTGGCTAGGAACTTTCGGAGGTGGAATTGTTAGATTAAATCCAGCTAGTGGCATTTTTAAATCATACCAATTTTCCGCAAACAACGCAAGTACCATTTCGAGCAATTTTGTGAATGTTATTGTTCGCGATCGGAGCGGTGATTTGTGGGTTGGTACCCGAAGAGGGATTAATAAACTAGAAACAGACAATACACGTTTTACCAGTTTTCAAAACTTAAATGAGGGCGAACAAGAACAATTAGTAACCAATATTTCGAGCGTTCTAGAAGATTCGAAAGGAAGAATTTGGTTTGGTACTTTTGGTGGAGGGTTGATGTGTTTAGATCGC
This sequence comes from Flavobacteriales bacterium, assembly GCA_040403315.1. Taxonomy (GTDB): domain Bacteria; phylum Bacteroidota; class Bacteroidia; order M30B66; family M30B66; genus CAMCXT01. Next base: position 262,093 of record JBBAKX010000004.1, read on the forward strand.
CGCAAGGGGAAGCTTCAGAGCTTTTTACACGATGGAAAAGATCGACAAACAATTTCTAGCAATTATATCAATGATTTATCGGAAGGAGAAAATGGAATTATTTGGATTGGTACCGCTGATGGTTTGAATTTATTAAATCCTGAAACACAAGAAATTCAACTCGTTTATAATAATCCAGCCAACCCAAATTCATTACTTAACAACGATGTTCGTCATCTGTTTCGCGACAAAAGCGGTGTGATGTGGATTGTAACTGCTGAGGGGATTAATATTTACAGTAACCTGAGTGGTCGTTTCAAAAAAATCCAGCGAAATCCTGAAGAATTCACAAGCCTTTCGAGCAATATTGTGAATTGTTTTGTTCAGGACAACAACCAAGAAATTTGGGTAGGTACACGGGAAGGTTTAAATAAATACGACAAAAACAGCAAATCATTTATCCGCTACAACCTTGGAACTGGAAATACGGAGGATAATTATAGCAATGAAATTAAATCTCTGCTGGTTGATAAAGAAGGAAATTTTTGGGTTGGAACATCCAATGCATTGCATCTTTTCAATACCAATACTGGGAAGATTGTTTCCACGCACCGGTTCGACCCATTTAATCCAAATTCACTAAATAACGAGATTCATGCTATTTATCAAACACGCAATGGGCAAATTTGGGCAGGAAATCGAAAGGGATTATTAGAATTTAAAACTTATGAAGGGAAATTCACCCTTTATAGACCTGATAAAACTGTAACAGAAAATCAGATCAGCAATAGTGTTTATACTATATTGGAAGATCGATTCGGACGACTTTGGGCAGGAACACTTGGTGGTGGACTTACAGAATTTGATAGAAAATCTAAGAAATTCAATACATTCAGAAAAATCAATGAAGATTCCGCTAGTATTTCACATAACAGCGTCATCTCACTTTGTGAAGATCCATTTGGATTTTTCTGGATAGGCACATATGGCGGAGGACTGAACCGCATGGACCGGAAAACCGGGAAGTTCGTAAACTACACAACAGATAATGGTTTGCCCGACAATATGATTTATTCCATATTGGATGATAGCAAAGGAAACCTATGGATTGCAACAAATAGCGGCATTGCTCGATTTGACACCAAAACACGGAAATTCAGAAACTATGATGTGCTCGATGGATTGCAAAGCAACGAATTCAACATTGGTGCAGCAATCCGATTAAAAAACGGAGAAATGCTTTTCGGCGGAATTGCAGGTATGAATTGGTTCTATCCAGACAGTATTCCGGGCAACAATTTCGTACCACCAATAGTTATTACAAGCTTTAAGGTGATGGACAAAGAAGTTGTTGCATCACCAGAAGTAATATTGAATTACAATCAAAACTATGTCACTTTCGAATTCTCTTCACTTAGCTATGCATTGGCTGATAAAAATCGATTCGCTTACAAACTAGACGGTTTTGATGAGGATTGGATTTTTGCTGGGAACAGACGATTTGCAACCTATTCTAATTTAGATCCAGGCGAATATACCTTTACAGTGAAGGGTTCAAATAGCGATGGGTTGTGGAATGAAGAAGGCATTTCGATGAAGTTCACAGTGAAAAGACCGTATTGGAAAACATGGTGGTTTATTATGTTGGCCGCATTGGTTATTACATCGATTTTATATCTAGGTTATAAATTCAGGATTAGATCAATTAATCAGCAAAATCAACTTCTAGAAGACAAAGTGAAGCGCAGAACTACTGAGCTAGAAAAAGCCAGTGAGGAAGCTCAAATTGCAAAGGAAAATGCTGAAAAAGCCAGTCGTTCCAAATCAGGCTTCTTAGCCAACATGAGCCATGAAATTAGAACTCCTTTAAATGGTATTTTAGGGTTTACAGATCTTTTAATCAGAAATAATCCTGGTCCAGACGACAAGAAATATCTGGAACTAATTCGATCTTCTGGCGACACATTACTTAGATTGCTTAGCGACATTTTAGACTTAAATAAGATTGAACAAGGGAAACTGAATATTGAGAATATTAAATTCAATTTCTTAGAAACAGTGCAACAAACCTTAACTCCTTATCAATACCGGAGCAACGAAAAGGGCTTGCAATTCATGTTAAATTTTGACACACGAATTCCAGAAACATTAATTGGAGACCCTACCAGAATCAAGCAACTTATCATCAACTTAGTTTCGAATTCGATCAAATTCACTGAAAACGGAGGTATTTCGATCAGTTTTGAAACAGAAACAGATCCAACTGGAACTGAAGATAGTTTCTTTATTAGAGGAATTGTAACCGATACAGGAATCGGTGTTCCTGATGATAAGCAGCAATTAATCTTCGATAGTTTTACGCAAGCCGATGGTTCCTTTACAAGGAAATACGGTGGTAGTGGTTTAGGGCTTTCTATTGTAAAACAATTGCTACGGTTAATGAGTGGAGACATCCGATTGATAAGTCCGGCCATCGACAAGCCATTTAGAACTGAAACACCTGGAGCATCTTTTGTTTTTCGATTTAAAGTTAAAGCCACAGCAAACCAAGAGAAATCTACGTCATCAGGGAATTCGAGCGTGGGAAGCGTACTCAAATTCACTGAAGAATATAAGATCTTATTGGTTGAAGACAATTTAATTAATCAGCTTCTGGCTGTAACTGTATTGGAAAACTTCGGCGTTAAGGTAACCACTGCCGACGATGGACTACAGGGTGTTGAGAAGATCAAAGATGAAGATTTTGACCTCATTTTAATGGACGTTCAAATGCCCGTTATGAATGGCTATGAAAGCACTGCGACGATTCGGGCAATGGGATTAAGTATTCCCATCATTGGCTTAACTGCCAATGTTTATAAGGAAGACATTGAGAAATGTTTAGAGTCGGGTATGAATGCCCATTTGGGAAAACCATTTACTGAAGCAGATTTGTTTAACGAGCTAAAAAAATGGCTTGCATAAAAATTAGATTAACCAAAAATTATTGCCATTGACTTCTATATAGGAGCCTTAGTCAACTCCTCTCAGGAATTTTCAGTTGTCGTTTACACATAGCTCATTATTTCAATGAATTTGGGAGAGGACAGAAATTCGACCTTTGTCATTTACTCCTGTTTAAAGACTACATTTGCTTAATAAAAGGCATTACCACTTTATTGTTACTATACATTTATTTGAATTTCAGCAATTTAAAATTATTGTGGAATATATTCAGGGGTGTTGAAAATACTACATTTGCGCCCCTTTCGTTACAAGCCTACAATGGCATAAATCTTTAAATAAAGAGAACTAGATATAGTTTTTAATACCCAAATGCTTTGCGACTCATCTCTTATTGAGTTGAAAATTTTATGAATATGATACCTAACATTTCTCCCCAAATCGTTTTGGCTCCTCAGATACCGGAAGAAACAGAACAAGCTCGATTAAATACACTCCAACAATACCAAATCATCAACACCGATTTGGAAGTACCTTTCGACGACATCGCAGAATTGGCAGCGGATGCCTGCGGTGCACCCATCGCGTTAATCACACTAATGGGCAAGGAAATCCAATGGTACATTGCACGTTATGGAACTGACCAACAGGAATCAACCCGCGCAGAATCTTTTTGTAGTAATACCATCGTTAGTCCATACAAAGCGCTTATTGTAAACGATCTTCAAAAAGATACGAGATTTAAAAATCACCCACATGTTTTGGGGGAGCCGCATATTCGATTTTATGCAGGAATTCCAATCACAACATCAGAAGGTTATGCAATAGGTACCTTGTGTGTAAAGGATTATAATCCACGCGAATTAAACAAAGTCCAGGTAAGGATGCTTAAGATTTTCGCGAATCAAATAATTACTCAACTCGAACTTCAAAGAAAAGTACATCAACTCGAAAATACGCATCAACAACTCGAAACCGCCAATAAGGAACTGAGCAGATTTGCCTATGTCGTAGCGCATGACATCCGATCTCCATTGAAAAATATCGACCAACTTACCGTTTTGTTGGAAGAGGAAAACCGCGACAAAGTTTCTGAGGAATCGCTAAAAATGCTAGGATTCATTAGGAAGCGATCACAAGATTTAAACAACCTAGTGAGTGGTATTCTAGAATATTCTCTTTCAGGCAAAAATTCGTTACACAAGGAAAACATTCAACTGGAGGAGTTCATTCAAAAAGTAATTGGATTTTCCGGGGTGCCTTCGAATTGCAGAATTTCAATGCAGCTTGAGATCAAAACTTGGAATACTGATGCGACATTGCTTCATCAGATTCTTCAAAATCTCATTTCGAATGCTGTAAAATACAACGACAAACCACAAACAATTATTGAAATAGGAATTCGAAAAGAAAATGACAAGCTAATTGAAATCTCTATTAGCGACAACGGACCGGGAATACTTGAATCTATTAGAGAGAAGGTTTTCGAACCCTTCTTTTCGTATCACGGAACCGATAGATTTGGCAAAAAAGGCAATGGTATCGGTCTTGCTACAGTAAAGAATCTGGTGGAGAGATTAGAAGGAAGGATTTCACTGAGAAACAATTCTAGGGGAGGATGTTTATTCAAGATTGTTGTTCCTGTTTAGATAAATTAACTGCATTAAAGAAATTTCTTTAGTGTTTCTTGATCTAGCGTTTGAAACAATCGAAGTATTGCCCACAGCTGAGATGGATTAATCGATTGTTCAATTAAATTTCAAGAATATATCACATTTGAGCATTCAAGGTACGCCAAATTGAAAAGGCACTGTATATTTGCATACACATTTTTCTGGCACCGTAGTTCAATGGATAGAATAGGAGTTTCCTAAACTCTAGATGTAGGTTCGATTCCTACCGGAGCCACAAAGTTTAAATCTGATTTCTTTGATTAATAAAATTTAATACGTTTTATCAATTATTTTTTGATGGAATTTGAAATAATTAAAAGAGAAATTAATTTGCATTTATAAAAATTAATTCATTTATTATACCAAGGTAATTCATTGTATTAATGAAATAAATTAATTTATCAAATACTGGTAAATGCATACAAATGAATTGGCTGGATTTAAATTACTTAATTAAAATTTTAAGTTATTCGGAGTAATCTTGCTTACCTACAAGTTATTTGGCTTTTTCCTACATTTGAATATTCATTATCAAGATTCCATGAAAAGATTAGTCATTTTGTTTGCCTTTGTTTTATCTTTAAATACAGTACAAGCTCAGAACAATACTGTTTCTGCTGGAGGTGATGCTTCAGGTTCGAATGGAAGCGTTTCCTATTCAGTAGGGCAGATTTTCTATACGGCTGCCGAAGGCGAAAACGGAAGTGTCAACCAAGGCGTTCAACAAGCCTACGATATTGGAGTGATAACCGGAGTTGAAAACGCAGATATTTTGGCTAACCTTTTTCCAAATCCCACAGTTGGAAATGTGCAGCTTAATATTTCTAATTTTGAATCGAATGCATTTCAAATGAACTTATTTGATGCTTCTGGAAAGTTGATTTTCACACGAAAAATCGAAACATCAACCTCATTGTTTTCGCTAAATGAATGCGCATCTGGAGTTTACACATTGTCTATTTTGAAAGACAAGAAACAAGTAAAGTCTTTTCGTATCGTACGCAATTATTAAGAAATCAATCAACACGCTTATTCTTTCTCAGGAATTAATAAAAGCCATTAAACAGGATTAAGACATCTTAGGTCGTACCTTAACTCTAAGTTGAACTATAGTGAATGTAAATGCTTGGTTCTGGAATAGCAGTTCCTAAAAATAAACCACTGCGTGGAGAAGAATCATCGAAAACTTGTCGCTTGGCGTAACAATAAGTGAAGTAAACAAGTAAACTGGCTCTTTTGTAAGGTGCGTTCAGGATTTAACTTCCATTGAAACTATCTTTTTTGACAGTGTTTTAAGCTATTGGCTTTAATCAAGTTTTGATGCCAACTTGCTTTTGTTAAATTAAATCTTTGAGTTTCTTAAAAACTTGATTGGCAATTGGCCGAGATTACTTATTTTCGGAATTCATCACAATACCATTGCACTATGATCAGAAAATCTACCCTTACTTGGGGATTGGGAGCATTGCTTGCATTTGCCTGCATTCAGGCTTCGGCACAAAATCAACGGATCGCTCAACAAGTTGCTTCACCGAATTCTGTGATTCCAGCTTATCTTAAATTTGAAGAAGGAAGCGGACCATCAAGCAGCGAATTCCTGAGTTACTTGGAGTCGTCTTATAAACTACCTGATGGTTTTACTTGGAAACTGATCAAAGAGGAAAAAGACAATGCCGGTTTTTCGCATCAGCGTTACACACAAATGTATCAAGGCAAAGAGCTAAAAGGCACAATGCTGATGGCCCATTCACGCTATGGATCGATCGTGAGTTTCAACGGAGAAAGCACTTCCGAAATTCCGACCAACCGCACTGCTTCTATAACTGCTTCTACAGCTCGAGAATCAGCGCTAAAATATATCAATGCCAAAACCTACAAATGGCAAATGCCCGAGGAAGAGGCTCACCTGAAAAAGGAGCAGAACGATCCTAAGGCAACTTTCTTCCCGCAAGGGGAATTGGTATTTTACAAACCTTCGAAAGGCAATTTCCAACTCGCTTACCGATTCGATGTATACGCGCATGAGCCAGTGTCTCGTCAACATGTATATGTAGATGCCAATACTGGAAAAATTCTTGGGGAAGAAGAACTTATTCTCCACACAGATGAGCTTGGTTCGGCCGTTACAGGCTATTCGGGCACACAGCCTATTACGGCAGACAATACAGGTTCGAGTTACCGACTTCGTGAAACAGGTCGTGGACTTGGAATTGAAACCTACAACCTTCAAAAAGGGACTTCTTATGCAGCCGCAGTCGATTTTACAGACACAGATAATATCTGGAACAATGCTAATGCAAATGAAGATCAATATGCAACAGACGCGCATTTTGGAGCTGAAAAAACCTATGATTATTTCATGAGCAAATTCAATCGGAATTCGATTGATGGAAACGGATTTAAGCTGATTAGTTATGTGCATTACAGCACCAATTATGTAAATGCTTATTGGGATGGATCACGAATGACATATGGCGATGGTGATGCTACTTACAATCCACTCACTTCGATGGATATTGCTGCTCATGAAATCACGCATGGACTTACAAACTTCAGTGCGAATCTTGTTTACTCATACGAAAGTGGTGCACTAAACGAAAGTTTCAGCGATATTTTCGGAACTGCAATCGAATTTTATTCAACTCCTGGAATTGCCGATTGGCTTATTGGTGAAGACATTGGCGGTGCTTTTCGTTCAATGAGCAACCCAAATGCTTTCAACCAACCAGACACATATCTCGGAACAAGCTGGTATGCAGGAGCAGGCGACAATGGTGGCGTGCATTATAACAGTGGTGTACAAAACTTCTGGTTTTATCTACTTTCTGTTGGAGGGTCGGGAACAAACGACATTGGGAATGCTTACAATGTGAGTTCAATAGGCATCGATAAAGCGGCTGCAATTGCCTTCCGTACACTTACTACTTATTTAACACCAAATTCGCAATATGCGGATGCACGCTTTTACTCAATTCAATCCGCTACGGATTTGTATGGAGCTTGTTCTCCAGAAGTAATTGCCACCACTGCAGCATGGTATGCAGTAGGTGTTGGAAGCAATACTGTTTCTGCCAATCCGATAATTACTTATTCAGGTTCAACCAACTTATGTGCTGGAAATACAATTACGCTTAATGCGAGCAATCTGCCCAATTATCAGTGGATTATTAACGGTCAGCCTATTTCTGGTGCAACTGCACAAAGCTATACTACTGGAGTTTCTGGTTCTTATTCCGTAAGCACTCTGGCTTGCAGTAATACATATACTTCTGCTCCTGTTGCGGTAAATGTTACCACCGCAGCAGTTTCAGTTCAAGCTGCATCAACGAATTCATGCGAACCAATCAACATTACCGCAACTGCTTCTCCAGGATATCTTCTACAATGGATGAAAAATGGAATCGACATCAGCGGAGCGAATCAATCTACTTATCAGGCGGCAACATCAGGAAGTTATGCAGCACGCATCAACAGTACAATTGGGCCTGCAGTTACTTTGAATAGCACTGGAACCTCCAGCATTCCAGACAATTCTTGCCCAGGTGCTACCAATATTATCGTTGCTTCTGGGCTTCCAATTGCGATGAATCCTGCTGGTTTATCGGTTAGAATTAACATTACACACACTTGGAACGCCGACCTTAAAATTTGGCTCGAAGCTCCAAATGGCGATCGTCTTGGGTTGGCAAATGCAGTTGGTGGAAGTGCCGACAACTTTACCAATTCTGTGTTTAGCGATGCTGGAACGGCTCAAATCCCTGCTACAGGTGCACCATATACTGGAACATATAAACCTTGGCAAACAGCATTCACAATTTGTTCGGCAACGATGAATCGTACCAGTTTTGCTGCATTCGGAAATGGAACAATCAATCCAAATGGAAGTTGGAAACTGCGCGTGGCGGATGCTGCTGGCGCGGATGTGGGCACAATCAACAATTGGTCTATTTCATTCCCTCAAACCATAACACCTAGCCCTGATTGTGGTCCGGTTACCTCCTCTCCAATCAATATTGAAATCAGTACTCCAACCAGTTATTATGTGGATGCAGACTTTGATGGAATTGGCTCAGAAACAACCCAAAACATCTGTTCTAGTTCAGCGCCAGTAGGTTTCTCTACTTCAACAGGTGATTGCAACGATAATGATGCTTCTATCCAAAATCCAATTACATACTATGTGGATGCCGATCAAGATGGATATGCGGTATTTGTACCAGCCTTGCTTTGCAGTTCAACAGCTCCTGCAGGATATTCATCTGTTTTAGGCGATTGTAATGATGACAATGCTTCTGTAAATCCAAGTGTCTCTGAAATCTGCGGTAATAGCATCGATGACAATTGTAATGGTCAAACCGATGAACTTTGTGTGAGCTACACATACTATGCTGATGCAGATGTTGATGGTTCTGGTAACTATTCAAGCTCAATTAGCACTTATTCGAATGTCGCACCTTCAGGGTATGTAACAGTTTTTGGCGATTGTAACGATAACGATGCGACTGTTCAAGCACCAATAACTTATTTTGTTGACTACGATAATGATGGAATTGGTTCTTCATTCACTGCGTCTTTATGCAGTTCAACTGCTCCTGTAGGTTTTTCAACGATCGCTGGCGACTGTGATGATGAAAACGCTTCTATCCAATCATCAATTTCCTATTATGTAGATGCTGATGGCGATGGGTTTGGTTCGTCATCAACTTCTATCCGGTGCAGTGCCGTTGCGCCTATCGGTTTTTCAAGTCAAACCGGCGATTGCAATGATAACAACAGCTCGATTTATCCAACTGCAACAGAAATCTGCGGAAATGGCATCGATGACAATTGTAATGGCCAAACTGACGAACTTTGCGTGAGCTACACATATTATGCTGACGTGGATGGTGATGGTTTAGGCAACTATTCTAGCTCAATTACCAATTATTCTAATGTTGCACCTTCAGGGTATGTAACAGTTTTTGGTGATTGCAACGACAATGATTCAAGCATACAAACTCCAGTTACTTATTTTGTTGACTTCGATAACGATGGGATTGGATCTTCATTCACTGCATCTTTTTGCAGTTCAACTGCGCCCGTGGGTTTCTCTACAATCACAGGAGACTGTGATGATGACAATGCTTCAATCAATGCATCGATTACATATTATGTAGATGCTGATGGCGATGGATTTGGATCATCAACTACTTCTATTTGGTGCAGTGCCGTTGCGCCTATAGGTTTTTCAAGTCAAACTGGCGATTGTAACGACAACAACAGTTCAATTAATCCAAATGCCACAGAAATCTGTGGAAATGGAATCGACGACAATTGCAATGGATCGGAAAATGAAAACACTGCTGCGTTGGGAGTTGTTGCTGCAATTAACGGACCTAGTGGAGTTTGCAAAAGTCAACAAGGCGTTACGTTTAGCGTAGTTGCAGTTTCGAATGCAACCAATTATACTTGGACGGTTCCAGCAGGAGCAACAATTACTTCGGGCCAAGGAAACACATCAATCACTGTGAATTTCTCTTCAACGCAAACTGCAGGAAACATCTGCGTAACTGCATCAAATGCATGTTTAAGTAACGCGGCAGTTTGCAGAAGTTTAACAATCTACACAGTAAAACCAGCTACTCCAGGTAATATTACAGGATCGAATATCGAAGCTTGTGCAAATACAACCCGCACTTACTCGATTTCACCAGTTACAAATGCGACAAGCTATACATGGACGGCTCCAACCAATGCCACAGTAATTTCTGGACAAGGAACAACTTCGGCTACGATCAGCTTTGGAGCTGCATTTACTTCAGGAACATTATCGGTAAATGCTTCTAATTGTATTGGAATTAGTTCAAACAAGAGTACCACCATTTACAGTAAGCCAAGCACACCATCCTTTATTTCAGGTACAGTGAACGGTGTTTGTGGTGGTACTTCGGCCAATTATACTTGTCCATTGGTAACAGGTGCAACCTCATACAATTGGACGGTTCCAGCTGGTTGGGTAATCAACAATGGGCAAGGGACTAATTCGATTAACTTAACAACGCCAGCTGTTTACACCACTGGAAATGTATCGGTTGCTGCAGCTTCTGCGTGTGGTACAAGTACTAATAGAACTGTTACCGTTCGATCGGTTCCTGCAGTACCTGGAACAATTACAGGTCCATCAACCAACCTTTGTGGTGGAGGAACCTTTACTTATTCGATTGCTGCTGTAATAGGCGCAACAGGATATGCCTGGACCGCACCAGCAAATTGTACAATCATTTCGAATACAGGAACAAGTATTTCGATGAGTGTACCAGCAAACTTTACAACAGGAACTCTAAGTGTTAAATCTGTAAATGCTTGTGGACAAAGTGTTGCTAAGACCTTATCACTTACACGACTTCCATCAACACCAGTTTCTGTAACAGGAAGCGCTACAGTTTGCAGCGGATCGCAAGGAATTAGCTACACTACTGCTTCAATTGCAGGGCTAACCTATACTTGGACCGTTCCAACGGGTGCAACTATTGAAAGTGGACAAGGAACGAACACTATCATTGTAAATTGGGGTTCTACCCAAGGAAATGTAAGTGTGAAAGCGAACAATGCATGTGGTTCATCATCTACACGCACATTTGCAGTGACTTTAACAGCCTGTCGTGAAATGGCGGAAATTAGCAATGAAAATGTAATGGAGGCGCTTTCAATTGAGTTGTATCCTAATCCTGGTCAAGGAGAATTCAATCTGAAATTAAATGGGTTGAATGAGGTTGCCAATGTTCGAATTTTTACACTTACGGGACAAATCGTTCAGCAATTCCAAGTGTCGGCAAACAGTCAATTGGTTCCATTTTATTTAAATGATCAAGCAGACGGAATCTATTTGCTTCGTTTTGAAACTGCAACTGAAGTAAAAGAGATCAAAGTGGTTAAACATTAATTTTCACTTTAGCTGATTTGAAAATCCCGGGGCTGAAAATGCTTCGGGATTTTTTTTGATATCCCCTCTTATAGATCATATCATTCATGCGTTTGAATAGTTTAAATGACAAGAGAAAGAGGAATCATCCAAACTTGATTAGATCACATTTAATAAGCAATATTTTAATTACAAATGCTGTGTAATGGGATTTCACAATGGATTAAATTGAATTAGATATTCAGGGATAATCTATATCTTGCCGATGAATTTTAATTCTTAATTATGAAATTAACTGCCACACTTCTAGTTGCTGTTGCCCTCTTTGCTTCATCTTGTAAAAAGGAGGGTTGTACAGACCTTGATGCGCTCAATTTTGATATTGAAGCAAATTCTGATGATGCATCATGCACTTATCAATCTCAAAGTTTTGTTGGAACGTACAATGTAACTGGTTATGCTGTTGATCAAACATTTGGTGATACTACAATTCAGGCGTATCAGTTTATCATAACACATACAGGCGGAACTGGTATTTCAATTTCTAATTTAGGAAATACTTCATTGAATTTTAATGCCACAATTAAAAACAGCCAGTTAAATATCCCACTTCAAATAAAGAATGTTGTAGAAAGTTATTCAGGAAGCGGTGTGATTTCAGGCACCACTATTAACTTACAATACAACGAAGTATTCGATGATATTTTTTACAATGAGGTGGCTGTAAAGCAATAATTAAAAAAAAATACTAATTAATTCAATTAAACACTGAATTAATTAGCATTTCTTTTTTTTCTGTATCTAATTGTTGAACTGATTTGTAAAACAAAGGCTCTAGGAGCTTCTGGCTTGGTGGGGCGAATGGTAACGAACGAATTTGTGAAATTAAGAACGTGAAAACTAATCTTATGATCAGATTTAAATTGATATCCAACACGCAAATCTGCAATTACAGAAAATCCAGTATTCTCGGCGCGAAATTTTGCTAATCCAGGTACGATAAGCGCAAGAACAGTATCGATTTTTTCCATAAAACTGTAGCTTCTAAAACCTGCCCCAAAGGATATTCCATTTTTCAAAGTCAAATCGGCGTTCAGTTTCACCATGTGCCTATAACGATAGCGCAATATTGGTGAGTTCGGAGAAGCATCTACCTCGTTAAACGAATTGATTGCATATTTTAGGAATGGACCAATTTTAGCCAAAGAATCAGACGCACTTAAATCAACTGGCGTGATATAAGTATACCCTCCAACGATAGATAAATCGTGGCCTTTGATTTTTCCTTCACTGAATACCGAAAGTTCCAATCCACCAATTAAAGCGCGAGTTAAATTCACGCTTTTGAATCCTGCTCCAAACAATGGTGAATTTGGTTTTCCCCACTTCCCGAAACTAAATTCAGTCATGTTATCGTAAGATGTAAAGAATGCTGCTAAATCGATGTAGCCAGTCCATTGATCCTTCACAAACTTTCTTTTAATTCCTAATTCGGCATTCCAACCTTGTTCGGGAAGTAAATCGGGATTGGGATAAATGTTGATGATGTCGATTTGGTACTTTACAAATCTTTCTGCAGGTGATGGAAAGCGGAATCCTTCAGCAAAAGAGCCTCTCAAAAACATATTTTTAGACGCACGGAAATTCACACCGTAATGCTGCACAGGAATCGACTTGGTGAGAAAAGTATCCAATCGAAAGATTTCATATATCCATCCAGCAGTAACTTGAAAGCGACCAATCGATTTGTCTAATTGTAGATATGCCCCTGCAAAATTCCCTGTGTGCAGTCCGCCCAAGGCATCATCGCGAAAGCGGAAATAATTCGACGACAAGCCAGCGAGCAAGCTCATATTTCAAAATATATCTGCTTGATATTGGTAGTCGGCATTGAAAATATGCGTTGCAGGCAGCCAATCGTCCGCACCAACTTGGTATGTGCCAAAATATCTGGTGCGTAAACTATGCTTGTTGTTGGCCTTATCGAACCAAATGGCCCAAGGATCGATATTCATCCATAGATCATTAAAATCAAGACTTATACCGTCGGAAAATGGCTGAAAAGCCTCAGTGGAATCGTTCTTCCAGAATAGGAAGAAACCACTTTTTTTGCCTCATGATGTTCCCATCCAAACCAATAGTAAATTTGCCCTTATTGAATCTTTTTCGCACCTTAAAACACATGCGCACACGTTCTTCATATTCACCATTTAACCAACTGGTCGATTTTAATCCGTTCCCTCCCAAAACCACGTCAATATTGTTCTTGGTTTTGAACATGTGAGAGAATTGAACACCCGATTGATAGGGCAAACTTTTTCCCCACCAAGCCAAAGGTCCGTTCGATTCAGGGGTAACCGAGCCAAAAGTTGAAACCCTTGTTTGGGCAATAGAATCGGGCCACATGGTGCGAAGGTGAATCACTCCATTGAGTGCTGATGCTCCGTATTGCACGGATGAGGCGCCCTTCACAACTTCAATTTGATCTGTAAGTTCCAGTGGAATGTAATTCCATTTGATATCGTTTCGATCGGCAGTAACCAAGGGTTGATTGTCGACCACCAACAATACCCGTGATCCTGCACCATATGCATATCCAGAGCCTCCTCGAATAGAGGCTTGCCCGTCTAGAATATTCACACCAGAAAGACGTTCTGCTGCTTTTGCGAGATCTGGAGTGATCTTCCGTTGTAGATCTTCAGCTTTCACAACATCGATGCTTACAGACTGCAATTCGAGTGGTTGGATATACTTGATGCCACTCACAACCAAAGTGGTTAGAGATTTTGATGTTGGCTGAAGTTTAACTTCCAGTAATTCACTGCTTGGACTCTGGATTCGAACCGTAGAATCGCGGTAACCATACAATTTGAATTGGTATGAAACTTCGCTGTTCCTGATTTTGGGATCTGTGAAATTTCCTTGAAGATCAGAAAATCCAAGGAATTGATCATTCTCACTAACAATCACGCGATATAGCAATTCGCCTGTGCGGCTGTCTGAAATTTGAAATAAAGTTTGAGCGTTAATTGAGTTGCTGAAAAACAGCAGAATCATTAACGATTTCCATAGAAAAAACTGCTTCAATACTTAAATTGTAAGAACGTTAGACTTAAGAAAACTTCGACTAAAAAAGGACTATTTTGCCTGTAAATCGATTTCCATTCAAATTAACGACTGTGAAATAGAGCCCTGCAGGAATTGCTGCATCTCTAACGATGGTGGCGTTATTGCCCGTGAATAATTTGGAAAGGACTTTTTTCCCTGTGATATCAAAGACTGACAATTCTGCATTGGCTGCCCAAATTGGCAAGCTAATATGAAAGGCTTCTTGGGCTGGATTGGGCGAAATTTGAAGTTCTTGGACAATTAAATTGTCAAACCCAGCGGTGGTGAAATTTATACAATCGGACGTGTCGCTACAAAAATTCTGCGTTACAATAACTGCGTATTCTCCATTCGTTGAAGGGATGAAGGCTTGATTAACAGCACCTGAAACCACCGAACTTGTAGAACAATTCACCCATTGATAATTTGCATTGGCTGCATTGGCCAACAAGTAACTATCGTTTGATGTAACAGAAACATCAAGGGTATTGTCAGTAACATTGAGAGCAACCAAGGAGTCACAAGCACCAGCAACCAAAAATGCGTCATAGTAAATACCGGGTGCATCGATGATCTGGGAGCCAAAAGAGAAGGCAGTTCCGCAGTAAGTAGAGTTTACAGTAGTGTAATTATTAATTCCAGACGTGAAATTCGAAGTGGTTCCAGTGAGGGCCATATCGCTTATGGTTGTTGACGAACCTGAAGCTTGATCGATCAATGCAGGAATTGCAGTGTTGTCGCCATCTACTTGGCCATCATTGAAATCAAGGTAAACTTGAAGCCCTTGAGAAGCAAGTGAAATTTTAGTATCGATGATACAATTGATTTCTTCTGTTGATAGTGTTCTGTTCCACAATCCAACCTCATCAATTTTACCAGTCATTCCGAATGTAAACGCCTGATAATCTAAATAACCAATCGACAAATCTGTGCCTGCGTTTGCTAAAGTTCCGTTTGCTGCAAGAGAGTCTACTTGAATACCGTTGATGTAAAATCTCATCGCAGCGCCATCATAAGTAAGCGCAAAGTGCTGCCAAATATTTCCTTGAAAATCGCCGTTGTGTACAATGGTAAATTCCTCGTTGTTACTGTTTCTAAATCTTGCTTCTATTTCGGTTGCACTTAACTGCAAAAGATAGAAATCTGCAGAGAAATCATTTCTAAAACCCAAAATACCATCGAAATCGGGAAATCCAGGAGCCGGGTTGTTCAAAGAGGCCCAGCAAGCCAAACTCACTTCTGAAGAACCAGAAACAAGATCAACGGCTCCAATTACACGAACTTTATCATCAATACCATCGAAGTCAAGTGACGACTGATTTTGAGCAAAGGAAGGAATTGCAAGAAATGTCGTAATGAACATTGATAAAATTGTATACAGCTGTCTCATTTGAAAATGTATAAAAAAAAACAAATTAAAGGAATTGAATTCAATAAATCACAAAACTTTGTATAACAGATGTATCGAAAGCGAAAATCTAGTACAGAATAAATCAGACTCATTTGCATATAAACATCAATTAAGTAATAAAGGCTGCGTGAGAATAAATTCAGAATTGTTAATGCGAGAATCAATATTAATCGTTAATTGTGATCACTAAACATAGTCGTCAATAATGACTGAAGAAACAGCCTTAGGTACAATAAATGCTTTGAAGATGGCACGTAAAACATCTTCTGAGTCTGAAAACCTTTTGGTTATCCGTGGAAATCAATTCCACGAGATCATGCTTTGGGTAACTGGCTTTTTGGGAATTGGATATGGAATATTAGATTATCTGCAAGGTAATTTTGACCAAATGGCTATGAACATTTCCGTAACACCAATAATGGCAGTATGCCATTGGTTATTTAAAAAAGGGTTTATAAACCTATCTAAAGTTTTCAATTTATTTGCTGTTACAATTATAATTTCACTTCATTCTCTTATACAAACCCAAGCAACTCTTGTACTTGCATTTTTTATTCCTATATTTCTAAGCTCATTAATTTTATTTCAAGGAAAAGATCGATTTATTGGATACGTATTAACTGCAATTGTTTTTGCTTGGATGGTTTTATTGTCTGTTACAGATGTAACAATAGGAAATCCAACATCCTTATCAAGACAGGATCTGAAAATTGAGTGGCTGATCAATTTAACAGGGGCCTCAATAGTGATCATTATGGAAGTTATATTCATTTTGATGCTCAACAGATCGATGCAAAATGAATTGATCGAAAAATCGAAAAATCTTGATTTAAATAATCAGATGCTTCAAGCCTCTTTACTTACCAAGGATAAGTTAATCTCAATTATTTCGCACGATTTACGTGGTCCTGTAGTAATGATAAATTCTGGTTTAAACATGCTAGAAGGCTTGAATAATCTTGATGATGAGAATAAGCTAATATTTGAGGAATTAAAAAAGCGATCGAATTCTACCGTTATGTTGGTCAATAACTTATTAATTTGGTCAAGAAGTCAAACCAATCAAATTAAATTTAGTCCTGTTCAAATCAAACCAGAAAATTTAAAATCAATTATCCTATCAATTTCAGAAATTGATTCAAATAAAAACTTATCAATTGAGTTAAAACTAAACGAAACTGCTGAAGTATTAGCCGACCTAAACATGCTGGAGGCTATTTTAAGAAATCTATTTAGCAATGCAGTCAAATTTACTTCATCGGGTGGAAAGATAACAATTGGAAGCAATAGCAATGAAAAAGGGATAGAATTCTATGTCGAAAATTCAGGATTGGGTATTTCTGAAGATGTTAAGAATAGAATCCTTCAAGGCGAATCGTTTACATCGCTTGGAACCGAAAAAGAAGCAGGACATGGACTTGGCCTTCAGATTGTTCGGGAGTTTATCTCACACCATGGCTCGACTTTAGAAATTGAATCCAAAGCATCCATTGGTACTAGATTCTACTTCACGATTCCAACATAGATTAAAAGCCAATACAATTAAATCATTTGAAATAAAATTCAATGGAATCTTTAAATATAGCTTTCAATTGAAAATATTTGTCAATTGGCCAGTAAGAATCTTCAATGGGAGGCTAAGCCTTTCACGAAACTGTTGAATTCATCGATTTTTCAAATCGGAATACAGATTTATTAAAACTGAAAAATAGCCATTAAATAATGGTATTACTTGTGTTCCAAATCAATTATTTCCTAAAATAAACAACCTCTTGTCTTTATTCAATATTCAATTAAATAAAGACACGAAAGAAAAATAAAAAAGGAAAATTTCAACAAACAAAAAAATAAGAGTTAACCACTAAGGCAACAAATTTAATTTAACTGTAATTCACAATGGTTTTTAATTGAAATATTCCTGTAATAAATCAGGATTTCAATAAAACTAATTGTGAGTAATAGGTTAAGGGTATATTAATTTAATTTCAATTGAATTGACTTCAAGCAAGTCGCATTAAATTGTGTTTAATCATGGAAAACAGGCCCTTAAGTATTGTTTACTTTACAGATCCAGTTTGTTCTACCTGCTGGTTAACAGAGCCTTATCTCTATCGTCTGAAGAGTATCTGGGGAAATGCAATTGATATCGAAGTCCGTATGGGCGGATTGTTGCCATCCTTAGAGCAAGCACAAAAAGACAGTGCTATCTTGCAAGACATGGATCGGTTTGTTGCGTGGCTTGAAGAGCTCGAAAAATCAAGCGGAATGCACTTGGATGGCAATAGTTGGAAGACCAATCCTGTATCATCCTCTTACCCTGCTAGCATTGCATTTCATGCTGTAAAAAAAATCTCACCCGAAAAAGCAGGTCCCTTTCTACAAACATTGCGAAGGATGCTTTACACCGAAAACAAAGACATCAGCAGACAAGACTGGCTCGAAGAGGCGGCAATTCGCCATCAGGTGGACCGTGAATCCTTTCGGAAAAAGCTTAACGATGGTAGCGCTGAATCTGCTTTTATTGATGACCTAAGTTGCAAGCAGATGCTAGGAGTTACACGTTTTCCCACATTTATTTTTCAAACATCCGAAGGGAAAGAAATCCGGGAAGATCAGACATTCAAAAGCTTAAAAGGCAATGCCATTCTAGAACACTGGAATACACTGGTTTCGGAACTTCTTGGCGTAGAGATACCCGTAGCTGAAATCGAAGAAACAGGCCTGCAAATATTCAATCAATTTGAAAATCTAACCACCGCAGAATTTGCCATCATGAATGGTATTTCTGAGGAAATGGCGCTTAGTCAACTTACTGAGGCAAAAAACGAGGACAAGCTTTCAAATGAAGCCCACAAGGGCATTTCGATTTGGCGCTTGAATTCGGGAATGAGTATAATAAAGAAATCGCGATACAACAATAATTCAATTGCAATAGCAGGGATGGGAATTGCTGGTCTCGCCCTTGCAAATGGACTCGAAAAGGCGGGAATTACATACAGTATTTCCGACAAGCATTTCAACGAACTTCAAGACGGATTCGGTTTTCTGATTTTAGAAAATGGACTCCGAGCCCTCACTTCTCTAGATTTGAGAACGCAGTTCCTGAAAGCGGCAAATCCATTAACGTATTATTCGGCAATAAGTCCTAATGGAACCATATTGAATTCAACAAAACTTGAAGCCTGTTATGCGATTAGTCGTAGTGAAATGCTCCAGATTTTGACTTCCAAGTTGAGTGGCGACTCGGTATTCAAAGGCAGAGGTTTACGAAGTTTTACAAGCAACAGCGACGGTATTCAATTGCAATTCGACACAGGAGAAACAGCTGAATCCAGTTTTCTGTTCGGTTGCGACGGCATTCATTCATCCATTCGGAAAGCAATAATGCCAGAAGCAATTCCAGAACGGGTAGGCGAACGTGAATTGGTGTGTATTACGCAGTTAACTGAGGAAGAGTTTAGTCTTCTTGAATTCACCAAGGTAATTGACCTCGAAAAACGCTGCAATACCGGCATTGTTCCGCTTCGAAACGGAAAGGTAATTTGGTTCATGCAACTGAACGAAGGCGTTCCGGGAATGATAACAACAAATTCTGTTGAACACTTTAATCTCGCATGTGAAATTAGTGATAGTTATCCTGAGCCTATTCGAAAACTCATCCATGAGTGGAGTAAAAATGCACCAATATACCTATGGCAATCGCACCGCATGAATATAATGCCTTCGTTTCACAATGGACGTGCAGCATTACTTGGCGATGCGGCTCATCCGCTACTCGCATTCACTAGTCAGGGCGCAAATTCAGCGCTAGAGGATGCGGTTTGCATGGCTCGAATTCTTTCCGAAGCTGGTGAAGAATGTTCACATGAAGAATTATTCGAATTATATTATCATCAGCGCAGAGAGGCTATAGCAAGTTATATAGCACAAGGCGACACGCTGCTTAAATCATTTTTAAATCTCGGCACTCAAGGCGCAGAAAGCGTTCCGCTGGCAATACACTAGTTCAATGAATCCATCCTTTGCAAATGACTCGGTAAATCTCGAAGTTTTACGAAGACGATCTTACAATTATCGATGGGCTATTCACCCTCCTGGGGTAATTCCGCTAACCGCTGCCGATCCCGATTTCCCAGCCTGCCCTGAGGTTGCAGAAGCAATACGCAAGCATTTGTTGGAAGGGTATTTCCCTTATGGTCGTGCCGAAGGCGACAATCAATTTAAACAGGCTGTTGCCTCTTGGTATTCTCGCAGGAAAAATTCGCCCGTTGCTGAAAATCTGGTTTTGCCTGTAAACAGTGCAGCATACGGATTATTTGTTTGTGCTCGAATGATTTGCACCAATTCTGGCGATGAGGTACTCATACCTGATCCTGTTGATTTTTTATTCCGCAAATCGGTAGAGCATGCCGGAGGAGTTGCAATTCCTTGCAAGGTGAACGCGGATACTGCCGAATTCGATTTTGATAGCTTGGCGCAAAAGGTGAATGTCCGTACTAAGGCCATTTTCATTTGCAATCCGAACAATCCGCTCGGGCGCGCTTTAGGAAAAGATGAGTTGAATCGAATTATTCTGTTTGCCCAAAAACATGGATTGTGGGTGGTATCAGATGAGATCTGGGCTGATATTGATTTCGATAAAAAATGCCTGAGTGTTTTTGATTCGAACTTAGAGCCTTATGCAAAAAAGCTAGTCGTATCGGGCTTATCAAAAAACTTTGCTCTTGCAGGTTTACGAATCGGTTACATCATTGCTTCGGATGAGCAAACTTGGCAAACTCTTTTGACTTGCAGTCTGCATCAAACCACCGCTTTTGGAATTCCGTTGATTAGCCAGATTGCAGGGACGGCTGCGCTCAATGAAGGCGAATACTGGCTGGAAGGATTTTTACAACATCTAAATAAAATGCGCGACAAAACCAGTGCATTTATTGATTCGTGTGCATTTCTAGAAACCCGCATTACCGAGTGCACTTACTTAGCATTTCCGAAGCTTAAATTGCACGAAGCCAATTCTACAAAGACGGTAGAAAAAATTCTTGAATTGAGCAATGTCGCGCTTGTTCCCGGAGGGAAAGAATGGTTCGAATCGCAGTCAGAAGGCCATATACGCATTTGCTTTTCGACTTCTGAAGCCATACTTGAAGAGGCATTTTCCCGCATTAAAGCGGTTGAACATTTGCTCATTTGATTTGCCTAACCATGTTGCATGAATTCTTAATCTGAAAATCCAGCTTAGATTCCAATTGATGGCTTTCCGAAAAATGAGCCTTTTTTTTGAACTTAGAAGGCGTATTTCACTTGTTTACTTTAGAATTAACCTTCTAGCATTTTAGGTTAAAACGAAAACCTTGAAACCAATTTATCGAATCTCCGCGCCCGGATTAACAGCTTCATTCGGTTGAACAAACTTCAGTTTCCCATCTGTATCTTCTGCCATCAAAATCATCCCCTGAGACTCGATGCCGCGAATTTTTCTAGGCTCTAGGTTCATCAACAACGACACTTGCTTTCCGATGATATTTTCTGGTTCAAAATGTTCGGCAATACCCGAAACCACGGTCCGCCTGTCGATTCCTGTATCTACCAAAAGCTTCAACAATTTATCAGCTTTAGGCACACGTTCGGCCTCGAGGATGGTTCCCACGCGGATATCCATCTTCATGAAATCATCGTAAGTAATGGCGTCTTTCACAGGCTTATGAGAAATTTCAGCTGTTTGATGTGCTGCTTTCGATGCTTCCAATTTGGCAACTTGTGCCTCCACTTCCGCATCTTCAATTTTCTTGTACAGAATTTCAGGCAAACCTAACTGATGCAAAATTGGCAAACTGGTTACCATGAGATCGTTCCAGCCAAATTGCTCAGGCAAGTTCAACATCCGGCGAAGCCGCGCACTTGTATCGGGTAAGAAAGGCGCTAAAGCCACCGATAAACGTGCAACAATGTCGATGCTGTAAGCGATAATGCCCGCCACTTCTTCACGCTGCGTTTCAAGGTTTAGCTTCCAAGGTTGCGCATCTGCCAAGTACTTATTCCCTGCACGGGCCAAATTCAAGGTTTCGAATAAGGCCTGACGGAATTCGTATCCTTCAATCAATTCGGGCACTTTAGCGAAAATATTCGATGTAGCAGTTTCTACTTCATCAACCACTTGGAACGTTGAAGCTGGAACTTTCCCTTCAAAATACTTGTGCGTCAATACCATTACACGGTTCACGAAATTGCCCAGAATATCGGCCAATTCATTGTTCACACGTGCTTGGTAATCTTTCCAGCTAAAGTCGCTGTCTTTGGTTTCTGGAGCGATCGAGGTGAGTACATACCGCAATTCATCTCTTCGATTCGGGAAATCCTCCAAATATTCGTGCAACCAAACTGCCCAATTGCGAGAGGTTGAAATCTTTTCGCCTTCCAAATTCAGAAATTCATTTGCAGGCACATTCTCAGGTAAAATAAAATCGCCGTGCGCTTTCAAAATCGCTGGGAAAATGATGCAATGGAATACGATATTGTCCTTCCCAATGAAATGGATCAAATTGCTTTCATCACTCTGCCACCAAGGCTTCCAGTCTTTGCCCTCGCGCTCGGCCCACTCACGTGTGGCAGAAATATAACCAATCGGAGCATCGAACCACACGTAAAGCACTTTCCCATCTTCCCCGGCTAAGGGCACTTTAACGCCCCAATCTAAATCTCTTGTAATGGCACGTGGCTGCAATCCTTGGTCTAACCACGATTTGCACTGCCCGTAAACATTCGATCTCCACTCTTCTTTCTTGGTCAACATCCAATCGTTGATCCACTCATCTTGGTAGCGATCTAAAGCCAAGAACCAGTGTTTGGTTTGCTTTTTCACCGGTGCCAATCCGCTGAGTTTCGATTTTGGATTGATCAAATCCGAAGGACTCAGCGACTTTCCGCACTTCTCGCACTGATCGCCGTAGGCATTTTCGTTGGCGCAATTCGGACAAGTTCCTACAATGTAACGATCGGCCAAAAAGGTTTGCTCTTGCTCATCGAAATACTGTTCGGTAACCTGTTCGGTGAATTCGCCTTTGTTGTATAAATTGAGGAAAAACTCCTGCGCTGTTTCGTGGTGAATTGGCGCTGAAGTGCGTGAATACACATCGAACGAAATCCCAAAATCATGAAAAGCATCTCCCATCAGTTTGTGGTACTTATCTACCACATCTTGCGGGGAAATTCCTTCGTTTCGTGCTTTTAATGTAATCGGAACGCCATGTTCATCGGAGCCACAAATAAAAAGAACGTCTTTCTCAACGAGGCGTAAAAAACGCACAAACGTATCGGCTGGAAGATAGCAGCCTGCTAAATGTCCAATGTGCACCGGTCCGTTTGCGTAAGGCAAAGCAGCGGTAACTGTGTAGCGTTTCGGTGACTTCAACGTTTCGGTTATTTCAAAAATCAAATGTGCAATGCACGGTTGTCGGTGGCTGCCAATGCCGCTTCACGGAACGATTCTGTAAAGGTTGGATGCGCATGCGAGATGCGGGCAATATCTTCGGCTGATGCGCGGAATTCCATCGCCACAACCGCCTCGGCAATCATATCCGCAGCGCGTGGACCAATCATGTGAACACCCAAAATTTCATCGGTGGTTGAATCGGCCAAAACCTTGATCAATCCATCGGTATCCATACTGGCGCGCGCTCTTCCTGATGCTTTGAAAGGGAATGAACCCGATTTGTAGGCACGCTTCTGCTCTTTCAATTGTTCTTCGGTGTAACCTACAGATGCCACTTCAGGCCAAGTGTACACTACGTTTGGAATCAACAAATGGTTGATGTGCGGATGTTGACCAACCATGTGTTCGGCTACAAAAATACCTTCCTCTTCTGCCTTGTGTGCTAACATGACACCGCGAACAACATCGCCAATGGCATAGATTCCGGCAACAGCAGTTTCGCAGTTTTCGTTCACTGGGATTCTTCCGCGTTCATCGGCAGCTAAACCTGCTTTTTCGAGGTTCAAACCATCGGTATAAGGGCGACGACCGGTCGAAACCAACACGTAATCGCCTTTGAGTTCAATTTCTGAGTTGTCTTTCAACGAAACAGCCTTCACTGAAGCTGTTTTTCCTTTGGTTGATGCAGCAGTTACCTTGTGTTGCATGTAGAATTCGAAACCAAGTTTTTGCAACGATTTCTGCAATTCCTTCGACAAAATACGGTCGAAAGCGCCCACAATCGCATCGGTATATTCAACAACAGAGATTTTAGCGCCTAAACGAGCATAAACAGATCCCATTTCCATCCCGATCACACCACCACCAATAATGATCATGTGCTCAGGAACAGCTGGTAAATTCAACGCTTCGGTTGATGTAATGATGCGTTTTTTATCGATCGTTACACCCGGTACTGAAGATGGTTTTGAGCCAGTGGCGATGATCACTTTTTTCGCTTCCACTTTTTCTACCGAACCGTCGGCAGCAGTTATTACCACTACGTTTTTCGACTCGAAAGAACCATGTCCGCGGAGCACTGAAATTTTATTTTTCTTCATCAAGTAGTCAATCCCAGCAGTAGTTTGCTTCACTACTTCATCCTTGCGTTTCACCATTTGCGGAAGATTCACCTTGAGGTTACTCAATTCGATTCCGTGTTCGGTAAACGTGTGTGCAGCATTGTGGTAGTGCTCCGATGAGTCTAACATTGCTTTCGACGGAATACATCCAACATTTAAGCAAGTACCTCCGAGGGTGCTATATTTTTCCACCAAAGCGGTCTTCATACCAAGTTGGGCGCAGCGAATGGCTGCAACATAACCACCGGGACCAGAACCTATAATTACTACGTCGAATGCGTTCATGAGATTTTCTGTAAAATGCGGCGCAAAGTTAACTGTTTTTCGGTTTTGGGCCCCGGCCCGAAGTGCATTCGGTCTTCGATTTTCATTCGGGCGGGCCGCCGGGTGCTTCGCGGTAGTTTTCCGCTTCGATCCAAAGCTACCTAGCTGCGCCCCCTGGTCCGGGAACCTCTCTCCCTAACCCTCTCTCCACCTGAGAGAGGGGATTGATCTCGGTGGAGAAAGTCATCCCGTTAGAAACGGGGTGTTCTTCCAGAATCTAAAGCCCCTAATGAAAACGTGAAGCTGTTCCCTCTCCAGTGGAGAGGCTAGGGAGAGGTGTTAAGAGTCTGCTGGGAGTCCAAATAATCCTTCTAGAAATCGACATCACTCTATGCCCCCAACCTCGGACTTCAGTCTGGGTGCAACACCTCTCTCCCTAACCCCCTCTCCACCAGAGAGAGGGGACTGATCTCGGTAGCGAAAGGCATCCCTTTAGAAGTGGGGTGTTCTTCCTGAATCTAAAGTCCCTAATGAAAACGTGAAGCTGTTCCCTCTCCCGTGGAGAGGGCTAGGGAGAGGTATTTAAGAGAGGGGACTGATCACGGTAAGGAGAGGCATTTAGATGCCCACAAACTTTTCTACATAAAATCTACATCCATAAAACCCGCAACCTCGAACTTCAGTCCGGGGGTAACACCTCTCACCCTAACCCTCTTCACGGGAGAGATGTTAAGAGAGGTAATCCTACTTTCCAGATCCTGATTTTGCTGAAGCAGGAAGTTTAGAAACCAAATAAACACCTGCAAAAACCAACAGCGCAGAAACGATCATGCGCACATCCAATTGGTCCTTTCCGATGGCAATAGCGATGGCTGCTGCTATAAATGGCTGCAAATACACGTAAGCGCTAACAACTGAAGCACTCACTGTAACCAAGGCGTAAGCATTGAGTAGGTAGGCTAAAAAGGTTGTTCCAACGATAATGAAGCCTAAAATCAACAAAGCATTTGCGGGTGTAGTAGTCCATTCTACAATCGAAAACTCTTGCCAACCAAAAGGAAGAACCAGCAGCAGCCCTGGCAAGAAAATCCAAAACATGACAGTGATCACACGGTAGGAACGCATGAGTTTCCTCACCAAAACCAAATAAACTGAATACGCTACGGCATTGATGAAAACGAAGAAATTTCCCAACATCACATTGTTTCCGACGGCTGTATTGTCACGACGAAGAATCAAAATGGCTGCTCCAATCAATCCAAGTAAAATCCCAATCGATTTTGCCCACGTAATTCTTTCTTTGGCAATTATCGCTGCAGCAATTAACACCAAAATCGGATTTGCTGTGAGGATAATCGAGGCTTGGATGGGCGTAGTTAAATTCAAGCCTTCGAAAAACATGATTTGATTTACTGCAACGCCAGTCATTGCGCACAATAGGAATCGAAGCAGATCTTCTTTTTTGGGAATTTCAGGTTTAAACGACCAAAACAATCCAAACAATAAAATCGCACCCAAAACCCGCATCACAATCATTCCCGAAGGGCCGATGTACTGAGGCATTACTTCCTTCGCAAGAGAATAATTTGCACCGTAAATCAGGTTCGCGCCCAACAATGCGGCATGGGCTTTCCACTTCGAATTCATCGCCGGCGAAGGTAAGAAAGCCTACTGTTAGATCACCAAGTAATCCCGCCAGAGATCTGAAATTCGAGTGAATTAATTAGCTTTCACAGTTAAACTGAATTTAATTTTTAGATCGCCGAGCGGTAAATGATCAGGAAATTTCTTGACCGTTCAGCAATAAAAAATGCCGCCCCGAAACATCAGAACGGCATCTTCAACACAAAACATCAGGATTGAAACAGGCCTGATAAGATTATCCTCCAAAACCTACAACACGCACGCCAACTGAAAACGGTGTGAGGTCGGGACCTTTAGATTTTTGGAACAAATCGGTAAGTGAATAATTCGCAAACAGAACGAAATCTCCATATCCTAAACGAAGGGAAGCATTCACCCTGAAAGGATTCAAGTTAAATTCGTCTTTGTTGCGGCTTTTCGACTCGTCGCCATCTACCTCAACTTTACGTTTGTTGTAAGAAGTAAATCTCCAACCTGCAGTTAAACCTGGTGAAATAAATAGTCGTTTTCCTTTTTTAATTTGATTGGTTGCGAATGTTAAATACAATGGAGCATTCAAATAACCAATGGTAAACTTCGATTTGATATATCTCACAGAATCTTCAACTTGAAGCTGCAATGGATCTGAGTTTCCAACCATTTTAACATTCCTATCGAATCTATAATTATTGATTTCAGCGCCAAGGCCAGTGGTTACAAAAACATTGTTCTTGATGATTTTTGCATTTACTTCCCAAATATTGAAATTCACCACAACAGATTTACCATAATTCAATCCGAAATTAGAATTCACAGAATCTAAGTCTAAACTGTTGTTTGGATTTAACCAGCCATTGATTCCTAGCTCAAAACCAGACCAAATGCTATTTGGCTTGTCTTTTTTCTTCTTTCTTTTTTCGCCTTTGTTAAATCCGTCTTTAAATCCATCCTTAAATTCATCGGCAATGTCTTTTTCAGGATTTTCTAGTTCATTGTCGAGGATGATAATTTCCTTATTTCCTAGAGAGATGCGTGTTGTGTCGTTGCCATCAACAGAAATGGAATTCGCTTTTTTAATTTCACCTGTACCTGATGCAGTAGCGGTGAGTTCTTTTGGAGTTCCAACATGGTACAATGTTCCTGCACCCGAAACAACTCCACTGATCTTATTGCTTGCTGCCACTTTTGCGTCACCCGTTCCCGAAACCAACACATTGGCATCCATCACACTAAATCGGCCAGCTTGAAGATCTCCAGCGCCAGTTACACGGGCTTCAATCATATCGGCACGACCAGCGAGTTTCAAATCTGATGTTCCACTTAAGCTCACATCAGCAGCCTTTCCGACAAATAAAATGTTGCTATTTGAAGCGCCACTTAACAATACTTTAAGGTTTTCTCCTCTAAGGGTATCGGTAGTATAGATTTCTGAGGTTCCGTTAACGATAATTTCGTTGATATTTTGAGCGCCAACATATACTTGATCAACGCCTCCACTGATGAGCAAAGAATTATCGCTTACTTGTTGACTCATCATCGAAAACGACTCTGATGTTGCACTGATATAATTTTCGGTCGACTGTTTAATATACACTGTAACGTCGCCACTTACAATCAATTTATTAAAGGATTCAAGGCTTTTCTTTTCTAGACCATCATTCTGAGCAAATGCGCCCAAAGAGATCATTAAGGCTGAAAAAAGTGCTATCGTTTTCATAAGGCTTTCTGATTTGATTCTGACCTTAGAGTTTGGCACACTCTAGATTGTTACAGAATCGGTAAATAATTATTTCTGCGGCGACCGTGAATAACCCAAACCTCCTATACTGAAGCCTGTTACACGATTTCCTTTTTCGGTTTTTTCTCGTTCAACGCGGATAGATCCATTCGAAATACGTTCCAATCCTTTGAAACTGGTCTCGGTAAAACCATCTCTGCGAATCACCTCTAAAGGTTCTTCTATCGAAATATCTTGTCGCTTCAAGTACTTCCGGATACGCTTTAAAACAAACGATCCACGAGAAAGTTCTGTCGAATAACCTTCTGGATCTTCAACAAAAGCAGTGCTTATATTTTGCTGCATCAACAAGTCTTGAGGTTTCATGGCCATGTACTCAGTATTTAGTTGAAACGGCAATTCGATCGGAGTTTGTTTGTTCGCCAAGCCGGCCAAATCGGGCTGTGTAAGCCTTTCAACAGATTCTACTTTACGTTTTTTCAACGGTGAGCGCTCGTTTGCCATCGGTTGATTGGACGGCTCGGGCTGAACGACATCTTCGTACTTCAACGGTTTTTCTGCTTTCTCCAAACTGTTCGATGGCCTTACAACAGCAGAAGTATCTGGATTTTGTGACGCCAATCCCGAACTTCCACTTTTGCTTCCATCTAGAATGAAGAACAATCCAACCAACGCTGCAACAGATGCTGCGGCGGCAAACCTGAACCACATCGGAACCAATCTTCCACCCGCTTTTCTGTACAAAGCATCTTTTGACTCAAACGACTCTAATGAAGCATTCAATTTTGTAAGCTGAAATGCGGCCCACTGTTTCTTGTATTCTCCACTCGAGGCAATCAATACATCCAACTGCGCTTGCTCAGATGCTGTAATCTCTCCTTCCAATGCTGCAACTGCCAATTCATCGAAGGTTTTTTGAGGAACAAGCGACCGATACAAATCAGCCTTGTTCTCAATCGTGATCGCAGGAGCTTGAAGTTTAGTCAATTGAAAGGCTTTCCAAGTTTTTTCAAAAGATGGAATCGAAGCCACAAGTTCATTTAACTGTTCAACTTCTATTTGAGTCGCATCACCTTCTAAAACTTTCACCGCCAATTCATCGAACTGATTTAAGTCGATCGTTTCAGGTTTCTTTAAAAAATCGAATTGCCCCGTCCGGGGAAGGATCTCATCTGGAGTTACAGTGATGTCCTGAATACCATCGATATCAACTTCCAACGCCGGATTGGCTTCAAGAAAAAGCATGAGCTCAGCGATATCTGACTCACTCAAATTCCCTTCGACATAATCGAGGAGAAACGCTTCATAATTGTGGATATTGATCTTCATCACGCAACTAAATCTGTAGCAACAAGGTAATTCTTGAGGGTTACTCTTGCTCTAAATATGTACACTTTCACTTGACTCTCGGTGAGCCCTGTGATATCTCCAATTTCTTTGTAACTGTAGCCTTCATAATCGCGAAGCATCACAACAGATCGCTGATCATCGGGCAGTTTTGCGATCGCCTCATCGAGTACTTTACGTAAGTCAAATTCAGGCTTCGATTCTTCTACTGGCACGATGTGCAAGGTATTATCAATTGGACTGGTTCGACTCTTTTTGCGGATCCGCTCCAGCATGATTCTGTATGCCGTAGTGAATAAATAAGATTTACCCTTTTCGAAAGGAACTTCGGCTGCTTTGAGCCAAACCTTTTCGAAGGCATCTTGTACCACATCGCGCGCATCATCTTGATCGCGGATATTTTTGACAATGAATCGGAACAAGGCATCCGAATGAAGGTCAACACATTTATTATATTCAGCTACGGTCACACGCTGAGGTTTTGTTCGGGCCTAAGAGATAGTATCTATGTGCAAAGTTACAGTGTGCTGAATTTTTTTTCATTTTTTTTTCGCACCTCTCCCTAACCCCCTCCACGGGAGAGGGAACTGCTTTACGTTTTACACAGGGCTTTACTATATAAACAGTACAAACCCCACTCGTAAGTGGATGCCCATCGCTGCCGGGATCAGTCCCCTCTCTCTGGTGGAGAGAGGGCTAGGGAGAGAGGTGTTGCCCTCGGACTGAAGTCCGAGGTTGCGGTGAGTAATGATTTAGAGTTTTGGGAAGAATGGGGGTGTGACCTCTGAGCGAGGCCTGTCACACATTAATTCCTTAACCTTCACTGCTAAAACTTAAACGAAGCTCCCAATGACATAACTCTCCCTGTAAAATTGGGCCCATCTTGTTTTAACGTTCCTTCGATGGATCTTTTTAGGTTCCCAACACCTGGAGAAATTGGTTCGAAAGTTAAATCGATGTTTTTATGAATTGACCAAGAAAAGCGAGGAACGAGACTAACAGAATGCCTAATAGAATAAATTTCATCATTGTAATATTGTGAATAGGCATAATCTAAACCCAACGAAAAGTAAAGATTCCTTTGTTTACGATTAAAACTATATTTTGTGCGAAGTCCAAACCTGTAGTTACTTCTTATCGGCTGAAATCTGTTGATGCTATTCGGGAAACCATAAAATATTCGGGTTTTGAATTTGTTTTTAAAAACAAGCCCAACCATTAATTGATGTTCAGCTAAGTAAAGAGGATATTGATAAGCATTATTTAACATATAATCTATGTTAAAAGTCCATTTCTGTTTATTCAATGAGTCTTGAGCTACCTTTGAAAAGCCGCTTAATGAGGCAAGTAAAAAAGACAAACAGATAATTAAAATTTTCATGGATGAAATTTATATGAAAGTCCAATTGAATTTGTTACTGAACAATAATTTATACGCATTTCATATTAAGCAATCAAATTAAAACAACTTAATTCAGATTTCAAATATTAAACTTGTCTAAATTGTATGTTTAAATTATACGAACATACACAAATAGGCCAAATAGAGATCAAATGTGTTTCTGTGCTCTTGTACATAAAAACAAAAATGATTCTTGGGGCTACTTAGATAGTTGATTGTTCCGCAAAATGAATTATAAAGTCAGCATCGAAGCCTCGGACTTCAGTCCGAGGTTAAAGATTGCCGTTTCCTTAAATGTAACTTCCATGAACCGAATTTTAGTGAATGCATAATGCACCACGCTTTAAGCTATTTTTGAAACGATGAAATATACATACGCTCTATTGTTCTTGGTTTTGATGCCGGCACTTACACATGCTCAAT
This sequence comes from Flavobacteriales bacterium, assembly GCA_040403315.1. Classification (GTDB taxonomy): domain Bacteria; phylum Bacteroidota; class Bacteroidia; order M30B66; family M30B66; genus CAMCXT01. Next base: position 293,455 of record JBBAKX010000004.1, read on the forward strand.
TAAACGGAACCTATACTGTTGGCGGAACGGCACCCAACTACGCCACATTAACCGACGCCGTGAATGCCCTCACAACTGTAGGGATTTCAGGAAATGTTACTTTTAATATTCGACCTGGTACATACGCCGAACGTGTGATGTTTAATGCGGTTACTGGTAGTAATGCTTCTCGAACCATTACATTTCAATCAGAAAATGGCGATTCATCGTCGGTTGTGATTGGCTTACCAACCGCAACGAACCTCACAAACTATATTTTCGCTGCCCAGAACACACAAAATGTTGTGGTGAAACGACTTACTTTCATCGGACCAACTTCAGGAACGCATGGATTGGCTGTTTCTGCTTACAACAGCACGGGTTTCAAAATGGAGAATTGCCGGGTTAGCGGCATTTTGAGTGGTGCAACAACTACCAACCAAGACTTGGTGCAGTTAGGTGGAACGATGTCGGGTTATCACGTAAAAAACTCAACATTGCGCGGAGGCTATCGTGGTGTTGGGATTTACAGCGGAAGTACATCGTTGGCCAACAACGGACTTATCGATCAAAACAAGTTTTTACTTTCATCGAATATGGCCTTTAGGGCTCAGTTTGCGAACAATCTCACCTTTTCTCGCAACCTGATCGACAGTTGTGGCGCGCAAAGTTTTATGGCTGTTCAAATTAATTTTTGCAGTACAGCGGTGGTGAGTGCAAATAGAATTGAAATTGATGGAGGATTTGGAATGGGTTTCACGAGCTGTTACTCTTCAACAGGTGCGCGCATGCAGATTCACAACAACTTTGTTTCTTCGGTTGGCGACATTTCAGGAACAGGCGGAATCTACCTTCAAGATGCCCGTTATGTTGACTTATACTACAACAGCTTCAACATTCAAGCACCTAACACTTACTCAGTGGTTTGTGCTCAGATATCGAATGGAGGTGCGTTTTTAAGAATTCAGAACAATATTTTTTCTGTTTCCCCCAATGGAATCATTTTCAATAATATTTCTGGAGGAACAACCGTAGAACAATATAATTATAACAACCTTTATAACGGCTTACCTGTAACCGATCTCCCTCCCAATTCGGTGAGTTTTAATCCAGGTTACGCTTCTGAAACAAATCTCCATCTGCTTCCGGCAAACCTCAACAACATCGGAACGCCTGTCTCCATCAATACCGATATCGACGGGCAACCACGCAGTGCCACAACGCCCGATATTGGAGCCGATGAGTTAACGCCAGTCAATCTATCCGCAGGAATTGCTTCATTGGTTAATCCATCCGCCGATTCGGTGTATTGCGATCAACTTCCACTTGCTATCAAGTTGGTTAATTCTGGCTTGGTGCCACTCACTTCAGTAGTAATTCAATCGGGTGTGAATGGCGTTTACACAACGTTAAACTGGACAGGCAATTTGCTTTCTGGCCAACAAGTAACGGTTTCACTTGGAAATTTTCCACTCCTCGACTTTCAAAGTAATTATGTTGAAGTACAATTGAATTCGCCTAATGGCGGAACCGATCTTTACAGCGCAGATGATTATTCGATTTACACCGACCTCTACACCGGGTTGAGTGGAACCTATACCATCGGAGGTGTGAATCCGACCTTCACTTCTTTCTCAACCGCGATGCTCAACCTGAAAAATGGCGGTATCTGTGGAAATGTAACCTTGAAAATCCGCAATGGAGATTACTTCGAACGCATCTTCATGAATCCAATTAAAGGGTCATCTGAAAATGCTTGGATTTGGTTCGAAGGCGAAAGTGGCGACAGTTCACTGGTTGAATTGATCTCATCGGGTTCAGTAGATTTCCCATCAACCGTGAGGTTAAATGGCGCAAGTTTCATCGGATTTAAACACATGTCGTTTGTGCAAAATGCCAGTGTGAACAATTATACGCCATTGCACATCACCTACGGAAGAGATATCACTCTAGAAAACTGCGAAACCAGAGCTTACACTTCAAGTACTTCATCATCAAGCGACCACTCTTTGGTTGCCTTCATCGATTCGAATTTAACCATCCGTGCATGCAGAATTACAGGAGGTTCAATCATGGCTTGCAACTTAGTTGGAACGGGTCCCATGAAATACAACCTGATTATAGAGAACAGTCAGATTATCGGTGGCGATGCATTAGATGCTAGAAACTGGACCAACGTGAGCATTCGAAACAACTTCATCACCGGCGGAGGCGGAAATACCAATTACGCATTCTATGGTTTGGGATTGAACAAATTCGACATCAGCAACAATTATATCAGTGCATCTGGTGCTCAAGGTTCATCGGCGCTTTACTTGATTAACAATGGTAGTGGAGGCAACGGCATTCGAAACAGAATTGTAAACAACTCACTCAATACCAGCTTGGGCGTTGATGTGATTGCTGTGGGAATGTGCCTCCGCGTGATTAGTACCAGTAATACCGATATCTGGCACAATTCGGTTCGCCACAACTCGCTCGATACCGACAATTTCGCCTTTAACTTATCCAACAGCTCAGGGCTGGATATTCGCAACAACATTTTCGCCAATACTGGAACTGGGATCGCCCTCGCCTACGGAAACATAACAAACAGCGTTTGCGATTACAATATTTACCACACCAATGGAACAGTGCTCATTGGCGGAACCAACGACCTCGCTTACATTCAAAGCATAACTGGTGGAGACCAGAACTCGATTGTTGCCGATCCCATGTACATGGGAATCGCTCCCGATATTTTGCAAATCGGGAATTCACTGCTCGAAAATTTGGGCACCGATTTAGGCATCACGACCGACATCAGAGGCTTTGCGCGCACCTTTCCTAATCCCGACATGGGCGCTTTCGAAAGTGCATCTGCACCCAATGTAGACTTAGGCGATGATATTTCAGCCTGCGGATCGGTGTTGATCAATGGCATGGTTCCCGGAACCGACAGCTACAGCTGGAATGTTGGTGGAAATTCATCGAGTTTATTGATCACCCAATCGGGCACCTACATCCTTACTGCTACCAACGAAATCGGCAGCGATAGCGACACCTTGGAAGTTGAAATCTTGCCTCTGCCAACTGCGAATGCTGGTCAAAATCAGCAAGTTTGTGCAGGCGAAGAAATTCTGCTCAGTGGTACAGGATCTGGAACTTGCACTTGGATTTCTCCTACAGGAACCGAATTTGCCACTACTTGTGATGCTTCAATTGTGCTTTCTCAAAGTGGAAATCTAATCCTACAAACCACTGGAATCAATGGTTGTGAAGCTTTCGATACACTCAACTTAACGATCGATGCATTGCCAATTGTGCCACAAATTACCATCGATGGCGCTTATTTGGTCGCGTCCTCGGATGGAGAACTGCAGTGGTACCAAGATGATCAACCGATCGATGGGGAAACAGGTGACAGTTTAGCCATCCCCGGAAGCGGGAATTATTCGGTGCAAGTAACCAATAACCAAGGCTGTGTATCGATCTCGGAGATAGTTGAGGTGAATGTTACTAGCAATTCGACTTTGGAAGGAAAGCAGATCAATGTGTTTCCAATTCCTTTTTCAGATGAGTTTTGGATTTCTAGCGCTGAACTATCAGGCAAAAACTACCAAGTGATTGACGGAACTGGCAGGGTTGTTTTAAGTGGAAGATTCGAGTCTGATCAATCCGGAATTAAAACAAACACATTAAAATCGGGCATTTACATGCTGATTCCTGAAGGTCACCGAATGGTTCGTTTGTTAAAGGTTGATTAACGCATTACCACTTTCGATCGATCAAGGAGGATTTTTTTCGGTTCGCCGGTCGGTCCTTGAATAATAAGCTCGTTTGCCATTTCAGCGCCCAATAATTCGGTGATTTTCCGCTTGATTCTTGAGATTTTCTCACTTGCAGAATTGGAGTTTGGATCGATCAATTCGTTGATTCGTGAATTGATATTTTCCAATGATCCTGTAATGTCATTTTGGTTGTAAAGTCGGTAAATTTCGTCGCGGTGATCTTGCAAAAAACTTAATTGAACACCTTCTGGGTGATTTAGGAAAAATCGATACAAGGTAATTTCGAGCGGATTGAGTCCGAAGCTAAAAAAACCAATATCGTTCACCCCGACATCACGCAAATTCTCTGAGATCCAAATACCTGGCGCTTGTCGTGTAATCTCGAATCTTTCTTTGAATAGGATAGCCGATCGAATGCCCTCCATAATACGGAGCGTTTGAGCAGTAAGTAAATTGGGAACTTGGCGTTCGAGCATCAATTGCTGGCAATCGGAGCAAATGTCGGCAGTACGCATTTTGATGCTGATGTCTTTCTTCCGCTGACAAAAATCCAGCATGCAGCCAATTGGTCGAATATGGCGAGCACGTTCATATTCGCTGAAATCCAAAAACATATAGCTTTTCACCACCATAGTAGCGAGCTGATAAGCGACAGGATACAGATTGTCCGACATGGTGAAATACTCCCACTGGTTCATCTGAATGAAATAATTCTTCCTGCCAGCAACTTTATCGGCAGCAGAAAACCAATTGAGGTTATTTCTGATAGAGGTTAGCAGGAAAACATGGTCCTCGTCGGGTATGTTTTCCTGCGCTCTAAAAATATTGCAGACCTCAAAAAAATCAGGGAAACTATGCTCTTCATCTGTTGCCCATTTCTTTTCGTTTACCGGCTGAAAAAACAACGAACGTCTTTTGCTTGGCATACTGCTATATTCAGCGTAAACCATTGGTTCATTTCTGCCAAGCTGAATATTGAAATCACTTCCAAAGAACTGCATCAGACCTGGAAAGGTTGTTAAATAATCGACAATCCTTTTGCTGCTAACTTTAGTAACATCAGCACTTCTAATAATATGAATTCGAATATTCGACACAGGTCTATTTAAATTGAATCATCAAAATTAAACACATCTTTCAAATTTTCGCCTTTTACTTTCTTTTCGAAAAAGTTGCGCGTTTTATGGCTGATTTCATCGAAAGCTTGGCTTGTATCGGACTTTGAATACATAAATACTTGGTTACGTTGCATGTTCAGCTTTGAACCGATCGACTCAAACGCATCAACATCTGCACCGAGCAAGGTGAAGGTCCACTTTTCGGTAGCACGCAGTTTCTCCATTATTTCTGCAATCTGCTGAAATGTGTAGAGATGCGATGCGTTTTCCTCGCCGTCGGTAAGCATAATCACGATGGCGTCGTCTTGCGGCTTCATACGAAGTTGCAGTTGGTGAATACCGATTCCTATGGCATCCATCAAGGCTGTGCCACCGTTGGGACTTTCGGTTAATGCCAGATTCATAGAAACATCTTTACCATCGATGTTGGTAAATCCATGACTTGGTTTATTGTTAAAATAAATGAAGGAAGCTTTAACTGGGTGCTCAACATGTTCTTTGCAATGCATCTGAATTTGTTCGAATTGTGTTCTCAAGGCCGAAATTGTTTCGTCCCAGCAAGTGGCCATGCTTCCGCTTTTGTCGAGAATAAATAGGTAATGTGTAGTTGAGAGTTTCATAAGTGTTTGAATTTTGTTATACAAAAGTGCTTTCTCTTGCAAGGATACCCAAGCAAAACAAGCTTGCAGCGAAACTCAAACCTGAGCTATTTTTATGATTATCAGCACATTGTACTATCCAACGCTAATTGCAAAAAAAGGAAGAATTTGCTTGAAAGAAGCAAGATTGCAGCAAAGTTTCCTCAAACATTGAGATTACAGATTCGGGAAAGTTTGGCTCAGATACTCTGACGCTCTATCTAAATGAAGATCCATATTAATAGATCTATTGGTTAACTATACTTTGGATTTAACAGCAAATAAAAAACGCAGCCCTTTTGAGACTGCGTTGGAAAAGTTAAACCGAAAAATTGATCAGTATTCGTCTTCGTTGAAGAAAAAGTCTTCTTTGGTTGGGTAGTCGGGCCAGATTTCGTCGATGCTTTCATACACTTCACCTTCATCTTCAATTTCTTGAAGATTTTCAATCACTTCCAACGGCGCGCCGGAGCGAATAGCAAAGTCGATCAGTTCGTCCTTGGTTGCTGGCCAAGGTGCATCTTCGAGATACGAGGCAAGTTCCAGTGTCCAGTACATAGCCTTAGTTTTTAATTTTATTTGTTAACGGCGAATGATTCCTCTTTGTTGAGTAGCCATCCATATTTCCGCAAAAATAGAAAAGCATTAACAGCTTTCACCACTTAACGATTATTTTACCTGCTTGGTTTCCAAGGGATTTCGATTGCGCCTGTGTCGAAAGTAATTTTTCGGGACAATACAAAGAGGAAATCCGACAGTCGGTTCAGATATTTGAGGATCAAAGGGTTAACTTCTGCCTCTTCTGAGAGGTGTACGGCGAGCCTTTCTGCCCTCCGGCAAACACATCGAGCAACGTGGCAAGTCGACACTGCTTGATGCCCACCAGGAAGTACAAAATTCCTCATTTCTGGAAGCACTTCGTTCATTAAATCGATTGAAGCTTCGAGGTAATCTATTTCTTCGGCATGCACCTCAGGAAGTTTGATGTTGTGCTTCCCCGGCTCGGTTGCCAAATGCGATCCGATCGTAAAGAGTTGTTCTTGAATTCTGATGATTTGCTTCACTTGATCATCATCATTCAATTGATCGCGAAGCAAGCCGAGGAAGGAATTCAATTCGTCAACCGTTCCGTAAGTTTCGATTCTTAAATGGTGTTTCGGAACGCGCGAACCGCCCAACAGGGAAGTCTGTCCTTCGTCACCGGTTTTGGTGTAAATTTTCATTGGTTAAATTATTCTGCCGATTCGGTTTTCTGGTAAACACGGATGTTCTTATTAAGTTCATCCGATTCGATAACACCATCCCGCAAGCGGATAATTCGGTGAGCATGTTGGGCAATATCTTCCTCGTGGGTAACGATAATAATCGTGTTCCCTTTGTTGTGAATGTCGTGAAGTAAACCCATAATTTCTATCGAGGTTTTGGTATCGAGGTTTCCAGTGGGTTCATCAGCCAATAAAATCGATGGATTGTTCACCAAGGCACGAGCAATGGCCACACGCTGGCGCTGACCTCCAGAGAGTTCGTTCGGCTTGTGGGTCATCCTATCGGATAAACCAACTTGACCGAGTGCTTTCTTGGCTTGGTCTTCACGCTCCTGCGATTTTTTCCCCGCATAAATTAAAGGCAGAATCACATTGTCGAGCGCCGTTGAACGGGGCAACAAGTTGAATGTTTGAAAGATGAATCCGATTTCTTTGTTGCGGATATCAGCTAGTTCATTGTCGGATAAACGGGCTACTTCGAGGTTGTTGAGATAATATTCGCCACTTGTAGGCGTGTCGAGGCATCCCAAAATATTCATCAAGGTCGATTTTCCGCTACCCGAAGGCCCCATCAGCGCTACATATTCGCCGCGCTGCACGATTAAATCGATGGATTTCAGTACTTGTATGGTTTCTGAACCCAATTTAAAATTCCGCACCAATTTGCGGATATCGATTACTGTTTGTGCTTCAGCCATAATGAACCAAACTTACGCTAAAAACAAATGTTGTCAAGCGCCGGTGTAGCTTGCTCGAAGAATAAAATGCTGCTTTACTTGACCTTTTCTAAAGAAGACCATCCCAACACGAAAGAAATCAATCGTTTGCTGCACATCAGCGTGTTGTTTGATCTCTTTCCACGCGCGTTCCATTTCGCCGCTCCAATGAATATCGTCGAAAATCAAAATGGTTTCCTCAGAAACATGCGGCAACAACCATTCGAAGTAGCGCATCGTGGCAGAATAGGTATGATTTCCATCTACTATGATGAACTGTGGCGATGGATTTTTCTTTAAAACGCTCGGCAATGTATCATCGAAAAGTCCTTCAACGAGTTCGATGTTCAAATACTTCCGCTTTTCGAATTGCTCCTTGGCTACTGCGGCTATCGCCGGATCTCCTTCCAGTGTAACAACACGTGCACTTGGATGGGCTTCGGCTAGATACATCGTACACAAGCCCACACCAGTTCCAATTTCAAGGATTGTTTCGGGTTTATAATGTGCAACAAGCTTGAAAAAAATCTGGCACCAATGATCTGTTGCCAATGTTCTTCGTGCAATTTCGCCCAAGGGAAGCGGCTTCGGTTTCAATTGAGCGCCAATTCCAACACGTTCAATGATTCGCTTATCCAACATAAGGCTTTCACGAATTGCCTCCAAATCCTCAAACGCGTAAAAACGATCTTTCGAACGAATGAGATCTTCATACATCCGAAACATGAACGGTGAATGCACACGGTGAAGCCCTTTGGATTTGAATAAGAAGCGTACATAAGCCTGCGCCCGAAAAAGGAAATTCATGGTCGCAAGATAAGACGCTTGCGGAATTGTGAAAAGTCGAAAATCGCATCACATCAACTGCAATCGGCAATCGGCAATCGGCAACCTCGCACTTAAGTCCGATGCTACAAGGCTACAAAATCATTTTTTTAGCAGCAAAACACCATCGGTTATGTAGGAACAAAATTGAATTTATCTCAATATCTATAGGCATTAAGGCTTTAATTAATTGTTTTGAGTAGGTAAGAAACAGACGTTTCTTATGTTGAAGGTCAATCAGAGTATTGCATTTTTGTAGAGTCAAAAAATCAAGAGCAATGAAAAAGATCTTTTTACTAATCAGTTTACTTGTGTGTGCATTGGGGATGCAGGCACAAGTGAGTCCCAACGATCTGTTGATTGTTGGATATGTGAATTCAAGTTCAAATCCACCAACAGCAGTGCCGAATTGGCCTGTGTATTATTCGCCAAATGATGGAGTAACGTTTAATCAGGTACTCACAGACGCTTCAGGATTTTACAGCTTCAACATCACGAATGGCAGTCAAATTGGACCCAACTTTGATTTTATTGTTTACACGCTTTCTTGCGACTTGTCGACTGTTTACGCAGATACCGTATCTAACAATCAGGGAACAGTTGATTCGGCATTTGTAAACTTCAGCATCAATTGCGGAGCAAGTCAAAACTGTGAGGCACCAATTTATTCTTTTGTAAGCGAGAGCGCGCAATTCCAGTTTTCTACTGTAGATGCACCAGGTTTAATCGCTGCTTACAGTTGGACAATCAATGCAGTCGATCAAAACGGGCAATCAATAGGAACTGGTCAAACATCTACTGAGCCAACAATTTGGTATAACACTACCCCTTTTATTACACCAGCTTATCTTTCAGTTTGCTTAACACTTACTTATGCTGATGGCTGTGTAGCGAGTTTTTGCGACAATTTTAATTACTGCAATGCGGGATTTACTTCAAACATTCTTTCGAACAATCAAATCTCATTCACGGCTTTGTCGCCGAATATTACTACCACAAATTTTAATTGGTCGGTGAATGGTGTAGCTTATCCTAACAATGGAAGTTCATTAAACTTTCAAGGTCAACCAAATCAAGATTATTTAGTGTGTTTAGATGTGTTAAGTAATTTGGGATGTTTAGCTTCTTCCTGCGGCTCAATTAGTACTCCCGACACCAACTCAATAGGCTGCGATGCTGGTTTCGATTACATTGTTTTTGAAGATTTGCCTGGATTCGGAATAACTCTTCAGTTTACTGCAAGCAACGATGATCCATTGGTCCTACATAGCTGGACATTCTCAGATGGCACCAATGCTGAAGGCGGTGTTGTCTTTAAAACTTTTTATAATGCAGGAAATATTAATGCATGCCATACTATAATTGATTTAAACGACAGTTGTTCAAATACTTATTGCCAGGTAATTGCCTTAAACGACACCTCTTCGTCTAGCTGCGATGCATTATTTACCTACCAGGTTGTCGACAATGTGGTAACGCTTATCCCAACGGGTGCTGTTGAAGGAACAGTTAATGCGCTTTGGTACATTGGACAATCGGTTACTACCGAGCAATTTATCCCTAACGTTTATCTTCCAAACGGCGTGTATGATGTTTGTTTGTACATCTGGGATGGATCGGGTTGCCAGAATTATTCTTGTCAAACCATTTCCATCAACAACGATTCTACGTATAGCTACTGCGAAGCTTACTACAGCTATACTTCAATTGGAAATACCGTGAATTTTGAAAACTGGAGTTTCAGCGACGGAGATCCTAACACTGTAAATTACAGCTGGGATTTTGGCGACAATACAGTTTCCTTAGAGGCAAATCCAATTCATACTTATGCTGTTGAAGGATGGTATGTTGCAAGCCTTACCATCAACCAAGGAAGCTGCAGCAACACTTATTCGAATTATATATGGATTGGCAATTCGAACACTGATTGCAGTGCTTCATTCAACAACTACAGTTTATCATTTACAGCACCTTACGTTTACCAGTTTGCTTCTAATACAACAGGCTTTAGTCAAGATTACAACCACTATTGGTCGTTCTCCGACGGGCAAGTTTCTTATGAAGCAAATCCAATCATGGTCTTCCCTACTTCAGGAACTTACTCGGTTTGCCATTATGTTCAAAGCACCAATCCACTTACAATATGCAGTGATTCTTTGTGCATGACTTTCGAAATTTATGGAGTTGATTCTTTGGGCTGTTCGGCTTTCTTTACTTACTCCAACGATGCTGCTCAACCAGGATACATGACCTTCGCGCCTTATGTAGCAGATAATTCTTACACTTATCAATGGCAAATTGGCGGACAGATCTTCACAGAATTGTATCCAAGTTACTTGTTTACCACAAGTGGGTACAATGATGTATGCTTAACTATTTATGGTTCAAACGGTTGCTTCGACACCTATTGCACAAGCATTTACAATGGTGGCAATAGTATTGGGTACACAAATATTTGGGGAACTGTTTTCGCTGGAGCAAATCCTGCTGATCTAGGAACTGCATACTTAGTATCTGCCGATTCAACGTCTGGCTCTATGCAAACACTCATGGAAGCTCCAATTGTAGGAGGCTCTTATTATTTCTCAAATGTTCCTGAAGGCACTTACTACATCCGTGCAGAATTGACTAATGGTTCATTCTATTACAACAATTATGTTCCAACTTATTTCGGATCACAATACTACTGGGAACTTGCTGAACCAATCAACCTTACCGCTGCATCTGTAAGCCCTTTTGGTTATACAATTGCGTTAATTTATGCAGGCAACAATGGTGGAATTGGTGGAATTGGTGGGATGGTGGATGAAGGTCCGATCCGTTTAATGTCGCCTGAAGCATCAGGTTTGGCAGAAGGTCCAGTTTCAGGCGCGAACGTAGTTGTAACAGATTTATATGGAAATCCTCAACGTTGGACCAAATCAAACTCCAATGGAGGATTCTCAATCGGAAATCTTGATTATGGAACGTATCGCCTCATGGCGGATGTGGCAGGAATTCCATGCGTACCTATCGAATTCACCATCGCTCCAGGCTTCGAAAACTTCGACATCATGTTGGTGCTTGGAGATGGCGTAACCAGTGTCGTGAATCCTATTGCATCTGAATTCATCACCGAAGTTTTCCCGAATCCAGCAAAAGATTTAGGAAGCATCCGATTGAATAAACTCAATGCAGGTGAAATCCAACTCGATATCATCAACCTCGCTGGACAAACCATTGTAAGTAAAAAAGAAAATGTGAGTGCCGGATTGCAAAACCTCGAACTGCCTGTTTCAGGACTAGCAAACGGATCTTATTTAGTAAACATCACCGATGCGGCGGGCAACCGAATTGGTGTGAAAAGGTTCAGTATTGCTCATTAATTAGGAACGCTTAAGCCAACAAGTGTTCACAGTTTCCGGGGTTACTCTCTTCACGAAGGAATCTGAATTTTGGTTGGTACAATTGGGGAAAACCCGGGGTCGGCTCCGTCAACAGGCTGACACCGGGTTCTTCTTTTTAACCAATTGACCACCAACAATATCATTGTTAGAACAGTTGAAAATTCAGGGATTTTGCCCATATTTGTTGCACTAAAATAAACCATGAAAAAACTATTACTCTCTTTATTCGTTGCGCTATTGACTACCCTACAAGTCATCGCGTCTAATGACCTACTGATTACTGGACAAATTACTTCCATCACAAATGGAGTAAGCACAGCCGTAGATGGACAAATATTAAATTTCACTTACACAGGAACCTCTGGCACAGAAACCTGGTCGGCTACTACAGGCATCAATGGTTTCTACGAAATTTCATTGGTTGGCATGAGTGTAACAGGCCCAAATCGCTTGGTGATTGTTTCTACTCCAGGTTGCAATGGTGCTCTATTGATGGATACCGTTAGCAACAACCAAGGCACTGTCGACCAGGCGGTAGTGAACTTTGTATCATGCGAAACCGTTTCGAACAACTGTGAAGCATTTTTCAGTTATTCAATTGCAGCAACCAACGATCAAATTGTAGTTTTTGAAAATGAAAGCTTTGGTGCCGCATTGAGTTCAGTTTGGAGCATCAATGGAGTGAATTTCTCTGAAGACGAAAGCCCTGAATACCTTTTCGCGCCGGGAACTTATGAAGTTTGCTTGCATGTGGTTTCTGGAACAATGGATCCTATCGGTTGCGAAGACACTTATTGCACGGCCATCGTAATTGAAGGAGAACCTGCTGGATGCGAGGCTTCATTCAACACAAACGTTTCTCAAGCCAATCCGTTACGCATGTTATATTTCAACACAAGCTCAACAAGTGCTTCTGGAACAACCACATACACGTGGGATCTTGGTGATGGTTCAACAGCAAACACCAACAATGTTGAGCATACATATTCCGAAGCGGGCTACTATACTGTTTGCTTGATCATGCAAAGCGATCTTTGCAGCGATACAATCTGCCAAGAAGTTCTTGTTCCAGGTCAAACCACAGAAGGATTCCTTGTAGCTGGTTCAATCATTATAAATGGAATGGCGGCAGACGATGCCAAAGTGAAATTGTACTCAGTAGATGCAACATCGGGCGCTACAGAACTTTATGTGCAAACGGAAGTGGATTCTTTGGGTGGATATGCCTTTTTGAATGTTCCTGCCGGTGCTTACTACATCAAAGCCAATTTAACCGAATTCTCTAGCTACTTCAGCCAGTTTGCTCCAACCTATTATGGCAATGTATTGTATTGGGAAAACGCCACATTGGTTGAAGTTGCATCCAACCAAAACAACTACAACATTGCCATGTTAGCCGCAGAAAACAACGGTGGCCCAGGAACAGTTGATGGAAATATTGACGAAGGTCCGGGACGATTAATGAATCCTGAATTGTTTTCTATAGCTACTGGTCCAGCTGCCAATGTGCATGTTTTGGTGACTAACCTTGCCGGAGATGCTCAACGTTGGACGAACTCCGACGCCAACGGAAACTTCACAATCAACAGCCTTGATTACGGTGATTATTTGCTTTTTGCTGATGTAGCAGGAATTGTTTCAATCCCGATGGCATTTACAATTTCGCCTGAAACACCAAATGCAACAGTGATGTTTGTTTTGGGTGATTTAATTACTTCAGTTTCTTCAAATAAAAGCGAAGAGATTATCATCTTTCCAAATCCTGCGATCAACATGGTTCAGGTTTTCTCAACACAAAGTGATGTGCAGAAATTGAAATTGATCAATATTGCAGGAAGTCTAGTGTTTGAGCAAACAATTTCAGGAAAACAAAGCCAATTGGACGTTTCATCGCTTGCCGCAGGAACTTACTTTTTGGTAGTAGAAAATTTTCAAGGATCACGTATTTCGACCAAACTTTTGAACGTTACTAAGTAAATCGAGTTTGTATTGTTTATCCCGGGTTGGAAGTGATTCTGATCCGGGATTTTTTATGATAGCAATGGATTAGTATTGAGTTTTTACCTTTGGCGCAATGAAACCTATTCGACTTTTTGGTCTATCGTTATTATCGGGATCCCTATTGGCATTTTCTTGGCCTGCAATCGGTTTTTCTTATCTCATTTTTTTAGCTTGGATTCCCCTGTTGTTGCTCGCAGAGGCTTTCATGATAAGCCTTAAAAACTACGTAGCTCTTAAGGTTTACAGTTATTCGTTCCTCACTTTTCTCATTTGGAACGTTGGAGCAACTTGGTGGATCGTGAATGCTTCGTTCGAAGGCGCATTGATGGCATTTTTAGCCAATTCGGCATTGATGGCTGGAGTGTTTACCTTGGTTTTCAACCTCCGAAAACGATTTCAGATCAACCGTTCAATTTGGTTACTCCTACCCTTTTGGCTTGCAGGCGAATACCTACACCATGATTGGGATTTAAGTTGGCCTTGGCTCACTTTAGGAAATGTATTCGCTGGCGATATTCAACTGATTCAATGGTACGAATTCACCGGAACTGGCGGTGGTTCGTTGTGGATTTTAACCATCAATATCTTGTTTCTACAACTCTATCGAGCTTGGACACAAAAAGGAGCTCTAAAGCAAGGCGTTCGTACGATCGCACTAGCGCTCATGTTGCCTGCGTTGATTTCATTGGCGATGTACTTTTCATGGGAAGCCAAAGGGAAGACTATTCAAGTAGCTGTTATTCAGCCCAATGTTGATCCCTACAACATGAAGTTTAACCAAGCAACTTTAGGAGATCAATTAGACAAAATGCTCCAGTTAGGCGCTTCGGTTTGCGATTCTTCCACAGCTTGGCTGATCGGCCCAGAAACAGCATTGGCGAGGTCTATTGATGAAAGTCAGCTTGAAGAAAGTGTTCGAATCCAAAAAATCAGAACCTTCCAAGCCAGCTACCCAAAACTGAACATGCTCATTGGAGCTGAAACGCATCGTGTTTACGAACCGGGCGAAAATTTTCCATCAACAGCAAGAAAATCCCCCGACGGGGAAATTAGATACGATGTTTATAACACAGCATTGAACATCCAACGCCCTATAGCGATTTACCACAAATCGAAGCTCGTTCCAGGAGTTGAACAAATGCCTTTCCCATGGCTTTTCAAATACATTGAAGATTATGCGATAAACCTTGGAGGAAGTTCTGGAACACTCGGTAAACAAGACGAAAGAACAGTTTTCAGATCGAAAGACAGAAGTTCAAACCCCGCTCCGGCAATTTGTTACGAATCGGTTTTTGGTGATTTCATGACAGAATATGTGCGTAATGGTGCCGATTTCATTGCCATTATCACCAACGACGGCTGGTGGGGAAATACGCCTGGGCACAAACAGCACTTGATGTATGCTTCGCTGCGTGCTATCGAAAATCGCCGCGATATTGCACGATCTGCAAACACAGGTATCAGCTGTTTTGTAAACCAACGTGGTGAGATTCTTCAAGCACAACCCTACTGGCAAGAAGGCGCGATTAAAGGCAATGTACACCTCAACACCGGCAAGACCTTGTTCACCATAACAGGCGATTTGATCGGAAAAACATCCGTTCTCATTGCCCTTCTGGTTTGGATTTGGGGAATTTTCAATCGTTTCAGACAGAGGAAACTGAAATCACTTTAAAATCAGTCGCACGTTGCACCCAAACAAGTCGCACGCATGGGCAAATCTTTACTGTAAAATCTGCTATCTTCAGCCCGATTTTAAAAACGCCCAATGAAGAAATTTCTTTCCATCTCACTCTTGCTTTTTGTGCATGTTTTATCTGCTCAAAACCCACTCACCATTGATAAACTTTGGTCACTCGGCCGCGTAAGTCCTGTGGGAATTACAAAAGATGGGCAATCGGTGGTATACAAAGTAAGTCGCACCAATGTTAAAGCTGGGAAAAATGCTTCTGAGATTTTCATGGTTTCCCTCAAGGGTGGTGAAGCAGTGAAACTCGATTCGGTTGGAAGCCTCGTTGCTGATCGCATGATTAGCGCCGATGGGAAATATAAAATCGGACACCAAAGTGTGAAACTCGATACTGTTTTAGGTAAAGAAATATACCCAGAAGCGAGCAGCACTTCGGCTCAAGTGTACGACGATTTGCACCATCGCCACTGGGATTCTTGGGAAGATGGAGAATACAACCACGTTTTCTTGTACAACTTATTGAATGATGCAGGCAAAGACTTGATGCCAAAAGAAAAATACGATACGCCTACCATGCCGATGGGCGATGAGTCAGACTACACTTGGAGTGCTGATGGTAAAACCATTGTTTACGTGTGCAAGAAGAAATTCGGAACCGCATACGTGTTGAGCACAAACACCGATTTGTATTCATACGATGTTACATCTGGTTCAACAACCAACCTCACTCAAGGCATGATGGGTTACGATACCGATCCAGCTTTTTCTGCAAACAACGATTTGGCTTGGTTGAGTATGGCACGTGACGGTTTCGAAGCCGACAAAAACGACATTTACGTAAAAGGCAAAAATGGCATCATGAATCTCACTGCAAAGTGGGATGGAACCGTGAAATCATTCCGTTGGTCGGCTGATGGAAAAAAGATCTACTTCATAGCTGCAGTTGGAGGCACCAACCAATTGTTGGAAGTTGATTATCCGGGATTAACGAAGAAAATGCCTGTAGTTTCTCCACTTGCCAGTGGGAT
The DNA here is from genome assembly GCA_040403315.1 of Flavobacteriales bacterium. GTDB lineage: Bacteria > Bacteroidota > Bacteroidia > M30B66 > M30B66 > CAMCXT01. Next base: position 309,871 of record JBBAKX010000004.1, read on the forward strand.
GTTCGATTTGAATGATATCGTAGGTCAAGCCGGAGATCTTTTGGTTTTGTCGAGAACCGACATGAACCACGCCACAGAGCTCTTTACACTTAGCTTGAAAACTAAGGCATTGGTTCAACTGACAAAAGTGAACGATGAAGCTTACAAATCGGTGGCAACGAGCAAAATAGAAAAGCGCATGGTAACCACCACCGATGGAAAACAGATGTTGGTTTGGGTGGTTTATCCGCCCGATTTTGATCCAACCAAAAAATATCCAACATTGCTTTATTGTCAAGGTGGACCACAATCTTCGCTCACTCAGTTTTATTCATTCCGCTGGAATTTCCAATTGATGGCAGCCAATGGATACATCGTTGTTGCACCAAACCGTCGCGGAATGCCCGGTCACGGTGTAGAATGGAACGAAGCGATTAGTAAAGATTGGGGCGGACAAGTAATGCGAGATTACCTCAGCGCCATCGACGATGTTTCGAAAGAATCTTATGTCGACAAATCAAGATTGGGCTGTATCGGCGCTAGTTATGGCGGATATTCGGTGTTCAATTTGGCAGGAATCCACAACAAACGCTTTAAGTCGTTTATTGCCCATGCAGGCGTGTTCGATTTGAGAAGTATGTACGGAACAACCGAAGAAATCTTCTTCTGCAACTTCGATATGGGCGGTGCTTATTGGGAAAAAGACAATGCCGCAGCTCAGAAATCGTATAATGAATTCAATCCAATCGATCGGGTTGGAAATTGGGACACGCCGATGTTGGTGATTCATGGAGGTTTAGATTATCGAGTTCCAGAATCGCAAAGTTTTCAGGCTTACACAGCACTTCAATTGAGAGGCATCAAAAGTAGATTGTTGTATTTCCCAGATGAAAACCACTGGATTTTAAAACCACACAACGCCTTAGTTTGGCAAAAAGAATTTTACCGTTGGTTAAAAGAAACCTTGTAATGAAAAACTTCCTGATTGCCTGCGGATTCGTTCTCACGTTTTCATGTGCTTTAGATGCACAAATCCTTGCTACAACTTCCGATGGAGATTCCGTATTGCTAAAATCTGATGGCACTTGGGATTACCTCCGCGAGGCTGATCTTGCAGATGAGGTTTTGCCTGTAAATCCAGAAAAATTTTTAACGCCAAAAGCGAATAAAGAAAGCTACAAAGGCATTTCTAAAGGATATCAGGTTTGGTACAACGAGAAATCTTGGGAAAGAACAAATCCGAAAAACCTAAATCCACTGGCTGAAATTGCATTCAAATCGACCGAAATGGATGCTTATGGCATGTTGATTTATGAAGCTATGGAAGCCAGTTCGCTTACTCTAGCAGACGTAGCCATCATTCAAGCGAGAAAGGTAGCAACTGATATTCAGATTATTTCAAAGGAAATTCGCAATGTAAATGGATACGATGTGGTGGCCTTAGAAATGACAGGCAAGTTGCAATCGATCGACATTTACTACATGAACTACTATTATTCAGGTCCTCAAGGATCGATTCAGTTCTTGTGTTTCACCACAACAAAATCATCCGAAGCCTTGAAGCCCAAGATGGAATCTTTGTTAAACGGGCTAACGATTTTAAAAGACTAACCGATCAGCGCGAGGATTTCTTGCGCTACGGTTGCTCCTTTGTCGTTGTTGTACCAATCTTGTAACATCAACACCGATTGTTCATGTGGAATTCCTGCCTTGTGTTCAGCCACAAATGCTTCTTGGAGCACTTGTGGTCTTGGCCCCCAAACATATTTGATTTCTCCTTCAGGATTTATAAACAAGACTTTAGGGATCGATCGGCCTCCATTGGTTAAAAAGGCATCAATGAGTTCCGGATTTTCATCACGAAGAACGATATCACACTGAATATTTGAGTTCAATTCTGCAAGATGAGCAATAACAGGAACAGACTGTGCAGCATCTCCACACCATGATTCGGTGATAACAATCCATCTACCTTGAGAAATTTTCTCAAAACCATTCAATGTTTCTGCAGGAATTGAAAGCGTTTTTTGCACCCTTTTCATGCGTGAAAGATTCAGCTTGGTAAAGTTTGCAAGTGCTTCTGTTTGTGTTGGGCCTGAATTCAATTGTTGGTCAACAAGCGATTCACAAAAAGCTATGTACTCAGCATAGCTGAACGTTCTAACGATCGGAAATTCTGAAAGATTCATGGGCAAATATCCAACGATTGCCCAAACGAAATCTAAGCGGAAGTCGCAAATTATGTAATCTACTGTTTATCAATATTAAGAATTCAATTATTTATCATCAACGGATTTTCTACTTTTGGGGCGATGATAAAATCAATGACCGGTTTCGGGAAGAGTCAGCTCGCTTTGGGCATGAAGACCATTGTGGTGGATATTCGCGCGCTCAACAGCAAGCAATTTGATTTGAGCCTGAAGATTCCATCGGCCTTCAGAGAAAAGGAAGGCGAAATCCGACAAGAAATCGGGAAAATATTAGAACGAGGCAAGGTTGATGTGTTTTTATCGTATCGAATGGTCGGTACAACTGGAACTTCAGCCATCAACCACGAGTTGGCAAAAGCCCGCTTCAAGGAATTACAGCAACTTGCACAAGAACTTGATGTTCAGTCGGCCGATTTGCTGGGTCGAGTACTTCAGATGCCTGATGTGATGGCAGAACAAGAAGAAGTGCTCACCGATGAAGAATGGCTGCAAGTAATGGGTGTTTTGAAATCCGCATTGCAAGCTTCCGATAGTTTCAGAACCGATGAAGGCTCAGGATTAGGCAAAGAATTGCTTGAGCGCGTTGGGAACATCGAAGCACGTTTGGAAGAAACCGGGGCTCTCGATGCTGAGCGAATGGTTTTGATGCGAGAGCGCTTGAATCAAAAGATTTCTGATTTAAAAATAAATGCCGATGCAAATCGTTTCGAGGAAGAAATGATTTACTATATCGAAAAACTGGACATTAACGAGGAAAAGCAAAGGCTTCGCACGCATTGCCAGTATTTCAGAGAAACAATAAATCAACAAGAAAGTACAGGCAGAAAACTCGGGTTCATTGCACAAGAAATGGGCAGAGAAATCAATACCATTGGATCGAAAGCCAACCATGCTGGAATGCAAAAATTGGTTGTGTTGATGAAAGACGAGCTAGAAAAAATTAAAGAACAACTCAATAACGTATTGTGAGCGGAAAACTGATCATCGTTTGTGCACCAAGTGGCGCTGGTAAAACCACCATCGTTAGGCACATCCTTGAAAATATTCCTGGGATTGAATTTTCAGTATCTGCAACCAACCGAAAGCAGCGCCCCACGGAGGTAAACGGTATAGATTATTACTTCATCAATACCGACGAATTCACCAATTACATTGCCGAAGGTGCCTTTTTAGAATGGGAAGAAGTGTATCCAGGCACCTTTTACGGCACATTGAAAAACGAGATCGACCGTATTTGGAACCGCGGTAACCACGTAATTTTCGATGTGGATGTTGAAGGAGGCTTGAACATAAAGCGGCATTTTGGAACGCGTGCGATGTTGGTTTTTGTTCAACCACCATCCTTGGATGTGCTCAAAGAGCGCTTACTCAAACGTGCCACTGAAACCGAAAAGGATTACGATGTACGGGTGAGCAAAGCGCGACGAGAAATGGAATATGCGCGCCATGCCGACAAAATTCTGATGAACGATGAATTGGAGCAGGCGAAAAAAGACGCGTTCAATATTGTTACTGAGTTCCTAGAATCTTAAGATGCGCATCGGTTTGTATTTCGGATCCTTCAATCCGGTTCATATCGGTCACTTGGCAATTGCCGGATACCTTTCTCAATTCACCGATTTAGATCAGGTATGGATGGTGGTCAGTCCGCAGAATCCATTAAAAGAGAAAAAGTCACTCCTCAAAGAACACCATAGATTAGCCATGGTTCAAGCGGCGATAGAGGATTATCCGTATTTACGGGTATCTGATGTTGAATTTCACTTGCCGAAGCCATCTTACACTTCACATACCTTGGCCTACTTGGAGGAAAAATATCCGCAACATACATTCTCGTTGATTCTTGGAAGCGACACATTGGAAACCTTCCACAAGTGGAAAAACCCAGAGGTCATCTTGAATCGGCACCAATTGTATGTTTATCCGAGACCCGGACACGATGGCGGAGCACTCCGAAACCATGAAAAAATTACTTGGGTTGAAGGCGTACCATTGATGGATATTTCAGCAACTTTAATTCGGGATGCTATAGCCCTAAAGAGGGATATCAGATACTTGATGCCCGGGAAAGCATGGCAGTACATGACTGAAATGCATTTTTACGAGTAGATGTTAATACTTCCGGACATTAGAATTGTTTAGGAATAAAGAGTTTTTCTTACATTCGCGGGATAAACCAAGCTCTCCGCATGAAATCACATTTACGATTAATCATTTTCGGGTTTGTCCTTCTACTTTTAGGGATGAATTCAACAAATGCTCAGTGTGTTTTTAATAACACGCTATATCCAGCAACTCCAATAACGCCAGTTTCAGACGTCTTCGCTATTACTGCCAACAATATTTACGCTGGCGAGTATTCAATTTACAATGTTGTTCAAGGGAACACCTACGAATGGTCACTATGTGCTGCCGACGGCGGATTAGCTGATTACGATTCACAACTTTCATTGTTTCAATCCACAAATACTGTAGCCGCAATTGCTTACAGCGACGACGATTGTGGAGATGATGCAAAAATTATTTGGGTAGCTACTTTTACTGGTCAAGTATATGTTCAGGTTAACTTATATAATTGTTTAACCAACCAAGTCAACACCACTTTAGTTTACAGACAAGCTGCTCTTGGACTTGCAAGCTGCACCTACACTGGTGATGCTTCTCAATATCCCTCTACTATCTTCACTCCAACATCTTCCGTTTTCACGCCGGCTGCCTTTAACATTTACGCTGGAGAACACTCTCGCTACAATGTAACTGCTGGTCAAACCTACGAATGGTCGCTTTGTACTGCCGATGGCGGACTAGCTGATTACGATTCTCAATTGTCTCTTTTTGCATCTTTCAACACGGCGAATGCAATTGCCTACAGCGACGATGCTTGCGGAGACGATGCGAAAATTACTTGGACTGCCACTTTCACGGGCGTTGTGTATGTTCAGGTAAATCAATACAATTGCTTGACAAATTCAACAAACAGCACTTTGGTTTATCGGCGTGTTGGCGCAACCGCACCGGTTAACAACGACTGCTTTGCTGCAACAACCTTAAACATCAACGATTTTTGTGTTCCTTCAAATGGAACATTGTTAAATGCTACTGGATCATTGCCAGCAAGTGTTTGTACTGGTACTAATACAGACGACGTTTGGTACACCTTCACAGTAAACAATATAGCTTCAACACTCAATTTTGAAGTCACGCCATCAGGTGCAGGCTTCGATCCTGTGGTTGAGGTTTTCATTGGTACAACTTGTAACGACATTGTTTCTCTTTTGTGTGTAAACAATGGTGGAGATGGAATTCCTGAAGGCTTTTTTGCTAGCCCTGGAATTGTTCCTATCGGTACAACGTTCTTCATTCGTGTTTACGACATCAATATCGCTTCAGCAATAAATCCAAATTATTATGTTTGTTCATACTACTCTAATGATGTAACCATTCCTGGCGACGATTGCTTGAATGCCATAAACATTCAAACAACAACAGTTTGCACAAATCCGATTCCTGGTAATTATGGTGATTACACACTAGGCGCTACTCAAGGCTTCGATTGCATTACAAGCCCAGTAACCGACGTTTGGTACACCTTCGCAGCTATCAGCGATTCTGTATTCTTTAATATTGATCCTCTTGGTTTTACAGATGCAGTGTATGAAATCTACGAAGGAACAGATTGTGCAGCGTTGCTTAATTTAGGATGCGGAGATTTCGCTACTGCTGGCCAACTTGAAGCCGTACAAATTACACCTACTGTTCCTGGCGATCGTTTTTACATTCGTTTGTACGATGCCGGTTTTAACACTGCTGCAAACTTAGATTACAACATTTGTGTATTTGATGTGAATGGAGCAGCGCCTACAGGACCAGTAAACGATGAGTGTAACAACTCAACTTTAATCTTTGCAGGTAATTCTTGTACTCCATTTGTAGGAACTTTAGAAGGTGCCTCAGGTTCACTTCCAGCAACCAATTGTGTAGGAACTAACAATGAAGATGTTTGGTACCAACTAATTTCTTCCGACACTTCAATGATCGTTGAAATCACCCCAGATTTCGCAGCATTGGGAATTGTTGCCGAATTGTTTGTTTCTTCAACAGGAGATTGTAGCGGTTTGTTAAGCTTTGGTTGTGTCGACAATACGCTTGCTGGTGAACCAGAAGTATTTGTTATAAACGGATTAACCGCTGGCGAATCAGTTTGGGTAAGAGTATTTGACTTCCCAACTGCACCTCCTGCTAATCCAACTTTCAGCATTTGTGCTTGGTGGGATGCTTCTGTGCTTATTCCAGACAACGACGAATGTGCAGGAGCGGTTACACTTACTCCATCTGCCAATTGCAACCCAACTGCTTTCTCAACGTCCAATTCATCGGGATCGCTTCCAACTACTTCTTGCTCTCCAGGTGGAGTTCCTAGTTTCGATGTTTGGTTTAAATTCGTAGCTCAAACCACTTCTGCAACAATTCGCGTTGGAACTGTTAACAACAGCGACCCTGTTATTCAGTATTTCTCTGGTTCATGTGCAAACTTGACTTCAAGAGGTTGCTCCGACTTCTTCCTTCCTGGAGCAGACGAGAACCTGACTGCAACTGGACTTACAGTTGGAACTACCTATTATGTTCGTGTGTTTGATTATGCAGGAGTAGAAGCCGAATTTGACATTTGCATTATCAACAATTCAGCACCTACTAACGACAATTGTGCGGGTGCTATTCCATTGGTTGTTTCAAACCCATCAAATTTTCAATATTTCAATACTGCGCTTGCAACCCAATCGGCAGCAGGCTGCGCTGGAAATGCGAACGATGATGTTTGGTTCAGCTTTGTAGCTGGTGAAAACACTCCGGGGGATTCAATTGTGATTGGTGGAGATTTAGATTTCTCAACTGTGTACCAAATTTATTCTGGAACATGTGCAAGTTTAACATCTATAGATTGCCAAAACAATATCACAACTGGTTATGATGTTGAATCACAATTATACACCGACCTAAATCCAGGTCAGCAATACTATATTCGTGTACACGATTTCGACGCTACTGTAACAAACAGTACATTCTATATTCAACTTATAGGAACGCCTGTTGGTTGCGATCTTTCTGCGCCTGTTGCTACTGCAAACGGAAGTATCGACATCTGCGGTAACGGTGGTGTTAATCTATCAACACCTATCGTAGCTGGCCTATCTTACCAATGGCGATTAAACGGAAACAACATCCTAGGAGCGACGGCAAGCAGCTTTAATGCAACAATTTCAGGAGTTTACACAGTTGTTATTTCTGATGCTTCTGCTTGTACTGCCGAATCAAATCCAATTGGCATTCAAGTTACTCCTCAACCTATTGTTTCAATTTCTGCAGCAACTTCAACTACAATCTGTACTAGTGGTTCTGTTGTTTTAAGTACACCAACTCAGCCAGGAATTACTTGGCAGTGGTTCCGCAATAACATCTCCATTGGTGGTGCTACTTCTTTAACTTATTCTGCAACTCAAACCGGAACATATACGTTGGTTGGAACTTCTGGAGGTTTCTGTACTGGTACTTCAAACGGAATTGATGTAAACGTAATCAGCGCTCCAACTGCAGTATTAACAGCTGCAGGAAGTACTACAATTTGCCAAGGAAGTAACATCATTCTTTCAGTAGCATCTCAAGCAGGTACAACCATTCAATGGAAACGTAACAACGTCGACATTGCAGGAGCTAATGAATCTACTTACACAGCAAACCAAGCAGGTGCATATACTGCGGTTGTATCGGCAGGTGCAAATTGCTCAACTACTTCAAATTCGATTACTATTAGCGTTGTTCCTGGTCCAACTGCGGCCATCACATCAGGATCAAGCACTGTGTTCTGTCAAGGTGGAAATGTGGTTCTAACTGCAGCATCTGTTACTGGTGCATCTTACCAATGGTTAAACAACGGAGTTCCTGTAAACGGAGCAACGACTACTTCTTACACCGCTACTGCTAGTGGCTCGTTTAATATTCTTGTAACTACAACGGCTTGTGCTTCTACATCGAACACAATCGATGTTGTTGTTAATCCAATTCCAACTGCTGTTGCTGCAGCTCAAGGTCAAACTACTTTCTGCACTGGCGGTAGTGTTACTTTGTCGGCAACTCCAGTTGCGGGAGCAATTTACCAGTGGTTTAATAGTGGTGCACAAATCTCAGGAGCCAATTCAGCTTCATACAATGCCACTGCTTCTGGTTCTTATACTGTGAATGTTATTGGCGACGGATGTTTAGCTTCAAGTAACGCAATCACTGTTACTGTAAACCCTCCACCAACTGCAATAATTACAGCCAATGGAAGCACAACAGTTTGTCAAGGAAATACAGTTACGCTAAACGCGAATGCTGGAGCTGGTTTGTCTTACCAATGGTTACTCAATGGAACGCAGATCGGTGGAGCATCAAACGTTAGTTATTTAGCAACAATTGCTGGAAATTATACTGTAATTGTTTCTCAAGGAAGCAATTGCTCTTCAACATCTAACGGTGCCAATGTGAACATCTTAGCATTGCCACAAATTGCTGTAACTGCTTCTGGTCCATTAGCGATTTGCCAAGGATCTTCAGTGAATTTAAGTGCATCTCCTACAACTGGAAATACATTCCAGTGGCAAGTTGGCGGTGCAAATATCAGCGGAGCAACCAATGCTACTTATGCAGCTAACGGAGTGGGTTCTTACTCAGTTGTAGCTACCAGCACCAACGGTTGCGCTTCAACCAGCACGCCTTCTGTGATTACTGTTAATGCACTTCCTGCAGCTTCAATTACACCAAACGGACCTACAACATTCTGTGTTGGCGGAAACGTGCTTCTTCAAGCTAACATTGGTAATGGCTTCAATTACCAATGGCAAAATGGCGGTAACGTAATCCCAGGTGCGGTAAATGGAGTGTTAAACGTAAGCCAATCTGGATCTTATACAGTTACTGTAAGCGACCTCAACAATTGTTCAGCAACCTCAACTGCAATCAATGTAAACGTTGCAGGTGTTCAAGCGGAACTTACTTTCACAGGTCAACCAGCAATTTGCGATGGTCAGGCAGTTGTGCTTTCTTCAAACACTGGTTCTGGATTAACTTTCCAGTGGAGCAATAACGGAAACACCATTTCAGGAGCTAATGCTTCAACTTATACAGCTACCACTGGAGGTAATTACAGTGTATCTGTTACTGACCTAAATAACTGTACTTCAAACTCTACCACTCAAACAATTACTGTTGGCCAAACCCCTGAAGTTCCTGTGGTTACTGCAAATGGTCCTATTAAATTCTGCGAAGGTGGAAGTGTAGAACTATCTACACCTACTGTTGTTGGTATCGTTTATCAGTGGTTGCTTGATGGAAATGCAATTGCAGGCGAAAATCAGCCAACAATTACTGGCGACCAAACTGGCGACTACTTGATTACGGCTGTAAATAATTCTGGATGTTTAAGTCAATCTTTATCAACTGAAGTTGAAGTTTACGCCAATCCAACAGCTACCTTCACGCTAAGTCCTGACACTACTTGTGTTGATCAGCTTTTCGCTCTTCAAGGTGGTAGCCCATCTGGTGGTGTATATTCAGGAACAAATGTTGACGCTGGAAACTTCCTTTCTTCTACAACTGGAACATTCACAATTACTTACCAATACACAGATGTGAACGGCTGTAGTGCTTCTGCAACCGACGACTTGAAAGTTTATACTTGTTCTTCTATTGAAGATCTTATATGTAATAGCATTCAGTTGTATCCTAATCCTGCAAATGAGTTTGTGACGATCGAAATCCCATCTACTATGTTGGTAAACAGCATTCAAATGAATGATTTGAGTGGGCATTTGATCGAATTGAACTTGGTGAATAATGGAAACAATCGTTACACTATTCCAGTTTCGAATCTCGCCAATGGAACTTACCAAATCGTCATTCTGACAGATGAATTCCAACTTGTGAAACGATTTGCAAAAATGAATTAATGCTTTTATCGTTGAATTTCAGCTAAATAGAAACGGCTGGTTGTTGCAAAACAATCAGCCGTTTCGTCTTTTTGGCAGGAAAATTTACTAGGAACAATTCTTGGCTATAACGTCTGCCCAATCATTCGGATTTTGGGTTAATTTTGCCGACCTCATTTATTAAACATCATGATCAAAGTGATCAACTCCCTATTAGGGAAATTTCTCGGAAACAAGGCCGACCGTGACCTGAAGGAAATTCAGCCGTTACTTCAGAAAATCAATCAGATTTATCCTCAGTTGGCTTCCGACACCAACGATGAATTGCGTGCAAGAACTACGAAATTCCGCCAAGCAATTCAAGACCGTGTCGAAACACAGCGCAATAGAATTGCTGAACTGACGCAATTGATGGATAGTTCTCCTGATATGGATTTCGTTGAAAAGGAAAGCCACTTCGAAGAGATCGATAAACTCAAAAAACAAATCACAACAGAGATCGAAATCGCGCTCGAAGACGTTTTGCCTGAGGCTTTCGCAGTTGTTCGTGAGACCGCTCGACGTTTAAAGGAAAGCCCTACTCTCGAAGTTACAGCCTCAACCATGGACCGTGATCTTGCCACGAGCAAAGATTACGTAATGATCCAAGGGGATAAAGCCATCTGGAAAAATGCTTGGAACGCTGCGGGTTCGTTGGTTACTTGGGACATGGTTCACTACGATGTTCAGCTCATCGGTGGTATCATGCTTCACAAAGGCAAAATTGCCGAAATGGCAACCGGTGAAGGTAAAACCCTCGTTGCCACGCTTCCAGTTTACCTAAATGCACTATCAGGAGAAGGAGTACACGTTGTAACAGTAAACGATTACCTAGCTCGACGCGACTCCGAATGGATGGGACCATTGTATGAATTCCATGGATTACGTGTGGATTGCATCGATAAACACCAGCCTAACTCAAATAGCCGCAGAAGAGCATACGCTTCAGAAATCACATTCGGAACAAACAACGAATTCGGTTTCGATTATCTGCGCGACAACATGGCTCGAAGCCCTGAAGAACTCGTTCAACGCGGTCACAACTTCGCCATCGTGGATGAGGTTGACTCTGTATTGATCGATGATGCACGCACTCCTTTGATCATTTCAGGTCCAACGCCAAAAGGCGAAAATCAAGAATTCTTTGCGCTTCGACCTAGAGTTGAAAAACTTGTAAACGCACAGAAAGCCTTCATCAATACTGCACTTACTGAAGCAAAGAAAAACTTTGGTCAAGACGACAAAGTTGCAGGCTTGGCCATTTTACGAGCTCATAGAGGTTTGCCGAAGAACAAAGCCCTGATCAAATTCCTGAGCGAACAAGGAACAAGAACACTTCTGCAGAAAACAGAGAATTTCTACATGCAGGACCAAGGCCGCGAAATGCCGAAGGTGGATCTAGAACTTTACTTCGTGATCGATGAGAAGAACAACTCCATTGAACTTACAGAAAAAGGGATCGAATTAATCACAGGACAAAGCGAAGACAACAACTTCTTCGTTATGCCTGATGTAGGCTCTGAGATTGCCCTGATCGAAAAAAGCAGCCTTTCGGCAGAAGAGAAACTCAACAACAAAGAAGAATTGCTTCGCGATTTCGCGATCAAGTCGGAAAGAATTCACACCATCAACCAGCTATTAAAAGCATACACGCTCTTCGAAACAGATGTTGAGTACGTTGTGATGGATGGGAAAGTAAAGATTGTTGACGAGCAAACAGGCCGTATCATGGAAGGCCGCCGATACAGCGATGGGCTTCACCAAGCTATCGAGGCGAAAGAAAATGTAACCATCGAAGCTGCTACCCAAACATACGCCACCATCACGCTGCAGAACTTCTTCAGGATGTATAACAAATTGGCAGGTATGACAGGTACAGCCGAAACAGAAGCAGGTGAGCTTTGGGATATCTACAAACTCGATGTTGCTGTGATTCCTACCAACCGGAAAATTTCCCGGAAAGATGAGGAAGACTTGGTATACAAAACCAAACGCGAGAAATACAACGCTGTAATCGAAAAGATTGCAGAAGAAACAGGCAAAGGAAGACCAGTTTTGGTGGGTACAACATCTGTCGAAATTTCAGAAATCCTCAGCCGAATGCTCAAGCTTCGTGGAATCGAGCACAATGTACTCAACGCGAAACAGCATCAACGTGAGGCGGAAATTGTTCAGGTTGCCGGGCAAGCCGGAAATGTAACCATCGCGACCAACATGGCAGGCCGTGGTACCGACATCAAGCTCGGTGCAGGTGTAAAAGATTCAGGTGGACTAGCCATCATTGGTACTGAGCGTCATGAAAGTCGCCGCGTTGACCGCCAATTGCGTGGTCGTGCCGGACGACAAGGAGATCCAGGTTCATCTCAATTCTTCGTTTCGTTGGAAGATGATTTAATGCGCCTTTTTGGATCAGAACGTATCGCTCGAATCATGGACCGCTTGGGCATGAAGGAAGGCGAAGTGATCCAAAGTGGAATGATCACTAGCTCAATCGAAAGAGCTCAGAAAAAAGTAGAAGAAAACAACTTCGGAATCCGTAAGCGACTGCTCGAATACGACGACCAGATGAATCACCAGCGTGAGGTAATCTACAAACGTCGTCGTAACGCCTTGTATGGCGACCGTTTGGCGGTGGATATTGCCAATATGATTCTCGAAACATGCGAGGGAATCGTAAACGAATACCAAGACATCCGTGATTATAATGGCTTTAAGTTGGAGGTGATTAGACTTCTTTCTGTAGATTCTGCCATTTCGGAAAGTGAATTTCTAAAAGAAAAACCTGATGCACTTGGGCAGAAGCTTTATCAAGAAGCCATGCAGCATTACCATCATAAGTCGGTTCACATTGGCGAATTGGCATTCCCTGTAATTGCGAATGTTTACCAAAACCAATCGTCGCAATTCGAAAACATGATGATTCCTTTAACTGATGGATTTAAAACCCTTCAGATTGTTGTGAATCTCAAGAAAGCTTTCGACAACAAAGGCCGTGAGGTAACGTATTCGATGGAACGCTTCATCAACCTAGCAATCATCGATGATATCTGGAAAGAACACCTTCGTGAGATGGACGACTTGAAGCAATCGGTTCAGAATGCTGTATATGAGCAAAAGGATCCATTGTTAATTTATAAAATCGAATCGTTTAAGCTTTTCGAAGAAATGCTTGGAAAGATTGCCCGAGATATAACTGCATTCCTAATGAAGGCAAGTCTTCCAACTGGCGATCCTGATGACGGGAATGCTCCCACTCCACCAAGGATTCAACCTGCAGCAGCGACTCGTCCGGCTCAATCTCCAGTATTGAGAACATCGAGAATAGAGGTTGCATCTAAGCAGCCACAAGCACCTATCGATACCAACGCAGAAGCGCGTCGTGAACCAGCGAAGGCAGATCTTAAAATTGGTCGCAATGATGTTTGTCCTTGTGGAAGCGGCAAGAAATACAAGAACTGTCACGGGTTAACAGTAGGCGCGTAAGTGGAAATTTCGGCACTTCAACAAGAAATTGACCGCTGGATTAGGGAGGTAGGTGTTCGTTATTTCAACGAGCTTACCAATACTGCGGTCTTAATGGAAGAGGTGGGCGAATTGGCCAGGATAATGGCGCGTAAGTATGGTGAGCAGTCGTTCAAAGCTGGCGAGGATGACTCCAAAATGGCTGATGAAATGGCTGATGTGCTTTTCGTGTTGGTTTGTTTGGCGAATCAAACCGGAGTTGACCTAACCGATGCGATGAAGAAAAATTTCGAAAAGAAAACCAAGCGAGACTTCGATCGCCACAAAGACAATCCGAAGTTGCAATAATCGATTGGTCTCTACATCACGGGCGCCGCGATGCTTGCAATGGTGAGTTTTGCAACCCCAGCCATAAATAGCCTACTTGCACATGCTTCAATGGTGGCACCTGTAGTAATTACATCATCCACCAACAGCACATGTTTGTTGATTAATCTCTCGGGACGAATCACAGCATAAGCTTCTTGCACATTTTCCCACCGTGCAAATCGGCTTTTCTTTGTCTGACTTTCGGTATGAAGGTTTCTGATGAGCAAATCATTTACAGCTTGATTTCGCATGCCTCGAGCGAGTCCGTTGGCGAAAGTTTCGCTCTGATTGTACCCTCTTGATGCCAATCTTTCGGCATGAAGAGGAACAGGTATAATTAGATCTGCATCAGAAAACAAAGGAGATTTCAACAGTTCAGCCCCATATGAAAGTCCGATTTCCTCGCCGATTTCGGGCTGATTTCCATATTTGAGTTCGTGGAGCAATTGCTGCACTTTACCAGACTTTTTAAAAAAGTAGTAAGACGCTGCAGTATGAATTGGGATCCTTCCCCAAAACAGCCTTGCAATAGGGTTGTCGGGATGAAGATGATAACCTGTTTGCGGCAGTGATACACGACAGGTAAAACAAATCACCCTTTCATGGTGCTGAAGTGCTCCATGACATGCTGGGCAAATTCTTGGAAAAAATAAATGAAGGCAATCTCTGATCATAACTTGAATTTAGATCAGATACAGTGCAAATGCCTCAAATTCTCTCGTTTAAGAGGAAATTCAACGTAAAAGTAAGTAATTACCTTCAAGGCTTCAATCGGCAACCAAAAAAAAATATCTTTGCAGCATAAGATAAAACCGCACCTCAATTATGGAGAATACTGTGCCAACTGAAGAACAACAGGATAGAGAAAACAAAGGCAGAGGCCTTATTATTATATTATTTGTCGTTATTGCCTTATTAGGCTTGCTTTCAGCATATTTGTTTGTTCAAGTAAATACACTGAAGAAAGAGTCTGAAGGACTAAAAGCACAGCACGAGCAAGCAACTAAAGACATTGATGTTTACCGTGCTCAATTGCAGGAATTAACTGCAAAATATGATAGTTTAATGCAAGCACATGAAGGTCTCCGCACTGAGCTTAGCTTAGAGCGAGATAAGGTAGTTGCTTTGCTTCGCGATTATGAAAAATTAAAAGCAAGTGGAGGTTCACCTGCAAGTGAAGGAGGGAAAAATCTTCGTGCGCGCATGGAAGAATTGCAGCAAGCATATGATGAAAATGAAGCAGTTATTTTGGAGTTGAAGGCGAAGAATCAAGAGTTGACCAACGAGAATTTCCGCACTACTAAACAGGTGGAGGAATTGAATGCCCAAAACACCAAACTTACTGAAGACAATGGAAAGCTTACTAAAACGGTTGATGTTGCAAAACGCTTAAAAACCTATGAAGTATATGCTGATGCAGTTCGCTTAAGCAGCGGTGGAACAAAAGAAAAACCTACAACCAAAGCAAGCAAAGCAGATCGGATAAGAGTTTGTTTCACTGTGCTAGACAACCAAATTGCTGATAAGCAAGAAAAAGCATTGTATGCAGTAATTAAGGACCCGAACAAAAAGCCATTCACCGATGGGGATCGTTCAAAAATCACGTTGACCAATGGCAATGAGATTCCTTACAGCATCAAGAAAAACATTTTCTACGACAATAAGGTGATGCAATTGTGCATGAATTGGGACATGAAATCGGAAGAAAAGCTGGTTGCTGGTCGCTACACCGTTGAAATTTATGCTGAAGGAGTGCAAATTGGCTCAACAGATTTCGAGCTTAAATAAAACATCTCAATACAAATTACAAAAAAGGCAATCAGCAATGGTTGCCTTTTTTTATTCTGGAAACTGAAGAATTTTATCGCGCGTAAGTGGCTTGCTGATAAATGCAACCACAGAAGAGTGACTCAATGCCCGCGATTCATCGATTGGATCGAGCGAGCTTGACAACATAACAATTTTAACATATTGCTTCAATGCATCAGGCAAAGTTTCGAAAACCTCCAGAAAATCGAATCCGTCCATGTCGGGCATTCGAATATCGAGGATAATCAATTCGGGGGGCATAGTGCTCAACTCAGAGCAATTGGTAAGATAATTCAAGGCCTCTCTCGCAGAATTGAATGGAAGAATTTCTTCTGCCAATTCCGCTTGTTGAATCACTCTGGTGTTTATGAAAACATCAATTGGATTGTCCTCAATGATAACAACAGTTTGTACAGTTTTCATAACTAACGATTTTCCTTGTAATGCGCAGGAAGTTGAATAATAAAATGTGTTCCTTGATTGACCTCCGATTCGACTTTAATATCGCCTCCAAGCTTGTTAATCGTTTCTTTAACTATATACAATCCTAATCCAGAGCCCGTACTGTGGTCGCTCGTTCTGTAAAACATTTCAAAGATTCTCCCGAGATGATAGTCTTTAATACCTATACCATTGTCGCGAACGTTGATGGTTACCAATTCTTTACTTACTTCAACCGACACATTGATTTCGGGACTTCTTGATGGGTGACGGTACTTGATTGAATTTGAGATCAAGTTGTTTAGTATTGTCGTCAGTCGGTTTCGATCTGATACAAAAATTGTACACTCATCTACCTTAACCGCTTCTTGGATATTGATTCCTGGAGCTTCTAAATAACGCAATCCCGATTCAACATCTGTCATCAAATCGTTGAGCTTAATGGCTTCAATTAGAAGTTCGGTGCGATTATTTCGAGAATACGCTACGATATCGCGAATGATATTGTCGAGCTTCAGGATGCTTTCCTCCATAAGATCAACATACCGCTGAGCACCTTCTTCTTTTACTTCAACACGAAGTAAATAGAGTAAGCCAAGCACTGAAGTTAGCGGAGAACGTAAATCGTGTGATGCTGAATAAACAAAACGATCAAGTTCATGATTGATCTTTTCAAGCTCGAGATTCTTCTCTTGCAATTCCAACATGGCGGCATACTTACTTCCAGAAACTTGATTTTGAAGGATTTCGCTGAGCAGCCCAGGAAGATGAAGCATTTCGGAGGCGCTTAAGACTAGAACTGCCTTACTGTGAAAAACTGCCATTCCAGGAATTTGGTCACCCAAAATTATGATCTGAACACCAGGATTTGCATTTAGAATTTCGGTAGATACCCTCACCAATTCTTCTGAAGATCCAGCATAATGTATCAATGCGAATTTCCAGTCGCCCTGCAAGACCTTGCCCGATTCAGCGAAATTAAATTCTGAAAGATTCCAGTCATTAAGTAACTCAGGGAGCTTAAAAAGCTCGTTCTGACCGCCCTTTCGGCTAAAAATATTTACTGAAACGCTGTTCATTCTTTTTGCTGCTAGCAATATAAGTCAATATTCTCTAATCCTTAAAACACGCGCTTCAGTATGATCAAAAACTCAAACAATGATAATCTTTAGATCACACTGAAAAGGTACGACTTAGGTTCAGTAATCTTTACAAAATCATAGGTGTCCTTACATGGCTCAAGAGAGACAATACAAATACTAATACGTTGTTTAACAGGCATTTAAATACGGCAACTTCGCAAATTTTACATTTTTTTAATTTTTCATTGCACGTGTAAGAAATCGCGTGTCGACAATGGTTTTCAGGGAAACTAAGCGGGCTTACATACAGTAATACAGTGTGTAATACAGATTGAAGACATGAATGCCTTGAAACTTTACTCGTTGTGGATAACAATTTCCTTTTTGGGCTTGCTGCAAAGCGCAGATGCTCAAACAGGACCTGATGGAAAGAAGCGCTACCGTGTAACAGGCTTTAAAGCTGCCAACACGAGCATTTCTAGTCTTTCAAATACTGCAGAAGCTCTTCCAAAGGCTACGCTATATATACCCTCTGCATTCACGCCAAATGGAGACGGAATCAACGATAGATTTGGAGTAAAAGCGCAAAACATTACCGACTTCAATCTTAAAATCTTTAACAGATGGGGAGAAATGGTATTTGAGAGCGATAATATATCTGACTTGTGGGATGGAAAGTATCAAGGCGAGGCTATTACCAGCACTGATGTTTTCGTTTACACAGTTAAAGCAATAGGAATCAACGGAACACCACTTCCTGAAGAAAACGGCACTGTAACGCTGGTTGCTGAAGGAGTTGGAGACAATTAATTGGAGCACTATGAGGAAATTATACATTATAAAAATTGAATTGAGGTACCTCGCGACACTTTTGTTGTTGCTTTCGGCTTTCGGGCTGATGGCGCAAAGTCCGACGGCTAACTTTACTGCATCGGGCCAAGCTGGTTGTGCGCCATATAGCGTAAACTTTACAAATACATCAACCAATGCAACTTCATACAGTTGGAATTTTGGGAACAGTAATTTTTCCACTTTACCCAATCCACAAAACGTATTTGTAAACCCGGGAACCTTCACTGTAACGTTAACAGCGACTGGCGTTGGTGGACAAACTAATTCACAAACGATGTCGATTTCGGCATTGCCAGGCCCAGTAACAACTTTCACTGTTTCAGAAACTTCGGGCTGTGAAGATCAAACGGTATTCAACTTCAACAACAATACTACGGGCGCTGTTAGTGTTTTTTGGGATTTCGATGATGGAAACTCTTCGTTGCAAACAAACGCGACGAAAATCTATAACGCCCCTGGAAGTTACCATGTAAGTTTATTGGCTACCAATTCTGTCGGATGCCAATCGGTTTACAACCTCCCACAACCAATTACAATAAATCCAGTTCCAATTGCAGCATTTTCGGTAAACACCACTAGTGTATGTCAGCCTTCCACCCCATTTTTATTTACTTCATCCTCCACTGGAGCGAGCAATTTTCTTTGGAACTTCGGAGATGGAACAACATCTACCCAAGCAAATCCGGGAAAAATTTATTCCAATCCAGGACTGTATACCGTTACACTTATCGCCGGTAATGGATTTGGTTGTTTCGATACTATTACTCAAACCAATTTGGTTACAGTTCAAACACCTGTTTATCCTCTAATAACTACAAATGTTACCTCAGGCTGCCAGCCTTTACTTATCAATTTTAATACACCTCAAAACATTGGTGCTGCTGCATATCAATGGAATTTCGGAAATGGACAGCAGTCTCAAGCTCCAGCTTTTAATGTTAACTATTTAACAGCAGGAGCTTACGATGTTTCGTTATCCGTAACCATGAACAATGGTTGTGTTTATACAAGTTCTCAAAACGACTTAATCACGGTTAATCCTCAACCAGAGGTGAACTTCTCTGTTCAAAATGCATCTGGTTGCGCACCATTAACGATCGGTTTAGACAACACATCCACTGGAGCAACCAGCTATAACTGGCAATTTAGTGATGGAAGCAACTCTTCACAATTCGAGCCTTCGCATGTATTTACACAATCTGGACTTCATTGGGTTAGACTAACAGCCACTAGCGGTCAAGGATGCGCAGCGTTACAAACACAACTAAACTCTGTAAATGCAATTGCTCCTATGGCTGCTTTCTCTGTGTCTGACACATCTAACTGCCCTCCATTAACTGCAACCTTTACCAATCAAACTACCGGAGCAACAAGTTACCAATGGATTTTTGGGAATGGTACCACTAGCAATCAAGCCAATCCTTCGATTACGCTAAATCAGCTAGGCAATTATGATGTAACTTTAATTGCCATCAACAGTGGCGGTTGCCGCGACACATTGGTGATGAATGATTTACTCGATGTTGAATACACCTTAGCCAACTACAATCCACCGCCAACGGTGAGTGCTTGTGCACCATTCAATGCATCCTTCGAATTTGGCGGTCAATCAGCGAATTCGTATTTCTGGGATTTTGGAGATGGGACTACATCAACAGATCCAGCACCAAGCCATGTTTATGATGAACCAGGCGATTATACTGTTTCGCTTTTAATCAACAATGGCACACCATGTATGCTTAATTATCCTGTGTTCCAACAGGTACACATTGAAGGTTCTATTCCGGAGTTTTCTGTAACATATGATGCTTGCCCGCCATTTCCTGTAACATTTAATGTTGATACGAATTTCATTGAATCATTTCTTTGGGATTTTGGAGATGGCACAACCTCTACCGAAGCTCTACCTACGCATATCTATCCAAACAACAATGTTCACCATGTTAGCCTTAATGTGGTTACTGATTTGGGTTGCACTTACTCGTTTGTTGGGTTTAACGCAGTGAATTTTGGCTCTTTGTTCGCAAACTTTACCAGCTATTATGACCCAGAGGCTCCGTTCCCGTTGGAGGTTGCCTTTACAAGTAACAATTCAAGCGCAACAGGTTGGCTTTGGAATTTTGGGGATGGAACAACCTCAACACAAGAAAATCCAACACATATCTATCAAACAGATGGCGACTATGTGGTTACTTTAACCATCACAACTGCAAACTGTACACTTTCAAGTTTTGGAAGCGCGTTTGCCGATGAAGCGGTCGCAGAAAATGCTGAATCTGCATCTGGCGGATCTGAACCTCCAGGCTCAGCTATTCAAATTGAACCGATGGCCGTTTGTGCACCAACAACGATTCACTTTTTCCGCCAAGACACCTCACATGTTGTGCAGTATTGGAACTTAGGAGATGGAACTATATCGACACTTCAAACACCAGTGCACCTGTACACACAAGCAGGAATTTACAATGTAACATATGTGGCGAACACCCCTTACGGAGTAGATACATTCAGCTACCCCCAAACTATATTGGTTGGAGGAGGAGTGCCTAATTTTACCATTACTGCTGATGAATCTTGCGCATACACCGAAGTTACTGTCAATCCTGAAAATTCAGGCATTATTGATAGTTTGACTTGGACATTCAGCGATGGGTTTACATCGAATGATTTATCGGTAACCCATCAATTTCTGAATTCCAATTCCTCTTATTTGGTTCAACTTAGCTACACCGATACTATAGGTTGTGTAGCGAACCGAATGAGAAGCATTTTTGCCAATCCAACGATTCCTGATATCGACTATGAAACTTCTGTATGCAATGATACAGTTCATTTCACCCACGATTTACCTGCGAGTTATTCTCTGCTATGGGATTTTGGAGACGGGACTACTTCAACAGAGTCACAACCGAACCATTATTATTTACAAGAGGGTGTGTTTGATGTATCCTTGCAATTTACAACAGATGATGGATGCGAACTTTTTTATGAATTACCTCAATCGATCATATTTGCGAACCCTATTCCTCAATTTGAAATCCTAGGAGACTCTGCTGGTTGCAGTCCCTTAAACATACAATTGGCTAATTTAACTCCAAATTCAAGCCAAGTGGCATGGTTTATTGATGGATTAAACATGGTTTTAGGTAGTTGGATTCCGAACGTAGGCTATGTTGGTCCTATTAATGTCACACTTAATATTACTGATACAATAGGCTTTTATCAAAGGGTTTCTAGCAGCTTATTGCCTACTTGTGTAATTCAAAATTACTTTTCTAATGTCTTTAACGTCTATGGCGCAAACGCCGATTTCACACTTACTCAAAGTGGTTTGTGTATCCCGATTCAAGCACAATTCATCAGTTTAAGTTCAGATGCTGTTGAGTGGAACTGGGATTTCGGCAATGGTTATACATCTTCAGTTCAAAATCCATCAATGAATTTTGTTACAGTTCCGGCTGACTCCGTAACGCTTTCAATCACTACAATTCATGGATGCACCGACACCCATACAGAAGCAGGAATTAACATCCTCGAACCTGTTATTGGTGCCGCATACTCAGGAATTTGCAATCCTCTTCAAGTACAATTTGAAGCCACAACGGATGGAATGATTGGATGGGAATGGGATTTTGGCGACGGAACCACAGGCAGCGGTCCAGCACCAGCTCACGTTTACACCGCCGATGGCAACTACGCTGCTTCAGTGATCGTAACAACAATAGAAAATTGTCGCGACACAGTAACCATGCAAGTTCCTATTGTGGTTAATGGTCCAGAAGCGAACTTCAACTCGCCAACACCGGCCAATTGCGCGCCTTCTGTTGTTGAATTCTTCGATCTATCGCAGGAAGCAGTTGCTTGGTACTGGGATTTCGGCGATAACACCAATTCTACAGTTCAACATCCAGTTAAATTGTACGATCAGCCGGGCGTTTACGATATTTTACTTGTTGTGACCTCTTCAGCAGGCTGCACCGATACCTTATTGATGCCAGAATATGTCACGGTTCTTGGTCCAGCAACAAGCTTCAGTGTATCGAGTCAAAATGCTTGCATAGGATCTCCAGTTCAATTCACCGATTTGTCGAATGGCTCTGTTGAATGGGAATGGAACTTTGGCGAAGGGAATACTTCTACTGAACAAAATCCTTCGTTCACTTATCAAGACACAGGCTCCTATGTTATAACCTTGTTCTCTGCAGATACATTGGGATGCAGCGCATTCTTTACCATTGCGTTACCTATCCACATCAACCCTTATCCAGTTGCATCCTTCACGGTGAGTGATATGAGTCAGTGCGCCCCTTTAATCGTTGAGATGACTAATACATCATCAGGTGCAAGTTCATACAATTGGAATCTAGGTGGGTTATCCACCTCTACAGAGATAAATCCATCAGCTGAATTCAGTTTGCCTGGAGCGTATAACATATCGATGGTTGCGACCACCGAATTTGGTTGTAGCGATACATTCTCGATCGGCGGATTGCAATCGCTTATGATCCCAATTGCTGGATTTAATCTTACTGAAACAGAAGGCTGCACACCTTTGTCGGTATCATTCAATAATACCTCATACCAAACCGAAAGCCCTAGTTATAATTGGTCATTCGGCAACGGAAATAGCTCTACGGAAATCAATCCCACGAATGTGTACTTCGATCCAGGTTTTTACACAGTTGGATTGGAAGTAATCAATCAGAATGGTTGTGCAGATACACTTTCACTTCCTTCATTTATTCAGGTTTACGATACACTTCCAGCGCCAACTACACCTATCCTCCGCGTAAGCGTGAGTGGTTCAGAATCGGTAGTTGTTGAATGGGAGCAATCGGTTGCGCCTGATTTTGGAGCATACGAACTCTATGGGAAAAACCAAACTTCCACAGATTGGATTTTACTCACCACGATCGATGAATCGCACATCTTGAGTTACACACAAACTGGTTTAAACACCTTCGAAAATGTGTATTGCTATCGATTGGTTACCCGCGATCGCTGCGGATACACTGTAGACTTAGAAAATCTGATAGATCATTGCACCATTAACATTGAAGTGATCACTTTGGAAAACAATACCATCGATGCCATTTGGTCTCCATATGTAGGAAAAACTGTTTCTCAATACCGCGTTTTCAGAGCTGAGGAAAATGGCGATCTGCCTGTTGATTTAGGCACTGTACCTGGCGATGTGTTGCGTTTCATCGATTCTACTATTTATTGTCCATCGAGCTATCGATATTTCGTGAAAGCAGAAGGTTTAAATGGTCAATTCCACGTTGAATCGGATTCAGATTTCGATTTGAGCGATCCGATTGATAATCTTTTCGAAAATCAACAAGTAGATATGGCACGGTCAACCGTTATCAACGATGAATCGATCATCACCGAATGGCCAGTGCCTGAAATTATGAGCGAAAGAATTACAGGATATGAAGTTTACCGATCAACAGATAATGTTAATTTCACTTTAGTAACGACTGTTCCATCCTATCAAACAGAATATGTTGATCACCAGGTAAACGTATTTAAGAACAAGTATTACTATGCTGTTTTGGCAACCAATGCTTGCGATTTACGAGGCCGCGAAGGAGAGTCGAGCGATAACATTGTATTTAAAGCTTCGGCTAGAGATGATCTTTTTATTAACCTCGAGTGGACACCTTACGAAGGTTGGGGCGCGCATGGTGTAGGTTTTTACATGATCGAAAGACAGAATAGCGATGGAAGCTGGGAAGTGATTAAAACTGTTCCGGGCGCTGTGTTGACTACTGTTGATGAAAATTAATAAAACATACTTCACCTAAAGCCAAATTCTCATATATTGGGGGCCTAAAGGGTGAAGATATGATCAAGTTTAAGAGCATTGTTCTGCAGCTGAAGGAAGAGGAGTATAATGACCTATGCCAGCAGTTCGTTGAAACCAAAGCAGACAAATATCTTAGGCTTCTGCAGCTATACAGGGAGAACAAATATACCGACGAAGAAATTCAGGATTTGTTGAGTGTAAACACTTCAGCTTACTATACACTGAAGTCGCGTTTGTTCGATAAGATCCAGGACTTTCTCACCAATAATATGTCGACGCCTATCATCGACTTGTTGAGAAAGGTGGCAAATATCCCTACTCTAATCTACGATACACACCGAGATACTGCAATAGCCATCCTGTCGAAACTCGAATCCGAGCTTCAAAATTACGATATGCCGTATGAGCTTTCGTCGGTTTATAGTGCATTGAAAAAGCTGCATGTACACTCGCCGAAGTATTACGAGTACACACAATTGTACAATAAACATCTTGCTTATACCATTTCACTCGACAAAGCAGAGGATCTTCTGAATACATTCATGAAAACCTTAGGTGACTACTACACATCACGCAACAAAGGTCAGATTGAATATCTCTCGCTCATTAAGCAGGAAATGACAAATATCTGTGGGATTTATGATTCGCATCACCTGCAGATTTACAAGAGTATAGTTGACGTTTCGTTTGCCTTATTTGTTCCAAATCAAGAAGCCATTAAAGACGATGAGCCAATTGAAGATGTGCTTGCGCGCATGGAACGAACCTTCACCACCTATTCGAAAGACACCAATTACCAGCATCTTCAATTGGTGTATAATTTCTTAGCATTCGAGTACTACCACAAACTTAACTTGCCGAAGAAAGAAGCAAAGTTCTTCGAAGTAGTCGACAAAAAAATGCAGTCGTTCTTGTTGTTTAACCATTGCGCGTTTACAACGAAGTTTTTGATTTCAAAAATTGAACGTCATATTGAACTTGGCACAGAAGGCGAACTTTACGAAATCAATAAACGGGAACTACCAAACTACGAACCCGACAAGAACGATATTCCGAACTACATCAACTTCGCAAAATACAGCGCTACAAGTGCATTTTATGCCAAGAAGTACCAAGAAGCGGTTCAGATTCTCAATGGTTTGATTAATGATATCAGCTTCAAAAATTATCCACACACGGAAATTGAGGTTAAACTTTTGCTGGCGTTAAATTACTCAATGATCAACAAATACGATCCAGCTACATCATTGCTTCGCTCAGTAACACGTAAAATCCGTGAAATTGATGATGAAATGGGTTATGAAAATGCCTTGATTTTCTACAAGATTCTTTCACTTCAAATGAGCTCATCTGCTCGACAGGTGGATCAAAAAATCACACAGCTTTTTGCAAAATTCGATCTGCTCAACCAGAAGTCGAACCGAATGCTAGAGTACATCAAAGTTGATGATACATTTATCAAGCAACTTAGTCAAGTTGTGAAACGGTAACGGAAATAAACTCCAAAGAAAAACCCCGATGATACTTTCACCGAGGTTTTTTATTTATGTTAATCTGAGACTTTTTTACAGCTTATCGAGATGATCTTTGCTGAGAGGTTTGTTGAGGAATGAGTAAACTCCTCTAACCTGCATAGCGCGTTTTTGATCCACCGGATTAAGTGAGCTGGTGAGGAATACAATTCGAATACGATCGTAAATCTTAGGACAAGATTTTTGGAATTCTTCAGCGAATTGGAAACCATCCATGATAGGCATGTTGATGTCAAGGAAAATGATTTCAGGAATCAGATCCTCTGGAAGGTGCGCTCTTTCGAAATTTGCAAGAAATTCAATTGCGCTTTTCGAACTGGTATGCACATAAATGCGTTCTGAAAAATTGCATCCTTCAACCATTTTCTGATTGATGAAGTTATCAATTTCACTGTCGTCAATCAACATTACAGTGGTGTACTTAGCTTTCGGTTTTTTCAGAGACATGCCTTTATGATCATTTTTTCTCGGTGATAAAAATAAGGCAAAATCAGATGCCTATTTCATTTATCGGCATATATAATTAACACACTATATGGAGAATAAAACGCGAACTTGAATAATTAGAAAAACAAGCGAACCTGAACACCACCAACGTGTACCGTTTTCACATCGGGCGATTTTCTACCATCGTAATTCACATTCAACTGCATGTTATTCGATAAAGTGCGTTGGTAGCTGATGCCCCAGGTATAGTTTTGACCGGTACGCAAACCCTCCTGCATTTCAAATGCAACAGGCGTATTTTGTGCGCCATCAAACGCAATCAAGATAAAATTGAATTTCGCTTGCAAACTGCCTTTATTGGCCACATTGTATTTTAAGTCCAAACCAGCAGTATTTCCAGTGGCTTTTTCTCCGCCATAAAGAACATCGTTTCTTTTTATATTGTATTTGTAGTTTACCGTTAATCGAAATGCTGCGTTCGGTTGGTAAGAAACTCTTGGCTCCAATTCGGTGTATTCAATCTGATAATCGCGGGTGTTAAAAAACTCAGCGATGCTTCGTTTTAGTCCATTGCGCGTTTCTAAACCAATGGTGAATCTTTCGCCTGGATTCCAACGGATGCGGTGGTTGCTAAATTTGTTTTCCCGCGATTCCAATCCGTTGTTAAGCAATGCTTTTGTGGAAATCTTTTGCCAATTCAAATCGAATCCAAATTTGGCGTTGTTTCGATTGAAAAACACCGAGTTTCTAAAGGTTTGATTCAAGGTGATCAGCTCAGGATCGTCAACTCCGGCTCGCAATGGATTGTAGGCTTTCGCAATATCGTCGGCAGTAGTTCGGCTATCTAAACGCCATGCCGATTGAGTAGAAATTCTTGTAAGCTGTTTTCTTATACCTTTCGTTTTGCTCCATTCAATCGGAGCTTTGATATTGAGCACTTGGTTAAATTGATTGGAAAAAACCCGAATGAAATCGTTTGTTGGTGTAAAAACCCGAATGAATTTGGCTTGGTCTGGGAATACCGACACTTCGAATTCGTTCAATTCCTTGATCCCGTTTCCATTGTAATCCGACCACGCATACACACCTTGTCCGGGCTGTACTTCCAAATACGTAAACTCTTTCCTCGTTTCCAATCCACTTCCTGCCTCGTAAAATGTGGTTGAAACCACACTATTCTTCAATGCCCGAAATGAAATCTCCACCCGATTCAAAATCGTTCGCTCAGGATCTTGCTGCGACAACAACGTATCGCTGATAAACAAATTCCTCACGGTTGTGATCGACCTGAAACTAAATTTCTCGCCTTTCACCAAATCCAAACTGAACCCAAAATTTTCTGCCCGTGCGTAATTTAGCAAGTTGTTGCTTCTGATGCCATCATCGGTGCGCACACGGTAGAACACATTGAATTTCTGTTTCGCCGTATCGAGATTTTGCACAAAAATTTGCCGATCGTAAAATGAATACGAAGTAGCGAGTAAAGTATCAGCGGGTAAACCACGGAGTAGATTGCGTTCGTATTCATCTTTGTAGCCAACCTGCAGCTTCCAGAAGTCGTGCGAAGCCAATCCTCGGTGCCGGTAGAAGAATGCATTTGATGTGGTCCCTTTCGATTGCGTCAGACTTCCACTGTAATTGATTCGTGTTTTCCACTTTGTGAGATCGGCATTGAGGCTGTGCTGATTGGCATCGAACTCGTTTTCACGAATAAATGAAGTGAAAAGGTAATTAACCGTTCCAGTTCCACTTTGGGCAAGATTGATGTTTAACCTTGGGATATACTCCGATTGTTTGGTCGTACTAAGTTTTTGAAGGTTCCAATCGCGGTCGAATTCTACGTTACGGAATCGTTCCTGTGGAGTGAAATACTTGTCGACTTGCTCGTAGCTTAAGGTTGAAACCAACGACCACGGCAGACTGTCTTTTCCGAATTTTGCAGTGTTTTCGGCGGCTACGCGAAAAGCATATCCTTGGTCATCGTTACTGTCTTGGTCGGAAAAGGTATTCTGATCGAACGAAGAAAATGCGCCTTCAGTGAGGATTCTAGTTTTTTTGCTCAATCGATAATCCGCGCCAAGGGTAATAAGTTGCTTTTTGGTAGGCGGGATAAGTTGGACTTTGGCAACGAAATTCCCTTGCGGGATGCCCGCCAATGGAGAAACCCAGCTGTAAACCCTACCATTTGCACTACTGCTGAGTTGGATATAATCGCCATTGTTCGCACCAACATTGGTAAAAACTACCCGATAAATAGCCGAATCGGGGCTGGTGGAATACACCAAAATTTGAGGATATACAAACCCAGCAACCGTGGTATCGATGCGTTTGTAGAGGATCACATCCGACGAAAATCCAACACTGTCGATCGCTTCAACAAGTGCTTGCTGCAAACTGTCTCCAGCTTGGCGAAGTGCTTCCTTTTGTGCATCGTTGAGTTGTTGTTGAAGGGGTTGATTTTTGGAATCCTGCTCACTGAAAACATTCAAACGGGTGGTGAGTTTCCCTTGTTCTACCTCGGTGTTGATGTGGTAAAGCGATCTTGCATAGTTTCGGTCGGAGTACTCAAATTCAACAAAAATCCGCAGGTCCTTGGTCATTAAAATCCTTGAAGTGAATGTGATTTCAGCACTGTTATAGTCGATCACATAGTCGTTTTCCTGTCCCCGTTTGAGAAGCTTCCCATCGATGTAAACCTTTTCGGAGCCTGAAAGGATGATAATGAATTGCTCGTTGTTGGCTCCGCGGAGGCGGTACGGCCCTTGGTTGCCTTCAACCGCTTGGATATTGTTGCGGTTAAATCTTCCGCGGGCAACCGCGAGACTCAAACCTGCCTTCACTTGTGCCGGTTTTGTATCAGGAATAAGCACAACCGATTGGGTGGTGGAGAAACTTCCACCTTGTAGGCGCTTGTTGAAATTCATGAAATACGACTCTGGTCGAGTGATCTGAAAATCGCCAACGATGAGTTTCGATTTCTGGTCGGAGAGCTGGATGAATACCTTATCGAAATCTTGAAGCTGTTGGGTGTTTCCGTCGGGTTGGATAGGGATATTGTCGTCGGTAATGGCGGCGCTGATGTCGATCTCGGGCGACAGTTTGCCAGAAAGTTGGAGATTAAGTGTGGAGTTTACAGAAAGATCTTGGTTGTTTCCCACCGAAATGCCTCTTGAAATCGAGCCCGTTTTGTTGAGACCTTTGAATTGAAGCGCGTTTTTATCCCTTTGAGAAGGAGTATACACCAGCGGATTGAAAACTCCGCGTTCTTCGGCGGTACTGAGGCGGCGGTCTTTGTTGCGAAAAGGTTCGGAGAAAGAAAAAGGCAACACCCGAAATTTGAGTGTGATAGAGTCGCCAGAGGTTTGAGCGCCCGGATTTTTAATCATCAAGCCATCGAATGGAAGAAAACGGTAGGCTGCGCTGTCGGATTTTCCGGTGATAAAACGCAAAGTTCCAGGCTGGATGCTAAGGCTATCGAGTCGAATAGTATCGTTACCTGTCTTGATCTTGAGCGTTCGCAAAGTGGAATATTGCTGCGCTTCCGACAAAACCGGAATGAATAAAAAGATGATAATAAAGCGCAGAATGGTTTGCACGACAAGCCTTAGGGCGAATATACTCCAAATGATGAGTAACGACACTTCACCATGTATTGGTATAATCCCAGCAAAGTGTTAACAATCGAAAAAACGATTGCGTTCAATCTTTTTACATCTTTAGGCCATGGCAAATTCACCCAACACACGCATCGCTACATACAATGTAAACGGCTTAAGATCAGCAATTAGCAAAGGATTTATCGAGTGGCTTTCGGCTGCTGGACCAGATATGATCTGCTTGCAGGAATTGAAATCTCAAGAAGACCAATTGGATTTGGAACTGTTTCGAGCCATTGGTTATGAGAGTTATTTGTTTCCTGCCACTAAGAAAGGCTACAGTGGCGTGGGCATTTTGAGCAAGCGCAAACCGGTTCGGGTGGTGAGGGGTTTAGGGCATGATTTGTTTGATTTTGAAGGCCGATCGATCCGTTTAGACTTCGAAGATTTTTCAGTGATCAGTACCTATTTCCCTTCGGGGACAACCGGCGATGTTCGACAAGATGTGAAAATGGAGTTCCTCGATTTTTATCAGAATTACATCGATCAACTCAAACAAGAGCAGCCCAATTTGGTGATTTGTGGCGATTTCAATGTTTGTCACCGCGCCATCGACATCCACAATCCGGTGTCGAATGCTAAGAGCAGTGGATTTTTACCTGAAGAGCGTGCTTGGATGGAATCTTTCTTCAACAGTGGTTTTATCGACACTTTCCGTCACCTCAACACCGAGCCACACCATTACACTTGGTGGAGTTTCAGAGCTGGTTCACGCGACAAGAATCTAGGTTGGCGGATCGATTATGTGTGCATCAGCGAGCACTTAAATAGCAAGCTCAAGCGATCGGTTATCATGCCCGATGCAAGACACAGTGACCATTGTCCGGTAATGGTGGATTTGGAACTATAACTCAAAAGTCGCCAACGGAGACCAAGCTTCATTCTTAGGAAACGGAGCTTGGATATGAACCATTTCCCCGTTTACGGGATGCGTAAATTCGAGCTTAAATGCATGCAAGCAAATGCTTCTATCTGGGTTTCCTCTTCGAGCACCGTATTTCACATCGCCGCGAATCGCCCAACCCATAGCTGAAAGCTGCACTCTGATCTGGTGGTGCCTGCCGGTTAAAGGCTCAACCTCTAGCAAAGTGTACCGATCAGTGCGGTATAAAACGGTATAATTTAGTTCGCAGCGAAGCAAACCATCGGCAGGATTTAATGAGGCGCGTGATCTATTTTGACTTTCGTTTTTCGCAAGATAATGTACCAAAGTGGCTTCAGTTTCCTTCACCAAACCTTCAACCAACGCCAAGTAGGTTTTGCGAATTTTTCTATCCCGAAAAAGCTCATTCATCCGCGATAAACCTTTACTCGTTCTTGCCATCAACACAACACCACTCACTGGCCGATCGATTCGATGAATCACACCAATAAAAGCATCTCCAGGCTTGTTAAACTGCACTTTGAGGTAATGCGCAACTTTTTCACTTAATGGTTGATCGCCAGTTTTGTCGCCCTGTACAATTTCGCCAGCTTGTTTATTTACGGCAATGAGGTGATTGTCGGTGTAGAGTACTTCCAAATTCATCAGTACGATTCTGATGTATTGGGGAAATCCTGTGACTTAACATCAGCCACATAGCGACCGATGGCTCCTGTAATTTGCTCATCAAGGTTAAGGTATGTACGTAAAAATCGCGGTTTGAATTCGGTGTTGATGCCGAGCATATCGTGCAAAACTAAAACTTGACCATCTACTCCTCCACCGGCACCAATACCAATGATTGGGATGGAAAGCTCTTGCGCAACTTGGGTTGCCAATGTAGCTGGAACCTTTTCGAGCACAATCGCAAAACATCCCGCTTCTTGCAGCAAATGAGCGTCATGGATAAGCTTTTTGGCTTCCTCTTCCTCGCGTGCACGAACTACATAGGTTCCGAATTTATAAATCGATTGAGGCGTTAAGCCAAGATGCCCCATTACAGGAACACCAGCACTAAGGATACGTCGAACAGATTCAACTATTTCCTCTCCGCCTTCCATTTTAATGGCATGAGCCCCTGTTTCTTTCATCACGCGGATGGCTGAAGTGAGGGCTTCTTTCGAGTTTCCTTGATAAGATCCAAATGGCAAATCGACCACCACTAATGCTCGCGAGGTTCCACGAATTACCGATGATGCATGGTAAATCATTTGATCAAGCGTGATCGGCAATGTGGTTTCATGGCCTGCCATAACGTTTGAAGCAGAATCTCCAACGAGAATTACGTCTACTCCTGCGGCATCCACTAGCCTCGACATCGAAAAGTCGTAAGCCGTTAACATGGAGATCTTTACTCCACGAACTTTCATATCTTGAATCGTGCGTGTGGTGACGCGTTTTACTTCTTTCTGAACAGACATATTTTCTAGCGATAAACGGCAATATTAGTAATTTCCTTAACTGACATGAAATGTATACTTTTGACCCATGCGATTGAAGTCTATCCTTTTGTCAGCTTTTGCTGGTATTTTATTGTTTTCTGCTTGCGAAAATGAAGTTGATATTAATGCCGATTGGAAAGATGTTCCAGTAGTTTTCGGCTTGTTGGACGTTGATTCAACGGAGCAATTCATTCGTATTAGTAGGGTTTTCCTTGGAGAAGGAGATGCATTGGCATTTGCTCAGATTCAAGACAGCCTCTACTACAAAGATGGTGAAATCGTAGCCAAAGTTTCAGAATTTATCAATGGAAATGAAACCAGAAATTGGGTACTCGACCGCAGAACTGATATCACCAAAGACACTGGCATTTTTGCAAGCCCAGGTCAAGTGTTGTACAGCTTCGAAGTCCCTTCAAACAACAAACTGAAAACGAATGCTGAGTATTTTTTGTCGGTGGTGAATAACAAATCTGGCAACGAATTAACGGGCAAAACCAAATTGGTAAGAAAAGTAAATGTAGCCACGCCAAGTCAGTTTTCACAAACTGCCAATATATTCCCTCAACAGAAAACCTTTGTAAAATGGACCAGTTCCGAAAATGGTCGATTGTATGAAGTCTTTTTAAAATTCATTTACCGAGAATATCCTGATGGGCTTCCTCAGAATGTTATAAGAAAGGAAGTAAATATCAATTTAGGTCGACTCACTGCAACAAATGATGCTGGCGGAGAAGAGCTTCAGCGGGAAATAGACAACAAAGTAATTTACCAAACTCTGGCTTCATTTATTCCTGCAGCAACTCCCGAAAACCCGATGTTGCGCTTTGCCGACAGCTTGTATTTTGTGGTGAATGCTGCTGATGAAGACTTGTTCACTTATTTGAATGTGAACCAGCCATCGAACACGATTGCACAAGAAAGGCCTCAGTTTACCAATATTGAAAATGGTTTGGGCTTATTTGCCAGCCGGAATACCTATATGCGTCGCTTACCGATCGGGCCGCTAACATCCGATTCGCTGCGCAACAACTCGATTACCGAGGCATTGAACTTCCAGTAAACAGTGCGCTGACTAAATGTCACCAACTTGGCTGACAGATTCATGTGTTTGACATGCGAATCTGCCAAAATCGACATGCTTTTTGGGTGGCATAATGATTGAAAAGTCGCGGTCAAACTGATTCACACGCAAACAAATTTATCATGGGAAAGATCATTGGTATTGACCTCGGAACCACCAACTCCTGTGTCGCTGTAATGGAGGGCAACGAACCTGTTGTAATTCCAAACAGTGAAGGGAAAAGAACCACGCCATCAATTGTTGGATTTCTCGACAAAGGTGAGCGTAAAGTAGGTGATCCGGCGAAGCGTCAGGCGATCACAAATCCAACAAAAACCGTTTATTCAATTAAGCGCTTCATGGGAAATAGTTTCAGCGAAGTAACAGCCGAAACTCAGCGCGTTCCTTATAAAGTAGTGAAGGGCGAGAACAATACGCCACGTGTACAGATCGACGATAGAATGTACACTCCACAGGAGATTTCAGCAATGGTTCTCCAAAAAATGAAACAAACTGCGCAGGACTTCCTTGGTCAGGAAGTTACAGAAGCCGTTATTACAGTTCCAGCATATTTTAATGATGCACAACGTCAGGCAACAAAAGAGGCCGGCGAAATTGCAGGATTGAAAGTGATGCGAATTATCAATGAGCCAACTGCAGCAGCGCTTGCTTATGGCCTTGATAAGAAAGACCAAGAAATGAAAATCGTAGTTTTCGACTGCGGTGGTGGTACACACGACGTTTCTATTCTTGAATTGGGTGATGGTGTATTTGAAGTTAAATCTACCGATGGCGATACCCACTTAGGTGGAGACGATTTCGACCAAAAAATCATCGATTGGTTGGCTGATGAATTTGCGAAGAACGAAGGCGAAGGTCTTGATCTCCGTAAAGATGCGATGGCTCTTCAGCGTTTGAAGGAAGCCGCAGAGAAAGCTAAAATCGAGCTATCTAGCACAGAAAGCAGCGAAATTAACCTTCCATATATTACTGCAACACAATCGGGTCCGAAACACCTTGTGCGTTCATTAACCCGTGCTAAGTTTGAGCAATTGGTTGACGATTTGATTCGTCGTACCATCGAACCTTGCAAGTCGGCTTTAAAAAATGCTGGTTACACCAACAATGATATCGATGAAATTATCCTCGTTGGAGGCTCAACCAGAATTCCTGCAGTTCAAGCTGCAGTTGAGAAATTCTTCGGAAAAGCTCCAAACAAAGGTGTAAATCCAGACGAAGTTGTGGCCATAGGTGCTGCAATTCAAGGTGGTGTATTAACAGGAGAAGTAAAAGATGTTTTGTTGCTTGATGTAACTCCGCTTTCTCTTGGAATTGAAACAATGGGTGGAGTTATGACCCGTTTGATCGAGTCGAATACAACAATTCCAACACGTAAATCTGAAGTTTTCTCAACAGCAAGCGATAGTCAGCCTTCGGTTGAAATCCACATCCTACAAGGCGAACGCCCGATGGCTGCACAAAATCGCACAATCGGTCGCTTCCACCTAGATGGAATTCCACCAGCGCCGCGCGGAGTGCCACAAGTTGAAGTAACATTCGACATTGATGCAAATGGTATTTTACATGTAGCTGCAAAAGACAAGGCGACTGGAAAAGAGCAGAAGATTCGAATTGAAGCATCTTCAGGCTTAAGCGATGATGAAATCAAGCGCATGAAAAACGATGCTGAAGCCAATGCTGAAGCGGATAAAAAAGCGAAGGAAGAAGCAGTGAAAATCAACGAAGCTGATTCGATGATTTTCCAAACTGAAAAGCAGTTGAAAGAATATGGTGATAAAATCCCTGCGGATAAAAAATCAACTATCGAATCGGCACTTTCGGAATTAAAAAATGCGCATGCAAGCCATGACTTAAATGCTATCGATACAGCATTAACAAACATCAATGCAGCATGGGCAGCAGCTTCAGAAGACATGTACAAAGCAACGCAAGAAGCTCCAAATGGAGAAGCTCAAGGTGATGCAGCACAAAATCAAGGTGCTGATGTTACCGATGTAGATTTTGAAGAAGTAAAAGACGAGCAGAAATAAATCGTCGAATTGATAAACGTAAAACGCCGGCAATTCTTAATTACCGGCGTTTTTTATTGTTGGCTTGTATAGAATCTATGTGGCAGATAAAAAACAATCTGCATTAAATTATTATTTACGTAAAAGTGCTTTGGCTTCGTTGTCGTTTATTACATCGATTAAAAAACTTGATTGCAAAGGCTTTTGCATGTAGCCGCTCACTAAAGGGTGCTCAACTGCCATTCTGGGATCTGTTGGATTAATGGAAGAAGTGAGCATGTATATTTTACATCTTGTTTTGAGCCATGGATGGCGGTCTAAACATAAATCCAGAAATTCCCAACCATTGATGATGGGCATTGAAATATCAAGAAAGATAATATCTGGTAGCTTTCTTAAACGAGGATATTTATCGAGCTCCTTGAGCGCATCTCCAGCAAATAGAAATGATTCAGACTTGATTTCCGGAAAATGATCCTCAATCAGGTAGCTATTGAAAACGTTGTTCATCGGGTCGTCGTCAATCAGCCAAACGTTTTTTAAATTCATTTTTTGATGGTTTATAACAGCAAGCTATACATTCCCTCAAAACCATAATGAATGAAGTTTAAGCAATGCTTACAGAAATAATTTTAATCAAAACAGATTTATAATCGATTGTTCTACAGTAACTTAATTCTTCCCGCAAAAACTTACAAATACAAATTAAAACCTAGAATTAAACGACTTTGATCGTTCTATGCATTAACAGCCTAAGTAACTCACTTTTTTGCTTCTAAAACTTCCTGAATGAGAAATTCGAGATCAATAGACTCCAAAGGCTTAGATAAAAAACCCGCTACAAATTGATGTGTTTCAGCGCGCGCTTTGTCGGCAGGATCAAGTGATGATGAGAGCATATAAATCTTTGGAAATCTCTGGGGTAGAGATGCTGCTTCTGCTATTGCATCCAAAAACTCCCAACCATTCATCTCTGGCATATTAATATCCAGAAATATAAACTCGGTCTCTTTGCCATTACAAAGCAAATCATCAAGGGCTATTTTGGCCTTGTCGTAAAGTTCAATACAAACATGCGAGAAGTGCTCTTCCAGATAGTACCTGTTAAGCATATTAGTTACATCATCATCGTCTATCAGCCAAACACGCATCCGATACTTATTGATTATTTTTAAATGTAACACTAAAAATGGTACCCTCCCCTACTTTGCTCTCAACTTGAATATTACCACCCATGGCCCGAACTTGTTCCTGAACCATGTTTAGCCCTAATCCAGAACCTGGAACGTCGGTGTGCAAACGAGAATAGAGTTTAAACAATTTGCTGCCGTGTTTTTCTAGATCGATACCTCTGCCGTTATCAGAAAACGAGAGCACTATATTTCTTTGTTCCAATCGGGCGCTAATTTTAAGCACTAATTTTCGTTCGCTCGATCTATATTTAATTGCATTTGAAATTAGATTTTGAAAAACGCTTACCAAGTAAGGTTTGAATGCTCTGATTTCTTGAATTTCCGTGAAATCAGTTTCAAGACTAGAATCAATGTTTTGGAGCTCAGTTTTCAAAGTTTCAAGCACGTTATGTATCACCTCGCTAAAGCTGATTTCTTCAAACTGCTTTAATACATTTTCTTTGATGTTTAAAATTTTATTTAAATCCCGAAGGATATTGTCGACAGAATTCGATGAAACTTTCAAGCCATCGATGAGTTCAACATTGCTAGGATCGGCAGGATCTTCTTCGTTGTATAATTCGATACAACCCAAAATATTGGCAACAGGTGCGCGCAAATTGTGCGATACGATATAAGAATACTGCCTTAATTGAAGGTTTGTGTCGAGTAATTCGTTATTGAGTAAACGCAATTGATTTTCTGCATGGATGAGATCAGACTTTTCTTGAAAACCTTTTGTTAATGAGGTGAAAAGTAAAATGGCCTCTTTGCAATCCATTCCCAAATTATCGGTTTCGATTAGGAGATAGCAGCTTCCATACTCTGGCAATTGCAATGTTGACAACAAATAATCCGTGTAAGGCTCATCCAGAAATGCATTACCATTTAAGTCTAAACTCAATAATTTACTTTGGATTTCAAGATTAAAAGCCTCATTGATCGAATTAGACAACCCAACAACAGTTGGGTAGGCGAATTTATGTTTGAGGGAGCCTCCTGTTTCTTTTTCAGAAAACAGAAAAATATGTTTTATAATCTTAGATTGACAAAGGATATCGGAAAATTTCAAAAACAATTCCTCCAAATTGATTGCCGTAGCAATGGAAGCGGCAACAGCATTTTCTACAGCTTTTCTTTGTAATCTGTGGGATTTTTCTATTTCTGAATATTTACGATCGGTAATGTCTACTGTAACTCCCATAAAAATCCTTTTGCCAGACATGGAAGTAATTGAAACAGCCGACTTTTCAAAATACCGAACCGGTGAATTGGGCAAAATATGACGACATTCTAGCCTGTAAGGAATTCCTTCTTTGGTTAAGAGATTGAAGGCGCCTTTAAACTCTTCTATATCGTCGGGGTGTATAAATGGAAGAACATCGTTAAATAAAAGAGGATCGATAGAATTGGGCACAAATCCATAAAATTCGAACATCGCTTCAGACCAAAACACTCTATCACGCCCTTCTTCAATTTCCCATGCACCAATACCTGCTAAACTGTAGGCCTTTCGGAGTTTTAAATCGGCCTCAACACGGTGAAAATATTCAAGATTAAATGAGATAAATTCTGAAATGGATGTGATCAATGAAATATGCTCACTTTCCCAAACAAAATTTGGTTGGCCGCATTCGATTAACAGAATCAGTCCCTTCGACAAATCTGTTTGAACAACATTCAGGATAACAGAAATATCTTCAGCTAGTCCGAAGATAGCATTCAAGGTATCATGGCCTTGCAAAACATCGGATCCATTGCGATTGAAGTTGCACAAATTGAAATCTTTGCTAAGCTCAATTAGACTTTGGGTAGCATCATTACTTAAATTCGATAAAGGCACCAACGAATTTGAAGTTGAATACGATACAATATTGGTGTATTGCGAATTATCGGCATTTAATTCCCAAAGAGAAATCCCAGTAAAACCAAAGTTCTCTTTCAACTTGGTAAATACCATTTGATAAAAGGAACTTAAAGAATCATTGGATACATTGTCTTTTCTAGAGATTTCATATAAAGTTCTTTCTACAAGACTTCTACGGTCGTCTGTTTCTTTTTGTTGAGTAACATCCTTAAAGACACCAGTAATAGAAACAGGGCTGCCCGAATCATCTATTGTCAGCTTACTGGTATCACGAAGCCATTTCCAATAACCATTTGCATCTAAAATTCGATATAATGTTACGTTTTCATTCAATGAATTAAAGGCAAGACAATTCTGTTTTAATTTCTCAGCATCTTCTGGATGAACTTTCGAAATCCAGAAATTAGGCTCATTCTTCACTTCGTGTTCTGTGTATCCTAGCAATGAATTAACTCTTTCATCTAGGTATTTGAAGGCATAAACTTTATCAATTTCCAATGTGTAAGGCACAACCGGTAACGATTGCACCAAAAGAGAAAGTTTGTTCTCCGAAGTAATTAATTCTAATTCTGCCTTTTTCTTCTGCGTAACATCTCTAATAAATGAGCTAAAAAGAACTTCCTTATCAATTTCAATTCTGGTAATAAATATTTCGATCGGAAATTCCTCGCCTGATTTTCTCAAGACTGTTAATTCCATTAATTTATTTAACACATTCGACTTACCTGTCATCATGTGATTTTCCATTCCATCAGAATGGTGTTTCCTATGAAAATGAGGTATTATCGTATTGGCAATATTTTTTCCATAAACTTCTTCGGCCAACCATCCGAATATTTCCTCGGCTTTAGGATTCCAAATTTGAATATTCCCCTCAGAATCAGTTGAAATTACAGCATCTAAAGCTGTATCAATAATTTGTTGCGCTTTAAGTTCTGCTGATTTTCTCAATTTCGACTGCTCCAATTCTGCGGTGCGGTCGACCATTGTAATAAAATTTAACTTTTTACCAGCAATTTCAAGCAATGATCCATTTACCTCAACTATATTTCGGCGCTTTTGGTAAGTCATGATTTTCAAAAGCTGAGTTCCTGAATCTATCCCAGCATATCTATCGGCAATTGCAAGTCGAACGAGCGGTTTATATTCATCCAACACAAAATCTAGAATGCTTAAATCTTTGTAGTCTAAATCATGCGGTATTTCAAACAATGATCTCATCGCTTCATTGATAAACTCAGCTTTATCGAAATTAACAATCGCAAAAGGAATTGGAATTTGTTCAACCAAATGCCGGTTGAAAGATTCGCTTTTCCTTAAAAGTTCTTCATTCTTCAAACGCTCTGTTTGGTCAGCACCAACGAGCATGAGCTGCTTCTCTCCTGATTCTAAGAAAATTGGAGTTGCCGAAAATTCTATCGTATAATCAACATTCTCAAATTGCAAATCAAAATAGCAGGTGTATGACTCTCCATCTTCCAGATTAAAGGCTTCCAAAAATTTCGTCGTAAACTCATCACATAAATCTGCACGTATAAGCGACAAAAATGAAATTGGGTGATTTTTACTTCCTGATATTTTTAAATGCTTTTCAACTGCATTGTTGAAGGATGCAATCTCGAAATTCTGATCAACAATAAAGATCAGCATCGGGTTACCCTCGAATAAACTACGGAATTTTTTCTCGGATGTTTGAGTATGTCGCTCCGCATTTTTTATTTGGGTAACCTCAACTCCATACCCAATCACCAATTTCAACTCTCCTTGTTGGTCTGAATATGGATAAAAACGACGCATTACATAACGCGTTTGGCCTTCTTTGTCTATATGTTCATCAACAATTTCCTGAGTTTTATTTTCCTCTAATGTTTTATTAAAAAGAGCTCTTCTTTTGTCTGCGATTTCAATCCCTGATCCCTTTCTACGGAAAAAATCATAGTCGTTTTTACCGATCATCCAATTGCGCAACTGCTCGTCTTTAACGGCATTTGGATTAAGAAATAGGTAATTATGATTCAAATCAAAAACTGCTAGATCTGCTGGAATATTGTTTAGAATTGTTTCATAAAAGTTTTTTGTGCTCCTGATTTCTTCCTCTGCTTGTTTTGCAGCTGAGATATTTGCAATATTCAAACAAACCCCCTTTACAGTATCATCATCTTGAGTTATCGGATAAACAGTAAAGCTAAACCAGGCTTTTCTTTCGCCATTTGCATCAAAATCTAAGTCAAAGTTGATCTGATTCTTGGCATTAACTACTGTATCAATTGCCACATCAAGCGTTTTAAAAACACTATTGTCAGTAAAAGAGTCGAACGTTGAACCAATAATTAATTCTACTCCAAAATACCTTTTTGAATCTAAGCGTGCCCGTTGATTGAAGTAAGAAATACACTTATCCTCATTCAATAAAATAACAGCGCTTCGCGAACTGCTAATAATGGCTTCAAGTTGAGATTTGTTTATTGACTGAAGCTTGCTGATTCTTGAAATTTCAGAAACATCAATTAAAAACAAATTCCAGTTCTCTTCACTTCGAATAAAATCGGCATGAAATAATTTTTCATTTAGTTCTATTTTCCCAGAAAAATCGGAATGTTTAGAAGAATTAACTCGAAACAATTGCAATATTTGGGTTTTCACCCCAATATGCAACTGCTTTTGGTCGCTAATAAATTCAGAAGCTGCTGGATTTGAAAAAAACAATTCTGCTTTGCTGCTTATCCTTAAAACCGGATTAGGATTTTTAACCGGAAAACTGCCTAAATCTTTTAGCGGACTTTTTACACCAGTATTGACTTCAAGCCTGAAGCCCAACAATTCATTGTTTTGATAAAAAACTGGGATAATACTGACGGCAAACTGTTTTGAGTCAAAATCGATCAAATAATTAACTCTCTTCTGCTCTGTCCAAGAGTCAAATAAATTTAAACCAAAAGCATATTTATCATTAAGAAGTAATTCTTGAAATTTGATAAGATCACCTTCTAATGCAACAATTTCTTGTAATTTTTTATTTTTCCAAGTAAATTCACCTGAAGTATTCAAGAATAAACAAGCACTTGGCTGGTGTTCAAAAAGCAAGTGATGATTAAGTAGAAACTGATATTGTTCATCAGTTTCTAGAATTGGAGTTTCTACTAGGACATACTGAATGGTTCGATTTGTATTGGCTTCAGATTTTAGCTCTATAGCTATATACAATCGAGTATTTCCTTCGAATAAGGAAAGCTTAGCGGAAAAATCAGCGGAATAAAATTCTTTAACAAAAAAACGATTTTGAAAATCATTGATGGATTTTCCTAAAAATGGCAACATTTCCAATCGCCAAGTTGAATCAGAACTTTCGCTAATGGACAAGATTGTACCATCAACACCAATTTCCAACTTCAAGGCTTTACCCATAATTTACCTAGAATATCTATCATAAAAATAAAAACTTATTGACAATTATATCATAGGTGTCTACACCTATTTTAACGGGACTTTTTTTTCGTATTGGCAAGACTATAAATTCACCTACAGTGCAGATAAATTGAATAAATACAAGGTTATGGTTCGCAAAACGCTAAACAATAACAACATAAGGACAAGTACCTATAAAAATCAGCTAATAAGTAAAATTTGAGATGAGTCAATTCGTCGTACAATAAAACTCAATAGAGATTAAATTTAAACTTCGAAAAGCAAAAAATGGTTAATTATTAATATTTAATTCGTAAAAACAAAAGATGAGCTGGCCGAACAATTTCAAATCAATTTAATAAACAAAGCAGTAAATTCTTAGATTTTGTTATTTTGTTGGGGCATTGGGATTCTAAAACCAAACGAAGAACCTATGTTTAACTCGCTTCTTCCAAACACTTCACCATCGTGCATTTCTGCTAATTTTTTAACGATCACTAAGCCCAATCCTGTTCCTTGAAAATTTTCTGCATTTGATGCGCGATAAAACGATTGGAATAGATTTTCCATTTCATTGGAAGGAATTCCAATACCGTGGTCGGTAACAGTTAAAGTGAATGCGTCTTTGCAAAACTCTAAATTCACTTCTGGAATTTCATTTTGACAGCCGTATTTGAATGCGTTGCTTATCAAGTTTTTCAGCATATAAGAAATAAAACTTCGATCAACATGCATTTTCAATGGCGCTCCAGTTTCATTCAACTTTATTTCGCGACTAGAGTTACTGAGCAACTCTTCTTCAATGATTGATTTTACAAGAAGTGATATATCATTTTCAATTGGATTGAAATACATTCTACCCGCATCTAATCTACCCATGAGCAAAATATTGTTCATGATTTCGGTAATCCTAAATATTTCTTGCTCTACGCGACTATGATGCCGATTAAAAATTGGAGAAACTTCTGGAAGACTGGATCCTTCTTGATTAATGTAATGCTTTAGAATATCCATGCTTGTTTGAATTGAAGCCATGGGTGTTCTAAATTCATGCGATGCCATTTGGATGAATTGGGTTTTTAAATCACTTAAACCTCTTTCTTTTTCAAACAGTTCTAGAACAGTTTTTTGAGCCGTTTTTAACTCCGTAACATCGATCCCATAACCAATCACCAATTTCAATTCACCTTGTTCAGTGTATGGAAAAAAGCACCTCAACTTGTAGGCGGTCGTTCCGTCTGGCCGAATATGCTCATCAATGCTTTCGTGGGTTTTCTTGGTTGCAATTTCCTTGTTAAAAACCGCTCTGCGCGCCTCTGCAATTTCTATTCCTGAGCCTTTGCGTTCAAAATAATCAAAATCATTTTTTCCAATGAGCCAATTGCGTAATTCATCATTTGAAATCGCCGACAAATTCACAAATACATAATTATGATCAAGATCAAAAACCGCAATGTCTGCTGGAATATTATTTAGAACTGTTTCGTAAAAACTACGCGTTCTTTTTAATTCTAATTCTATCGATCGGTGCGCTGTTAATTCATTTATTTCAATTGAAACACCCGAATAAATGCCAACATCAAAATTTACAGGCTTTATTTTAATCCCTACCCAAATTAAATCATCTGAATTGGAATTAATGTCTACTTCGAATTCTGATGTCTCGTTGTGATTTAAGCACCTATGCAAGCCTTTTTCTAATTGCAATGTTGCACTGCCATTTGAAGACAATTCTGAAAGTGAAGTGCCCGACTTAAAATCCTGATTTAAAAATTGAGTTCCAAAAAAATAGCTTTCTCATTTGAAAAAATCACATTTAATGAATTGTCCATTAAAATCATGCCTGTTTCAGAACCTTGACATACTGCCTCTAGGAATGACCATTTCTTCAATTCATCTTCATTTTCTTGAACAAAAGAATGACCCGGCTTTTCAATCATAGAGATAAATTCTGAAAACCTTCCAAAAGGTGTAGCAAATTAAAAACGGATCAGAAAAAAAATTGTTTCCGCATCAATCCCAATTCTGAGCAAGAATCATTTTTTTATTGTTCAAGCAATAGCGAAGTAGGGATAAATGGCCTTTGAGCCCAAGTTTATTGGTAATGTTAGACCTATGATTTTCTACAGTTTTGAGACTGATGAAGAATCTTTTCGAAATCTCTGCTGAAGTGGAATTTTGAGCGATTTGAAAAATGATTCTTTTTTCTGTTGGAGTTAACACATTTAAATCGTCGGCCTTTGC
Source organism: Flavobacteriales bacterium (assembly GCA_040403315.1). Taxonomy (GTDB): domain Bacteria; phylum Bacteroidota; class Bacteroidia; order M30B66; family M30B66; genus CAMCXT01. The sequence goes on from JBBAKX010000004.1 coordinate 353,664, forward strand.
TTTTAGCGATAACTCACCGTCGCTCCATGCTGCCGTGTCTTGGTCTGCGGCTCTGCTCAAACGTGCATTTACTGCACTAAGCAATTCTTCTGCGCTAAATGGCTTGGTGAGGTAATCATCAGCTCCCAAATCCATTCCAGTTCTAACGTCAGCCCTATCAACTTTAGCTGAAATAAAAATGAAAGAAACCCTTCCGGTTGGATTGAGTTTCCTGGTTTCTGTTAAAACCCAATATCCATCATAACGAGGCATTTTAATGTCGCAAAGAATCAGATCTGGCTTATAAATACCCACGAATTGCATGGCCTTATCGCCAGCATCAACCGGTAGAACATCATATCCGTTAATTTCTAGCAGTTCTGAAATGTTCTCTCTTAGCTGTTGCTCATCTTCGATAAGAAGAATTTTTTTCTTGTTGCTCTGCATCTATCGTTTTGGAATTAATATTGAAAATTTAGATCCTTCGTTTAACGTACTTTCTGCCGAAACAGTTCCAAAATGCATTTCAGTTAATTGCTTGATAATTACCAAGCCTAAACCTGTTCCTTGAACGTTTTCTGCATTTGAAGCCCGAAAAAAGGATTGAAAAAGACTTTTAAGTTCTGAAGTCGGAATGCCTATTCCATTGTCGGACACTGTTAATCTGAAGTGCGTGTTTTCAAACTTCAATTCAACCTTTGGCACTTCATTTTTAGCACCATATTTAAAAGCATTCGATAAAAGATTCTTAAGAATATGGGTCATGAAACTTCTATCGATCATCATTGGAACAGACGGGCCTTCCGCTTGAAAATGAATTGGTGTATCGTCTCTCCAAAGTGATTCTTCGTCAATTAAACTTTGAAAGAATTCTGGAAGATCAGTTAATACTGGATTAAACACCATCTTACCTGCATCCAAGCGCCCCATTAGTAGAACGTTGTTCATGATCTCTGCCATCCGCACTATTTCATGTGCAATCCTACTATGGTGCCTGTCAAATACGCTGAGAAGCTCTCCCCTTTGTACTTTTTCATTTGAAATATAGTGTTTCAAAACATCCATACTGGTTTGAATTGATGCCATTGGAGTTCTGAATTCATGCGACGCCATTCTGATAAACTGCGTCTTTAATTCACTCAATTCTCTTTCCTTGTTAAAGGCTGCTAGAATATTGGCCTCAGCTTCCTTTTTTAAGGTAATGTCGCTTTCTACAGCAATAAACTTTACCACTTCACCTTTTTCGTTGCGAACTGGAGCAACATCAATATTAAACCAAATTGGATTTTTGAATTTATCGTAACTCAAAATCTCACCCTGATAATCTTTTCCTTCTTTTAAATGTTCATAAATCAATTCAACTGTTTTAGGATCCGTTTCAGAGCCAGACAAAAGAACGTGCGTTTTCTGGCCAACAATTTCAGCCACTGAATAACCCGTTTTTTGCGTAAAAGACTCGTTTACCCAGGTAACTACTCCTGATGCATCTGAAATAATCACTAGGAGATTTGTTCGACTCGCCACCAAAGCCATCTCCTTCAATTCCTCTTCATTTTTCTTTCGCTCGGTGATGTTATCTGCAATACAAATCAAACCTCCATCTGGCAGCATGGTTAAGCAAACGCTTTGGTAAAGTGCCGATCCATCTTTCTTAGTTCCACGACTTTCAAATCGAAGTACGCCAGTTGCAAGCAATTGTGGGAAAACACTGTTATTGATTCGTTCAATTTCATCTTCTTCATATAGAATATGCCAAGTTTTACCTAGAAGCTCCGATTCGGAAGAATACCCGAATAGTTCTACATGCTGATGATTTAAATAAAGGTACCGTCCATTTTTATCTAATACGGCTATTCCTTCTTGGGCATTTTCGATCGCCAATTGTTGGTTAAAAACAGTTTTTTCTGCCTTCTTGCGCTGATCGATATTCATCAAAGTTCCTGAAATTGCAGTATAACCCGATTGATTAACCGTATTCCTTGCGTGCAATTCTACCCACAAATACTCTCCATCTTGCTTTAATATTCGAAGTTCTTGACGAACAGATGGAGACCTTAAATTGATCAGATCTAAAAAAAGACTTTGATACAATTCACGGTCTTCTTCGTAGATAAAAGATATGAAAGGATGTCGAATAAAACTTGCAAAAGATCGATTGGTAAACCTTTCCCAAGCAGGATTTATAAATACCCCTTGGCCTTGAATGTCTAATGAAAAAACTACCTCGTCTAGGTGATTAATCAAACTGAGATAGGATTCGTTCTTTTCAGGAATAATCGAATCTGATTCACTCAGATCGTTTAAATCCTGCATTGTACCCATTATAGAAGTACAAACCCCCAAATGGTCGGCTTCAGGCACAAATTTCATCAATACTTTATGCTCGTGACCATTCTCATCAATAAACTTCAATAAGCCTTGTTTCGGCAAAGCCGTTTGAATACAAAGCAAACTCAATTCAACGAGAAGCATCCTTTGCTTTTCCTCTAAGTAATTGTTGGGGTTTGCCAAATTGATAGACCCTAGCAAAGGATCTCTTCCCAGCATTTTATAGATTTCACTCGACCATTCCCCAATATGACTATTCATATCGTACCGATAGGTGCCAATGCCCGTGTAAATCTTTGGAGTAACAAGGGCGTTTTTAATTTCTTCCAATACGATTAACTTAGGGTTGAGCTTCATAAGAAGGTCAAAGTTAACCCCTATTTATCTGTTAAAGATGGGAGTCAATACCTATTTTCGATCGTCTTTCAAATTACTCGAATTTCTATTTTTGCAACCTTCCTAACTTGTATTTGTTTACTGAATTAATGAGAAAAACTAGAACTGGAGTCCTTGTTATGCAACTTGGCACTCCCGATAGCCCTGCCACAAAAGATGTTCGCAAATATCTTCGTGAATTTTTAATGGATCCACGCGTAATTGACGTTCCTTATATTTTGAGGCAGATCCTAGTAAATGGAATCATTGCCAACTTCAGAGCTCCAAAATCAGCTAAGCTTTACAAAGAAATCTGGACTGAAGAAGGATCTCCATTATTGATTTATGGAAAATCGTTGGCGAGTAAACTACAACAATTGCTTGGTGATGATTACCATGTTGAATTGGGGATGCGCTACAGAAAGCCATCCATGAAAGAGGCCGTTCGAAAATTTAAAGCTGCCAAAGTGGATAAAATTGTGCTTTTGCCTCTTTTTCCTCAATTCGCCTCCTCGTCTACTGGCTCAGCAACTGAGTATGCTTTGAAGGAAATCACGTCGTGGCAATATATTCCAGAGTTAAAGGTGATTGGTTCCTATTACAACGATCCTGGATTTTTAAACTTATGGATTGAAAAAGGCCGCCAAATGCAGATCGAGAATTACGACGCGGTCATGTTCACATTCCACGGAGTGCCATGGCGGCATATTCGAACTTCTGGATGCGCCGGAACTTGTCAGAAAGGCCCAACTGATTGCCCTGTAATTCATCCCGATAACCATGTGTGCTATCGTGCCCAATGTTTTACTTCGGCAAATGCAGTGATCGAAGCCCTTCAAATTCCAAAAGAAAAAGCAGTTATTACTTTCCAATCAAGATTAGGGAAAGATCCTTGGTTAACGCCCTACACCGACAAAACGTTGATCAACTTAGCAGAGTCGGGCAAGAAAAATGTGCTCGTATTTTCAATGGCATTTGTTGCCGATTGCCTCGAGACCATTCACGAAGTTGGAGCTGAATACCAAGAACTTTTCGAGGAACACGGCGGCGAAAAAGTGCATTTAATTCCAAGCTTGAACGACGACGATTCCTGGATTAAGTTCCTATACGAAATGGTAACTTCGCCGCGTTAATCTCCCGCGACCAAAACCGTTTCCTATCGGCTGATGCTACCCAAACCGCTTAGATTTTTGCATCCACATTTGCATTTCACAGGCTTGCTCCTGATGATTGCTGGCTTGCCGTTTTCGATGCTATTGATGAGCCTGTCGCAGTTTTTTGTTGGTGGCAATTGGATTCTTGAAGGAAACTTCGGAGAGAAGTGGCAAAGGTTCAAATCGAACAAAAGTGCCATCGCTTTGTGTTCAATCTTTTTGATGTTGTTGCCTCCACTTTTGTGGTCGAACGACCTCAACGAAGCATTGAAATTGATGCGTTTGAACCTTCCCTTTCTCATCTTTCCATTCGTTTTAGGAAGCATCAAACCACTGCAACCTTCATGGTATAAATTGCTGATCAGGCTTTTTGTACTGAGTGTTTTTCTTGCAGTGATCACTTGTGCTTCAATTGGGCTACCACGCTGGATGAATGGTGAACTTACAGACATCAGAAATATCTCGCTGTTTATTTCTCATATTAGATTTTCTCTGCTTATTGCATTTGCTATCCTTCTCATTTTATGGATGCTAATCAAAAAGCCATTTAAATTTCTACCATACGAAAAGCTCTTTCATTCGATCATGGGCTTAACCTTGTTATCGTTTCTATTCATCCTGCAATCGCTCAATGGCATTATCATTCTTTTTGTAGTTGGAGGCATTTGGCTACTGATAGAAATTAGAAAACGTTTTAGTTTGCCCGCAACTTTAGCCATCTATAGCTTGCCTGTTATAGTTCTCGGGATGAGTATTTTTTTTGCGGGAAAAGCGTGGCAGAACTATTTTACACCAAACGAAATCTACAGTAAACCTTTGCCCAAGTTTACTGCTTTAGACAACCCTTATGAGCATTCATTTGGGATGATTGAAAATGGGCATTACGTTGATGCTTTTCTCTGCAAAGATGAGGTGAGCAGTGCATGGGGAAGTAGAAGCAAATTGTCGGTCGATAGCACCGATGGAAAAGGACATCCCGTTTTTACAACCTTGGTAAGATACCTCAATTCAAAAGGACTTACGAAAGACCAACAAGGCGTTTTGGCATTAAGCGAAAAAGATGTTCGGTATATCGAAAATGGCACTGCCAATGTGAACTATACTGGTTTGCTGGGCATCCGCATGCGATTCTATCAACTCTTGTATGAGCTCGACTTTCAAAAGCGTGGCGGAACCAATGCTTCTGGGCATTCATTAATGATGAAACTTGAGTTTTGGAAAAATGGCTTAGTACTGATAAAAAAGCACCCTGTTGTAGGCTTTGGTACGGGGGATGTTCCTGCCGCTTTCAGAGACCAATACAAAGAAACTGCAAGTTGGCTAACACCTCAATGGTGGATGACCAGCCACAACCAATTCATTTATATTGCTGTTGCGACCGGAATTCCAGGCTTAATCCTTTTCCTCTATTTGTTTTTTTATCCTGCGATTCGATCTAAGGCCTTTAAATACTTGCCTTTTACCTTGTTTTTCAGCATTGCATTTTTGTCGATGTTCACCGAAGACATGCTCACCACACAAGCGGGAGTTTCGTTCGTTGCGTTTTTCTACGCTTTCTTTCTTTTTGTTAGGCCTCTCGAAAATGATTCGGCATCGGAAAAATCAGGTTCTTCAACTGAATTCGCATCTTGATCATTGTCGATTCCTTTGATCACTAGCACGATCTCGCCTCTAGGCGCTGTTTTCGTAAAATGCAATACCAATTCCTCAAAAGTGCCATTTACACACTCTTCGTGTATTTTCGAAATCTCCCTTACTACGGCAGCTTCTCGCTTTGGCCCAATAAATTCGGCACATTGAGCTAACGTTTTCAGCAATCTATGAGGAGACTCGTAAAATATAATGGTTCGGCTTTCTTTAGCAATTTGCTTCAGTTTGGTTTGACGCCCCTTTTTGTGCGGTAAAAATCCTTCGAAACAGAAGCGGTCTGTTGGGAAACCAGAAATCACTAAAGCCGGTATCAATGCAGCTGCGCCAGGCAAACATTCTACTGGAATACCATTTTGTTTACATGCACGAACCAATAAAAAACCAGGGTCAGAAATCCCAGGGGTTCCAGCATCAGATACCAAGACTACCAATTCATGGCTTTTGATCAGCGAGATGGCTGGCTCTAAAAACTTGTGCTCATTGTGTAAGTGAAATGCTTTAAGCCTCACAGAAATACTGTAATGCGATAGGAGCTTACCGGTTGTGCGCGTGTCTTCTGCCAATACCAAATCGGCTTGTTTGAGCACTTCAAGCGCACGTAAAGTAATATCTCCTAAGTTTCCGAGTGGCGTCGGGACGAGCACAAGACGGCTCATTTAGCTCAAACGTTGTGCAGGTATCTGCGGTTTAGCAAATCAGCAAGCCCTTGGAATGACTTGCTTTCAGGATCCCAACTGTATTTTGCTTTCAACTCCTGAAAATAGTCTTCTGCGTCGCCGTAACTATCGAAATTATTAAGCTTATCCAATGCTTCATTGTAATCGTTCACATTGTTCTTGAACAGCTCTTTCAGATAGGCAAACTTCTCATTAATCCCAATGGATCCTTTGATATTTGAAACTGGTTGACGTGTAGCTTGGCCCGCAACTGTTTTGTCGCCAGGCTTGGCAATCTTATCATATAATGAAGCCGCTTTATCAAACAAACTTTCTTTTTTATTGTCGACCGTTTGAGGCTCTGGCTTAAATTCTATTTTTCGAACTGTAGGCACAAAATCTTTTTGACGCTCCTGAAGCAAATCAACTTTAGGTGCAACCACTGGAGGATTCTCTGAAGGAAGCACCACCGGCTTAGGAGCCACAGTTGAGGCTTCTATTTTCTCTTCCTCTTTCACCTCAATGATAGGTGTAGATTCAACTTTCTCTTCTACTTTCGGAGCCTCCTCAGATGTATCTTCAATCTTCGCCTCTACAACTAAAGTTTTCTCAACCGGGATCTCAACAGCAGGTTTAATTGGTGCTTGAACGATTACAGGTTCAACAATTGAAGCTTCTTGTTGATTTTCAACAACTGGTGAAGCAACTTCAGGAACAGACTGAACCAGCATTCCACGCTTCTGCAATTCTCCAGCAGTTTTCAGATTGATAAATAATTCATACAAATCTCGAACGTCCTTCAAAACCAAATCAACCTCGATAGTTGGGATTTGATCTTTATAGGTGAGAATTCGTGAATATTGCTCCTCTAACTGGATGAGTGTTGTGTTGATCTCTTCGTGAATACGGCGAACGTCCATAGTTTATTGGCGCGAGTGCAATTTGATTAGATTTGTAGTCTGTTCTTATCGGGTAAAAATACATAAAAACTTAGGTTCATTCGAATGTTTCTCGAAAACACTATTCACCCCAATAAAAGACGCGGCTGGATTGAGGTCATCTGCGGCTCAATGTTCTCCGGAAAGACCGAAGAATTAATTCGTCGGCTACGTAGGGCAACCTTTGCTAAACAGCGCGTTGAGATCTTCAAGCCAGCAATCGATATTCGATATGATGAAGAAAATGTGGTTTCTCATGATTCCAATTCAATTCGATCTACACCTGTAGAATCTTCCCAAAGCATTCTCCTTTTGTCATCTGATGTTGAAGTTGTAGGAATCGACGAGGCTCAGTTTTTTGATTTGGAGTTGGTGAATGTTTGCAATGAATTGGCAAATCAAGGTATTCGTGTAATTGTTGCTGGGCTTGATATGGATTACCGAGGCTTTCCATTTGGGCCGATTCCATCGTTGCTGGCAACTGCCGAATATGTTACCAAAGTGCACGCAATCTGCATGCAGTGTGGAAACTTGGCGAATCACTCTCATAGATTTGATGCTTCCAACAGCAGCCTGGTAGTTCTAGGTGAAACGGAGTCTTATCAGCCATTGTGCCGAGGCTGCTTCTATGAATACAATCCGCTCCCTTATTCAGGGATGAAAGGTAACAAAGACCAATGACGAGTTATTCGATCGATCAATTGGCAGCACTTGCAGGCGGAGTTCTTCACCAAGGCTCGTCCGCAAAAACCTCGATCCGCTATCTACTTTACGATAGCCGAAGATTAGCACATCCAAGTGAGACGTTATTTGTCGCCATTCGTACTTCCCGGAACGATGGTCATTTTTTTATTCCTTCATTATATTCAACTGGCGTTCGGAATTTTTTGGTTGAAGTTATTCCTACAACCAATCATCTTCCTGAGGCAAATTTCATTGTTGTAGAGAATGCCCTAGAAGGACTGAAACGAATTGCAGCAAATCATCGAAATCAATTCGAATTTCCTATTGTTGGGATTACAGGTAGCAATGGAAAAACCATCGTGAAGGAATGGCTTTTCACTTTGATGAAGGATGATTTCAACATTGCGCGAAGTCCGAAGAGCTTTAACTCACAACTCGGTGTTGCACTTTCCTTATGGAACCTTGGAGAAGAAAACAATCTAGCAATTATTGAAGCAGGAATTTCTCAAATGGGAGAAATGATTCATTTGTCAAAAATGATTCGGCCTACATCAGGAATCTTCACCAATATTGGTAGTGCGCATGCTGAGAATTTCGAAAGTCTTGAGCAAAAAGCACATGAGAAACTCAAGTTGTTTGATGAATCAACAATGTTGGTTTACTGCTCAGACCACTTAATTATTGGCGAAGAAATTCAGCGGTCATTTAAGGGCAAAACTTTCAGTTGGGGCTTCAACAATGCAGCAGATGTTCGGATCGATCCAACACCAAATGCTGAAACATTCACAATCACCTTTTCAGGTCAAAAAACCAACATTCATTTACCTTTCAGCGATCATGCATCAGTAGAAAATGCTATGCATTGCATCGCCTGGATGTTGGCAAATCAATATACAGTAAACGATATTTTGAAGCGTCTGCAACGGCTCGATGCTCCAGAAATGCGCTTGCAGATTTTACAAGGACGCGACAATTGTACGGTGATCAACGACGCATGGATTGCAGATATTGATTCATTGCAAATTGCCCTACAAGCGTTATCGCAGCAACCTTCAGGATTGTCGAGAACAGTAATTCTTTCCGACATTCTCGAGTCTGGACTTGATGCCAATAATTTATACAACCAAGTTGGAGATTTACTCAATGCTCAACAAGTGACAAAATTGATTGGCGTTGGGGAAAACATTGCCGCCAAAATGCAGTCGTTTAATGGTGAAAAACACTTCTTCAATTCGACCGAAGCATTGCTGTTTTCATTGCCATTATTGAAGCTCAATAATGAGGCGATCTTATTAAAAGGCGCACGTGTGTTTGAGTTTGAAAAGGTAGCTTCTGCGTTACAGTTAAAAACGCACGAAACTATACTAGAAATAAACTTAAGCAATTTAGTACACAACCTTAATTACTTCAAAAGTAAGTTACCTCCAAAAGTAAAAATGATGGCGATGGTTAAGGCTTTTTCTTATGGATCAGGAAGCATTGAAGTAGCCACTGCCCTTCAGTTTAGCGGAGTAGATTATTTAGCGGTTGCTTACGCCGATGAAGGCATGGAGCTCCGTCGCGCTGGAGTTAATTTGCCAGTAATGGTAATAAATCCAGATTCAGACAGCATCATACCAATGATTGAGAATAGGCTCGAACCTGAGATTTTCAGCTTCAGAATCCTAAAACAGTTTATTGAAGCGCTTCAAAAAAGAAGCGGTTTCGACACAGAACAATTGAACATTCACATCGAACTTGACACAGGAATGCATCGTCTAGGGTTTGAAGAACAAGATTTAATTGAGTTGACAAGACAATTAAATCTGAATCCTCAAATCGGTATCGCTTCAGTTTTTTCTCATTTAGCGGCAAGCAGCGATCCGGAGCATGATGAATTTACTCAAAATCAAATTGCAAAATTCGAACGTTTTGCAGATTTAATCGAAACTGAAACGGGCAAGAAATTCTTACGGCATATCTTGAATTCAGGTGGAATAACAAGACATCCAAAAGCCTGTTTCGACATGGTTAGATTAGGTATAGGCATGTACGGCATCGGTGAAATTGACGAACAGGCGCATTTGCTGCCAGTTGGAAAATTAAGCACTACAATTAGTCAAATTAGAATTGTAAAAGCTCGAGAAACCATTGGCTACAGCAGAAAGGCGCAACTAAATGTAGACTCGCGTATTGCTACCATTCCGATAGGTTATGCAGATGGGTTTTCTAGAAAACTAGGACAAGGAAAATTTTCGGTTCTGATTCATGGTAAAATGGCGCCAACTGTTGGTAGTATTTGCATGGATATGTGCATGCTAGACGTTACAACCATTCCAGATGCGCAAGAAGGCGATCAGGTAGTTATATTCCAAAGCGATGTCGAAATTAGGCAGATGGCAAATGTGATGGAAACAATTCCATACGAAGTGCTTACGAGTATCTCGCCGCGAGTGAAAAGAGTGTTTTTTCAAGAATAATTAAATTAAACTACAGATTCTTCATACGTTCGTTTTCTGTAAGCCTCCACTTGCCTTTGTTTCATTAACTTTGGCCATCATTTGATTCCGTGTCGATACTTGTAAAGAACATCACCCGTTTGTACGGTGCGCAAAAAGCACTCGATAATATTTCCTTCGAAGTTCCGAAAGGGGAAATTCTAGGTTTTCTAGGGCCCAATGGAGCAGGAAAATCTACCATGATGAAAATCATCACTACGTTCATCCCTCCTTCAGAAGGAGAAGTGAAAGTTTGTGGATTTGACATCATTTCCGACAGTATGGAAGTTCGTAGAAAAGTAGGTTATCTCCCCGAACACAATCCACTTTATTTGGATATGTACGTTCGTGAATACTTAGGCTTCATTGCGGGTCTTCACCACATGAAGCAAAAGGATAAACGAATCAAGGAAATGGTTGATCTAACGGGTTTAGGACAAGAGCAGCACAAAAAAATTGGTGCCCTTTCGAAAGGTTATCGCCAACGTGTTGGACTAGCCCAAGCGTTGATACATAATCCAGAAGTGCTGATTCTTGATGAACCAACATCAGGCTTAGATCCTAACCAATTGGTTGATATCCGAAACCTGATCAAAAATATTGGAAAAGAAAAAACTGTGATGTTTTCAACCCACATCATGCAAGAAGTTGAAGCTGTTTGCGATAGAGTTATCATCATCAATAAAGGAAAGATCGTTGCCGATGGATTATCGGGAGAACTTGGCAGGGAGAAAAATTCAGGCTACAGTATTTCTGTAGAATTCGATAAAGACATTTCGCGTGGAGCACTCAGTCAAATTGAAGGTGTGAAACGAGTTGATAAAACTGGTGAAAACAGCTGGGAATTATTCACCGACAGTAAGGAAGATATTCGACCAGCAGTTTTCAGATTTGCAGTAAGTCAGCAATTAACTGTATTAATGATCTCAAGGAACGAAAAAAATCTGGAAGCGGTATTCCGCGATGTTACTAGGAAAAGTTAATTTCCTTTAATATTGACTAGGTTTCTGTACAATCCGACCAACGATTATTTGTAATATTGCTGCACAAGGCTAATTTTGCAGCCGTTTCTAACTAAATCCAATTTTCAATGCCGTATTTGTTTACTTCCGAATCAGTTTCTGAGGGACATCCAGACAAAGTAGCAGATCAGATATCTGATGCGCTTATCGATCATTTTCTTGCAATCGACCCTTCGTCGAAGGTTGCTTGTGAAACTCTAGTAACCACTGGTCAAGTTGTTCTAGCAGGAGAAGTTAAATCTGAGGCATATCTTGATGTTCAAGAGATTGCACGCGAAGTGATTCGTAAAATCGGATACACGAAATCAGAATACATGTTCGAAGCGAATTCATGCGGGATCTTTTCTGCAATTCACGAACAAAGTGCTGATATCAATCAAGGTGTTGAGAAAAAAGACCCTTGGAAACAAGGTGCTGGCGACCAAGGTATGATGTTCGGATACGCTTGCCGCGAAACCGATAACTACATGCCACTTCCATTGGAATTGTCGCATTTATTATTGCGCGAACTTGCCGATTTACGTCGTGAGAACAAGCAAATTAAATATCTCCGTCCTGATGCAAAAAGCCAGGTAACGATCGAATACAACGATAACAACGAACCTGTTCGTATCGATGCAATCGTTATTTCTACACAGCACGATGATTTCGATGCTGAGAAAAAAATGCTCGATCAAATTAAAAAAGATGTGATCAATATTTTGATCCCACGCGTGATGAAGAAATTGCCTAAACGCGTTCAGGCATTGTTCAACAATAAAATTGTTTACCACATTAACCCAACCGGTAAATTTGTAATCGGTGGTCCACACGGCGATACAGGTCTTACAGGCCGTAAAATCATCGTAGATACCTACGGTGGAAAAGGTGCTCACGGTGGTGGGGCATTCTCTGGAAAAGATCCTTCAAAAGTTGACCGTTCAGCAGCCTATGCTACTCGTCACATTGCAAAGAACCTTGTGGCTGCAGGTGTAGCTGATGAAGTTCTTGTACAGGTTGCTTATGCAATCGGTGTTGCTGAACCAGTAGGTTTATATGTGAGCACTTATGGCACTTCTAAAGTGGCAATTAATGATGGCGAGGTAGCAAATATTGTTGCCAAACTCGTTGATTTGCGTCCTTATGCAATCGAACAACGCTTTAAGCTACGTACTCCTATTTACAGCGAAACTGCTGCTTATGGTCACATGGGCCGCCAGCCTCAAATTATAACCAAGACATTCAACAAAGGCAAAAAATCTGAAGTAAAAATTAAGGTAGAGCTCTTCCCTTGGGAGAAACTTGACCTTGTAGAAGCTTTCAAAAAAGGTTTTGGCTTGAATGGTAAAGTTGCTGTAAAAGCAGCAGAACCTACCAAAGCTGTAGAATCTGCAAAGCCGGCAAAACCAGCAAAAAAAGAAGCTGATAAGCCTGCTGCAAAAGAAAAAGCATCCGCTAAACCAGCTAAGAAAAAAGCTGCAGCAAAAGCTTAATTAATTGACAATTCAAAGCCCTGACATATTTTGTTGGGGCTTTTTTTATGCGCATAATCAGCAATGGAAACAGGAAGAACAGGTCAACTCATAAACCATCCGATTTACGGGAAGGGCACCATCGTGAGAGTTGGAGCCACATTTTACACCATTCAATTCCCGAATCGTGGGAATCTCGATATTTCGATGCGTACAGAAGGGCTCGAATTAATTGAAGATGCAGCTGATGATGAAATGAAGGAGGAAATTAATATGTCGCTTGTTGAACAAACACTTCGCAGAGTATTAAACGAATACAGCGACATTCAGCAAACTGTTCCTTTGGGCGAAAAATGGCAAGGTGGCACCTTAATTATTCAACCAGCGGATACCTCGCTCAAAAACAAGGAAATTCCTTTAGAAACTTTCTTCCATAAGATTGTGATGGTGAGAGATCGACTCAGAGTGCTTGAACAGCAAATCAATGCCAATCAAAAATTAGACAATTCAGAAAAAGTTGATCTTCAGCAGTACATCACAAGAATTTACGGAAGCTTAACTACCTTCAACGTGATGTTTAAAGATCAAGCGCATTATTTTGTAGGAGAGAAAAAGTCTTAAGGCACAAACTTGTTTGAAGGTTTGTTGTTACCTTCACGTATCCAACATATTTCTTTATGAACAGCGGCGAAAGTCAGGATTCATCTGCATTCGACCAGCAAACTGGGAATCTACTAGAAGAAGTAGGGCATATCTTTTCGTTTTCAGAACGCAGAGAAAAGGAGGTTATGCACCATTTCGGGCAGGATGCAAGCATCGCCACTGGAAAAAATGCGCAATTCCAAATCGCACAGGAAAATCAATTTTTCAGCGAAAAACAACTCAAGAATACCTGTGTTAAATATCGACTTCGATTATTAAGCAGCAAATTATATAGCGGTGAAGTTCCGTATGAAGTAGTGAGTGCAATTAAAAGCTACGAACACCGCCATCCCGACAAAGAAATTCACTTTCATATTCTCGCACCATCAGCATTTTTTCTGCAAGATGATGAATACAAAAGTCCGCTGCTATTTGCCTCACTTGGCAGTGAACCGTATGAAATGATTTGTCAATGGGGAAAAAAAAGGCCTTTCTACAGTGAATTCCTTCGATACCCATTTAGAGACATTAGATGTTTAGTGATTAGTTCACTCATCACAGGGTTTATAATCGCAGTAATTACTGGGCTTCTTGGCTTGGCAAACGGCGACACATTGTTCAAGAGTATACTCTACAAAGTGCCATTGTTGATTTTAACATCAGGCGGTTTCTCAACTGGTGCACTCATTTATGGCTTGGTTACCCAAACAGATTTCAGTAGCGATAACTGGAATAAGGAGTATTTCAACCGCAAGTCAAGGTAAGTTTCCAACGAAAAATTAAGCGGGAATTACTTTTGGCGGAACGAAATCATAATCGGCACTCCGTTAAAGTCGAAATGCTTGCGAATGGTATTTTCCAAAAATCTGCGGTAAGGCTCCTTGAAATACTGAGGCATATTACAAAAGAAAATAAATACAGGATAATCAGCCTTCAACTGTGTGATGTATTTAACTTTCAAGTATTTACCTTTTGTTGAAGGCGGTGGATTATCGAGAATGATCGGCAACAACAATTCATTAAGTTTCGAAGTAGGGACACGATTCTTTCGGTTGTTTGAAACAATTACTGCAGTTTCAATTGCCTTGAGCAAACGCTGTTTCTCTAGAACCGAGGTAAAAATCACCGGCACATCCTTAAACGGAGCGATTTTCTCCAGAATGGCATTCTCATAATCTTTAGTGGTGTGTGTATCTTTTTCGATACTGTCCCACTTGTTTACAACAATCACAATTCCACGGTGATTTCGGATGGCAAGCCAAAGGATATTTACATCTTGCGACTCCATACCATCTTTTGCATCGAGCATCAGGATAACAACATCGCACTTCTCAATGGCTCGCACGGTGCGCATCACAGAGTAAAATTCAATATCGTCTTTTACTTTACCCTTCTTGCGCAAACCAGCAGTATCGACCAAGTAAAAGTCGTGACCAAAAGCTTTATAGCGGGTATGAATTGTATCTCTGGTGGTTCCAGCGATGCTTGTAACGATGTTTCTTTCTTTGCCTAACAAGGCGTTAACAAATGAGGACTTTCCAACGTTTGGTCTTCCAACAACAGCAATTCTTGGAATTTCTGGCTCCTCTTCGAGCACCTCTTCTTTAGGAATTTCTTCAACTATTGCATCTAACAATTCTCCTGTTCCTGAACCATTGATGGATGAAATGCAATACAACTCACCCAATCCTAAGCTGTAAAAAATAGATGCCTCGTTAATTCTTTGGTGGTTATCGACTTTGTTTACAACCAGCAATACTGGCTTTTTACTGCGGCGTGAAATTTCAGCAACAGCATCATCAAGATCAGTAATGCCCATAGTAACATCTACCACAAACAATAAAATATCCGACTCATCGATGGCAATTTTTACCTGATTGCGAATTTCTTCTTCAAATTCATCATCAGATCCGAATGAATATCCACCCGTATCGATAATGGTGAATTCTTTTCCGTTCCATTCGCCTTTTCCGTAATGGCGGTCGCGCGTAACGCCAGCCACTTCATCAACAATTGCATCTCGAGTTTCCGTGATACGATTGAACAGCGTTGATTTCCCGACATTTGGCCGGCCAATGATTGCAACTATACTTCCCATGATTAATGCAAATATCCGAACCTTTTCAGTTGCTTCTCATTGTCGCGCCAATCTTTGCTGACTTTGACCTGAAGTTCGAGGTAAACTTTCTTCCCGAGGAACTTTTCCATATCGAGCCGTGCTTCGGTTGAGACCTTCTTGATTGAAGCTCCCATGTGACCGATAATGATACCTTTTTGAGATTCTCGCATCACATAAATCGTTGCTCTGATTTTGTTGATTTGGGATTCTTCAAGGAAGTCTTCCACGATAACTTCCACAGAATAAGGTATCTCTTTTTGATAATATAGCAGAATTTTTTCTCTGATAATCTCCGTCACGAAAAAACGTTCCGTTCGGTCTGTAAGAGCATCCTGATCAAAATATGGCTTCCCTTCGGGGAGTCTACCAAGTATGTTTTTTATTACCTGATCAAGATTAAATTTTTGATCAGCACTCACTGGAATAATCATAGCAGTTGGAAGAATCGCTAACCAATCTGCAACTTTCTGCTCCAATTCCTTTTGATTAGACAATTCGAGTTTATTCAACGCAACAATTATCGGCGTACCTGATTCACGCACCTTTTCGGGTACATCATCGATGCTCGCTTTGTCGTTAATCTCAGAAACATAAAGGAAAACATCTGCGTCCTCGAAAGTGCCTTCAATAAAATTATTCATTGATTCCTGCAACCGATAAGCAGGATTCTTAATGATGCCTGGGGTGTCAGAAAATATGATCTGATATTCCGGACTATTGAGAATTCCAATAATTCTATGTCGTGTGGTTTGGGCCTTAGGTGTGATGATAGAGAGTCTTTCACCTATAAGGGCGTTCATCAAAGATGATTTACCAGCATTGGGCTTACCGATGATGTTAACGAAACCGGATTTAAATGTCATAGTAAAAATCTAACTGGATGACAAAAAAAAAGCAGCTTAAACAGCTGCTCTTTGGTAGCGGGGACCGGACTCGAACCGATGACCTTTGGGTTATGAGCCCAACGAGCTACCAACTGCTCCACCCCGCACTATATTTTAATGATGAAAGAATCATCAGAGTTGGTACATAAAATCTATTCAAATTTAAGGGATAGTATCCCCTAAAAGGAATGTATAGAAAAATAAAAAGCCCCATAATGGGGCTTTTAAAAAAAATCGGGCGACGACTTACTCTCCCACCGGTAAAGGCAGTACCATCAGCGCTGTTGAGCTTAACTTCTCTGTTCGGAATGGGAAGAGGTGGACCTCAACGCTATAGTCACCTGAAGGCCTTAATTAACTGAAAAATCAGTTAAGTGACATAAGAGAAAGAAAATACAAGTTAAAATACAAAACGAAATTGTCTGAAAAGAAAGCTAACGGGCAATTAGTACTACTCGGCTATGACATTACTGCCTTTACACCTGTAGCCTA
>JBBAKX010000005.1:0-1003 GCA_040403315.1 Flavobacteriales bacterium
CCTGCAACGGGCTGCCATTGCGAACCTGTCCAAGTTAAGCCCCAACTCGAATTTGCATAAATCAATGCCTGGGTTGGGTAAACACCCAAGGCATACAAACCATTGCTGCCAATGCTCTTTACATTTAAAAAAGCTGCAAATTGCGCATTGCTTGTTTCGTACTTGCTCATTCTGTATGCGCTCAATGTTACTTGGTGCTGTACTTCATCTGTTCCTCGCTGCGGCTCTGTTGTTGGGCTGCCCATGGTAAAAGTGCCTGCTGGTATTAAGGCGGTTTCGATGTTTAAAGGCCCGCTACCGCTTGTATTTACTGTAAGCGTTAAGTTACAAGTTTGTCCACCAACACCTATGGCAAAACTTGCTGTACCGCTGCTTGCTGGAGTTCCTGTAATGGTGTAAGTTAAACTACCTGCTCCGTTGAGTAAAGTTCCCGCAGCTAATGTGGCTGTTAAACCTGTTACTCCTATTGATGTTACAGTTTGTGAAGAATAGGTTCCGCCGTTTCCACCTGTGTAAGGAACGCTGCTGCTCACACTTGCCGCGGCAACACCTTGCGTTAATGTTCCAGTATTGGTTGCTGTTGAGCAGCTTAATGCTGTGATGGTTCCAACAGGTAAGGCAACTGTTCTTGTTAAAGTACAGGTTTGTCCACCAATGTTCAAGGCAAAACTTGCTGTGCCGCTTGTGGCTGGTGTACCAGATATTGTATAAGCTAACGACCCCGCTCCGCTGAGTAAAGTTCCTGCAGTTAAAGTAGCAGTTAAGCCTGTTACTCCTGTTGAAGTTATTGTTTGTGCAGTGTAGGTTCCGCCGTTTCCACCTGCATATGGCACGCTGCTGCTTACAGTGGCTGCTGCAATGCCTTGCGTTAGCGTTCCGGTATTGGTTGCCGTTGCGCAAGTTAGTGCTGTTATTGTTCCAACTGGTAAGTCAACCGTTCTGGTTAAAGTACAGGTTTGTCCACCTATGCTTAAGGCAAAACTAGCTGTGCCGTTTGAGGCTG
>JBBAKX010000005.1:1103-86797 GCA_040403315.1 Flavobacteriales bacterium
AACTCCCCGCTCCTGTTGCTAAAGTTCCAGCAGCGCATGTTGCTGTTAGACCTGTAACACCTGTTGAAGTGAAGGTTTGCGCAGCACGATAGCCGCCGTTTCCGCCCGTATACGGAACACTGCTGTTTACACTTGAGGCTGCTATACCTTGTGTTAGTGTCCCATTGTTGGTGGCGGTTGAGCAACTCAACGCTGTAATGCTTGCACTTGCTAAAACAGTTCTGTTCAGGGTACAGGTTTGTCCACCTATGCTTAAGGCAAAACTAGCTGTGCCGTTTGAGGCTGGTGTTCCTGTAATAGTAAAAGTTAAACTCCCCGCTCCTGTTGCTAAAGTTCCAGCAGCGCATGTTGCTGTTAGACCTGTTACGCCTGTTGATGTTACGATTTGTCCGGTATGCGTTCCACCGTTACCTCCTGTGTATGGCACAGTACTGCTTACACTTGCTGCTACTACTCCTTGGCCCAAAGTTCCTGCATTGGTTGCGGTTGAGCAGCTTAGTGCTGTGATGGTTCCAACCGGTAAAGCAACTGTTCTTGTTAGGGTGCAGGTTTTTCCGCCAATGTTGAGTGCAAAACTCGCTGTTCCGCTAGTGGCAGGTGTTCCGGTAATGGTGTATGTTAAACTTCCTGAGCCGATTGCAAAATTGCCCGCTGCTAAAGTTGCAGTGAGGCCTGTTACACCTGTAGAATTTACCGTTTGTCCGCTGTGTGTGCCGCCATTTCCTCCTGTATAAGGCACGCTGCTACTCACACTTGAAGCTGGAACTGCCAAAGTTAACGTGCCGCTATTCGTTGAACTTGCACAGGTTAAAGCTGTAATGGTTCCAATGGGTGCCGCAACTGTAATTGCGAGGGTGCATGTTTGTCCACCAATGTTGAGTGCAAAATTGGCTGTTCCTGCGCTTGCTGGTGTACCGGTTATCGTGTATGTTAAGCTACCCGCTCCGCTTGCAAAACTACCTGATGTTAATGTTGCAGTTAATCCTGTTACGCCTGTAGAAGTAACAGTTTGTCCATTGTGTAAACCGCCATTTCCCCCCGTATACGCAATTGTGCTGCTTACACTTGCTGCGGCAATTCCTTGGGTTAATGTTCCAGTATTTGTTGCTGTTGAACAGGCTAGTGCCGTAATGCTTCCCGGACAAATTCCACCGGTTGTCCAAATGGCAACACCTTCGCAATTGGTTAACACCTGACCTTGGGAACCACTGTTTGGCACTCCATTATTCGAAAATAACGCATAAGGCACGCTCAATAGTTGGTTTGTACCAGTGATGGAATAATTCGTTCCGCCTGCTGGATCTGTTTCGGTCTTTAAGAAATACGGTCCATTGCCCCAGTTGATGGTTGCAAAACCACCCGAAACTACTGTTCCGCCGCCAATCTGCAAACTCACCAAACCGTTGGCATTGGTGGTTGGCGAATGGGTTTCGGTATACACCGAAGCTCCCACATTAGAACCCTGCAAAATGCTGATGCGAATGCCAACAAGCTGATTCACAACCAGATTATTGCTGCCGTTACGCACCTCAGCCTGATACGAAATTCGGTTGGGCGCTTGGGCAAATGATGTGAGGGTTGCAAGTAGAATTGCTAAACTGGTAAGTAATTGTTTCATTGTATTAGTCTTTGATAACCTGAATGGTTTGTATTGGTTGATTCTTCGAATTGTAAATTTGTATGAGGTATGCACCTACTGCCAAAGCACGCATGTTGATTTGCGTTTTAGGTGATTCAATTGGGTTCGTCATTAAAAGTTTTCCTTGCATATCGTACAGATGGTAAACCAATTTCTCGCTGCGATACGCATTCATTTCCAAGAACAAATCGTCGGATGAGGGATTTGGGTAAGCCTTAAATGAAATGTCGTCATTTACCTTTCGTATATCGGTTGTGATAATTCTATAAGGACGTTGAATGCCTTGAACCATCGATCCGGACTCCTTTGTGTCGGTGGTGTATACCATTTGTCCTACGCTGAAAGAAACTGTGCCGCCAGTTCCAACGTCAACACCTCCAATAGAATTTACGGATTCCTGTGCTTGCGCAAAATTAGAAGCGACAAAAAATGCGGTGAGAAACAGATATTTATGCATGGTGGCTTATAGGTATTACTACTAAAAATCGATTTTGGAAAAAAAAAGTAAGACAATATCACAACACTACAGTTATTGAAAAAATAAATTGTTATTTCAAAACATAACAAAGCTCAAGGCTAATAATTAATCGCCTCTTGATAACCTGCATGCCGGAGGTTATGAAGCAACCCTAGGTGAGCTAATAGGATTGTTTAAACCATTAACTATGCGATATCACTTCAATCATAAATTCCCCAGACTAAAGTCCGAGGCTGCGTTGTAATCCTTTTAACTTTTCCCTTTCAATTCTTCCGCGGTGCCAAAACGATCATCAATCCCCGGACTAAAGTCTAAGGCTGCGATTTAATCCCTTTCAACTTTTTCCTTTTCCCTTTCCAACACTTCCAAGGTGCTAAAACGATCTAAAATCCCCGGACTAAAGTCCGAGGCTGCGATATAATCCAATTTAACATTCAACTTTTCCCTTTCAACTCCCCACTCCATTAATTTTTCCTAATCTTTAAACCATCATTAACGACTACCGTCTTTGCGCGAGATGAAGCACTGGATCTTCTTCCTAGTATTGTTTGGTAATTCCTTGATGGCGCAGAAAAGCTTCATTTTGGAAGCGACTTTGGGCAATGAGCCAGTGCAATGCGGCAAGTGGGTTGTGAATAAGCAAAACGACAGTTTGCAGATAAATCGGTGCGCGATGTATCTGTCGAATTTGCAGTTTTTCGAAAATGGGAAACCCTTAACTGCGCCCGAAAAACCCATTCTTATCAACTTTTGTAATGGAGCGTTTGAATTCAAACAAGTGCCACAAAATGCCGATTCTGTGGCGTTTTCGGTGGGAATCGATAGCCTGATTCAAACCACTGGTGCAATGGGCGGAGACCTCGATCCAGTGAATGGGATGTATTGGACTTGGCAAAGTGGTTATATCCATGTAAAAGTGGAAGCTCAAACTTCAAAATTGGAAGGCGAGTCGCATTCGATAGTTTGTCATTTGGGTGGATATTCTGCCCCATTTAATACCAACCGAAAGAAAGGCTTCAAACTCAACGAGAAGTTGCAGTATCGCCTCAATCTCGACCAGTTTTTAGCAGCAGAATCCTTCACAACTGTGCGTAAAATCATGTCGCCTTCCTTGCTTGCAACCAAGCTCAGCGACGCATTTATTGATTCGATATCTCCCGTTCGATGAGGATAGCCGCTGGTTTATTTCTGCTATCAATGGTGATGATATCCTGGATCGGATTCCAGTTCGATGAAGTGTATAGTCCGCCGCATTTCCCTAAACCGGCTTACCAATTCGAAGAAAATCCGCTCACGCGGGATGGCATACAGCTAGGAAGAGCCTTGTTTTACGACAATCTCCTTTCTGCCAACAACATGGTTTCTTGCGCAAGCTGTCACTCGGTGTACAATGCCTTTGCACATACCGATCATGCATTGAGTCACGGAATTGAAGATAGAATTGGGAAACGAAATGCTCCAGCATTGATGAATCTGGCTTGGCAGAAGCGTTTCATGTGGGATGGAGCAATTCACCATTTGGACATGCAGGCGCTCGCTCCTATCGCACACCAAGATGAAATGGGCAGCAGTATCGCTGAAGTTACGCAGAAGCTTCAAGCGTCTAAGGTTTATCCTCCTTTGTTCGAAGCTGCCTGGGGAAGCCCAGAAGTAACGGGTGAAAGAGTGCTGAAAAGCCTGTCGCAATTCATGCTTACTTTGGTAAGTGCAGGAAGCAAGTACGACCGTGTGAAGCTTCAGCAAGCACAATTTACCGATCAGGAAAAGCGCGGCTACGAAGTTTTCAAAGCACATTGCAATAGCTGTCACACCGAGCCTTTGTTCACTTCGAACGGATTTAAAAACAACGGTTTGCCTGTGAATCAAGCGCTCAACGACATGGGGCGTTATGGAATCACGCAGAACATCGATGATTCGTTGTGTTTCAAGGTGCCCACTTTAAGAAACCTGAAATACACTTATCCATACATGCACGATGGCCGTTTCGAAACGCTGTCGGAAGTGCTCCGGCATTACACCGGAAATCTCCGTAATGCTGCGAAGCAAGATGCGCAGCTGTCGCAAGGGTTTCCCATGGGTGGGAACGCCAAGGTTGACCTCACAGCATTTTTGCTGACCCTGAGTGACTCAGCATTTGTATTCAATCCAAATCTCGCCTTCCCCCGGGAAATCTTACTAACCAACCACTAAATCGATTAAATCAAACCTATGAAAAAACAATTTCTCACTTTTCTTTCGTTCATGGCAAGTTCTTTTGTTTTTGGGCAAGTTAATCCTGCAATTTCTGCTTGGATTCAAAACACAACTGGACTCACGGGCAGCCATTATGTGAATGGAAATACGACACCAATTACCGACAATACAGTAGCGAACGTGATTTCGGTGCAATACTCAGCCGATTGGGTGTATGTGCGCGCAAATGGAATTCCAGCTTACACAACTGGGCCGTTTTTGGATGGAAATCCTTCGTCAACGACAGCACAAACTGGATATTTCAAGATTTCGCTAAATCCTGTTCCAAATTCAGGCACACCAACGGCAACGAACATGGGGAACATTGGCGTATTTATCAATGGTATTGGTTTGTTCGATGACCGCGACGGTGTATCGTGGAGAACTGCTTCCGGCGCACTTGCTGGTGGTCCGCTCGGCGGGATGGGCGACATGGTTTGGAACCGTGATGCGATTGTTGCTGAACGTGCTGGATTTGATTGTGCGAAAGGGCATCCGGCAATGGGAAATTACCATCACCACCAAAATCCATCGGCATTTAATCTCGATTTGCAGGAGATTTCGAATGTTTGTGATCTTTATCTAGCCGATGGTCTTTACGTGATCGACTCAACAACCCATTCACCATTGATTGGATATGCCTATGATGGATTCCCAATTTATGGAGCTTATGGATTTAAGAACGCAGATGGAACAGGCGGAATTACGCGCATCAAATCGGGCTATTCGCTAAGAAACATCACTACGAGAACGGTGTATGCCAATGGCACAGATGTGAATGATGGCCCTGCTGTGAATGCGACGTATCCATTGGGATTCTTCAGAGAAGATTACGAATACATTGCTCCATCGGCGGGCAACGAAGATGTTTTGGATGTGCACAATGGAAGATACTGCGAAACGCCAGAATACCCGCAAGGAACCTACGCCTATTTCACCACTGTGGATGAAAACTGGAACTCAGCATTCCCATACGTTGTTGGATTAACGTTTTACGGAACGAAAACAGCAACGAAAGTTCAGAACATCACAGAAACAGTAACCACTTATGAACCAATAACGACAGGAATTTCGAACATTGATGCAGCGAAAGTTGTGGTGTATCCAAATCCAGCTTCTGAAGTTCTAGGCATTCAAGTACCAAGCAATACTCAACTTACTTGGGTAGTAGAAATGTTGGATCTGACTGGAAAAAAGGTGATGGAAACCAAGATCAATCCGGGTTCTACGATTGGATATTTTGATGTGAGAACCGTTTATGATGGTCAATATACAATCGTAATGAAATCGGAAAACCAAACCATCACGAAGTCTGTGGTGGTGGCGCATTAGTATCCCCGGACTTAAGTCCGGGGCTGCGAAGAAAGAAGGTTCGGGGATGTAAGGAAAGAAGGTTCGGGGCTGCAAGGAATCTAAATAAATAATATTGAATTTTTCGCAGCCCCTGACTTTAGTCAGGGGTTTATATAATCAGAACCTACGACCTCGTCAACGTAATATAATCTACCAACACAGCCTTTAAAAATTCGTCGGCTGAGCCTGGAAACATGTCCAGATTTAATCGCTTGGCTACATTCTTGGCGGTTTCTCTGAGAATTTGCTTGTGTGCTTCGTTGTTGTAAAGTCGGTAACGATCGAGCACTTGTTTCACCAATAGCATTTCTTCCTCCTTAAAAACGATCGCTTTCTCGAATTGTATTTCATGATTCTGCTTTGAACGGATCGCGAGCAGATCGTTCAGTACAACCTTAAAATCGTGTTGTTGGCGAATTACTGTTGTATCGGCTAGAAGATCGCCAATTCTTTGTCCGTTGGCGGATGATGAAACCTGCAATGCTGCCAAAGAGCCCGCCGAGAGCCAAATGTCGATCCACCGAAACAACCAACGTAGAAGGAAATCGCTGATTTTTAAATCGGAGCCTGAGAGTTTCACTACTCTGAGTTTTAACAACGATTTACCGGGCGTTCTTCCGTTGAGCAAGGTTTCGAAAAACAATGAATAAAAGGTATAGATTGGAAAAACGATGCAATAAAAAATGAGGTATTGCATTTCAGAATCACGTGCATTAGCAACCAAAAAAAGGTAAAGAAAAAGCGAAACGAAAAACATGATAAGGCAATCGAACATAAATGCCATTGCCCTTTCTCGAACATTCGCAAGCTGGAACTGCACAGGAACATTCTGGGGTGTAATTATTTCAATTTTCCGCATGTGAGCAAATTTCAGCTATTTTTCCGGTTCCAATATACTGCATATCCCTGATGAAGGAAGCAAGGTTCATTGAACAAAATCAAGAGAAGTGGAGGGAACTCGAAGACTTACTGAAAGCGAAGCAGCGAGATTCAGACAAGCTGAGTGATCTGTTCGTTCAGGTAACCGACGACCTTTCTTATGCTCGAACCCATTACCCGAGCAGAGTGGTAAGAGTGTATTTGAATCAGATTACCCAAACAGTATTTGGTCAGCTGTATCGCAAAACATCGAGCCAACGTAAGCAGATGGTTGCATTTTGGAAAACCGAATTGCCGCTTGCGTTGTATTATGGCCGAAAAGCCTTGTTGTTTTCGTTCATTTTGTTTTCACTTTCCTTTTTAATTGGGGTAATTTCCTCGATTTACGATCCGGATTTTGCTGCCTCCATTTTAGGCGATTCGTATATCAGTACTACAAATGCGAACATCAACGGAAACGATCCGATGGCTGTTTACAAAGATGAACATGCTATAGAAATGTTTTTCAGAATTGCCGTTAACAACCTCACCATTGCCTTGCGGACATTCATGAGCGGACTTTTGATGGCCATTGGAACTGTTGGAGTTTTGATTTACAATGGCATCATGGTGGGGGTTTTCCAGTATTTCTTCATCGAAAAAGGATTGTTTATCGATTCAGCTTTGGCTATTTGGATGCATGGAACCTTCGAAATTTCGGCCATTATTATTTCTGGCGGAGCCGGATTAATGTTGGGAAAAGCATTGGTATTTCCAGGAACATTTACCAGAATGCAATCACTTAAATTGGCTGCTCGATCGGGCATTCGAATTGTTATTTTAGTAGTTGTAATGCTCGTGGTGGCAGCAATCATCGAAAGTTTTGTAACGCGCTACACGAGCCTGAACAATGTAATTCGATTTTCGCTCATCTTGATGATGTGTGCACTGGTGATTTTTTACACCATTATCTATCCAAGAATTGTTTTCAACCGTTCTTCAGCTGAAGTTTCTGATAATCAATATTTACCTGCCGATAAGCTTTTTACACCCATGTTGGATGAAGTAAAAAGTTCATCAGAATTATTCGGAACAACTTTTAGCACCTTTTTTAAAATATTTGGAAGAATTGCAGTCTGGGTATCTGCAGCAGCACTTTTGCTTACCATTGTTTTTGTGAATAATCGCTTTAATATTTTGAATTGGGCTGACGTGGTTTACAAAGAATTCTTTTTCGAAAAAATCGCCCTTCTCGAAATCAAATCCAATTACTTTTTAATACCGATATATGCTGCACTTTTCAGCCTCACAAGCTTTTTTGTTTCGAGATTGTGGTTGCGAATTGTTGAGCCGAAAAAACAATTAAAATTCAAATCGGCAGTCGAAAAAATCCTGGCTTCTGTGTTATTGATGTTGCCTTTTATCCTACTGCTCTTAATTGATGGATTGGGATTGTTTATTTTCATTCTGCTGTTTCCAATTGTTTCACTGGTAGCAATTACACTCTTTATCAGCGAAAACTCAACAGCACAAGCCATATCTGATGGTTTTGCCCTATTGGGAAATGGTTTCTCGGCAATTACCGGCCTTTCGCTTTCGATCTTTGTGTTGTCGGCTATGATGCTTTTGATGGGCGATTTCATGCCCTTACTGATCAATTTAGATATGGTGGAAATGTTTTTTGAATTGGATTCTAATGATTACATGCAATACAAATCTGGTATTGTTGTGTTTTTTCACATTTCGAGTTTACTCATGACCATTTCATTGTTAACCATCGGGTCGATCATGTTGTATTATTCGCTCAAGGAACAAAATCTAGCAATGGGCTTAAAAAGCAAATTGCAAAAAGTGGGCTTGTACAATGAATAGTAAATTCTTGAAAATTGTATTCATTGTATTGTGCATGCTGGCATTGCGGCCCTTGCTAATCAATGCCCAATTTTCAGCATTACAGCCTATTTATTTTGCACAAAATTCTGCGGTAAATGAAGATTTATCAACATCGGTTGATGAGCGATATTACCCGCTAGAAAAGGTAAAGACATTCGATAAAAAACAATACAAAGAAATTACACAAGGCATAGATTACACTGAAAAAAAGATTGAAAAAGAAGAATATAAAACCGATGATTTAAAACCAGTTGAATCGCCTAAAGTTGTTGGATTCATGGGCATCGGGCAGGTTGTTCTTATTGTAATTTTAGCAGTAATCTTGATCATATTAATTGGATTGATCGTTAAGCAGATTCCAAAATCTAATCCAAATGCGAAAGTATCCGACGATTGGTTTGCCGAAGCCTTAGAGCAAGAAGGCGGACCAGAAATGGCACTGAATAAAAAACTACAAGAAGCCATCGATCAACGTGAATTTGCTTTGGCATTGAGAATGCTGTTTTTACAAATATTAGCAGATCTGCATTTGGCAGAAAGAATTATCTGGAAAAAAGACAAAACTAACGCAACGTACATCCTAGAATTTGGACAACAATCCAATAGTAATTTGTTTCGAAGAATCACCTATCTCTATGAGATTAGTTGGTTTGGAAAGGCGAAGCTTAACCACGAACAATTTGATGATTATCGGAAATCATTCGATGAATTCAGAGCCTTTTCAAAAACCCTGTCCAAAACCAAAAAGGCATGAAACAAGGGGCATTAATCTGGATTTTAGCTGTAGTTATTTTTGGAGGTATTTTGATTTTCTTCTTAAACACGTCGCCTAAAAACCGATTTGAATGGAGTGAAAATTATGCGCACAACAATAACCAACCGTATGGTGCAGAAGTGTTTTACAAGTTATTGGAGTCTTATTTCCCAGAAAATAAGATAGAAAAAAACGAGATTTTACTCAACGCTCAAGACCTTTTAAATGATTCTTCAAAACACCAAACTTATTTATTTATTGGAGAGGAGCAATTCTTAAAACCTAGCGAAATAGAAGCATTGTTCAAATTTATTGAACGCGGAAATACAGCCTTGATTATTTCGAAACAACCAGCCTATCCGATTTTAAGTGAATTGCTTACCGATTCCATTTTTGCCACCGAATTTCTGGTTAAAAGCATTTACAAAGAAAACATTGAAGTTCAATTTTATGATCCAGCGCTTCAATTTCCAAACAATTTCAAATTTCATTTTCAAGACAAAGATTTAAAAAGCAGCTACAATTATGCATATTTCAACAATGCATTCATTGAGCAAAATCAAATCATTTCACCACTTGGTGCAATTGACGATAACAATATAAATTTCATTACTGCTCGGGCCGGAAGGGGCCGCATTTTCCTGCACTCAAATCCGCTGTTTTTCTCGAATTACCATTTAATTAAAAATCAAGGTGCGAAATATGCCGAATCGGTATTGAGTTATTTAAAAGCAGGCGATATTATTTGGGATTCATATGCTCAAAATTGGAAGCCCGGAACAGATCCTTCATTGTTGAACCAAGCCCAATCACCATTGAGTTTCATCTTGAACAATCCCCCACTCTATTGGGCTATGGTTATTTTGATCGTAACAGGATTAATCTACATGTTGTTTGCTTTGAAACGCATTCAGCGCATTGTTCCGGTGATTGAACCCAAGAAAAACAGCTCGTTGGAATTTATCAAAACCATCGCCAGGTTGTATTTCATAGAACGCAAACATCCAACAATGGTGAGGCATCAAATGCGGTATTTTTTGAGTTGGATTCGTGAAAAATACAGAATCCAAGCATCAGAGCTCGACGACCAAACCATCGATAAACTCCATATAAAATCGGGCGTTTCCAAAGAAATAATCCAATACATCCGCGATGAATATCAAAAAGTACGTGTTTATTCGGTTCTAGACGATAAAATTGCCATCAAATTCCATCAATCGCTCACAAGATTTTATAAAAACTGTAAATAAAAATGACAACCATCGATAACGAAGAAAACATGCTTCCGCTTGAACCTGTCGAAAATCAAGACATTGCTCCTGAAAAATCTGCACCTGCAATGCATCCGGTTGCGATAGCGGCCGAAGAAATTCGTCAGGAAATGAGCAAAGTTCTTATCGGACAAAACGAATTAATTCAACATTTACTCACTGGTTTGTTTGCTGGAGGTCACATGTTGATTGAAGGCGTTCCAGGCATTGCGAAAACACTCACCTCGCGTCTGTTGGCAAAATGCCTGAGCTTGGATTATTCGCGCATTCAGTTCACGCCCGATTTAATGCCAACGGACGTTACAGGAACCAGTGTTTTCAATATGAAAACCGGTGAATTTGAATTTAACAAAGGTCCAATTTTCGGAAACATCATCCTCATCGATGAAATCAACCGAGCTCCTGCAAAAACGCAATCGGCCCTCTTCGAGGTGATGGAAGAGCAGCAAGTTACAGTGGACGGAAACACCTATACGTTAGACAGTCCGTTCTTGGTTTTGGCCACTCAAAATCCGATCGAACAAGAAGGAACCTACCGCTTGCCTGAAGCACAATTGGATCGTTTTCTTTTTCGAATTATCATCGGATACCCAGAATTGCACGAGGAATTGAAAATCCTTCAGCGTTTCCGCGACGACTTTAGCAACCGCCTCATCCACGAAGTGAAAGCAGTGAAAACGGCAGCTCAAATTCAGGAACTTCGCGCACTGGTGGAAAAAGTACACATCAAAGACGAACTGCTCGAATACATTGCAAAAATCGTTTATCAAACCCGAAACGATACCGATCTGTATCTTGGTGCATCACCGCGGGCATCGTTAGCGATCATGCGCGCATCAAAGGCACATGCAGCCATTTCGGGTAGAGATTTCGTAACGCCCGACGATATCCGCCAGGTTACGGGTCCTGTTTTGAACCATAGAATCCAACTCACACCCGAACGCGAAATGGAAGGCATTCTCACCTTCGACATCATCAAACGCATCACCGAAAGCCTCGAAGTTCCTCGATAATGAAGCTAAAACCGGGATTTCTACCCACTGAGATTTTCTACCGTGTGCTCATCAGCATCGCGTTTGTCTTTGTATTGGCTTTCCCATTTGGTTTTCTACTACTTCCTGCAAAGATTATTCTTGCAGCATTTACGGCACTTTCGTGCGTCGATTTAATCGTTTTATATTTAACTGGAATTCGGTTTCAAGTGCAACGCAAAGTGCAGCAAGTACTATCGCTTGGAAGTGAAAATCTGATTCAGTTGTCGATTGCGAATTTGAGTTACATCACCGCAAAGCTGGAAGTGATTGATGAATTGCCCGTTCAATTGCAGCGGCGAGATTTTGCCATGAAAACCAGCATCAAGCCAGGCGAAAAAAAGCGATTAGAATATTCTATACGACCAGTAATTAGAGGCGTTTACGAATTTGGGAAGGTTCACCTGCTGATGAAATCGCGTTTCTTGCTTTTTAGAAGGCAATTTAGTTTTGATCAAAAAGATGAAGTTGCAGTATATCCTTCGGTTCTCGAAATGAAACAGCTCGAATTGCGCACCTTTTCAGAAATTGCCACCACAAGTGGGATAAGGAAACTTAGACGAATCGGTCATACCTACGAATTCGATCAGATCAAAGATTATGTATCGGGCGATGAATACCGGAGCATCAATTGGAAAGCTACTAGCCGTAGAGCGCGATTGATGACGAACCAGTACACCGACGAAAAATCGCAACAGGTTTACTCGATCATTGATGTGAGTCGTGCGATGGAATTGCCATTCAATGGATTAACCCTTCTCGATTATGCGATCAACACTTCATTGGTGATTTCAAATATTGCCTTGCGGAAATCCGACAAAGCAGGTCTGATGTATTACGATGCTCGACAAGTGCGGATGGTAGCCGCCGACCGATCATCGGCACAACTCAGAAGATTACTCGAAACGCTGTATAACATCAGGCCACAAGCCCTTGAACCAAATCCGGAAATGCTGTATGCCATGATTCGGAAGAAAATCACCCAGCGCAGTTTGATCTTTTTATACACCAATTTCGAGAGTCAGATGGCCCTTGAGCGTGTATTGCCTATCTTGAGAAAGATCAATAAGTTTCATTTGTTGGTGGTGGTATTTTTCGAAAATGAAGAAATAGCAAAATTGGCAGGTTCAGAGCCCGAAACCTTAGAAGACATTTACAACCAAACTGTGGCACGTAAATTCGTTACCACAAAACTGCAGTTGGTGCAATTACTTAAGCAATACAGCATTCAAACGGTCTTTACCAAGCCAGAAGATTTATCCGTGAATACGGTGAACAAGTATTTGGAGTTGAAGTCGCGGGGGATGATTTAGTATTGAGTACTAAGTCTTGAGTACTAAGTACTTAGTTTTAAAAGGTAAAAGACTATCGACTCAGGACTGAAGACTAAAGACTAAAGACTACCTTAGCGAAAACATTTTCACTTGTTACTTGCTTTTGAACTGATTAACAGATACAAAACCTTTTATGAAACACTACTTACTCGTCCTTGTCACATTTATCTACGTTAATATTAACGCACAAGTTGATAACACGATGTACGGTTTGTATCAGACATTTGATCCTTTCGGATTTCAATTTGGCACTATCGATCCTACTACAGGTGTAATTTCTACAGTTGGCAATGCAGTTTTGAGTAGCAGTGTTAACTCAACAGGAGCTGCATTAAACCCATACAATCAAACATTTTCGTATCAAGATGAGGATTCTTGGTTGTCAATCAATTTACAAACTGGGGAAATAGTGAATGATGTGATCGTTTCCTTGCCAAATACAGAAGGATATTTCGACAATTTCAGATTCAATGCAGCCGATTCTAGCATGTATGGGCTTTTTAGGCAGATTAGTTATGATCCAATTACAGGCTTTCCCTATGCAGATATCCGTCTCGGAACCTGCGATTTATCGACCGGTATTGTTAGTCTAGTTTCTCCGATTTCAGTTGCAGAAAGTTATACAATGTCGGGGTGCACCATTGATCCATTTTTGATGGTTTACTATTTTGAAACTGAAAATAAATTTACGGGCATCGATTTGTACAATGGTCAAATTTACAGTGAGGCTTTTATCACTTTGCCCGATTCAGGCTCTAGTTTCGGAAATTATGCCTACAGCTGCACAGATACTTCAGTGTATGGATTGATTATGCAGAATGGCTTAAATAGTTTGGGTAAAATCAATCCTCAAACAGGCGTGGTAACGGCACTTCCTACCTTACTTAATTACGATAATTACGTTACAAATTCGGGTGGAGCAATTGACCCAGTTAATCTTGTTTATTACTTTCAAACCTTAGACAATGTTGGCGTTAAAATGGTTGGATTATCGTTAGTAGACGGATCTGTTGCTTCAGAAAGCTATGTTTCTACAAATGGTGATTACTTTATCATGTATCGAATTCAAAGCGATTGTTACGGAGCAAATCGGGCGCGGTTAAATGTGGTTACAAGTAACGCTGAATTCAATAATGCGCAAGTTACCGTCTATCCTAACCCAGCTCAGGAAGTTCTGCAGCTGAAAGCAGATATGGTTTTGAATGAAGTGGAAATTGTAGATGCTTTTGGAAAAATTGTAAATCGCTACACGCCGAAAGCAAACAATTTACAAATACCGCTAGAAACATTAAGCATCGGACTATACTTCTTGAGAATTAGTTCTGGGAATGGGTATTATTCAAAACGTTTTATCAAGAATTAATCTGCCAATTGAGGGGAAATTAGTCTTGAGTACTGAGTCTTGAGTATTAAGGGAAAAGTAATTAGTATTGAGCACTGAGTATAAAGGAGAAAGGTAAAAGACTATCGACTTAAGACTAAGTACTAAAGACTAAATAAATCAGCTTTTAAATTCAACTATTGGCAAGTATACCCACCGTCTGCTGAAAAAAG
This sequence comes from Flavobacteriales bacterium, assembly GCA_040403315.1. Classification (GTDB taxonomy): domain Bacteria; phylum Bacteroidota; class Bacteroidia; order M30B66; family M30B66; genus CAMCXT01. The sequence continues at coordinate 15,501 of JBBAKX010000005.1, forward strand.
ACTCCCTGTAATGAAACTTGATTCGTCAGAAAGTAAGAAACGAACTACATTGGCTATTTCATTTGGTTTTGCAATTCTTTTAATTGGTTGAGCTAATTCAAGAGAATTTAAAATATTGTCATTACTTAAATTTGTAATCGAACTGAATCCTTCTATTGCCTTAGTCAACAAAGGAGTATCAATTGTTCCAGGACAAATACAATTTACTCGAATATTATAATCAGCATAATCAATGGCTGTGCTCTTTGTTAATTGACCAATTGCTCCTTTTGTTAAGCCATACACTGAACTTTTACCTTTCCCAACTATAGATTGGTCTGATCCCATAAGCACAATATTTCCCTTTCCATTTGCTCTCATAACAGGAAGAATTTCTTTTAAAACATAGAAAACGCCTTTCAAATTAACCGAAAGAATTTTTTCAAAGTCATCTATACTAGTTTCTTCTATGTTTCCTACTTTGTGTAAACCTGCGTTAGCAAATAATAAATCAATTTTATTATGCTTATTAAAAATTATTTCTATTGCCTCTTTTACCGCATTATAATCACTTACAGCGCAATTAATATAAAACTCATCATTTGAATCTTCTTTAAATAAATCCAAATTATAAACAACAGCTCCTTTATCAATTAACAATTGCCTTGTAGCTTTACCAATTCCAGAACTAGCACCAGTTATTACAGCAATTTTATTTTCAAATTCCATATTTACAATATTAAGGCGCCAAATATAGCATTTAAAAACTAGTTTGGATAAGAGAAGTATTTAAGTGAAATCAATACGCCTAGCCTACAAGCTTACAGAGAAGATTACAAACAAAGCACAAAATGTAATTATATGGCACATTTAAGAATTAATTAAGTATACCCAATCGATTCAGACAACCGTTAACAAGATATTACCAAAAGCTATGTAAAGTAATTCTATTGCGCATTTTGATATATTTCATCTTTGTTATTTCTATTGGAGGCCGCTGCTGAAATCGCGACTTAGTAAATACCAGAATCGGTATGTACCAATTTAGGCCGACACAAAAACTCACAACTGAACTAGATATTTATGTTTAGCCACAAAGGAAAGACAAGGACATTAAAGCATAATTTAAGAATTGCTTCGTTGCTGTCTTTTGTGGCTGGAATTGTGAATGTTGGTGGTTTTTTGGCCGTTCAACAGTTAACAACTAACGTAACTGGACACTTTGCTTTTTTTGTAGATGAAATTTTCAAACTTAATTTTTGGCAAGGGGCTGTATATTTCTTCTATATTTTTTTCTTCTTCTTAGGGTCATTCGTATCGAACCTAATAGTTGAAGTTATTTCAAAAAGAAGCGACAGATGGAATTTTATAATTCCAATAATTATCGAAAGTCTTATTTTGTTTATTTTAGCAGTATTCGGCCAGTTTCTAGTCTCACAAAACCCAAATCTTCTTGCTTGTTCTTTGCTATTTGCAATGGGGTTACAAAATTCAATGGTAACATCAATTTCAAACGCCACAGTGCGGACAACGCATTTAACAGGCCTGTTTACAGACTTAGGTATTGAGCTATCCCAATTGTTCTTTTACAAACAAAAAGAGCAAAAGGACAAACTTTACGCTTCCATAAAATTACGACTCACCATAATTACTTTCTTCTTTTTGGGTGGAATTTTAAGCGGAGTTCTCTATTCGACTTTAAAACTTTATGTTTTAGCAATTGCAGCGACAATGCTAATTATTGGAATATTTTTCGATGGCTTAAAATTGAAAATAATATTGCAAGATAGACTCAACATTAACGACAATAAAAACGGTGTATAGTATGCTCTAGGCTTTAAATCACCTGATCAGATTGGAAATCAATAAATCAAATCAACAGATTAATTCTCTTTTCGGGATTATTGTTGCAAATCATAATAAATAACTTATTTTTGAAAATTATTGTTGCACTAGTAGGTTTACATCAAGCTTACTATAAATCAGAAACATGACTGCTAAAAATTTATTCTTCACTGTGGTAATTTGTGTCATTTCTCAATGCTCATCTTTAAAAGCGCAAACCACAGTTCAAAAAGTCAATCCATTGCTTTTTTAGATGGTACTAGTGTTACGATTTCTACAATAGCTTGTACGCTGTCCAATGGCACCAGTGCGACTTGTTATAAAATTGTTTCAACCAGTACACCACCAGATCATGATATGGGACCTTGGTGCCCCACAAACATTTCCGATGACGCTACATTGGGTGGAATTTGGCTTGAAAATGGAAATGTTTATGATGTAGATGGAGCATTTATTCAAAATCTTGCTACTTTTTACAATGACAATACTTGGCAAATGTACAATGCTTCTTCAGGCGAAATTACCAGAACATTAACTCAAGCAGACTGCGCCGCAGCGGCCAACCCAATGGTAGGTGTGGGATATCAAAATTTTTGTGTAGAATGTTTACCATCTTATGTTAATGGACTCACGCAAACATATGTTTTTCCGGTAACTCCTATTAAATTGACTTCCTCAACCCCATTTGGTATGGGGCCGGGAGCATTTGGACCATCGGTACGTGGAGTTGCTTTCAATGGTGTTCGTTTTGATGCTCCTGCTCCAGTAAATGCTATATTGAATGCTTACACTTTAGCTCCTTTTGATGATGCAGGCGGACATATTAACTTGGCGGCAGGCTACCCTACCATGCTGCTACTGGGCTAACTACAAATATTGGTCAATGTGACGGGCATGCCCCAATGATAGGTTATGCTTTAGACGGTCATGGCATTTATGCACATGCGAATGAAGATAGTACTGTACCAACCGATTTAGATGCCTGCTTTGGACATTACGATAACACAAGAGGGTACCATTATCACGTTGACGAAGCAGGTAATAACAATTTTATCAATTGTATATATGGCGCATACGTGACTGCAAGTGGAAGCGCTTCAACTATTGATGCTGATGGTGATGGATTTTCTTTGTTAATTGATTGTGATGACAACAATGCAGCTGTCAATTCAAATGCTGCCGAAATAGATGGAAATTTCATTGATGAAAATTGCGATGGTCTATTTTGTGCCTCACTTTCTACACCTGAGAATGAGTTAGTAAAATCCATAAGACTTTATCCAAATCCGATGAATGGTATTTTGAATTTGAGCTCAACATTTCCTATCTTAAATGTTGAAATCTATGATATTGCTGGTAGATTAATTTATTTAAAAACAGCGCCTGAAAATGCTGTTAATGTAAGTGATTTAAAATCCGGAAATTACATACTAAAAATTTATACAGAAAAAGGAATTACATACAATAAAATCATTAAAGAATAACGTTTTTTTATTATGAAGTAATTCATGAAACTATAGACTGACGAAAAATCAAAATTAATGACCAGTAAACCTTTCATAGTTCGTGTGCATGCAATTATAATATTGTCATTGCTACTTTATTCATTTAGTAAAAAAAATCATGACCCCTTATATTCCAATAGTATTTTGATTGAGCACGATGACGGATCATGGGTTTTACAGATTAATTCTGCCTTGACTGCATTCGAACACGAAGTGCATACTAACTATGGCAAAGATTCTTACAAAACACCAGAAGAGTTCAACAATTTAGTTATACAACATTCATTAAAAAATCTTTCTTTTAAAATCAATTCTAAGAATACTGTGAATTTTAAAAATGGATACGTGAAATTAGGTCATGAAGCCTCAGTAGTTTTTGAGGTAGTTGGAATTCCAGAAAAAGTAACTGAAATTTTGTTTACTAATTCTAGTTTCAAAGACATTCATAATAATCAGAATGCTTTTATAATTTTAAAGAAAGGCTTCAAAAAACAACGATTTATATTGAACGATAAAAACAAATATACATCTGAATTAAAAGCATCAGGAAACCAATTTATAAAGCAAGAATAAAAATTTCTTTGTTTTTTTTAGTAAGCATTAAAAGCATCAGTTAACATTAGTTCGTTAATATGGCGGCCGAAATGCTCCATTTAAACATTGGGATAAGGTTCAACATTAGGAGTTCTATTGAAAATTTGTGCTAAAAAGCCGCCCATCAAAAACCTACAGAACGTTATTTTAATTCATGCAACTTGAGTTAAATACATTTTTTAATGAGCTTCTATTAAACTCATTAAAAAAGTCTTAATACTGTAATATTGCCTACGCATCAGAGAAAAGTTTTTTTCATATGCGAAAGGTTGAATGGTTTACGATGATCGCTCTTTTGCACCGCTCCCAATTACCTCTCTCCCTAGCCCTCTCTCCACAGGAGAAAGGGGACTGATCACGAGTACTGTGGGCATTTGGTTCGAAGTAGGATTTACGGCTTTATCTTGATCTCTATTAATACCGCGATCTAGTTCCCTCTCCTGTGGAGAGGGTTAGGGAGAGGTCCTGCTTATTTACCTCTCTCCCTAGCCCTCTCTCCACGGGAGAAAGGGGATTGATCACGTAAACTGTGGTCATTAAATATAAAGTGGCATTTTCGATTTATCGAGATGCAGTTCCCTCGCCAGCGGAGAGGGTTAGGGAGAGGTGTTAAGGAGCATTAATTCGAACTATAATTTTCACCTATACCGAAATGCGATTCCCTCTCCAGCGGAGAGGGTTAGGGAGAGGTGTCAAGACCTATTTTACTTATTCAACACCAACGTGCCAGCCATCTTATCGTGAAGCGCCTGCTTCTTAGAATCGAATGCAGCCATGATGTAACCTATGAGAAGGATGATTGCAGAGATGATTTTAGCGAAATGGCGACCAGTTGCTTTACCGAAACTGATTCTTTCGCCATTCATATCGGTAACTTTGATACCAACTGCAATCTTTCCAAGTGTTGCCTGACGGTCGGATGATTCCATTGCAGCAGCATAAAGCCAAGCTATTACCAAATTGATCAAGTTGTTTACAGGACTTTGGTTTTCAAATGAACCGCCTGTTGCATAAAGGATGATGAATCCAGCTGCCGTTGTAATAAGGCCATCAATAAAAGCAGCTCCAAAACGAACCCAAAAACTTGCATAGTTGGTAGGTTCCGATTTAACAAATGTTTGATCTAGTAATAGTTCTTCCATGTTTTCTATAGCGTTAAGGTTGAGATTGAACATTCAATAATAAGTATATTTTTAGAAGAAAAACTTGTGACAGATATTTTTCGTCAACCTATGCAAATACCACCAAAATGTGCAGAGAAGATGACTTGTTTTCACCTAAATTTGTGCGCTCAAAATCATCCATGTCGAAAAGCTCCTCCGAAACATTTGCTATTGCACGCCACTGGTGGAAAATAGCTGGTGTTGTTCTCGTTCTATATTCGCTCATTTGGGGAATGCTTGGTGAGGTTCCTCGCCTGTTCGTGCTCAACGAAACCATCCGAAACCTTTACTACCACGTTACTATGTGGTTTGGCATGATGGCCATGATGGGTGTTTCGCTCTTTTACAGCATCCGTTACCTAAGCAAAAACAAGATTTACGACGATTTCAAAGCCGAGCAGTTTGCCTTCGCAGGCATCTTTCTGGGCTTGCTCGGCATCACCACCGGAAGTGTTTGGGCACGGTTCACATGGGGCGCCTGGTGGGTGAATGATCCCAAACTCAACGGCGCAGCCATTTCTCTACTCATTTATTTTGCCTACATCATCCTTAGAAATTCGATGGATGAGGAACAAAAAAGAGGTCGTGTGGCTGCCGTTTACAACATCTTCGCTTTTGTGCTGCTGATGGTGTTTCTGATGGTGTACCCTCGACTCAATAAAGTAGACAGTTTACACCCAGGTAATGGTGGTAATCCAGCTTTTTCTGGATACGATCTCAACAGTTCGATGCGTTTGGTGTTCTATCCTGCAGTAATTGGATGGATCATCATCGGCACATGGATTTCAACACTCGGCTTCAGAATCAAAAAACTCGAATACCAAAAAATGATGGATTCCTTTTCTAACAACGACAAAGGCGTCGAATCAAACAACGATATCCTATGAAAGCGTTCAAAATTCTCTTCATTTTCTTCTTGATGCCCTTCGTTACTCCATTAATGGCCACCGAAATTTCACTCGGAGCCGAAATGGCTGATGCTTTTCGCGCCGACGGTAAAATATATGTTGTAGTGGCTATAATCTCGATAGTTTTTATTGGCTTAGCCATTTGGCTTTTCCGCCTCGACCGAAAAATAAGCCGCCTCGAAAAGAACCAAAAATCCTAAACGGGCCATGAAAAAAACGCACATCATCGCTATCGTATTGATTGCCGTTGCGATCGGTACCATTTTAAGCACTTTCCTAGATTCATCTACCTACGCTTCATTTACCGAAGCCATGGAAACTCCCGGAAAAGAATTCCATGTGGCAGGTAAACTAAATAAGGTGAAAGAATTGAGCTACAATCCAGAACAAAACGCCAACCTTTTCAGTTTTTACCTCGTCGACAATGAAGGGATGGAAAAGAAAGTGCTGTTTAATGGATCTAAACCTCAAGACTTCGAGCGCTCCGAATCGGTTGTTATTACGGGCAAAATGAAGGGTGAAGAATTTATTGCCGACAAGATTCTCATGAAATGCCCAAGTAAATATAACGACGGAAAAGAAGAACTGCAGGAGTTTAAATCGGCTCCATCTGCGTCTCTTTAAGCAAAACACTGAACCCAAAAAATGATCGATTACCAAGGCGAACACCTTATCTGGGGGCAATTAGGCCACCTCTTTACCATACTTTCGTTTGTAGGTGCTCTGCTCTCCACCATCGCCTACACTTTAGCGCACAAAGACCGTCTTTTGCCAGAAGCCAACCAATGGAAAACCATTGCCAGAACAGGCTTTCTCGTTCACTCGGCTGCCGTTATCGGTATCATCGTAGTGATGTTCTGGATGCTCTTTAACCACTATTTCGAGTTCCATTACGTTTGGCAACACTCCAACAAGGAAATGCCGATGCAATACATCCTTTCTTGTTTCTGGGAAGGACAAGAAGGGAGCTTCCTACTTTGGACTTTCTGGAACATGGTGCTCGCAAACATCCTGATACGCATTGCTGGCGCTTGGGAATTTACCACAATGGCCATTATTTCGATGGTGCAAATGTTCCTCGCATCTATGCTATTGGGCGTTTACATTGGCGATGCACACATCGGAAGCAGTCCGTTCCTACTCTTGCGCGATCATCCCGATTTCATGCACTTGCCTTTTGTGCAGTCAGCTAATTACCTAGAATCTTTAGATGGGCGCGGTCTCAATCCGCTGCTTCAAAACTGGTGGATGACCATTCACCCGCCTACACTTTTCTTGGGCTTCTCCTCTACCCTTATCCCGTTTGCATTTGCGATGGCTGGTTTGTGGAAAGGAGAATTTAGAGAATGGATAAAACCTGCACTACCGTGGACATTTTTCGGGGTGAGTATACTCGGCACCGGAATCCTCATGGGAGGCGCTTGGGCATACGAAGCCCTCAGTTTTGGCGGCTTCTGGGCGTGGGATCCGGTTGAAAATGCTTCCCTCGTGCCTTGGTTAACCTTCGTGGCAGGTGGCCACATTATGCTGGTAAACAAAAACAAAGGGCAATCGCTACTTACCGCGATCTTCCTCATTTTCGCCACCTTCATCCTCATCCTTTACTCTACCTTCCTCACAAGAAGTGGAATTTTGGGCGACTCTTCCGTACATGCCTTCACCGATTTGGGCATGACTGGTCAGCTGTTAATTTACCTGTTGTTCTTCATTTGGCTGCCATCCGCATTTATGCTCAAAAGCAATCAGCTCACCATTTGGCTAGCTATCAGTGGTTCTTTGGTGGTGATTAGCTTAGCTACTGGATTCATGAAACTCCTCACAGGAGGGTTTCTTATTGTGTCGCTCATCATCATGTTTAGAGGAATCAACAAGGCATTGCCGAAACAAACCGACGAAGAAAGTGCGACCTCACGCGAGTTCTGGATGTTTGTAGGTGCTTTGGTATTGCTGATTTCTGCCTTCCAGATCACTTTCAGCACCTCAACACCGGTAATCAATAAATTCCTAGCTGGCAACCTTGCCAACATGTTTGCATCATTGAATGAAATGATGCCAAATGAGCTTTTCAAGAAACTGTCTGAGGCTAAACTTGCTCCACAAAAAGATGTGATTGCACATTACAATGCTTGGCAAGTACCATTTGCGCTTGTTATTGCAACCCTGATGGGCTTTACACAATTCTTGAAGTACAAGAAAACCAGCATGGGAGAATTCTGGAAACGAATTCTTCTTTCGGTAGGTGTTTCTTTGTTGCTTACAGGATTGTTGGCGTATGTGGTTGGTTTGTCGGACTTGATGTTACTGCTGCTCATGTTCGCATCGCTGTTTGCAGTGATCGGAAATGCCGATTACCTATTCCGCGTGCTGAAAGGCAAAATGCCGAAAGCAGGACCTTCGATTGCCCACATCGGCTTCGGCTTGGTGCTTTTGGGTGCCTTGATTTCTACTGGGAAACAAGAGTTCATCTCCAAAAACACCAGTGCTTTCGATTTGGGCAAAGATTTTCCGAACAAAGAAAACATCCTACTTGCACGCAACGATACGGTGAAGATGGGCGACTACCATGTTACATACCGAGGCGATTCTACAGCGGGTATCAACATTTATTACAATATTGATTATTTCAAGAAAAACGGACAAGGCCGATACAGCAAGGAGTTCACGTTACATCCTTTCATCCAAACCAACCCAAGGATGGGCAATGTGGCAGAGCCCGCTACAAAACACTTTATCCACAAGGATATTTTTACCCACGTTACGTACGCCAAGGTTGAAACGCCAGAAGAAAAAGTAAAAACCAAGGATGGTTGGCAAGATCCTCAGGATTACCAACTTAAACCGGGCGATACCGTTTTCACCAGCAATGCGATGGTGATTTTAGAAGGCTTGGAGAAAAATGTAGACAAGGCCAAGTACAAGCTCGAAGAATCTGACATTGCTGTGGGCGCAAAACTCAAGGTAATGGGCCTCAACGGCGACATTGGATCGGTGATGCCGTTGTACGTTATTCGAGGATTCTCAACTTCTTCAGTGGATACTGTGATGGCTTCTAAAGGACTCCAATTCAGTCTTTGGAAAATAGATCCAGAAAAGGAAACCTTCCACATCCGAATTGCTGAGAAAACCACCAATGCAGGCGATTTCATCATCCTGAAAGCCATCGTATTCCCAGCGATCAATATTCTGTGGATTGGCTGTATTTTGATGGGCATTGGAACAGGATTAGCCGTTTGGAACCGTACCAGAAAGTCAGCCAAAACCATTGCAGCCGACTGATAAAATACGGATTGTAGGTTCGGGTAAAATTGCCGAATCGTTGCTGATGTTGTTCGGCGAAAAACGGTATTTCGACGTCATCATCTTGGGCCGCAATGCAGAAAAGGTGCAGGCACTTAAATCGAAATTTGGATTAACTGCCCAAGACGACGCATCGCTAAAAACACCCATTTTACTCTGCGTTCCCGATGATCAGATTGGAAACGTAGCACAAACATTCATCCACCAGGCTTCCTTGTTCGTGCACTTTTCAGGTGCCACTTCGATTGATGTATTACCGAAACTTTCAAGCGGTAACGCGGTCTGCTGGCCTGCACAATCTTTCGGCGATCCTACTTCGGTGGTTTGGAAAGATGTTCCACACTTTATCGAATCGGATGGTGAAAAAGGTGCACAGTTCCTCGAAACGTTCCTGAAAATCACAGAAGCTCAGGCATTCGCGCTCCCTTCCGCCGAACGGCAAAAAATGCACATGACAGCCGTATTCATGAACAACTTCGTGAATCATCTCGCTAGTGTAGCCCATCAATATTGTGTTAAAAACGAATTGCCTTTCGAAGCGCTATTGCCTCTGTTGGAAAATACCGTTTCAATGGTGAAATATCCTGGTCCTGAGGCGGCGCAGACTGGCCCCGCATGTAGAAACGACCTCCATACCATGCAAATTCACAAGGATTTATTGGTAGACGATCCAGATATGATTGAAATCTACGATCGTTTGAGCAAACAGATTATTCAGCGCTATATTTGAGGCATGAAGGCTTACCTGAGAATTATCCGACTTCCGAATCTGCTCATCATTGCAGCTACGATGCTCGCCGTTCGCTATGGGTTGCTAGAAACTTTGTGGCTTCACGGCATCAATTTGTTGCTCGAACAAGGCTATCTGCCGCAAGGCGTTGGCTTGCACATGGAAGGATTCGATTTTTCGCTGTTGGTGCTTTCTACTATCCTTATTGCAGCAGCAGGTTACATCATTAACGATTATTTCGATACCAAAACAGACCGCAAAAACAGACCAGATCGTATTGTGGTGGGTAAAACCATTTCAAGAAGATGGGCCATTACCTTGCATTTGGTGCTCAGTTTTGTTGGTTTGATGTTGGCCGCCTATCTGTCGTGGAAATGCGGGCACAAAAAGATTGTTATCATTCAATTAATCAGTATTGTAGCCCTTTGGTTTTACTCTTCACATTTGAAAAAACAAATGCTGTCGGGCAACATCTTGATTGCTATGTTGGCGGCTTTGGTTCCGATTACTGTTGGGATTTTCGAGTTTTCGAACGGCGCACTTTTATCGCTCGAAATCATGAACGTTAACACGAGCACCATTGGCACCACTTTGCTCAAAGAAGGCATGGTGATGGTGATCGGTTATGCCATTTTTGCATTTCTCTCGAACCTTATCCGTGAAATCGTGAAAGACATCGAAGACATGGAAGGCGATATCGAACAAGGTTGCAGAACGCTTCCAATTGTGGCGGGCGAAGTTCAAGCGCGGTTCATCGCGATGAGTTTGGCCGTTTTCACCATGATTACCTTGGGGCTCATCATGAAGTATTTGCTCGCCTACTCGATGTTCGAGATGTTCTGGTATCTCGCAGTAGCAGTGCAACTTCCACTTGTTTGGTTATTGATTACTTTGTGGAGAGCCATCGAAAAATCAGATTATAGCCGCGCCTCACTCATTTGTAAAATCCTCATCGTTACTGGAGTGCTTTCGATGTTTGTGTTCAGATTAACCTTTTAAAGGATGCTCAATTCCGATACACTCAAAGGCCGACAAGTAGTTTTGGCATCCGGCTCACCACGTCGAAAAGACCTATTGGCAGCCATCGTCGACCAATTTACAGTTCGTGTTCCCGCAGTGGATGAAACATTCCCAGCATCCCTCCGGGGAAAGGAGATCGCGGAATACCTAGCTGCACTCAAAGCCGAAGCTGCACAGGTCGACCTGCAAGAAAATGAAATCGCGATCACCTCAGATACCATTGTATGGCTCGGCGATGAAGTGCTCAACAAACCCAAAGATGCTGAAGAGGCCACTGAAATGCTCCGAAAAATCTCCGGCCGCAAACACGAAGTGATCACAGCCATCGCCATAGCCGATCTACATCGAAAAATCATCCTTTGCGATACAACCGAAGTGAGTTTTAAAGTGCTCACAGAAAGTGAAATTCAATATTACATAAACCAGTACAAGCCTTTCGATAAAGCAGGCGCATACGGCATTCAAGAATGGATCGGTTATATTGGTGTAACGGAAATTAAAGGTTCGTTTTATACCGTAATGGGACTCCCCGTTCATTTATTGCACGAAGCATTATTGGGTTTCTGATTCAACCGAACTTTAGTACTTTGCAGTTTTTAATAGATAAAATGAAAAAAACCGCTACCCTGTTTCTTTTCTTGATTTCGATTCTTGCTTTAAATGCTCAAAACGGCTACACTACCTGTTCAAATGCTGTTCAAGTATGCTTCGAAAATCCAATCACATACCCTGGAACCATTGATGCTGGCCCTGCCGAAGTCGGTCCTAATTATGGATGTTTGAACACAAGACCCAATCCAGCTTGGTTTTATTTCCAAGTAGGCACGCCTGGCGACCATCAATTGTATATTACCAATTCAAGCGCTCGCGATTTAGACTTTATCGTTTATGGTCCATTCGCAACCGAAAACAACTGGTGCGACTCACTTACCGCATTAAATACAGCCGATTGTAGTTATGCTGGAGGCGCTACAGAAACAGCCAATTTCACCTCGGTAAATGCTGGCGATTATTACGTTTTGATGATCACCAATTTTGCCAATTTCCCAACCAATGTGAGCATTGTTCAAAATGCAGGAACAGGCACATTTAGCTGCGATTTTGTTGCTCCATGCCTCATTTCCTCAGTAACAGCCACGGCAAGTGCTTGCGATACCTTAACTAACCAATATTCTGTGAGCGGACAAGTGTGGTCGTTTTATCCGCCAACCACCAACACGCTCAATGTATCGATTGGTGAATTGAGCGTAGAATTGAATGCTCCGTTTACCAATCCAATGACTTTCAACATTACAGGTTTGTCTTCTAATGGCGCTAATGAAAACATATTAGCCACCTTCCTTGCCAACACTTCTTGCACGGGTTCACTCATTTACACAGCTCCTTCGGGATGCATTCCTTGTCAGGCAACAGTTACAAGCAACAGTCCGGTTTGCTTTGGCGATACCGCACGCATTTTCACCAACTTCACTGGCAATGCAACGTTCCAATGGAGCGGACCAGGATTTTTCACTTCATTTTCACAAAATCCAAGCTTCGTGATTGATTCATTGAACGCCGAAGGCAATTATTCGGTAGTGATCACGGGCGACAATTGTGCAGGAGAGCGCAACATCGACATCGACATCATTCAAGCGCCCAATGCATTTATTACCAGTGTTGAAAACGAAATTTGTGAAGGTGAAATCCTGTTTCTTTCGGCAGCCAACGTTCCAAATGGAAACTTCGCTTGGTCTGGTCCGAACGGATTCACTGCACCCAACAGAAATGCACAAGTAAACAATGCCAGCCCTGCTGCAACTGGCGAGTATATTGTTTCTCTAAACGTAAATGGATGCATCGGCGAGCCCGACACCCTTTCGGCAACTGTTTTTGCGTCTCCTCAGATCACCTTGAGCGGACCAAGCAATGTAAATCCGCAGCAAGCTTCAACCGTTTTCGAAGTAACAGGCTCGCCGGGCATGCTGTATTTCTGGAATTTCCTTGGAAACACAACGCTCATTTCAAACGTCATTTACACATCCGACAAAGACACTGCAGTGGTTTTCTGGGATGGTGGCGAAGGTTCGTTAACCGCGCAAGTAATGGGCATGGACCTTAATGGTTGTTTTTCTGAAGATGCGACCTTGGCAATCCAAGTAGAAATCCCAACGGGCATAAGCGACCTATCTGCTACAAATACAATTCGGATGTATCCAAACCCTGCGCACGACAAGATTAGTTTCTATGTTCCTTCGGAGGATATGGAATTCCGTTGTATGGATCTTTCGGGGCGCACAGTGTTGCACCGCGCTTCGTTGTCGGCGGGTAATCATGAAATCCCTCTCGAAACCATGGAAGCAGGTTGTTACCTCATCGAACTGAAAAACCAACAACAGCTGGTTACTTCAAAATTGGTGATTCAGCATTAATTGAGTGAGTCTTTTTTGAGGAGTGGGATTTATAAGTATTTATCCCGAAATCAAGAACGAAGCACTGATGATAATGGGATCAATTGAACACGAAGTTGCATCTATTAAATAAGTTGTTCCAACTGTTTGCAGCGTTCACTGTAATGCTATTTGATTAATTTTGCAGCCTCAAAGTGTACACACATGAAATCAATCTATAAATTGGCAATTCCTTCGTTGGCGTTAGTTCTAGCAGTTGCCTGCGACACTAAAAAAGATGGAGTAACTGCCGAAATGGTAACCAATTCTGCATCAGCCGATGGCAAACAAGACGTTCCTGTTGCAAGCATGAAATTCGAACTTGATACTTTCCAATTTGGAGAAGTGATCGAAGGCGAAAAAGTTTCACATGCATTTAAATTCACCAATACAGGCACGAACGACCTCGTAATTAGCAATGCAAAAGGATCTTGTGGTTGCACAGTTCCAGAATGGCCTAAACAGCCAATCGCTCCAGGTGCAAGCGGATCAATCGATGTTGTATTCGATTCTGAAGGCAAGCCAGGAAGTGCAATTAAATCTGTTACCGTTTTCTCGAATACTGAACCTGCAACCCACAAACTCTTCGTAGTAGGATTCGTGAAACCAAAAGATAAATAATATTCAACACCTCAATATATACATGACAACAGTATTTCCCTTTTTGATGATGGGCGGCGGCGGACAAAATAGCTTGGCTTCTCTCCTACCGATGGTGCTAATCATTGTGGTATTTTATTTCTTCATGATTCGTCCCCAAATGAAGAAAACCAAAGAAGCAAAACAATTCCGCGAAGGCTTGAAAAAAGGCGATAAAGTGGTTACAATTGGTGGTCTTCATGGTAGAATTGTAGAGGTTGCTGAAACTACATTTATCATTGAAACTGAAGGTGGCGGAAAACTCAGAATCGAGAAATCTGCTGTTTCATCGGGCGCTCCGGGAGAACAACTCCAAGCAGCTAAGTAAATAGCAAGGTGGCCCGGCCGAAATCCTCCCAGGTTTGGCGTTCGGCCTTATTTAGCAGGCGGAAAATCATTGTTTTCCTGCTTTGCCTTGGCGTATCCTCGTTGCTTTGGTTATTGCTTGCGTTTAATGAGTTCTACACCAGTAAGTTTGTAGTCCCAGTTAAATACATCAATATGCCGAACGATAATCTATTGATGGAAAATTTGCCCAAAGACGCTGAAATTGAAGTTTCGGGCAGTGGGTTTCACATACTTTCTTACCGCTTAAGACCTCAATTGGCCGAAATCATTATCGATGGGCGCAACATGGGAACTTTGCCAGCGGGAAAGAAAAATGGATCATTTCTCACAACGCTGCACGCAGTAGATTACTTCAACCGCTTGCATGGCGACATAAAGGCGCTCAATATTTTCCCCGACACCATTTTCTTCACCTTCTTTAACCGAGGGTTCAACAAAGTACCTGTTCAAGTAAGCAGCTATCTCGAGTTTTTGAATCAATATGGATTGGTAGACAGTATGAGGGTCACGCCAGATTCAATCACCCTTACAGGACCAGCTGAACTTACCAAAACAATTACGAAGGTTGAAACCGATCCTCTAATCCTCAACAACCTCAACAAATCGGGATCCTACAACCTCAAGGTGAAGCAACCACATCCTGAATTGTCGTTTCAGCCAGCCGAAGTAGCGGTTCATCTCGAAATCGATCAATTCACCGAAGCCGTTGTAGAAGTGCCCGTTTTCCTCGACCATCTTATTCAGCGCGACAGTTTGAGCATCACACCACAAACCGTTAAAGTGGTTTTTCAGGTGGCCTTGAGAAACTACAAAAAGATTAAACCTGAAGATTTTCAAATTGTTGCTGATTTGCACGACCTCAAAGTGCAAAAAGGTGGAAGATTAATTTTGAAAGCCAAGAAAGTACCACCATACGCAAAACAGATTCGAATAAAACCCGAAAGTGTTGAAACGATTATTCGAAAACGCTAAACGCTAGATTCGTTCTTCAAAAGGCATCAGCATGAAAAAAATCGGATTAACAGGCGGAATTGGTTCAGGAAAATCGACCATCGCGAAGGTGTTCAAAGTATTGAATATTCCGGCGTACAATTCCGATGAACGTGCAAAGGCATTGATGAACGAAAATGCCCAATTGATCGACGAAATCAGCAAGATTTTCGGAGCTCGCATTTATCAAAACAATGAACTCAACAGAACAGAATTGGGTGCAATTGTTTTTAAGAGTCCAGATTTATTACAACAATTAAATGCAGTTGTACATCCCGCTGTTGGAGAGGATTTTAATTCTTGGTGCGCTTCACAAAACACGCAATATGTAATTAAAGAAGCTGCAATAATTTACGAAACGGGAATCAACAAAATGCTCGATGGTGTAATTGCAGTAATTGCCCCAAACGAACTTCGCATTAAACGTGTTTTAAAAAGACCGGGAATGACCGAAGAATTGATTAAGGATAGAATGAGCCGTCAATTACCTACCGAAAGCCTTGTAAATAAGGCAAATTGGCTCATCAACAACGATGAAACTGCTTTGGTTATTCCCCAGGTTTTGAAAGTGCATGAGGAGATTTTGATGCTTCTTTAACAGTCTACGTATTTGCAAAGCCACTTACTTTATACCGAAATGCTTGTACGAATCCAAACGTAAAACAAAACCTGAATTTCTAAAAAGTATCGAGAAGCCATGGTTTGGCAAAAGCGCAGTTATAGGCTTTAGGCATATTATATTTAATAACAAAATAAGCCGAATAAACTGAATTGATTCTTGCAAAACAAGCAATAATAAAATCAGATGTATATGATTAAAAATATAATAATATCTGAAAAGACTTTTTTATAAAAGGATATTTTTGAATATAGTTATATCTAACAATTGAATGGTTATAATTGATTTACAGCACCTTTTTGAAATTTAAAATAGAAAATCAGTTACAATCTCTTACTTTTGTTTTGAATTATTCAATCTACCACTGTGCTAAATAAATATAGCTTCTTAATAAATGTAAGTCCCTTCCGTTTTATTTTTGGTGGTATTCAAAAATCACTTAAAACAAACATCTTTCAATTTCTATGTTTGCTATTGTTTCCATTTTCGGTAAGTGCACAAAATTTAAATTGCGATGCTACAACTTTAAATGATTTTTTTACCTGTTATGGTGGTCAAAGTCAGTTTAATACACAGTCTGTTGAAGCAATTACGACTTTTATTCAAGCCGAAGATGCAATTCAAGCTGGGCAATACGCCCAGGCAAAAATCCTAGTTGATAATTTATTTAGTACTTACCCAAAAGGTGATAATAGCTGGTGGGATTTATATAGTAGTTTAAATGGCTCAAACATAGGCACACCTCACGGTTATTATGGATTGCGCATGTTAGAAGACATTATCGACCACGGCATAAATGGCAACCCAACCATTCAAGCTAAAAGAGTAAATATGAGTATCGTTTTAATAGGTTGTTCAGAAGGTATTGAGCCATCTACAGAACAACAATTGCAAAACGGAACAGGTACTTTTGTAACACATAACATAGATACCAATTTATTAAGCAACGACTACCGTATTATCAAACAGTCGTTCGATTTCTTTTCACGATATGTAACAGCTATTACCAAAGGAGCATTAGAAGTAGATGTGCAATTTATTGAAATTGATACACTCTGCTTGCCTGTTGGTGTAACTACTACGCTGCCTTATCTTGCTTACAGCGGAATAGACCCTGTTTGGAATACAATGTCTCAGGAACTGAAGGACAGTACTGATTGGTGGTGGATTCTTTACCCGTCGCATGTGCCAGATTATCCAACTTTCGACGATGAAGCTTTTATTACCGGAGGCATGGGAGCAGATTATAAAGGTGGCCCAGTGTTTATAAGTGACGATTTATGGCTCACAAAAAAACATCCACATTTAGGAAATGGCCAATACAGCGATATTGAAAGCCGAATCTATTTGCCACAATGGCTTCAACACGAATTCTACCATCATCTTTATAATATTTATATAGAATTGGCCTTGGAAGTAAACGGTCACGACTGGTTCAATATCAACTTCTGGCCTTCAGATTTTGAAGGACAATTCGAATCAGATTATTATTCAGAAACACTGCATAAAAGATTGCAAGTTGATTGTACTCCTTTATCAAACAAGTTGATTACCAGATTAAATCAAAATGACCTTTCGACTCAGTTCAGCACCTTTTCGATGAACGAATTATTAGGAAACTATTCTAAAAACGTTATTGAAAACCCATGGCATGAGGCCAATATTACATTCGAAAATGGTCAGTATTTTTGGAAAAATACAGCGAATGTTCAATGGACTGTTACACCAAATTTTGCAGAAGGTAAGCTAGAAACAGGTGCAGATTCGCCATATCCTGGGGAAGATTTTTTTATTCAACTGTTTCGTACGAGTGAAGGTGATTATATTCCAGGTGCTATTGCTTTAAAATACAATGGCGAAATTTACAGAAAAAGAACCAACCTTATCAGAGAAACGACACCTATTGAAGTCGCATTAGGAACTTTCGAAAGAGTGCCTACGGTAAATACGCAACATACAGGTAGTATTTTAAAAAACAACGGCTTATTTTCTTGGCAAAACGATGCAGGGATCCAATGGTCGCTTACTGCTAATACTACAGATGAATTATTCAGTCACAATTCAGATAGCCCAACGCCAAACGAGAATTTTGATTTAGTATTATTTGAAACCAATTGCGGAATTTATGCCTTAGGGTTTAAGTACTTAGAGTATTATTATTGGAAACCTAAAAGGTCACTTTTAAACGAATCGCCTATTTTAACAAATGGCATAAGCAATTTGGTGCTACCCGAAAATTTTGGAACGCATTCCATCAATCTTTCAGATGTATTCGCAGATCCCTCAGGCGACTCGTTGCTATATTTTGTAACAAGTGAGCAATCAACTCTCATTTCAGCTACTTTAAACAACCAAGAACTCACGCTTACTGGTGGAGCTTTAGGAAACACTACTATTTACGTTATGGCAGTAGATCCTAATGGAGGTTTGGCTGTAAATGAATTTAATGTAGAAGTTAACACAATTACATCCATTAATAATAAAAATCAGTCAAACATCACCATCTTTCCTCATGTAACACAAGACTTCGTAAACATAACAGGAGTAACTTCTAATTATAATGTTACTCTAATTTCTATAGATAACGCATATCGTCAGAACATTTCAGTTGCAGAGAATAAAACCAACGTAGATCTCAGCCATTTATCTTCAGGCATGTATTTACTTACGATAACAGACAACAAAACCAACATCACAAAAGTGGAGAAAGTAATTAAGTATTAAATTGATAATATTATAGCGAATTAGCTTGTTTGGGAATTAATAAATAGACAAATGAAAGCTTAATAAAGAGTAATGAGCTATTGCGTTAAATTTGAATAACACCGAAACATCAGATCTATTCATTAGTAAAATCATCAAAGCTGAAAATTACTGCTTAACTTGAGCAAGTAAAAACAATAAAATGAAATTGCTCGATACCCAGCAAATCCGAAATGCCGATCAATTTACCATTCAACAAGAAGGCATCCAATCACTAGACCTGATGGAACGTGCTGCACAAGCCTGCAATAACTGGATCGTCAACAATTTAGGTTACCAATTTCCATTTGTAGTGCTCTGCGGACCAGAAAACAACGGTGGCGAAGGTTTGGCGATTGCACGGCTTTTATCTGAAACAGGAATCTCCGTTAAGGTGCTTCAATTGGAAGCAGAAAAATACAGCAAAGACCACCATATAAACGTCGAACGATTATCGAAAACGACAGTAAATACATGCGTAATAACTGTTGAGTCAATTTCCAACATTCAACCAGAAGCTGTGATCATTGATGCTTTGTTTGGAACAGGTTTTCAACACAAAACATCAATAACGATCGATGAAATCATTCTTCACATCAACCGAAAAACCAATTTCAAAGTTGCAATAGATCTTCCAAGCGGACTTCAAGGAGAATCGATCCCCGAACAAGGTAAACATGTATTGAAAGCCTCTGTTACTTTGTGTTTTCACAAACCAAGATTGGCATTCTTTTTCCCTGAATCAGCACAATTTGTTGGACAATGGGAAATCATCGACATTGATTTAAAAGAGGAAAAATCTTCTGGATTTGAGCGTTTTTTAATCACTGCCAATGATGTGAAATCGATGCTTCAGCGCCGACCTAAATTCTCCCACAAAGGCATTTATGGCCATACTTTACTTGCAGGAGGATCAATGGGTATGGCAGGATCAATCATTCTATCGAGCAAGGCAGCGCTTCGCAGTGGAACTGGAAAAGTAACTGCATACATCCCGAAAGTTTGTGTGAATCCAATCCAAACGGCGATTCCAGAAGCTATGTGTATCGCTTCAACCGGAGAAAATTACCTCGATGGTTCGTTCAATCCAGATGGATTTCAGTCGATCGGGTTTGGCATGGGAGCAGGAAAAAATGATGAGACCGCTAAAGTGCTGAAATCCTTAATTCAAAATGCAAAATGCCCATTGGTGATCGACGCCGATGGCTTGAATATTCTTGCTGAAAATCCAACTTGGTTAGCGTTTTTACCTGCATTTACGATACTTACACCGCATCCCGGCGAATTGGATCGAATGGTGGGTAAATCGGAAAATACCTTTGAAAGGTGGAACAAAGCCATGCAACTCAGCATGAAAACCAATGCGATTGTGGTGCTCAAAGGTGCACACACAGCGGTTTGTTTACCCAATGGCAGTTGCTGGTTTAATGCTTCCGGAAATCCGGGAATGGCAACTGCTGGAAGTGGAGATGTTTTATCGGGAATTATTGCAGCATTTTGTGCACAAGGATATCCGCCTGAAACGGCTGCAATCATTGGTGTATTCGTTCATGGAAAGGCTGGTGACTTCGCTGCAGAACAAAACGGAATGAACGGATTAATTGCTTCAGATATGATCGATCAATTAGGCAAAGTATGGATTGAATTGGGCAGTTAAATCAGGCCTTATAGACCATATTCGCAATATCAATCAATAATTTGATTCACCAAAAGTCGCTTCACCTTCACTACACCTTCGGCTTCAATTACAATGAAATACAAGCCATTTCCGAAATTTCGTACATCAGGAAATAAATTCACATCCTTAAACTGACGTGAAACCTGGTAATAGCGCTGACGAAAAAAAGTATCGAATATCCATACATTAATGTCGGTTACATCCTTGCAAATTACTCTAATATCGAGTTGACCTGCAGTATAGACTGGATTTGGGTTAAAATCGAAATCCATAAATTCACAAGGTCCATCCACATAACCGAAGTTCACAATTCCTGCAGCTATGGCGAGACATTCATTGCGATAAGTTACATTGTCGCATCCACAAACTGGCTGATAGACTGTTCCAAAACACGGATTAAACGACACCATATTAGAATCGATACAAGATGGCTGTGTAAATTGTGCATTCAGGCTTCCCGAAAAATCAAGTACAACGATCAACGAACCGAATAAATACTTAGAGAATGAATTCATCATCTTACAAAAATAGCTTTATCTGCAATAGGAATCAAACGCCCAATCGGTTGATCATATTCTCCAGCTTGGCGAAGAATTTCTTCCACCGCATTTTTGCCCGCCTCTGCAACAGAAATAAGCAATCCACCGCTGGTTTGAGGATCACATAAAGTGAGCAATGCTGTTCCATCCAACTCCGAGCAATCCGCTTTGATGTTGTTGTAGTTCCTCATCGTCATGTCGGGATACACAAATGCATCCACGTAAGGTTTCAAGGTTTCGAAAACGGGAATTGCCTGCATATTAATTTCCGCCGAACAGCCCGAACCTGAAAGCATTTCCAATAAATGTCCAGTCAAACCGAATCCCGTAACATCGGTCATGGCATGCACCGCCTCTATTTTCCCAAATTCGAATCCACCGCTATTGAGCTTCTTCATCGATTCAATGGCTGGTTCCGCATCCGCGGGATGGAAAAGCGTTCCGCGTTTGGCTGCAGTACTTAAAATGCCGGTTCCGAGTGCTTTAGACAAATAAAGATAATCGCCCGGTTGAACTGTATTGTTCCTTTTCAAATGAGCAATATCGCAGAATCCACTCACCGATAAACCAAAAATAGGTTCAGGCGAATCGATGGTATGCCCACCAGCAAGCACCACTCCGGCTTTTTCGCAAATTTCGGATGCTCCTTTCATAACTTCAGCAGCCAATGAAGCGGACAATTTCCCAATTGGCCAACCGAGTATCGCCAAGGCCATGAAAGGCTTCCCTCCCATTGCATATACATCAGATATCGCATTGGCGGCAGCAATAGCGCCAAATGTAGCGGCATCATCCACAATGGGCATAAAGAAATCGGTGGTAGAAATCAAAGCCCTTCCATCGCCCAAATCCCAAGCAGCCGCATCGTCGTTTTCGGCATTTCCAACGAGTAATTCTCCAACGTTCGACTTCCGTAAACCTTTCAGCATTTCGCTCAAATCGCTTGGTGAAATTTTACATCCACAGCCCGCACCATGTGCAAATTGGGTTAATCGAATGGGTTGATTTTCAGTATTCATGCATTTGAAACTTGAATGATTTTTTCTGCAATTTCATCATAACTTAATCCATTAATATCCAACCTATGCAGAATATTTGCACCACGATTTTCCAAAGCGAACAAATAAGCCTTATCGTAATAGTTTAAAGTAATTGCAGCCACTTGGTGTAAATCGCCCAATTCCAAGGCTTCCAATGCGGCATTTACATGTTGACCACCCAAACGTTTCGCAATTTTCAGGATGCTTTCTTCCAATTTTTCGGCAGGGAAATTCCCATATTCATCTACCAAAAATTCAATTCTTTCTTGAATGGATAAGTTGACTAACAGCACGGGCACACTCTTGATATGCTTCCAAAAAGGTTCATGTACCACCACAGTTCCGATTTTTCGGCTTTCATCTTCGATCCAAATTCTTCTGCTGAAATCCATGGCTAAAAGTTCAACATGAAGCAGATTTTCAAACTGTTCGATTGAAGGCTGAGGCGCCATTCCAAGCGCTCCGAATGCCGAACCTTTGTGGTTTGCCAATCCCTCCAGATCAATCACTTGTTCACCTTTATCGCGCAGCGCTTGAAGTATTTTTGTTTTCTTACTGCCTGTAGGACCTGTGATAACAATAAACGGAAATGCTTGATTTAAGTACTGATGAATTTCGTTTCTACAGGTTTTGTAGCCACCTTTAATCAATCTTGTCTCGAATCCTGCTTGTTGTAAAAGCCACGCAACACTCGCCGATCGCATGCCACCTCGCCAACATTGCAACATGACCTTCTTGTTGGGCGACAAACGTGCTGCTTCTTCAACAAATCCAGCCATTTTAGGCCCAACTATCCTTAAGCCTTCCAACACAGCTTCGTCTTTGCCCTGTTGTTTATAAATTGTGCCCACTACTGCCCTTTCTTCGTCTGTGAAAAGTGGAAATGAAATTGCCCCTGGAATATGCCCTCTAGAATACTCGCTCGGTGAACGGACATCCAAAAGAACAAAATCAGGATCGGGTTGAAAGGCTTGGTACATTTGAAATTGAA
This sequence comes from Flavobacteriales bacterium, assembly GCA_040403315.1. GTDB lineage: Bacteria > Bacteroidota > Bacteroidia > M30B66 > M30B66 > CAMCXT01. Next base: position 38,557 of record JBBAKX010000005.1, read on the forward strand.
AGGTAGAACAAAGAACAAGATTTTTATTCACATATACTTTATAACTTTGCATGATAAGCGCTACAAATGCTCAAGATTTACCCTGCTCTATTCGTTTTTCTTTGGATTTTCAATCTCCAAAGCGCAAATGCGCAAATTGCAAACACAGGAATGGTAGAGCAAATGGATTCATCCACATTTGGAAAAGTCACTTTCAGTGGAATGTTAGATGTGTATTTTGGATACGATTTTAACGAACCTGCTGGATCGGATCGACCGTACTTCGTGTCGTCGGCAAGGCACAATGAAATCAATGTGAATCTTGCTTATCTCGGTGTAAATTATCGAAACGAGAAAATCCGTGCACGCTTTGTTCCCGGTTTTGGAACTTACATGAATGCAAATTATGCTGCAGAAGCAGGATCATTGAGAAATTTAGTGGAGGCCAATGCTGGAGTTAGATTATCGAAAAGCCGCGACATTTGGTTAGATGCCGGAGTTTTTGGTTCTCCTTACACGAACGAATCGGCTATTTCCAAAGACCACTTGATGTATAGTCGCTCGCTTGCACCTGAATATGTGCCTTACTACTTAACGGGTGTGAAATTGAGTGCTCCATTGGGTAAAAAACTAACTGGCTATTTTTATGTGCTCAACGGTTGGCAGAACATTACCGACACCAATACACCACTGGCAATTGGCACTCAATTAGAATACCGTCCTGGGAAACGCACATTGATTAACTTCAATACTTATATCGGTGATGAAGTTTCAGCAGCAAATCCGAACTTTGGAATGCGCTATTTCAGCGATGTTTATCTTATATTTAATCCTGATGGGAAATTCAGTTTAACCTCCTGCATTTACGGAGGAATACAGCAGAAATTTACGGCGGGAATTGAATCCCATCATCCTTGGTGGCAAATCAATTGGATTGGAAAGTACAACCTCAACAAAAAAGCATCTATTTCTGGAAGATTAGAGTTCTTTAGTGACCCGGAAGAAATAATGATCCGATCAATAACCAGCGAAAAATCAGATCAGTTAGCTTCTTCAGGATTGTGCTTTAATTACAAAGTGAATTCAAATGCTATGTTTCGCACTGAGTACAGAAATTTCCTTTCAAATAAAAACATCTACACCGCAAATAATCTTGAAACTAATTTCAGTAATTTACTGATCACTAGTTTATGTGTTTGGTTTTAATATATATAATAAATAAAAAATGAAATTTCTTATACTTCCCTTTTTCCTCATGTTCTCCACATTAATTAATGCCCAAATTATTTGCGGCGAAAATGGAAATTTAATTATTTATTCAAACTACGATGGTGGTATCGTTACCATTAATGTGGATGCTAATATTCCCGATTTAAAAATTGGAATTTGCACGTATGAACCCGTACAAGTGAACATAACTGGTCCGTTTGCAGGAAATGTTACACAAGTTATTTACGCTGGATTTGCATCCACTCAAGCCAACAATAATTGTGGAATTTGCGATTTTCCAACCACAATTACTGGTGTAAATCCTGCCATTACCGAAATCAATGTTTATCCTCCAGCAGGTTACGACAATCCCAATGGCCATCCAAATATTGTTGGTGTTGCAGGAGCTTGTTCATCAACTCAAAATGCTGGTGGAGGAAATACACCTGACCAAGTGGTATATTATTTTCTTCAAGCAACAGGTGGCACATTTTACGCCCACTACACGCAATATTCCTGCTGGTTGAACCAAACATACAATGTTTCTGCCGGTGGAAATTGTTGTGTAGTTCCTGAATCTAGCTGTGTTCCTCCGCAAGTAAATGCTGGAACTGACATCGATCTTTGTCAAGGACAATCCACAACTATCGGCGGAGCGCCAACAGCAGCTGGAGGTTCTGCAAACAATTACACTTACCAATGGTTTCCAACCACCGGACTCGATGATCCAAATTCTCCTAATCCAGTGGCTACACCTGCACAGTTTACAACCTATACTGTGACTGTTTCTACCGGACAAGAAAATTGTGAAGCCACTGCTTCAGTGGATGTTAACGTTGGTTCTACACAAACACTTCCAGTAACTTTTCAGGGCGATCAGGTGCTTTGTCCGAACGAAACGCTGCAGCTTACTGCAGCATCTGGTTTTACCAATTACCAGTGGTCGAATAACCAAACAGACAACTCAATCAATGTATCTGCAGCAGGAACTTATAGTGTTTCTGCAAATGGAAACAATGGCTGCAATGCGGTTTCTGATCCAATCGTGATTACTGCAAGCGCGCCGTTTCAAGTTGATGTAACTCCGCCGGGACCAATCAATATTTGTGGTGCTGAACCCGTGATCCTCACAGCAGAATCAGGCTTTACCAATTATCAATGGTCGAACAACCAAATTGGCTCTGCACTTAATGTAACATCCTCAGGAGGTTATTCGGTGAGTGCGGTAAATCAACTTGGCTGCTCAGGGGCTTCATCAATTGTGCAAGTGGAAATCAATCCGATCCCGGTGGCTGGATTTACTGCATTGCAATTGGATGAATACACCGTTCAATTCACAAATACTTCAACAGGTGCAGATACCTATTTGTGGAATTTCGGATTTGGTGATTCAAGCACAGAATTGAATCCGCAGTACGATTTCCTCTTCGACAACGACTGGCCAGTTTCTTTGATTGCCACTAATACTTGTGGAAGCGATACTTTATCAGATTCTGTAACGGTGATTAAAACAGGGATTGAAGATATTCTTCCGAAACCTATTACAATTGGAAATTCATCTGCTGGACCAATTATCTCCGGAGGATTTAAATCGCCAGAAATGGTGAGTTTGGTTTTAATTAATATGACTGGTCAAGTTGTATTTAACGAAAATTACCAATTGAACAACGATTTCCAGATCCAGCCTCAAACAGCGCATTTGGCTGCAGGGGTTTACCTTATCGGGCTGCATACTTCTGCAGGCATGGTAAATTTCAAGTGGATTAAATAATTTATTAAATGGAAAATAAAGCGCCTTCAAATGGCCGTGCAAAAGCATGGATAAAGCGAATTGGCGTTGCAGGTTTTCTGTTCTTCCTAATTAAAGGAATTGTTTGGATTGGAGTTTTTGTTGCGCTTGGGAAATGCAGTTAAATTGTAATAAAATTAGCGTACACTGAATTTTTGTACTGCCGAATTACCATTTCCAATTAAACGTGCAAAATAAACTCCCGAGTTTAATTCATTTGTTTGAAATTGAATTTCATTGTTTTGAATTGGCTTAGTTTCAATCAAACGCCCCATAATATCTATTATCTCCAGCTTTTGAAATGATTTGCCGCAGGTATTTTCTTCAATCACAATGCTTCTAGTATTTTCAGACAATTCAGCAAATCTGATTTTTTGCTCACATGCCTTCGTTTCAGAAGTATTTAGCAAAACATTTAAGTCGGAAGCCCAAATGCCTCTTCCAAATGTTGAAACATAAATCTTGTTTGCCGATTCGTTGATTTCGATATCCGATACAATTACATTGGGTAATCCATTGCTTTCATCGATCCAAACATCGAGATCAGGTTTAAGCATAAACACACCTGCATCTGTTCCGATAAGCAAATTGTCTGACTCCCACAAAAACTTAACGGTATTCACTGGAAAATTGCCCAAATTAAAGCTGATGTTGTTCCAATTTTGACCACCATCAAAACTCTGATAAACTTTTTCACCAGCCGAAAATCCTGCCATCACAGCAACTACCCGATAGGGATTTTGCTCATGCACTGCCAAAGCCGTAACGTATAAATCTGTTGGCAATCCATTGCTGATGTTGGTCCAATTTGCAGCTCCATCAATAGATCTATACACTTGAGAAGGAATTTGATCAGCATAATTTATTCTGCTCGCTGCATAAACAACATCGCAGTTTACAGCCGAAACCGCAAGCGCCGACATAGGCATTTCTATACCATCGATAAAACCTGGCGTTTCCCAACTAAATCCACCGTCATTTGAAACATTTACAGTTTGATATCCAACGTAAATCTTTTCACCGTTGGTAAAGCATCCCTCAATTGGGGTTGTCCACTCCCCTGCTTCCTGAAAGAGATTGCATTGCATTTCGAAAACCGAGCTCTGCGCACCATCATCAGAGAGATAAAAATACCCGAACTGACTAGATCCAATAACCAATAAATCGTTGTTCGGATTTAACAAATTGTCCATCCCATCGCCACCGAAAATAGCTCTCCAAGAAGTTCCATCGTAATAGGAAGTTGCATTGTCTTGCGCACCAGCAATCAACCTACCATCTAGCGTATTGGATGATGAAATGCGGTAAAACGATGTGACTTGCATTCCATTCGATAAATTCTCCCAAACACTTGGCCAGAATGCGCCATTTTCTGCATCTGTCCACGATTGACTTAAGATTAAATCGGTTTTGTAAAGCCCGCCATCATTGCAAACAAAGTATTCATTTGTTAATGGATGTTGCATCATGAAGTGATGATCGGCATGAATGGTTGGACCATAATAAATCGTCCAATGGCAAACAGGTTGAAAAAACTGACCTCCATCTTCCGACATGTACATATTCACTCCTCCGATGAAAATCTTCAATGGATCGAATTGATCAACATGCAAAACCAAATCGTAAGTTCCTTGTCCACCATGGCCTTGTCCATTCGACCCATTCAAAGGATTAAATGGATCAGGTTGAATAAAATCCCAAGTATTACCAGCATTCTGACTTTTATAAATCCCATGTAAACCGCCCAAAGTATCAACGGCAGCTGCATAAATATAATTCGAATTACCGGGTGCAATGGCAATTTTAATCCGTTGCACAAAGCCCTGTTCGGGGATGTTGGTAGGTAAAACCGTCCAAGTATTTCCAAAATCGTTCGATTTCATAATACTTGCGCTTCCAGTGTTGGCAGAATACACCCAACCTGTAGCTGCGTAGATTGTTTGAGGATTGTTTGGATCCTGCACCAAATCCCAAAACAAACTATCCAACACTTGGTTCCAGGTATTTCCAGCATCCTGCGATTTGTACATTCCACTCACGCCGCAAGCGACCAATTCACTCGAATTTTCAGGGTTGATAAGGATTTTACGAATCAAAGAAGCATCGAAATCTTCTTGTTCGAACGACAATCCTGTGGGCGACCAAGTTTGACCTCCATCCGTAGTTTTAAAAACACCCAAACCGTAGTGTGTATGACGCTTTCTGCCATCCAAATCAAGTCCAGCGCCTATATATTCAAAATCGCACAATGAAATATACATGATGTTGGGATCAACCGCATCAATCACGATATCACTCACTCTTAAAATAGGAAGATCGTCGGTAAGTGGTGACCATGAAACTCCGGCATTTGTAGTTTTCCAAACGCCGCCTTGTGCAACACCAACAAAAAATGTTTGTGGATCGGTGGGATGAAAAGCCATACAATTGATTCGTCCTATTCCATTTTCCAAATACCCGGTGTAATTTTCAGGAACTGCATTGGGCCCAACTGGAAACCAAGATGCATTGAAGGAAGCGGAAGTTCGGGAGCTGCTTTTTTGCATTTGGTAGTCGATCAACTCTTGCGCATCGCCTAACTCACCATTTTTATCGGTGTGTAAACTTAGCTCGTACTCCCATCTTTTGAGGTACTTCCAATGCTTTGCTTGTTGAACGTTTGCCGTATCGGCCCATTCAGCCATGCTTTTCTGCAGATTCTTAAAGGTTGCTGGCTGTCCGTTGTTGATGTATCGATAATTTTGCGCTTGAAGCGGAAATGCAACCAATACAAGGAAAGCGATGCACCAAAAAATGGGTTTCAATGTCATATGTAGCTTAGGTATTCTTCGACCTATCTTTGAAAGGCTTAATTAAATCCTCAACCTTTTCAACGATTTCTCGGGCTTGTAGAACGATTGCTTCGCCCTCAGCAGTTACTTTTAATGGATAGTTTGATCGATTAAAAATCACCGTACCCAAACGGTCTTCAAGAACTTTCACTTGCTGACTGATAGTACTTTGTTCAGCATAGCAAATGTCGGCAGCCTTCGAAAAACTGCCTGAATCGGCTACTGCAATTACATACTGGAGTTGACGGAGCGTGATTAACATTATCAAATTTGATGTAAATGTATGAATTCGAGGCGCTTTAACAGCTTGAACTCAGGCAATGCTGTGAGTTTTTAAGCTACAGCAGGCAATTTAGCCAATCTAAATAACTGAAAATGATTGGAAAAGAATCACAAGAATTGAAAACTGCACTATGGCAATTTAATTAACTTGCGTGCGTTTTCCTACCGAAATGAGAATTACAACACTCGGTATTATTGCATTTACCATTCTGTTATCAGGATGCACCAAAAATCCAAAAACTGGGTTCGAAGGAGCAGTTTTATATGGCGAAGGAGAATGCTTACCTGTGAATGGGCCTGGTTTCGGACGCGAATATGACGATTACAAGGGCAAGGTTTATTTTGTACCCTATTCTGAAACCCAAAAAACTCCATTTCCTTCTTTTGAATCTTTAAAAGCCGAAGCGATTTTCACAGAAAGCAAAAAAGGCAGAATCAAAATTGAACTTGAGCCCGGCATTTATCTCATTATGCTAGAAGATTTCTATCAGTTTAGAGAAGACAAAGTGGTTAAAATAAACGAAGGAGATGTAGTCGAAACCAACATCTCCTTCTGGAAGTGCTCTAATTTTCAGTAGTTATTTGTCAGGCTCAAAATCAAGCACAAGTGAATTCATACAGAATCGCTTGTAAGTAGGTGCCGGACCATCATCGAAAATATGGCCTAAATGTCCATCACATCTTCCACACAAAACCTCAGTGCGCATCATACCATACGATTTATCTGATTCATATCGAACCGAATTGTCTCTTAATGCCTTGTAAAAGCTTGGCCATCCGCAAGAACTTGCGAATTTAGAATCCGACTTAAACAATGCATTTCCACACGCTGCACAGTAATAAGTTCCTAATCCATCGAAATCATTATACTTCCCAGAAAAGGCATATTCTGTTCCTTTTTCGCGTGAAATATGATAAATATCTTCGGGAAGCACTTTTTTCCATTCAGCATCCGATACATTCAAATGGGCTGTATCGGTTCTTGAGTAATAAGGATTTCCAGTTTTTTCAGTTTGCATATCTGCTTGAATTGAATTTTTAATTTCTGGTTTACTGCTGCAACTGCCAATACAGACAACCGCAGTAAGAATAATTGAAAGGAATCTGAGCATAGTTCCGTTTATGAATGTCAACTAAAACGAGCAACGCTAATAAATGTTGTCTTGAAGCGAAATGGATTCCTTGAAATATTTTCCGCCTCATTGCGGGAATAAATTCAGGTTCTAATAATTGTGCTTTACAAATGATTATCTTCGAATTTAAACCTTGGATAGATCTGAAAGTCTTGGCCTTGGTTTTCCGATAATGAAAAGAAGATTCCTTTTATTAATTCTAACCTGCATTACACTTACTACATCGGCACAAACCGACAGTTTAATGGTGTATATTTTCCTTTCAGAAACTTGTCCGATTTGTAAAAGCACCACTCCGGAATTGCAATCTCTATATAGCGATTACACATCGAAAGGGGTATCGTTTAAAGGAATTTTCCCAAATGAATCGATTTCTACGAGCGAAACGCGTAAAGCATTTGCTACCAAATACAAGCTGAAATTTCCACTTATTGGAGATCCGCAGCATAGCCTTACAAATGAATTGAATGCGCAGATAACCCCTGAAGTTTTTGTTGTTCGAATAAAAAAAAATGAATTGATATACAGAGGCTTGATAGACAATTCCTACATTCGTGTGGGCAAAAGAAGGTCGATCACCACAGAATTCTACCTTCGAAATGCACTTGAGCAATATCTTTCAGGAAACGTTTCTACCATTCAATCTACAGAAGCAGTAGGCTGTATTATTCAAAAATAAATCAAATGAATATGAAAATTAAATCCTTCCTTTTTGCACTGATATTTGGGTTTTCTGCTACATCAAATGGGCAAAGCATCACATTTTCAGAGCACATTGCACCGATTATTTACAACCAATGCACAAACTGTCACCGACCGGGAGAAATTGGTCCATTTTCACTCACCAATTACACAGAGGTAGCAGCTTATGGTTCAATGATCCAGTATGTTACCGACATCAATTACATGCCACCTTGGAAACCTGATCCAAACTACCGTCAGTATCAGAAGGAAAACTATTTATCGGCAGAACAAAAACAACAAATCTCCACTTGGGTAAACGATGGTATGCCTCAAGGAAATCCTGCACTTGAGCCACCTCTTCCTGTTTTCCCTGCAGGATCGCAAATTGGTGTGCCTGATTTGGTGCTCTCATTTGCAGAAGCCCATACCGTTCAAGGAAACAACACCGACGAATACATTTACTTCGTTATTCCAACTGGACTTACAGAAGATAAATTAATCAGGGCGTTAGAGTTTCGTCCGGGAAACACACAAGTGGTTCACCACACACTTATTTGGGAAGACACTACCGGTACCGCTGCCGCGGAAGATGCACTAACACCAGGTTATGGGTATTTCGGTGGACAAGCAACAGCCGATGTTCTTGAGCAACAACAACTCCCAGGATTCGTTCCAGGCGCTTCACCAGTAGTTTACACCAACGGAATTACCCAAAAACTGCATGCTGGCGCCGATTTGAAATTACAAATGCACTATGCGCCATCTCCAATCGAGCAAGCCGACTCCTCAACAATCAACGTATTTTTTGAAAACTCCAGTGCCGATAGGCTTTTACAGACCTATATCATGGTACCGCTACCAGGAGTGCTCGTGAATGGTCCGTTTATTATGCCACCCAACCAAGTGAAAGAGTTCCACGGAACCTTTACTGTACCATTAGATGTGAGCTTGTTTTCAATTTCACCGCACTGCCACAAATTAGGAACACACTGGAAAGTTTATGCCGTGCCTCCAACTGGCGATACAATCCCATTGATTTCTATCGAAGATTGGGATTTCAACTGGCAAGGTTCATATCAGTTCCGTTCGCTCCTCAAAGTACCTGCAGGATCTGTTATTCATGCCTTTGCTGGTTACGACAATACTGTGAACAATCCATTCAATCCAAACAGTCCACCTCAATTTGTTTCTTGGGGAGAAGGCACTTCAGATGAAATGTTTTACTTGCCAATTTCATTTCTTCCATACCAAGTTGGTGATGAAAACATAGTGTTTGAAGATGGTTCGGTTGGAAACCTCAACATTAAAACGATATCAGATAAGCTCTATCCAATTTACCCTGTACCAGCTTCTGATATCGTAAAATTTGGCTATACCCTTGAAACAGCTGGTAATGTAAGCCTTAACATTTTCAATATTGAAGGAAAGTTGATTCAATCGGTTCACCAAAATTCGTTTCACCTACCAGGTTATCACACCAAAGAATTAAAGGTTTCTGATTTAACTCCGGGAATTTATTTCCTTGAATTTAACAAAGGAAACTCACGCCAAACGGAGAAATTCATTATTGGAGAATAATTAATTCTATTCTGAAAAGCGCGTGGTGAATATTCATCATGCGCTTTTTTATTTCCAATTACCTGAAAAACAAATAAGCCAATAAAACGGAAGTAATTATTCCGACCAAATCGGCCAAAAGCATCGACCCGATTGCATAACGGGTATTTTTCACACCCACAGCTCCGAAATACACGGCAATTACATAAAATGTTGTATCCGACGATCCTTGTAAAATACAGGCCAATCTTCCTGCAAATGAATCTGGTCCGAAACTCGTCATGGTATCGATCATCATTCCTCGTGCACCTGATCCACTCATTGGTTTAATTAATGCCGTAGGAATTCCATCTACAAATCGAGTATCAGCGCCCAAAAAGGCAAAGAACTGCTTCATTGCACCAATAACAACATCAAATGTACCGCTCGTACGGAGCAAGCTAATCGCCACTAAAATCCCAACCAAATAAGGAATAATTCGAATTGCGGTGTCGAAACCTCCTTTTGCACCATCAATAAATGCATCAAAAACAGCAATACCTCTAAACCACGCTACGCCAATAATGATGAGGAAAATCAATAATATTATTCCATTACTCAACATCCCCGAAAAGGTCGACAATTCGGCGTGACTCATTCGCGTTAAAAACCAAACCAGTAAAGCAATCAAGCTAGAAATTCCTAGAATCCATGCTAGAATTACAGGTTGAAATAAATTGATCTTTTGTTTGATCGAAACGATCGTCATTGCTGCTACTGTAGCAACAAATGTGGCAATCATGCAAGGAATGAAAATATCGGTCGGACTGGTCGAAAGCAACGCTGCGCGGGCCGCAATAATCGACACAGGTATCAAGGTTAATCCTGAAGCATGTAAACACAAAAACATGATCTGTGCATTGCTCGCTCGGTCTTTATCAGGATTAATTTCTTGTAAACTCTCCATAGCCTTGATGCCAAAAGGAGTGGCTGCATTGTCGAGCCCGAGAAGATTCGCTGAAAAATTCATCATCATATGCCCCGTGGCAGGATGGCCTTTGGGAATTTCCGGAAATAGTTTGGAGAAAAATGGCCCAATCAATCTCGACAGAAAACGGATACCTCCAGCCTTTTCAGCGATCGACATTAAGCCCATAAAAAGCGCCATGATACCAATCAACTTAATCGAAATATTGACTGCTGTTGTACAGGTTTCGATCATCCCGTTTGGTTCGGTAATCATCCGATTGAAAATCTCGTGATCGCCCAATCCGAAAGCCTTCCATCCTGCAACCAATATTGCAATTACAATAAATGCCGACCAAATTCTACTCAGTGCCATAGTATCAAATGAATGGTTCAAGGTACATGATGCAACCAGCTAAAAATAGAATGCCGCAAGGATGTTCTCAACGAATGACGACTAATAACATAAATAAAAATTAACAAAGCAGCCAAATCGCCTCGTTATGCTATTTTTGCAGCCGCATTTACCTACAAAGAATGAAGTTTCTCAAAATTTATATCATTTACCGCCTACAAATCATCATCGCTTTGGTGGCTTTTGGCGTGCTTTCTCATCTATACCTCGACAGCGTTCTGGCTTGGATTTGCTACGTGTTGGCAGCTGTATCGATCACCTTGTATTTCCTTTTGGGAACCATGCGCATCGTTCAAGAAGCGGTGATGGAAGGCGACGTTGAAGCGGCGCAGAAGTACATGAAAATGGTGAAATTTCCGAAACTCCTTTTCAAACCAATCCGTCAGGCGTACTACATGCTGCAAAGCAATCTCGCAATGGCAACCGATAATCTCGATCAGGCTGAAGTGAACATTCGCAAAAGCCTCGACACCAATTCATCGCTCGCTGGCGACATGCGCGGAACCAACCTTATGCAACTTGCCATGGTGCAATTGCGCAAAGGAAACACCAAGGATGCCCGATTGCACCTTATTGAAGCTGTGAAAGTTGGAATTCCAGACAAAGACAATTTAGCAGGAGCGTATTTGCAATTGTGCTCTATCGAAGTGCAACGCCAACAGTACAAAATCGCGAAAGAATACTTCAAACGTGCTAAGGCTGCCAAGCCGAAAAACGAAGAAATTGTGAAGCAAATTCAACAAATGGAGAAGCAAATTCCCCGCATGCCTGGCTAGAATTCTGCAGGTTCTACAAATTCCATTATTTTCCCTGTTCGGGGATGTTGAAATACAATTCGTTCAGCATGTAGATGCAAACGATTAGAGACTTTACCGTACAATTCGTCTCCTACAATGGCGCATCCCAAACCACTTTTATGGGCTGCATGCACACGCAATTGGTGGGTTCGCCCCGTTCGGGGAAAGAAATGCACTCTCGATCGCCCATTTTCCTGAGCAATTAACTGCCATTCCGTTAATGCCATCTTACCATGATCGAAGCATACCATTTGCCGTGGACGATCATCGATATCAACCCGCAATGGAAGATCGATCGAGCCTTTTGATTCGGAGAGCAAACCGTTGAGCAGCGCCACATATCGCTTTTCGATCGTGTGGTTGATGAACTGTTTTTGCAAAACGATGTAAACCTGCAAATTCTTAGGAATCAACATAATCCCAGAAGTGGATTGGTCGAGCCGATGCACGATAATTGGTCCGCTGATATCTGGTCGAAGTTCCTTGATTTGCTCAAATACAGAATCTTGCCGTGTTTTTCCAGGAACGGATAGCAGTTGCGGAGGCTTTACGACAACCAATAAATCGTCATCCTCAAATATGATTTTCACCCAGCGCCGCGCGTCAGGCTCTGTGGTAAGTGGATTTTCATCCATTGCCACACCATTGAGCATATGCCCTAAAATAGGCTTGCATTTGCCACGGCAGGAAGGGTAAAATTGTTGGTGCAAACGAATTTCATTGGATGGAGATTTGCCCCACCAGAATTCTGCCATACATACAATCGAATATCCTTGAGTGTAGGCATACTGAAGCAATTTCGGTGCGGCACAATCGCCCGCTCCTGCAGGTGGAACATCGTCGCCAAATATGGCTTTTAGGCTCTTTTTATTCTGCTTCTGATCGAAAAAACTATACTGCTCAAACAGTTGATTTTGTAGGCGATTCGATTTTTTCTTGCGCTCATCTTTCAGTAATTCGATGGCTTGTATTTGGTCTTTAATGGCCAATTCGGCCGACTGAATTTTAAACTTCCAACTTCGCGCTAAATCCTTGTAGGCAAACTGATGGTTGCGACTTTCTTGGTTGAGCTGTTCCACCAACAATCGATAATCTTCCACCGATAACTTGGCGATTTCTTGTTCCCTCAACTTACCCCTGGCGATTTTCGCTTGCTTGAAATCTTCCTTAGCACGGTGAAGCTCCTCTTCCGCCGAAAGGCGAAAATGGGCTAACTGATTTTGCAATTCAATATAATTTGGATCGACTTGCAAACGCTCGATTTCTCGGTTCAAGAGATTGAGTTCTTCTTCCTCTTTTCGGTAAAATCCGGCCTCATCGAGCATATCGAAAACGGGCGGAACAAATCCAGGTTGATGCACCGAACCAGCGACTTTACCTGAAAAAGCCGATAAATAACCGAGTTCACCAGCTGCGTTTTTCACCACCAAAACGCCAAACATTTTTCCGCAGGTGTAGGCATCTTCGAATTCAGTAAATCCAAAATCGTGGCTCCAATCCTGTTGACCGATCAAGTAATTTTGCAACAAATCGGCGGCTTGCAATGCCAATGGATGCGGCACATAATAAAACGGAAACGTAAATTTCTCAGGAAGAATCGCTTCATCCCAATCGGCCGTTAAGAGATGAAAACAAGGATCTTTCAAGTGTGAGGAAAAGATGGGTGCGATTTAGTATTTCAGCAATTCTTCAATGGCCGTCTTTACCTTGTCGATATTGGGAATCATTGTTTGTTCGAGCGTGCTGTTGAGCGGAATGGCTGGCATATTCTCGGATCCAATAACGCGAACCGGACCATCGAGCGATTCGAAACACTGCTCTTGGATTAGTCCAGCAAGGCTACGAGCGAAAGAATTGTTCACTGGTTCTTCAGTAACAACAAGGCACTTCTTGGATTTACGAACCGATTTGAAAATAGCATCTTCATCAAGTGGAAACAAGGTGCGCAAATCGATAATTTCAACCTTATCTTTTAAGTGCTTTGTAGCATTTAGAGCCCAATGCACGCCCATTCCGTAGGTAATTACCGAAAGCGTTTCACGTTGATTTTGTTGTTCAATTTCCTGTACTACATTGGCTTTTCCGAGTGGAAGCAGGTAATCATCGGCTGGTTCGAAAGTTCGTGCTTCGTCGGTACCTTTCACCTTCGACCAATACAAACCTTTGTGTTCGAGAATCACCACAGGATTCGGATCGTAGTATGCGGCTTTCATGAGACCTTTCAAGTCGGCGCCATTGCTCGGATACACGATTTTTATTCCGCGAATATTGGTGAGTACACTTTCTACTGAAGATGAATGGTATGGTCCGCCGCTTCCATAAGCTCCAATTGGAACACGAAGAATCATGCTTACAGGCCATTTCCCGTTGGTGAGGTAACAAGATCTCGATACTTCGGTAAACAACTGGTTGAGGCCTGGCCAAATGTAATCGGCGAACTGCACCTCAACGATGGGTTTTAGTCCAACCGCCGACATCCCAACGGTAGATCCAACGATAAACGCTTCTTGGATAGGCGTGTTGAACACGCGACTATCTCCAAACTTTTGGGCTAAAGTCGCAGCTTCTCTAAACACGCCACCTAAACGTGCGCCCACATCTTGTCCGTAAAGTAAACACTCAGGATGCTTGCGCATGAGTTCTTCAACAGCAAACAAGGCGCAATCAACCATCACTACTTTGTCTTCGCGCGGAGGAACCCTAACGCCAGTTTCTTCAGTGATCGGTGTTGGGGCGAAATCGTGTGTAAATAAATCTTCCGGACTAGGATCTTCGGCCAATTGGGCTTGATCGAAATCTGCAGCAACGAGGCTGCGGACTTCAGCTTCGATCGATTCGATGGCCCCATTGGTAAATCCGGCAGCCAACATTTGCTTGATCAAAACCGGATAAGGGTCACGTGAACGGGCTTCTTCTAGGTCGTCGCGGTACCATTCCATGCGCACACCAGAAGTATGGTGATTTAACAAGGGTACTTTTGCGTGCACTAAAAACGGTCTCCTTTCAGTTCTGATCTTCTCTATTACCGCTTGAAGCGCCGAATAGCTAGTTGCAAAATCGGCTCCATCGATCGAGATAGCTTCGATTCCGTGAAATCCTTTTACGTATTCAAATGCGTTTTGGGCGCGGGTTTCTTCGGCATTGGCAGAAATATCCCAACCATTGTCCTGAACCAAATATAGAATGGGCAACTGCTTGAGTGCCGCCATTTGGAAAGCTTCTGCAATTTCACCTTCAGTAACAGATGCATCACCGAGCGAGCAAACCACAATGGGCTTTTCTTGCTGAGGATCTTGGTCTAAATCTGTTGCTTCTTTGTACCAAAAACCCATTGCGGCGCCGGTTGCAGGAATGGCTTGCATACCTGTAGCCGACGATTGGTGAGGAATTTTCGGCTTATCCGCATCGCGCAAACTAGGATGCGAATAATACGTTCTGCCACCTGAAAAAGGATCGTTGCGTTTGGCCATCAATTGCAACATCAAATCGTAAGGCCGCATACCAATACTGAGCAGCATAGAATCGTCGCGGTAATACGGAAAAATGTAATCCTGTGGCAATAACTGCATGGCTGTAGCAATCTGAATGGCTTCATGTCCGCGGGAAGTTGCGTGCACATATTTCGAAACGACTTTGAAATTCGCTTCGTACAATTCTGTCATCGCTTTCGCGGTAGCCATCAGGCGGAAAGCCTTTTCCAGTGTGGTCGTGGGAATGCCTTGCATAGTTGCCGCGAAGATAGGAAAATGAACCGATCGGGCACATGGATCTCCATCGATAGATGCGAACTGTTGAGCAGTAAAACAGATAAGGATTACATATTTTGCTTATTAGGTTAAGCATTTTTAAATCCCAACACTCATAACTCTCATTTTTTTTAACTTACAATGCTACATTTTGATGAGCTACATGAAAATTCAAGCAAAATGCAAAACCGAAAACAGCTAAAAAAACACAAGCACTATCAAAATATGCAATCACATTTGTTTATATATCAGTTATTTATGTGCCATATTTTTAAATTGCTTATTGGGTTAAGCAAATCAAGATGAAAATGCTACCTTTGTGGGAAGAAAGGTAAAGATGGAAATAGAATCTTTGTTCGAAAGGAGTATCAGAAAGATCAGTGGCACAGATGAGCAGTTGGTTCGCTTACTGATGACTAAAATCGATTGGAACCAACGATTGGTTGGCTTGAAGGGTTCGCGCGGAGTGGGTAAAACCACTTTGTTGTTACAACGTATCAAGTCGCTCAATCTACCAGCCAACAAAGCGCTTTATGCGAGTTGCGACAATTTATGGTTTAGCAAAAACACCTTGGTTGATCTTGCAGAAACCTTTGAAAAGCAAGGTGGTCAATACCTTTTTCTAGATGAGGCTCACAAATACCCAAACTGGGCTCAGGAACTCAAAAACATTTACGATGACTTCGATCGGCTGAAGGTTGTTTTTACAGGCTCATCGCTTCTGGAAATCCTCAATGCAAGAGCCGATTTGAGTCGTAGGGCAGTGGTTTACACCATGCAGGGTTTGTCGTTTCGTGAATTCTTGGTTTTCGAAACGGGTGAGCAATTTCCAGCTATAAAACTTCAGGATTTACTGCTTCAACACGAAGAAATTGCCCGTGAAATATGCAGTAGAATTAGGCCTTTGGAGTACTTTCAGAACTACTTGAAATTCGGCTATTACCCATTTTACCGAGAATCGGTTGAGCTTTACCCATCGAAGGTTGATGAAATTGTTTCTATGGTGCTTCATATCGAGCTTCCCTTGTTGCGGAAACTCGATGTGCAATACATCCCTAAAATCAAACAATTACTTCAAATCATTGCAGAATCGGCGCCATTTGTGCCCAATGTTTCGAAGATTTCGGAGCGGATTGGTATTAACCGGAATACCTTCATCAGCTACTTGTATTACCTCAACGAGGCAGGTTTAACAAGCAATCTTTACAAAGACATCAATGGTGTAACACGACTTCAAAAACCCGATAAAATTTACCTCGACAATACCAATTTGCAGCATATTCTCAGTTACGAGAAGCCGAATTCGGGCCACTTGCGCGAGTGCTTTTTCCTCAATCAGGTCAAGCAATTGCATTCGGTAGAATACATCACCGACGGCGACTTTAAGGTGGAAGGGAAATTTCACTTTGAATTGGGAGGTAAACAAAAAACGGCAAAGCAACTCAAAGCAGCACCCGATGCATGGGTGGTTTCCGACGAGTTAGAAATTGGCACTGGAAAACGTATTCCATTATGGTTGTTTGGCTTTTTGTATTGAACTTAAATTCAAGGTTCAAATCTTTTGAATCAAATGTTTAATCAACAAAAGTTTCTCGGATTATCGCTTTAATTTGGAGAATTTCTGACTTGGTTAGCACCTCAAAAACTTTCACAATTCGTTTCCTGTCGATTGTTCTAATTTGATCAATTACTACCCAGCCAGATTGATTGTTATGATTAATCAAAACTCTCGTTGGGTAAGGCTTTGAAGTAGTTGTTATTGGTACAATTGTAACCGTTTGGAGATGCCTATTCATTTCATCTGGAGAAACAACAACACATGGCCGCAATTTCTTCATTTCACTTCCAATGGTAGGATCAAGGTTGACTAAAACCACTTGATATTGAGCAATAATCATTCGTCAAAACCATCCTCTTCAAAAACATCATCCATCAACAATTGATCTTCGCCTTGTTCATGCATTTTCTTAAACTCAAGATCCCAATTACTTCTTGGAGATTGAATGGGCTTAAGTTTCAGCCCGTCTTCCTCCATAATGAGTTCTAAGCGATTCGTAATGTTGTATCTATCTAAAATTGTTTTAGACAATCGAATTCCTTTGGAATTTCCAATTGAGATCAATGATATATACATAACCGTAAGATGTAATTACAAAGTTATTACAAACTCCATTTGAATTACAAGAAAACGAAAAATTTGGAGCAATTTAATTTAGCCTTACACCAACTGCTTTTCCATCACCGGAACTATCCATCCAAATGGATCTACCTCAGTTTGGGTTTTGATGCGGTTAATGGTCTGATTTACATCCTGCGATACTGGATTAGATTCTGGCATTTTGATCATTTGATCGTGGTAGCCAATCTCATCAATCATCGCAATTCCAACAGCAGTGCCGGTTCCAAAAGCTTCCTCAAGTGCACCATTTTGTGAAGCATCTACGATTTCTTTCATCGATACAACACGTTCAGTAACTTCAAAACCTTTGTGGCGCAATAAGGCAATCACCGAACTGCGTGTTACACCCGCGAGCACCGATCCATCCAAAGATGGCGTGATGAATTTTCCTGAAATCTTGAAAAAGATATTCATGGTGCCTACTTCAAGGATGTTTTCAAAGTTCTGTGCATCAAGCCATAAAACCTGGTCGTAGCCTTGGGCTTTGGCTAACTCCGTCGGACGAATTGCAGCTGCGTAATTCCCTGCAGCTTTGGCTTCTCCAGTTCCACCATTAGCCGCACGTATGTAGCGGGTTTCGGCGTACAGTCGAATCTTACGACTAAAATACGGTCCTGTTGGTGTGGCGAAAATGATGAATTTGAAGCTCGTTGCAGCGCGCATACCTGTGTAGGCTTCATCGGCATACATGAACGGGCGCAAGTAGAGAGCGCTTCCTTCGTCGGTTGGCACCCAATCACGCTCCAACCAAATGAGTTGCCTCAAGGCTTCCACGAAAAGATCTTCAGGAAAATCGGGCATTCCCATGCGGTCGGCACTGAAATTCATGCGTTTGGCATTTTCTTGCGGACGAAAAAGAACGGGGATTCCGTCCTTTCCCATAGTGGCTTTTAGGCCTTCAAAAATTGCTTGTCCATAATGTAGCGCCATTGCAGACGGATGTGTCGGGATAGCCGCTAAAGGTTCGATGCGCGGATTGTTCCATTTTCCGTCGGTATACTCGCAAACAAACATATGATCAGTAAAGCTTGTGCCCATCGGAATGTGGTTAATGTCCACTTCAGAGGCTCTAGAAACATTCGATTTTGTGATGGTTATTTCTTGCATTGTGGTTCAGCGTTAAATGGCTGTTTGATTGTCAAATTTTTCGAGGTAATCCCCCACTCTTCTCAAAAACGATCCTCCCAACATTCCATCCACCACACGGTGGTCGAACGACAATGAAAGGAACATCATACTTCTGATGCCCATTTCTTCACCACGCTCTGTATTGATCACTTCCACACGACGCTTGATCACTCCGAACGCTAAAATGGCTACTTCAGGTTGGTTGATGATCGGTGTGCCCATCAAACTGCCAAAAGTTCCTACATTCGAAATGGTAAACGTACTGCCCTGTACGTCATCGGGTTGAAGTTTGTTGCTTCTTGCTTTTTCGGCCAAGGCATTTACCTGCGTTGCCAGTTGTGACAAGGATTTCCCTGCGGCATCTTTCACCACTGGGACAATCAAATTTCCATTTGGAAGCGCCGTGGCCATTCCAATATGGATATCGCTGTGCACCACAATTTTATCGTCATCAACCGAAGCATTGATCATCGGAAAATCTTCGATAGCTCTGCGAACTGCATCTACGAATAGTGGCGTAAATGTGAGCTTTTCGCTATACTTCTGCTGAAAGGCATCCTTGTTTGCACTGCGCCAATCACTCAAATCGGTCACGTCGATCTCAATGTAGGCCGTTACGTGTGGTGATGTCTGTTTCGAATACACCATATGGTCGGCGATCATCTTCCGCATGCGATCCATTTCGACAATCCGGTCTTTGCCTTCCGTATAGGCGATAGTTGGTTTCGGATATCCGGACGCAGTCTTTCGAACGGGTGCTTTTCGGTTTTTCAGGTAGTGGAAAATATCCGACTTCTGAATCCTGCCATCCATTCCTGAACCTTCGATAAGCTGCAGTTCTTCAATTGAAATCTGCTCTTTTAACACAATATTCCGCAAAAGCGGGGAAAGGAAGCCAAGCGGCTGCATGTTACCTCCTGCCCTTACTGGAGCTGTTGTTTCATTCGATTCGGCAGTCATGGAGGCTCGGTTCCCCGGGGAAGCCTCAACGACTTCATTCACAGGGATTTCAGCATCGGTATCGATCATCGCCAAAATCGCCCCAACAGGAACTACATCGCCTTTTTGGAATTTGATTTCTGTAATCACCCCCGAAAAAGGAACGCTAACATCGCTGTCGACTTTGTCGGTGCCAACTTCTAGCAAAGTTTCTTCAGCTTCAATCGAATCACCCACTTCTTTCAACCATTTCAACACAGTGGCTTCACTTATACTTTCGCCCATTTTGGGCAGCTTAAATTCAACGATTGGCATCAGATTATTTTTTCAAAAATTCGTTCAAGGTTTCAAATAATGCTTCTTGCGAAGGTCGATCAGCAGGGATTTCTCGCAGTGGCTCAACCGCCATCATAGTTTCGAAACAATCTTTCGGTAACTGCTGATAAAGTGCGGTGCCTTTGGTTTTCCAATCGATCAATTCGTCGCTCACATCTTTCACAATTTGGCCGGGATTTCCAACCACCATTTTCCTCGCTGGCACTTGCATTCCGGCTTTAAGAAACGACAAGGCTCCAACGATACATTCATCGCCCAATTCCACATCATCCATCAATACAGCATTCATCCCCACGAGGCAATTTCGACCAACGTTGGCGCCGTGAATGATGGCACCGTGACCGATATGTGCACCTGCTTTCAAGGTGATGGTTTTGGCAGGAAACATGTGTACAGTGCAGTTTTCTTGCACATTGCAACCATCTTCAATCACAATTCCGCCCCAATCGCCGCGAATCAC
Source organism: Flavobacteriales bacterium (assembly GCA_040403315.1). Lineage (GTDB taxonomy): Bacteria > Bacteroidota > Bacteroidia > M30B66 > M30B66 > CAMCXT01. The sequence goes on from JBBAKX010000005.1 coordinate 58,966, forward strand.
TGCACTGGGTCCAACGTAAACGTCTTTTCCGATGATCACATTACCAATCACCGAAGCTTGCGGGTGAATGAAACTGCTTTCATGGACAACCGGAATAAACCCTTTAAATGAGTAAACCATAGGTTATGCAGGTGTTTTAAACTTCTTGAGGGTTTCTTTGGTGAAGTCCGACAGCACCAATCTTCCGCTGATGGCAGCACGGTCGGCAAGGAGTTGATCCCAATCGTCGGTACCGCGCCAGAAAACTTTCTTCATTTCTAGCATCGCTTGTGGATTGTAAGTACAAAGGTGCTTGGCGAAATTCAAAACAGCTTCATCCATTGCTTCAATCGACTCGAAAACTTGGGCATACAAGCCTTTTTGCATCGCCCAATGTGCATCGTAAAACGTGTTGGCATCGATGGCAATTTGCGACATGGCCGAAACGCCCATTTTACGTTCAATGGCAGGACTTACCACGAATGGCCCGATTCCTACATTGAGTTCGCTTAGTTTCACTGCAGCAAATTTTGTAGCCATACAGTAATCGGTTGAAGCTGCCAATCCTACTCCACCGCCAACGGTTTTACCTTGGATGCGACCGATGATGAACTTCGGACATTTCCGCATAGCGTTAATTACATTGGCGAAGCCAGAGAAAAACACACGGCCAGTTTCGGCATCGTTGATGTTGATCAACTCTTTGAAGCTCGCACCTGCACAGAACGTGCGGTCGCCGCCACTTTTAAGGATTATTACTTTGACTTCGTTGAGATTCCCCACTTGGGTAATCGTATCGGCCAATTTAGCGAGGATGCTACCTGGTAAAGAGTTTTGGTCGGGATGGAAAAATTCGATGGTTGCGATACTTTCATCAACCTGATAATTCACATAGGCTTCCGTCATGGATGGTGATGGTTTTAAGGACGAAAGACAAAAATACTAGATTTATATCATTCTACAATAGGCAATTAATGCAGAATATTATACTGATAAACAGATAATAAATACCATTTTAGTGAGACAATTAAATCCATCACAAAATATAATTTTGCAGTACAGTCAACGCAATTCTACAAACTTAGAATCGCCTAATTTGGTATATCAAATCAAATATTTATGATCAACTTTTGTGTTGATGTCCCCGTCCCCGTTTCGATTTCACAGAAATTAAATTATCCTCTACCCGTTGTGCGGTTAGAAAGCTAGCGCATTTTTAGTTCTATTGAGAGGTTTATCGTTTGAATGATTCATGTATTGGAGGAATTTAAATGCGGCTATTTTAGTGACTATTCGTGTGTAGAACCCATGAAAACTCTTTGCGAAATTTAGCTTTATTCTGAATTGATCACAGAATTGTGAAAATGTTGTTTCAATTCTTTTCCTAATTCTACGGTCCCTCGGAGTCCAAGGTGAAGGCCCCATTTGATTGTTTCTAGGAGGCGTAATTACTTTGATTTTAAATTCTTCAAATAGGATAAGTTGAACATTTTTAGCAATGTAGCCCTTATCTCCAAGTAACTTAACATCATTAATAAATCCCTTTGTCATCATTTCTAACGTCTTTACATCATGAACATTTGCTTGTGTCAGTTCAAGGTTATTTACAACTCCGTTAGAGCTTACTGTTAAATTCAATTTATATCCTAAGTAATTAGTTTTATCAATGGCATAATATCCCCCTGCTGGTTTAAAATCTAAGTCTTCCATCATAATTTTAATTTTGTTCTTTCTTGCGTACCGTCCTATTGGTAATGGCATAGAATCAATGATGTATATTTCTTGACCAATATTTAATTCATCAGAAACTTTTCTACTTAATTCATCAATAAATGGCTGAAGTGCCCTTTTTCTCCAATTATAACTAGATCGGTCAGGTAATGGTTGACGATAACTTTTGTAATCAGAGTCCAGGATCTGAAACAAGTAATTTTCTGAGATTATTCCTTGAGACTCGGCTGCCAATGTAAGAGCAATTATCTCAATATCAGTAGCTTTTGGCTGATTTGGATAGTGTTTAAAATTTCCATTTGTCAGATTATCAGTTCCATACACTTCGATTAGTAATTGACGAAACTTGGCTATATTCGCTATGAGGTTGTGCATATTGGAATTGCTTGAGAACTCTTTTAATATACTGTACATCAATTTAATGAACAACCTTATTTAAGTTAATTTATTTACAATTTCAACCGCACAACGGGTCTAATTAATATCTATGAAACACCTCTTTCTTATTGTAATCATTTTAATTTCTAAAATAACATTTGCACAAACGAATCCATATGCTGAAGTGGTAAACCACTACAACAGCGAAAAGAATTTTAATAGTGCGGTTCTGGTTGCAACAGATGGACAGATAGATTACTTAACTGGAATTGGAATTTCGAACAGAGAATCAGGGACAAATATGAGCCCTAAAACGAAGTTTAAAATTGCTTCAATCACCAAAACGTTTACAGCTGTTCTAATTCTACAACTTTATCAGCAAGGTAAAATCGATTTGAAAGCAAATTTTGGAAAATACTTCCCAAGTTACAAGGGTGAAGCCAAAGACAAAGTAACTATCGAACAGTTGCTTACTTACAGCTCTGGCATTCCGAATATTGTAGAGAATTTAGGAATGAGGCCTTATCAGGAACCTCTAACACTTGATGAATTTATAAATAAATATTGCAGTGGAAATTTAGCGTTCACCCCGGGAGAGAAAAGCAATTACAGCAATACTGAATACACCATATTGCACAAGATCATTGAGAATGTTTCCCAAAAATCTTATGCGCGTCTATTGCAAGAAAACATTCTAACGCCGCTAAAAATGGAGAACACTAGCTTGCTTAATTCAAAAGACATCATTTCAGGCCTTACAAGTTCCTATACCATTCAAGATTCAACAAATCAAATCACCTCCGACGAACCCCATTTCATAGAGAACTATTTTGGTTCGGCAGCGATGTACTCAACGGTTGAAGACTTACTCAAGTTTAACAACGCCATTTTCGATTACAGTTTATTCAACGAGGCCACCACTGCCCTAATGCTTAAGCCCAATACAAAATTAGATGGTGCAGCCTTAGGCGGATTGTGGTATTCGGACGGCTATGGCATAATGAACAAGCCTTTTATCTATAGAACTGGCGGCCTTTTGGGTTCTTGTTCCAATTGGATACATTCTATCGACGATAAAAAAACGATCATTGTATTTAACAATACAGACGGAACCAATCTGTATGAATTTTCGGAGCAATTGTATCTGGTAAGCACAGGACAAAAAGCAACAACACCATCAATTAAAAAACAAGAAAAAAGCAGCAATGCACTAAACCTCGATCAAGTGAAAGGTACTTGGCAGCTCGACCTTCGCCCCGACCCCAACAGCGAACCCTATGTGAAAGATTTTATCCTCACTCCAACCAAAGACAAGGAATTTGAAGGCGAATTCTATGGATCTAAATTCACAGGCGGCTACTTTAACACCGATTGGGATAACATTTATTTTGCCTTCACCACCGGCGACAAAGACAACATCTATTACCATTCAGGGTACATAACGAACAACAAGATATACGGCATCTCATACAGTGAAGGCCGAAAATTCACTTCACATTGGACTGGCATCAAAAAATAAGCAAGGCCTTTAAAACTGCATAGCGCTATCTGAGCTCCTCTAAAAGAGCAAGAAAGACGGGAATTATCAATTCAATTGATGCCTGTGAGTAAGCCCAATGAACAGCAGAAATTGGCTATGGGGCATTGCTTTGTACCCTCTTTTCAATATTTAGAAATCGGGTTACAAATTTTGAACGGTGTTTTCAGAATATTGAAAAAGGGGGTAACACAAAAAGGGACTATTGCCTAATATCAAAATACTTAGAAAGTGCGCACTGCACGAACCCTGTAATAGCCATTTTTACCGCCATTACCAGAATATCCAGAACCGAAGTCTCTTACCCAAGCAAAACTGCTGTTGTTGTACTCGGTAGAGCTCCAATAATATTCAAAACCGCTGCCAATGTTGGTATTTGTAAATCCGCCGATGGCTACTCGATTTTGATATAGAATGGTTAACTCGTCTCGGCTGGGTAAATACCAATCATTGTAGCCTCCAAATCCTGAACTTAAACAAGCGGTTGCCGCAAACGAAAATATACATTCTGTAATGATGTCTAAAGTATTTTGTTCACCAGAACCAACAGACGTTAAATCGGCGCCATTGATTAGTGTTCCTCCACAACCCCATTGAAGTGTTTCAACCATATCGTTCGGAGCGGCTATTAATCCATGCGGAACATTGGCATCGTAGCCTTGGTCGCCAGGTTGTAATAAGTACGCTAAAACACCACCTTGGTAGACTTGCCCAATTGCAGGAACCGTAGATATTGTAAGAACCAATACTTCTGTAACACAATTTGTTGTTGTGCCAGTATAGGTTCCAGAAACAGTATAGGTTTGGCCATTGTTTGCCCAAGTATATGCCCCTGTTGAATTAGCGGTTGTTGTATTTGTAGTACTTGGCGTTATGGTTAAGCTCAACGTTTGAGCAACACCGTTAACAGGGTTCCCAGTGTATGTGCCTGAAGTAGTATATGTTTGGTTATTGTTTGCCCAAACATAACTGCCGCATGCATTTACGATGATATTGTTTGTAGGACAAGGCCCCCAAGTAGGAACTCCACTGCAGAATGTTAAGGTTTGATTGTTTACACCAGGCGCAACCGCTACCCAAGTATTACCATTCCAATACATCATTTCACCAACAGCAGTACCTGCCGGTAAAGTTGCATTCGCACTAAACAAAGCATATGGAACGCTCATTAACTCTTTTGTTCCTGATATGGTATAATTTGATCCTCCTGACAGATCCGTTTCGGTCTTAATAAAGTAAGGACCTGATGCCCAATTGATCACTGCAAAGGTGCCGAATAGAGGAGTTCCTGTACCAATTTCTAAACTCACTAAGCCATTGGCATTGGTATTTGAAGTTTGGGTTTCTACATAAACCGCTGTTCCTGTTGATGAGCCTTGCAATATGCTGATTTTCATTCCAATTGGTGATGATGTAATCAAGGCGTTAGCATTGTTGCGAATTACTTCCTGATAACTCATTTTTTGCGGTGCTTGTGCAAAAACATTTAAAGCAATAAAAATGGAAGAAAGAATTGTATTAGTTTTTTCATCGTTGCAGCATTTAATAATATTAATTTAATTGCTATTTAAATTCTTACTGGATTTAGCAAAGAAGAATTTGAATCAGCAAATAATTGATCAAATGTAGATGAATTAACCAATGAACTCAAATTCGCTGCAGTCGCGCGTCGAGAACTCAGCTCCAAATGTATCTTAGTCACATAGATTTGCAGGGTAACAGAATGTATATGAGAACACCAAATACATGTAAGGAGCTAAGTTGATATTAAGGGCTGATTATTCTTTTACTACTTTGAAAACATCACCTACATCATTGCCAATTTTAATTAAATACATTCCATTAGAAAAATTACTTATATCTACGGACGTGCTTTCAGCTATCAGCTCTCCTGTAAGCATTAACTTTCCTGTAAAATCATACACAAAAAAGCTGTTTCCTACTTGGCTTAGATTTGTATGGATGTGAACTTGATCTATAGCCGGGTTGGGATATATTGAAAAGTTGACTGTTTGTTGAGACAATTGAACCGAAGCTGTGGATTCGCCGAATGCTAGCAAGCATGTATCGTTATTTAAATTTTCGTCACCATAAACAAAAACCACTGTAAACGGCTCACAAGCCAAAGAACCACTAACGGTTACTGGATAAGCTAGGGTTGATTGCCCCACTTGGCCAAAGACAAAAATTCCGCCTGTTGCAACACTGTCGCCATTGCAATCCAACACCGCAGCTACATAAGGGTAATTAATGAAAATGCTTGAGGCCGCATTAAATTGAATGCTCACAAAATACTCGTTTGGGTTTAACGTATCTTGATTTACGCCAATCACAGAAAAATCAACGCAATTCGCCGATTGCCCCCAAAATGTGGAACAGCTGTTTAAAATGATAAACACCGTAAGAATGAAGGTTTTAGTTTTCATAATCTTTTCAATTTTAAATGAGGGAAATTAATTGGCTTTCCGGTTTGCCTTTTTGTTGAAACAAAGCTAACCTTAATGATTTGAGCATATGTTTGGAAAAACCGACAATTACTTATGAATTTCAGCCAATTGTTTTGTCAACTTTAAGGGAGCCAGTCCTGTTTTGGATTTTATAAAGGTTGAAAATGAAGCTGGTGAATCGAAACCAAGTTGATAAGCTATTTCTTTATGTGTTCTCTCTTCAAACAACATTAAGCGTTTTGCTTCTAGTAAAATCCTATTGTGAATGACTTGAAGGGGACTCAATCCAGTATGTTTTTTTATTGCTTCAGCAAGTTTTTTCTCCGTAGTACCTAAGCTCTCAATAAAAAATTGAACACCCACATTTTCTGCATAATGAACTTCAATTAAGAGATAAAAATCTATTAATAAATTCTTGACTAAATTCTTTTCGGAATTCTCTTTTAAATCCCTATTCTCAAGGATTATTGAAATTATACTTTGCAGCAGATGAGTAACGACTTGATTGTTAGCCTCGTCTTTGCTACCAAGATACTTGCTCAACATATTTAAGAGCAATTGAATTTCATCAAATAAATCTGGTCGTTCTTCAAATATAACTGCTGCTTTTTCATAAAACAAAAGCTGCCTTAAAGATGCACGCAATTCGGTTGATTTAATGCGGTCTTCAGTAAATTGAACAACAATTCCAGATGAATTGTTCCTGCTCATTAAATGAATTTGTTGTGGGCAAACAATGTAACAACTGTGGTCGTTTCCAGCATAATTTATGAAATCAATCAGTTGACTGCATCCACCCTCTTGTATGAGCATAATTTCATAATAGGTATGCCTATGTTCTCTCTTGAAATCGTAGGGATTTGAATGATCAAGTGGTAAAATATTGATTTGCATTGAACCATTGTCAAGAGAATGCAAAGGGAGAGTTCCTTTCTCTGTTTTTTTTGTTTATGAATGATTCATTCCTTTCATGCAGTGATTAAGGTTAATCTAACCGAAAACGGTAAAAGGGAGTATGCTAGGTGGTACATATTACTCAAATGTATCAAAGTGGTCGTAATTCCCCAACAAACTTGATAGCAATGGAGAATTTCAAAAGATCACCTTGAGCCAAGCCGCTGTTAATGGTGGTTTTCTAATTATCTCTCGAGTCGTTTTAACAAGTCTGTTAGATCTGAATAAGGCGCTGTGTCATCCGTTTCCCAATTCTTCTTGAGTCTAATCCTGTTCTTGACAGCTTCAATGCTCTCTGGGCGACTGTTTTCTAAAATATCATAAACTAAATTTCTGCATGGAAAATCGGTCGGATCGTAATACATCCAAACATTTATTAAAATATCCAATTCACTTGAGTCGTTCAATTTAACTATAGATTTAAGACTCTCTGTCATTAGCTCTTTATCCTCTTTTGAATCCGTTGATTTTTGGGTTTTGATGTATTCATCAAAAACTCTTTTGATCGATAAAATTGGTTTTTCTATTTTAGTCGTATCACATTCGTCGCCCCAACATTCTCTACAGGGCTGATCCACCTTTTCAAAATCGTATTGTCTGTCGGTTACAACAAAAGTATTGTCGGATAGCGTTCCACTAGGGTATTGCGTAACCCAACGCCCAAGTCCTTTTTCTTTATCGATCCAAAAGAATTTAAAATCCTGCAACTTGTTGGAGTCAACCCTTTTAGCATTTATGAATACGGTGTCTTGAACTTGCTTGGACTCTACTATTTCATAATCGGAGTCTTCTTGTTGACCGTGAAGTAACAATCCGAATTTTTCGCCTTTCTTACTAATTGTCAAAAGTAAATTACCTGAATCACAAGAATTGTAAACAATAAATTTTCCGCTTTTTTCCGTCAGTCGAACCCATTCTTTCGGAATCGTATTTAAATCAAAGGCGGTAGCAGTCGTCTGATGGCAAAAAGCTATAATGGTTAATAAAACTGGTATTAGTCTGGTCATTCCTATTGTGAGATGCTGGTTTTAAAATGAATTATAACTTTCTGCAGCTTTGCCGAATTTTAGGATTGATAATCAATCTCTTTCACTTCCCAACGAAGTTACAAAGAAACGATACTTTCAAACTTCCGAAATGCTTATCTTTTTTTGTGGCAATCCGAAACGAGCTACAGCTGTTTAATTTAGATCATTCAAAATCCGCAATTGCTGATGTCTATTCTATGTGTATCTGGGTATGCTTCATAGAATTTATCGCCAAGAACTGCGTAAAGATTATCAAAGATGCTTTTAAATTCAACCAAATTTCTTAATTCTTTGGATTCTATTTTTAAAGAGAACATTTTAAAGTAATTATCTTCAACAATAATCTCAGGGAAAAGATCAATTGCAATATTTATGTATTGTTTAAGCCATTCTAATTGAATTTGCACATCATCTTGGCTGAATCTTGAAAACTCTATTATTGCTTTAAGTGCAATTTCTCCTTGTTGAGAATAAATGATTAAATCATTCAGTGTAGAATATATTCCTTGGAAGTATTCAAATACGGGATGTTTTACTTCTGTATGGAGTGAATCGTAAAGAGAATTATTTTTATTTATCCATATTTTAATGAATTCTAAATCTTCTATCCTATCCTCAAATAAGTTTAATTGGTCTAATTGATTCTGGCAATTGCTTTCAATTATAGAAAATTCGTTTGTAGGCAAGAATCCTATTTTTTCATGTTCATACAATTGTATTTCATATTTAAATGTATTTTGTGTAACTTCTTCATAGGTAATGATATCATTGCATTGATAAATTTCAATTTTTCCATCTACATCAGAAATTATTAAATCAAATCTTACTCTGCCATTTTTAGATGTAAAAGAAACACCTTCCATCCCACATTCCAGGCATTCTTTGTTGGCACAATAACCTTTATAAGAAACTAGTGTGTTATCTGTCTCAACTGAGTCTATATTCATTACTGAGAATGTGTCCCTTAATTTTTCAATAAATGTAGATTTTCTCGTATTAATATAAATCTCGGATTCGTCTAATAGATCATTTAGGGATTCAATATCCATTGAGCAAATGCTCTGAATTATTTGTTCATTTCTGTTGTTCATTTTGCAATTGATTTAAAATCCGGTAATTGTGAGTGTGTCAAAGCAAGTGTGATTGGCATTCAATTTATCGAATTAACTTCAAAATCGAAGTAAAAGGTTGCAGTTTGGGGAAGTTTTCTATTGGTGAAGAAAGCCCTTTACTTCTCGACGAAGTTAGAAAGAAATCAAAATCTTCAACCTTATAAAATCCCCAAACCTAGGCTAGTCTTTCTTAGTGGTGTTTTTATTAATTAATCCTAGAATATTTCTTTGATAAAAAATATATGCTTTGCCTTCAAAAATAAATAATGTAAAAGCATATTGTGAAAATATTCAAACCAGCTTTCGTATTAGATAGAATCATTTAGCTTTAATAGGGTATTAGAATTTTTAAAATATACGTTTTGCTAAGCTCCTTCTCTAACATATTTTGAAAAGTCTTTATCCTTTAACCAAAATTCATTCAAAGTAATATAAAGTTCTAATCTCTGCTTTTCTTATTCTTTGAAGAGCTTTGATTCTTTAGCACTTGTGCTTGCTTCTTGGCTTTGTCTAAAGTAGTTGGAGATTGCTTGGATAGCTTTTCCATTCCTAACTTCGCTCTTTCCTGAAAGGACATCATAAAGTGTTGACTTTATTTGGTTTGACATTAACACAAATATAAAGAATCTGTTACATTCGAATGCATCTGCCCAGAGTTGTATAAACACCTAAAGTTCAACGCGCATCTGAATTGCCAAATCGGGTGAACAGATTGAATTTGATTAGACGAATATAACAAGAAAAACGGATGACTAAAAACTCGAAATGCCTTGCTTTGAGGGCTTGTGCTGTTATTGGCATGTTCATCCTTGAAAATAAATTTAATTCCATGGTCCATTCTGTGAAACATTGATGATTGAATCTCCTTGGAGTCGAAAAAGTCCTCCAGATAATCCTAACCAAATATTTCCGCTTTGGTCCTCTAAGAGACTCTGTATGCCATATCCATAGGGCATTAAATCTGCCCGGTCTGTTTTACTGAATAAAGTAAAATCTTTTCCATCATAACGATAAAGTCCAAGACCATTTGCGCCAATCCATATATTTCCCTTCCTATCTTCGTATGTGGCATAAACTTCATTCTTGCTGAGACCACTAATTTCCGGAAAGTGAGTAATTGTTTTCCGTCAAATCTGTTCAGGCCCAATTTTACACTCCTTTTTGTTGTATCTGGGCTTTCTCTTTCTACCAATCTAGAACCAAACCAGAAATTGCCATTCTTGTCTTCGAGTATCTCCTGAATGTTATCTGAAACAAGACCATCTTTCTTGGTGAATTGGGTAAATGATTGTCCATTGTATTTACAAACTCCATAGCCATCTCGGCTGAACCAAATATTCCCTTGCTTATCTTCAATTATCTCTGTAATCCAATGCACTGTTGATTGATAAGGCATTAATTCAATTTCAAGATCTGGCATTTTAAAAGTTGAAAATGTTTTCCCATTGAATTTGGAAACTCCGTCCCATGTTCCAACCCAAAAAACACCTTTTTTATCAATTAACAACTCAGAAACTTTGTTGTTAACGAGTCCGTTTTTGTCAGTAAAATTGACAACAGTTTTCCCGTCAAATTTTGATAAGCCCGAGTGTGTGCCAAGCCAGATATTTCCTTGTATATCCTCGGCAAAACTTGTCACGGTATTTCCGATCAGACCATTTTCTGTTGTGATATATGTTAGTGATTTTCCGTCATATTTTGCAGCGCCATTATTTATTGTCCCAAACCACAGGTTCTTTTTTGAATCTTCAAATATTTCAACAACATATTCGGCAATCTATGTAGCTTTTGTTTGACTTTGCTCTTGCGTCATTTTCTTCTTTGTCTGAGAATAACAAGATGAAATCGAGGCAACAGTCATAATTAAATAAACAGCATTTAAAATTCTTGAATTGTGAACATCCATATAATTAGTATTTTCTTTTTTATTAATAGGCCTTTCTAATGCAATTGCCAATTAAGGTCAAACTAATATGAGGAGTAGTTTTTTCATGCTTCAAGATAAGTTTTCATTTGGATTAAATTTGAATGATACACATGAGTCGCCAACATTGCTACCAATAACGTATTGCGTGCTTAGTATAAAGGGGAAAGGAAAATTGAGTACAACGTATTGCGTAAAACGTATTGCGTGCTTAGTATAAAGGGGAAAGGGGGCTTTAGTCTAAAGTAAAAAGGTGAAAGGAGTATTGAGTACAACGTATTGCGTAAAACGTATTGCGTGTTTAGTAAAAAGGGGAAAGAGGGCTTTAGTCTAAAGCAAAAAGTTGAAAGTGAAAAGATACCTTTACATTTTCAACTCTAGACTACGCACTCAGTATTATAGATAAAAGACTTCAGACTAAAATCACGAATTGCTCGAAATCGTGGTTTAGGTGTTTGGTGCTGATTATTTCAAGTTTATCGAGTTATCGATGAAAAGGCATAGTTGGGTATTATGGAAAGTTTAATATGAAAAGGTAACTCAGTTTTATCTTATAGATTCTCGATACTTTTTTAATGACAAAAAAGTCTAGGAAAATTCAATGCTTTAAAGCGCCATTCCAAACATCAATAAAGACTTACAAAGTATCACGTAGGATTTTCTTGTCTTTCTAAGTTGTTTGGAATTCCCGCCTGCGCACGCTCGCGCATTTTCCGGTACCAACGCGCTTGGGATCTCGGTAAGGTTGAGATGCAGTGGTTCAAATTGCAGTGTACTCTTTCTATTCAGGGCCTAAAGTTACTTATCGTCACGATTGATCATTTGAATACTTGCGACAGCTTGGGGTGTTTTTCGATACCTTTTTTCATGACCAAAAAAGCACCCCAAAAGTCTAGGGAAATGCAATTCTTCCTAGCGCCCTTCCAAACACCAAGAAAGACATACAAACTATCAAGTAGGATTTTATAGTCTTTCTAAGCTGTTTGGGATTCATGTTCACGCGCGCTCGCGCATTTTCCGAGGCCAACGCGCTTGGGATTTCGATAAGGCTAAGATGCAGTAGTTCAAATGAAAGTGTACTCTTTCTATTCAGAGTCTTGAGTTACTTATCGTAACAAGTGATCATTTGGAACACTTCCGAAAGCTGGGGTAATTCTTGATACTTTTTTCATGACCAAAAAGTATCACAAAAAGTCTAGGAAAATGCAATGCTTCCCCGCGCTCTTCCAAACACCAAGAAAGACTTGCAAACTATCACTGTGGATTTTATAGTCTTTCTAAGCTATTTGGAATTCCCGCCTGCACATGCTCGCGCATTTTCCAAGGCCACTGCGCTTGGGATTTCGATAAGGTTGAGATTCAGTGGTTCAAATGGCAGTATGGTCTTTCTATTAGAGTCATGAGTTACTGATCGTCACAAGCGATCATTTGGAATACTTGCGACAGCTGAAGATAAACTAAGCAATTCATTCTAAAGCATGAAAGTGAACTTCAGTGTATATCTGAGACAAGTAGATTCTCATAATTTTTTCCAAAAAAAAGACTGTTCTCGCTTGAGAACAGTCTTTTACAAAAAATAAAATTAAAATTACTTTGGCATTACTACAGAATCGATGACGTGAATTACGCCATTGCTTGCAGATAAATCAGTAGCTGTAACCATTGATTTGTTGCCTTTAGAATCCGTTAAAATTACTTTTCCATTTTCTAAACGAGCAGTTAAGTTTTGGCCTTGGATAGTTTTAATAACAGCCTTTCCTTTTCCTGCTTTAATAGCTGCCAAAACATCAGATGCCATTAAGTTTCCTGCAACAACATGGTAAGTTAATATTTTAACCAAGGTTGCCTTACTTTCAAGCTTTAACAATGATTCAACAGTACCTTCTGGCAATTTTCCAAACGCTGCGTTTGTTGGCGCAAATACTGTAAACGGACCCTTACCTTTTAATGTGGTAACCAAATCGGCCGCTTTTAATGCAGTTACTAATGTAGTATGGTCTTTAGAACCCATTGCCACATCTACTAAATCGGTTGTTTGAGCATTAGCGACAGTTGCAAATACTAAAAATAAACTAGCGAATACTGATTTCAATTTTTTTGTCATGTTTTTTAATTTTAAGTTAAATACAATTTTGTATCATGTTTCTAACAACCTTGATTGCAAAAAGTTGATATTATTACATTTTAGGCATCAGGACCTTGTCGATCAAATGAACTACTCCGTTTGAAGCAGATACATCGGCAGTTGTAACATGAGCATCACCAATCATTACTTTACTGTCTTTCAGCGATACTTTTAACTTATCTCCATGAACAGTAGTTAATTCAGCACCATCTTTGAGATCGGCAGCCATAAGCTTGCCGCTAACTACATGATAGGTTAGTATGCTGGTCAACTTTGCCTTATTTTCTGGTTTTAAAAGCGTATCCACATCCTTTTGAATAGCTGCAAATGCTGCATCTGTTGGTGCAAAAACAGTAAAAGGGCCTGCGCCTTCCAAAGTTGATACAAGATCAACTGCTTTTACCGCTGCTGTAAGTGTTTTAGCACTTTCTGCAGCTAGAGCTACAATATTTTTTGTACTTGACATATTATTTATTTAATGGATATAGATAAGTTTCTATAACGGCACAAAATTGAGCTACTATGAGCTGAATAATACTATATAATTAATACAATGGATTGCACTATTCTCACATTTACAAGAACTCAATAATTAAATTAAACACAAAAAACTCTAGTGAGTATTCTTAATTAGTACTTGCATAATTCTTTGGTTTAGAAACTACAATATATTCTAGCCAATAAAGCATAAATTATAATTAATTGAATGGTTTTTTAAATTTTATTTATTAAAAGAAAATATTATTTCCCGGTACTTTTTCATGTCTCAAAAGCAACTAAAACGTTGAGGTAAATGAAATACTTCAGTTTGTCAACTTTTTTCAAGTCTGGAACCTTGAATTGCATATTCTAACAAGTAAAACTTCGGAACACTTGCAACAACTAGGTTTTCAAATTTATTTTTTTTAATTTATTTTTCAAAAGTGGTGCATCAATCCAAGATGCTACATACATCTATTTTGCCGCATTAATTATTCATTTAAATATCCTCATTTAAACCCAATAATTTTATCACCTTTTTTATGTTCTCAGCATTTAAAGGTTTTGCCAAAAAACCAACAATTCTCTTTTCATTTTTAGCTCTTTCTAGATCTTCAGGATTTATGCTTGATGAAAGAATAAAAATTGATATTTTCTCTTCAAAGCGCACAAAATCTTTTTTAAATGTTTCAAAAAATTCCCATCCATCCATCATCGGCATATTTAAATCCAGAAAAATTACTTCTGGAAAACTTTCCATGGAAATTTCCCCGCTGTCAAGTTTCTTAAAAAAGTCAATTGCTTCTGCGCCATTGTAGGCTTGAATTATTGTGTTACAAAATTTATTAGTGTTCAAATGAACTCTATTCAAAGTTTGCGTCACTTTATCATCTTCGATAGACAAAACTGTGTTAATCATAATTATCTATTTAAAGATTATTGTAAAAGTTGTACCAATGTTTACCTCGCTATCTACTTCGATCTTACCGCCATGCGAAGTTAATTGTGAATGTATAAGGTAAAGCCCAATCCCTTTGCTGTCTGAATTTTTGTGAAACCTTTTGTACAATCCAAATATTTTGTCTTTTGCTAAGGCCATATTGATGCCTATTCCATTATCAGAAAAAGTGAGCTTTGTGTCCCCATTTGGTTCTTTGTTTGTTTTGATGGTGATGATTGGGTCTCTATCTGGATGACGATACTTTACTGCATTGGTTAATAAATTTAAAAATATACTTTCTAAGTAAGCATTGGCAAAAATCACGGATGGTGCAGCAGAGAAGTCAGCATTTATTATTACCTTATTTTTTAATAATGACATTGAGAGCGACTCCGATACTTTCTTAAATATATCTTCAAAGGTTAATTGACCTTTTTGTATATTCCTGTTTTCTTTTATTATTAAAATTTCAATTAAATCTTTTAAGGTTTCATTTAGATGGTGGGTAGAAGTTTTAAAACCTTCTATCAACTGCAGGGTAAGCTCGTCGGTACCAATTCCTGGTTCAATAATATCGCAAATAGAAATAAGGTTTGTTAATGGTGCCCTCAAATTGTGTGTAGTTATATAACTAAACTGTTTCAACTCAAGGTTATTTTCAACTAATTCTTTCAATAGCTTTTCCTTTTCTTCATCTGCTTCTTTTTGTTTGGTTACATCACGCTCTATAGCAATCCAATGTGTAAACCATCCTTTTTCATTGGCAATGGGTGTAATTTGCATGTTCAGCCAAAACTTTTCGCCATTTTTTTTAGAGTTAGAAACAGTAACTTCACAAGGCTCCCAATTTTTTAATGAGGTATAAAGTCTATCTAATTCTTTTCTGTCTGTATCTTCATTTTGCAGTATTCTAGGTGTTTTTCCTATTACTTCCTCAGCCGAATACCCAGTCATTTCTGTAAATGCTTTATTTACAAATAATATACGTGGTCTTGGCAAATCGTATGGTTCAGCTTCTGTAATTAAAATAGAATCATTTGTGTTTAGTATAACCGATTCCATTAGCCTTAATCTCTCTTGTTCTACTCTCTGCTTAGTTATATCCTGCAAAGCCCCAACCATCCTTATTATCGTCCCTTCCTCATTTTTAATGGCGAAGGTTTTATCTAACACAGTAGCGTAGCTTCCATCTGCCTTTCTTAATCTGTATTCTCCCGTCCATCTATTATTGCTTTCTTTAGAATTAAGAACTGCATAACGTTCTTTCATTACAATATCAATATCATCGCGATTAATATTTTGAATCCAGACATCATTTTCCATTGGCATCCATGTCTGAGCCACGGGATGTCCAAAAAAGGTGGTAAAGTTTTTACTGATGAAAATCTCATGTTTTAGCAGGTCTGCTTCCCAAACTACATCCGATGTGGCTAAGGTGGCATACTCATATCGTTGGTTGCTTTGTTTCAGATCGTTCTCTGCCTTAATTTTTTCGGTTACGTCATTTACATAAACACAATTAAGTTCCAAATCGACAAATTGTATCATGTTTGCATTAATTTCCACATCAATGGTGGTTCCATCTTTTTTAGTTCTTTTGACGATATAATGTAAATTCTTTTTTTGTTTCAACTCGTCCCAATACTGTTTCCAAGAATCAGTTGTATAGGCGCTGCCAAAATCAGATGCTATTTTGGTCATCATCTCTTCCCTACTAGTATTCCCATACATTTTCGCAAATGCTAGGTTACAATTATAAAGAGTTCCATCCGCTTTAACATACGCTAAACCCCAAGCTGCATTTTCTATTGTAAATGCAGAAAGTTTTAGGTTGTCTTCTAGCTTTTTCTTTTCAGTAATGTCTTTATAAAAACCAAAGATTACAAAAGCACCATTTAGTTCAATTGAATTTGTATTTACTTCTATATCAATTAAAGTCCCATCCTTTTTTTTAAGTTTAACCTGAAAATTATGATTTGAAATTTCTTTAAACTCTCCACATCGTTCTGCCCAATATTCTTTGGTAACCAGTGGATTTACATCCATTAATGTTTTGCCCTCAAACTCTTCATGGCTATAGCCCAGCATGTTGGCGGTAGCTTGGTTAAAGTCAATGTACAAACCATTCACATCCAAAAAGAACATTGCACTATCTGTGTGTTTATAAGAATAATCTAACAGTTTTAGTTTTTCTTCTAGTTTTTTCTTTTCAGTAATATCTTTATAAAAACCAAAGTTTACAATTTTGCCATTTAGTTCTATCGAATTGGTGCTTACCGCAACATCAATAAAAGTTCCATCTTTTCTTTTAAATTTAACTTCAAATTTTTGATTGGGCGTATCTTTCAACTCCTCCCATCGGTTTACCCAATATTCTTTGGTAACCAGTGGATTTACATCCATTAATGTTTTGCCCTCAAACTCTTCATGGCTATAGCCCAGCATGTTGGCGGTAGCTTGGTTAAAGTCAATGTACAAACCATTCACATCCAAAAAGAACATTGCACTATCTGTGTGTTTATAAGAATAATCTAACAGTTTTAGTTGTTCTTCTTGCTTTTTCTTTTTGGTAATGTCCACTACATAAGCGCAGTTCAGTTCTTTTTCTCCAAATTTTACATAACTGCAAATAATATTTACATCGATTAAAGTGCCGTCCTTTCTTTTTTGTTGCGCATCAAAATTTATTTGACACTTCTCTTTCATCTCACCCCAAAGTAAACTATAGGAGGTTTCATCTTGTCCAATGGCAGTATTAAAAACATTCAGTGCTTTAAACTCTTCTTTTGTATAACCCAATTGTTTACATCCGGCCTCATTATAATCGTAAAAACTAGCGTCCTCAGTAATATAGTAAGTAGGCAGAGATGAATTCCTAAATGTAAAATCAAATAATTGCAGTTCTTCTTCTTGCTTTTTCTTTTCGGTAATGTCTTGCACAAAACTACAGTTCAATTCTAAGTCGCCATATTTTACGTAGTTAGCTGTAATGAAAACGTCTATGAGGGTACCATCCTTCTTTTTTTGTTGAGTTTCTACGGTTATATTTTTCTTTTCCTTCAATTTAGCCCATAAACTTTCCCACTTTTTTTCGTTATAATCTTCATCTAAATCATAAATTTTTAGTGCTTGTAATTCTTCTCTTGTATAACCCAAATTTTCTGCTCCAATGTTGTTGAAATTATAGATACTTGCATCTTCCGATACAAAGTAAATAGGTATAGATGTATTTTTAAAAGTATATTCAACTAATTTATTTAAATTTTAATTTAAATTTTTGACTTCTTCTATCTTACTTTTTAATTCCTCTTCACTTGCCAGTAACTTTTCGTTTGTTTCATTAATCAATTTATTTTGCTCTTCGGCATTTCTTTTTGCTATGAGCAACTCTTTTTCATAAGATTTGCGTTGACTCACATCAAAAACTGTGGAATAATTTATCTGCACTTTCCCATTTTCATCTCTTATTTGTTTAGTGTTGATTAAGATAGGCAGTCGAGTTTTATCTTTCCTAACCATTTCAAAACTGATTTCTTGAACAAAACCTTGCATCTGCAGCAAAGGAGAATAATGTGTTTCAAAGTACATTATACCACCCACACTCAACAAACTCTGCCAAGTAACTTTTCCAAGAATTTCTTCTTTTGAATATCCAAGCCAAACTAATAAAGTGTCATTGATTTTGTTAATAATTCCGTTTCCTGAAGTTGAAAAATAACCACATGGAGAATGGTTATAAAATGTGTCTGATTCAAATTCTTTTGACGCTAATTGTTTGCCGTAAAATTCATCTTTTTCTTGACTAAGTTTTGCTACTCTTGCAGAAACAATTTGATTTAACAGCTCAGCTAAGTTATTTAAATCGTCTTCCCCATCTAATTTTATCAGTTCAAATTTGGCTAAATTAGCTGCTGTAAAATCATTTTCTTCAAAATTGAAATCTGTTGTTTCTGTCATTTATAGTAACGTTTTAGCAACTTAGATTACTGATCAAAAGCTCTTAGAAAGTCATACATAATCAATTAAATTAGATTTCATCATCTAAAAATTTAGTAACAAATTTTACTGTTTCTTTTGGAGCACTCATATTTGGACAATGTCCGGTAGCCTCCATAAAATAAATTGTGCTATTTTGCAAATGTTCATGCACATATTTTCCTACAACTTCGGGTGCAATTACATCAGAGGTACATTGTAAAATGAGCGTTCTTATTGTCAATTTTGACAAATCCTTACGATTATCTCCTAAAAACGTAACATTTGCAAAATGCTTTGCTATTTCAGGATTGCTTTGACAAAAACTATTTTCTAATTCTTTGCTCAACTCTGGTTTATCAGCATTACCCATAATTACTGGAGTAATGGCACTTGACCAACCTAAATAATTACTTTCCAAAGATTCCAATAATTCATGAATATCCGTCTCTTTAAAACCACCATAATAAGTTTCATCATTAATATAACGTGGTGATGGACATACCATAATCAAAGCATCAAATAAGTGTGGTGCTTTGTTGGCAGCCAATAGCCCCATCATTGAAGCTACTGAATGTCCAATTAAAATGACATTTTTAAGGTTAAGGCATTCGCAAATTTCTACAATATCATCTGCATAGCCTTGCAAAGTTGAGTATTTTTGATAGTCGTAAGCTGAAATGTCTGATTACCCGGAGCCTACATGGTCAAAAAGCACAATTTTATAATTGTTAATAAAAGCAGGTGTAATAAATCGCCACATATTTTGGTCGCAACCATAGCCATGTGCCATCAACATTACCTGTGTGCCTTCGCCATGAACAGTTACGTTGTTTCTTTTAATTACGTCTCGTGTCATTTTTTCAGTCTTTAAGTAAATATAAGAAAATACAAGAAGTTGCCACCGTAAGCTCTCCCTTTTTTTTGACCATTCAAAATTTGAATTCTCCTTGCCTTTAAGCCAAGAAGGCAATCTAAAAGAATTACTAATTTTAAACCAAAACCATCAAGAAAATAAGATTTACAGAAGCACAAATCGTAAAAGGTGCTCAAAAAGTAAGTGGTGGACTCTAAAGTGAGTGAGAGATGCCGAGAACTTGGCAATAGCAATTCAACGTTTTAAAATTTGAGAGCCAAGAATGGTGGCATGGAATTCAATTATGTGAAGCCAATGAAATCCCTTGAAGAGGAAAATAGCCACTTGAAAGAAGTATATGTAGAACTAAGTCTTTTATATCAAGCCTTGTCAACTGCCTTGCAGTTAATTTTCAAAAACTCAGAGTTTCTAGAATTGAGAAAGCTTACTAGAGCTAATATTTTCGATAGTCGTGCGGTAATGAGCGATTTTCGAATAACGGTCCGCGGCTTAGTCGAAGTTTGAGACTGTCGAACGAAATCCTTCACTTGACTTTGAAGTAATAATGAAGTCAGAATCCTATAATCTTCTATAAATGACTAAATTTTGACTAGCCGCTGCTAGCAGATGTTTTTTATCTTTCCTTTAATTAAATATCAAATTTGATTGTCAAGTTGCCTTTAATGTCTTCTGGTGATATTTCTAAAATTCTAAGTTTTGCCTTTTCTTGTGACGCCCAAGGGTCTTTTATAATATGCGGATCGCCTTTAAAGTATACTTGTGATATTAATTCTTTGCTATTTATTTCTGTTACTCTGTAATGAATATGTGAAGGTCTGTAAAGTTCTCCATTTAAATATTTACCTGGTAAAATGGTAGTGAAAGAATATTCTCCATTTTCGTTGGTTTTTAAACTTGCTCGTTGTTTAAATTCATTTGAGTCATTATCATATTCACCTTCGGTGTTACAATGCCAAATTTCAACCAATGCGTTTTTGAGTAATGTTATACAATCGGAACTAAATACTCTTCCTTTCAGCATTATTCTAATTCCAGAAAGCCCTTCGTAAGTCAAGTCAGTACGAATTGTTGCGCCTGGTCTATAAAAAGGTCCTAGAATGTCATTCGTGGTATCACAATCTCCCTTAAATTCTCCATTTACTCCTTTGATTATTGAACCAAAAGTTGTTTAGGCAAATGCTGTCAATGACGAGCTAATTATAATTTTTTTTCTGTCCAATGTGATGTTGTTTAAAATTTCTGCCAACAGTTCGTGGCTTTCCGCTGCTTGGTTTTCAGATCACTAATGTATCAAACGAAACTCAAATCTCCAAGCAACTTGATTACTTTTAGAATTACAAATGTGCGCGTTGCGCATAACCGCTGTTAGCCTCTGGGCGGATTTTCTATATAGTATATGTGATTTGAGAAGAAGCCTTTACAAGCTTTTATTTCGTAGGTAATTTGTTTTCTTCGGTATTTTATTTACGCATAGATAGCGTTTATAATCATATAGATTCTTTCAATTTGATTGTTGCCACAAAGCTAGTTCATCTTTGCAGAAATATAATTCAAGCATTATGAAAGAAGTTAATTCAGAAACTAATCGTTCTATCATTGAAAGCCATCCTTTTGTTTTAGTGAAATTTGGAATGCCCGGTTGTGCTCCATGCAAAACTGTATCAAAAGCGATTGAGTCATTATCGCCTAAATTTCCTCAAGTTGAGTTTCTTGATGTTGATGCCATTATTGATTTTGACTTTGCCGCAGAAATGCAAGTGAGATCCGTACCGGCAATTTTCTTCGCAGTAAACGGAGAATATTTGAAAGACAATAAAGGCAACAATTTAAAGGTAATTGATGCTAAAAGTATGGAGGCCATTTTACATAAAATGCTTGAGTAGTTAAAAATTAACAAAAGCTTGTAAAGGCTTTTTACGAATCTAAGCGAACAATTTTCGAATTGGATTCTTAAGTTTCTTTATTCAATTAAGAAACTCCGAGTACGTTTATAGAAAAATTGTGAGCGAAACACAATTACATAGGAACAAATTTCCGCTCGAGGCTAACTTACTTATTGCAGAATTAATTTATAAAAATACCCAAACCTAACCCACTATTCTCTAAATCTAGATTTCATTTCTGGGTAAAGGAGTCTTTAGTCGAAAGGGAAAAGGAGAAAGTAGTCTTGAGTAGTTAGTCTTGAGTCTAGAGGTAAAAGGGGAAAGTAGTCTTCAGTCCTGCGTCCTTAGTCCAAAGTTGAAAGTGAAACGAAATCTTCACATTGTTCAACTCCAGACTAAAGACTCGAGACTAAGTACTAACGACTTCAGACTAAAATATCGAATTGCTCGAAGTGGTGATTTAGGTGTTTTGAATTGAGCAAATCCCATTCGAACTTTTCGAGGTTGCCGAATACCGCGTTTTTGGTGGTTACATCGGGGTTGGCTTTGAAATAGGCATCGAAAGCATCCCATGCAGACAGTAACTGTTGTTTTGCCGCGGCTAGATCGGCATGGCGAAGGGGCTCGAGCAAATCTTTGCTCATTAATGGATGCTTAAATTCTTTCGGCATCGACTTGTAGTTGTACACCGTTTCGATCACTTTGTCGAGATACTCGGGCTTAGTGGCAATTTCGAAATCCTGAATCTCGCCCGAAGCAATTCGGAAGGTAAATTCAAGGTGCTCTACCATGTGCTGTGGTGTTAAACTGCCCCACTTGGCGGCTGATTGCTCGGTTAATTGCGCCAAGAATCCTTCCACGTTTTTACGGTCGATGTTCACCATCGGCGAACGCTTCTTCACCATCGTTAAAATGGTCGCAATCGCCACCAATTCGTCGTTCTGGTCGAACACTTCCACGAACCATTTCACAATGCCGCAAGGGATTTCCTTGCCCACACTGTCGCGCTCGATTTTCTGCTTGCAGGTTAATCGCACGTAAATGGTGTCGTTGTGGTAAATCGGACGAATGAATCTACATTCTTCCAAGCCATAATTCGCCGCTACTGGCCCTTTGTTCGGGTAAACAAATAAACCCGCTGCCGCGGAAAGAATGAAATATCCATGTGCTGTTCGCTTCTCGAATATACTGCCCTTCAAGGAGGTAATGTCGGTGTGCGCGTAGAAATGGTCCCAGCTCACATTGGCAAAGCTGATGATATCGGAATCCGTTACGGTGCGTTTGTGTGTCTTTAAGGACATGCCAGGCTGAATATCATCCCAATAATACTTAAACGGATGCTCAGGGGCTTCTTTGTAGGCCGAATTAGGCTGATAGATGCCTGTTATCTCAGTTAAGGTAGTTGGAGAACCTTGGATGGCGCAGCGTTGCATATAATGCTTAATTCCGCGGATTCCACCCATTTCTTCTCCCCCACCCGCACGGCCTGGACCACCATGCACCAATTGTGGCATCGGTGAACCATGCCCAGTGCTTTGCTTGGCATTCTCGCGATTGAGCACCAAAATGCGTCCGTGGTGTGTGGCAGCTTGTAGCACAAATTCACGAGCAGTTTGGTCGCTGTTTGTTACGATTGACGATACCAGCGATCCTTTCCCCATTCTAGCCAATTCAACGGCTTCGTCGAGGTTTTTGTAAGGCATTATGGTCGAAACGGGACCAAAGGCTTCTATTTCGTGGGCACTAAGATTTTCGAACGGCTTGTCCTCGCGGAGCAACACTGGTGAGATGAAGGCTCCACGGAGCGAATCCGCGCCAATTACGGCTGGTTGATCGAGGTTTCCATACACGATGGTGGCGGTTTGTGCAATTTCGGCTACCCGCTGTTTTACTTCGGCAACCTGATCGAGGCTCACCAACGATCCCATGCGCACCTCCTTTAGGCGTGGATCGCCGATACTCACTTTATCAAGGGCTTTTCCGAGGGCTTTCTGCACATCATCCATCAAGCTTTCGGGCACAATGAGTCGACGAATAGCCGTACATTTTTGTCCACACTTAACGGTAATTTCAGATCGTGCCTGAGAGATAAACAGGTCGAATTCTGGAGTTCCCGGAACGGCATCTTCGCCTAGAACGGAGCTATTGAGTGAATCGGCTTCCATGTTAAATGGCACCGATTCGTTAATGATTCTTGGGTGTGCTTTGAGTTTTCTACCCGTTGATGCTGATCCTGTGAAGGTAACCACATCTTGGTCGGTAACATGACTGAGCATATCGCCAGCAGAGCCACAAATAAGCTGCAATGCCCCTTCAGGAAGAATGTTAGACGCTATAATTTCGCGTACAACAGCCTCAGTGAGATATGATGTTGATGTGGCAGGTTTTACCACTGCAGGAACGCCCGCCATCCAGTTTACTGCGCATTTTTCCAACATCCCCCAAACAGGGAAATTGAAGGCATTGATGTGTATGGCAACTCCGAGTTTAGGCACGAGGATGTGGTGTGCCATGAATCGGCCACCGCGCGAAAGGTCGATCGGATCGCCTTCAACGTGATATGCTTGGTTGGGGAACAATTTCCGCAAGGAAGCATTGGCGTAAAGATTTCCGAAGCCTCCTTCAATATCGATCCAGCTATCCACGCGGGTTGCACCGGTTCTGTAAGAGATTTCGTAAAACTGTTCTTTGCGTTTGGTAAGGTATTTCGCCAGGGCCTTGAGCATGTTTCCACGTTCTTGGAAGGTCATTTTGCGCAATTTCGCACCGCCTTTGGTACGGCCATAATGCAGCACTGCCGAAAAATCGAGTCCTTCGGCAGTTGCCATAGTAATAGTTTCGCCTGTGATCGAATCTACCAAGGGAATTCCATCGCCAGCGCCTTCAACCCAGCTTCCTAAAATGTAATTCTGAAGTTTGTTCATTGTTAAATTTTCTTCAAATCGTTAAACACGTTCAATCACAGCGGCATATCCTTGTCCCACGCCAATACACATGGTAATGAGGGCGTAGCGTTTACCGGTGAGTTGCAATTCCAAAGCAGCCGAATACGCAATACGCGCACCTGTCACTCCAAGTGGATGCCCAATGGCGATACTTCCACCGTTTGGATTTAACCGCGGATCATTATCGGCTATCCCCCACGCACGGGTGCAAGCCAATGCTTGGGCAGCAAAGGCTTCGTTGAGCTCGATGATGTCGATATCGGCCATTGTTAAGCCTGCTTTTGCCAATGCACGGTTGCTGGCTTCTACTGGTCCGATGCCCATGATTCGAGGCTCTACGCCTACCACAGCCGAACTTACGATGCGTGCCAATGGTTTGAGGTTGTATTTTTTAACCGCGTCCGCGGAAGCAATGAGCGTTGCAGCTGCCCCATCATTTAATCCAGAAGCGTTCCCCGCTGTAACTGTTCCATTCTTGCGAAATGCAGCGCGCAACTTGGATAATCCTTCTAGTGTGGAAGATGGTTTCACAAATTCGTCGTTGCTAAATTCGATTGGATCGCCCTTGCGCTGTGGGATGAGCAGTGGAACGATCTCCTTGGCTAGTCGTCCTGATGATTGTGCAGCCGCTGCTTTCAACTGAGAATTCAGCGCAAATGCATCTTGGTCTTCCCGAGAAATCTGGTACATATCGACCAAATTCTCAGCAGTTTCGCCCATGGCATCGGTACCGTACATCTCGTGCATTTTCGGGTTTACGAAACGCCAACCGAAGCTGGAATCGTACATTTTAGAATCAGTTCCGTAAGCACTAGAAGGCTTTGAAACCACTAGCGGACCACGGGTCATGTTCTCTACGCCACCTGCGATGAACAGATGCCCATCGCCCGCTTTAATGGCACGGTTGGCGCCAATAATCGCGGCCAATCCCGAACTGCAGAGGCGGTTAACGGTTTCACCGGGAACGGTAACAGGTAAACCAGCGAGCAGCGCCGACATGCGGGCTACGTTTCGGTTGTCTTCGCCTGCTTGATTAGCACATCCAAGGATGACATCATCGTAAGCATCGGTGGGGATATTTGGGTTTTTCTCTACGAGGGTTTTGATAACCAAGGCACCCAGATCGTCGACTCGAACAGACGATAATGTTCCTTGGTAACTTCCGATGGGTGTACGAACGCCATCGATGATATATGCTTCCATGCAAGATGCGCAAAAGGAAATGGTTAATGGCCTTTTGCGAGGCTCAAAAGTAGGAAGAAAAATGAAAGAAGGCAGGACCTCACACTGAAGTTTAAATCCAAGTATAACTTCGATTATAGCAGGGGAATTTCAGGTATTCGTTAGATAGCAAATACGCATAACAACACTTCTGAAACATTCAAAGAAACTCATATATTTGCTATATGAAATCCTATCAGATAGATATATTGAACCCTAAAGCTGAAAAGTTACTGCAGGATTTGGCTGATTTAGAGTTAATTTCCTTCAGGAAAACAGAAGAAAATCTACAAAGTGTTATAAAGAGATTGAGAAAAAAGGCTTTAGCAAATCCTCCATCCTTAGAAGAAATCACAAAGGAAGTGGAAATTGTTAGAGCCAAAAGATATGCAACAAAAAAAAGATAGGATTATAATTGAAACTAATCTTTGGATCAGTTTCATTTTAAAAGGTGATTTTTCAAAGCTTGACGAAGTTATCAATGAGAATTCAAGTGTTTTGCTGTTCAGCATTGAATTGCTCGAAGAGCTTACCGATGTTGCAAGTCGGCCAAAATTCAGAAAATACTTTCATACTGAAGATTTAATAAGTCTCCTTTATCAAATCGAGAAAAATTCTGAATTCATTAACGTTACAAGTTCGGTCGAGATTTGCAGGGATCCAAAGGATAATTTTCTTCTTTCTTTGGCCCAAGATGGACACGCAACACAACTTATTTCAAGTGATAAAGATTTAACTGAGATAGGAAAATTTGGAGAAACGTTAATTCTAACAATTGCTGAATATTTAAAAGAAAAATAATTGTAGCACCTGCTCATATCGATTTTGATCGATACTGGCATTTAATGCTCAATGAGACATCAAGTTGCTTAGGAAAAATCAACAGTGTTTTAAAAACAACACTGTACAAAGCCGCGGAACGATGATACACTCTTGATGCCTCATGAATTAATCAATTTGGTCGAATTGCATAACCGAATATATGCACTTCAATTATACGGAATGCTTTGCGTGAGGGATGGAAGCGGAAAGCCCGCAATGACATCGAGCCGGAGGCAGATGGCATGCGGACTTGCAGAGGACAGCCCGACCCAACGGGGCGCGCCCAAATTGATAGATTGAATGAATTAACTTATATGGGAATAATTTGCAAAAATCAATTTTAAAATATTTAATTACTATGGAAATTTAATAAACAGCTTTTCCTTGTCGCGCCTTACTTTCTTGAGATTTACCAAATAATCGGTTTTAGTGTCTCGATAACCTAAAGTCATTAAAACAGAACTCTTTGAACCTAATTCCTTGAGATTTAATAATTCATCTAATAAGTTATTGTCGAAGCCTTCCATTGGAGTACTATCGATTTCTTCTTCTGCAGCTGCAACTAAGGCAACCCCTAAAGCAATGTAGGTTTGTTTTGAGTTCCAATTCAAATTGTCGCTGTCGCTGTTCTTGAGCTGTGCTTCAATCATTTCTTTTATTTGATTTAGGCTGTCGACTGTTACGTTTCTTTTCTTTGCAACATCTTCGATATACACATTGATTTTTTCGCGAGTTATTTTGTCCCATGCAGCAAATACAAGCAGTGCAGATGCCTCCGTAATTTGTGGCTGCATCATAGCAATAGGCTTTATTTTTTCAAGCATTTCTTTATTTTCAATAACCAAAACGGAGAAAGGTTGTAAACCAAATGAAGAAGGTGCTAAAGAAATGGCATCTAAAATAATGTCCAATTTAGCTTTAGGAATTTTCATTCCATTCATTCTTTTTGCGGCATATCGCCAGTGCAGTGCTGTTGTAATTGACATGATATTAATTGTTTAAATGTGAACTTAAGAACCAAGCCATTTTCTCATGGGTTTCCATAAGACCAGTTATGAAATCGCTAGAACCTAAATCGTGAAAATCGTTGGTAAATGACTTAATGTGTTGTCGTAAAATAATAATAATGCTTTGGTGGTCTTGCAAAAGTTCTTTGATAAACCCTTGACTGTCGTTTAACTCACTTTTTTGTTCGGTGAGATGCGTTAAACTCAGGTAAGTTTTTAAAGTAGCTGGAGCGTAATGGCCAATAGAACGGATGCGTTCAGCGACATTGTCTATCAATTCATCTAATTGCCCAAATTGTGTTTCAAAAAACTTGTGCTTGTCATAAAAATCGGCACCTTCAATATTCCAATGCGCATTTTTAGTTTTAATATACAATACAGTTTCATCTGCTAATATTTTGGATAGTTCTGCAGCGACAGCCTTACGATTGTCGTTGGTTATTCCTATTTCGGTTTTCATTTATTTA
>JBBAKX010000005.1:86897-163507 GCA_040403315.1 Flavobacteriales bacterium
GTATTTAGTATTTAGTATTTAGTATTTAGTATTTAGTATTTAGTATTTAGTATTTAGTATTTTAAAATAATAAACTGACCTAATTAATCCAATTAAAATTAAGTTTTATTTAATTTGAATATCCTTTTCATTCACAGATATGATTACTTCATTTCTCCTATCAAACAGCTGATAAGGTGGATTGTATCCTAAATAACGGAAGTTTCCATAGTAGGAAATATTGTGCGCTTTTAATGCATTTCCGAGCAAAGTGGTGTGCTTCTCAATATTGTCGTTGGTGCTAAAACCTCCAAAGGTGATAACAGCTACATACTCGTCGGGTGTAGTTTGAATATTTACTTCTGCATTGTTGGGTATTGGCAAATTGTCTTTTGTATAATTGGCAGGCATTACAAAGCTCATACTTGAAGTGCTATCGTTAATTTCCATGTGCACTGGAGAAGTCATTGCTATTTTTTTATTCTCCTTGTTTCCTCCAAAAATATATCCAGCCAATTTTGTAAATCCCGAACTTCCAAGTTCTTTATAGGTTCTAGTTGAGGAAGTAATAATTGCCATAGTGGCGGAAGGATAGAACCTGATTTCAAATTCCTTTTCTTTCCGAATTACTTTATAAGGCTGAGCTTCTGATTTGTTTGATGCCATACTCGAATAAAATTGAAATGCGGAAAACAATATAGTTGCAATTCCGATTGCGATCAAAGCTATTTTCATTTTTAGATATTTTTTTATCATTTAAAAAGGGTCGCTTAATTCACTAATACGGATGAGTTTCTTATTTACAAATTCGTCGAGTCCTAATTGAGCCATTTCTCTTCCGTATCCAGAACCTTTTGTACCACCAAATGGCAGGTCGGCTTGTGTCCACGTAGGGTGGTTGATGAAAACCATTCCAGTATCAATTTGATTGGCTACACGCTCGCCTCTTTCAATGTCTTGAGTAAATACCGAACCTCCTAAACCAAAGGGAGAATTATTGGCTAAGGCGATGGCTTCTTCTTCATTTTTCACTTTAAAGAAGAGTGCAACAGGACCAAAAAACTCTTCATAAAAAACAGGGTTTTGTGGGGTTATATCGGTTAGAATTGTGGCTTGCATGTAAGCACCCTCTCTGTCGACTCTTTTGCCTCCAGTAATGATTTTAGCCCCAGCATCTACTGCCCTATTCACTTGATCTACAATAATCACCGCTGCATCTTCTGAGCTAAGTGGACGTAAATGCGTTTCGTCTTCCATAGGATCCCCCACTACCAATTCAGCCATTTTATTTTTGAATTTTTCGAGAAAAGAATCTGCAATACTTTCAACTGCGATAAATCTTTTTGATGCAACACAGCACTGACCGTTATTGTTTATTCTTCCAACTATAGCCCAATCAACAGCTTTATCAATATCTGCATCTTCAAGAATGATAAATGCATCACTTCCTCCTAATTCTAACACTGATTTTTTAGTGTGCTTACCAGCTGTTTCTGCAATACTTGCGCCTGCTGTTTCACTTCCAGTAAGCGATACACCTTTGATCCTCTTGTCGGCGACAATATGTGAAATTCGTTGACTTGACACCAATAGATTTGAGTAAATTCCGAGTGGAGCACCTGCTTCTTTAAATATTTCTTCAATGGCCATAGCGCATTGTGGCACATTGGAAGCATGTTTAACTAAAACGGTATTTCCAATCATGATATTAGGAGCAGCGAAGCGGGCAACTTGATAAAACGGAAAGTTCCAAGGTTGTATGCCAAGCAATACTCCAATGGGGCTGTACCGAATAAATGCTTTTCCGTGCACTGGGTTTAATACTTTGTCGGTTAGAAATTCCTCTGCGTTTTTAGCGTAATAGTCGAATATTTCTGCACTAAGCTTTATTTCTCCTTCTGCATGTGCATAGAGTTTGCCCATTTCTAAAGTGATCAATTTGGCAAGATCCTTTTTTTTCGCACGCAATAATCCGGCTACAGTGTAAAGCAAATGAGATCTAGTTTGATAGTCAGTTTGCCTCCACTCATCAAATGCAATTGCAGCTTTTGAAATAGCTTCTTCAGTGGCAGCTGCGGTCATTTCATCAAATGACTTTACTACTTTATTTGTTGTTGGATTAATCGTTTGAAATGCCATTGATGGTAACTTTTAACTATTAAATAAGTCTGTTTTGGATATTAGGTCTTTATTCTTTATAAATAACTTGTTTTAGGTTCTCGATGGGAGATGACCTGAAAATTTGTATTATAAATTACAGTACTTGAATTTTAGCAAAGGTGATGTTGAATGATGCTTCTAATCTTTCATAATTAAAGAAAAGAGTTACATCAATAGCACATTTCAAAATAAATGGGAATTGCCTTACAAAAAGGACAACTGCAAATTGTATTGTTAAGAAGTCACTATCACTTGCAAAATAAATCACCAATTATTGGAGAAATTCTTTGCAAATGCTTTTAGATGTTCGGTTGATTATAATAAGAGACAGTGAAACTTAAAAATGATCGAGTGAAATGCAATGATAAATTGGTGAAGTAAAAATCGATGTATTGGAACGAAAAAAGCGTGAGGGATTGAAGCGAAAAGCCCGCAATGTCATCGAGCCGGAGGCCGATGGCATGCGGACTTGCAGCAAAAAGCCCGACCCAGAGGGCACGCCCTAATTTTATAGAGTGAGAATCTTATTAAGTAATAAGGGTTAGAGATTTATAAACGAATTCGTATCCATGAAACATCATTTAAAATTAACAATTATCGACTTTTCATTATTTTAAAAAAACATTGGTCAATTTGTAAAATATACATGGCAGCGGCATAATTATCCATATAGACATTTTGTTTTTCTTTACTTCCAATAGTCGAAGTTAACAGCGCTCCAGATGAGGTGAACAATTTAATATCGTAACTTGATTTGTCTAATATAAATTCAATTTGGTCTTGCACAGGATTAGGAGTAACAATTAAATTATCGCACAATGAACCTGGTTTTTCGGATGCCGATGATTGAATGATTTGGCGGCAATTGCTGGTGTCAACGCATTCACCAATTGTAATTACGGCGCCATAGTTTCCAGATGTTTGTGGCACGAAAGAAGTTTGCGTAGCGCCGGGAATGGCTTGTCCGGTGTTGCAGTAAATCCATTGAATACTGGTGGGGTTTCCGTTAAAATATAGCGTTGAATCTTGTTGGAAAATTTGGGCGTTGAAATTCAGAATATCTGCTTCAATGTTGAGGATGCTGTCGCAGCCGGATGCGTTCACTAGTGTTTGGGTGTAGAAGCCCGACTCGTTGTAAGAAATACCATTTACCAGAATAGGTTCGCAATCAGAAATAGAAATACTGTTTACAGTGGAATTGAGAATTTCGGCGTCGATGGTCAGAATACTATCGCAACCGCTTATGTTTACAAGGGTTTGGGAGTAGATGCCCGACTCGTTATAAGAAATACCATTTACCCAAATGGGTTCGCAGGAATTTACATTTAAACTAGCTTCAGAAGCTTGTCCCAATTGAACGAATACCAAATCGGTAGCAACACCACAATTGTTCGTGGAACTTACCCAATACCAGCCGGGTTCATTTACGGTAATTGTGTTTTGTGAACTTCCGTTTTGCCATAAATAAGTATTGGTGTTGCTATTTGCTGTCAGGCTGACTTCTGTCGCGTTACAAATACTAATATCTGAACCTGCATCAACATCTGGTATTGGGAAATAAAAAACTTGAAGAGTATCACTTTGCTGTCCGCATGCATTCAATGCGGAGCCGATTATCAGCGCACTTATGGATGTTGTAAATACAGAATCGGTGCTGCCGTCATTCCAAAGGAAAGAAACACCTGGCTGGTCAATACTAACCGTTAATGATTCTCCTTCGCAAATGAATGTATCTTCACCTAATTCCAGGTCTAAAGGCGGAAGGGCATCTACTGTAACCTGAATAGTATCGCTTGCAATACCGCAACTGTTGTATACATTCACCGCATAGGTTTCCGATTCGGTTACATAAATAGGTCCGAAAACTCCTGGATTTTGCCATCCGTAATAATCGAAAATCCCCTGAGGATAAAGGACAAGCGGAGGAATAGAACCTTGACAAATGGTGGTATCATTGCCTAAATCGACAGAAGGCAACGGGATTATTTCTGTTATCAACATTGTGTCAGATTGAGCCCCACATTGGTTGCTCACCGTAACGTAATATTCGCCGGCTTCCGAAAGTAGATGCTCCGGCTCGGTGCTGCCATCTTGCCAAAGATAATTTCCGATAGCTGGTAAAGTTCCAATAGAATAGCTTGTTCCTTCACAAAGTACTTGGTCGCCATACAAAGAAAATGGCTGAGGAGGTGAAATTTCCTGAACGTAAATACTGTCGGAACTGGCACCGCAGGAATTGGATACAGTAAACCATTGTAAGCCCTCTTGCCACCCAAAAAACGTATTTAAAGTATAGGCATCATCGAAAATGCCCTCGCTAAATGTGTACTCATAATTGACATTAAATCCTTCAATATCGAGTGGGAAATAAGTGAAAGAGCAAAAGAAGGTGTCAAGACCAAGAGCGATTGAAGGCGTTTCCAAAATGGAAATTGACCTGTCCACACTAAATGGCTGTCCGGAAACGAAGTAGTTTGCAGTAACGATATAGTTTCCTAGCGATTGGTAGATGTGCCCAGGATTTAAAAGATTCGACGTATTCGCATTTCCAGAAGCCGGATCACCGAAATTCCACTGAATGGAATCGTAGGCTTCAACGTTATTGAGGGTGAAAAAGGTGGAATCATCCTCACATACCCCCGAATATTCAATAACCGACGGAACCAAGAAAAAGTGAGCGATATTGGGCAGGCCCAACCAACATTTTCGGCCATCTAGTGAAAAGTAATTTCGGGCATAATTACAGGCTAAACCCACCGAATTGGGGTTTTGTATACAATCAATCTGTGTACTCTGACATGCACTTACATAAATACGTTCGTCTGGGCCCAACTGCAAGGCACTGGGGCTAGTCGGATTCGGATTCGGAAATAAAAATACGTTGGAAAGTATGGCCGATGGGGTGGCTAAGGATAAATTGTATTGATTTATGGTGGGAGAATATAGGCTTGATACATAGAGTAAATTGTTGTTAGGTGAAAACTCAACTCCATATGGGGCGATCTGATCAATTGTATATCGTAGACTAATTTGTCCAGAGGCCTTATTAAAGTTCAAAATATCTACCTTATTCATAACCATAAATGCAGAAGCTAGCGTATTTCCATCTGGAGATACTTTTAAATAGCCCCAATTGGGTGATGGAAATCCATCTCCTGAACCTGTATCTATTGTCCCTCCGTTAAAAATGATTGGATTGGCATTTACTCCAGCACTGGTAATTGAATAGGTTAAATAGGCATTTGTAAATTTCGCATGTGTAATTACCCAAATATCGTTGTTATTGGCATGTTTTACTGCAGTAATTTTCTCTCCAATTGGGGTGTAAAGTAAAATATTTTTGTTAGCTGTTATTCCACCTAAACCGCCATCTAAGGTCATGTCTACCTCTGAGTAACAGAAATTCCAATTGCCCGCCTGCTGGGTTTGTGAGGTGGTGAAAATGTAGAAAATCGAAGTACTTCCCGGTTTGGGAATAATGAGCGACGATTGGGTTGATGAAAGTCCGCCCTGTAAGCCAGCCCCATTCGAAAGTGTATCGTGGATACGGTTCCATACGGTGTTGCCATTTGTATAAAAAAGCAATTCTCCGTTGGCATCCGAAATCACTGAGGAGCCTTCTGGTGCGAACATTTGGCTATTCGAAAGAGCCACCGGTGATCCGCTATTAAAATCCAATCCAGCATTTTCGCCAAAATACCAAATATTAGCCTCGCCTTGCGAAAACACTCTCCAAGGAATTATAATAAACAAAAGAAGAACGTAGAGTTTACTCATATTCGGTAGATTGAAATACTTTATTGCTTCACAATTTTATACCTACATTGATCCACTTGCAACACATACATCGCCGGAGCGTAATTTCTGAAATCAATTTCCTGCTTTTCGGGCGTTCCTGTCTTTTGCCAAACCAAGGCTCCAGTGGAAGTAAATAAATTAATTGAATAGCTTTCTTTATCTAAGGTGAACGAAACTTGATCGCTAACTGGATTGGGAGAAACATTAATATTCTCGCAAATGTTGGTTGGAGATTTTGGAATTGGAGGTACGGGAATCAGCCGGCAGTTGCTCGTATCGACACATTCGCCAATAGTAATTATAGCTCCATAATTACCTGTTATTTGGGGTACAAAAGTAGTTTGCGTTGCGCCGGGAATGGCTTGTCCGGTGTTGCAGTTAATCCATTGAATACTGGTGGGGTTTCCGTTGAAATAAAGCGTAGTATCTGTTTGGAAAATTTGACCATTGAAATTGAGAATTTCTGCTTCAATGGTGAGGATGCTATCGCAGCCATTGGAGTTGGTAAGAGTTTGGGTATAAATACCCGAATTGTTGTAGGTAATACCATTGACTGAAAATGGATCGCATTCGTTGAATGTTAAGGTCGACTCAATTGGCTGGCATGTATTTAGTTTCACCACCCAAAAATCATAGCTACCATGATTGCCTGAAACATCACCATCATTTGAATTAGATGATCCAGCAACAATGTATCCTCCATCAAAAGTCTGTTGAAGAGAGTATGCTTTATCTATACCTGTTCCACCTAATGATTCTTGCCATTCAATAGCTCCTGCACTTGTTAGTTTTACTGCCCAGTAATCCGTAAAACCATTATTGCCAGAAACATCACCATCATTTGATGTTGAATGACCTGCAACAATATAACCTCCATCATAAGAATGTTGTATGTTAAAAGCAAAATCATCGCCAGAACCACCTAATGATTTTTGCCACTCAATTGCTCCTAAACTAGTTAGTTTAACAATCCAATAATCTAGACCACCATGGTTACCTGAAACATCACCATCGTTTGAATTAGAAGTTCCAGCTACAATGTACCCTTGATCAATTGTTTGTTTAATCGAGGTTGCGTTATCATAACCTGTTCCACCTATGGATTTTTGCCACTCCATAGTTCCTAAACTACTTAGTTTTACCACCCAGGAATCAATTAAACCGTGGTTGCCTGATACATCACCATCGTTTGAATTAGAGTTTCCTGCCAAAATGTAACCTCCATCAATGGTTTGCTGAATAGAGAAAGCTGCCTCACCATCTGTTCCACCTAAGGATTTTTGCCACTCAATTGCTCCTATGCTACTTAGTTTCACTACCCAGGAATCATCCAAACCATGGTTGCCTGAGACATCACCATCATTTGAAAACGAAGTTCCTGTTACAACGTATCCTCCATCAATTGTTTGCTTAATCGAGCTTGCGTTATCATAACCTGCCCCACCTAATGATTTTTGCCACTCAATAATTCCAGAATTAGTAAGTTTTACTACCCAAAAATCAACATCACCATGATTGCCTGAAACATCACCATCATTTGAATAAGAATCACCTGCAACAATGTACCCCCCATCATTTGTCTGCTGAACAGATCGAGCCGCATCATAATTAGATCCGCCTAAGGATTTTTGCCACTCAATTGCTCCTGTATTATTTAATTTAACAACCCAGAAATCATCACCACCATGATTGCCTGAAACATCAGCATTAATTGAAGCAGAGCGTCCTGCAACAATATATCCTCCATCATTGGTTTGTTGAATAGAGTAAGCATGATCAGCAGCGGTTCCTCCCAATGGTTTTTGCCATTGAATAGTAGGTTGGCAAATTGCTAAGAAAAAACTGAATGTAAGGAAAAGTGTGGCGAGTATATTTTTTTTCATATTTACCAGGATTACACTATTTCTCTTTAATTAAACAAGCATCAGAAACTATTCTTATAGGAATACTTTTTGATTTTTGCTCACTCAACCTTATCAAATTTATTGTTTTTCAAAGACGCAAAAAAGTTCATCCCACAATTGGGTAGTTTTTTGGGTAGTTTTCAAATTATATCAAAAAAGAAATTATATTTGAAAATCTAAATAATCTCTATGCAAGTTGCTTTTATATCGGAAGGCGTATCTTTTTATCGTATCATTTCAGAGAGTTTGTCCAAAAAATACCATCAACTAAGCTTCGTTCATTACGAACATCCCGATCATTTCATCGAGAAGCCGATACCTAACTTCTCACACTTCATTCTGAAATTAACAGACAGAGAATCTTTTGATTTAAAAATTAAGAAGATAAAAACGAAGGAGAGTCAGCCTGTAACAATTGGACTTGTTATTAAACGAGAATTCAAGACACTGAAATCAGTTAAGCCTTACTTTGATTTCATTTTTAATGATTCAGAAATTGAAGAAAAGCTTAATATTTATTTCATGAATCTTCTGCAAGCCGACGATAACATGAATGATGCCAGTAGACTTGAAATTGAAACGACTAAAAGAAAATATGTTCAATTAAACACCAAATTAAGCTATTGCTTGGTGCTTATTGCTCAGAATAAAACAGCTAAAGAAATTAGCCAACAAATGAATAAATCTATCAGAACAATTGAGAAATATATAACCTTTATGAGAGATCATTTTGGCGTTGAGAAAAAGAAAGATCTTATTGAAATTTGCAGACTAATACAAGCTCAATAAATTTGAATCAATATGATCAATTTAGATCATTCCAAAAGCTGCACTGATACTTTTTGAATTCCTTTTTAAAGGAAATCAAATTTAAAAATCATGCGTGAGAAAGCTTATTTCATCCATTCCTTCTCTGTTCGATAAACTGTTCCTTTAAAAAGCGCGACCAGTTTGCCGTTAGAATGAATTTCAATAGAATAAAAAGCAAAACGATTTTTAAGCGATTCTTCCTTTGCGACTGCTGTAATTTGATCGCCTTCACGCAAAGATTCGATGTGATTGATAGATGTATCAACACTCACCGCTTGTCGGCCGTGTGAGTTGGACGCAAATGCCAATGCGCTGTCGGCAATAGAATACGTGATTCCACCGTGGGCAATTCCAAAGCCATTGAGCATTTCTTTTCGAATCGTGAGAGAAAGCGTGCAAGCGCCGGGTGCGATGTGATCTACCTGAATGCCCAACCACTTACTAAACTCGTCGTGTTGCATCATTTTAGCAACAATTTCGGCGGGCGTCATACTGGGAAAAATACTTGATTATTCTGCAGCATTTTGCGAAGGATTACACTACAGCGGTAACGGTCTTCGTGGTAATCGTTGTAAAGTGCATCGAGCTGCTGAACACAGATATCCATACCCAATTCATCGGCCCATTTGAGTAAGCCTTTCGGATAATTCACTCCTTTGGTCATAGCATGATCGATATCGGCTGCTGAACCAACGCCGAGGTGAAATGAATCGGCTGCTTCGTTGATCAACATCACTAAAATTCGGTTAAAGATATACTTGAGTAATTCTTCTTCGTGATTAGCTGAAGGCATTGCGGCACCTTCGCTGTAATCGTAATAACCACGTCCTGATTTTCTTCCAAGAAAACCCGCTTCTGTTAAACGTTTTTGGGTGAATGAAGGCTTGAATCGCGGATCGAAATAAAATGCAGTAAACACCGATTCTGTTACAGCATAATTTACATCATTGCCAATAAAATCCATGAGTTCGAAAGGCCCCATTCGGAAACCTCCAAGTGATTTCATGGCATGGTCGATTGTGCTGAAATCGGCAATTCCTTCCTCATAAATTCGGATGGCTTCGCTGTAAAATGGTCTTGCGACGCGGTTTACGATAAAACCAGGTGTATCTTTCGCTACAGCTACAATTTTTTTCCAAGAGGAAATGGTTTCTACTGCTTGATTTAATACCTCAGGTGATGTTTGAACTGCAGGAATCACTTCAACCAATTGCATGAGTGGTGCGGGGTTGAAGAAGTGAATCCCCACTACCCTATCGGATAATTTCACAGAAGCAGCGATAGAAGCCATCGACAAAGAACTTGTGTTGGATGCTAAAATGCAGGCTGGTGAAACAATCTGCTCTAAATCGGAAAACAATTTTCGCTTGATTTCCAAATTTTCGATGATGGCTTCGATGACCAATTCGGAATTCGATAATGCATTCAGCTCATGCTCGTAGCGAATGTTTCCAGCAATTCGAGTACTTTCATCTTCAGATATTTTACCCTTTTCGACCAATTTCGATAAGGTGTTTTTTAAAGAATTTTGGGCTTTTTGCAATGCCTCAGGAAAAGCATCAAACAATTGTACCGAACAGCCAGCAGTGGCGGCCACTTGAGCGATTCCGCTTCCCATGGTTCCGGCACCGATTACGGCGATATGATGAAACAACATACGTAAATTTTGAAAGTGCTAAGATAGAAGAATCTTATAGATCAGTATTCTAGCTGTATGCAGTTGTGAAAACCGCGTCATTTCAACTTTAATAACAATCGTATTTGGTGGAAATGTAAAAGGGAGACTAAATGCCTCCCTTTTACCATTGAATTTCAAAATAGAATTAATCGATTCTAATTGATCGATTGATGTTTAATCCTTTCGATTGAAAATTAAGAATATAATTTCCTGGACTTAATGCGTGTACATCAATTGAAACTGATGCGTTTGGAGCTGTAAATGTTACCATTTGGTTCAATACGAACTTCCCATTTAAATCAATAATTTGAATATTGGCAACATCCAGATCGCGGCAACCAGGAAGTGATATATTAATCAAATCATCAGCCGGATTAGGATAAACAGATAAATCCGAGTTTCCTTTCATGAAAATATTACGAGAAATTACTTCGGTATTTTCGTTATCAATAATTGAATAAACATTATTCCCTGAAATTGGGTGTTCATCTTTGAACAAACCTTCGTTTTCGAGTTTGGAAATTAATACCTCTTTATTTCCTTCAGAATCGATTTTTACCAAGCTGTGCGTTTTTGAATTGTCGCTCAAATTCCAAATAATCTGCGTTTGTTTACCTTCTTCGAGGCTTCTCAATGTAAGGCTTGTTGGCTCAGATATTCTGCCACCAGATGCACAAATTGTTCGATTGAAACTGTATGTAACCAATTGTGATTCTGCTGAACTGTTTCCATTCGTGCGATAAGCTGTGAAATTAATCGTTATTGAAGGACCTCCATTGTCAACAATTTCCACAAGACCATATTGACCAGTGCTTGAATTTGGATTTGTAAATACTCCTTGGCTGTATGTTCCTCCTTTGTTTGATCCAGAGTTATTTAGAGCAGCCGCTGCAAAAACAGGGTAATCATTTGGATTATTGCTGCCAGTTGAGAAATCGTGGTTTGTTCCGTTGTCGATGGCAACCATGTGTGCATCGCCACTCATCATAAACATATTTTGAATGTTATTATCGCGGAAGAAATTGCTCAATTCGATTCGTTCCGCAGAAAATCCGCCCCAATTGTCAGTTTGAGTTCCTCCAAACGAAGTTCCTGTAACCCAAGCAATTATCTGACAATTATTTCTTGCATTGGTGCATTCTTGTTTGAACCAATCTTTTTGAACGGTTCCCATCATGCTTGTGGTTGTACGCATACTTCTCAGATCAGATAAAATGAAACGCACACGGCCAATTGTAAATGCTTGGTAAATTGGCACATTTCCGCTTCCTGCCACCAAAGGATAGTGTGGAATGTATTCTTGGTAAGCCTGGCGCGCGTTAACAGTACCTATATTTCCACTTCCTGAATTGTTGTTTCCACAGTAATCATGGTCATCCCAAGTGTAAGCTAAAGCAGTACTTTTCAGCAAGTTTGCTGTTGGCCCCTGAGAAAGAATGATGTTTTCATAAGGAGTTCTGTGTGCTGAAATATTTGCTGAATTCGGGTCTTGGTAGTGAAAATCTCCAGTTTCTAAGAAGAACAGTGGATTTTTGTTTTGTATAGCAGTGAAAACTCCATGGTTTCCTGTTACCGAGCATGATCCATGCGCAAAAGTGAATGAAAATGCTCCAGAGTTAGGGGTTTTTAAGGTTCCAATATCTTCTGATGAAGCATCTAAAACGCCATTTGATTCTACTGCATAAAAATATTGTGTGTTTGGCGTTAATCCAGAAACATTCATTTTAGCCATAAAATTATTGGCAGAATTGGCTGTATTAAAATTTGAATAAATAGGATTGCTAAAACTTGAAGTTGTACTAAAAACGGCTCTACATGTTGTAGAAGCTGCGGTTAGTTTTGCAGAAA
This sequence comes from Flavobacteriales bacterium, assembly GCA_040403315.1. GTDB lineage: Bacteria > Bacteroidota > Bacteroidia > M30B66 > M30B66 > CAMCXT01. The sequence goes on from JBBAKX010000005.1 coordinate 99,075, forward strand.
CGGTGGCAGAAGTTGGTTGCAATGCCCCACTCAAAATATAAATTACTTCGTTAACTAAAGAGCCTCCAGTTGTAGTAAATGAAATTGGACTAGAAAAAATACTACTTCCTGTTGAACAAACAGTTTGAACTTGAAAATCATAAGAAGTTCCTGCTTGAAGCGACGACAATAAATAAGCGTTTGAAGTAATATTACTTACCGTATTGAAAGCTGATGAAGTTGTAGGCTTCCATTGAAGCGTATAAGATGCTGCAGTAGCAATGCTACTCCATGATAACGTTGCACTTGTGTTGGTGATTGATGCTGCACTTAATGCTGAAGGTGCGGCGCAATTTCCTGTTTGAGGAATTGAAATTGAGACATTGTCCAAACCAATTCTTTGATCAGGAGAACTGGCAGTTGAATTATCATCAACCCAACGCAATCGAATTATTGATCCATTTGAAACAGCCGATGGTAAAGTGAATGTTTGATTAAAGTTACTCGTTCCAACAGTGTTTGGAAGTGTGGTTGATGTTGGATTAAATTGAGCTAATGCCGTCCAAGAAGTTCCATTGTTAAGGCTAATAAATAAACGATATCCAAGAACTGTTTCAGCTGCTGAAGCGTTCGCAAATCTTCTGATATCATAACTAATTTGTAAAGATTGAATTGCAGTACCACTAGCGTTTAATAAATTCAGTTGTAAAATGTTACCTGCAACAGTTGTAGGCGAAGTACCAATTGCTCTATCAGTTGTTGTGCTTCCAGAATAATTATAAGCTCTTGTATTGCTTGTACCGGTGAAAGTATTTGATGCGACAATCAACGAATTATTTACCGTTCCAGCAGAAGCTGCAGATGGTGTACCACTTGCTGGAATTGAAGTTCCCCAAGAAGAGTTGCTTCCGCCAAGTGATCCAATATGACTCCAACCAGTAGGCATTGTAGAACCAGTACCAAGACTATTGAAATTTTGTGAATAGGTTGAAACCAATGAAACCTGAGCAAAAGTTAAAGAAACTGATATCAAATAAACTATTGATAAAAGCTTGAACTTCAATATTTTGTTTGAGTGCCGTGTAGGAAAGGAAAAATTTGTCATAATGATTTTTGAATGGGTTTCTACAAATGAACTGCGAAAAACCTCATTCAAAACACCATGGTTATTATGGATTGTTTAACAAATTCTTTAGCTAAAGTTTTCAAATATTGTTCAGGCGAACTCAATGAAAAATTGTTGCTAAAAATAAATCCAGTAAAATCTAAGATTATCGATCAACCAGAATAGGAAGTCACAAAAACAATTAATTAACATTTCAGAATTGAACTGAAATTCGATCTGAAATATTAAACAAGAAATTAAATAAATTATTCTCCCTTAAAATTAGGCTTACGCTTTTCCACAAAAGCAGCCACACCTTCTTTGTAATCGCCGCTGGAACAAGCTTGGATTTGCAGATCACTTTCTAGCTGAAGCTGTTGTTCAAGGTTATTGGTTAAGCTTTGATTGAGCAATCGTTTCGTCAAACCCAAAGCTTTAGTGGGCATTTCGGAAAGATTCTGTGCAGTTTTCAGGATCTCAGCATCGAATACATCAGCTGATACTGCTTTATAAATCATGCCCATTTTGTCGGCATCATCAGCAGAAACCTTGTCTCCCAGCATGCAAAGAGCAGTTGCTTTTTGAAAACCTATCAATCGTGGAAGAAAAAATGTGCCGGCACTATCTGGTACCAATCCAATTTTGCTGAATGCTTGAATAAAACTGGCATTTTCGCTAGCAATTACAATGTCGCACGCTAATGCAATATTTGCACCAGCGCCAGCAGCTACGCCATTAACGCCAGCAACGATTGGCTTTTCGATGGTACGGATGCGTTGTATGATTGGATTGTAATGCTCTTCGAGGATAGCCAAAAATCCAGGATTCAATTCGGGTGTTGTAACTTCTTTCAAATCTTGTCCTGCACAGAAAGCCTTTCCGTTTCCGGTGATGAGGATAGCACGAACACTATTATCTGCAGCAAACTGATCTAGAGCAGCTTGGCACTCAAAGGCCATTTGACGATTAAACGAGTTGAATACATCTGGGCGGTTAAGCCTAATAATGCCAACACCTTGATTTACCTCGACTTGAATGAATTCCATGGTTTAAATTTTGGTTGCGCAAAATACACAAGCAAGATGAATTAATCATGAAAATAATGGGTGGAGTTTTTCACAAGATTGAAAGCGCTGAAAGATTGAAAACTATATGGATATTTAAAAATTGTGAATTATTATTAATTTAAATTATTAAAAACAAATAAAACTCAAGTGTTAAATTAGCTTTGTTCAGACCAATTAGATGGCTTGTTCGTTATAAGTGAAGAATTAAAGCTTGACAAATTTCACAATTATTTCTGATGGGGTTAACGCATCTTTCCACTTCAAGCGTCATGAAAGCACGAGCTTCAACTTGTTAATTCTCAAAATACACTACCATCGTGGTAAAGTAAACATAGTTTTATAGGCCGTTCTTAGGTTAGTTGATTTAGTGCCGGCAGTAAGCCCTTCATCCACAATTGACCATTTTATTTAAGCGTTTTTGGCAAATTTTTTCGGATTGAATTACCTATATTGTTTTGATCATAGAGCGCAAATCCAAAAGCCTCCATTGATTTGATAGCAATTGATTCGTTTTGGGCGCAGTATGGATGATGAAGATTGAACGTATATTCATGCTCAGTTCCATTACAAGCCCAAAAGTAATGTAAAACTATTTGGAGCATTAACACAGCCGGATAGTAAATAATGTCCTTTTGCATTTCGTATAACCGATGTAATTCGGACCTAAAAGTGTTGTTCTCAAGTAAAACTAGAATCATTCCCTTAAAGGCTGCTGCTCTGCAGATGCGGGAATAAAACCAAGTTTTCTCAACAGTATTAAGATTTGACACTTCCCGTATAGCTCTTTCAACAAAAGCATTTAGCGTGTTAATTTGTGACTTTTTACCTATATTAAAATCTGTAATCAGAATTTCAATTTCAAGTATCCTCGAACGTAAATGGAAGTTAAGATCGAATGACTCTGAACATTTCTTTAAATCTTGATCGTTTAATTTAATATGACTCACTCTTTTGCCTCGATAGGCATTTTGAGAAAAATTAAAAAGTTGCGGAAATAGTGCTTGATTATTTACTGAAATACTCGTACGATAAAATTTAGTTAATCCCGACGAATACGAACCATGCACATCGTTCTCGTTGATATATTGTTCAAAAAAGTACCTGACGCCTGCCGCAGAACCTGATAAAATCTCGAGTAATCGAAGTTGTTTATCGGGTGGCAAGGTGTATAAATAAGTACCAGTATTACTCAGCCAGATAGAATAAGGATCATATTCAATTTGCTCCAAAATTGCATGAATTGAGACAGCATCTTCGGTTTGAAATGCGAACCTCAACGCAATTTCGAGCTGAGCATTGTTTCTATTGATTAACGTTTGAATTTCATCGAGATCTCCTTTGCTGAAAAGCCCAATAGAAAATGCATACTGATCAAAATCTCTGAAACCACAAAATTGAGCTACAAGATTCAACGTCGACTTGTAAGGCTTTGATTTTGAGTTTAAAATTCCAAATAATCTTGCGATCGTGTGCCCCGATAGTGCAATTCGATGTTGGCTTAAAATCTCGGATGCTTTGTGGCAATCGCTAATGCTTGTAATTGCAAATCCGAGCTTTTGCTCAACCAAATTAACTAAAGCGCTTAATAATAACTTAATACTACCTTTATTATCACGAATCATACTGTGCGAAAATAGAACTCTTAACCCGTCGATCTAAACTATGACAAACTTGCACAAACTTGCACAATTATACGTTTTATCTGACTTTATATTTGAAGTGTAGAACAATATTTGAAATAATTCCAAAGTGCCTAATTGAAAACCGATAAAATGAATTTGGTTTTCCATGAGAATAAATAACAGTAAAACCCTAAACTTAATAAACATGGCAGATTTCAAAATCAGCGGCAGAATGACCGTTGAAAGTATTCAAGAGCAATTTAAAAATGAATTTAAAGGAACTTTGAGGCTTTACGATGGTAACACATTCGCCGATCCCAAAGCAACACTTGCTTCAATCCGAAAAGGCGATGCAAAAGGCAATGAATTTTCGATTAGCCCCTTAATGTTTGTTGGTACTTTTGAAGACCTTATGATAGAAAACTACGGAATAAAGGTACAAGTTGCCTCATTAAATAATACGCAACTTATTCACAACCAGACTGAGTTAAAACTTGTTAAAAATAGTAAAGGAAATATTATTTAATCCCATAATAATTAAAATATCCATTAAACACCATTAGATTTTTCAATGATAATCTACTGGTGTTTTTTTTGGGTGAGTCAAAATTAAGCTGTGCAAAACATTGAAGGTTATGGAAAACATGATAAGCATAAAAGATCGTCCCATTGAAAAGGCGAACGAAGACCAGTTGAAGGTGTCGCGATATGCTAAAGCTTTGGTAAACTTCATATTACACAGCGACACCCCTATAACAGTAGGACTTCAAGGAGAATGGGGTACCGGAAAAACCTCCATGATGTACATGCTACGAGAAGAATTAGCAGCCAATAATGTAGCTACATCTTGGGTTAATACTTGGGAGTATAGTATGTTTAGAGGCGCTAAAGAAACCACCCCAGCGGTATTAAACGGTCTTCTTGCAACTCTTGAGGAATCTTGCGGTTCTAATTGGACAATAGGTCGTGAGACTGAGCAAGCCATGAAAAAGGTTGGCCGATTTTTTAGTAACGTGATTAATCAAGTTGCCAATAATCAACTCGGAGTTGATGTTAAAGCCGCTGTTGAAGCAACAAAAAACGAGGAAGGAATTTCGCGTGCTGAGATTGCACAAATAAAAAAAGATATTTCGGGTATCCTTAATACGTTAATTGAAGACAATAAAAATCCATACAAAAGAGTCGTTTTTTTTATTGATGACCTTGACCGGATTAATCCTGTTGATGCAGTTGAGGTGCTCGAAGCATTGAAGAACATGTTTGACATGGATCATTGCATTTTCGTATTGGCCATTGATTATGAAGTTGTTGTTAAGGGGCTAGAAAGTAAATTTGGCAAGAAAACCGAAGAAAACGAACGTGAATTCCGATCGTTTTTTGATAAAATAATTCAGGTTCCCTTTAGTATGCCCACGGGAGCTTATGATATAGATTTTTATCTAGACGAAAAATTAAAATCGCTAGGCATGAAAATACCCAACGATCTAAAACAACTTTACCTAGACGTAGTAAAAAATAGTGTTGGAAGTAACCCAAGAAGCCTTAAGCGATTTATAAATACATTTAGCTTACTTAATACAATTCGCAGAGAAGAATTTGATCCGACCAACGATAGCAATCCATTAGGCACTGAATTGATGCTATTTGCATTACTAGGAATTCAGATCACCTATCCAAAAATATTCAGGCACATAGGAATGAATCAAGACTTTAAAAGTTGGAATCAGCCATTTGCCGCACGTTTAGGACTCGATTGGAATTTAATCACTGAAAAGGTGCAGGAATATGGAGCCAACCAATTAATTGATGATGATTGGGAAAAAGTAGTTTGGGGCCTTTGCCAATCAGATGCATACCTTAAAAGCAGAGCATTCAGTATTCTCGAACTGCTTAACTTACTTGTTGAACATTTTGGCCAAGGCCTCGAGGATTGCATGCAGAATGCCCTAGAATTTGCAGCAATTACTTCTGTTGACGACAGCCATGATGGCAAAAAGAGCATCGTTCAAATTGGAGAAAAACTAATTCGCTTTACCGGATTAGATGCAAAGAAAAAACAGCTTGAGGAATGGAAATGCCATCCCAATGCCATTAAATTATGGCATGAAGTTATCTCAATGATTGAAGGAAATCTAAACAACATTGGCTCAAAAATCAACTTCGCAAAAACAGCAACTTCATTTTATCGCTGGCAAAATGGAAAAGACGGAAAAGAAATACAAACCTTCTACTGTGATAATCCCAAAGGGAAATATCCCGGATTAAAACTGGTTTTTTACGGTTATTCAAAAGATTTCATTCACGATACAATTCATATAATCAAAGAATTTGGTTGGACTGCCGATGAGGCAGAATTAACAAAGAATGGGAAATTGGAATTCATACAAGGAGCCACTTTAGCTGCACCCGATGAAAAATGGAACTTAAATACCCATGGCTCGCTTTGGATCAACTATGAACTCCAAAATTCTGCAGGAATCGAAAAAGCAGAACACTTTATTCTGACAATAACCAATAAAATGATTAACCAACTGAAAACTAACCCCCAATAAATACAACATGGCCAGCACAAAAAAACACAAACAAAGAGTGTTACAGGTTCGAAAAACACCACTAAAACAGTCACAAAAGGTGGCAAGGCAGATAAGAGAACAAAATTAGGTGGTGGGAAATAGGCATCAACACTTGTTAAACTGTCCAATCTCTCTGAGAGTAAAAAGCAATTCGAAGACGATGCTGAACATGTTAATGCTCAATTTATGAATAGAACTGCATCAGGCATAAAACAGGCTTTTTTAAAGCATATCCCAAAACCACATTTCAGACGTTAAAAGAGGTATTCACCGATAGACGAAAAACGAATAGATCGTTTTTTGTTTTAAACTAAAATAAAATGAAAATAAAACGAGTAATTTTTCAAATTACAAACAAAGCAAAACAAAAAGACCATCCAAGTTACTTCAGTAACGAATGTATTATGAAAGGATTACCTGCAATAGGAAAATCTGAAACATTTGAATGTATAGCAAAAATATATAATGATACAAAGCTAACAAAGGGTGTAGTTAGGTCAATATTAGAGTCAGGTGAAACGTACATTGTTGATTTTTTTTACTTGGATTTTGATTATAGGCTAACAAGTAGTTCAATTGATTTTGTAAAAGAAAAGGGCTGTTTTAAATATAACATTATATCAATTTTAGATAATGAAAATTAGGTCTGTATTGAATACGGAACGAAAGGAATTTAAAAAATAAACTAAGGAAAATTATAATTACAAAACGCGGATGCCGAAAAGCGATTAGAGTAGGCATTAATTTAAATTTTTTCAATAAATGGCTTCAATTAAAGAAATAAAAACAACTGATGTAAATATTGTATTGGATAAGGTAAAACGGTATTATTCAATATATGTCGCATCAGTTACTTTAGATGGTGATGTGACTTGTCTTCATTGTGGAAAAAATTTAAAAAGTGGAAAAACAGTCACAATCGCAGATGATGGTTTTGTAACATGCGTACAAGATGGCTGGGGTAGTTATAGACAGACTTTTTGCTCGTCAAGCCATGCTAGAATATTTAATAAAAACAAAAATAACTTATGAGTTTCATATCTTCCACTCTGGATTCAGGCCTGCACAGAGATTTTAGTGATCTTCTAAATACGGGTAAAATAACAGAAGCAGAATGGCTTAGTAAAGAACTCTCAAATCTTCTTGGAAAACCAATCTACTTCAGCCATTTCGGTGAACCGCACTACCCAGTTCAGAATTTTGATGCACAAACAGTCTTTGTTCACCTCAACCCTGGGGCTGGTTTAGGAGATACTTCAACACCTGAGATTTTTTTCAAGCAAAAATGGAATAGAGATAGCTTCGTTCAGCGCCATAATTTAAATAATGGCTCAGAAGTAGACGATGTGCTGGAAGCATACAAAAAAAGATGTAAAAATTATGCCCATCAGCGCTTTATTGTAAATAATGAATTTGATAATTTCGATTTCAAACAGGCTTGCTTTCTGCTTCATTGGGCCGATAGTGGAATTGACCTAAGAAACGGCGACTTTAAAAACCGAAAAATTCAACAGCACAATTCGGTCAATGTTCTTAATCAAAAACTTCAATTGGAGCTATTTCCTTACGGCTCTAACTTTATAGATACTAAAAGCATTCTCAAGGCTTTCGATCGTAATCCTGATCTAATAAGACCATACATAGAAAATCTGCTCGATCTTATTGCGCTTTATCCCCGTAAATATGTGCTCTTTGGCAGCCGAATTTTTCAGGAGTTATTCCGAGCCTATCATATTAAAGTTAAACCACTTATAGAAGCTGAAAGTCCAGAACAAAAATTTATTGGACTAACCAAAAACAGTCTGGCTTTTAGCTGTTTAAGACTTCTGTGGAAACAAAAAAGCATATCTGCAGGCATCGCTCATTCCTTTCCAAGGCGCGATTTGACCAATGCTTATGAAAAAATGGCTGATTATGGGAAGCTATGCTACCATCATTTTCGAGATTTTACAGCTTTGCATAAACAATGAAACACAAGTTCTAATTAATTATTGATTGAATTATGGGCTTTTGGAACAGCTTTTTTGAGAAACAGGGAAGAATTCAGGTAAATGGTTGAGCAACAAAGTTTTTGGCTCGTCATGGTCTACTCCTTATTCTATCGAACATAAATACGCAACTGCGGCCAATCAGCGAAGGAAAAAGATTGAAGAAAATGGTTTTGGTCTTGATGAAATCGAATTTAATTCATTGGACCAAGAACTAATCAAGCTAGGTATTTCAAAAGAAGATAGGGACTCAAGTTTCGAATTTGAGGGTACTACAAGTCAAGAAATTGAAATTGTTTTGGATCGCCTATTTCTAGAATTAAAATCGACTAAATCCAATGCGGCCATGAACCCAGATCAGGCCAAATTCAAGATAAAAACTGGAATTTATAAACTCAAAACACTTGGGAAACAAGAAATTGCTGCTTTTTATGAAAACGAACTCAATACTTTTTTAAAAAAAGAAAAAACTGCAGGCTGTGTCGGAGTTATTATAGGGATTATTTGTTTAATTGGCTTAGTTCTTCTTGCATTCGGCAAATTTTGACTTTCCAAACATTTAGTTCTTGGAACCTATGTTCTTGTTCTGCTTTGCCGGCCATCCCAAACACACTCATTACCAAAAATGTCAAACCAAACAGTACAATCCTTTAAAAGGCAATACTGTAGCTCATGCAGAAAAAAAATTTAACGCCGAATACAATTGGCTTTTCTATGGTTCTGATGCTCTGTATAATTGGATTGTAATGCTATTTTAAGATTGTCAAAACCAGAATTCAATTCGTGTGTGCTAACCTCTATTAAATCTTATCCTGAATACAAAGCGGTTCAATTACCAGTTATTAGGATAGAATAAATTCTATTATCTGCAAAAAACTGATATAAAGCAGCTTGGCATTCAAAGGCCATTTGACGATTAAACGAGATGAATACATCTGAGCGGTTAAGTCTAATAATGCCAACGCCTTGATTTACCTCGATTTGAATGAATTCCATGGTTTCAATTTTGGTTGAGCAAAATACACAAGCAAGATGAATTAATCATGCAAAAGTTGGTTGTGTTTTTTGGTGACTTATTAAAAGCATTTTCAACTTCAACCGCAATATCCCATTTCTAAAACTTTGCTATAAAAAGATAAATAAATAATATCTTTCAATTGAACCTTGATTTACCCAGTGATTATGATTTTTCTACAGATTATAATGATCGAATTACATTAACCGAATGATAGTAAAAAGTCTTCGATTATCTTATTTATCCTCTTTACTAAAAACTATATCAAGCACAAAAGTGCTTTTTGAACCATTAGCAGGTATCATTGAAATTGAACTAATCCCGACTCTATAATAGGGCTTAAAACTTTCACAAAGCACTTCATTTATGATCATAGTTCCATTTGTCTTACTAATTAAATAAGGTGATTCACTTTTCCCTTTAATACAATCTTTTATAATGGGCTTTAAAAAATTTAACATTCTTTTACACTCTATTTCAACATCTTCTTTATTGGAATAAAAATACCTGCAATTCAAAAGCATAATGTCTTTAAATTCAGGATCTCCTCCTTTCTGAATTGCAACTGAAGTATTGCCCAAAGCCAGCAGTAACTCTATTGGATCAGGTGTTGATGTAACAATACCCTTATCGACAGTAATTCCTTTGAAAAAAGATGAGGGTTGATAATTATTAAAAACAGAATCTGTTGAAATAAATCTTTTATCCTTTAAAATTATTTCACGAAGTTCTTTTCGAGATTTATCGAGCGGAAGGTTGTAAAACAAGGTTTTAATGAAAGGATGAACTTCCTAGATTAAGGTATCATATGTGTTTAAAGATTCTCTCTGAATAAGAACTGTTGAGCCAATAATTCTTGTTGCATATAATGCTAAAGAGAATAGGATCAAGGACAAAATATAATGCTTCTTTTTCATTAAATAGATTGAATATTGTTTGGTAAAATTTTGTTCATTCGTTAAAATAAAAATGGTTGAGGACAATAAACATTAATAAACAATAACTCTGCAAATCAATTAGGAACATGAAAACTTCATTTCGAACCTTTATGCTAGGTAAGGCATGGAGAAAGCTTCTGATTAAAAAATGTGATTAAGAAAACAGATGATTCAAAGTAGCAAAACATCTGGCTTTTTCTGATATTTACTATTTCAGACTATTTGAACAGTATTAGTCTCATTATCTTGACATGATATTTTCTTCAATTAAAAAGTCCTTTACGGAAGTCCACTTTATGTTTAAATATTTAATGTTGTCGTAATTTTGGAAAATAATCCTGCCTTCCATCATATCTCTCATATATTGCATTCCTTGCCAAGCTGGATAAAGTTCATTTTTCGATGGAGAAAAAAATCTTGTCAATTTGATGACTGCATTCAAAAGGCTTATTCCACCTGGCCTGAATAATTTATATTTTTCATTTGTAAGTTCAATGAGCAATTTTACAAAGTCATTGCAGGATAGTTTATCACCAGCTATTCTTAAAAATCGAGGTGTGTTATCATCCATGGCAACTTCTGCTGTAAAATCTGCAACGTTAAATGTGGTAGTAAATTCAATAATTTGTTCTGGATTACCCCAACATAGAATACGTTTTTGTTTAAACATAATCAATGGCATATCTGTAGTTAATAAATCCATGAATGGACCATTAAGTATACTTGTAGCTTGGATCTTTTTTGTATCAAGATACTTGTGAAATTCTCTTCTGAAATCTAAATTTCGATTTTGACCTTCAATTAAATTTGTAAAATCACTTGAATAGTCACTTGGAATAAACCGTGGCACATTGGCTTCAATAGCAGCGTCTAAAAAAACACTTTGAGCATCAATGATCGTTTCCCTTAAGCCGGCTAATGCAGAAACCAAGCAATGTGCACCAACGCAATGTTTTGAAATTTCAGATTTATTGTTGGTATCTACCTGAAAAACTTTGACTCCTTTATCCTCTAGGACTTTAATTTTATTTAAATCAGTTTCCATTCGGACAATTGCTCTCACCTCTGCACCTTTTGCTAATAATGCAGTTGTGATTTTTCCACCCAAATTCCCCGTTGCACCTGCTATAACAATTATTTTTTTCATTACGAACTTAATGTTTGTTTCTTTTAAAATTCAACTGAGGAACATTCCGTTTTTGCATTTATATAAAAGAAAATTCATCAACTTTTCGAAACTCTTGGCGAATTTATTAAAAATGATCATCAGGAAACTTGCCAAAAAAAGGTTTGAACAGCCCTGTTGAAAACGATGTTAACTGAATTTAAATAAATTCTTCTTGACAATTTAACTCAAATTGTTGAAGGGAATTCCCGCATCTATCCCCTTCCCGGAACGAAGTTACCAATAATAAGAATCCAAACAACCTTGAGTTAAATCAACTTTGAACAACGATGTTGAAAACGGAGTTCATTAAAAGTGAACAATTATTCCTTGACAATTAAAAAAAATAGCTGAAGGGAATTCCCGCATCTTTCCCCTTCCCGGAATGAAGTTAATCACCAAAAAGACATGCTTAACATCACTCAAAATTTGATGTTCACTGAGCAGTTTACAAATCTGTTAAATACCTGTGAATTATTTCAGGCATTTAAAATAATCAAAAGGCTCCAAGCAATCTTCACACTGAAACAAGGCCTTACATGCAGTTGAACCGAATTGACTTACCAGTTTCGTATTGGTAGATTTACATTGCGGACATTTTACAATGCGCTTGTTGCCAAGAAGAGCTTCTTTGTCGGCCTCTGGTGATAATGGTGCTGCAATACCATATTTTTCTAAAGCCTCACGACCATCTGCTGTGATCCAGTCGGTCGTCCATGCTGGAGAAAGAACCAACTTCACTTTAGACTCATATCCAGCATCTTTTAAGGCCTTACGGACATCATCACCAATTACATCCATGGCAGGACAACCGCTGTAGGTTGGAGTGATTGTAACTTCCACTCCATTCTCGCCAATCCGCGCAGCACGCACGACGCCCATTTGCACAATAGACAGAACGGGGATTTCCGGATCAGATACGGCATTTAAAATGTCGTATAGTTCAGTGTCGATAGTCGGAAATGCAACGTTCATTGAGGAAAAATTACCAAGACATGTTAGGAAAAGTACGCTGCATATACTGCATTTCGGCAAGTAGGTAACCCATATGCTCTGAGTGATTTCCCAGTTTACCGCCTTTTTGGAAATACTTTACGTCGGGAATTGAGATGGTTGCTTCGTTTAAAACTGAATGCACACGATTAAAATACACATCTCGCAATAAAGAAACATCTACTCCAACCGATGAATTAGACATTTCTTTTTCTAGCTCGGTAGATAAAAACAATTCCTCAGTAAAAATCCAAAGATCCTCGATTGCTGTCGACATGCGGCTGTGACTTTCTTCAGTCCCATCGCCCAAACGGATTACCCAGTCTGAAGTAAACCTTACATGATAAGTAACTTCCTTTAACGACTTTTTTGCAATTGCAGAAAGTGTTTGATCAGTGCTTGTTTGCAATTTTTCCAAAAAAAGTTGGTGATAAACATCGAATAAAAACTGACGAGCAATTACAAATGCAAAGTCTGTGTTGGGCTGTTCTACAAGTAATACATTTTTATACTCTTGCTCTTTGCGTAAAAAAGCAAGAGTGTCTTCTGAAGTATTTTCACCAGCCAATTCAGCAGCATATTGAAAATAGCTGCGTACCTGACCAAATAAATCTAAGCTGATATTTGTAAGGGCAATATCTGTTTCAAGGCTGGGCCCATGTCCACACAATTCTCCTAAACGCTGGCCTAAAATCAAGCTATTGTCGGCAATTCCACAAATGTATTGTACGAGTTGATTACTCATAATTTAAAGTCGTTTTAAAAATTAAGCACAGAAATTCAATAATTACATATGCTTTAATTCATCAGGCAAAATGTAAAATGTAGGATGCCTGTATGCTTTGTCGGCTGCAGGTTCAAACATTTCTCCATTGTGCTCTGGATTAGATGCTGTTATTTGTGCGGAAGGAACAACCCAAATGCTCACGCCTTCTAACCGACGGGTATAAACATCACGGGCATTTTCAAGTGCCATTTTCGCATCCGAAGCATGCAAACTTCCAGCATGACGGTGTTCTAATCCGTTTTTACTTCTGATAAATACTTCCCAAAGAGGCCAATTTTTCATGGATTTTTCTTATTAATTCTTTGACGATAAACAGCAGAAAACCAAAACATCTACTATTAAGAAATTCAGAATATTAAACTGCTTGTTTGAACTCTCTATTAGCATTTTTTTCTGCGTGTGCCATTGCTGCGTCTCTTACCCAAGCACCATTGTTCCATGCATTTTTACGTGCATCTAAACGTTGTTTATTACAAGGGCCATGACCATGCACTACCTGCCAGAATTCGTTCCAGTCTAAATTGCCGAAATCGTAATGTTTACGTTCCTCATTCCACTTTAATTGTGGATCAGGAATGGTTAAACCAATTAATTCTGCTTGTGGAACGGTTTGATCTACAAAGGCCTGACGAAGTTCGTCGTTTGTTTTACGCTTTAATTTCCAAAGCATCGATTGCTCCGAATTTGGCGAATCAGCGTCACGCGGACCAAACATCATCAATGCAGGCCACCAAAAACGATTGAGTGAATCTTGGGCCATAGCCTTTTGCTCATCGGTACCATTCATCAGAGTCATAATGATTTCAAAACCTTGGCGTTGGTGGAAACTTTCTTCTTTGCAAATTCGGATCATCGCACGACCATACGGACCAAAAGAAGTGTTAATCAAGGCCACTTGGTTCATGATTGCAGCTCCATCAACCAGCCAACCAATTGTTCCAATATCGGCCCAAGTCAACGTTGGATAATTGAAAATGCTTGAATATTTCGCCTCTCCAGTATGCAATTGATCGAACAATTCTTCGCGGGAAATTCCCAAAGTTTCTGCGGCAGAATAAAGGTAAAGACCATGGCCTCCTTCATCTTGAACCTTAGCCAATAAAGCCACTTTTCGACGTAAAGTCGGACAGCGGCTAATCCAGTTTCCTTCTGGCAGCATTCCAACAATTTCAGAATGTGCATGTTGAGAAATCTGACGAATGTGTGTTTTCCGATATTTCTCCGGCATCCAATCCTTCGGTTCAATCTTCTCATCGTTGGCAATACGCTGGTTAAATCTTTCTTCAAGCGATTTGATTTCGAGTTCCGACATATTTCAGTGTTTTAAAGGTGTGTTATTATTTTCAATTAAACGTCAAAGTCAACTACAAGTTTTTTGCTCATCGGCACAGCTTGGCAGCTTAGAATGAAATTCCTCGCCAGTTCTGATTCATCTAGCGCATAATTGACTTTCATTTCAGCCTCACCTTCAATTACTTTACAACGACAAGTACTACAAACGCCTCCTTTACAAGCGAAAGGAAGATCTGCCCCAGCAGAGAGCGCACCATCGAGGATATTGTCGAATTCTTCCGACATGGTGAAATGGAATTCCTTACCTCCATCAATGATGGTAACTTCTGTTCCTTCAACCTTCTTTTCTAAAACCTTATTTGCTTGCTGCTTTTGGGCTGCAGAATTCCCAGTGCTGAATAATTCAAAATGAACATTCTCTTTAGGCATTCCAGCATCAACTAGGGTATCACGGATTAAAAAAATCATCGATTCAGGACCACAAATAAAACACTCGTCGATTTCCTTTGGATCGAAAATTTTACTGGTAATTGCTTTTAATTTTTCCTCAGTGAAACGTCCATTGAACAAAGGCATATCGCGGTGTTCCTTGGTGAGAAAATGGAATATTTCGAATCTATTGAAGTACTTATTCTTCAACAATTCGATTTCTTCTTTGAAAACAATCGACTTCACATTACGATTCAAATAAAACAATTTGAATGTGCTGTTCGGTTCAGTTCCTAAATGGGTTTTGATGATCGAAAGAATCGGTGTAATACCACTTCCCGCAGCAAATGCAATATAATTTTTAGCAGTTTGAGGTGCACACTCCTTATAGAAGCGACCATCAGGAGGCATCACTTCTAAAGTATCGCCTGCTTGGAGTGTATCGTTAACAAATGTGGAAAACAAGCCTCCATCAATCTTTTTAATTGCCACTTGCCATTTGTGATCAAGTGGACTGCTGCACAAAGAGTATGAGCGACGCACATCTTGATTTCCGATGTGAGCACGAAGGGTAAGATACTGCCCTTGCTTATACTGAAATTCAGGCTGAATCTCAGCAGGAACGTCGAATGTTACCACCGAACAATCTGCTGTATCTTTATAGATATCTGCAACTGTTAAAGAGAAAAACTTGGCCATATATGATTGCAACAACGCAAACTAACAAATGTTAGTTTGTAGAGCAAATTTAAACAATATTCTGAATATCAAAGCACCTGTGAAAAATTTCTGTACTACGCAGATGTTATGATTCCGTTGAGCAGAACACGTTTCATTTGAATCTTCAACTCATCTCCCGACAACAATTTCTTTCTTCCATACCAAAGATAAAATGTTCTTAGTGTGGAGAGGAGTGAAAACATGATCACTTCCAGATTCACATTGGCAATTTCTCCGTTGCTCATGCCACGTTTCAAGATCGCTTTAAAGCCTTCCTCGTATTTATCCCGCATCTTGAGAAAATACTTTAAATCTGAATCCGTGAGATGCATCCAATCATTGTTCAAACATGCAATCACAGAAGGATCGTGCAAGGTAAGCTCAATATGCAGGTCGATGAGTTGTTCCAATTGATGAATGGCTGAATCGCCAGAACTCGAAATTCGCTCCATCCCAACAGTAAACTCTTCTGCGATTCGAATAACGATCGAAACAAGAATTTGCTGCTTTGAAGTGATATGATTATACAAACTTGCAGCTTTCATTTCCATTTCTTGAGCGATATCGCGCATAGAAACAGCACTGTAACCTCGTTCACGGAACAATCGGGCAGCTACACTTAGAATTTCTGACTTGCGGTCGGATTTTTCCATCGCTCCAAAATTAAAATAATCTTGAAGTACTCATCGCAAAACGGAAATTTGAAACTTTAGAACACCTTCATCAGTCGACACTATTTCGCTGTAGTAAATTCTGATTAGTTGCGCATTGATTGTTGGATATCAGCATAGATGTTGAGCAAAATTCAAATTAGTAAAGACAAAGCTTCAGAATTTAAAAAGTGGATTAGAGAACGTTGAAATCAAACATCATCGCTCAAATAAATCCACTATTTTTGAAAAATGACAGTAACAGAAACACATTTAAAACCTGCATCCATTTCGGATATAAAAACCATATATGCACTTGCAAATAAAATCTGGTGGGAACATTATCCATCCATCATCGGAGATGAACAAGTTAAATATATGCTTGGAAAAATGTATTCAGAAGAGGCATTAACACAGCAAATTAACCAAGGCCCTCAGCAGTTTTTCCTCATTCATCAAGGCAGCAATATCACAGGTTTTCTTTCTTTTGAAATTCAAAACGAACACCAAGGTTTCATTAATAAATTTTATATTTCATCTGAAACCAGAAGATCAGGTTTAGGAAAACAAGCATTAAATGCACTTTGCGGCATTTATTCAACGATAAAAGAAATTCGATTGCAAGTGAATCGTCAAAACTACAAAGCCATCAATTTCTATTTCAAAATGGGGTTTGTAATTGAATCTTGTGCCGACTTTGATATTGGTGATGGTTACTTTATGAACGATTTCATCATGTTGAAATCCCTTTGATTTAATTTTCGGACTTACCGATTTCTTCACTCTTTATTAACAATGGAAGTTCGAGAAATCAGTTTTCTTACCTTGCGGCCATGTTAAGTTATCAAGGATCCATTCTCGAAAAAATCATTATTCATTTTGCAGGAAACCCTTCAAATGAAGAACCTTTACAACTCGCTGCTGCTGTTACAGAAGTAAGCGATGAGCACCAAGAACTTTTTGTTCGTTACCTCATGCATTCGTTCCGTTCTGAAGGTTTCTACAAATTCAACCCTTCGGCAAACCCAGTGTACAATGCCTGTAAAGCCATTTTTGAAGAAACAATGCCTTTTGAAGATGCCTCTGCTGAAATTGCAAAACACCTTTACGAAGTAAGTACACACCCGAAAATCCTTCCTGGCGATCTTTTCGTGGCACGCCTTAGTCAAGTTAACCTGAACAACGACCTACATGATGTAATCGTTCTTTTGAAAGCTGAACATGAAGACAACTTTATGCAGGTTGAATGGCAAGGTGCCACCAGCGATGCGATTCTTTCACAAGGATACCGCCTCGACAGAGTTGATAAAGCATGTTTGATCTTTTCAGCAAATCCGCTCGATGGCTACCAAGTTTTGGTTGTCGATAAAACCAATGGCAATGCTGCTGAAGCGCAATATTGGACTGATGCTTTCCTCGATCTAGAAACGATGGAAGACAGCTACCATTTCACACAGCAATACATGAACCTCACGCGCCAATTCGTGAAGGAGCAGTTTCCTGAAGATTTCCAAGTAAATCCAGCCGATCAAATTGCAATGTTGAACCGATCATCGAAATTCTTCAGAGAAAAAGACCGTTTCGAACTGGATCAATTCGCCAATGAAGTGATTCAAGCGCCCGAAGTGATCGACTCATTCAAGCGCTTCACAGCGGATAGCAATGCGGACAACGAGAATGAACATAGTATTACTGAAGCATTCGACATTAACCAGCAAGCTGTGAAAAAGCACTCTGGAATGTTCAAGAGTGTACTAAAACTCGACAAGAATTTCCACATCTACATTCATGGAAACCGCAATATGATTGAGCGCGGTTACGATGAGGAAAAGAGCTTGAATTACTACAAAGTATTCTTCAGCAACGAAGCTACTTCTTAAGTTTCACAAAGACTTCCCTCCCAGCCCTCGGTTGGATTGAATTGTAGCATGGCGCTATGTTTACGTCCTGAAAATAGGAAGAGAAAAGTTCCATGTATTCAGTTGTATTACCTCCAAATGGAGGACGATCAAGGTTCATGGGTTCATCAAACATTACACCTACCAATTTTCCGCCCGATGCAAGAATAGACTGCATTTTCTCGGCATAGTGCTGCCTCAATGCAGGATCTAAAGCGCAGAAAAATGTTTGTTCAAGAACCAAATCGTATTGTTTATCCAGTTCGAAAAAATCGAGCAGATGTAATTGAGACGCAGGAAAATCTGGAACGCGTTGCTTGAATGCCTCAACTGCATCAGGCGCAATATCGACCACTTCTACCCTACTAAAACCTTGCTTCCAAGCATATTCAGCTTCCCAAGCATTGCCCGCTCCGGGGATCAATATCCGAAGCGATTTATCGGCTATCTGGTCCAAATATTCCTTTAATGGCGGTGATGGATAACCAATATCCCAAGCTGTTTCGCCTTGCTGGTATCTGTTATTCCAAAACGACTGAGGATCTTTCTTGATTTCCTCGATCATCTACGCTCAAGCATTACGATATTCTCCACATGCGTTGTTTGCGGAAACATATCCACCGGTTGAACCACCATCACCTTGTACACCTCATCCATCAATGCCAAATCGCGCGCTTGCGTGGATGGATTACAACTCACATAAACAACACGCTGGGCGCCACTTTCCACGATACGTTTCACCACATCGGAATGCATTCCCGCACGCGGAGGATCGGTGATAATCACATCCGGCTTGCCATGCTGGGTGAAGAAATCTTCCACCAACACATCTTTCATGTCGCCTGCAAAAAACGATACGTTCGAAACGCCATTTTCCACGGCGTTCATTTTTGCATCTTCAACGGCCGCTTCCACATATTCGACGCCGGTAACATGCTTTGCCGACTTCGACAAGAAAAGCGCAATCGTGCCGGTGCCGGTGTACAAATCGTAAACGTTCTCTTCCCCGGTTAACCCGGCCAACTCACGCACTTTTCCATACAAACGCTCCGCTTGAACTGGATTGGTTTGATAAAATGATTTCGGTCCGATTCTGAACCTCAAATCCTCCATGCGCTCTTCCAAATAAGGAAGTCCGCTGTAAAGCTGAATATCCAAATCGTACCACACATCGTTCTTCTTCGTGTTCACCGTGTACATCAAGGAAGTGATCTCTGGGAAATTCTGCTTCACCGCCTCCAAAAGCTCCATGAGCTGATCATCAGCACGCGTGGCAGAAAGCACAACCATCCATTCACCAGCAATCGTGTTCCTGATGATCATGTTTCTGAGGTAGCCTTCTTGCTTGATTGGATGATAGAACTCCATCCCTGCATTCATGGCAAAATCTCTCACAAACAAACGGATTCGATTAGAAGTTTCATCTTGCAAATAGCAACGTTCTATGTGTAGAATCTTGTCGAACCTACCGGGGATATGAAATCCAAGTGCACGTCGGTCTGTGAAATCGTCGGCTGAGGCAATTTCTTCAGCAGTTAACCAGCGGCTGGCCGAAAACGTAAATTCCAATTTATTTCGGTAATGAAAATCTTCGGGTGCTCCCAGGATCGCATCAATTTCTGGAAGCTCCATTTTGCCAATCCGCCGAAGCGCGTCGGTAACAGTTTGTTGCTTGTGAATAAGCTGTTCAGCATAACTTATGCTTTGCCAAGTGCATCCACCACAAACACCGAAGTGACTGCAAGTTGGATCAATTCTCTTTTCACTTCGTTGATGAAAATGAATCGGTCTAGCTTCGCGATAACCACTTTTTTTGCGGGTAACTTGTGCATCAACAATATCGCCTGTGATGGCGCCTTCAACAAAAACTACCATCCCTTCAAGCTTGGCAATGCCGCGCCCATCAGAAGAAAGTGCTGTAATTTCGAGATGCTGGTAAACCTGTGCTGGTTTGGTGTGTTTCATAATTGAATTTGAAATCGAGCGCAATTTGCTGAAAAAGTAAGGATAAAGGACAAAACGCTACCTTTGCACACAAAATAAAACGGTATTGAGGTATGAGAACTGCGCACAATGAAACCATTACGTTAAAAAGCAACCAGGAATATATTCACCTAGAAGAAGAATACAGCGCACACAATTATCATCCTTTGCCGGTAGTGTTGGAACGCGGAGAAGGTATTTATGTTTGGGACGTAGAAGGTAAACGTTACCACGATTTCCTTTCTGCATATTCGGCTGTAAATCAAGGTCATTGCCATCCGAGAATCATCGGAGCAATGATGGAACAGGCGCAGAGAATCACTCTCACTTCAAGAGCTTTTCATAACCGAGAGTTTGCAGAATTTTCGCAATTTATCACTTCATATTTCGGCTACGACCGGGTGCTCCCAATGAATACAGGCGCTGAAGGTGTTGAAACTGCATTGAAACTTTGTCGCAAATGGGCCTACCAAGTAAAAGGTATCCCAACCGACCAAGCGAAAATTTTGGTGTGTGGAGAAAACTTCCATGGCCGAACGATTGCTATTGTTTCTGCGTCAACCGATCATGATTCGCGCAATAACTTCGGACCATTCACTCCGGGATTTCACGTAATTCCGTACAACGACCTCGCAGCATTAAAAGAAGCTTTAAAAGATCCTCACGTTGCAGGAATGCTGGTTGAACCTATCCAAGGCGAAGCTGGTGTTAATGTGCCTGATGAAGGATTTCTTTCAGGTGCCGCTGCACTTTGCAAGGCACACAATGTTTTGTTTATAGCCGATGAAATCCAAACGGGCATCGCACGTACTGGGAAATTACTCGCCATCGACCACGAAAATGTGAAGGCAGATATCCTGATTTTAGGAAAAGCAATCTCTGGTGGTGCTTACCCTGTTTCAGCAGTGTTGGCGAACGACGAAATCATGTTATGCATCAAACCAGGTGAACATGGATCAACCTTCGGCGGAAATCCAATGGCTTGTCATATCGCCAAAGCAGCACTCGAAGTAGTAAAAGATGAAGCATTGGCAGAAAATGCAGAAAAAATGGGCAAGCTCCTTCGGGATGGCTTAAGAAACCTCAACCACCCAAAAATCAATTTGGTTCGAGGCAAAGGATTATTGAATGCGATCGTTATTGACGAAAGCGATGGCGTTACCGCTTGGGAAATCTGTGTGCGCATGATGGAAAATGGTTTGTTGGCAAAACCTACACATGGAAATATTATTCGCTTTGCTCCTCCATTGGTGATCAACGAAGAACAGATGAATACTTGTATTGGAATCATTCGCGATAGCCTGATTTCACTGCAAAAGTGATGAGAAACAAGAGAATCGTTTCTTTTGTCTCACTCCTACTTTTGATTGGTGCAGGACTGTATCAATATAGAAAGTACCGCGTTGCTCCAGAATTATCGTTCGATGCGGTAAGTGTTCAAACGTTGGATGGGAAAACGTTCAATTTGCAAAACAATACCGGTAAACCGAGGATCATCAAGTTCTTCGCAACTTGGTGTATCGACTGCAGAAAGGAATTGCCGAAACTAATTGCACTTAAGTCGGAATTAGAAAAACGTAACATCGACTTGATTTTATTGAGCGATGAAGAGCTGGCAACCTTAGAACCCTTCGCCCAATTTGAAGAGCTTCAATACCCACTGTACAAATTACCAAAGCCGTTTAAAGCCTACGGCATCCATACCTTACCTACAACTTATGTGATGGATGGTAAAGGTAAAATGGTTGATACATTTACAGGGGGCAAAACCATCGATAGCGATCAATTAGACGCTTGGTTTCAAAATCAGTAGGCTTAAAAATCAAATCGCCCTTGAATTATTAGCCGTTTTGGTAGAAGCTATTAAACAAGGGCGATTTGCCTCAGATATGAAGATGGTGTGTTTGTGACAGGCGCTAACCCGATGTAAACCTACATGATAACGGTTATTTTGGTTCGCGGATACCGTGTACATCTTCAGGACAAGTCCCATTTTGGCATAGACAACACCGTAGACAACTCCTGTATTTAATTGATATTGTAGAGATTACATTGTTGTAAATTCTAGGTATTATCCACTATCTTGCGCAGCGTTTTGACCAAAAAAGAAGGAAAACTGCTCAAAAGAAATTCACAACCAAATAAATATTGGAAATTTTGTTTGAATTTAAAGTCGTGAAACGATGGCCAGTTTTCATCATACTTGCTTGGTTTGCAATAAGTTCAAGTAGTTGCTCGAGCGATTCTAACAGTAAACAAGCGGTTGTGGTCGCTGTTCCTGATTCGGCTTATGCGATGCTAAAAAAATTGCAGAACATAGATAGCAGTTTATTGTCAATCAAAAAGTTCGATAATTTCGAACATGCTGATACATTAATTAGAAACAGCATCACAAACAACTCTGAGTTCATGCAAGACAGCCAGCGTTATTTTTTCACTGGCTTATATGAACGACAATTCGAAGTAAAAAACAATGTAAAAGGCTACTCTTCACTTTGGAAAGGAGAGCAAGCTGTTCAAGAAGCCCAGTTCATAAAAGCCAAAGAGCAGTTCAACAATGCAGTAAAACTTTTCGAACAGTTCAACGACTCTTCTTCGTTAGGGCATGCTTTGAATTGGCTAGGCGCTGTTCATTCCTACATGGGCGATAATGCCGAAGCTACTAGAAATCATTATCGTGCATTAAATGTTTATGAATCGATGAAGGATTCAACCGGAGTGATTTCAACTATGAGAGAAATCGCAGGTACATTCAATAATCAAGGTTTATTCGAAGAGGCAGAAAAAACCTTTTTCTACTGCCTACACTACTACGAAAGATTAAAGGATCCAATTTCTGAAGCGTCTGTCCATTCGGCAATTGGCGATCTCTATCATCACATGGGGAAACCTGCTTTGTCTGAAAAACATTTCATCATTGCATTGGAGTTATTCACCCGCGAAAAATACCCGGCCGGTGTAGCACAGAGCTACAACAATATGGCAATTTACAAAATGACAGCCGGTGCATTCCAAGATGCAAAACAATGGCTCTTCAAAGCAAAAGCCTACGCCGATTCGATAAGTGATAATGTACAAAAGCCTATTTTACTGTACAATATAGGCGTTTGCGAGGATGAAACAGGAAACAACGCTGCAGCCATCGAACTCATAAATAACTGTTTGATCGAAAATAAGAAACGCGGCCACGTGGGTGAAATGACCACCCGATCACACAAAAGATTATCGAAAATTCATGCAGAAAACGGCGACTTAAAGAAAGCTTTAGAACATCAACTTGCCTACGATAAACTTAGAGATTCACTCAATTTAGAAGATAACCGCAAGTCGATCGAGGAACTGAATATCCAATACCAAATAGCCAAAAAAGAATCTGCAATCAAACAAGCGCAACAAGAAAATGAAAGCAGCCGTTTTTGGGTTTGGGTTTTAGCCGCGAGCTTAATCGCCTTGGTAATTGCCATTGGCGCAGCAATTTCATTTTTTGTTTACAAAAGTAAGCAAGCCAAGGAAATTGCCAGAATGGAAGATGGTCTTCGCAACTCTGAACTTTCGCTTATCAAACAAGAACTGAATTTTAACAAGCAGCAATTGTCTGATTACACCGAAACGCTCAAAGAAAAATCAATCCAAATTATTTCACTTGAAAATCAGATTAAAGCCACACTTGGCGAAGAAAGTGGGATTAAACTTATTCATCAAGGCTTGCAATCAAGCGAAGATTTGATCGATAGTATTTACGGCTTTAAAATCCTTACCGATGAAGATTGGATTAGGTTTAAAAGGTATTTCGACAATGTTTATCCTGGAATGATCCAACGCCTGCGTGAGCTTCAACCAGACATTACAGCTGCTGAACAACGTTTATTTATGCTCATTCGACTCAATTCAGAATCTAAAGAAATTGCCGACATGCTTGGCATTTCACCAGAAAGTGTTCGAAAAACTAAGTACAGATTGAAAAAGAAACTATCGCGCCTCGAGGATGTTTCACTAGATGAGTTCATCCGGAAATTCTAATTGAGAAAATTGCAACAAATCTTCTGCTCTGCAAAAGTCGATGCTCCTTGTAACCCTGTTCAAATGATTTTGGCGGCAGAACCGCGCTTTCGGCTGTAGTCCCTTCGGGCGCTACTTGCCTCAATCACTGCCGCTCACAAGTAATTCGATTGTCAGCAAGCAAGTCATCCTTACAGATTAGCATCCAAACATCACTAAAACAAAAGCGCTCCGTAGAATCATCTCCGGAGCACTTTTCAGTTTTGATTAGATCGATCTTTTAATCCACTTTAGTTAATCGAGCAGCAGTACTGAACTTGTTGCCGTTAAGTAACATCTGGTAAACTCCTGCTGGAAGATCTGCAATATCAACTTCGATTGTAGTTTTCTTATCTACTCCTTCATATGTTCTCGACATGATTAACTTTCCAGCTGCATCAAGAATATTGAGCGTCATTGAAAGTTCACGTTCTGGCATGTTCAATTGAATCATCGCAATCGACTTAGCCGGATTTGGATAGATGTTGAATGTTTGCTTATTCACATCAACAATTCCAGTAGTATTCGCCTTCACATTGATCTGGAGCGTTTTTACTTCCATACAATTTGAATTTGAAGCAATGAAGGTTACCGTGTAAACACCTGGTTCTGTGTAAACGTGCGATGGATCAGTTGTTCCTGTTACGATGGCACCATCTCCGAAATCCCAAGTATAATCAACAGCACCACTCACATTTGCATGGAAATGAATTGGTGTCGAAGAAACTTCAGTTGTAGTTTCAGATGAACTGATCGCAGCTGTTACAGGCATTCCAGAAGGAATCGCAACTGTTTGCTGAAGCACTGTTCCAAAATCATTGGTCAACATCACGAAGTAATTACCTCCTGTAAGATTGTTGATTTGCGTTGTTCCAGTGAAAGATTCATTGCTCGCAATCGACAAACCATCGCTATTGGTTACGTTGTAAGTCCACGAAGTAGCTGAAGAACTATTGATGATAATGCTACCATCATTCTGCACACAACTTTCGGTATTAGCGCTCATGTAAACACCTGCTTTGAAGTGCAGTCTGAAACGCTGACTATCGGCATCTTTATCGAACGAGTAATTATAAACCGGATTGTTTCTCAAGTTCTGGAACACACCCAATTTGGTATCTTCAAGGATAATCTGCGAAGTAGCATCCATGTTATCTACATGCTTCAAGCGGATTGTTTGAGCGCCATTTGCGTCTGCATCAATTCCGAGTGGAACTACTTTGTCTGCAGAAAGTGAAGGTATTGCTTGGATAGCCAAATCGCTTCCTTCTGCACGAGAATACAATGAAATATGTGCATTTCCTTTTAGTTTTTTGGCGTCATACTGAGGATCAATTCCATCAGTCGCATCCGCTTTAAAGGCTAGCAAAGTTTCATTGTAGTCGTTAGCTTCAGTTGTTACACTGATCCACAAACGTTCGATGTTGTTCTGATCGAAGAACGAGCTGTTTGCAGTGGTACGCATCGCATTGTTGAACTGAATGTTTGAGCTCGTAGCCGACTCAATAAAGAAACCTTGACAAGAAGAAATGTTTCCATTGAACGGTGTTCCACTATTCGGACCAGATACAAACCCTAGATTGTTCCATACAGCATAATCGGTAGCTGCGTCATAATCAGAACCTGCCGATCCATCATCATCCCAGAAATACAAGGCAGAACCTGCAATGCTTGGATTAGCTGCAACAAAAGCAGGAGCTGAAATCGCACTTGGATAAGGATTTCCAATCAAGTTAAACGATGTGAATGTACCAACAGCTGTAAGGCCATAAGTAACTGGACCTTGATTGGCGGTTCCGGTAAATGAAGCATTTCCTTGGCCTGTTGAAATGTATCCACCACCGGCAGTCATGCTTCCTGAAGCAGTAACCCATCCGCCTAACAAACCAACTTCATCAGAACCGGTAGCAGATAATGGATTGTAGAAGTAACGGTTTTGACCAAGTGAGGTCACTGAACCATTCACAATTGGTGATGACCAGTAATTATAATTGTTAGGTGTTGGATTACCAGATCTACGAACAGTAACGTTGCCTGTAACATTTCCTCCTGCACCTGCAGTTCCAGCTCCATGCATTAATGATCCATTGTTCAAGATCGTAATGCCATCCGAAGTAGTTAAGTTACCGCCTGTAGCCACCGAAAGCACACCGCTAAATGAGGTATTTCCAGTATGCACTGCAGTTGGCGACGTGAAACTAATAGTACCCGATCCAAGTACGATTGTATTGCTTCCAGCCCAGTTTCCACTAACAGTTACAGAGTAACCACTCGGCACTGTAATTCCAGTTCCAGCATTGAAAGTAACGTCTTTGCAAAGGCCGTTGCCCGGCGATAAGAAAGATGGCTGGAAAACACCTGTATTGACAATGATATCATCAGCAGTTGTTGGAATCAAGTTTGGCGTCCAGTTCGCAGCATTGTTCCAGTCTGAACTAACAGAACCATTCCAAGAAATTGCTCCGTTAAACTCTTCAGCCACTTGGAAATCTCCAAATGTTGTTAAACCTAGAACTTGAGTTGAAGTAGCTGTTTGTGATCCAACTGTTGGAAGAGTCCATGATCCACTGTAACGACCTACTGAGAAGTTGCTTGTATTAGCACCACCATCAAGATCGGCAGCGTTAAATACGAATGAAAGATTTGCACTTGTAAAGCCAACCACACCAACAGATGAAATACTGTAATACCTGTTAACTGATTTGTTTTGATCTAACAATGAACTTGCAATGTTTGGATGATCACCAGAGAATGCAACAGCTGTTACAGTTCCTCCATTGTTGGTATTTCCAACATAGCTGATGGTAACTGGAGAATAACGAATACCGTCACCAATTTCGAAGGTTTTAGATGTTGTTGCCGCTCCAATAACCTTTTGAAGGTTACCATTGATGTGCGAAGCGGCAGATCCACCAGAAACTGTTGTAGAATTACTCACCGACAATACATTCGCACCAGTTTCAACGATTCCTGAGGTTAGTGTAAGCAAAGCACCTACACTTATTGATGAATTCAGCGTTTTAACGCCTGAACCATTTACGGTTAAGCGACCAAATTGAGTCGCCCCAGAAATGGCTTGAGCACCACCTGTTAAACTGAAGATTCCAGTTCCGGAAGTAAATCCAGTAACACCAGTAGTGTTCGCAAAATCACCGCGAAGGTTGATATTGCGGTTCGTTACGTTTGCCAAACTTCCTGCTGCAATAGAAAGATCTCCATTGATAAGGATGTCGGTAGACGGCATCGACTTAACACCAGCTCCTGTGAAAATCAGATTGTTGTAAGTGGCTTGCGTTGGCATGGATGCCGCTGCTGCAGAATTGTATTCAACCGAACCACCCGTAGCATTTACAAAAGCCGAGAAGTTACCTCCTGGGAAAATGAACTGAGCCGATCCTGTTGGCGTCATTCTCAATGTTCCAGTTCCTGTTACTGCACCTAAATTATGTCCGATTGTACTATTCAAATTCAAGGTTCCATTAACTTCTGCAGTTGGAGAGTTAACTCCGTTACTAATCACATTAATTGTATGACCAGCTTGAATTACAACAGAATTAAATGAAGGAGCTGTTACTGAAGCCGCACCTGTGTGTTGAAGAATTGGGTCGATCGACCAAGAAGAAGGCGTAGTCCAATCTCCATTTGCAACACGGCTGTAGAAAACCAGCAATTGATCAAATTCAGGTGACTCGCCAGCAGTAACATCTCCATTGATATAATTTACGCCGTTTAAGCTAATGGTGTTTGCTGCAGCATTTACCGTACCTGCAATACCAAATTGAGGAGCCCAAATATTATTAAAATAGCGACCGCCAGCGTAATTTGCTTCCACACCATTTAGTGCATCACTTTGAATATAGGTGTAGGTATGATTCAACGTAGTAGATGCATTGAACCCCGTTGAAGAAATACTCCAATAGTAGTTAAGCTCCTTATTCAATAGATCTGTAGTAGCTGGATGGCGTGTATTCACCGGACGAATGGTTACAGAACCTGCAACTGCGTTTGATGTTAGGTTAATTCTAGCAGGTGAATACTTCAACGTAACACCACATGGAAATGTAAAATCGTGCGCACTTGCAGGATATAGTTTACGAATTCCTCCATCACTTAAAACACCGTTCGTACGAACCATCACATTTGCTCCGAAAGTACCCGTGATAGTTCCCGTTTCAGTAACAGTAAGCTCGTGGTTGTTAATGTAAAACAAGCCAGTTTGAAGATTCAATGTACCGCCAACAGTGATTGGCGCTTTCACTTCTGCTCCAGCTGCATTATTCAGGCGCAACGAACCAAAGATTCCAGTTCCATCACCTAAAATATCTTGACCTGCAGTACCTGCAAGGATTAGATTTCCTGCTCCAGCTGTGATAACCTCGTTGTTGTTGGTTACATTACCTACAACTGTTGCAGTATTAGCTGCCAAGTTCATATTGCCACCTGTTACAAACAAGTTTCCGTTTACACGAATTGTAGTGTTAGGAGATAACGTTGTTTCACCGCCTGTGAATGAGTTGTTAATTACAAGATTGGCAAAGTTTGTTAGGTTACCTGATGTACCTAAAATCGATTGAGAAGCTAGTGCCCCATTCAAAGTTGTTACCTGAGTTGCCGAAACCACTCTGTAACCTCCCACTGTTAAACCTGTGGTATTGATAGGATTTTGATTCACCAAATTTCCACCGATGGTTACATTTAAGCTGTTGGCATTGAAGATTGAGTTACCAAAAATGCTCAAATCGTTTGCAACAGTAAGTGGATTGCTCAAAAGTTGCAGTGTTTTCGGAGTAACTGTGCCATCAACCGTTAGAGTCCAAACACTTGGTTGAATACTCGCCACAAACAAGCCTTCTGATGAAGGAGTTCCAGAAGTTCCCACACGAATTTCTCCACCTGAAATTACTGATAATTCAGGGAAAAGGTAAAGATCTCCGTAAGAACCACTTGCCAAACCGTTTCTGTCGATAATCAACAATGAATTGTCTTCCATCGTGAACGAACTTCCTTCATTCACAATTTCAAACTTTGCACGTTGGTGGTTGGTATTTAAGGTTAAACCTGGATTCTTTCCACGAACAAGCACCACAGAATTGTCAATCTGACTGTAAGTCAAAGATCCTAGGAAATTTAAGACGCTTCTTCTAATCTGCCCATTTACACTCAAAATAGAAGAACCTTCCAATTGAATCGAAGGAGTACCAGTTGATGCGTACTCAATATCGTTGTGGGTATTGTTGATTGGGGCACCCACATTCATCGTTCCAGAAATCAAATGCAATGCGCCACCTAAAACTAGGTCAGAAGTATTCGAATTGCCCATAGCTACATTTAATTCAGCGCCAGGGTGATTCAATTCAATTGAGGTTGTAGATGGAATCAAGAAAGAAACACCTGCCTGATCGGTTAGTGTTAAAGTTGCTGATTTCGATAAACGGAATGTTCCGTTCGTTAAAGTTAACCAGTTGTTTGTTGGTGCAGAAAAAGCACCCGCAACGTTAATATCTAGCACTACACTGCTTCCAACACCTTTGTTAAGAATTACGTTGTTTAATGAAGTTGAGGCTAAACCATTTGTACCAGTAATAGAGCGATTCACATTGCCGATAAAATTCAATTTCACCTTACTGGCTTGGTTAAACTCTAGGATTCCATTGTTAGATAGATTTCCGGTAAGTGTAATGTTGTGCGCTGCAGTTCCAGCATTTTCAACATCAAACGTTCCACTTAAGGCCACATTAATGTTATTGTCTACAATCAAACTTTGGTTAGCACCAGAACGGTATCTTAAAGTACCACCAATCACGTCTAAATTTCCACGAATGGTAAGGGTTCTAGCTGCAACATTGTTCATTTGTGTAATACCAGCACCACCATTCGACATGTTTTCGAAAACCTCTAGATTGGTATTAGGCAAGGTGATCGTTGTAGAAGCACCAGGAGAAATACTCAGGTTTCTGTAGCTAACGATATTCATGTTCGTTGGAGCAGCAGTTACCGAAGGAATTGAGTAACTAGTTCCTGAAGAGGTGTACTCGGTTGTTCCACCTTCGGCAGTGAAGAAAATACCAAAGTCGCCACCTGGAAACTCTGCTACCGAAGCAGAAGAAGAAATTTGGATTTTACCAGCACCACCAGCAGTTGCATATGGCAACGCGCCGAAGTTATGGCCCGTTGTTGAACCAACGTTCAAGGTAGAACCCGCATCAATAATTAATGATCCTGCTGAAGTGTTGTTGTTGGTTACACTAACTGTGTGGAAGAAAGAAAGGCCATCACCAATAAATACTGGTGTTGATGCCGATGGAATGGTTCCAGAAGCTGGTCCACCAAATGTGGTATTCGACCAAGTTGCAGGCGTATTCCAGTTGCCTGTTGCACGGCTATAATAAGGAACCACAATTCCGAATGCAGGCGGTGCACCAGCGGTAAAGTCTCCATCAAAATAACTTACGTTACTGAATAAGATGTTATTGCTGGTTTCATTTACCTGATTAATATCGTTGATGGTAGTGAAACCAATCGCGCTGTAATTGTAGTAACCTGGAATGTAAGTAGCATTGTCGGGAAGATTACCGTAATTAAAGGTCAAATTCACCGAGTTTGCAGGAATGCCTGAGAAACCTGTTCCACGCAATTTCCAATAGTATTGGAAGCAGTCTGGATCGGTTACATACAACTGACGAGCAGTTACAGGACGCAAGTTTAGCGTTCCCCAAGATGAAGGAACCGAAGTAAATTGGATCGTTGCAGGCGTATAGTTGTTGGTTGCAGTTCCCATTGGGAATACAAAGGCTGAAATACTGTTAAACGTTTTAACAATACCACCATCCGACTGGAAACCAGCTGTTTGGATATATCGGTTGTTGCCAAATGATCCTGGCGTTGAAGAAATTGCAGATCCCGCTTGTAAACGTAAACGGTAGATACCGATATTCAATAAACGATCGGTTGCAATATTTAAGTTACCATTTACACGGAGAGTATTTGTGGCAGTTACACCAACAGAACCAACTACTCCAGAAGTACTTGCAATTTCAAGATTTTGGAATATTCCATTGCCATTGCCACCGATGGTTTGTGGAGTAGATCCATTTAATGTGATTCTACCAATTCCAGTATGGGTAGCATTGTTAACAATACTTCCACCAAAAGTGAGGTTTTTACCACCATCATCTAAAGTACCAGTAAGGATGTTCAAACCACCTGCAGAGGCAATCGTTGCTGAACTACCGGCAATGGTAAGCGTGCTAGAAGATCCTTTGCTTACAGTTAGATTGTTTAAACCAGGAGCAGTTAAAGTTCCATTCACCGTGAATGTCTGCGCTGCATTTCCGTTAAAGATCAACGTATTGGCACCTGATGTTAAGGTTCCGGTTGGGTTGATTAGGAAATTCCTTGCCACTTCTACATTGTTTCCATTCGCGTTTAAAGTGGTTGAAAGTGTTCCACCTAGCGTTAAATCGTTTAAAACAACTAAAGGATAAGCTGGAATCGAGTTCGCAGTACCATCGTTGAAGTTGATCAATGCAATACGTGCAACACCAGTTCCTGCTGTTACAGGTCGGTTAATATTTACATTGAAAAGAGGGGCTCTTGAGGTGATATCGAAACCGATATTTCCTGTAATGTTCATATTCACTGTTCCACCAGTAACTTCATAGTTTTGCGGCGAAGAACCTACCATGAAACCACCACCATTTGCTCCAAGTCGAGTTAAGTTGATTGTACCTCCACTCATTCTAAAACCATTGTCGGCGTAAGCCATCGAGAAAATTGCATAATCTCCCGACAAACTTGAGTTACCATCAAGATTTAATGTTCCACCGTTCATCACAAATGACCCACGGTGGACACCAATTGAAACTTGGTTGGATGTACGGAAAAGCCCCATGTTTACAGTACCTCCATCAATTTGTAACAAACCAGATTCGCGAATTACCACCGAACGTTGACCATTTGTACAAGTAAGGGATCCAGCAGTGATTTTCAGTGTACCGTAAGGAACGATAGCACCACCAACACCACCATCGGTAACTGTTGCTCCATCAATCCAAAGAACTGGAAGCACAGAAGAACCACCCAAATCGTAATTACCAACATTCCCCATGCGAGGAATATTCAGATTGGGTCCAAGACGCATTGTACCGCGAATTGGCAAAATCGTAAACGCGTTTCCGTAGAAATTTACGGTTGCTGATGAGGATGATGAAATATACATTTCGTATCCGTTGTTCTTTTCTACATAAATATCATAAAGTGTAGCCGTTGTTCCTGAATTAAATGTTGCAGTATTGTTTGTAGTTGCTCCGCGGAAAGTGATTTGTGCACGTCCTGCAGAACCTGAATAGGCTGCACCATTTTGCATGATCAACTGACCATCAACCAATAGATTCCCGTGAATGTAATAGTTGAAACCTGAAGTCGATGCTGTAGCAATACCATGACGACAACCAGCACCTACTGTAACATCTTTGAATACAGTATATGTATGTCCACCGCCTGTACCAAAATCGAAGTTAGATGCTCCTGTAACAGATCTTGAAAGACTTAAGCTTCCATTGATGGTTAAGCCGTTGTTTACTTGAGCAGTGTAGGAAGTCGAAGTTGAATTGGTAAACAATAAATTATTGTAAGTATTTTGTGCAGGTAGAACACATACAGCAGGAAGATTGTAATACTCGACCGTTCCACCAGTTGCAGAAACGAAATCTGTGAACGTTCCAACAGGGAAAGCCGCTGGAGAAATTGTTGCAGAAATTCTTAAAGTTCCCTCACCACTTACTACGCCGAAGTTATGGCCTGTTGAAGTTCCTAAATCGAGGATCGCTCCGCTTTGTATTTCAATAGAACCAATCGTTCTTGAAACGGCAGTGAAAACGTTACGACCAGGAAGGATAATTACTTGATCGCCTGCAGTTGGTACAATTGGATTTAACAAGGTACTTCCTGAAGGATCGATAGTCCATGTGTTTGGATCTACCCAATCTCCAGATTGATAAGAGTACAATGTTGTTCTAGTTGAAGGATCGAGAGATGTCCATTGCCCCGTAAGGAAAGTAGTAGCAGTAGTTGTGGCAGGATTCGTACCTGCTGAACTTGCGCCCGCAGGGGGAACCAAAGCTGAACCATTCCAAACACGTGGTTGATACAACAAGGCGTTACCAATTACTTCAGACGGACGGTATGTGAAAGATGCATTTGCAGAAATACCAGAAAGATTCGTTGTAACGATATCCCAATATTTGATCAATGCATTGTTAAAGTAAGGCACATTGGGCTGGCGTGTTGGCACTGCGCGAACCGAAATAGCTCCAGTACCTGTAATGGTAGCAGTTAATGCTGAAAGTGTGAAAGGAGTATAAAGTCCACCTGAATTTCCTAAAGGATAAATCCCCGAAGGAATATCGGTGGTAAAGTCGCCTGTTGTGATTCCTTCTTTTACAAAAGCACCACTTCCATCAGTAACGATGTAGCGGGAAGTTCCGAATGTTCCAGTGATTGTTGCATTGGCAGTTAAACGCAAGTTAGAATTGCCCAGACTCAACAATAAGTTTGAGGATAAATTCAATAACGTACTTACTGTGGCATTTCCAGAGAGTGATTTTGTGCCACTTCCTGAAAGTAAAAGTGTACGGTAGTTTGTATTACTGAAAACTTCCTGATCGCCAGTTGCAGCATATTCAACAGTTCCAGAAGTGCCTAAAAGTGAAGTTATATTGTTGCTGATACCGAATAAACGTAAAATATGGCCAGAAGCGCTCGACATGTTGATTGCTCCTGCACCTGAAAGGGTTCCATTAACACGAACTGTGGTATTGGTTGAACCTAAATTAAAATCCCCGTCTGAAACAGACAAGGAAGCCATTGTTGTTGTAACTGCACCACCTGGATTGATTGTTAAAACTCCACCTGGTTTGTTGATGACAAAATTCGGAAAGGTTACAGAAGAATTTACCAAACCTAAAGTTGCAGAAGAAGACGATTCGAATGTTAGTGAAGATCCAGAAAAGGCTAATGTACCCGCATTTCTAGTAAAGTTACCATTAACAATGATGTCGGGGATCGTTTTAGTGCCACTGCCTCCGAAAATAATGTTGAAATATGTAGAGGATTTGATGGTTTGACTTCCACCACCATAAGTTACGTTGTTAGATGTTGCTGATACATCAAAAGTACCAGTTGCCATTGGAGTCGTACCGTTGATGGTAAGGCTTGAACTGGCAGCGTTGATCCAAGTAGAACCAGTGTTTACGCCATTGATTGTACCTAAGAATGTAACCGAACCATTGTTTGTTACAACCACATCGGCATCCAAAGTTGCTGTTCCTCCGCCAAGCGCGATTGGATTCGAGCCACCAATAGACAAAGAGTTCGGAAATGAAATTGCAGCAGCACCACTTCTATTTAATGTACCTGAATTGGAAATATTACCACCAAAAACCAAAGGAGAGGTTGACGTAGTGGTGAAGTTTCCAGTTGCCCCTACAGTGAAGGTACCCGAAAAGGTATTTGTACCGCCAGCATTGTTGTCGGCAAGTATACCATTAATAATAGTGTTGCCTGCAGCAGTTACGTTTAGATTCGACATGGTGAGTGTTGAACCGCTATTTACTGTTAGGTTTCCAACAGAGATAGCTACGTTGGCCGTAACTGCATGTGCAATAATTACATGGTCGCCTGCCGCGGGTAAACCCGCCGGACTCCAAGTAATTGTGCTCCAGTTACCAGCACTAGCTGTAGTTTTTGTTACTTGTGCCGAAGCATTCCAGCCGGTCAACATCATCAGCATCAACAGAGTTAATCTGAAGGATGCCGACAAATTACCCAAGATGGATCTTGTAGAATTTGTTTTCATAGTGTTAAGTTTTAATAAAATGTTCTTAGCCGAATCAGAAGTAGTTCCTGATCGGCTTTGTTTTTTTCGAATCTGAATATCTGTTTCAGATGGAATTTGGGATTTGTAATCTTGGTACATGTGCTGCATGCTGTTTTTTAAACTTGAACTTATAACGGCGCCTTTTTTATAAGGTTATCAACTTTTCCGTTCGTGATGTAAGACTAATTATTGATTACGCAATTATTTCAATTTTCATTCAACTTATCACATTTAAAATGGAGAGGATTTGCTCACTTTTTAAAATTCGCAATGAGATAAGCTCAAGGATTAAAATCTATATTGCTCCTTTGATTTTCAGAATGTTACCTTAATATAAGACTAGTTGACTAATAAATTCTGCTTGCAGATTGGCTTTATTTCTATACGAAATTAGCATTTAATCTTACATCAATAATAAAAATATACTACCTAATGATATTGTTCTTAGTTGGCAACCACTACAGGGATGCTAATCGACTGGTTGTTGTATCGAAGTTGCACCCAATATGTGCCAGATGCTGTCGACTCAGCTAAACGTAACTTATAGATTCCTAGATATTTATCTATAGCTATTGAAAATTGCACTTCCTTTCCATCAGCCTGAAACATAGAAACACTTTCGGGCAACTGACCTTTAGGAAATTTTACATAAAAATCGGTTTCTGCAGGGTTTGGAAAGACTCCAATTTGATCTTTCTGCGGAGCTTCGCTTGCCAACTTTTTCAAATTATACTGGGCAAGCCAATTGGATTCAGGATCAACTTGAATTGCTTCTACAGAAAACCCAGGCTTGAGCAAAAAATGCGCTTCATTTTGCTCAAACGACAGTAAATACTCTGTACTGTCGGAGGCTCCATACAAACGCAGCGGCACTTGTGTAGAAAAGATAGTATTCCCAGTGCTCGGTGTTTGAGATAGTTGAACGTAAAGGCCTTCATCTGTGGGCATCCACTTCACATCAATATTTGGGTATCCTTCACCAAATATCCATTGGTTAAAAAATGTGTTCAGATTTTCACCCGAAGTGGTTTCGATCGAATGTTGAAAGTTAGAAGTTTCTACAAAGTCATATTGAAAATCGGCTTCGCTTAGGTAGTTCCTCAATCCTTCGAAAAACGCCTGATCGCCAAGTGTTTTTCGCAACATATGCAAGACAAATGCACCTTTTGCATAACTCAACCTTCCATCAAAAATTCGATTTACCGATGTGGTATCGTCAACAATAACAGAACCGCCCGGCTGGGAAGTAATTTCATCGCGCACATTCTTCTTCCAATAGTAAAAAGCAGGAGGATTGAATCTTTCGAAAAAGAGCCCTGTTACATAGGTTGCAAAACCCTCATTAAGCCAAATGTCTTTCCATGAAGAACAAGTAACTGCGTCTCCAAACCATTGATGACCTAGCTCATGAGAAGTTAACCAAGGACCAAGATCGGCCATGAAACTCATAGTTTGATGCTCCATACCGCCACCCCAGCCGAATTGCGCATGGCCATACTTTTCTAACATGAAAGGGTAGGGTGTGAATAAACTATCGAAATATTGTAGCATTGCGATGACTTCTGTTTGCTGCCAATCCCATTCACCAACTTGGGCTGGATAACAGTAATTGAGCAATTCAAGATTTCCATCGTGCAAGGGAACTTCACGGCGAATTTCGGCATAGTTTGTTACAGCTACAGCAATGAGGTAGGTTGCAATCGGGTATCTGTGTTTCCAGTGATAAATATGCGCTACATTACTGCTGCTATCCACTTCAACCAACTTACCAATACCAGCAGCCTTATTCCCCGGAGGGATGGAGATATAGTAATCAGAGGAGTCTATTTTATCCGCGAATGATTCCATGGCTGGCCACCAATCGCTTGCTCCAAAAGGCTGAGACAATGTCCACATCACGGGATCTCCAGCATTGGTATTACCTGTTACAAAAGAGCCAAAGCCAGAATTTGTAGGCACACCTTGGTAGATGATTTGAACTGTGGCTGTGTCGCCGGTTGTCATCCCCGGCAGGGAAATGGTTAATTGATCCAAATGATGAATGAATTCGACGCTCTCTCCTTGTCGAAAAACGTTCACAACTTCTAAACTGTCGCTTAGATCTAATCTAAATGAGTCGTAATTCGCTGAAGAAACAGTGATAGAATATTGAACAGAACCAGAAATTTGACGGATAGCTGGGTCGATATTCCAATAAGCCGACAAATATGTAACGTCTTCATTATCGGCACTGTTACTCGCTGATTTTATTTGAAGCAATTCACTGAAACTTGATTTTACTTGCTGACAAGTATGCTGGGCATCGGCAGTTAGTGTTAAAAACACAAACGCCACCAACAAGGCAACAATAGTCAAAGAATACCTTGAATAAAACATGAATAAAATTAGCAATTTTTAACATGCACGGTATTCAGGAAGGGCTAAATTTGCCTTTTTCCTTAAATTATCCAATTATGTGGAATACTACAGACGGGAAACTTCACAAAGAATTTCTTTTCAAGAACTTTGTAGAAGCATTTGCCTTCATCACTAAGGTAGCTTTGATTGCAGAGCGAGTGAATCATCATCCTGAAATCAGAAATGTGTACAATAAGGTAGAGATTTTTCTATTTACACATGATGAAGAAAACACGATCACCGAAAAAGACAAACACTTGGCAGAGAAAATCGATCAAGTCTTTAAATCGACAGTTAACGCTTAAAAGAAAAAGCCCCCTTCAAAATTGCAGGGGGCTTTTCATTTCACACAAGTTGAGCACAATATTGAACTTATTATCTTGAAAGGGTAAACCGAACTGGCATTTTAAATCGAACAGCTACAGGTTGTCCATCAACTGTTCCGGGTTCCCAAGTAGGCATTTTGCTCACAACGCGCTCAACTTCTTCTTCAAACCCAAAACCGTTTTTATTTAACATTGAAATCTCGCCAATTTCACCGCTTGGCATTATTACAAAAGCAACGTAAACAACTGCTTCACGGCCTTCATTGAGTGGTAATTTAGGGTACCGTAAACTTCGTTTGAGGTATTTAAATAGTTCGGTTTCTCCACCTGGAAAAGTGGGCATTATTTCAGGAATATCGAAAACTTCATGGTCGTTTCCAGTTCCACCACCGTCTCCCCCACTTCCATCTCCCGGTTTACCAGGACCATCGGGACCTTTACCAGGTCCTGGAGAACCCGGAGTGCTTGAACCTACGGTATCTTCTATGATATCAGGCCCTATATCGATCGAATCTGTTGCTGCAATTAGAAACGATTCGCTCTTGATGGGCTTTTCGTTATTTATTAGCGATGCTTCAGACTTTTCCCTTTTATTGGCTGATTTGGGCGTTTCAATTTCAAAAATCACTTCTTGAATTACCCGCGGATCTGAGTGAACATTTGTGTTGATTATTTCTAAACTGCTTAGTCCTAGCCATCCTTTGATTGTACTTGCTCCAGTAATTAAAATTAGTAATCCTGCAGCAAACACAAAACCTGTGATGGCTCTTTTGTCGTAGTCGCGTCGAAGGGTGTATGCACCATAATTTTTGTTTCGACCGTCGAAAATAATATCGTTCCAGCCTGGTGTTCCCGGTTTAAATTTTTGCGTTTCCATGATCGTTGATTTTGGATCGGTTATGAAATTGAAACGCATAGGTTCAAAAGAAGTATATATTACTTTGAGAACATTTTGAAGCCTTTATCGGCTAAGATCGGGGATGGAAATCTCGAATTACTTGGCGCAAATAATCTCGGTCTAAATGGGTGTAAATTTCGGTGGTTGTAATACTTTCATGACCGAGCATTTCTTGTACTGCACGCAAGTCGGCTCCACCTTCAACGAGAGAAGTAGCAAATGAATGTCGAAATGTGTGAGGCGATATTTTCTTACGAATACCTGATTTGATGGCGAGGTTTTTCACCACAATAAAAACCATCACACGCGTAAGTCGGCGTCCGTTTCGGTTGAGAAACACTATATCTTCTTCGCCATTTTTAAGCGGACCTTGACTCCTTACCAATCGAATATATTGCTCGATCATTCTGCTTAAACTTCCCGGCAGTGGCACCAATCGTTCTTTGTTGCCTTTTCCAGTTACCTTGAGGATGCCTGACTGAGGATGTAAATCAGAAATTTTCAATCCAACGAGTTCTGAAACACGCAATCCACAGCTAAATAAAGTTTCGATAATCACTTTATTGCGCTCTCCTTCGGGCTTGCTCAAATCGATAGCTGCTATCATTTTATCGATTTCTTCCACATCGAGTGTTACAGGGAGTTTTCGACCTAATCTTGGTGTATCTAAATTTTCTGCAGGATCATCTTGGATAAGATTTTCCAATAAAAGATACCTAAAAAACGCTCTTAAACCAGAAATCAAACGGGCTTGTGATCTTGCTTGCATGCCCAATTTAGCACACCATTGAAGCATTGAGCGTAAATGCCCAGTTTTTACTTGTAATGGAGAAATTTCAATTTGGTGTACTTCGAGAAATGACCGCAATTTTGCCACATCGTTTTCATAAGCCTCAATAGAATTGGGCGAAAGCGACCTTTCCAATTTTAAATATGTTCGGAATCCTCTTCCGGCGGTTTTCCAGTCCATTTCTGTTGTATTTTCACGGCCTGATGCGTAAACACCTGCACATAATCAACGGTCCAAATTTAAATCTTCTCGGCACGCGGGAAACGGAGATTTACGGATCTGTTCCATTTGATGAATATTTGGAGCAGCTTCGCATGCAATTCCCGAAATTGAACATTACATTTTTCCAAAGCAACGTTGAAGGAGAGATCATCAACAATTTGCACGAAATGGGATTCAAGGCCACTGGAATCCTTATGAATGCTGGTGGTTTCACTCATACATCAATCGCTATTGGCGATGCAGTTGCGGCCATTCAAACACCAGTTGTTGAAATTCACATCAGCAACATTTTTGCCCGGGAAGAATTTCGACATAAGAGTTTCATTGCGCCAAATGCGATGGGGATCATCTCTGGGTTTGGACTAGAAAGTTACCGACTGGGAATTCTGTATTTCATTTAATTAAAAAATGTCTTCAACGCGATATTTCATCACTGGAATTGGCACAGACGTAGGGAAAACGGTTGTTTCTGCAATTCTAGTTAAAGCTTTAAAGGCCAATTATTGGAAACCAATTCAAGCGGGCGATTTAGAGAATACAGACCGAATGAAAGTACAAGCATTCACTGGGATGAGTGCAGATTATTTTCATCCCGAAAGCTACCTTCTGCCCTATCCTATGTCGCCACATGCTTCAGCAGAAAGAGCAGGAATTGAAATCGAAATAGATAAATTAATTGTACCTCAACACATCAATAAACTAATTATTGAAGGCGCAGGTGGCTTGATGGTTCCAATAAACAGGAAAAATTTGATTATTGATTTAATTCCACAATTTAATGCAGAAGTCATACTTGTGAGTCGACATTATCTTGGAAGTATTAATCATACTTTATTGAGCCTTGAAGCACTAGAAAGGCGTGGAGTTAAGTTAAAGGGAATTATTTTTAATGGCGATGAAAATCAAGATACAGAATCGATCATTCTTGAAAGAAGTGGAGCCCGATTTCTTGGTCGTATTTCAGAAACCAACGAATTGAATCGTGATTTTATTGAAAAAGAATCTCTTAAATTTTCAGACATTTGAACCTTCAAGACCGCGATAGCAGAGTAATTTGGCATCCATTTACTCAGATTGCCACTGCAGAAAAAAACATCCCAATTGTTCGTGCTGAAGGTGTTTGGTTATTTGCAGAAAATGGACAGAAATATCTAGACGGAACAGCTTCATGGTGGGTTAATGCGCATGGTCACGCACATCCTGCAATTGCAGAAGCATTGGCAAAACAGGCTTCTACCCTTGAACATATCATTTTTGCAGGATTTACGCACGAACCAGCAATTGAATTGGCTGAAAAATTAATTCATCTAATTGCTGGGAAACAAAGTAGAATTTTTTACTCCGACAATGGAAGTACGTCTGTTGAAGTGGCTCTGAAAATGGCATTGCAGTACTTTCAAAACCTTGGGAAATCAAGAAAGAAAATCATTGCATTTGAACATGCGTACCACGGTGATACATTTGGTGCCATGTCGGTTGGACATCGAAATGCATTTAGTGCTGCATTTGGTGAATTGCTTTTTGATGTTGAATTTGTTCCTGCTCCAGAAAAGAACAATTCGGCTGAGGCACTTGATTTATTTAGAAGAATCGTTCATCAAAATGATGTTGCAGCATTTATTTTCGAACCACTCGTACAAGGAGCCAATGGAATGAGAATGCATGAAGCAAGTGCATTATCTCAAATGATTCACTTGGCTAAATCAAATGGTACAATAACTATTGCAGATGAAGTTTTTACAGGATTTTATCGAACTGGAAAATCATTTGCAACGAAATACCTTTCAGAACAACCAGATATTCTTTGCCTGAGCAAAACATTAACAGGAGGCACATTGCCATTGGGCGCCACTGCTGTTCCTGAATTTATTTATGATGCATTTGTAAGTGAAAATCCGATGCATACATTTTTCCATGGACATTCATTTACTGCCAATCCGCTGAGTTGCAGCGCTGCCATAGCATCGATGAAATTGTTGTTGGAAAACACCTGTCAAGAAAATATCATCAACATTTCGAATGCACATGCAGCATTTAAAAAAACAATTCAGGGAAATAAAAGCATTTTTGAAATCCGTCATTTAGGAACAATCCTGGCCATCGAATTAAATACCGATGCAGAACGTGGATATTTGAATCCAATTTCCAAAGAAATAACGCAATTTTTCTTGGATAGAAATATTTATTTAAGACCGCTCGGCAATGTAATTTATATTACTCCTCCTTATGTAATTTCGGAAGATGAACTAAATTTAATTTACCAAGCTATTTTAGAGTTTTTAGAGACGATTCAATAATCGTTTTACCGCATCAATACTTCTGTTGCGCCATATCCGTAACGTTGATAAGATGCATCTTGAAATTTTAAACCTTCTTGTTTAATTAATTGTCGGATTTCATTTCTCAAGACACCTTTTCCAACACCGTGGATGGCTATAAATTTCCAAAGTTTTCGATTTCGGGCTTCATCCAAACATTTAATAAAATACTTGAGCTGAAATTGGATCATAGAAGCATTGTCCATTCCTGCAGCATCATCGATAAGTTCTTCAATATGTAGATCAACTTCAAAATGGCCTTCTCGGTCGATGAGTAACCAATCTTTTGGTGTTTTCTGGAGAATGGTTTCGGTGTGCTCTTTGGGTGTTACTTTGAAAGTATCTGGCTTGGTGTCTGGAAAAATTCTGATCATCAGGGCACGCATCGAAAGACTGCTTTGTTGCGGCAAGGTGGCAGGATCGATAAGTGCGGGAACTTGGTGTTTAATATAGCCCGACCATCCACCTGGAATGGTAGTAGTTTCACGTAAGACAGGATTAACTTGTACATAAAAACGATCGCGCTCAAGAAACCATGAAAGTTGACCTCCAGCGAGTCGCTTCACACTGCCTGCGGGCAAAATGGCTGAAGCTTCATGGAAAAACTGTTTCCCTTTTTGGTGATATACAATCACAACCAATTCTGCATCCCACTGGTTAACGAGTGAAAGTCCGATTTTCGCTTGGTCTTTTTCCATTCCTTCGAAGGAAAATGCGAAAAATAGCCCTGGTTGTTGCAATTCGGCCGACGAGGTAACGGATTGAACAGGTTGTTCACCTGGCGCCATTTCCGCGGAGCGAATAACCACCAACTGATTAGCAGGAAAAGGAATTTCGAAACCATCGTGCATGGTAACGAGCACCATACCGTCCTTACGAAAAGCACTCACAACCCCTTCGCCTGTTTCGTTAAGTGGTCGAACAAGAGAACCAATACTGAGTGCTGCCATAGGTTTTAGAGTATTCTTTTTTGGATAAGCGAAATCAATTTATCGGCATCTCCTGTGCTTATTTGGCGACCGAAAGTGTGCAATTTTCCTTTGTGATAAAATCCAACGGTTTCGCCACCAACAACCCAGTAGGAGCTAAAAAAACTCTTCACGAACTTACTTTTGTCGTTTTCGAGATTCTTAAAATTTCGAATTTCTCCGGTTTTGAAGGTATTGGCTCTACCGCCGTAAGAAACTTCAAACCTGAG
This sequence comes from Flavobacteriales bacterium, assembly GCA_040403315.1. Classification (GTDB taxonomy): domain Bacteria; phylum Bacteroidota; class Bacteroidia; order M30B66; family M30B66; genus CAMCXT01. The sequence goes on from JBBAKX010000005.1 coordinate 142,343, forward strand.
TTGGGTTTCTTCACCTTCGATGCGAAAAACTTCCTTACCGAATTTTCTCCAAAGCCAAGCAGTACCAATTCGGTATTCGAAATAGGCCCAAAAGCCCAGCCAAACCATCATATAAATAAGTTGATCCCCGGCAAATGAGAACGCTTGCGAGATTACGTAAAATCCGGCGATAGTCCACGCAATAAGCCAAGCTGTAAGCATTGTTAACTGACCACTAGGAATTTTACCAGAAATGGTAATTTCAAGAAGCTCTTTGGTTGAAGCTACTGAGATTCTGTCGCTTTCGAATTTTGCTTGTTGCATGGCGCAAATATAATGTCTTGCATAGATAACCGGCTGCGAATAGATCTGTTTAAATTCAAGAAAAGCACTTTGAAAACAAAAACTTCGTTAATGACCGTGCAATGAGACATGCTGATTGAACTAATTCTCATATTTGCAGCTTCGAAACCAAAAGATGAAATTCAAAACTCTACCGATTATTCTTGCCGCAGGAATATTGATTTCTTTCGGTAATGCTTGTAAAACCAAGCAGCCCAAACAAACAACAGATGCAGTAGGCACCGAAACTGAACAGGCCGATTCCACATTCATGAAGGCACTCCTTGAAGCATTGGAGAATTCGGAAAGCGACACGTCTAGTCAACCCAATCGACTTCTCAATCGCTACAATGCATCGGCAACCCGCACAAACGATTTGCTTCATACCAAACTAGAAGTAAGCTTTGATATTCCCAATCAACAGCTTTTCGGTAAAGCGACACTTGACTTCAAACCATACTATTATCCTGTTGATTCATTGATCTTAGATGGAAAGTCGTTCGATGTGTTGCGTGTTGCCATGGTTGAAAAATCGGGCGCCCTCACAGATCTCAACTATACATATAAAGAAGATCAAATTCGTATTTCTCTTGGAAAACGATTTACAAGAAATGATGCTTACAAAATCTACATCCAATACACCGCCAATCCTCAGCGTGTAAAAGCAGTTGGAAGTGCTGCCATCACCGATGCGAAAGGCTTGTATTTTATCGATCCAAAAGATGAGGATCCTTCGAAACCAACGCAAATTTGGACGCAAGGAGAAACCGAATCATCATCATGTTGGTTTCCAACTATCGATAAGCCAAATGAAAAGATGACACAGGAAATCAGCATCACAGTGCTTGATAAATTCCTGACACTTAGCAACGGATTAAAATCTTCTTCGAAGAAAAACGCTGATGGTACACGCACAGATACTTGGAAAATGGATCTTCCACATGCGCCTTATTTGGCAATGATGGGTATCGGCGAATACGCAGTGGTAAAGGACAAGTGGAAAAATATAGATGTAGAATATTACGTTGAAAAAGAGTTTGAACCATATGCGAGAAAAATATTCGGCAATACACCCGAAATGATGACCTTTTTCTCCACTAAACTAGGAGTTGAATTCCCTTGGCCTAAGTATTCGCAAATCGTAGTGCGTGATTATGTTTCGGGTGCAATGGAAAACACCTCAGCCACAATTTTTGGCGAATTCGTTCAGCAAACACCTGCACAAATGCTCGATGGAAATTACGAAGGCGTCATTGCACACGAATTATTCCACCACTGGTTTGGCGATTTGGTAACCTGCGAATCGTGGGCTAATCTTCCGTTGAATGAGTCGTTTGCCACATACAGCGAATACCTCTGGGAGGAATACAAATATGGCCGTGAAGCAGCCGATTACCACCTGCAATCGGGCCGAAACGAATATGTGGAAGAGGCTTTTGGCAAAAAAGTGGACCTGATTCGCTTCGATTATGAAAATCGTGAAGACATGTTCGACCGCCACTCGTACCAAAAAGGAGGCGCTGTTTTACATATGTTGCGCAAATATGTTGGGGATGAAGCATTTTTTGATGCGCTCAAATTATACCTCAACGACAACAAATACCAACCTGCAGAAATTCATGATCTCAGAATGGCATTCGAGAAAATTACCGGTGAGGATCTCAATTGGTTCTTCAACCAGTGGTTTTTTGATCGCGGACATCCGACTGTTGATGCATCATGGAATTTCGACGAAGTCAACAAAAACATAACAATCAACTTGAGCCAGACACAAAGTTTGAGTTCAAATTCAGCGTTCCGATTGCCGATGGATGTGGATATATACAACAGAGGAACTGCACGTCGGGTAAGAATTACAATGGATTCGATTGCTCAGCAAATTACCATTCCAGCAACCGAGAAACCCGACTTTGTAAATATCGATGCTGAGCGCATGTTGCTCGGTTTTGTTCGTCAGCTCAACTCCCGTGAAGAGGCTGAATGGCTTTTCTTGAATGGAAAACTATATGAGGATCGCTTTACTGCTCTCGAAAAACTCCTAGAATTCCAAGAAGCACCTGGTGTTTCAGAATTGGTAAAAACTGCTTTGCGCGATAAATTCTGGAACATTCGTCAATACGCTTTGAATAATCTCGAAGGCCTTATTTCAGTAGATCCTGAAGGATTTAAACCGCTTTTGATTGAGCTTGCTACCCGCGATAAAGATGCGCGTGTTAGAGCCACTGCAACAGAATGGATGGGTAGATTTGGAAACGACGTTTTGGTTCAACCAGAATTGGCAAAAGCTTTAAACGATAGTTCATTGGCAGTTCAAAGTGCTGCACTTTCTGGCTTGTATCAGGCAGATCCAGAAAATACGGTGAAGTTGCTCGAAAAAATGGAAGCCACTGCTTCAGGCGATTTGTTGACATCTATTGCGGCTATTTATGCTGCATCGGGGACACCAAACAAATTCGAATTCATGGAAAAGGCATACCGCAAGGCAACCAATCCGAACGATAAATACATCTTGATTCAATTGCTTGGTCGTTATACTATATCTCAAAATGAGGCACTAGTATCCAGTTCAATACCTAATATCACCGATATTGCACGTAAATCGGATGCTTGGTATTTAAGGTTTGCCGGAATTCAAGTGTTGGTTGAATATGCAAATTACTACCAAGCGAGTGTGGATGAAATCACAGCCGAAATCAGCGCTATGATTGAAAAAGGCACTTCAGTAACTGTAGTTCAAGAGAAAGAAATTCAAAAAACGATCATCAAAAAGAAGATTTCCGATATCGAAGTAACGCTCGATACCATTCGCGAAGAAGAAACCGATCCGAATTTGAGCAGAATGCTTAACCAAAGAGAGCCGTAATAATTCTGCAAAGCACTTTTAAGAAGACCGTTCCATTTGGGCGGTCTTTTTTATTAAAGCACCTTCACCATTCTATAATCTTCGTAGGCATAGCCACTTTCGTAACGGCTGAGCACATATTCCATCTTCTCGAATCCATTTCGCAGGTAAAATGCAATACCGCGAGGATTTCCGATACTCACGAGTAGTTCTAGTCTTTTATATGCTGGGTTTAATCGGGCAATTTGTTCGATGTGTGCTAAAATGATTTTCCCAAAACCAGCACTTCTGTAAAAGTCGAGTAGATACAATTTACTGATATGTAAATATTCACTTCGTGGATAAAGTGCCATGTATCCAATATTGAACCCGTTGATTTTAAAAAGAAAATACAAATTCCCCTGAGCTATTTGACTCTGTATTTCTGCTGGCGCATGAAAACGTTGCACGAAAAATTGCAGGTGATCAACGTCGATATGATCAGCATAAAATCCCGGGATAATCTCTTCGGCTAGCTTATAAATCGAATAATAATCTTCGATTTCAGTTGCTGGAACAATCTCAAATCCTTTAGAAAAATCAGCGGCTTCCATTATTTTCGTAGCCTGAATCAATCAACAGATTTTTTCCAGTTGCCGCTTCAACAGCCAACTGATCGCACCGCTCGTTTTGAGGGTGCGAATTGTGCCCTTTCACCCAAGTAAATTGCACCTTGTGTTTGGGATAAATTCGGAGAAACCGTTCCCATAGGTCGCGATTTTTCTTGTCTTTAAAATCTTTTTTCACCCAACCGAAAACCCAACCTTTTGTGATGCTGTCGATGACATATTTTGAATCTGAAAACACCATTATTTGACTACCCGGATTCTTCAGCATTTCGAGGCCTACAATCACACTTAACAGCTCCATTCGGTTGTTGGTCGTTAACCGATAACCTTGGTTCACTTCCTTGTAATGCGGCCCAGCTTTGAGAATTAAGCCATAACCTCCCGGACCAGGATTGCCGCGGGAAGAACCATCGGTATACAATTCAATCAGCATAGTATTTCGAAATCATGGATAAAGTAACTTCTCAATTTGAGATGGAAGATGCTCGTGCTCCAATTGATGAATACGTTGCGCTAAGGTTTCAGGCGTATCGTCGGGAAAAACATCACAGCTTGCCTGGAAAATGATTCGCCCTTCGTCGTAATGTTCGTTTACTTCATGAATGGTAATCCCCGATTGAGCATCTCCTGCTTTAATTACTGCTTTGTGCACATGTGAACCATACATTCCTTTTCCTCCATAAGCAGGAAGCAACGCTGGATGAAGATTGATGACTTTTCCAGAAAATGCTTGTATGAAGGCTTCTGGTATGAGCTTCTGGTATCCAGCCAAAATGATGAGATCTGGGCGATACATCACTTTTAGATGCGCAATCCATTTGGGATCAGAAAGCTCCGAACCCTTCACTATTTCGAGGTTGATGCGGTGATCGTAAGAAATGTCAAGGAAGCCACGCCGAGGTTTATCGCTCACTAAAGCGGCCACCTGCACTTTTCCTGAATCTTTGAAATACTCGATGATTCGGCGGGCATTGCTCCCCTTTCCTGAACCAAAAATTACTATTTTAGCCATATGCTTTTAGGAAGTTGCGAAAGTAAGATTTCGATGCATTGCTTCTACAGCAAGTAATTATTGATCTGTTAATCAGCAAAAAAGGTTGTAAAACGATTTGCTGAAAAAAAGATTTTGTAGGTTTGATGTTAAACTGTTTCTTTGCACCCAAATTTTTACACTAAACAAAATGTCAGACATTTCTGCCCGCGTTAAAGCGATTATCGTAGACAAGCTTGGAGTTGATGAAAGCGAAGTTACTCCTGAGGCTTCATTTACCAACGATCTGGGTGCAGACTCACTCGATACTGTCGAGCTGATCATGGAATTCGAAAAAGAATTCGGCATCGCGATCCCAGATGATCAAGCTGAAAACATCGGCACTGTAGGTGACGCTGTTACTTACATCGAAAAGAACGCCAAGTAATCTTTACGCTTTAGAATTTGAGACGAGTCGTCGTAACCGGCCTAGGTGCCGTAACTCCGCTGGGGAACAATGTTCAGGATTTCTGGACCAATCTCATTGCGGGTGTTAGCGGAGCCGACATGATCAAGCGCTTTGATTGTTCGAAGTTCAAAACCCGCTTTGCTTGCGAGGTGAAAGACTTCGACCCTTCTTCAGTTATTGATCGTAAGGAGGTACGTCGACTCGATCTTTTTGCTCAATATGCATTGTATGCAGCTCACGAAGCTTATCATGATGCAGGTTTTGTAGAGGGTAGTTTCGATCCAGACCGCTCAGGAGTTATCTGGGGATCAGGTATCGGAGGACTCGAAACATTCTTTAAAGAAGTTGAAGCTTTTGCAAAAGGCGATGGAACACCAAGGTTCAATCCTTTTTTCATTCCTAAAATGATAGCCGATATCGCATCTGGTCACATCTCGATGCGTTACGGATTTAGAGGCCCTAATTTTACTACAGTTTCTGCCTGTGCTTCATCAACTAATGCGATCATCGATTCGATGTTTTACATCCGAATGGGCAAAGCAGATGTTATGATCACTGGAGGTTCTGAAGCTGCAGTAAACGAGCCTGCAATGGGTGGTTTCAACGCTATGCATGCCCTTTCCGAAAGAAACGATTCTCCAAAAACAGCTTCCCGTCCATTCGACGTGAGCCGCGATGGTTTCGTTATGGGAGAAGGCGGTGGTGCTTTGATTCTCGAAGAACTCGAACATGCAAAAGCCCGTGGCGCTAAAATTTACGCTGAGATAGTTGGTGGAGGTGCATCTGCTGATGCGCATCATATCACTGCCCCACATCCTGAAGGTTTGGGAGCTATCAACGTTATGCGCAGCGCACTCAATGATGCAGGCATGGTTCCAACCGATATTGACTATATCAATGTTCATGGTACCTCTACTCCACTTGGAGATATTGCCGAAACCAAAGCGATTGTTGGTGTTTTTGGTGAACATGCTTACGACCTGAATATCAGTGCGACCAAGTCCATGACTGGTCACTTGCTTGGCGCTGCAGGTGCAATAGAAGCGATTGCCTCTTTGCTCGCTGTGAAGCATGATGTTATTCCACCAACCATCAACCAAGAAAATTTTGATCCTGAATTGGATTCGAAATTGAATTTCACTTTCAACAAGGCACAACACAGAACAGTTCGCGCCGCATTGAGCAATACCTTCGGTTTCGGAGGGCACAATGCATCAGTTATATTCCGCAAGTTCGAAGATTGAGTTTCGTGAATTCTCTTGTTGCCCGTTTTTCTTCCAAAGGTCAACTATACCATCAAATCAAGAATTTGTTAGGCTTTTGGCCTGGAAATATTCGCTTGTACGAACAAGCATTTACACATCGATCCGTAGCTCGTGAAATTCGAGAAGGAGTCAAAGATTCAAACGAACGACTTGAATTTTTAGGTGATGCCGTACTTGGAACTGTGGTAGCCAAGTTTTTATTTGGCAAATTCCCTTACAAAGACGAAGGATTTCTCACCGAAATGCGATCTAGGATGGTTAGCCGCGCCTATTTGAACAAGCTCGCTATCAAAATTGGCATCGAAAAACTGATTCAATACGATCCTTCAAATCGACTGTATAAATCTATTTGTGGAGATACATTCGAAGCACTGATTGGTGCAGTGTATCTCGACAAAGGATTCGATTTCACTGAGAAAATGTTGCTTAATCGAATCATCCGTTTCCATGTGGATGTAGAAGAGCTCGAAAACCAAGACCTCAATTTCAAATCGAAACTGATTAATTATACCCAACGAGCCCGCAAGAGTATTTTGTTCGATGCCCGAGAAGAATTGAATGGCGACAAACAAAAACTTTACTATGTAACTCTGCTTATCAACGATAAAGTTTGCGGAGAAGGTGCAGGCTTTTCAAAGAAAGCTGCTGAGCAAGCTGCTGCTGAAAATGCATGGACGACCATGTTTGGCGACACAGAACCTTAGTGTAAATTCAACAATAAGATTTACCTTAGTGGCGAATCTCATGAAAAAGATCGTCCTCACCGATTTTGCCGACTACAACTTCATTCTGATCGGGATTAGCAGTCACGACGAGGATTTTCGTGTATGTTGGCATCTAAACAAGTTGTTAACGGTCGATTTCAATCGAATGCCCGATGTAGATATACTTCATCCGAAAACTGGGCTTCAATCCACATTTCCGATGTTTCAATTTATCAGCCGGCAAGAAGATCCTATGGGAAACGATGAATTGCCGCTCAGTGAGAAGGAAGAGTTGATCGCCGAAGAAATGGATATTACTTTTCAACTCATTGCGAATCGACATTCGGCTGGAAACCTCATTCCGGAGCAATCGAAAATGGATTTTTTCCTGATGATCAAAGGCGAAGCCGCTTATCATTTCAATCTTGATGAGTTGGTAAAACAAATTAGAAATTTGCCATGTGTGATGGCAGCCTTTAAAATTGAACCCGAAAGTCTAAAATCTAAAGACAATCTTATTTTTTGATAATGAACAAAGTACAAAGTAAAACCAAAGTAATTGCCACCTTAGGACCTGCTACTTCAACAAAAGAAGTGCTCGAGCAAATGATTGCTGCAGGCGTAGATGTTTGCAGAATTAACTTCAGCCACGGATCATATGAAGACCATGCGAATGTGATCAATATTATTCGTGAGATCAATCACGAACAAGGTTTTCACACCGCAATTTTAGCCGATTTACAAGGCCCGAAATTGCGCATCGGTGAAGTTGAAAATAACGGTGTGCTCATCAACAAAGGCGATGAAATTGTCATCACCACCGAAAAGTGCATCGGAACAGCATCTCGAATCTACATCACCTATCCTCAATTTCCTCAGGATGTAAAAATTGGCGAAACCATTTTGATCGATGATGGAAAGCTTCTTCTCGAAGTGAAGGATACCAACAAAGACAATGAAGTAATTGCTATTGTAATTCATGGTGGCATTCTATCATCGAAAAAAGGTGTAAACCTTCCCAATACCAAAATTTCACTTCCTTGTTTAACCAAGAAAGATTTACAGGATTTAAAATTTGCACTCGATCATGGTGTTGAGTGGATCGGACTATCATTTGTGCGCAAAGCCAGCGATATTCTCGAACTGAAACACATCATTGCGCGCCACAACAAAAATGCGCGTGTTGTAGCTAAAATCGAGAAACCAGAAGCTGTTGAAGACATCGATAGCATCATCGCCAATACCGATGCATTGATGGTTGCTCGTGGAGATTTGGGTGTTGAAGTTCCAATGGAAAATGTTCCGTTGATCCAAAAAATGCTGGTAAAAAAATGCCTTGAAGCTAGCATTCCGATCATCATTGCAACCCAGATGATGGAATCGATGATCACCAATTACAACGCCACCAGAGCCGAAGTTAACGACGTAGCAAATGCTATGATGGATGGCGCCGATGCAGTAATGCTCAGTGGAGAAACATCAGTTGGGAAATTCCCCGTGCGTGTGATCGAAACCGTGCAGAAAATTCTTGCTCGTGTGGAAGCATTCGAAGGTATTTACCACAAAGACCACAAGCTCGTTTCACAAAAATCGCGCATGCTCACCGATGCAATCTGCATGAACGCTGTGCACATGGCAGAACAAACCGAAACAGCTGCAATTGTAGCAATGACGCACTCTGGCTACACAGCATTTAGAATTTCCAGTTTCCGTCCGAAAGCCAATATTTACATCTTCACCGGAAACGAAACCCTCCTCAACACGCTAAGTTTGGTTTGGGGCGTTCGCGGCTTCTATTACGACAAAATGGTGAGCACCGACCACACCATTTCCGACATCAAAGATATCCTCAAAAAAGGCGGTTACGTAAAATCGCACGACCTGTTGATCAACGTAGCTTCGATTCCGATGCACGAATTCGGAAAATCGAATATGCTAAAAATCAGCTTTGTAGAGTAATTATTTTGGGCGTTTCCGCGGCACAAGCTTCCATCCTGGCTTGTGCCGCGGTCGTGCTTTCGGCTATAGTTTTTCCGCTTTGCTCCAAAAGCTATTTGCCTCAATCACTCACGCAGAGCATTCTCGATAAATTGAGTCTAATTGCTTAATTTCGCCGGATGAATCTCAGCCTGCTAAAAGAAATCTGCGAAACTCCCGGAGCTCCTGGATACGAGCAGTCCATCAGAAAAGTCATCCTACGCGAAGTTCAAGGTTTAGGAGACGTTTCAACCGACAATATGGGCAATGTTACCGTTCTCAGAAAAGGACTAGAACGTAAAAAAATCATGGTCGGCGCGCACATGGACGAAATCGGATTCATGGTCACGCATATCGATGATCAGGGTTTTATCCGTTTTACAACATTGGGCGGCTTCGATCCTAAAACCCTGACTGCTCAGCGCGTTATTATCCACGGTAAAAAAGACATTATTGGTGTGATGGGTTCAAAACCGATCCACTTAATGAGCCCTGAAGAGCGCGAGAAACCACCTAAAATTGGTGATTTCTTTATTGATACTGGGCTTTCAGTTGAAGAAGTAAAAGCAAATGTAAACTTGGGCAACACGATCACAAGAGAAAGAGAGCTCATTGAAATGGGCAATTGCATCAACTGTAAATCGCTCGATAACCGCATTTCAGTTTACATATTGATCGAAACCCTCCGCCGTTTGGGCGAAATACCTTACGATTTGTATGCAGTGTTCACCGTGCAAGAAGAAGTTGGCATCCGCGGAGCACAAGTTTCGACACTCGCAATACAACCAGACTTTGGTTTTGGACTTGATACAACAATAGCCTTCGATGTTCCTGGCGCTAAAGAACACGAGAAAATTACCAGCTTAGGCAAAGGTGCAGGCATTAAAATCATGGATACATCGGTGATTTGCGATCCTCGGATGGTTGAATTTATGAAGCATACTGCCGAAAAAGAAAACATCAAGTGGCAACCTGAAATCCTCACCGGAGGCGGAACCGATACATCTGGAATTCAACGAATGACTGCCGGAGGCGCCATTACAGGTGCAATCAGCATCCCTACACGGCATATACATCAAGTTATTGAGATGGTTCACAAAGAAGACGTTGAATCGAACATTAACTTACTGAAAAACAGCATCGAACAAATCGATCAATGGGATTGGAACCACAAGTAATACTGAGTAAAAACACCTACTAAAATTTCGGAAAGCCCAATTTGATTTATATTTGGCATCAACTTTGAAAATCGGCGCCCAAAAATAACCGGACCCTATGAAAACAACTCTTTTAACACTTATGATTGCTTTGTTCAGTGGCTTACTGACGGCACAAAAATCAAATCTAATTTTCTTCGCAGAAAACGGTGAGAAATTCACAGTAGTAATGAATGGACTTCGTTACAATGAAGTTCCAGCAACCAATGTAAAACTGAGCGATCTTACTACTCCTTCTGTTTACAAGGTGAAAGTGCTTTTCGAAGATGTTACTCTAGGTGAGGTGACCAAAACAATCAACTTAGAGCCTTACGTTGAATACACTTTCAATGTGCGGCCGAAAAAAGAAACTGCAATTGGCAAAGGCCTCAACAAGGCAGGAAATCAAATCGCTCGTGATTTTGGAGGAAAAGACTCAACACAAATCAAGAAGCCTGCTGAGGAAAAAGTAGAATATGTAATTCGCTTCGTTTCTGAAACACCGCTTAATATGCCAATGGCTCAACAACCGGTAATGCAAAGTCCGCCACCAGCAGTTGTTTACGCACCAGCTCCAACAACAACAGTAGTTTCTCCTGGAACTGTTACCCAAACCACTAGAACAACAACCACAACTTCTCAGCCTACCGGAGCAGTTATGGGCACAGGAATGAATGTTTCGGTAAATGATCCAGATTTAGGCGTTAATTTCAATATGAACGTTGGAATTCCAGTTGGAACCGTTGTTACTACTGGTGGAACAGTTCAACAAACTACTACAACTACTTACTCTTCTGGAGGATCAGCACCAGCACCAGTAATTGTTCAACAAGCACAGCCAAGCCATTACATGATGCCAGGCTACACTGGTGCAATTGGTTGCCCTTGGCCAATGGATCAAAGTGCATTCAGCGGTGCTTTAGGTACAATTAACGGTCAGTCGTTCGAAGACAACAAATTGCAAATTGCAAAGCAGGTTTTCACAAGCAATTGCATGACTACTGCACAAGTTTCTCAAATCATGGCATTGTTTAGTTTCGAAGATTCTAAACTTGATTTCGCCAAGTTTGCTTACGGTCGCACTTATGATTTAAGCAACTATTTCATGGTGAACAATGCCTTCACTTTCTCATCAAGTGTTGATGAATTGAACGACTTCATTCAGTCGCAGCCGCGCAGATAATAAAAGTCTTTAATCGAATTGAAAAGCCTCCGAAACCCGGGGGCTTTTTTGTGCGCTTTACCGAAACACAACACGTTTGATAGTTCTCAGAATAATTCGAACATCTGCAAGCAAACCCGACTGATCGATGTATTGGAGATTCAACTCCAATTTATGTGGCATCACGACTTCGACATATGTTTTTTCTGGGTGTTCAGATTTTGCAAGTAGATCGTTTTCATCGAAATACTCTAGGCTTGCTAGGTCGGTTATTCCAGGTTTTACCAACAAAACCCTCTGTTGGGTTTCATTGTACAAATCCACATACTTGCGCACTTCAGGTCTTGGACCAACGAGACTCATTTGTCCGAAGAAAACATTAAACAACTGAGGCAGTTCATCGATTTTATACTTCCTAATAAAAAATCCCGAACGAGTTACGCGAGGATCTCTTCCACCGATAGTGAGGAGTCCGGCTTTATCGCTGCCTATGCGCATGCTCCTGAATTTGAGCAAGCTAAAATCCTTGCCGAATTGTCCAACCCTTAATTGTCGATAGAATGCAGATCCTTTGGAATCTGACTTAATCCAGACAATCACTACCAAAAATAATGGCAGTAACAACAAGATGCCGATACCAGACAAAAGGATATCAAAAATTCGTTTGAGCACATGCAAAGATGTAGAAAGGAATGAGATTTTCAGTTAACCGGTTAAATCTACATCCGATTGCGTTCAACTATGAGGCATTGTTCGATGGGTTTCGTTCTAATCATTACCTTTGCGACCCATTTAATTCCAACTATGTCAGACGATAAGAAAGTCATTTTTTCGATGGTGAAGGTCAGCAAGACCTATCCTCCACAAAAACAAGTGCTCAAAGATATTTACCTCAGCTTTTTCTATGGTGCCAAGATCGGTATCATCGGTTTGAACGGTTCAGGTAAATCTACATTGCTTAAAATCATCGCTGGGATCGAGAAGTCGTTCCAAGGCGACGTGGTTTTTTCACCAGGATATCGCGTTGGTTACCTTGAGCAAGATCCACAATTGGATGAAAGCAAAACCGTTATCGACATTGTTCGCGAAGGTGTTCAACCAATCATGGATATCCTTGCAGAGTACAATGAGATCAACGAAAAAATGGGTCTTGAGGAGTATTACTCTGATGGCGACAAGATGGACAAGCTTCTTGCTCGACAGGGAGTTCTTCAAGACGAAATCGACTCGAAAAATGCTTGGGAAATCGATTCTACACTTGACCGTGCAATGGATGCATTACGTTGTCCGGAGTCGGATCGAATCATCGGTACTTTATCAGGTGGTGAGCGTCGTCGCGTAGCACTTTGTCGCTTGCTGCTTCAACAACCTGAAATCCTTCTTTTGGATGAGCCAACCAACCACCTTGATGCTGAATCAATCGACTGGTTGGAGCAACACCTTCAGCAGTATGCTGGAACGGTTATCGCCATCACGCACGACCGTTATTTCCTCGACAATGTTGCTGGCTGGATTCTTGAATTGGACCGTGGCGAAGGTATCCCCTGGAAGGGCAATTACTCTAGCTGGTTAGAACAAAAAGGCAAACGTTTGCAACAGGAAGAAAAAACTGAATCGAAGCGCCAAAAAACGCTTGCACGAGAACTTGAGTGGGTTCGTCAAGGAGCAAAAGGTCGTCAGGTGAAGCAAAAAGCACGTTTGCAGGCTTACGACAAAATGCTCAATGAGGACATGAAGGAGAAGGAAGAAAAGCTTGAGATCTTTATTCCGAACGGTCCGCGATTAGGAAATGAAGTAATTGAGGCAGTTGGAGTTTCGAAGGCATTTGGAGATAAGTTGTTGTACGAAGATTTGAATTTCAAGCTTCCACCAGCTGGAATTGTTGGGATTATCGGGCCAAATGGTGCTGGTAAAACCACCATTTTCAAGATGATCATGGAGCAAGAAAATGCGAACAAGGGAGAATTCAAGATTGGAGCAACTGTAAAAATCAGCTATGTGGATCAAACCCATGAAGCATTGAATCCAGAAAAATCGGTTTGGGAAGTTATCACTGGTGGTAATGAAACTATGGATCTTGGAGGCAGATCGATGAATTCACGCGCATATGTAAGCAGATTCAACTTCAACGGAGCTGATCAAGGTAAAAAAGTAGGTGTGCTTTCTGGTGGTGAGCGTAACCGTTTGCATTTGGCGATGGCACTTAAAGCTGAAGGTAACGTATTGTTGCTCGATGAGCCCACCAACGACATCGATGTAAATACGCTTCGTGCATTAGAAGAAGGTTTGGAGAACTTTGCTGGTTGTGCAGTAATTATTTCCCACGACCGTTGGTTCCTCGACCGTGTTTGTACCCATATTTTGGCCTTCGAAGGCGATTCTCAAGTGTATTACTTTGAAGGTGGTTACTCAGAATATGAAGAGAACAAGAAGAAGCGTATGGGTGATGTTGAGCCTAAGAGAATTCGATATAAGAAACTCGTTAATTAATTCGGCATGATTAATTTCAAAACAACAATCCTAATCGCTGCGATTGCTACGCTATCATCTTGCGAGAAGGAAGAGTGCATTGATGTTGAAGAACGAACGATCACCACAAACAAAACTGCTTTTTACAACGACTCCCTGCTAACCATCCAAGTTCCTCCTCAACAAGGGCTTGAAAATGCAGATTACTCCTGGATACTTCCTGATGGTTCAACATACAATGGGTATCAAATTGACCTTGGCTATGTAACACCCGAAGATGAAGGAGAATATCTTTTAGAAATCGGCAAAAGTGGTTGTAGCGTTTTTACTACAAGCTATACTCTTGATGTTCAAATGCCTCCTATAGGTTGTTCGCTCGATTCGAATCGTTTGCAGATTACTTCATCAAACGGCTTTACTTTTACTAATGTTTCCTATGATGCGAGTATCAAAAGGTTAGAAGCCTATAATTCATCGGCTTCGATTTATTTGGATTTTAATTCAAGCATAAATGGAAAACCTCAAGAAGGTATTTATTCATTAACACCAAGCTCAAGTTCTATTTATAGTGTTTATGGAGCGCTGAACTTCGGTTTTTCTCAATGGTTTTTCCCTTCAGGTTTTTTACATGTTTACAATAACAACAACAAGTTGACGGTAAAGTGTTGCAGCCAGCCATTTAGAAACAGTAGCTCTGGAACGGAAACTACTGCATCACTGTGGATATCGGAGCCGTAATCGAATAATAAGTTAAAATCTACATCCCTATAATTCTATGAGTTATGGGGATTTTTTATTTGTACGATTGGCTTAATAAATCATGCGCCTACCTTTTAGTCAACTATTGTAGTCTGTAATAGTATTTAATAGAACGAAATAAGGTCATTTTTACAATAAAACAAGTCTATAACATTGATTTACTATGAATTACTAAATTCTCCTACCCTATTGAAACGTATATAACCGGTTATAACCGGTTAATATTTGTTGGTGTTAAACTAGAAAATTAAATTGCCCCTTGGGAAGGGGATAGTTGGGTTTTCCCTGCACATTTGGCGTGAATTGTCCAAATTAATTTTAGATAGCCGCTATAAAACGCAGTAAAAATCTGTTTCTCATTAAATTAAAATGCAATCCCCTCGTGAAACAGTTAATCATTGGATAGTCGAATAACGCGATCCAATGAACTCTAAAATCTTGTCAATTAAATCGATCTGATTTCCAGAATATACAATCAGCCTAGTTCCCTGATAAGAATTCTACTTAAATCAACAACTCAAATTACCAATTAAAGAATCCTGAAAATAGAATACCCAAACGGGTTAAGTAGTTTAATTTTCACCATCTTAAAATTATATCTGCCTATTTATCTGGCACTTAACTTATCTAATTAAAAAAATATCTTCGCCTTGTAAACCATTATTTTTGCATCAACGTGCTTAAGGACAGAAACATAAAAAACCTATGAACATGAAAAAATTACTAAGCCTTACTATCGGGTTAATGATAGCAGCAATCACGGCAAGTGCACAAACTTGCGAATTTACCGCCGTAGTCTCTCCTAACGGTGATGGTAATGTTACTTTTACTGGCCCTGCCGGCCTTTCTCCAAATGAATTTACATTCTATTGGATGTTCAGCAGTGGACAAACTTCTCAATCGGGTTATTCTATCAATACAACCTACAATCAAACAACTGTAGACAATGTGACTTTGATGGTTATCAGCATTGGTCCAGATTCTAACATCGTTTGTAATTCTACACAAACTATCACCGTACAGGTAGACAGTCAAAATCCAAACTGTCCGATTGAATATTACCAAAGTCCTGCGAATAACATATTTACTTTCACTTCACCGGGAGCAAATTATCCAGCAACATGGAGTTTTGGAGATGGCACAACAGCATCAGGTTTTGCAGTTGACCACCTTTTTAGCAACCCAGGTACCTACGAAGTTTGTATGAATATCACAGGTGGCGGATTTACTTGCGACAATTGCACATTTGTTACTGTTTTTGGAGATACTACCGTTACACCTTCAGATTGTAGCGCAGATTTCTATGCATCAACTTCAGCTTTGGTAGGTTTTTATATTCCAACCGGCAATACAAGTGCTAACGACACATATTCTTGGAATTTTGGAGATGGATCAACTTCAACTGAAATTTATCCTTACCACCAGTATGAAGTATCTGGAACTTACAATGTTTGCCTAACGGTAACATCTGAAAACTGCTTTCAAAATACTTGTCAAGAAGTTTATATTCCTGAATCAAATGTGATCCCGAATGATACTTCTTGCTACGCAGGATTTGTGATTAGCCAAGAAAATCCATACAGCGTTTCAGTTGTGAATGTAACAACAGGAAACGACTTAACTTTTAACTGGACGATTTCATCAGGATTCATTACCATTTCAGCTGCAGGAGCTTATCCAACAATGACAATCGAAAGCACAGGAAATTATAGCCTTTGCTTGACAGTTGCTAACGCAAATGGATGTACTTCTACTTTCTGCGATTCAATTATCATTGGTGACAATGGTTTGATTGGAGGTCGTTTGAGCGCTGCAGGATTTGTAATTAATGTTGAAAGTCCGGCTACAATCACTGGATATTCAGCAACTGGAATGGAAGAAGCTGCTAACCTAGCTTTCCAGATTTACCCTAATCCATTCAACGAAACAATCTCAATTTCTGTGGACGCTGATGATAACACAAGATTTGAAATCGTATCAATCGATGGGAAACTTGTTCAAAGTGGACAAATCAACAATCAGGTAAATACGATCAGCACATCAGAACTTGGAGCTGGAATTTACATGTTGAATGTTATTGATAACAATGGACGTAAATTCGTTCAGAAGATTGTAAAACAGTAATTAATTCAAAAGGCATTTCACTTCAATTGAGGTGAAATGCCTTTTTATCCAATGGAAAATCCACCACTCTCGCTTCTGCAGCAGTGCAAAGGAAATGACCGAAAGGCACATTTCACTTTGTACCAGTGGTGTTTTGACGACTTGATTAGCATCTGTCGACGATATTATAAAAACGATGATGAATTAAAGTCGGCAGTTAATATGAGCTTCCTAAAGATTATTCAATCGATGGAAGTAATTATTCAAAAATATGATGATTTGGTATTCTTTCATTGGATGAAAAAGATTGCCATTAACCAGATCATTGATGATTTTAGAAAAAACAAACGATACAAGGAAACTATCGATCTGAAAGATGAAGCTGAAATGCTCAAAACCGATCATGGTTTCTCAGACGATAGAACATTCTGGAATGAAAATCTGGCAATCATTCAACGAGCCATCGACACTTTACCTGAAATGAGTAAAGCTGTATTTAATCTTTATGCCATCGATGGCTATAAACATGAAGAAATTGGTGCGTTGCTTAATATTTCAACAAACACCTCAAAAGTTCACTATTTCAGAGCAAAGCAAAAGTTGCAAGTTCTGTTAAGTAAGCAAAAAAGTCTACTGTAATGACCGACGACAAAAAATACAATATCGAAGATTTCTGGCCCGGAGCGGAAAATCTTCTCGACCAACACTTTCAAAAGAAAAGAGGTTGGAATTCTTTCATGAAAACAATTGTCTTCGGTCTTCTGATTGCCATAGTAGGCGGTGTATTTGGCTATTTATATTTGAATTCAACATCCGGAAAAGTTGAATCAAAACTAGTTACTCAATCAAATGAAGGTGTAGTATCTGAATTAAAAGCTACACACCAGAATAGCATTGAAAAATCAGCAAATGATTTAACCAATCAGCCAAAATCAACTTCGCCAATTGATTCAAAAAATCAGGCAATATCAGAAAGTGTTAATCAAGAAAATAATACCGAGATTCTTTCAAATAAAATCGAAAACACAAATAAGCGTGATGATTACAAGAATGAGAATCCCATAAATGAGAATTCTGGAATATTTCCCAATAGTTCCTCAAAAAGTAAAAAGATTGGCAAGAATGAAAATCAGGATTTGGTTTTGAACGCAAATTCAAGTAGCAATGTCATTGCAAACAATCAAACGTTAAATAAGCAAGATAACACTGAAAACTTAAATCAAATTGAGAATTTCTCTGAAATAGGCAATTCTTCAAAATTACAATCTACAAGTGCTAATGATTTGTTTAACCTAAAAACAATTCAAGCACAAATTGTTTCTTCTTCCAATAATACTGCTGAAACTCTAGTATTACCAAGACCTGAGGAATTAGCAACCTTTTCCACTATTGTAATTCCCGACAATAATAATAAATCAAATAAATCATTATTCATTAAGGCCAGTGCGGGAGTTAATTACATCAGCAGTAATTTATCTTCTTCGGTTTATCCAGATTATGTATTAAGAAGAAATACTGAAGAGTCTGCTGCATTGTTTTCATCTTACAGTTTGCATGTTGGAATGAAAAAACAAAGAATTGGCATTTCCACCGGAATTGAATTAAATCAATATGGTGAACAAATAAACTATTCAAATTGGTTATTGGGAGATATCGAAAAGATTAATCCTATGGTTAACTATTTTTCTGACAGCATTACCAATACAGTGTTCTACTATAACCAAGGAAATGAATTTAATCAAACGAATACTTCTTATTTCACCGATAGCACACTTGTAAACGATACAATATTTGAAAAAGGGCAGATAGAAAAGGATTTGAGCTCCTTCAGCAGCAAAACTATGCTATCCTATTTTGAAATTCCATTAATTTTCGACTATAGTATTTACAGCAATAGTGCTATTTCAATTTCGATAAATACAGGAGCTTCATTGGGCTTTTTGAGAGCAACAAGAGGATTTTATTTAAGTCCAGAATTGAACGAGTTATTCAATTTAGAAATCAACAATGCTCTGCGGAAAACAATTGTGAATGGTAGAATTGGTGCTACTTTAAATTGGATGATAAATGAGAAAACTTCATTGTTTATTCAGCCCAACTACCGTTTTAATTTACAGTCGACATTTAATAAAGGCTCCAATATAAATCAACGATACAATTCAATCGGTTTTCAGTTTGGAATTATCAGAGGGTTTTGATTTGTTTATTCTCTCCAATAAAAAGCCGCTCATGAATGCGGCTTTTTATTGGATTCACTATATTATTAATTATCTCGCAATAGAATTTCTTGCAACTTCTGTTCAAGCGCTTTAATTCGCAATTCTTGGTTAGCATTCTGTTCTTGGAGCTTAAGGATTTCCTCATCTTTTGATTTAGACTCCAAATAAAGTTCTTGAACAGATTTAACCAATGGCACAACAAATTCTTGGTACCTCAATCCTACAATTTTCCCTTGTTTATCCACTCCACTAAATGAATAACCAATTGAGTTTGCAGCGCTGTCAACCTCTTGAGCTATAAACCCTGTGAATCTTATTTTTTCAATATCATATTTCCCTGTCCAATTTGAAGTATCAGTAAAACCAAGTAATTCAGCTTCTTTAGAAAGATTATAATTATATGAAACAGGGCGTAATTTTGTAATAAACAATAAGCCTGGAATATCCTCTTGAAAATTTGTTTTTACTCGGCGATCGGAAAAAGTTGACCAACCAACTTGCCCTCCAATACTCACCATGCTTATATTTCCTATACGAACAGAATTAAACGCATCAACAACAGATGTATAGCCAATTGCTACTGCATTTTGCAAATTATTTAAGGTGAAATTAGAACCTTCTCCAATAGCTATATTAAAGGATCCAGTGGTATTGGCTAGCCCTGCAGATGCCCCAATTCCAACATTCTTCACACCTGTTGAATTATTATAGAATGCTTGGTTGCCTAAAAAGGAATTGAAAGATCCACTTGAAGTTAAGTATCCTGATTGGTAGCCTATTGAAGAATTATTTGTTCCACCAGAATTACTGTAAAGAGCTTGGTACCCAACGGCTGTATTGAAATTTTGTGCATTGAAAAACAATGCTTGGCGGCCAATCGCTGTATTTGCATTTCCATTTATATTGTTACTCAATGTAAAATTCCCAACCGCAGTATTGTCATCACCGTCTGAATTATTGTAAAGAGCGTTATAACCAAGCGCAGTATTGTTGTCGCCAGAATTACTGAAATACAATGCTCTTGCTCCTATTGCGGTATTTTGAATGCCTATTTCATTTTCAAATAAGCTTTGGTAACCAACAGCTGTATTTAAATTGCCTGATGTTAATGAAAACAACGATCGATAGCCTATAGCAGTATTGCTTACGCCAGCAGTATTGTCTACCATTGCTTGAGTTCCAATTGCGGTATTGTATCCAGTGGCAGAAATTAAGGTTGGATTAGCCAAATAACCGAAACTCGTATTCCCATTTTGATCAATTCTGCCAGCATTTTGATTATTCACCTTCAATTTTAAAGGTGATGCGTCGGTTGTACCTAAGAATTCAGCTTCGGAGCCAGAATTTGCATTTCCTGTGAGTTGCCATGCATTTCCTGCTGTTCCGGGAATTCCTTGTGGTCCGGTTAACCCAACTGGACCTTGTGGACCAACTGAACCTGTAAAACCAATCGGACCAGCCGGACCAGTAAAGCCGATTGGTCCCTGTAATCCTGTTAATCCAATTGGTCCTTGAGGACCTATAGATCCAGGAAACCCAACCGGACCAGCCGGACCAGTAAAGCCGATCGGACCTTGTGGCCCTGTGAAACCAATTGGTCCTTGAGGACCTATAGATCCAGGAAACCCAATCGGACCAGCAGGACCAGTAAAGCCGATCGGTCCTTGTAGCCCTGTGAAACCAATTGGTCCTTGAGGACCTGGTAACCCTTGAGGGCCTATCGAACCAGCTATTCCATCAATGCCGCGGCAGTCGAGTGCATCCCAATTTCCATCTGCGTTGATATCTTCTGCTGCATCTTGATTTCCATCTCCATCAAGATCCCAACAGTTCAGTCCCCCACCGGGGCCAGCGGGACCAGTTAGACCAGTTAGACCTATCGGACCTTGTACTCCGGCAGGCCCAGTTAATCCGATTGGACCTTGTGAACCATCAATACCGTTAATTCCAGCGGGACCTTGTGAACCGGCAGGACCTGAAGGACCGGCTTGCCCGTCGATCCCCTGAGTTCCAGCGAGACCTTGTGGACCAGCTATTCCATCAGCACCGCGGCAGTCGAGTGCATCCCAATTTCCATCTGCGTTGATATCTTCTGCTGCAT
>JBBAKX010000005.1:163607-244944 GCA_040403315.1 Flavobacteriales bacterium
CTTGATTTCCATCGCCATCTAGATCCCAACAATTCAGTCCACCGCCAGGACCAGCGGGACCAGTTAATCCGATCGGACCTTGTGCTCCGGCAGGACCTGAAGGACCTGCTTGCCCGTCGATACCCTGAGCCCCTGCGGAACCTTGTGGACCCTGAGATCCAGTTTCTCCTTGAGGACCCTGAGGTCCAAGAGCGCCGCCTGTTCCAGATGATTGAGCATAAAAGGCATATGGAACCGAAAGCAGTTCATTTGAACCTAAATCTGTATAATTGGTCCCACCTGTTGGATCTACTTCAACTTTTACATATTGATTTGCTGTATTCCAAGTGATGTCGCTAAATGCACCAGTTAATGGTGTTCCACCTCCGATTTTCAAAGTGAATAAACCAAAAACATTGGTTGTTGAAGTATGTCGTTCTGAGTATTGAATCACTCCAGGATTCGTTCCTTGTAAAATGGAAATTCGGACGCCAATGTCTTGATTGAAGTAAACGCTTCCTGCACCATTCCTAGCGATCGCTTGGTAATTGATTCCACTTGGCACTGAACTTTGTGCGATCAAATCCGAAGCTCCCAAAAGGCTAGCGATGATTAGACAGAATATTAGTGATGGTAGATTAAAATTCATCCAGTTGGTTTGCGAATTTGTTTTGATCGTAAATAAATTAATTCAGCAATTTCCGAAAAGAAATAGAATATGATGAATCAAAAGCAAACAATTTCAAAAATCATTAAACCCTAAATGACCTCAAAAAAAATCCCCCGTACCAAATGAAACGAGGGATAATGAAAAACATTCACTGCAGTTTAGTGTGCGATAACCAATTTTTGATTTGACACTTTTCTGTTTTCAATTACCAATTCAATGAAATAAACACCAGCTGGAATTTGAGACGTTTCAATTGATGTTTGTTTACCAGTAATTGGCTGACTTACAATGATTCTACCACTAATATCAGTTAATTGAACTGTTCCTTTGTTAAGCTCAGTTTGAATGATTAACGTTTGATCAACAGGGTTTGGATAAAAATTGAAACCGCTAGTCAAATCTTGCAAACCTTCTGGAAGTGGAACTCCGAAAACTGCATCGTTTGTAATAACAGGCTCATTTACATCAAAAACGATACTTGCACGGTTAAGAATTTCTTGTCCAGGGAATAACATTTGAAATGCTCTAACCTTAAAGACAATCGTTCCGATACTTGCAGCAAAATTTTCAGAGCTATCAGGAAGATTGATATTGTAATGTACAAATTTAAAAGTACCATTTCCTTCATTCACCATTGAGCAATTGTGACTAGAGCCTAACAATTCAGCTGAATAAATATCGAAAAATGATGGCAAAACATCAGTAACAACTACAGTTTGAGCTGGAGCCGTTCCAGTGTTTTGGAATTGAATACGGTAAGTATACCATTGCTCATCACCTTCAACTTCCATACTATACACATACTGTGGCGTTGGAGGCGCAGTTAACAATTGAATGTGGTTTGGATCGTAAGAACCATTCACGATTTGACAAACATCACCAAGGTTGTTTGTTTCATCGCAATCGCCAACTGCTGTTACTGTTGCTGAAATGCATTTTAACAAACCATCAGTTGCATAACAACTTAAGGAGTCATATAAATGAATGGTTGTTAATTCACCGTAAACCAATGTATCTGTGAAGTTCCATGTAAATGTGTTACCATCTTGAGAAGTATATGCAGGAACTGTATTGTACAAGTACAATGAATCAGGAACAGTTACCGATACAGAATATCCTTGGATTGGAAGCATGCCGTGGTTGTTGATGAAAACCACTTGATGGTTGTCGTTTCCTGCGCAGCGTCTAAAAGGTCCCATCGGAGATATTGTGATTTGTGGATCTGCGCAGCTTGAGTCTGGATAAACAAAGAAATCGAGACCATCTGCAACTTCACCAGATTCAGTTAATTCTACATTGTAAGTGGCATTTACTGGACAGTTAACGGTTCCAAATGGAAGATTAGCTGTTAATCCATTAAATCCAACTTGATAGCTACCGGTTACAGTTTCGAAACTATATGCTCCAGATTGATTGGTTGTTGTGAATGCTTGGTTTGCATCACGGATCAACACTTGGCCAGGGATAGCATAATCGTTCTCATCCAACATGCAATTACCGTTAAAATCAGCGATTACACGACCATTCAAGAAGCTACTTGGAGCATTCACAGTATCTGGATCGAAACGCCATGCATCATTAGAAGCTTGCCACACTGCATTGTTGTTTCTTCCTGGAACGTGGTATGCTTGCGATGCATCCATATTTTGAATTCCTTGAATAGCTAAATTCACCCAACCTCCTGCATTATCACAAAATGGTCGAGAAGTAATATGCATTTCAATGTTGTTGGAGCCTTCATAGAGTTTCAACTGACCAGTGTATTGTGTTTGAGCACAACCAAAATATGGTACATTATTATAGTTCACTACAAAAACCCTTTCAGGAGCGTTTCCAATTGTTGAATATGAGATAATGGGTTGACTGCTTGGATCAAGATCAAACCAAGACAAGAAAATTGCATTCAATGGAGCAGTTGGATCTGGCAATGACTGATTCACAGAAAAATCCGAGAAATTACCTGCATACTCTAATTGAAAGCGAACATAACCATTCGATGAAATCACCAAACTGTCGTAAGACTGACCGAAAAACACAAATGGAAAACCGATATCAATAATACCGGAATACGTATCATCATATAAACTAACTGTATTGACTGGGTCAAAAGTTTCTGGAGTAAAAGGGATTTGATAAACTCCGTAAGGTGTTTGAGCTTGTGTTAGACAACAAGTAAACAACACCGACAAAAGTGATAGTAATAATTTCCGCATAGTGAAAGTTTTAGAAAAATGAAGGTAAAAACAATTTTCAATCGAGCAACATAAAACATGAAATTTTTAAGATGATTTTATAAAAAACGAATAAATTCAGTATGTTTAGGGCATATGAAGGAGTCGATCGAAAAGTTGAAGGAACAAGTAAAGAGCGCATGCCAAGAATTGCTAAAGCATAGAATTGAAAGCTTTCTTGCTGATGAGAAATCGGCAAAAGCATCTGCAGAATCGGATACCAAAAGCAGCGCTGGCGACAAACACGAAACAGCGCGTGAAATGGTACAACAAGAAAGAGAAATGATCGGAAGGAGAATATCAGAAGCCGAAAAACAAATGGCCGAACTTATAAAGATCATCGAAACAGATTCAAGTAATACTATCCAAGCAGGAAGTTTGATTTATAGCACTTTAGGCTGGATGTATTTATCGATTTCACTAGGGAGCATTATTATTGACGATCTAAAGGTGAACATTGTTTCTATGGATTCTCCAGTTGGAAAGCTGCTTAAAGGGAAAAGGATTGGAGATGCGATTGAACTAAATGGCAAGCAAATCATCATTGAAGCGGCTTGCTGAAATAGACACTACATCGCACTAAATTGAATGCCCGCGACACGGGTTGAAGCAAGTTGCTGTGCAACGCGGAAAACCGGGTGCCGGAGCAGTAATGTTTATTGGATTTGAAGAAATCAGCCGGCAGTCGCCCAAACCAATTAAATCAATAGATTTGAAAAGTAATTCTTGATAAATGAAGAGATCATTCTCAATAATTTTATTTTTCTGCATCACAATTCAATTAATGGCACAATTACCAGTTCCATCAGCAGGTAAAATAGTCCGTTTAACAGGCCTTTCGTGGGATAAAATTGAAGCTAGGCACGTTGATGTTTGGCTACCAAAAAACTATCAAAAAGATTCAACGAAGAGATTTCCTGTCATTTATATGCACGACGGACAAAACTTGTTTGATGAACGTCTTTCTTACGGAGGAAAGGAATGGAGGGTAGATGAAACAATCACGACTCTCTCTTCAAAAGGCATTATTGATGAATGTATAGTTGTTGGAATTTGGAATTCCCCAAAAAGATTTCAAGAATATATGCCTGAAGAACCATTTTACAAAATGAGCGCAGGATTACAGGAAATAATTGTCAATGAACGTGGCGGAAAACCATTGTCGGATAATTATACAAATTTCATTATAAATGATTTAATACCTAAAATTGACAGGGACTTTAGAACACTGATTAACAAAGAGAATCGATTTATTTCAGGAGCAAGTATGGGTGGATTAATTTCCTTGTATACAATTATTAAATACCCTGAATATTTTAGTGCTGCTGCATGTGTATCAACGCACTGGCCTGTTTGTTTAAAACAAAACAATCCATCTATTCCGTCCGCAATAATTACTTGGATGGATGAAAAAATACCTGTAAATCCGCCTTATAAATTATACTTCGATTTTGGAACTGAAACTTTAGATGCTTGGTATGAACCATATCAAGATTTAGCAACGAGTTACCTAATAAATAAAGGGTTTCCGAGGGGAAGCCTATTGGTTACTAAATATACAGGAGAAGGGCACAATGAGGAAAGTTGGGCCAAAAGATTTCCGGAAATTGTGACATTCCTTTTAAAAAAATAGTTTTAGACAATTGAAATAATGATCAGAATTCTCTTTTTAAATATTGCCATTATATTGAGTTTAAACTCTGTTTCGCAGGTTGTGTATCCAACTGAAATTGAGAAATTAAACAAAGAAATAGAATTCTTAAAAAATCAAGAATCTGAATTAAAAACGAAACTCGAAGACCAGAAATTAAATTACTGGAGTAACGAGATTAATTCGTGGGGATTGCCTGAATTAGCGCCACAAGACGAATTGGTGAAGCACGCGCTGATGAGTTTAGTTTACAGCGAAAAACATGAACAAGCTATTTGGGTTGCACATGTAGTTTCGCCTGATGTAAAGAACGGCAGCATCGGACGTAGCAACGATTTCAGACCCGATCCATTGGTGAAATCGGGAAGTTGTAACGACCGAGATTATTTTATTCGTGACACCCTTGCAGATGGAAATATTAAATACGACGGATTCGGCTTTGATCGCGGACATCTTGCGCCATCAGCTGATTTTAGGTGGTCGGCAAAAGCACTTTCTGAAAGTTATTTCTATTCGAATATGTCGCCACAAATGGCGGATTTTAATCGTATTAGCTGGGCGAAATTGGAGGACATGACTCGATCATACGCAGAACGAAACCAAACGCCCGTAATGATTGTAACTGGTCCGTTGTTGAGAGACGGATTACCACGTGTTGAAAGAGCCATTCATAAACCAAGCATCCCAGCTTATTATTATAAAATGGCTGTTGATCGGAAAAACAAATGCGCAGTGGCGTTTTTAATGCCCAATAAAAAATGTGAATATCCTGCCGAATATTATGCTGTAAGCATTGATAGTTTAGAAAAACTCACAGGCATTAATTTCTTTTCGAATTTACCTGATGATGAAGAAAAATCATTAGAATCGATGAAGGATCCGAAGCTATTTATGGCTCCAAAAGAAATGACAGATGCAAAACCATTAGATCCGACATCATTGCCAAGAAATCACTTCAATACTGTGCAAGCAAAATTATATGCGGGAAAGAACGAAACCATCACTGTTTGCGGCACCGTTGTTAGCACAAAATTATCTTCGAAAGAAAATGTATTTTTAAATCTAGACAAATCATTTCCAAATCAAATTTTTACGGTGAGTATTTTCAAGGACCAGTTGACAAATTTTAGCTATTTACCGCACGAAGAATTGATTGGAAAAACGATTTACGTAACAGGCAAAGTGACCGATTTTAATGGGACGCCTTCTATGTCGATTCAAGACGAACAATCCATTAAAATCGAGGACGAGGAATAAGGCCAATCCCCTACTCCACTCATAGAAAAAACTTTGATTATTCTTTGTTTTTAATACAGCTTTTTTGTCCTGGATTTATGTATTGACAAAAATAACCGCATTGGTTAATTACATCTTGAAAATACTTTGTATCGTAGTACAATTTCTTCATTGCAGCAAAATGTTCTCCTGAGCTGAAATCGCCGGTAACATTGGAAACATAAGAAGATTCGAGCCATTGGTTGTGTTGACATTTTGCAGCCATCCACATCATTTTAGCGCGAAATTCTTTATCGATCGACAATTCTAATGCTTTTAAATAATACGATTCTGCCATAGAACAGTCGTAGTAACTTGTGGTTTCACGCTTTTCTTCACTGTAACCACTGAACCGATTCGAATCTTCGTAATTCCATTCAACTGGCGATGAAGAAACAAATCTCGCATTTCCATAATAAGTCATGTTATACAGTCCATTGGCAAAAAGGAAATAATTGTTGGCGCGTTCCTTAGGATCCTTTTCTTGATCGCCCTTTTCTTTAAGTTCGATCATTTTATCTACAAAAGTGCGCTTTGAATACTTCATCTTTTGAATTCGTGCATGATCGCAATCATGACAATCGTTAATGTTCATATTAAATGGATTCCCAAACAAGGTGTCCATACCTGCGTTAGGATGATTTTTGTAGATGCTTTGTGCTTCTTCAAAATCATAATTGTAAATCTCTCTGACCGCCTGAACATTGTATAATTTTTCAATTTTCAATGGGTAACGCTCGATGAGAAATTGCCTAAATGGTGAATGATTGGTAATTTTCATAAAATCGATCATACCTTGAATCGCCTCATCCGAATTGTAGTAAGAATAAATGTCAGGATTTACGAGTTCGGCCATAATTGGATTTTCAATCTTTAAGTACAATGGCTTCATTCTTTTAAGCACAAAATTCAGTGCATTCGCATGTCTTTCCACACCGTATTCTCCAACCTGTAATTGAGAAATTAATTTCAAAATATCTGCTTCATCTTGAGCCGAAACTTGATTGATTTTTCCAAATCGAATAAGCAACTTATGAATAGCTGCTTGTGCTTGAATCATAAAATTACCTTTGCCGGCATTTTCAGCAGCTGCAGTAAATTCAAGGCAATTTTCTAAATCATTGTTCAACCAATACATAAACGCTGCCGACATTAACCAAATACCTTGATCTTCTTTGCGTTTGGCTGCAATCGATTCGATCGTACTAAGTAATACACTGAATTTGTCTTTCTTTATTGTACTCCATGAATACAAAGGATCGCTAGTGAATTCAGAAGGAATATTCTCATTGGTAATAAATGCATAATCATTGTTTGAATCATTGTAATCATCAAATAAGTTAAATTCTGCAATATTCACAGACCTAACTAACAACAAAGGCAATAAATCGGAATTTGGATTTACTTTTTCAATTTCCTTCATGCCGCGA
This sequence comes from Flavobacteriales bacterium, assembly GCA_040403315.1. Taxonomy (GTDB): domain Bacteria; phylum Bacteroidota; class Bacteroidia; order M30B66; family M30B66; genus CAMCXT01. The sequence goes on from JBBAKX010000005.1 coordinate 170,844, forward strand.
ATGGGATCAGCATATACGCCGAACAAATGCCACAGCAGTTCTTTGTCACGCGGAGTTTCAGCCCAAGCCAATGTTTTCAGCCATTCTGCATCATTTTGTGGTTGGAAACTTTGGTAAGCTTCTATTTTATATGTTTCTCCCAAATCGTACAATCGTGCGTACCACAAATTGGCTTTAGGATAATTCTTCAATCGCACATGACAAGCTGCTTCGTAGCCATGGGTGCGGAAATACATAAATCCTTGTTCTGGCTTGAAGGGATAATTCTTCTCAACAAATGCGATCCCATCTGCATAATCTCCAACAGCATAATTTAATCGAGCCACTTGAAATCCATAACGCAATTTCAGAAAGTCGGATTTACATGCATTGTAATCTTTTAGGCCTTGCACCTTTAATTTCTTCAAGGATACTGTGTCTTTTGGATCTTCTTGCCATCTCCAAGGATTAGTGTAAACAGCTTTTTCGATCTGCTTAGCGAATTTCAAATACTTAAATCCATCGATCCATTGAGATTTCCCTACTGCACTTTTGTAAATTCCAGACGCATTGATAATTTTCTTTTGTGCCACCATCACCATCGAATCTATTGCAGAAGTCGACAATTGATAAACGATTTCGTTGATTTGAACTCTATCAATTCCATTGAAATAAGTCGACCATTCATCCATATTGATGTCGTCCTGCGATTTCCCTTCCACGATGGTTCTTCCAGGAATACTCTGCCCATACTCACCGTAATAATCGTAAATACTTATAAAGAACGGATCGAACCGATTCGTCTGAATCATTTCAGGAATAAACAAGGAAGTAGCGCGCAAGTCTTCATAATCTCCGCCTCCACAACCGATTACTTCAGGCGATCTTTGCGGTAAAAATAATAGACTAATTAAAAGTATGAAGGATATCTTGGAAATCAGCGGGTGCATAATTTTGAATTTCTGAGGAGCTAATGTGATAAAAAATAACTTGGAAATCGCTAGAATTCACATGAGGCGCAATTTGATCGGCTGCAATTTTGCACAATGCAGGTGAAACCGACTCTATCTTCACAATATCGCCTCTTTGGAAATAGATTCCATCGAGCAGCACATTGTTTTTGCAAATTAACTGATCCTCTTTTTGGATAAAACTTCTAGAATTGAGCAGACCAGGAATTTGTTGGTCCGAAAGTAATTTTTCAACTTTACCATACTTGTAAAGTATAGCCCAAGAAAAGGCAGGCAAAGCATAATCTAATTTCACTGGATATTCGCGCAATCGATCCAAATAGGGCTTCGCAACACTAGCATCGAAAATAGAATTAATTTTTGAATACATTTTAAAATCACCCATATTGTAATACATCAAAACACCTCTGTCGCAAGGTGGAACTCCCGTTTTTTCGGGATATTTGATCTGATGTAAACGGATGGTAACCGACAATGGAATTTCATTTCCTAATTCTTTTTTCAGTGCTTCCAAAAATGAGAAATAGGTCTGTTTTGAACCTGCTGTCCAATCGCAATCTATCTGAAAGCCCTTCCAAACGAGCTTTTGAGCATCGGTAATTTGTCGGGAAAGCTCCACGGTATTCTTTGCCAATTCTGCAATGTTCAAATTGGCTGCATCTTCAAATGTTCGCTGGGTGATAAAAACAGTAGGAATGACAGCTATCCCCGGAGGGAAATTGCTTTGAAATTTAAGTTGGGCTTTCGGAATTGGAACTTGCGTGCCAAGAGCCTTATCTACATCAAAAACGTGCAAATACAATTGATCGACCTCGCATTCTTGAAGCAAATTCAAATCGTGTTTGGATGGCGAGAATTCCGATTTCCAGTGGTATAATGAAATTGAAACTTCCTTTTTGCTCCGAGAAACTTGGAAAAATCCAACCACTGCCAAAAGTGCCAGCAGAATCGAGGCAATTAAAATTTTCTTTCTATTCCACATTTCGCTTCAAATGTAAAGTGAATTGACAACCTAAAGGATGCTGCTTTTATAGAGCCACAAATTTTCACTTCTTTCAAAACAATTGAACTATGGAGAATATTCCACGTTATCTTTGCAGCTTAGAATTACGTTATGCCTTTTACTCCAACTTTAGTTTATGCCGAAGCCACTCCGAATCCGGAAGTGATGAAATTTGTTGCCAATCGGATGATCATAGAGCCGATGAAACAGGTTGAATATCTGAACGCTGAAGAAACGGCAGGCGCTCCATTGGCCGAAGAATTGTTTAAAGGTGGATATGTGAAATCGCTGTTTTTCAGTAACAATTTCGTATCAATCACTCGAACGCAAACCGTTGATTGGTCGCAGATTGTATCGGCTGTGAGGGAGTTTTTGCAAGATTATTTGACCAAAGGACTTCCAGTAATAGAAGTGTATCCCGAAAAAGTGGATGCTGTTGAATCTGAAGCAAAAACAATCCAGCCCAATTCACCTGAAGAAGCCATCACCCAAATTTTAGAGGAATATATCCGTCCTGCGGTTGAACAAGACGGGGGCGCAATTACTTTCAGATCATTCGAAAATGGCATCGTTACTGTTGCCTTGCAAGGAAGTTGTTCTGGCTGTCCATCGTCGAAAGTAACTTTGAAGTCGGGCATTGAAAACATGCTCAAGCGGATGGTTCCAGGGGTGGAAGAAGTTGTTGCAGAGGAACTTTAACCCTAAAGAAACCGTATTTTTCGTTTAACGTTTAAAGAAAGTTGATACTTTTAACGTATTGAATACTCTTAATATGAAAAAAGGATACTTTACTACGTTTCTATTATCTATTCTCGCATTCAGCCTTTCGGCACAACCCATTCAAGTAGATACTTCATCCAATTGGCAACAATGGATTTCTGGAATTCTAGGTGGAAATTGCGTTCAAATTAGCAATGTGCAGTTCACCAATCAAGGTGGAGGCGCCGCAAGATTTACAAGTGGTGGTGATATCGGATTATCGCAGGGCATCTTACTTTCTACAGGTGAGGTTGGGCCGCAAATCGACTCTACTGCAGATTTGTTTTTAAATGGCTCGAATGGAGATTTTACAGATACGCTTTTAGAACAATATGCGATTTAAGAAATCGGCCACACTGGAAATCCCGTTTCATACAATGCCACTAGAATTGAGTTCGACTTTGTAGCGCCATCCAACCAGCAGGTCAATATACGTTTCGTTTTTGCCTCCGAAGAATATCCAAATTTTGCACCACCTAACACTTCATATTTCAACGATATTTTCGGATTCTTCGTCGCAGAGCAAGGAAGTTCCAATTTTCAAAATATAGCTAAAGTGCCAGGCACCACACTTCCGGTAACCATCGGAAATATTAATGCTGTAACAAATAGTCAATTTTACAACGAATCAACTAAGCGAACATCGGATCAATATGATCATGGAGGCACAAGTTAATACTCGTTTCCATTCGGCAGCGAATTGTGACTAGTGCGATCACCCTGATCAGTTCCCCTTCCCTGATATTCCATGTGTAGCACAAGTTCTGCTCCAACTCTATTCCGGCCCTTTCCCAGTTGGGCCAAGTTGAGGGAATCTTCTCCTCAATGTTACTCTACTTGGCGGCCAATTCTTCTATCGTAAGTTCCATGCTCATCATTTTCGTTTACGTCAGGGGAGTTTTTCAGTTTTGCTTCTCTTTCTTTTCCTTTGCTACACCAGGGTAGTTTTCTTCCCTCTGTTTTTTACTTGAATACAAGATGTTCCAAACAGTAAAATACATATAGGCTGCAAAGATAATTCCGCCGAAGATAAAAAATCCACCACTCATGTCGTTCTTCTTTGACGGATTGCCAATGCGAATAATAGAATTGTTCCCGGCCAATGCGCGGAGTACAATGCCTCTTCATACCTTCCTAGAAGGCCCAATGTGACCGAGTACATCATGCAAATAAATGCTAATATGACAGGGTACCACTTTAAAACGAATAATCTCACGGTTCTTATATTTTGTCAAATGTAACAAAAATATGACAGGAGGTGAAAAGTGGTTATATATGTATGACATCAGCGGCAGACTTTTTAATAGTCAGCCGGTGAGCAACAGCAACAATTTGGTGAACACTGCTCAACTAAAATCGGGCGTTTACCTTATCGCATTTGAAGACCAATTAGGAAACCGTTCAACAGGCAAATGGATCAAGGAATAAAGTTGAATTCAGGATATTTTACGCATCCTGTTCCTTCAATAAAAAATTCCACTATCTTTGCCGTCCCTTAGAAAAAAAACCGTGGCTACGGACTATTTCCAACAGTTTGCAATACAGTTCTCAGGCTTAGCCGATGGAGACCATGATTTTGCTTTTGAAATCGGAGACCAATTCTTCTCCGGCTTGGAATATTCTGTAGTAGAAGGAGGCGATGTGAAGGTGGATGTTTTGTTGCACAAACAACCGAACATGATCACACTGAACTTCGACTTCGAAGGAGAAGTAAAGGTAATGTGCGACCGATGTGCAGGCTCGGTTCCTTATCCAGTTGAAGGGTCACAACGACTCATTATTCAACTCGGAGATGGTGAAGCCGACGATGATGAACTGATAATTCTTCCCCGCGGAGAATTTGAATTCAACATTGCCCAACACATCTACGAATACGTTGCTTTATCACTTCCGCTAAGGTTAGTACCCTGTGAAGAAACAGGCGATACTTCGATGTGCGATCAATCGGTATTGAGCCGATTGGACGAGATCATAGTAATAGAAGAATCTTCACCAGCTGACCCGCGTTGGGATAAGCTGAAAGGCCTTAATACAGACAATTGACAATAACAGCATAAACAATTCATCATGGCACATCCGAAACGAAAAATTTCGAAAACCCGCCGCGACAAGCGCAGAACGCATTACAAAGCTGAAGCTCCAACTTTAGCGAAATGCCAAACTACTGGTACAATCCACCTTTTCCACAGAGCTTACTATGTGGACGGTGCTCTTTACCACAAAGGAAAAGTAGTTGTTCCTGCTAAAGTAACCGCCTAATCCTAAGGGATTACGTTGTTATTTCTTAGGGAGCAAATGCAGATCGGACTAGACATTATGGGTGGCGATTATGCCCCCGATGCTACCATCCAGGGTGCGATTCTGGCCTCAAAGGTATTACCGGAGAGTAGCCGGATTGTGCTCATTGGTGACAAACCTAGTATTGTCGAAACGCTGCTAAGGAACAATGCCTCCCCAGAAGATTTCAAGATTGTTCATGCCGATTCGGTGATCGAAATGGGTGAACATCCCGCAAGGGCTTTTACAACCAAATCTGATTCGAGTATTTCTATTGGTTTCAGATTACTAAAAGAAGGCGAAATTGATGCATTTGCAGGAGCTGGTAATACTGGCGCCATGTTGGTTGGAGCAGTGCTCAGCTTGAAAACCATAGAAGGAATTCAAAGGCCATGTATCATGTCGCTGATGCCCAAAGAAAACGGTGGATTTGGATTACTGCTCGATGTTGGTTCAAATGCCGATTGCAAGCCTGAAACCCTTTATCAATTTGCAATCCTTGGTTCAATGTACGCTTCAAACGTATTGGGCATGGAAAATCCGAAAGTTGGCTTGATCAATATCGGCGAAGAACCTGAAAAAGGAAATCAACTCGCCCAATCAACCTACCAAATGATGGAAGGATCTTCGGATTTCAATTTTATCGGAAACATTGAAGGCAGAGATCTTTTCAACGACAAAGCCGATGTAATGGTTTGCGACGGATTCACAGGAAACGTGATACTTAAACTCGCAGAATCTTTTCACGGAATCTTTAAAAAACGTAATTTCAGCGATCCGTATATAGACCGTTTCAATTACGAAAACTACGGAGGAACTCCCATACTCGGCGTAAACTCTACAGTAATTGTAGGTCACGGGATTTCCAACGCAGTAACCATTAAAAATATGATTGTCCTCGCTCATGATGTAGTGAACGCAGGACTTACCGAAAAAATTAAAGCAGTTTTCCAACATGAGTAAAATCCGTGCAGCTATTACCGGCGTTCAAGGATATGTACCAGAAGATGTACTATCCAATAAGGATCTGGAAAAACTTGTCGATACAACCAACGAGTGGATTCTCACCCGAACAGGTATAAGTGAACGACGGATTTTAAAGGGTGAAAATCAAGGAGTAACCGACATGGCAGTTCATGCTGTAAAAGGGCTTCTCGAAAAAACCAATACCAAAGCCGAAGACATCGAATTGGTGATCTTTTGTACCGTTACCCCCGATTTAGTATTTCCTGCTTCTGCAAATATCCTTTGCGACAAAGCCGGGCTTTCAAACGCTTGGGGTTTCGATTTAGGTGCTGCGTGTAGTGGTTTCCTTTTCGGACTTACCACAGGTTCAAAATTCATCGAAACAGGTGCCCACAAAAAAGTGATCATTGTTGGTGCAGATAAAATGTCGTCCATTATCGATTATTCTGACCGCACCACCTGCGTGATTTTCGGAGATGGCTGTGGAGCAGTCTTGTTGGAGCCTACCGAAGAAGAAGTTGGAATCATGGATGCCACTTTACATTCAGATGGTTCGGGCAGAACATTCCTTCATCAAAAGGCTGGAGGATCAGTAAAGCCTGCAAGCTATGCTACTGTTGATGCGAAAGAACACTACGTTTACCAAGAAGGAAAACAGGTGTATCGTTTTGCTGTTACCAACATGGCAGAAGCAGCAGCAAGTATCATGGATCGAAATAACCTTACTCCAGATGACGTTTCTTGGCTAGTTCCACATCAAGCAAACTTGCGCATTATCGATGCAACTGCCGACAGAATGGGCGTTGGAAGAGAAAAGGTAATGATCAACATTCAAAAATTTGGCAATACAACCAATGGAACCCTCCCCCTATGTTTGTGGGAATGGGAAAAACAATTAAAAAAAGGTGATAACCTCATTCTTGCTGCATTTGGCGGTGGATTTACATGGGGTTCCATTTGGTTAAAGTGGGCATATAATTCATAATTATTTGCTTCAAAGCATATTTTCATAATTTTACCCCCCAATCAAAAAACTGAATTTTATGGACATCCGGGAAATCCAGGATCTGATAAAGTTTGTAGCAAAATCAGGAGTAAGTGAAGTATCACTTGAAACCGATGATTTCAAACTGACAGTAAAGACAGAACAGGCTTCTAAAGCCGGCAAAGAAACTATCGTTTACCAAGTTCCAGCAGAATCACATGCCCCAGTAGTTCAGGCCGCGCCTATCGCTGCCGCACCTGCTGCACCTGCACCAGTTGAAGAACCTGCTTCAAACACAGTAACAATCAAATCGCCAATGATCGGTACTTTCTACCGTTCACCAGGCCCTGATAAAGCATTGTTTGTAAATGTTGGTGATGAAGTAGTTCCTGGCAAAGTGATTTGTATCATCGAAGCCATGAAGCTTTTCAATGAAATTGAATGCGATGTGAAAGGCCGCATTGTAAAAATATTGGTAGACGATGCGTCGCCAGTAGAATACGATCAGCCTCTTTTCCTTGTTGAACCTGCCTGAGTGGCTTTGCCATCCAGCTAAAACCAATTGTCGTGTTTAAGAAAATTCTTATCGCTAACCGCGGTGAAATCGCCCTTCGGATTATCCGGACAGCGCACGAGATGGGCATAAAAACGGTGGCTGTATACTCTACAGCCGACAAAGAATCTCTTCATGTGAGATTCGCTGATGAAGCCGTTTGTATTGGTCCACCTCCAAGCCGCGATTCATACCTCAACATTCCGAATATCATCTCGGCTGCAGAAATCACCAACGCGGATGCTATTCATCCAGGTTATGGTTTCCTCTCCGAAAATGCCAAATTTTCTAAGATTTGCTCAGACCATGGCATCAAATTCATTGGTGCTACGCCTGATCAAATCGACAAAATGGGTGATAAATCCATGGCAAAAGATACCATGAAAAAGGCTGGTGTTCCTACCATTCCTGGTTCTGACGGTTTGGTAGAAAGCGTGGCCGATGCCATCAAAATCGCCAAGAAAATCAAGTATCCTGTAATCCTCAAAGCTACTGCCGGTGGTGGTGGACGCGGTATGCGTATCGTTTGGAAGGAAGAGGATGTTGAAGCCGCTTGGGATTCAGCTCGCCAAGAAGCCGCTGCTGCCTTTGGAAACGACGGCATGTACTTGGAAAAGTATATCGAAGAACCACGCCACATCGAAATTCAAATCATTGGCGATCAATTCGGACGAGTGAGTCACCTTTCTGAAAGAGATTGCTCCATTCAGCGCCGTCACCAAAAACTGGTTGAAGAAACGCCTTCTCCATTCATGACGCAAGAACTGCGCGATGAAATGGGTGATGCTGCTGTGAAAGCCGCAAAAGCTGTTAACTACGAAGGTTGCGGAACCATCGAATTCTTGGTCGACAAGCACCGCAATTTCTACTTCATGGAGATGAACACCCGTATTCAGGTGGAACATCCAATTACAGAAGAAGTGATCGACTACGATTTAATTCGTGAGCAGATCAAGGTTGCTGCTGGTGTTCCGATCTCTGGAAAGAATTACTACCCTTCGATGCACGCTATCGAATGCCGCATCAACGCAGAAGATATCAAGAACAATTTCCGTCCTTCACCAGGAACGATTACCACGTTTCACGCCCCAGGCGGACATGGTGTTCGTTTAGATACACACGCTTACGCAGGATATACCATTCCACCGAATTACGATTCGATGATTGCTAAGTTGATCACTGTTGCTCAAACACGTGAAGAGGCAATTGCCAAAATGAAGCGCGCTTTGCACGAATTTGTGATCGATGGCATCAAGACAACTATTCCATTTCATAAGAAATTGATGGATGATCCAGATTTCGTATCTGGAAATTACACTACGAAATTCCTAGAAGGGTTCGATTTCGCATCTATCGAATGATTATAACCATGAAAACACCTGTACATTTCAGTAAAACCCTGACATGTGCAGGTGTTTTGTTTTTATCGCTTTCCTCATTTGCTCAATCGACCAAGCCGGTTGAATCGCTTATGAGTTTTCAACTTGGCGGAACCGTTCCTACGCAGTCGTTTCAAGAAAAACTAAATCTTCCAGCCTTAACAGATTCTTCTGTCAGCATTTCGGAAGCATTGGTCGATCCGAACGATACCTTGGGTAGTCCAGTTTTTGGAACCGGCGCAGGATTCTCTGCAGGCTTCAGTTACTTGAGAAACCTCAACAGAGCCGTTACTTGGAGTTTGGGAGTAAATTACTCAATGCAAAGTTTGCGTCACTTCAATGATGCAGTAGAAGCAGGAAAAATCCGCATCCAAACACCTAGTATTCAAGCCAATTTGATTTGGAATCCACTGCGCGAAACAGGTCAGCACCTGCTCATCTATGGTGGAGTTTCTGCAGGAGTGAACTTAATGCAGGAAAACGACTTGTATTCCAGAAGCGATACTATTCTCAACATCCCATTCATTGGAGCCTTGGTGAATAAAGCTCAATTGAATCTTGAAGTTGCAGAAACAATTTATCTCGATGCGCGCGCAGGAATATCTTGGGTGAACGAGATCAAACCTGGGCTCTCTGCCCTATTCACAGCCGAATACAGCATTCCGCTTTTGGATCAATATCGATTAACGGGTGAAATTATAGAGGTTAATTTCATTTTCCCTGTTTCAACTTCACTCAATAGTTCGGCCTTCAACCTACAAAGGTTAAATGTAAGTGCGGGAATTGCGATTCAACTAGGCAAGAAGAAGTCGTAATTACTTCACCACAAATCGATTCCTGCTCACCGATCCATCATTTTCTTTCACTTCCATGATGTAAACTCCGGCACTAAAACCAGAAACGGAGATTTGATCAAAGGTTTGCTGAAGCCATCCAGTGTTCAAGAGTTGACCAGTTAAATTTCTGATCCCAAAACTGGCCACTTCGTTGGATTCTCTGCAAATCGAAATGACTGATTCTACAGGGTTCGGATACAACTTCATGATGGGTTTAGAAGCTTCAATGGGGATTGAAGTGCTCACATCATCCCACAGCCATGTGAAAGCATCAGGAAATTCGCGGTTCCAAAACCATTCACTGTGTGCACCATCTGCTTCAGGCACCACTCGAAGATTTGAATCCGCAACTCCAGCTGCAGCTAGCAAATTGCGCATTTGGTTAATGTCGGGCATCATGCTAGAACTTTCTGTTGTTCCTGCCACGAAATACACACGTAAACTAGAAGGTAAAATCAAACCGTTCATCCAAGTGTGCATCGCTGATTCTGCAAACCAAAATGCAGGAGAAAAAATCCCCGCTTTTCCATAAGTATCTGGATATCGCATTGCTGCATATATAGAAATCAAGCCGCCCATGGATGAACCTGCCACGCCCGTATTTTCGGGTTCTGTAAGCGTTCTATAGTTGGCATCCACGTAAGTCTTCAAGGTATTTCGCATGAAATCTACGTATGCTTCACCGTCTCCTCCACCATAGCTTGGATTTTCCCAAGGAGAATATTCATTCAATCGTTCTGCTCCGCCGTTGTCGATACCAATCACAATGGCTCCTTCATCTCCCGCTAGGAACAAGTCACGCATCGACTCATCCACTTCCCATTCGCCTGAAAAGGCCAAATTGCTGTTGAAGAGATTCTGTCCGTCTTGCATGTACAAAACCCGGTAACGTTTCTGAGGCTGTGTGTTGTAATCGTCTGGCAGGCACACCCAAATTCTTCGTGTTCGGTTGAGTTCAGGAATATTAAATGCCGATGAAATCATCGATACTGATGGCAAAGCGGTGCCAGTTGATGTTCCACCTAGATCTTCCCAAGATTGAATCCCAATCAGAACCGTGTCGCCAGGATTTACTGTGAACTGCCGATCAGGTAAAAATCCTCCATTGGTGTTTCCTTCTACTGTTGCCCAAGAACCGCGGGTGAATTTACAGGTGATATTGCCAGAAATATCCAAGGTAATGGCTGGATCTCCATCGATCAAACCGACCAATTGGTGTGTTGCAGAAATTGGATTCCAACCGTTGAAAGAGCCTGCTAGATAAATTGGAGCGCCCACTGGTGTGTTGGTAGGCAAACTGATCACTCGAAAAGTTACCTGAGCAAATCCAAACAAAGATGCCAGCAGAAAGAACAGAAAAAATTTGAATTTCATCATACTATAAATGTACGGTGAAATGATCAGCATCCATCCCCGCAGGGAACTGTATGCGATAATCTTCGAGGTCTTTTTTGGTGATGGTTACAGTTTCTACACGGTCGCCAAACCGTTCGGTAGTTGAAACTTTTTCTCCTTTATAATCGAGCACCACCGAATCGCCAGAATACATGATTCCATTGCCATCATTGCCAATTCTATTCACGCCGATTACATACGATTGGTTTTCGATCGCTCTAGCAACCAGCAACGATTTCCAAGCATGCGAGCGTTTTTCGGGCCAATTGGCTGCGTAAAGCAAACAATCATAATCGAATTGATCGCTTAAAAACCGATTGCGCGACCAAACCGGAAAGCGGAGGTCGTAACAAATTAGCGGACAAATCTTCCAGCCTTTGTAGATAAACACCAATCTCGAAGTACCTTCTGTGTAATGGTTATGTTCGTTTGCCATGCGAAAAAGATGGCGTTTGTCGTAAAATTCTGATTCCCCGGAAGGGTGCATCCACACCAATCGGTTGAAGAATTTGCCTTGGTCTTTCATCATTATCGAACCCACCACAACAGCATTGTATTGCGTTGCTATTTTCTGCATCCATTGCATACCTTTTCCGCCGGGCTCTTCTGCCAATTTTTCATTTTCCATACTGAAACCAGTGGTAAACATTTCTGGCAAAACAATGATATCGGTTGTTCCGGTGATACTTTCCAATCGGCCTTCGAACCAACGTAGATTTTGCTGAACATCTTGCCAGATAATTCTCGTTTGAACGATCGTAATCTTCAAGGATTGACTCATAATTTGATCAGTTTTTCAGCCGCACTTTCCAGTTCATGGTTGTCTTTGGCAAAACAAAATCTGAGGTACTTGGATTCCGTTTTCTTGTGGTAAAAAACCGAAACGGGGATCGATGCTACACCATACTCGATGGTTAATCGACGAGCAAAATCGGTGTCTTTTTCGTTCGAAATGGCGCTGTAATCAAGCAATTGAAAATAGGTTCCAGGCGATGGTTGAAATTTAAACCGCGAAGCGCTAAAAAGTCGGTTAAAGAAATCACGCTTTTCTTGATAGAACGCCGACAGCTGACGGTAAGCATCTTTGTTTTCTAAATAATCTGCCAATGCATATTGGATCGGAGTATTGGTTGAAAAAACGAGAAACTGATGCACTTTTCTGAATTCCACCATCAAGTTTGCGGGAGCCACACAATAGCCAATTTTCCAGCCGGTTGTGTGGTATGTTTTACCAAAAGATGATACAATCACAGACCTTTCAGCCAGCTTTGGATACCGTGCAACACTTTGATGTTCAAGTCCATCGAAGATAATGTGTTCATACACCTCATCGCTGAGGATAATGATATCAGTTTTGTTGGTGAGTTTTTCGAGTTTCATCATGTCGACAGCCGAAAGCACCGCTCCTGTGGGATTGTGTGGCGTGTTGATGATGATCATTCGGGTACGTTGGTTGATCAACTTTTGAAACTCAGCCCAGTTGATGCTCAACGTTTCGGAATGAAGCTGAAAGAAAACACATTTTCCTCCAGCCAACTCAACTGCAGGTGCATAAGAATCGTAGGCAGGCTCGATGATAATCACCTCGTCGCCATCTTTCACAAAGGCTGAAATGGCAGTAAACAAGGCTTGTGTAGCTCCAGAAGTGATGGTTATTTCTGTTTCAGGATGGTAGTAAATCGAGTACATTTCCTCGGTTTTTCGGGAGATAGCTTCACGCAAAACCTGCACGCCGGGCATTGGCGCGTATTGATTTTTCGCTCCGCGGAGATGCTTCTCGACCAAGCCAATCAGTTCGGGCGAGCAATCAAATCCTGGAAAACCTTGAGAAAGGTTAATTGCACCGTTTTCTTGTGCGAGTTTTGTCATTACTGAAAAAATCGAAGTCTGAACGGCTGGTAGTTTTGAGGTTACAACGTTTGGATAAACCGGCATAAGGCTAGATAATCTTGGCACACAAGATCATGGTTGGATGAAGTGCATGTTAATTGCCCGTAAAATTAATGCGCAGACGGGATTTCTAATCATAAAGGCCTAAATTTACGCGATAAATCCAAAACTGATGATTATCAACAAAAACACTGTGGTTTCGGTAAATTATAAGCTTACCGTGAGCGACAACAATTTCGAATCGGAAGAGCTTATCGAAGAAACCTTTTCTGGCGAGCCATTTACTTTCCTTAACGGATCTGGCGGTTTGCTCGAAGAATTTGAAAATAACCTCGACGGGTTGAAAGCAGGCGAAAAATTCGACTTCATCATTAAATCAGAAAATGGTTACGGTGAATCAAGTCAAGAGAATATCGTTCGTATTCCTTTGAACGCTTTCGTTCCTGAAGGTGAAGATTTGGATACCGACATGGTAGCTGCAGGAAATTATCTTCCAATGGTCGACGATCAAGGCAACAACATGCAAGGCCTTGTGGTTGAAGTTAGTGACGAGTTCGTTGTGATGGACTTCAATCATCCGCTTGCAGGCAAAGATTTACATTTCGAAGGTGAAGTAGTAAATGTTCGTGAAGCAACTGCTGAAGAGCAGGAACATGGCCACGTTCATGGCGAAGGTGGTCATCACCACTAAGCACAAATTTTAAACATAAAAAAAGGGCGCTCCGAAATTCGGAACGCCCTTTTTTTATGCTGAATAAATCAGATTATGCTTTCGCTACAATGTTAAACTTCACATTGAAAGCATCGTTGATCATCTTGTCGCCAAGATCTTGGAAGAATTTTCCTGAACCGTATTTGATATCCCATTCGGTGCGGTCGATATCGAATTGTGCATTCGCTTTCAATTCTTTCTCATCCATAGTAATGGTTGCAGGGAAAGTGATTGCTTTAGCAATGCCTTTAATGGTAAGGTTACCTTTTACATTGTAGTTAGGTGCACCTGCAGCAGCGCCAGCGATAGGCTCTACAGAAACAATTTCGAAAGTCGACTCAGGATTTTTAGCTGTTGCGAAGAAATCATCAGAATTCAAGTGTCCTGAAAGTTTTCCGTTAGTTTCTGCATCTGTAATGTCAAGAACCTTGATCGAGGTCATGTCCATTGCAAATTTACCAGCTGTAAGTTTACCAGCTTCTGCATTAAGCTGTCCAGATTTGATAGCTACAGATCCATTGTGTTGACCTGTTACTTTTTTAGCAGTCCATTCAACTGATGAAGAAGCAACATCAAGTTTATAAGAAACAGCACCTGCACCTGCTTCAGCAGCAGCTTGTCCGTCTTCTGTTTTAACTGAGCTTCCTCCGCAAGAAGCGAAGAAGGTAGCAACAACTACCGTAAGGGCAAAAATTGATTTTTTCATAAGAATTATTGAGGGTTTAGGGTTATTCGGTTTCATTCATGTTTCTGCCTTTATCGAGCAATTCATTTAATAATGAGGCTTCTTCTTCGGTAAGCGAATCAATGCCAAAATAAAATTCATGCTCAACTTTATCTATCAAAGCCAGAAGGTTCAATCCAGATTGCGTAATTGAAATATCTACTGCACGGCGATCGAGTTCTGAAACCCTACGTTCTACCAATTTTTTGGCTCGGAGTTTTTCAACGATACGTGATGCATTAGAAGATTTGTCTAACATACGATCGATCAAATCATTCACTGTGGTGAATTTCGGATGTTGCCCACGTAAGATACGCAGAATATTAAACTGCGGAAGGGTTAAACCAAACTTCTTGAGCATGCGCATGTTTCGGTTCACCATAAAGCTGTAGGTGAACGCAAGATTGACTCCAGCTTTCTGATATTGGCTTTTGAATTTCCGTTGTTTGATATCTTCTTCTAGTCCCATTGTGACGCGAATTTATGTTATAACATTATATGTATGTACATTCTTTTGTGAAAAATACTTAATTAACTGAATTACAGACAAATAAAAAGCCGGAGAGATTTCCCCGGCTTCAATAACAAAGATTAACTAGCTTATTGTTTAACGAAGCGTTTGCTTATCAATTTGCTGTTGATTGTAGCTTGCATGAAATAAAGTCCAGCATTTAGGTCCGAAACATCGATTTGTTGTCTGTTGCTTAATTCCTGTTTTAGCATTCTTCCATGCATATCGAAAATTCTGATTTGCTCAATTTGATCTTTGCATAAAAGATTCAAAAGCCCATCTGTTGGATTCGGGAAGATTGTAAAGCTATCTTCTCCAATTGATTCGATGCCAGTAACATCCAAGTAAGTTCCAAAAACGCTGCGGTTGTTGAATTGATATTCGTTTGTATTGATATCGTAAAACTGTTGAATACGTTCTAAAATATTGTTGTTTGCATCATAGGTATAGGTGAACAAGATTGCGAAGTCGATAGACACCTCACCATTGCTGTAGGATTCAGATTTCTCTTCAAGTGTATTCCCTTTATCATCGATGAGTAATGTAAATCGAGAGGATAACATCCAAGCCACACCATCAAACGCCTCAATTAGATCAGTATATCCACCATTGTCTGAATCGTTTCGAACTTGGCGATAAGTATCCAAATAACTCCCATCTAGAAATTCTTGCTCTGTGTATGAAACGGGTTCGAAAGTTTCAAAGTTATTGTAGTTAATCCACCGATCTATTAAGAATCTGCTTTGCAGCATCCAATTGCCTCCCTGAGATAAAAACAAAAGCGCTGTATCGGCTTCCGTTGATCCAGCTTGATAAGCAAACTCAATTCTAATAAAATCTTCTAGGGTTCCGTCCATTGAAGGTTCTTGAAAAATAAGTTGGGTTCTCTGAGTGCCATCATAGGCTGCCAAAACACTCGAATAGGTAATCCAACTTTGGGTGTTACCATCCCAACTTTGAGATTCAACACCCACCAAGTTGTTCGATCCATCATAAGTTGTGAGGAATTTGTCTCCAAATTGGATTGCCCATGAACTATTTTCCCAAATAAAATTCTGTTCTCCAGTTGGATAACCTTGATTATTGTGTGTATCAACCTTTTTCTGCGTGTTTACCCAAGAGCCATTTTCAAAAGCCTGTGTAATAACCACATCTTCAAGTGGAGTATTGGAGTAAATTTCTCGAGAGATGTATTCATTGGTAACTGGATCGCCAATGTTTACTGTATCTAAATCACTTTCGAAATAAACGTAATTTCTAATTGCGACTGAATCCCAAATTGAAAATTCAGGATTCCAAACGAATTGCTTCTCTACAGTAGGCAAAAATTCATTTACCGCCCGTGATCTTTGATTTGCTTGGTTTTTAATCCGATTTAAAAATCCTGATTTGTTTTGTGCACCAGCCTGAAGAGCAGAGATTAGTGCAATACTTGCGAATAGGTATTTTGTTTTCATAAGTAAGTTTTATTGAATGCTATAAGTGTTAATGCCTATATTTATTGTTACAAGTGCTCAGATTTTTTGTCTTCTTCTGGTGTTTCTGTGCTGTATTCCGTTTTGGCTTCTTTCGCATCTAATCCCTTCGTTCTCAACCAAGCCGCAAAAGCTGATGTATATCCGTGCGTGACCAACACCCTTTCTGCACCAGTAGCTTCTACAGCGGTATTGAGACTTGTCCAATCGGCATGATCCGACAAAGGAAATCCACGATCCACTGAAATTCTTCTTCGCGACCCTCTGATGCTCATCCAACCTGAAGCCACTGCCGATTCATAAGGTTCAAATTTTCGCATCCAATCGGAACCTGCCACGGCTGGCGGAATGATAATCAACGCTCTTCTATAGTCGGCTTGGTTAGCGGCAACCTGCACCTTATCGGTGGATGGCAGATCGAAACCTGCGGCTATCAAGACTTCGTGTGTGGCATGAATTGCACCGTGCGTGTAAATTGGACCGATTGATGGATCAATGTTTTTCAATATCCGCTGTGCCTTCCCCAACGAATATGCGCTAATGAAACTGCAAATACCCTGATCTGCATTGGTCTTCCACCACGACTCAATATCTTTAAATATCTCCGCTTGCGGCTTCCAACGATACACCGGCAAACCAAAGGTCGACTCAGTAATAAACGTATGGCATTGCACAGGTTCGAACGGAGCAGAAAATCCATCATTCTCCAATTTATAATCGCCCGTAAAAACCCAAACTTCGCCTTTGTGCTCAACACGAATCTGCGAAGATCCAATGATATGCCCTGCGGGATGAAACGAAAACTCCACACCATTGATCATGATCGGTTCATTGAAACCTACTGTTTCCAATGGTAAATTTTTTCCCAATCGATGCCTCAAAACCGCTTCAGAATCTCGGTGCGACAAATATGCTTTCGATCCATATCTCGCGTGGTCGCTATGCGCATGGGTGATCAACGCCTTATCCACAGCGCGCCATGGATCGAGATAAACATCCGCTGGCGGACAATAAATGCCTTTGTTGGTGAAGGTGAGCAAATCCATTACCCAAAACTAAGGGTTTACTCTGTATGATAGATTTCTATTATACTTGCAAGATGAACAAAATCGAACATCTCGGTATTGCCGTAAAAGATGCATCTGCTTCCATCAAATTGTTTGAATTGCTGCTCGGAGTGGCGCCATACAAATCAGAGTTGGTTGAAAGCGAAAATGTTGAAACCATATTCTTCCAGCTTGGCCCCAATAAAATTGAACTCTTAAGAAGTACAGATCCAGATGGAACCATCGCCAAATTCCTAGACAAAAAAGGAGAGGGATTTCACCATGTAGCCATTGCTGTGGATGATATCCATTCAGAAATGAAGCGCCTCTCAGCTGCCGGTTTCGAATTGCTCATGCAAGAACCGAAAAAAGGTGCCGACAATAAACTCATCTGCTTTTTGCATCCACGGTCAACAAACGGTTTGCTTGTCGAGCTCTGTCAAGAAATTTCATCTTGATGCAAATGCGCCACCTTTGCTTTTCAAAATAACTACATTTAGGTATTCCTTTTTACACCCAGCATACGCTTCCGATGAAATACGATCAAATTGACAGTCAGCTCTTTACAACAAACAGAAAACGATTTATTGATGGCATGAAGCCCAATCATATTGCTGTTTTTGTATCGAACGATGAGATGCCTCGAAGTGCTGATGCCAATTACCTTTGGCGTCAAAACCCGGATTTGTTTTACCTCAGTGGAATTGACCAAGAACAAAGCATACTGTTGTTGTTTCCTGATGCTCCAAATGCCAAACAGCGTGAAATTCTATTTCTTAGAAAGACCAACGAAACCATTGCTGTTTGGGAAGGACATAAATATTCACGCGAGGAAGGAAGAGGAGTTTCAGGCATAGAAAACATTCAATGGAACGAAAATTTCGAATCTGTTTTCCATGTTTTAATGACTTATGCTGAAGGTATTTACCTCAACCAAAACGACCACGACCGCGCACATACTGAAGTTCCATACAAGGAAATGCGCTTCGCTGCTGAGGTGAAGTCGAAATATCCGTTGCACAAAATCGAACGCAGTGCACCAATCATGCACAAGATTCGCTCGATCAAATCGCATTGGGAAGTTGATTTGATGCGAACTGCCTGCAACATCACCGAGAAGGCATTTCGTCGCGTATTGGGCTTCGTTAAACCAGGCGTTTGGGAGTATGAAATCGAGGCCGAAATCAGCCATGAATTCTTGCGCAACCGTGCCACAGGCCATGCTTATTACCCGATCATCGCGTCTGGCGGATCAGCTTGCGTGTTGCATTATGTAGAAAACAATCGTCAGTGCAAAGACGGCGATTTGATCCTGATGGATTTCGGTTCTGAATATGCCAACTACAACTCAGATCTCACCCGCACAATTCCAGTAAATGGCAAGTTTACAGGCCGACAAAGAGCAGTATATAATGCTGTTTTATCGGTTATGAAATATGCAAAATCGATGCTTGTTCCAGGTACATTGTTCGACGACTACAACCGCGAAGTTGGTCTGGCGATGGAGCAAGAACTCATCAGATTAGGTTTGCTCAACGCTACCGATGTGAAGGCTCAATCGCCTGATGCGCCGCTGTACAAGAAGTATTTCATGCACGGAACATCTCATTATTTAGGCTTGGATGTGCACGATGTGGGATATCGATTCGCGCGCTTCGAACCAGGCATGGTATTTACCTGTGAACCTGGCATTTACATTCCAGAAGAAAGCATCGGAATCCGTTTGGAAAATGACATTTTAATTACCGAAAGCGGCAACATCGATTTAATGGAGAACATTCCGCTCGAGGCCGAAGAAATCGAGTCGTTGATGGCCTAACACCAAACATCAACTATTTTAAACAGCGCTTCAATTAACCAAACAGAAAATGGCTAATTGAAGCGTTTACAATTATTGTTTCTCGAAAACAGTCTCAACAGCGAGAGCTTCCACACCATCGGGCATTACATTAAAATGGCGTAAAGTGAATTGATTGTCGCTCGCTTGTTCGATGGTTGTTCTCCAGCCCCAATCTGGTCCGCCTGAAGGATCGCTGTAATTTCCCATTACATCGAGATCACTTTTCTTGCCTTGTGAAATTAAAAGCAAAGTGCCCGTGTGGAAAGTGTCGATCCAAGCAATGGTGTATTCTCGTTTTAACAAGTAGAAACCAATGATAGCTAATCCTTCAAGTGATTTTCCTTGAAGAGCACCTTGGTATTCCATCATCATAAAACGGCTGCCCAAAACAGGGCGAAAACTGGCTTCAACAGGAGATGAATCGGCCAAAACATTAGGCTCAAAATAAGTATGGGCTATACCTTTCCAGTTTCCTGAAAGTTTCGCTAAGGCAGCATGCGTGCCTGTTTCTAAAGAATCGGCAAATTTTTCTGTTTGCATAATTTCAATTTGACAACGAAGGTAATTTATTCACACTTGGTGTGCACAGAACTGTTGTTAAATAAGCAAAAGAGTCCGGAGTTTTACTTCAATTACCGCTTATTTTTGCAACATGGCAGAAACAAACGATAGCAATTATTCGGAAGATTCGATTAAATCGCTCGATTGGAAAGAGCACATCCGGCTTAGGCCGGGGATGTATATCGGAAAGCTCGGTGATGGATCATCGCTAGACGACGGCGTTTATGTTCTTTTGAAAGAGTCGATCGATAACTGTATCGATGAGTTCGTGATGGGATTTGGCAAGAAAATCGAAATCACTATCAAAGACCGGATGGTAAAAGTGCGCGATTATGGCCGAGGAATTCCATTAGGAAAAGTGGTTGATGTTGTTTCGAAGATCAATACTGGTGCGAAATACGACTCAATTGCCTTCAAAAAATCTGTGGGTTTGAATGGTGTCGGAACCAAGGCTGTAAATGCGCTTTCATCGTATTTTAGTGTACAATCGGTTCGCGATGGGCAGATTAAATCGGCCGAATTCACTAAAGGTGTTTTGGTAAAAGACGAGGCCATCACTGAAACCAAAGACCAACGCGGAACAACAGTTTCTTTCTTTGCGGATGAAGAGATCTTTGGAAACTTCAAATTCCTGAACGATCACGTTGAGAAAATGCTGTGGAATTATGCCTACCTCAACACAGGGCTCAGCATCATTTTCAACGGCCAAACCTATAAATCGGAGCGTGGCTTGTTCGACCTTTTGGAGCAGAATATTTCAGGCGAACCGTTATATCCGATCATCCACCTGAAAGGTGAAGACATTGAAATTGCCATTACACACGGCAACCAATACGGAGAGGAATATTATTCGTTTGTAAACGGACAGCATACAACGCAAGGGGGAACGCATCAAGCAGCACTTCGAGAAGCTGTGGTGAAGGTGATGCGCGATTTCTTTAAGAAGGATTTTGACGCCAATGATGTTCGACAGTCTATCATAGCCGCTACAAGTGTAAAAGTTGTGGAGCCAGTGTTTGAATCACAAACCAAGACAAAACTGGGCTCTCAAAATATGGCTCCTGATGGAATAGCCATCCGCACATTTGTGATGGATTTCTTGAAAAAAGAGCTCGACAACTTCCTGCACAAAAACCAAGAAGTTTCGGAAGCCATCCTTCAGAAAATCTTGCAAAGTGAAAAAGAACGAAAAGACCTAAGCGGCATTCGTAAACTGGCACGTGAACGGGCTAAAAAAGTGAGTCTTCACAATAAAAAGCTACGCGATTGCAGAGTACACTACAACTCTTCGCATGCAGGCAGGCTAGAAACCACCTTATTTATTACCGAGGGAGATTCGGCATCAGGATCTATCACTAAAAGCCGCGATGTAAACGCTCAGGCAGTTTTCAGCTTAAAAGGGAAACCACTCAATTGCTATGGTTTAACCAAGAAAATTGTATACGAAAACGAAGAATTCAACCTGCTGCAAAGCGCGTTAAATATTGAAGACGGACTCGACAACCTTCGTTACAACAACATCGTAATTGCCACCGATGCCGATGTGGATGGAATGCATATTCGCTTGTTGATGATTACCTTTTTCTTGCAGTTTTTCCCCGATTTGGTGAAGAATGGTCACTTGTACATCCTACAAACGCCACTTTTCAGGGTGAGAAACAAAAAAGAAACAGTGTATTGTTACTCCGACGAGGAACGTAAAAACGCAATTGCTCGATTGGGTAAAAATCCTGAGATCACCCGATTCAAAGGATTGGGAGAAATTTCGCCTGATGAATTCAAGCATTTTATTGGAAAAGACATCCGTTTAGAGCCTGTTATTTTCGGGCGTAACGATAATTTGATTCAACTGCTCGAATTTTATATGGGCAAAAACACCCCAGATCGCCAGCTGTTTATTATTGATAACCTGAAGGTTGAAAAAGACCTTGTAGAAGAATTGCTAAGCTGATCTGACATATTTCAAAATCTTCTCAAACCCTGTTTTAAACGATTTCGCTTAGAACAGGGTTCTTTTTTTCACCCGGTGATGATTTCTTGCATATTGATGAGCATTCAATTTTGCAATAAAAATGCTATTTCGCCTATCGACATTGTATCACAACATTTTTTTTTCTGCATCCATGATCTGATTTCTTACAAATGTAAATCCCGAAGCACAAGCGCAAAAAGCAGCAGCAACTGGATTTTCACATTTGTCGTTGAGATCACACAAAAGATCACGGTTATGAAAAACTTCGACATTAAACAGTTATTTAACCTTCCATTTCGCCAGCTTACATTGGCTTGTGGAATCGTGCTTTGCGCAGGTGTTGCTAATGCACAAGTACCTCAACAAACGCTCAAAGTAGCACCTCCTGCCGAAGCCAAGGCTTTACAGAAAGATTCGATCGACAATATTGTTTCCTTCTCTCCTGTATATGTAGAAGGCAAAACCTATTTACGTTGGTTGGTAGAAAACGATAAAAAAGATGGAGTATTCATTGTTGAACGATCGGAAGATGGTGACGCATTTGAAGCCCTTGCATTTAAAGACCGTATCGGAACTGGCAAAAGTGTGAAACTGTTTTATTCATGGGTGGATGACAATCCTCCTGCTGGACAAGCGCATTATCGAATCATGCAAGTGGGCAACGACCACACCTTTAATTACTCTGATGTAGTACGTATTCAAACTGCTGCAACACAATCCACAGGTGAAAGTGCCAGTGGTATCGAAAAAAGCAAATAAGCCGGTTTTTCAAAATTCCATCACACAAAACCGCTTATGAACAAACGACTACGTTTAAGAAACCGTATTTCAAACCGTACGCGCCAACGACTGCAATTAACAGCTGGAGTATTCACCATAACAGCCCTTTTAACAGGTGTTTGGTTTCTCTACACTTTTATCGGCAATGTGGGTTCTGCAAGGGCACAAAAAGCAATTGAAGAAACGGCTCCAGGAAGAAAAATCCTAGATGGCTTTGCAGGCAGAAGTAAGATATCGATCAATCACCAATTGCTAAAAAGTGGAATTCAAGATGCTTGTCCGATTTTAGTTTCGGTTCGCCACGACGATTTACGCTTAACAGAATCTGGTGGAAAAATCACTAACCGTGATGGAAACGACATCCTTATTACAGCTGCCGATGGAGAAACATTGGTTCCATTCACAATCGAAAGATTCGATCCAAGTATTGGGAAACTGTTGGCTTGGATTTATCCGAACAGCGATGTGAAGCAAAACGAAAACTGCTTTTACATGTATTACGGAAACGAGAAAGCGGCTTCAGTAAAACGTGAAGAACCCAAAACATCATTTGCTGCCATTTGGAACTTCAATGGAAACTTTAATGTTCAAGGCACAACTCCAGTAATAGGTGAATTCAAAGGCATTAAAGATGAAGAAGGACGGTTTGCAGGAGCAAAAGATTTCCTCGCAGTAGAAAAAGGATCAGCAGTATTTGAAGCAGGGTCAACGCTACAATTCGATAAGAACATTACAGTTTCGGCTTGGATTCGCACCCGAGGAAGTGAAAATCATCAAACCATTTTCTGCAACGAAACCACCACTGGAGGATGCAAACTTTATTTGGATAAAAATCAAAAATTAGCATTTGAAGTGATTGGCGCCAATGGAAAAATGGCCTCAAATGCAAATGCGACGGGCGGAATCGTTCTTGAAAAGGACAAATGGTTTCAAGTTACAGCTACTTATAATGCGGTCGAAAAAACCATTACATCATACGTGAATGGTGAAAAAGACCGATCCATTTCAGTAAATGCTGGATATGGCAAAGGCAGTTGGATTGTAATTGGAGCAGATGCCGATGTAAAGTCCGGTTTTTTCAATGGAATACTCGATGAACTGCGTGTTTCAGCATCAAGCCTTACCGCCGAACAAGTTCAAGATACTTGGAATATTGAGAACGAGCCTGAAAAACTCATCGTAATGGACGGGGAAGAAGTCTTTAGTGCTTCACCAACCTTGGCATCGATCGATAAATTCGAAGCCAATGTAAATGGATCACATGTGGCAGTTAACTGGACTACCTCTTACGAGTCTAACTTAGATTTTTTCACCCTTGAAAGATCTTCCGACGGCAAAACATTCAGTAAAGTGGCCAGCAAATTTGGTAACGGGAACGCAGATCAAACACAGAATTATATGATTCAGGATCCAGCGCCGGTTTACGGAAACGCATATTACCGCTTGCGCTTTACCAGTTTCAAAAATGAAAGCGGCGTTTCGAATATTGTGAGCGTACAGTACGATGCGCCTCCATCAGCTTTGAACATTCATAAAGTTGAGCCCAATCCATTTTCTGAAAACTTCTCTGTGAGTTATGGAAGCCAAAGTAAAACCGACATGGAAGTTAAACTCACAAGCATCAGCGGAAAGGTTGTTTACCGTGAAATGTTAAAGCCTGAATCAGGAATCGAAAACGTATATCAATTTAAAGACAGCAAGGAATTGTTGCCTGGCATTTACTTCTTCAGTCTCTCGCAAGATGATGAACAGAAAACGGTAAAACTCATCAAACGGCTCTGATCGGTAAAAAAGTGTAAAACTTTTAGCAATCAGCATCAAACTTACAATTAGTCGAAACCAAACAGCAAAAATAAAATCCCCTGAAAGCTCTAATTACCTAGCACAATCGATAATAAATACACTACAGAGCAATCAAAAACTTACATCTGTAATTACACAGAAAAACCCAAACAAAAGCAGTAGAACTGCCCGAATACTTTTGACGTAACAGAATCCAGAACTCTAACACTCTTTTAACCATGAAGCGCTTATTTACATCCAAAACATTTTTCATCTCTGCAATTTGCTTGTTCCTTTCTGTGGCAACCAATGCACAAACTACCAATAACGCTTCTGCGATGGTAGGCAAAGCCGGATTGAAGCAAGACACCGCCAATACATTTATATCATTCTCGCCTGTTTACTTGGATGGTAAAACATATGTACGCTGGTTGGTGAAAAACGATAAGAAAGACGGCGTTTTCGTTGTAGAACGTTCGGCCGACGGTGTTGATTTTGAAGCATTGGGCTTTAAAGACCGTGTTGGAACGCAGTTGTTGGTTAATCTATTTTATTCTTTCGTTGACGAAGAACCTCTTCCTGGCGACAACATGTACCGCATTATGCAGGTAGGCGCTGACAATACATTCCGATACAGCTCGGTAGTAAAAGTTAACGATACTGGAAGTTCACTTCAAGGCGGTTCGGCAGCATCGGCTCCAGAAGCTACCCAAGAGAAGAAGTAATTCAAAGGATCCGATCAAAGACCAATCTCATGAAAAAAAGTTCTACACGACTCGTTCAGAAAGTAAAAACCAAGGTTAAACTTCAGAACAAACTAAGATATGTTGCCGTTGCAGGTGCATTTGCGGTAGGTGTTTTCTCCGTTGCAATTCTGTACAATATGCTCGGAACCTCTACCGTATCGCGTGCTAACAATCGCTTCAACGGTATGGAAACACTAGCTGAATACAAATTCAGAAAGCAGATTTCCCTCAATCCAGCAATGCTTCCCGATAAGGAATCACTGGCAAAATTCCCAATCATGGTAACTGTTTCAGATATCGATTTGAAATCTGTTTCAAATGGCGGGAAAGTATTGAGCGACCAAGGAAATGACTTCAGATTTACAAAATCGGATGGTGTTACACTACTCGATTACGAGATCGAACAATACGATCCAGCAAAAGGAAACTTGGTTGCTTGGGTAAAAATGGATTCGCTTCACAAAGGCACTGCACCCATCTTTTTGTATTTCAATAACCGTTATGCGGCTAACGAAAGCAGTCAGAATGCATGGAACAAAACCTACAAAGGTGTATGGCATTTGCGCGGAAACCTAAGCACAAAAACGCCTTGGGCAACTCAGGTAGCTGAAGCACCAAAAGGAAAAGACAGCAAAGATGTATATGTGGCTGCTGAGAAAAACTCTTCTCAATTTCCATGTCTAAATACACCTGAAGACGTTGACATTACAGGCGAATTAACAGTGTCGGCTTGGGTAAAACTCGACGACAAAAAAGAACAAACAATTCTTTCGAACCAAAGTGGCTTCAATGGTGGTTATCGTTTATCGATCAGCAAAGACCGCAAGCTTGAATTTGAAGTTCGCAACGAAAACTCAGTTCCTGCAACCATCAAAGGTGAAGAAACTGGATTGGAGATTGAAAAAGGAAAGTGGATTTATGTTTCTGCAGTGTATTCGGATGCAGGCGATTCAATGTCGACCTACATCAACGGAAAATACGACCGCGGTATGAAAACCGATATCAGCTTGGCTGGAAGTTCTGATCCTCTTCAAATTGGTCGCGAACCGAACCGCAAGATTTATTACTTCGGAGGTTTGATCGACGAAGTGCACGTAGCGAATGTAGCACGCAATGCAAACTGGTTCGAAGCTGAATTCGCAAACCAATCGAATCCTGCGCAGTTCATGACCTTCGGAAAAACAGAATCGATCGTTCAACAAATTTCGATGAGCCTCCTCACCTTCGATGCAGAAGTTCAAGGCAAAACGGTTGAGCTCAAATGGTTAACTGTAAATGAAGTTGAAAATGATCTTTTCACTGTTGAACGCTCTAACGACGGAGTGAATTTCGAATCGATCGGTACAAAACCTGGCGCGGGAAACTCCGACGCGGTGTTGAGCTACCAGTTCAGAGATTCGAAGCCAGCGATCGGTACCAACTACTATCGCGTAAAGCTAACAAGCAGTTCAGGAGCAGAAGAATTTTCGATGATGACTCCGGTGAACGTGGAAGAAGAATCAGAATTGAGTGTGAAGATCAATACCGCGTCTCCGAACCCATTCGAGAAAGAATTTGAAGTGAGCTACATGGTTCCGAAGGAAGGAACTGCGAAAGTGAAAATTGTAAACCTGAAAGGTGAAGTGATACACGAAGAGGATGTTGCATGCGAAAAGCAAAAGGAGCAGCATTTCAAATTCAAAGACGACAACCAAATGAAACCAGGAGTTTACTTTTTCCAAGTAGCCCAAGAAAACGACAAGCGTCAGGTAAAACTGATCAAACGACTATAACCTAAAACCAACCTTAACTTTGAAAGACCCTGCCCAGTTGCAGGGTTTTTTTTGTTTTGAAAAACATGCTTTAAACGAAGAATTGGTTCGATTTGAATTCATTCGCAACAATACAACTTAGCAATACAAATTCTTACTAGTTGAACACGGGCAAAGACTCAGCTCTTACATTTTGGTTCTTGTTGAGTTTAATGCCGGTTCAGAAGATTCGTTCGGCTGTCATTTTTCACATCGAGCTATTTTCTTACACAAGTAATCACTTGCCTCGTTGCGGCCTGCACGTGGCGAACTACCCAAGTAGCTTTACGTAACTGAATTACAGAATTGATACACATCATATCTATGAAAACGCAGCGTCAATATTCAACCATTAAAAACAAGATTGTCGGATTCCTTATTACGGCAACAGCAATTTTAACGGGCAGCAATGTTCAAGCACAAACACAAAAAATGGGTAGTGGCCTGGTAGGATCAGCAAGCCTTCAAATAGATTCTTATAACGCGATTTCATCCTTCTCTCCAGTATTCAACGACGGAAAAACATACATCCGTTGGCTGGCATCGAACGACGAAAAAGACGGAATTTTCATTGTCGAACGCTCCGCGGATGGGGTCGATTTTCAAGCACTCGGCTTCAAAGATCGGGTTGGATCTCCACTTTGTGTGAACTTATTTTATTCATACATCGATGAAGAACCTGTGAGTGGTGTGAATTACTATCGAGTTATGTCGGTGGGTACAGACCAAACATATACGTTCTCTGATGTAGTGCGCGTTAGAACAGATGTAGCCAATACTGCCAACCCAACGAATAGCGCTTTGGGAGAAACAACGAAGTAATCGAAACTCTGCAACGAAACCTTTGTGTACCGATCAGCGACGCTGCCAGATTCCGGGATAGCACAAAGGTTTCGTTATCAGAAACCTCTTCAATATTTTATCGTAGAGATAAATTAAGCCTATGAAACCAAGGTTACAACTCAAACCAAAAAACAAAGTCACCGTTCGCACCTCGCTGCGCATGATTACTGTGGGAGCGGCTTTTGCCGTTTTGGTAGCCACTGGTTTCTTCATTTACAATTATTTTGGCAGACCAAACGAAAGCATTGCCAACCAAGACACTCAACTGCCTGGCTTTGGCTATCGGAAATCTGTAAAATTTAACAGCCCCATCAACAGAGGAAATGAGCTCTTGCTCAATTTTCCATTGTTGCTAAGCTTTAAAGACAAAGACCTCAAACACATGACTTCAGGTGGAAAAGTAGCGCACAAGCGTGGCTTCGATATTCGCATTACGAAAAAAGATGGCATCAGCATCTTGCCTTCTTCAATTGAATCATACAATCCAACCTCTGGTGAGTGTCATATTTGGGTTCTTGCCGATTCACTCATCAGTGGAAAGACTCCTAAATTGATCGTTTATTATTCAAATTCGGCTATTCAATCGGAACCTGCCAATTTGGTTTGGACCGATAAGTTTGTTTCTACTTGGCATTTGAACAAAGATTTCACCGGAAACGGAGTTAAAAAGCTGCGTGCCACACAAGTTGGAACATCCGATACGGAAGGAAAAATTTCAGGAGGTAAACGTTTCAACAACGAAGGCGGCGATTTTGCCGAATACTCTTTCAGCGAAGACCTCAACTTAAAAGATGAATTGACTGTTTCTGCTTGGATTTATCCTGAGGAAATAGGTCGAAACCAAGTGATTGTTGGAAACCATGGCGATACTCCTGGTGGATATAGTTTGTACCTCGATAAGCAAGGAAGTCTGAATGCTTCATTTATCAATGCTGCAGGAAAGAAAATCAACTTAGACAATATTGGCGGAGCAGAAAAACTGGAAGTTGGAAAATGGCATCATGTAGCAGTGATTTATTCACTAGCATCAGGTAAGCTTCAAACTTATGTGAATGGAATTGCAGATCGTATTTTGCTCACAATGGAAGCCCCTGCCCTAACCTCTTCTTCGTTATTAATTGGACGTGAAAAATTTACAGAAAACTCAGGATTTACTGGAATTATCGATGAGATAAAAATTTCGGCCAAGGCGCGTTCTGCATCTTGGTTATCAACAGAATATTACAATCAATACAATCCTTTCGCGCTGTACAATTTAACAAACGAGGAAGCATTACAAATTGATGCTGTTTCTCTCGAAAAAAACCGAAAAGCCATGCAGCAGAATTCTGTAGAACAGGCATCCGCTGCTCAACGCATGAACAATCTCAAATCTACAAGGCAAAACAGCGAAGAAGCTCCAATTACCGTTACATCGAGCGCTCAGCAAATGCGCGACAAGATGAACAATATGCGCAGAGTAACTAACCAGAACAACAAACCATAAGTTCGGTTAGCGGTGGCGGCGAATCATTTTGTATCCCAAAAGAACAAAGGGAATAAAAATAACCAATACCAAGGCGCTGAACCAAATCGAGTGTTTGATGTTGATCACATTGGCAAATCCTGCCATGGTAAGGATTCCTCCTGCTAAAAGCGGCAAAACTTTTTTCTCGTTGCGTGCGAATTTAGCCAATACTATTCCGCAGATAAAGGATCCTGCGATATAACCCAACAGCACCAGTAACAAGGCTTCTACAGGCAAACTAACTACAAATAGCTGCATAGCAACTGCATCATTGTAATCAAATCCAATAGGCGTAGGAAACAACATTGAACCAATCGATTCAAATAGGATAAAAACCAAAATGGCCGACGCTAACCCACCTAGGGTGGCGAGAATATTACGCATCCCCAAATATATAAAAGTGGTTTAGTAATTTTCTGAACGATCGGGATTACTTCCTTTTCGTTTTGCTTTCTTGGTGAGTGTGTATTTTTCCAACTCAATATCACTCACCTTCATTTCCGAATTTACCAGATCGAGAAGTGTAATATCTAATGCCGTTGCAATTCTGATCATGGTAACCAAGGTAACGTTCGAACCAGCTTCGAATCGGCTCACTGCCGAGCGGTCGGCTCCAACATCCTCAGCCAACTCTTGCATAGTCATTCCCTTTCGCTGTCGGTAAATAAAGATATTTCTTCCAACAGCCGACAAACATTGCATAATATCGTCGGGGTATTCTGCCATTCTTATGGAACGCAACCTAAGAAGTTGAATTGGCAGTTTGTTGTATTATAGTACAACACAGATTTCAAATTCTACTGAATAAAAATGAAAAAAGCCCGACCAGAATCGGCCGAGCTTTAAGCGCACATAAAAATTTCTTGATCAGATATTTTGAGAAAAAATCAAGTCTTCGTCTTCAATTACATCACCATCTGAAATCAGCACGGCTCTTTCAACAAAGGCTTTGAGTTCTCTCACATTTCCACTCCAAGGATGTTTCATCATCGATTTTAATGCATCAGATGAAAAAGTTTTTTGTGGGATTCTGTTTGCGTCGCAGAACTGCCTAAGCATGTTTCTCGCTAGCAGCAGCAAATCGTTTTCACGGTCTCGCAAGGGTGGAAGGTGAATCAAAAAGCCTTGTAAACGATAGTACAAGTCTTCACGCATTTTCCCATCTTTTACCCTTTGGGCTAGATTTTTATTCGTCGCTGCAATTACACGAACATTCAGCGCAATTTCTTTATTCGATCCTAGTCTTGTGATTTTACTTTCTTGCAAAACGCGCAATAACTTGGTTTGCATGTGAACATCCATTTCACCGATTTCGTCGAGGAAAATGGTTCCATCGTTGGCTTCTTCGAACTTTCCAATTCGCTTGCTATCAGCTCCAGTAAAAGCGCCACGCTCATGTCCAAAAAGTTCCGATTCCATCAGATCTTCTGGAATTGCAGCCACGTTAACGGCTACAAAAGGCTTGTTCTTTTTATCTGAATTGTAATGTATTGCAGAAGCTACAAGCTCCTTTCCAGTGCCGCTTTCCCCAGTGATTAAGGCAAGCATATTGGTTTTTTCGACCTTTTGAATGAGGCGTAAAACCTTCAATACTGCCTGACTTTCGCCGATAATACGGTCGTAGCGATGGCGGTCGATGATTTGATCACGTAAATGGTCAACTTCTTTTCTCAAATTGACGCTTCCACTGTGTTTCTGCACTTTTAAATCAAGCATTTGTAGCGCATTGTCGTCCTTTTTAATGTACTCCTCAGCACCGCACTCGAATGCTTCAATCACCACATCCACCTTTTCTTGTCCAGAAACAATGATGGTTTTGATCTCTTGGTTATAATTTTTGATTTCCTTGAGCAGATCGATTCCATTGCTGTTAGGAAGGTTATAATCGAGTACAACGATATCAGGATTTTGATACAGACTGTTTCTGAAATCGTCGCCATTAAAGAAAAGCGTAACCTCATTTTGGTCGTTCATTTCAAGCTTTTGCTTGATGAGTGTAGCAAAGAATTCATTGTCTTCTACGACGAAAATACGAGTAACAAATTTTGGCATATTGATAATTTTGGCTGAAATACGTGAATACCTGTTTTGCTGTTGCTCCATATTCGCTTTCAATCTTACGTTGGAACCTACAATTTCAAAAACCTCTCCGAATAATGTGCGTAGAAATTATCACTCTAAAATTGAATAGAGTATGAAAACACTTGCCTAAATTTGCAAACGATTCTGATGGCTGCTCCAAAATTTATCTACCACATTGTTTGTCTTTCCGACTGGGAAATACAAAAATCGCAAGCTGAGTTTACTGCTGCTTCTTTGGAAGCTGAAGGCTTTATTCATTGTTCACGGGAGGAGCAAATCAAAGGTACATTGAAGCGTTTTTTCAAGAATAGAAATGATCTACGCATCCTAAAAATCGACACTTCATTGCTGAATGTTCCGGTAATCTATGAAGCTGCAGATGACGGATCCGGTTTTTTTCCGCATGTTTTCGGCACCATCACGATGCGCGCCATTGCAGATGTAGAATTGCCTTCCTTACAGAAGATCTGAATCTACAAATAGCGGTTCCACCACCGAGCTTGTTAGTTCGTTTTCTGAAGCTATTCTAAACATTTCCATTACTGCATTGCGGCCTTTGTTTCCCAACGAAACACTGAAGTCATTCACATACAAAGCAATATGTTGTTTCATCACTTCAAGCTCCATGGCTTGAGCATGTTCTGAAACATAAGCCATTGTAGCACTTGGATCTTGAAAAGCCAACTGCACGCTTTTTCGAATCAATCCGCTCACCTTTTGCTTGATTTTTTCATCGAGATCTCTTCGAATTGCAATGCAGCCCAAAGGAATTGGCAGTTGAAATTTATCTTCCCACCAAGCGCCTAAATCTGCAACTTTGAGTAAACCTCGACGCTCATAGGTAAATCGGTTTTCGTGGATAATTAATCCCAAATCTGCATCTCCACTCATCACGGCATCCTCGATGTCGGAAAACAAAAACGCCTTTTTATCTCTGATTTCCGGGTAAGCCATGCTCATGAGGAGATTGGCAGTTGTGTTAAATCCAGGAATGGCTACTCTAGCATTTTTTAATTCATCGGGAGATAAAATTCGGTTTGAAACCAGCAGCGGACCACAGCCGAAGCCTAAGGCTGATCCAGCATCTAGCACTTGGTAATTGATAGAAACGGCAGGAATTGTTCCGAACGACAATTTGGTGATATCGGCCTTATGTTGAATGGCTGATTGGTTCAGCGCTTCAACGTCGGCTAGTGTAACTTGAAATGAGATTTCAGGATCTGAAACCAAGCCATTTACAAGTGCATTAAAGATAAAGGTATCGTTCGGACAAGGGGAAAACCCCAGTTTTAATTGCATGTTCAAAAGTGCAACAATTCAGCAAATTTATGGTTCACTGTTGCGTAAAAACGAGCTTCCGAACGCCTGCTGCATTTCCATCTGAATCGAAACAACGCAACATATAAATGCCGTCTGGAATATCTTCTCGGTCGATTTGGTTTCGCCCTTGAATCAGCTGAATGTCTCGAATTTTCTGTCCTTGTAGGTTCACCAATTGTGCTGAATATTTCTTTTCAGCGTCTACCCAAACAGTATTTTCAGCAGGCTGAGGATAGATGCTAATATGCGGCAGAACTGCATTTTCAGCACTGTTGATGACAAATCCTTTAAGGAAACTAACTGCCGTAGTTCCTGTATTTGGGCGCGTTGTAATGGTGAGCAGAGACGCCCCAACATCCTTGGTGTAAAAGAAATCTGTAACAGTTGTATCGAAAAGTTCATTGTAGAAAATCCAACCATTCTGTTCATTATACAGATACAAGCTATCCAACGAAGTTGACAATTGTCGGAAGCGAAGCACTTCAAACGATCCTCCGGGAATGGTGAGAATTCCCGAGGCATCCACATTGATGGTAACATCTACATAAGTTTGCGATTTTGAAGAATCTGCATTGGGTAAAAAGGACGCATTCTCGGTTTGGTATTGATAACCAAACTGGTAATTATCACCAAAATTGATTGGATAAGGCAATGAAAACCCAACACTTTGAAATGGGGTGATAATTTGAGATTCGAAAATTGGATCGTACACTGCTCGTCCTTCGATGGTAACTCCTTGAGGCGAAAGTGATTCATAGAAATACGATAAATTATTAGTGGTTATCGCATATTCTGCATTGGGAAATGAGGAATAAAATGGTGTTAAGTCTGCTTTGATGATCGTTAATGTGTCCTGAAAATCTTCGTCGAGCAGAAAGTAATCCCAGAACTGGTTTGGACCTTGTGCCGTTGTTTCGACTTGGGTAAGGTCGGTATATATAAATCCTCGATAGTATTGGTTATCGAACCGATGATAATCTGAAACTTCCAGCTCGATCTGAGCATTTCCCAATTGGGCGAAAATGACCGAGCAAACTAGCGTAGTAAAGATTTTAATCATGTGGAACTGTTTTAAACAAATATAAAAAAATTAGCATCCCTAAGTTAAATTCACAATCATTCTCAAACAATAAACATTAATTGATAAGCATCTGTTAATCAGAAAAATTAAACATGAAAATCGTAGCTACTGCATTATTACTTTTTACATTATTCAGTTCGTTTGGTCCTGCAACAATTAAATCCAACTTACGCATTCCGGCTCACGAGCAGTTTTATTTAGGTGGTGAACAAAAAAGTTCGTTCGACGCATCAGCAAAAAATATTGGATCTGTTCCAGTAACGGTTTTGTTGTTGTTAAGCGACAATTCAGAAAAGGAGTTAATTACATTGCAGCCGGGAGAAAAAACAAAAGCGAAAGCACCAGCAGGAGCAGCAATGCTATTCAGAAATTTAACCGATACCGAAGCTCTTTTAAAAGTGGTAGCTGAAGGCTCTCCTTCTAGCTTAAGCATGTACTATAAAAAGGAATCAGAATACCTCAAAGCCAAATAAAAATTCCTGTAATCAGCGGTGCAGAATAACTATCTTTGCCGCCGTTTTTCAGAACTATCATGGCCTTAAAATGCGGTATCGTTGGTTTGCCTAATGTGGGAAAATCAACCCTTTTCAATTGTCTCAGCAACGCGAAAGCTCAAGCTGCAAACTTCCCTTTCTGTACAATCGAGCCCAATGTTGGCGTGATTACCGTGCCGGATGAGCGACTTACATCGTTATCGAATTTCGTGAAGCCAGAGAAAATTGTACCTACTACTGTTGAAATCGTTGATATCGCCGGATTGGTAAAAGGCGCTTCTAAAGGTGAAGGTTTGGGCAATCAATTCCTTGGAAACATCCGCGAATGCGATGCAATTTTGCACGTATTGCGTTGTTTCGACGATCCGAACGTGGTGCACGTAGATGGCAATGTAAATCCTGTGCGCGACAAAGAAGTGATCGATTTAGAGCTTCAATTGAAAGACCTTGATACTGTTGAAAAACGTCTTCAGAAGATCGAAAAGCAAGCACGCGCTGGCGACAAAGACGCTAAGAAGCAGCATGAAATCCTCAGCAAATACCAAGAAGTACTCAAGCAAGGAAAATCGGCAAGAAGTGTGATCTTGGAAAAACAAGATGACATCGACTTTGCGAACGATCTTTACTTACTCACCAACAAACCAGTACTTTATGTATGTAATGTTGATGAGTCGTCAGCAAAATCGGGAAATGCGATGGTTGAAGCCGTGCGCAATTCGGTGGCAGAAGAAAACGCCGAGATCATGATCATTACTGCCGCCATGGAAGCAGAAATTGCTTCATTGGAGACATACGAAGACAAGGTAGCATTCCTAGAAGAAATCGGATTGGCCGAACCAGGTGTGAACAAATTGATCAAGTCGGCTTACCACTTGCTCAACTTACAAACGTATTTCACCGCTGGTGTGAAAGAAGTTCGCGCATGGACCATAACCAAAGGCATGAAAGCGCCCCAAGCAGCAGGTGTGATTCACACAGATTTCGAAAAAGGGTTTATTCGTGCTGAGGTAATTCATTACCAAGACTTCATTCACTTCGGATCGGAATCAGCTTGCCGCGACAATGGAAAGCTCGCCGTTGAAGGAAAAGAATATGTTGTGGTAGACGGCGATGTGATGCATTTCCGTTTTAACGTGTAATTGAGAATTGGAGGCGAGTTGAAACGCTTTAAAACTTCATGAATTGAGTTTATTTGAAATGTCGTGAAGTCACGAATCATTCATCTATTTCTGTGGACTATTGCGGTTGTCGGAATTCAAAATCCTTCAACGGCCCAGACCTCCTATAAAGATTCGCTTCTTCAAGTCAGTCGCAGTTTAACAGTTGAAATCCCATCATCATTTGGATTTGTAAATGACTTTGAGCATTTGTTCAGTGCTGCTGAAATCGATTCTCTCACACGACTGATTGTTCGATTGAATAAAGAATTGGATATTCAATTGGCTGTAGTATCCTTAGATTACACGTATACAAACGAATCGGATTTTGACGCTTACAGCTTGATGTTAGCAAATGCTTGGGGAGTTGGTGATTCGAAGAAGGACAATGGAATTCTGATTGCGATTTCAAAATCCATTCGAAAGATCCGCATCCACAATGGTTATGGAATTGAGCGCATTTTAAGCGATGCAGAAACGGCAGAAATTGTGAATCAGCAGTTTATTCCGAATTTTAAAACAGGTGATTTTTTCAAAGCTACTGCTGAAGGGATTTCGGCTTTAGGGAAGTTGATTGGGGGGCGGTAGTATTGAGGTGAAAGGGAAAAGGTGAAACCTTGCAGCCACGGACTTTAGACCGTGGATTGATGAACGAATTTACCTCTCTCTCTTATCTCTCTGCACAGGAGAGAGACGATTCAGCTAGTAACCATTAAGATTTGAGATTCCAATTGTCGTAACTCGAATTGTTCAAAGGCTTCAATTAACCTCTATCTTATCTCTCTCCATAGGTGAGAGACGATACAGCTCGAAGCAATTGAGATTCAAAATTCCATTTATCGTATTTCGTTTTAATCCGAGCTTCCAATGTTACCTCTCTCTCTTATCTCTCTCCACAGGAGAGAGACGATTCATCTCGAAGCAATTGTGATTGGGGATGCCTATTGTCAGAATTCGTATTATACTAAAGCTTCGATAAACCTCTCTCTCTTATCTCTCTCCACAGGAGAGAGACGATTCAGCTAGTAACCATTAAGATTTGAGATTCCAATTGTCGTAACTCGAATTGTACAAAGGCTTCAATTAACCTCTATCTTATCACTCTCCACAAGTGAGAGACGAAACAGCTCGTAAACATTGAAATTATAGACACCAATTATCGTAACTCTTCTTATACCAAAGCTTCAAGCTGCTCTTTCAAGACTTGAATACGCTGAATTGCATCTTGCATTTTCTTTTGTTCCATAGCCACGACTTTTGGCTTTGCATTGCTCACAAAACGCTCGTTGCTCAGCTTCTTTTCAACCGATGAAAGGAATCCTTCGGTGTAGCTGAGTTCCTTCTGGAGTTTTTCGCGCTCAGCTTCTGGATCTGCGATTTCGCCTACAGGCAAGAAGATTTCTTCGGTGCGCACCAAAATGGCTAAAGTACCTTCTGGTTTTTCACTCACATAATCAACAGCTTCGAGGTTTGCCAGCTTGAATAAAACTGCCTCAAATGGAAGTGGATTGATTGCACTGCGGCTTTTACAACTCAAACGCAATGCTTCTTTGGGAGATAAGCCTTTATCGTTTCTGAATGCCCGAACTGAGGCAATTAATTCACGAATCAGATCGAACTCGGCATTGCACTTCGCATCAACAGCTACCGTAACCGGCATGTGGTTCACGATAAGCAAGTTGTTTTCGTCACGATCGCCGATGTATTGCCAAATTTCTTCCGTGATAAATGGAATAAACGGGTGCAACAATCTGAGGACATCTTCAAAATAACCAATCGTTGCGAGATATGTTTCACGGTCGATGCTTTGCTCAAATCCTGGTTTCACCGCTTCGAGATACCAAGCGCAGAAATCATCCCAAGTGAGCTTGTACAAAGTCATCAAGGCTTCCGAAATGCGGTACTTTGAGAACAAATCATCCACTTCGGCAATGGTGGCAGCCAAGTGCGATCCAAACCAAGCAGTAACCTCGCGTGAAGCTTGGGTAGGTTCTTTATCCTCTACAGTCCATCCTTTCACCAAACGGAAAGCATTCCAGATTTTGTTGCTGAAATTTCGACCTTGTTCGCACATGCTTTCATCGAACGGCAAATCGTTCCCTGCCGGGGATGTGAGAAGCATTCCAAGTCGCACGCCATCGGCACCAAACTTCTCGATCAATTCGATTGGATCGGGCGAATTTCCGAGCGACTTCGACATTTTACGTCCTTGCTTATCGCGCACAATTCCTGTGAGATACACATTCGAAAATGGGATTTCACCGCAGTATTCCATTCCAGCCATGATCATCCGAGCCACCCAGAAAAAGAGGATTTCCGGCGCTGTAACGAGATCTTTGGTTGGATAATAATATTTCAAATCGGCATTAAAATCAGCCGGATTCTTGATTACTGCATCTGCGTCAAACACGGTAATCGGCCAGAGCCACGATGAAAACCATGTATCTACCACGTCTTCGTCCTGACGGATTTCAGCAGCTGAAACAGTTTTTCCCTTTGCGGCAAATTCCGCCATGGCGCCCTCCAAATTGGCAGCAACCACTACATCTCCAGTGTTATCGTACCAAGCCGGAATGCGCTGTCCCCACCAAAGCTGGCGAGAGATGCACCAATCCTTCACATTCTCCATCCAATACTTATATGTATTGATGAATTTCGCTGGATGCAGTTTCACCTTGCCATCGTTTACCGCATCAAGAGCAGGCTTGGCAAGCACTTCCATTTTCACGAACCATTGCATCGACAAACGTGGTTCGATCACCGCATCGGTTCGTTCCGAATAACCGACATTGTTTTTAATGTCTTCAATTTTATCGAGCTGACCAGCTGCATCGATGTCCTTCACAATCTGCTTACGAACATCAAATCGGTCGCGACCAATATAGAGTTGCGCTGCTTGGCTCATGGTTCCATCGGAAGAAATTACATCCACCACAGGTAGATTGTATTTAATTCCAAGGTTGTAGTCGTTGATGTCGTGCGCAGGTGTTACTTTGAGCGCTCCTGTTCCAAATTCGCGGTCAACGTATTCGTCGGCGATGATCGGAATTTCGCGGTTCAATAAAGGCACTAAAACGGTTTTACCAATGAGGTTCGTATAACGCTCATCTTCAGGATGCACGCAAATGGCAGTATCTCCGAGAATTGTTTCAGGCCTAGTTGTGGCGATGGTGATTGTTTGGTCGGAATCTTTTATTTGGTAGCGTACATGGAACAACCTCGAAGGCGTTTCCTTGTAGATTACCTCTTCATCAGAAAGCGCTGTTTGTGCCTTTGGATCCCAGTTCACCATGCGTACTCCTCGGTAAACCAAGCCTTTTTTATAGAGGTCGATGAACACGTTCGTTACGGCGCTGTTCATGTCGTCGTCCATCGTAAACTTTGTGCGTTCCCAATCGCATGAAGCCCCAAGTTTCTTGAGTTGTTCGAGGATGATTCCCCCGTGTTTTTCAGTCCATTCCCAAGCGTGTTCTAGGAATTTTTCGCGTGTGAGACTATTTTTCTCGATGCCTTGTTCCTTCAGTTTGTTAACCACTTTGGCTTCGGTAGCGATAGATGCATGGTCGGTTCCTGGAACCCAGCAGGCATTTTTTCCTTGAAGACGGGCACGACGAACGAGCACATCTTGAATGGTATTGTTGAGCATGTGGCCCATGTGCAATACACCGGTAACATTTGGCGGAGGAATAACGACCGTGAAGGATTCACGACCATCGGGAACGGAACGAAAGAGTCCTTTATCCATCCAGGTGCTGTACCATTTGTCTTCGATTGAAACGGGGTTGTATTGTTTAGGGATTTCCATACTTTATGACTGAAGGCGGCAAAAATAGCGCTTTTTTTGGGCAGTTTGAATTTGAATAAATGGTTAAGATTTATCTACTCAGGCAGCCAAGACTTGACAAGCCGAAATGAATTTTGTTCATTTGTGGAAGCGTGGTAAACCGAGGAAGTTTTTGGCTTAATAATTGCAATGGCGCGCCGGTTTTAAAAACCTAAAAACGCACGAAACAAACTATGAAACATTTTTTTTCAATGCTGATGCTAGGCGGTACACTATCGCTCGCAGCGCAACCGGCTTCAACAGATATTAATTGGACGCCAACCGTAACTTTCGAACAAACAACACACGATTTCGGAGGAATTCCTGAAGGTCCAGTTGCAACGTATGAATTTAATTTTACCAATACTGGGAAAGATCCAATTTTGGTTCAAACTGCGCAGGCAAGCTGCGGATGCACAACTCCAGAGTGGCCAAAAACACCGGTAGCACCTGGTAAAACTGCAAACATTAAAGTGGGCTACAATTCTGAAGGCCGCCCGGGAGCTTTCACCAAAGATGTTACAGTTACAATTGTAAGTGGAACCAACCAAGATAAAACAGGAACCACGAAACTTACAATCAAAGGGAACGTAAACGGCAAAGATGGAAGCGCCACTCCAACAAAAGGGAACGTAAGCGGTAAAGATGGAAGCACTACTCCAACAAAAGGGAAAGCTACAATTTCACCAATGGCTGAACCTAATAACAAACCAACTCCAGTGAATTCACCAATCCCTCACTAAGGGTTGAAATCTCCAATAGAAAAATTACATTTGTCATCAATAATTTAAACATCAGCTCTCTGAAATGAAACGCTCTTTTTTAACACTCGTTTTTGCACTTTCTGGCCTAGTGGCTGTTAATGCACAAGCTCCAGCAGCACCAACACCGTCTACTGAGCAAAACTGGACACCAAGTATTCAGTTTGATAAAGAAACTCACGATTACGGTACCATTAAAAATGGTGGCGATGGAACATGTGAGTTTACATTCACCAACACTGGTAAAGAACCATTTTTGATCTCTAATGCACGTGGATCTTGTGGTTGTACAGTTCCAGAATGGCCAAAAGAAGCGATTGCTCCAGGAAAAACTGGTTCAATCCGCGTTAGCTACGATACTAAGCGCGCAGGCGCAATCAACAAAAATGTAACATTGACTATCCAGGATGCTTCGAAAGAAAAAACTGGAACCAAAATGCTTTACATCAAAGGTAACGTTGAACCACCACCAGCAGACGCAGGCATGCCTGAGAAGAAGCAAGGAATGGCTCCACTCGAAAAATAATTCTTCGAGCCTGAAAATTTATCATCTTTGCACCCCGATCCTCAGATCGGGGTTTTTTATTTTATATGCCAAGCATCTCAAAGAAAGGAATTCAACTTCCAGCTTCTCCTATCCGCAAACTGGTTCCATTTGCCGAAAAAGCAAAGTCGCAAGGGGTAAAAATCTACCACCTCAACATTGGTCAACCCGATATTCAAACTCCAGAAGTAGCACTCGAGGCTATCAAAAACACTGGACTAAAAGTGATCGAGTATAGCCACAGTGCTGGCAATGAGAGTTACCGCAGAAAGTTAGCAGGATACTACAGCAAAAACGGAATCACTGTCGACCACAACCAAATCATGATCACCACTGGTGGTTCTGAAGCATTGTTGTTCGGCATCATGACTTGCCTCGATCCGGGCGATGAAATCATCGTTCCTGAACCTTTTTATGCAAACTACCTCAGCTTCGCACAAACTGCTGGTGCTGTTGTGGTTCCAGTAAAATCGACTATCGATGAAGGGTTCGCGCTTCCTCCAGTAGAATCGTTCGAGCAATTAATCACCCCGAAAACAAAAGCGATTCTCATTTCAAATCCGGGCAATCCTACAGGTTATCTGTATTCACGCGCAGAACTTGAAAAGCTCCGTGAAATTCTTCTTCGCCACGATTTGTATCTGTTTGCTGATGAAGTGTACAGAGAATTCTGCTACGATGGCGAGACTTTCTTTTCAGCCATGCAGTTGGATGGTTTGGATAACAATGTAATCCTAATCGATTCTGTGTCGAAGCGTTACAGCATGTGTGGTGCACGCATCGGCGCTTTGGTTACCCGAAATGCTGAAGTGATGCAAACTGCGCTCAAATTCGCGCAAGCAAGATTAAGTCCACCAACATTTGGTCAAATTGCTTCTGAAGCTGCACTTGATACTCCAGACTCTTATTTCGAAGCTGTGGTAAGTGAATACGTTGCCAGAAGAGACCTCATGGTTGATGGCTTGAACAGCATTCCGGGCGTTTTTTGTCCGAAGCCGAAAGGTGCATTTTATGCCATGGCACGACTTCCTATTCAAGATTCAGATCATTTCTGCCAATGGTTGTTGGAGGAATTCCGTTACGAGAATGCAACAGTGATGCTTGCTCCTGCAACGGGCTTCTACTCTACTCCAGGATCAGGAAAAGACGAAGTGCGCATCGGTTATGTACTCAATCTCACCGACTTGAATAAATGCGTGGAAATTCTCCGCGAAGCCCTCAAAGTTTACCCAAACAAAAAATAAACAACACTTTATGAGCCTTTTGGTTATCGGCACAGTTGCCTTCGACGCCATTGAAACCCCATTCGGTAAAACCGATAAAATTGTAGGTGGTGCAGCGACCTTCATTTCGCTATCTGCCTCTTATTTCACTTCAAAAATTAATTTGGTTTCGGTAGTTGGCGACGACTTTCCACAGGAAGCTATTGCTATGTTGCAGAAACGTAAGGTAAACACCGACGGTTTGCAGATTAAGCAAGGAGAGAAAACATTCTTTTGGAGTGGGAAATACCACAACGACATGAATTCTCGCGATACGCTAGATACTCAGCTTAATGTGTTGGCGACTTTCGATCCAACCATTCCTGCTGCTT
This sequence comes from Flavobacteriales bacterium, assembly GCA_040403315.1. Taxonomy (GTDB): domain Bacteria; phylum Bacteroidota; class Bacteroidia; order M30B66; family M30B66; genus CAMCXT01. Next base: position 212,982 of record JBBAKX010000005.1, read on the forward strand.
ATCAAGACTGCGAATTCTTGATGTTGGGAAATCTTGCTCCATCTGTTCAGCATCAAGTATTGGAACGTTTAACTAACCGTCCGAAGTTGGTTGTGCTCGACACAATGAATTTCTGGATGGATATCGCACTTGATGATCTTAAATCTTTGTTGAAGCGTGTTGATGTGCTAACAATCAACGACGAAGAAGCCCGTCAACTTTCGGGAGAATATTCGTTGGTGAAGGCTTCTCAGAAGATCCTTGCGATGGGGCCGAAATACTTGATCATTAAAAAAGGAGAGCACGGTGCATTGTTGTTTAACAACGACCAAGTGTTCTTTGCTCCTGCCCTTCCATTGGAAGAAGTATTCGATCCAACCGGAGCTGGCGATAGCTTTGCAGGTGGTTTCATCGGATACATTGCAGAAACCAAAGACATTTCTTTCGACAATATGAAGCGTGCCGTGATCTTTGGATCGGCGATGGCATCTTTCAGCGTAGAAAAATTCGGAACTGAAAGAATTCAGAACTTGAATAGTGCAGAAGTGGATGACCGTGTTCAGCAATTCATCGACCTCGTTCAATTCGATATTGCATTGGTTGGGTAATCCAACTAACTAAAAAGAAAAGCTCCACCGTTGCGAAACAGTGGAGCTTTTTTATTTGGTGTTCTGTGTGTGATTAAAGAGAATCTACAACACTGAGGATCTTGTCGTAATCAGGCTCAACGGTGATATCTGGCGTGATTTCAACGTGGCGAATCTTGTTGTTTTTATCCACTACAAATACGGTACGTGCGATAAGGCCTTTCAATGGACCATTCGTCATTTCGGTATTGTATTCAGAACTGAAATCGTTGTAACGAAAATCTGAAGCAGGCACAATATTGCTTAAGCCTTCTGCCTCACAAAAACGCTTCATTGCGAATGGAAGGTCTTTAGAAATTATGATTCCAACTACACCTTCTTTTGCATTTAGGCGCTCGTTGAATTGGCGTGCTTCTTTCTGACAAACGCCAGTATCAAGGCTCGGAAGCCCAATTAATACTTTGATTTTATTGTCGAAATCGTACAATGAACTTTCGCTCAAGTCGATCTTTACAAAAGTGAAATCGAAAGCGTTTTCATTTACTTCCGGAAGGTCGTCGATCAAGTCAATTGTGTAGCCTTTAAATGCTGTGCTATTGAGTGGCATGTTGTTTAAATTTTTCGCAAACCTAAGGAAATTATTTGCTTCGTTTTGATGGTCTTTATTTAGTGTTGAAAAGTTCATCTACGCTTTGGCGCGTAACTGAGTGATATCCTGAACGGTGGCGCTTGTAAATATCCTTAGCTGTTGTATAGATCTCTGGTTTGCGGCTCATAGAGCGATACAATGGCAGCACAAACTTCCTGCGGCCCACACTTCCAAGAAATTGATCCGTATCATCCACCAAAGATGCATCACTGGCTGCAATTCGGTTCATCAACCAAGCAAACCGAATTTCTGAATTGCCATGATTGGAAAGTCCAAAATCTCGGTTCAACTGATCTGCCAAGGGCTGCTCCATCTTCGGATCCAACGAACGAATAAAATGCAACCATTCGTGGGTCGACCAATCTTTTGTGGGCAAATCCTTGGTGGATACTTGCTTTGATTGGAAGCGATCGGCCAGTTTTTCCACTGCAGCAAATTTTGCAGATACTGGTGGTTGAACAATCGTTGGAAGTCCTGGCTCGAAGATAAATTGGAGCATTACAGCTTCAACTTCAGCCGTTAAGGCTAACTTCCTTTTGGCATACTTGATAAATTTGTCAGTGTCCATTCCTTTGAAGGTGAACTCCTTGAAATAAGCCGTTAAAAAGAGATCGAACTTCTCTCTTCCAACCTGATTTTCAAGATATTCGAGAAGAAGGCAACCCTTTTCGTAGGCAATATCCGACATCCCATCATCGGGATCTCTTCCGGTGAGCTTGAGTTTTAATTTGGTATCTTCAGGTGCATCTTTTAGTTCTTCAAGTGTTTCTTTTAGGTCGTCGAAACCAAGCACCGACAGCATAATGGCGTAATCTTTCCCGTAAAGAGATTCCATGATTCGGCGTTCGAAATACACTGTAAATCCTTCGTTGAGCCAGAAATCATCCCAAGTGGAATTCGTTACCAAATTGCCCGACCAGCTGTGCGCCAATTCGTGGGCAATGAGTGAAGTGAGTGATCCATCGCCGGCAATGATGGTCGGCGTAGCAAAAGTGAGTCGTGGGTTTTCCATCCCTCCAAAAGGGAAAGAAGGCGGAAGTACAATTACATCATAACGGCCCCAAATGTACGGTCCATAAAGCTTTTCGGCAGCAATGAGCATTTTCTCCATGTCGGAAAATTCTGCTGCAGCTTTTTGCAACTGTTCAGGTTCCGCATAAACGCCACAACGAGAACCGATGGGAGAGAATTTAAGATCACCTGCCGACAAAGCGATGAGATAAGCTGGAACAGGAAGCTCCATGCGGAATTTGTAATCTCCGGTTTCGTTTCTTTCTTGTGGATTGGTTCCACTCATCACCGCCATAAGTTCTTTTGGAAGTGTGATGGTGGCATCCCAAGTGAATCGGATGCCCGGAGAATCCTGCAAAGGAATCCAAGTTCTCGTGAGGATTGCTTGGCCTTGGGTGAACAAAAACGGATGCTTCTTCCCAAATGTTTGCTCCGGATCGAGCCACTGCACTGCATCGGATGATTTTGTAGTTCGGTATTTTACAGTGATGAATTTCGTTTCAGGCAACAATTCGATGGTGAGCGGTTGGCCAAGAAAAGGGACTTCATCGCCTAAATTGTAACTCGCTTTGTTGCCATTGTCGAGCGTTACACTTTCAATATCGAGGTTTTTTGTATCGAGAATAACTTGGTTGGATGGCTTGAGGCGATCAAGGTCGAGGCGTGCGGTGCCAAAAGCTACTTTCTGGTCAAAGTCGAGCTGCAACTGCAAACTAAGATGTCGCACTACAACTTCATTTGAACGCGCAAATGAGTGTTGGTCGGCGGCAGTTGATTGATTCATCATAAAGATCAATGAAAATAAGCAAGCAAAAGAAAATCTCATGGGCAGGAAATAAAAAGCGGGCCTCCAGAAATCCTGAGGGCCCGCTAAAGTATAGAAGTGTTTTTTATTCTTTGAAAACCATCACAAAACCTTTGAGAGGTTCTGTACCGTCGTTAGGTTCAACAACGTAGTAGTAAGTTCCTGAAATGAGCACATCGCCGCCATTCCAGTCATTTTTGTAATCAATTTGCTCGAACACTTTCTTGCCCCAACGAGAATACACATACACAATACTACCGGGATAATATTGAATGTTTTGGAAAGTGAGGAAATCGTTCTTTCCATCTCCATTTGGAGAAAATGCATTGTTGGCAGTTAGATCGCAATTTTGAACCAAAACCTTTAACGTATCGAAACCAACTTCACCGCACTGATCGGTAACTGTGATGTAGTAATCGGTTGTGGCAGTTGGACCAGCCAATGAAACTGAGTCGTTCAAAGCAGCAATAGGAGCTGGACCTGACCAAACGTAAGTGTATCCACCTGCACCGCCATCAGGATAAGCGATAAGTTTGGCTTCGGAGTCTTTGCTACAGATCGTAGTATCGTTGGTTGTAACCAACAAAGTATCGTAAACAGGAACGAATACAGTGAAAGAATCGGTAACAATAACTCCACAAGCATCTGTTGCAGTGTAAGTGAAAACAGTAGTATCTGTCGCAGTAACCGAAATGGTATCTACATTCAATCCGTTCGACCAACTGATGTTATGTGGAAGTAAGCCACTGATGGTGAAAGCTTCAATGTCGATCGTATCGCCAGAGCAGATGATAGTGCTCTGCGTAACAGAATTCAATGAATCGTAGTTCATGGTTACAATAACCGAATCGGTATATTGAGAGAACGGACAATTCAATGCATCGGTAATATTTACAGGGAAAGTTTGTGATTCAAGAATTGGAACGTTGATGGTTGGAGTGATTTGACCGTTGTTAGCCCACTGATACACATAAGGTTCATAACCGTTTGAAACATTCACGGCCACCGTATAATTTGCTTGTGGACAAGCCAGTGTATCGTTTAACGGCTGGATGTTTAATACGTATGGATCGCGGATTTTAAGTTCTTTCTCAACGAAGATTGTATCGCCACAATCGTTGATCACTTGAAAAGCGATGATCAAACTTTCGTAACCATTTGTTCCTTCAGTGATTCCGTCATCAACTGGTTGTAGAACGTAGTACAATGAATCAACACCCGGAAGGAAAATAAGTGTATCAGGCAAACCAGCATAGTCGTCGCCGTTTAGTGCTTCTCCTGAATAGAAAACAGGGATGATTAAAGTATCGGTAGATAAATTTCTTCTGAATACCAATTCTCCTTCAATACATCCTTCGATTACAGCCGAATCTGGAAGAAGATTAGCAATATTTACATTTGGGATAGCAGAGCTGAATGATTCAGCTTCGAGGAATACCCAAGAGTCGTAACCGTTATCAACGCCGTTTGCGATGATCAATTTGATGTGGTAGGTTTCTCCACAAGTTACTGTAGATGAGGCTGATAGTACCGAAGTGAAACCATAAGCTCCAAAGTTTTGAGAAGTTGCATTGTCGACGAAAAAAGCTTGGTTGTTTAGTCCGCCTGGAGGACAATAGATTCCACCATCAGAAATACCAGAATTGATCGTGTTCATACTTACAGGCAAGGGTGGGTTTGTGCCAGGAACGATAGCGATATTCTGAGAATTGTTAGAGTAAGGACCAGTAATCCCAGGTCCTGAAATGAAAAATCCAAATACGTCGAAGAACTGTGAGCACACAAAGCCATCGTATTCTTCTGATGCAAATACATATCTAAAGGCTACTGAATCTCCTTGAGGTACAAAATCGAATTCTAGCAAGGCGATGTTGTTTGTTATAGCATTTGCACCTAACCCTGAGATGATTGCATTAAGGTCGACATCGTTGGTAAGGTTGATGGCATTATCGAAAGCTGTTCCGATGGTTGCTAGATCGGCCGGAGAACCAATGTAGGAAAACGCGTTGGCTGCATCAGACTGAGAAACAACGTTTCCTGTAGTCATCACGACGCCATTACCGATGCCTAAGTTCACTGAGTTTCCGCCAACGAATCGACCGAATTGTTGGGGATCTCCGCCAGACGTAATGTTCGAAACCTGAACACCAGCACCAACGAGAACGTTCGTTACAAGGTCGGCAGGCGGTTGTACTGTGAATGTAACCTGAGCTGATGACTGAGCTGAAAAGAGCATCAATGCTGAGGATGCAAGGAGTACTGATATAATTTTCCGCATATAATCTTCTTTAGAAGGGTCGTAAATTTAGTTATTAACAATGAATTAAAAAGAGAGACATGAAAAATCTTGAAAAAACATTGTCAATGGCTTGGTTTAGATGCGACAGCCAATGAATATGATGCACCAATCTTGAAAAAAATCTAGGGTTTTGTTAAAAAGTAAGACTTGGATACATCAGGCACGGGCTCAACAATACCCAAGAAATAAATTTCCTGCCAAGAACCTTTTGCCAAACTCGGATTGGAGGTTTTGGAATTACTCCAAAAGATGGGCATTTCGAAGCCTTTGATTGCATTTACGATTCTGTATTTCACATTAAAACCTCCATCCACCTTTTGCACTAAATATTCCAAAATTGGAGGCTTATCCAAAGTGAGGTATTGGTAGAAAAAAGCAGGAGAAACACCTTTCAAATTTGCACAAAACCAGTTTATCAGCCTTTCGGTGCTCACCTTTTGGAACTTCATTGCAAGCGCGAAATCTTTCAATATAGCTTCCCACTTTGCTGGGCTTTCGGCAAATGCGCTCAAGGTGTGCAACATTAAAGCACCCTTAGCATACATGTCGATTCCGCTATCATCTTTACCTAAGATAGGCTCATTATTGCCAACCAACCGTTTCTTACCGTTGATGTATTTCAGCGCTGCTTGTTCCCCAAATCGGCAGTTCACATAGACCATTTCGGCATAAGTGCAAAATGCTTCTTGCATCCAAAAATCTTCAGGATTGAGCGCTGTAACTGAATTCCCCCACCATTCGTGGGCACTTTCGTGGATAAGAATAAAGTCGAACAAGATGCCGACACCCGAATAATCTTCGCCATTGTATCCATCAACATATCCGTTTCCGTAAGCAATTGCGCCTTGGTGCTCCATGCCTGCATAGGCGGTTTCAACAACCGAGAAACCATCGTTTGAGCAAGGATAATTCCCAAAAGCGTTTTCGAAGCACTTCAACATTTGGAACGTTTGTTTGAATTGCTTTTTCGCTTTTTCGAGGTTCACGCGCAGCGGATAGTAGGAAATGTCGAGTTCCGATCCATCTGCTCGCATCAATTTTTCTTTGAAGTGCGCGTAATCGGCAATGTTTACGGTGATGTTGTAAAGATCAATAGGATGGGTGGTTTGCCAAGTAGTGGTTCGATTGTTTTCGGTTTTCCAATCGTGTACCAATTCGCCGTTGCCCTTGAAGAACAAGTTGGCTGGATAAACTGCTGTAAACTCAACAGTATCGGCTTCTTGCAGATGATCTGGAGGTGCAGGCCACCAAGTGGAAGCGCCTTGACCTTGACAGGTAACACCGAGCCAGTTGTTTCCGGAAGGATCTTTCCGCCAAACCAATCCACCGTCCCACGGAGGATTCTTCGCCGCTATTGGTTTTCCCGAATAAAAGAGTTGAAACGAATGTCGACCAGCGGAAGAAACCGAACATGAAATCTTGTTGCCTTGCTTGGTCCATTTGAACCCATCAGGATGGTTCACCGAATCGAGCATCAATCCTTCGCCAAGAAACAGACTAAAGGTATCAGCTTTGGTGAATTGCCAAGTTTGAACAACAGAAGCCTGGATAGACTGGTTGTTAAAATCGGGCGTGAACTGAAATAGAAGTGTACGCAGGTCTCCAGATTTACCAACGTTGGAAACTAGGAGAAGGAAGAGAAAAAATCCTTGCTTCATGCGTACAAGTAAGTTAAATTCTCACAAATAAAAAACGCCGGCCTGTAATAGCCAGCGTTCAGAGAACAAATCCTGTTTGTATTATTTATAGCTTTCCTTTGGTTTCAACGCGGCGAAGCGCTTCGGAAATACCAATTTTGTTGATGGTCTTCAATGCTGAAGTAGAGAGGCGGATGGTAATCCATGCTTCTTCTTCAGGAATGTAGAATTTTTTAGTCACCAGATTCGGATTGAAACGGCGTCTTGTTTTACGGTGTGAAAAAGAAACATTATTTCCGCTGAGGGCTTTCTTTCCAGTAAGTTGACAGATTCTTGACATGACCCAATAGGTTATTCTTTATTAAGGGGGTGCAAAGTAACTAAATTGAAATCAAACAATCAAGCGAAGAAGTGATTAATTCATTAGAAAATTTTTCTGAAGCTGAATTTCCATCTTTCTCGACTGCATTAAAATGCGTAACTCATTCATTAGCCAAGTGATACGAATATTTTCTGAGCCTTGTGAAATTAACTCATACTTTTTATCGGGATGCAGATTGAGTAAAAGTGCTGCTGCATAACTATTGGAAGGAATTCCGGAAGGCAATTTCACTGGCTCGCCCTTTTTCAATTGCAGATATTCGAGTAAAAGCGGTCGAAGCGACAGAAGCTTCTTTTCATTTATAGGCGATTCTAGAGAAATTTCCACATCGGCCATTGAATAGAGCTTGTTGTTTGATGGTAAAATTTCATTGAGTTGAAAAATATCCAAACCAACCACCGAGATGTCCATTTCTCCGTCTTGATAGGTCGAAAAAACGGTTTTGATTTTCACTTCCGAACCAAAACGATGCATTTTTCCGCCATTGGCGTAAGGAATACCAAACGACAAATCTTTATCGCGCACTTCGTTGACCAATTGTTTGTACCGAGGCTCAAAAATGTGCAAATAGAATTCCTCACCAGGTAAAACTACAGCTGATAAAGGAAATACTGGAATGATTTTATTGTCTGGCATCGACGTAAAGATTCTTTCCAAATTAAACAAGAATTAACGGATTTTGTTAATTATGCAGTTACAACTTTTCAAAAAATCTTTTATGCTTACCGATAAATCCATTTTCCGCATCGAGGTGTTGCGCCAAGCAGCGAGTAAAATTACTTCAGGCAAAGGTTACCAGTGGGGCCACATGGGCGCTTGTAACTGCGGTCATTTAGCCCAAGAAATCTGCAGTTTGAGCTCAGCCGATATCCACAGTGCAGCAATGAAACGCCACGGCGATTGGCGCGATCAACTTCGGGATTATTGTCCGGGAAGCGGAATGGCAATGGACGACATCATTCTATACATGGAAGAGGCTGGATTTTCGATTCAGGATTTAATCAACCTTGAAAGGCTTGAAGACTCAAGAGTGAGAAGGTTTATGGGCAGAAATGAACTTCGCCACAACGACCCACAAGACGTAAAAGCCTACTTAAATGCTTGGGCGAACATGCTAGAAGCAGAGTATCTTGAAACTGTAAAAATTCCGCAGTTAAATCAATACTTGCAGCCCGTATAAAAAAGAGGGATTCCATCCTATCTTTGCGGTAACAAACAACAATTTTCTGAAACAAGATCAACCCAAAAGGAAGGCACAAGAGCGTGCAGTTTTGGCTGGTGTCGTAACCCGGCATCAATCGGATCAAATGCTCACCGAATATTTAGATGAACTGGCATTTCTCGCAGAAACTGCCGGTGCAATTCCTGTGATACGGTTCACACAAAAGCTCGATCGGCCCGATTCGAAAACCTTTATTGGTTCTGGAAAGCTGAACGAGATTATCGAATACATCAAAGAAAACGAGATCGATTTGCTCATTTTTGATGATGAACTTTCTCCTTCGCAGCAAAGGAATTTGGAAAAAGTGGCAGGCTGCAAAGTGATGGACAGAAATACGCTGATCCTCGACATTTTTGCTGGAAGAGCAAGAACATCACATGCGAGAACCCAAGTAGAACTAGCTCAATACCAGTACATTCTTCCTCGTTTAACGCGGATGTGGACCCACCTTGAAAGGCAAAAAGGAGGAATCGGTATGCGGGGTCCTGGTGAAAGTCAGATCGAAACCGACCGACGCATCATCAAAGATAAAATTGCCTTGCTCAAGGAAAGATTGCACCACATCGACAAACAGATGTTTACCCAACGGAAAAACCGCGGGGAACTCATCCGCGTAGCGTTGGTTGGTTACACGAACGTGGGCAAAAGCACAATTATGAACGTTATCAGCAAATCGGAGGTGTTTGCAGAGAACAAGCTTTTTGCAACGCTTGATACAACAGTTCGCAAAGTGGTTTTGGATCAGATTCCATTTTTGCTTTCCGACACCGTTGGTTTCATCAGAAAGCTTCCTACACAATTGATTGAATCGTTTAAATCGACACTCGATGAGGTGCGCGAGGCTGATATTTTGATCCACGTGGTCGACATTTCACATCCTTCATTTGAAGACCATATACGGGCTGTAAATGAAACATTGAAGGATATCGAGTCGCTTGATAAGCCAACCATTATGGTATTCAATAAGATTGATGCCTTTACATATGTGGAGAAAGAAGAAAGCGATTTAACACCTGTAACCAGAGAAAATTTATCGCTTGAAGATTGGAAAAGAAGTTGGATGGCGAGACACAATGATCCGTCGATTTTTATTTCGGCGGTAGAAAAACAGAATATCGATAAATTCAGGAAACTTCTTGTGGATCAGGTGCGTGGCATGCACATGGTGCGCTATCCGAACTACATGCCGGGGCACATGCAACAGTTCATCGACTATGAAGCTTTGGCGGAGCAATTCAACCGAGAACAAAATAATTCTGAAGATCAAGAATAAATTTCACGGGTTTGTGTTGCGTGAGAGATTCTAATCACTATATTTGCAGCCCTTAAAAAAAGAAAGTCAAAGTTATGGCTAAGAAAGGTAATAGAGTACAGGTGATTATGGAATGCACTGAACACAAGACCAGCGGCGTTCCAGGTACTTCCCGATATATCACAACCAAGAACAAGAAGAACACTTCTGAGCGTCTCGAGCTGAAAAAATACAACCGTGTTTTGAAGCGTGTAACCGTTCACAAAGAAATCAAGTAATATTGCTTAACCATGGCTAAGAAAGTAGTTGCGACCCTGAAGACTGGTGCTGGTAAATCCTTCACTAAGGTTATCAAAATGGTGAAATCACCAAAAACTGGTGCTTACATCTTCAAAGAAGAAGTAGTACATAACGATCACGTGAAGGATTTCCTGAGCGAGAAATAATTATATTTGAACTGTATTTTCATATAAGCTTCTTCCCAAAAGGAAGGAGCTTTTTTTGCTACTAAAAGATAAGATTCATCTGTATGGCTTTCTTCGGCTTATTTTCTAGAGAAAAGAAAGAAACCCTCGACCAGGGCTTGGCTAAAACCAAGGAGAATTTCTTTTCAAAACTGACCAAAGCCCTTCTTGGGAAATCGAGTGTTGATGACGAAGTTCTCGATAACCTCGAAGAAATCCTGATTGGCGCTGATGTAGGTGTTGAAACCACCTTGAAAATCGTTGCACGAATTCAAGAAAGAGTAGCCAAAGACAAATACACCTCAACTTCGGAGTTGAATCGAATTCTTCGGGAAGAGATCTCTTCCTTGATGGAGGAAAATCGCAGTACCGACCAAATAGATTTCAATACACCATTCAACGATCGCCCTTACGTGATTATGGTGGTTGGTGTGAACGGTGTTGGAAAAACAACCACGATAGCCAAGTTGGCGCATCAATACAAACAAGCCGGAAAATCGGTAGTGCTTGGCGCTGCAGATACATTCCGTGCAGCAGCGGTTGATCAAATTAGAATTTGGTCGGAACGTGTAGGCGTGCCGTTGGTAGAACACGGCATGAACGCCGATCCTGCGGCAGTTTCCTACGATGCTGTATTGAAAGGTAAAAATGATCGCGCTGATGTGGTGATCATCGATACTGCAGGTCGTTTGCACAACAAAGTGAACTTGATGAACGAGCTTTCTAAGATCAAGCGTGTGATGCAAAAAGTCGTTCCTGATGCGCCACATGAAATTTTGTTGGTGTTGGATGCTTCTACCGGGCAGAACGCCATTGAACAGTGCAAGCAATTTACCCAGGCCACCGATGTGAACGCCTTGGCACTTACCAAGCTCGATGGAACAGCAAAAGGCGGCGTGGTGATTGGAATTTCAGATCAATTCAAAATCCCAGTGAAGTACATTGGCTTGGGCGAAAAAATGACTGATCTTCAACTCTTTAACAAGTCGGAATTTGTAGATTCCTTGTTTAAAGAATGATTTGTCCGATTCGGGTAAACTATTAAAGTATTAATTTCGACAAAGCCTCTCTGGAGCAATTTCTGCAAGTGGGAGGCCGACATATTTTAACCACTATCGTTTATGAAAAACAACTTCTTTATCGCATGTGCCTTTACATTAGTTTCGGCGGGAATAATAGCACAACCTACGTTAACACCAGCATCTGGACCAGCAGTTGGATTTACTTTTTCTACAACTGAAGTGGATCTTGGAACACTTACAGAAGGCCCTTCGGGTGCAAATGTTACTTGGGATTTGTCCTCTGCAATTGATACAGGTACAGTTCAAACCTTCGACTTTGTTGAACCTTCCACTTTACAAGACTTTTCGAGCTTTCCGACAGCCAATTTAGCTTATACAGGAAGCATTCAAGGTTCAAACTTTAGTGTTTACATGAGGAATTCTGCTACTGCATTCGAGCTGTTAGGAAGCGCAGTTGGTACGGATTTCGGGGATTTTGTTATTCCATATACAAATCCTAGGACCCTTCTGGGTTATCCATCAACGTTCAATACCACATTGAGCGACAGTTACCGGACAGAAACTTTTTTCGATTTTGGGATAGGCAACTCCACAACATCAACAACTGGAAATCAGAGTTATGAAGTAGACGGTTACGGAACACTAACCACGAGTGCAGGCACATACAACAACATCTTGAGATTAAAAAGATACGATGTATCGTTCGACACCACCGAATCGACATTCAACGGGGAAGTACAACCTCCAACTTACTCAGAGAGTCGATCGCTTTCTTACGAGTGGGTAGTTGTTTCAAATGGAGAATCAATTCCGGTATTTGTAATCACAAGAGATACTTCAATCACAGAAATTGATGAAACATATTCATCTTCGGCTTCACACAGCTACTCGAACGAGTTTACTGGAATCGAAACTTCATCAACCAACGATTTCATGCTTTTCCCAAATCCAACGGAAGGCAAATTCGTTGCAACCGTTTCTAATCAAATCAACAGAATTGAAATCTGCGACATCACAGGAAAAACAGTTCAAACCTATGTTCCTGATGCCGACAAATTGAATGATGTGCAGGAATTCGACATCACAAATTTACCTGCTGGAATTTACTGGGTTCGACAAATGGGCGACAGCGGAATAATTACCAAGAAATTGGTTCGTCGTTAATTCCCGAACCTACTTTTACTGAAAACCACCGGATGCGATTGCTGCTTCGGTGGTTTTCTCTTTTCAGCCAATCGAATTGCTTACCTTTGCCGACCTTTTAGCCGTAACATATCGCATCTGATGAAGACCAAAACCCTGAAGAAAAATAAAGTGAATGTTGTTACTCTCGGATGCTCAAAGAATCTGTACGATTCGGAAGTGTTGATGGGGCAGCTTAAAGCCAATAAATTTGAGGTTGAACACGAATCCACGAAAGACGATTCGGCGATTGTGATCATCAATACTTGCGGCTTCATCGACAATGCCAAGCAAGAGTCAATCGATACAATTTTGCGTTACGTAGACGCGAAAGAAGACGGTTTGGTAGAAAAGGTTTATGTAACAGGTTGCTTGAGTGAGCGATACAAACCTGAATTAGAGAAAGAAATTCCAGAGGTGGATGCATGGTTTGGCACCCGCGATTTACCGAGGTTGTTGAAGACTTTAAAGGCCGATTACAAACACGAATTGGTGGGTGAGCGTTTGATTACAACACCTGCGCACTATGCGTACTTTAAGATTTCTGAAGGATGCGATCGTCCATGTTCATTTTGTGCGATTCCATTGATGCGAGGCGGTCACGTGAGTATTCCGATGGAAACGCTGGTGGATCAAGCGAAGCATTTGGCGAAAAATGGAACGAAGGAATTGTTGTTGATCGCTCAAGACTCAACCTACTACGGATTGGACATCTACAAGGATCGCAAGCTTGCCGAACTTATGCAGCGGCTATCCGACGTAAATGGGATTGATTGGATCCGTTTGCACTACGCCTTCCCATCTGGTTTCCCAACCGATGTGTTGGATGTGATGCGCGAGCGTGATAATATTTGCAAGTATTTAGACATGCCGCTTCAACACGTGAGCGACAACATGCTCAAATCGATGCGCCGTGGAACCACCCGCAAGAAGACCACCGAATTGGTGAATCTTATCCGCGAAAAAGTTCCTGGTATTGCTTTGAGAACGACCCTAATTGCCGGTTACCCGGGAGAAACAGAAGCAGACCACCAAGAAATGCTCGAATGGGTGCAGGAAAGTCGCTTCGAACGCTTGGGCGTTTTTACCTACAGTCACGAAGAAAACACACATGCACACACCTTGGTGGATGATGTTTCTGAAGAAGACAAACAGTTACGTGCAGAAGCGGTGATGGATGTGCAACAAGGCATTTCTGCCACTTTGAATCAAGAAAAAGTGGGGCAAACATTCAAGGTGTTGTTCGATCGAAAAGAAGGCGATTATTTCATTGGAAGAACGGAGTTCGATTCTCCAGAAGTAGACAATGAAGTACTTGTAAAGGGCGATTCTTCTACGTTTTTGCGCATCGGAGATTTTGCCGATATCCACATCGAACGTGCCGAAGAATTTGATCTTTACGGAACACCAGTAAAGAAATAGTTAAGTTCTTGGTGAACTAGAATCCGATAAGCTAAGCGCTACTTCTCTATAAATAAAACACCCGAACGGGATCATTTTATTTATTTTAACAATTATTATACCCGAACGAATCTTTTTTCTTTGGATTAATTATTTACATTTATACCCGAATAAGTATAAAATGAAATGAATAATCTATCTGCTTTCATCAAGTATCACAGAAAAAAACGAAAGTTAAGCCAGGAGCAACTTGCATCAAATGCTGGAGTTGGTCTTCGATTTGTTCGCGAAATCGAACAGGGCAAAGAGACTTTACAATTAGACAAAGTAAATCAAGTGCTGAGTTTATTTGGATTCAATTTGTATCCAAGCAAGCCTAAAGTAGATGCTTATGAAGTTTATTGGAAGTACCTTAATAAAGCGGTTCGAATCGAATTGTTTAATAAGGTGATTAAAAGCGGTATGCTGGTGAAAGAAATTATTGATCCTACTGAAAACAAAATTTCAGCTTGGCAATTTGTTCCAATGAATCATGCTGTGAAATACCTCCAAAAACCCGATGAAAAATTAACTGAAATCATTCTCCACAGCGATATCCATACGATTGAAGAGCAATGAAAAAAGGATGGGTATATAAAAAAGATATGCTTTGCGGTTCTATATGGGAAACCGATGAAGGATATTATTTTCAATATGAGAAATCTTACTTACGAAATCCTATTCACGGTCCTGTGAGTCGCACGCTTCCCTTGCGAGCCGTGGAGTTTCATGATAAAAATATGCTCCCATTTTTCGATGGACTTATCCCAGAAGGTTGGTTGCTCGAAATTGCCATCGACAATTGGAAATTAAATCCACGTGATCGCATGACTCTTTTACTTACGCTTTGTGAAGATTGCATTGGCGACATCAGCATTAAAAAAGAAGTTTAAGATGAAATGCCTGCTTTGTTATCAAGAGCTATTAGAAGATCAAATTGATTTCCATGAGAAATGTTTGGTAAAAACTTTTGGATTCAAAAAAACGCCATTTATTGATATCGACCCAGAGGAATTGGCTCAATATGCCGTAAAAATTATTCAAAAGAACACAGCAATTACAGGCGTTCAACCCAAGTTAAGCTTGTGGCTAACCAAAGGAATAAAGGATATTCGATTTACAGTTGTAGACCAAAAGAGCAATTATATTATCAAGCCGCAGAGTCAATCCTACACAGCATTGCCCGAAAACGAGGATCTCTGCATGCATCTAGCAAAGCATTTTGGAATTGAAACTGCAACACATGGCTTAGTTCGTATGTCAAACGGAGATTTGGCCTATATCACAGAGCGATTCGATAGAAATCTTGAAACTAAATTTTCGTGCGAAGATCTTTGTCAGCTAACCGAAACCCTCACAGAACACAAGTACAGAGGAAGCTATGAGAAGACTGGAAAAACCATTCAAAAATGGTCGACTCAATCGGGACTTGACACAATAAATTATTTCAAACTGGTTGTTTTTTGTTATGTCATCGGTAATGCCGACATGCATTTAAAGAACTTCTCTATGTTGGAAGGATTAGATGGTCAAT
The DNA here is from genome assembly GCA_040403315.1 of Flavobacteriales bacterium. GTDB lineage: Bacteria > Bacteroidota > Bacteroidia > M30B66 > M30B66 > CAMCXT01. The sequence goes on from JBBAKX010000005.1 coordinate 228,447, forward strand.
TTACAATTAGTCCTTGCTACGATTTGGTAAGCACCATTTTGGTGATAAAAAACGAAATTGAACAAATGGCATTGACAGTGAATGGGCGGAAAAACAAAATTACGAAACAAGATTTTGAAGCCCTTGGAAATCAGCTTTCATTAACCGAAAAACAAATTGAAAATGTATTTGAATTTTTTATAAATAATCTAGATTCCTCAATTTGGTGGATGGAGAATAGCTTTCTACCTGGGAATCATAAAGATAAAATCATTCAAACTGTAACATCGAGAATCCATCAATTGCGGTAGAATTTGATTAAAATTAATGTTAATCGATGTCAATTTCAATCTGTATGAAATTCATCAATTAAAAAACCTTTATGTTTACACAAATCAATGAAACAGGTGACTTTCATTATGCATTTAATTCAGATACATTTTAATCGTTTTACCTCGGATAAAAGAAATCTCCACCCAACACAACATCCGCATTTAAATCAATTAAGTTAATTTCCCAGTATGAAAGCCCGATGTTTTAGCATTCCGGTTACCGAAAGTGGCAAGATTCAAAAAATGGCCAGCGATTATCTCAAAGGAGATCCATTTTTCGACCCTCTCTATGCAGTTCGTCCTTCGCTAAAATCGTTCGCGCAGTTGATCGAGCAACGCAAAAGTTTCTCATCCTCTTCGAGGGAAGTTCTGGCTTCTGTGCTTCGTGAACAGTACGACCATTGTGGCATTCAGGACGAAAACACCTTTCAACTGATCGACTCATTGCGCTCTGCGGATACATTCACAATAACCACAGGACAACAAACTGGCATTTTGCTCGGGCCGATGTACACCACATTGAAGATCCTTTCTGCAATTTCTCTATCGAGGAAACTGAAGGAACTTCATCCGACCAAGAATTTCGTTCCAGTATTTTGGATGGCTACCGAAGATCATGATATTGCAGAGATCAACCATGCTTGGGTGAAAGGCCAAAAGTTGAATTGGAAGACCGAACAAACTGGGGCAGCAGGACGATTAAGCACTTCAGATACGAAGGATTGGTTGAACGATTTTGCGCATTTGGCGGGCAGTTCAGAGGAATCAAAAGCCATTATTCAATTGGTGAACAATGCTTATTTTCGAACCAATTTGAGCGAAGCAACACGTGTACTTGCACATGGCTTATTTGGGAAATACGGCTTGCTCGTTATCGATGCTGATGATCGCAGATTGAAACAACTTTTTGCCCCAATCATCACGAAGGATATTTTAGAACAGGTGAGCTTTCATGCCTCACAACAGGCAATCGAAACACTTGAGTCGCGCTACAGTGTACAAGTGAATGGAAGAGAAATCAACTTCTTTTATCTGAGCTATGGATCGAGAGAACGAATTGTAGCGTCGGGTGAAGGTTTTACAACACACAATGGCAGCGTAAACTGGTCAAATTCGGCTGAATTATCGAAGGAAATTAGCGACTACCCTGATCGCTTTTCGCCCAATGTGATAACGCGCCCGGTGTACCAAGAAACCATTCTTCCCAACCTTGCCTATTTTGGCGGTGCGGCAGAAGTGGCTTACTGGCTCGAATTGAAACCTGCATTCGATGCGCACCAAGTGCCCTACCCTGCCCTATTGTTACGCAATTCGGCTATGGTGGTGGATGCAGTAAATGTGCACCGAATGGAAAATGGCGGTTTGTTGCCGAAAGATCTGTTCGATTCGCAAGTAAAAATTGAGCAACGGGCTGTAATTCAAGACGCACAGGGCGATTTGACCTTGAAAGACCAAAAAGAAAAGCTTCAGCAGTGGTTGAATGAATTGACAACTCGGGCAGCCTCAATTTCCTCCTCCATGCAATCTTCCACAGAAGCATTCGGTGTGAGGCTATTGCACCAAACCGACCGACTTGCCGCTAAATTTGTCCGCGAAGCGAGAAAGCACGAAAGTGAAAGCCTTGCGAGAATTCGCGCCTTGTTTGCCGAACTTTATCCCGACGGAAAACTCCAAGAAAGAAAAGAAACGGTTTTCACGTTCATGCTGCTTCATGGTAGCGAAATTCTGGACGTATTACTTGAATGCCAAAGTCCTATCGGTAATGAATTTATCGTGCTAATGATCGATTAAACAGCAAAATAATTAACTTGTCGGCGAAATGTTCATCGTATGCCTAGAATTTTACGCTCCGCTTTAATTGTATTGCTTGTTTTTTCAGGGTTAACAGCCTCTTCACAAAACTGCATCGAAATAGAAAGTATCCTCGCAGATGCCTGCGATGGAGGTGGAAGTCCAGAAGGAAACAACGAAATGTTTCGTTTCAAAACAGGTGCAAATCCTGTTTCAATCCTTGAGATCACTATGCCGAATGCTTGGCCGTCGGACCCAATTAACGGCTTCCCTTTCAACGGTTTCGTTCAAAATGCGACCACGGCAGCCAAAACAGTCGAACTGAATGCCACAATCTCGAATTCTTGCGGCTATTTGTTAGAACCATTCGAAGGAATCATCCCAGAAAACAGCCGTGTTATTGCCATTACTAGCTACAGTTTGGACGTTACTCTCAATTCGTTTGCAAACTTAACCGACACGTTGTATGTTATTTATCATGATGTAACAGGCGTAACAGGTGGGCATTTTCTTAATTACAATCTCGGTACTCCACAAGAACAAACCTTAACGCTTCAAGTTCTTGGGCCTTTTGGCTGTACCGAATCTGTAACCTACTTAAGGGGCAGTTTGGTCGACAACAATGGGAACAATATCGGTGCAAATGGAGCTTACGTCGATTTCGCACCCGATGGAACGCCAACCTACGGTAACACGGGTTGTCAGGCACCGTTTGAGCCATTCTCCGCCGAATGGACCAATCCCGGCCCTTTTTGTCAAACCAGCAGTTCAGTCGATCTAACGAATTTCATCACTGGAACCTTGGGTGGAACATTTACTGGTCAAGGAGTTACCGGCAACACATTCAATCCGGCAGGATTAAACGGCGTAATTCAAATCACTTACACTGTTGTCCCAACCAACGATTGCAACACCATTCCCGCAGAAGTAACCCAAGACATCACCGTTTCGCCAAGTGTGGATGCCACTTTTACAAATCCTGGAATTGTTTGCGGTGCTGATGTAGGCACAATCAACCTCAACACACTTGTTACTGGAACACCTGGTGGAAACTGGGCTGGAAGCGGCGTTTCGAACGGAATTTTGAATGCAATAGGTCAAAATGGATCGGTTACAGTTACCTACAATGTTGGTTCTGGAACCTGCATCGACACTGAAAGTCAAACATTCAATATCATCAATTTAAGCACACCGGTTGTGAGTGGACAAACAGTTTACTGCAACGGTGATGCTCCACAAATCCTCACTGCTTCGGGCGATGCAGGTGCAACAGTAAGTTGGTTTGCTGATGCTGGCTTGTCGCTTGAATTGGCTAGCAGCAACACCTTCACGCCATTGAACAACCAATCAACAACTTACTACGTGCAACAAACGCAAGACGGTTGTTTGTCGGATTCTATAGCGGTAGAAGTTGAGTTCTCAGTAGTTGCAGTACCAACAGGCGATACACTTTACCGCTTCTGTGAAGATGGCGCCAATCCTACAGCTTCGGTTTCTGGTGCTGGAACAATCTCTTGGTATACAAGCAGCAATCTCAATGGAATCGTAGCCACTGGAAATTCCTATTCAAGTCCAATTGAAAGCATCGTACTTTATGTGACCTCAATAGTTGGATCTTGCGAAAGTGAACCTTTGGTTATTACAATCGAAAAAGTAGATTCGACCACTGCACTGATTTCCGCTTTTGATGGAACTGATTTGTGTCCGGGCGATCCACTCGAATTGTCATCTTCTAGCGCTGATCTCAACGAGTGGAGCACAGGATCGAACACGCAATCTATCACCGTGGAAGTGGCAGGCAACTATACCCTCACGCGGGAAGGCTTCTGCAACACAGCAACCGATCAGATCGCTATCACCGGTTTACCGGTAACCACCGACTTTATTACCGATGTAGATTCGGGCTACACTGTGCTTCCTGTGAATGTGAACGACCTGACAGTCAACGGGGAAACCTGTTCATGGTACCTCAACGATTCGTTGTTGGCATTTACTGCACCGGGAACGATTAGCTTCCCCGATTCGGGCACCTACGAACTGAAATTAATTTGTACCAACAGCACTGGCTGTATTGATTCTACAACCAAAACGATCAAAGTGCTTACCGACAAATTGATTCTTGTGGTGCCGAATGTGTTTAGTCCGAACGGCGACAACCTCAACGAGCTTTTCAAGGTGAAATACAATGCTGTAAAGACTTTCCAAGCGCGTGTATTTACCCGTTGGGGAAAGATGTTGTATTCATGGGATTTGGTGAGTGGTGGCTGGGATGGCACGTTTAACGGGGAAAAGATGAATGATGGGACTTATTTCTACATCATCAACGGCACCGACATTAAGGATCAACCATTTGAAGAAAAAGGCACAGTGACCTTGTTGGGAAATTGATCACTCCACAGCTTCCAAACTTTCTAAACTGGCGATCGTCTTTAAATTTCCGAACATCACCTTGGCTTTGTTGCCTTGAATTTCCTCTACAAGTCCGGTTTGACGGCCTTTGAGCAACTTCACTTTCGAGCCAACAACGATCTGAAGCTTTTTCTTTTCGAGCACTTCGATGCGTTTCTTTTCTTTCTTGGCTTCTTGGGCTTTGTTGATTTTCTTCAGTTTCTCGGCCGACATAGCCTTGGTTATCTTTTGTAAAACTGCCTTTTTATCGGCTGTAGATGACTCCCATTCCTTCATCCAACCTTTGAACTTCTTGCCCAATTCCATCAGCTTGTGGTCGTCTTCTGCAGAAGCATTTTTCTTCTCCATGCGCTGTTTCCACTTCTCGTAAAGCTCGTCGTACTTCGTTTTGCTAGCTTCTGCTTGAAGTTGTTTTTCATCAAACAATAGCGCCAACCGCTTCAATTCTTGCTGCTTCTGGTGTAATTGCTGTAACAAGCTATCTAGCGTAAGTTTGTCGTTGGTGGTTTTCTGACGCGCCGATTCAATCACTTTAGCAGGCAAACCAGCTTTTTCGGCAATGACATATGTGTAAGAACTTCCGGGCTGCCCAACCACCAAACGGAACATCGGCATCAACGTTTCATCGTCGAACAACATGCAGGCATTCTCAACACCATCCAAGCGTTCAGCGGCCAATTTGATGTTCATGTAATGCGTCGTGATGATGCCCAAAGTTTTATTGGCAGAAAGCTCTTCGAGGATAGATTCTGCAATGGCGCCACCCAATTCAGGATCCGTTCCAGTTCCAAACTCATCGATCAACACCAAAGTTCTTCGGTCGGCAAACTGAAGGAAATACTTCATCTTCGCCAATCTGGAACTGTAGGTACTTAACTCATATTCAATCGACTGACTATCGCCGATATCAGAAAACATCCGATGAAAAATGCCCATCTCCGATTTCTCGGAAGTCGGCACCAACAAACCACTTTGCCACATCATTTGGAGCAATCCAACGGTCTTCAAGGCAATCGATTTTCCACCTGCATTTGGTCCTGAAATAACGACTAGTCGCTGGTTTCCATCCAAACTGCAACTCATCGGAACCACCGATTTTCCGGATGCTTTGTTTTGAAGAACAAGCACAGGATGTCGCGCATCGATTAAACGAACGAGCGATTTCGTAGTGAAAGCTGGCATGGTGGCGTCGAGTTCCTGCGCCGATTGTGCTTTTGCTTTTGAAAAATCAAGTTCAGCCAAAGCTTCTTGTGAATCTACAATGAGCGGTTTGAAAGGACGAAGGCGCTTCGTGAGCTCGTTCAAAATGCGCATGATCTCCTTTCGTTCCTGCGATTGCAACTCGAACACTTCATTGTTCAAATCGACCGTTTCGAGTGGTTCGATAAATGAGGTTTTCCCAGTATCTGAATTCCCTTGGATAAGACCTTTCACGCTGCGTTTCTGTTCGGCAAGTACACTCAGAACGCGCCTGCCGTTGTAAACACTTTCTTCAGTATCAGCAAGCCAGCCCAGTTTTTTCAACTTTGTGAGTTGAGACCGAAACACCTTGTCAAGTTCTCTGCGTGAATCATTCAGACTCTTCCGTATTGACGCTAGTTCTTTAGATGCTGATGTTTTTACTTCGCCTGCAGTATCTAAAATTTCATCGATCGGTTGGATGATTTCGTTGGTGAAATAGACCTGCTCGAAAATGCCACACAAGGCAGGCAAGACCGCTTTCTTATCCGACAGGTACTTAACCAAACTGTTCGTGGTATCGCTCAAATCGCGGATGGCGAGCAGTTGCTTTTCCACTAAGGTCGAACCATTGATGCCCAAAAGGGAAATTTCACGGCTCACATCTGTGAACGAACTCGCTGGAAAATAGGAACCAGTGCGCTGCATATCGAGCAGCTCCTTTGTACGATGAAGCAAAGGAAGGATCGCATCAGCAGTGTTGAGCGGCATCAAGCTGCGAGCTTTATCTTTGGCCTGCTGACTGCGGCAATAGCCTTCCACCTGGAATTTGATCCGGTCGAATTCAAAGCGTTGTAAAGAGTCTTCAGGATAAATGCGCATGGTGGAAAGGTAAAAAGACCCTATGGAAACAACAAGCCGTTAAAAGGGTTCGAAAATTCGATCAATTGCCGATTTCAACTTAACTTTCGGACATGGAAAATGAGCATAAGAAATTCAATGTGCGTGTTTACGGATTGGTGATCAACGAGAACAATGAACTCTTAGTTACCGATGAATACTGTCAGAATCGCTTCATGACAAAGTTCCCTGGCGGGGGATTGGAGTTCGGTGAGGGCCTGATAGAAGGTTTAAAACGTGAGTTTATCGAAGAATGCAACGAGCATGTTGAAATCATCGAACACTTTTACACCACAGATTTCTTTGTAGAATCGATGTTTCGTGGAGGCGGACAGTTGATTTCGATCTACTACCGATGCCGTTTCAAACAACAACCTCATTTTGAAGTACTGAATTCACCTTATGAGAACATGGCCGAAATAAACGAAAGTGTTGCTTTCAGATGGATTCCTCTCTCAGAAATCACACCCGAACATGTTACCTATCCGATCGACAGAAAAGTGATCGAGATGCTGAAAAAATGAGCGTGTAAATCCTCGGTCCTCGGACTAAAGTCCGAGGCTGCAAGTTTCCTTAAAAGATCATCTTGTTTCCCGCAACCCCTGACTTCAGTCCGGGGATCCTCAACTCCCACAGCTGCCTCGGACTGAAGTCAGGTACACCCAAGACTGAAATCCGAGGCTGCAGAAGTCCGAGGCTGCAAGTTTTCTTAAAAGATCATCGCGATCCCTAGCAACCCCGGACTTCAGTCCGGGGATACTAAGCTCCCACAGCTACTTCGGACTTCAACCTCTGCAGCCATGAACTTCAGTCCAGCAACCCCGAGCTTCAGTCCGGGGCACTAGCTCCGAAACTTTGCACTTCAGTCCTAAGCTTATCCTCTTATCGATTATCGCCATCCAGCAATCCGCCCAATCCGCCGAGCAGGCTACCTTCTTCCTTGCCACCACGTGAGTACATAAGCACACGGCCAGCCAAACGGCTGAAAGGAAGCGACTGAATCCACACTTTACCTGGACCGCTGAGTTGCGCAAAAAACACTCCTTCTCCACCGAAAAGTGTGTTTTTGATGCCTCCAATAAATTGAATATCGTAATCCACTGTTTGCGTGAAACCTACGATACAACCGGTATCTACACGAAGAACTTCACCAGGTTGTAGATCGCGCTCAATGATTGTTCCGCAACTGTGCACGAATGCCCAACCATCACCTTCGAGTTTCTGCATGATAAAACCTTCGCCACCGAAGAGACCAGTTCCTAGACGTTTCTGAAATTCGATGCCCACAGAAACTCCTTTGGCAGCGCACAAGAACGCATCTTTCTGACAGATTACTTTGTTGCCGAACTTGGTGAGATCGATTGGGATAATTTTCCCCGGATACGGGGCCGCAAAATGCACATGCTGCTTGCCTTGACCAAGATTGGTGTAGGCAGTCATGAACAAGCTTTCGCCAGTAAGTACGCGCTTTCCAGCCGAAAGAAGTTTTCCGAAAAAGCCTTGTTGTTCGCGGCCATCACCAAAGATGGTTTCCATTTTAATGCCTTGCGACATCATCATCATCGAACCGGCTTCTGCGATCACTGTTTCTTGTGGATCAAGTTCAATTTCAATACACTGCATCTCTTCACCGATGATGCGGTAGTCAATTTCGTGCGAACTGCTCATATGGAATAAATAGTTTAAATGAAAAAGCCGGCGATGAAACCGGCTTGAAATTTTGTTTAGTTGTTAAGCATCACAGGCATAACGAGCATCAATAAGTCCTCGTCGGCGTCTGGTGTTTCAGATTCAGGGAGTAAAATACCTGCTCTATTCGGAGCACTCATGTTTAAGGTGATACGATCTGTTTCGAGATTGCTCAACATTTCGTTGATGAACTTAGAGTTGAAAGCAATTTCCATGTCTTCACCTTCGTATTGACAAGTAAGGCGTTCAGAAGCTGAATTTGCATAGTCAAGATCTTCTGCAGTAAGCTGAAGTTCAGAACCTTGGATATTCAATTTCACTTGGTTTGTACTTTTGCTAGAGAAGATCGCCACACGACGAATCGAGCTCATCAAATCTTGGCGACTCATGCTCAAACGGAAAGGATTTTCCTTTGGAATAACCGCTTCGTAGTTCGGGTATCGGCCATCAATCAAACGACAAACCACGCGGATTTGATCGAAAGAGAATGAAGCATTTCGGGCATTGAAATCGATTGTTACATCTCCATTCACATAACCAAGAAGGTTTTTGAGGAGGTTTAACGGCTTCTTTGGAATGATGAAAGAAGCTTCGTTTTCAGATTTCACATCATTGCGGCGATAGCGCACCAAGCGGTGAGAATCTGTGGCAACCATGGTAAGATTATCAAATCCAACTTGCATAAAAACACCCGACATTACGGGACGAAGATCGTCGTTTCCGGTAGCAAAAATGGTTTTGTTAATGCCGCTATAAAGGATGGAAGCATCCATTTTAAAGCTAGTTCCTTCATCGATTTCTGCGATTTTCGGAAACTCTTCAGGATCGTGCCCATTGAGTTTGTACTTACCATATCCAGAAGCAATTTCAACACCGAACGTATCGGGATTGATAATAAATGTAAGCGGTTGCTCAGGGAAACTTTTAAGGGAATCGATAAGCATTTTAGCCGGAATAGCAACACGGCCGGGCTCTTGCGCTTCTGCTTTAATGTGGGTGATGATCGTATTGTCGAGATCCGACGCAAGAATCATCAATTCACCTTCAGAAATATCAAACAAGAAATCTTCCAGTATCGGGAGAGAACTGTTGGTGCTGAGCACACCTGAAATATTCTGAAGCTGCTTTAAAAGCGCACCACTGGAAATAATGAATTTCATCTCAGAGTTTTTTAGGGCGGTAAAGATAAAGGATTGATTGCAATTCCGATGATCTCACCAATGTTTATTTAATGAACTTATTTAGAGGCATTTACGAACCAAGAAGGTTCTTTTAGTAAGCGATCGAATTGAAAATACTGCACCAGCAGAAAGTCCTTTCCATTCAGGTGCCCATACATTCGGTCTGGATCGAACTTCAGCGGATTTCCATCGGGATCTGTTTCCTCTGGCCCTGCCGCTCTTCTGTATCCTTTAATCGAATTGACTTTCCCAGATTTATCGGTAACGGCAATTTGCACGAACGGTATATTGGCTAAGATTGAGTCCTTCCTTTGGGCAGGGAATGATTCAGTAACGATATATTCATACACCACATTCTTGTAAGCATTCATGTATTGATAGAGACCGAGTGTGTCTGCTTCAAGTTTTTTCCCTGACACCATCAAGGAAGGTTTTTGGCCGTTGTACAATACTTCAAAACTCTGCTGTGGCACTTCAGGATAGGTAACGGAGATTTTACGAATGTCGCGGTAATCATACTTGAAAATGGCAGGATCACGCCATAAACGATCGTCTGTAATGAAACGACCTTGAAGAAATCCACGATGACCTTGAATGTGCACTTCAAATGGAACGGTCGATCCTTCAATCAGCATGTAGGTTCCCATTTTGTCCATGGTTTCAACACCGATAAAAATGGTTTTGAGTAATCTTCCGCCAGCATACAGCTCCAGTTTACGCTGTCCGATACCTGCCATATCCTTCAACACTTTAGGTTCCATCGACTTTGCAACGGGTGCTTTCACTTTCATTTTCTTGATGGTGAAAAGCAAGGTGTTGATAGCGTCCTGACGAGCAAGATAATCGCCAATACGCCATTCCGTTGAAGATACTCGAGTGATTAAAGCGGTATGCCCTAATTTATCGGCGAGGAAAATCTTGTCGATTGCTGCGGTATCTTCAACTGCAAAGTCGCTTAATTCACCTCTCAATGTTTTGCTATTGCTGGTGTAAATGAAATAGCTCACCAAAATGCCCAGAACGACAACAGCAATAATTAATATTTTGTTACTCTTCATACGCTAAGCAGCTTTAGAAAATTTTCGCTTCCGTATCCAAACCAAAACTGTTCCTGCAAGCAATAAACAAACTATCGGGATAACCACATTTCTAATTTGAATCACAGCTCTATTTGCCTTCAATTTAGTCTCATCCAACAAACGCAATTTCGCTTCGCGAGAGCGCACAGAAATTAATCCAGCATCGTCGCAGAGGTAATTCACACAATTCAATAGAAAATCTTTATTTCCAAACAATTCGCCTGTGTAGCGATCGTAGCCAAGCGGCGCTAAACGGTTGTCGGCGCGGTTCACAATATTGCGCATCACATCTCCATCCGAAACAACGATCATTCGATTGTCTTTTTCACAACTTTCTTTGTAGCCAATCACTGGATTGTTCATCAAGGAAGGAATAAGTCTGTTTTTATAAACCGAATTGAATTTCCCTTCGAGCAATACAGCTAAAGGAATATCCTTTTGCGAATAAATTTTAGCATCGGGTTTTTCACGTAAAATATTCAATGAAATTCTTGCAGGTGCATTTATTTTTAAGGAACGCTCGGAACTGCGCAATAAAATAGATTTACGAATGCCCTCTGCTCCAACAGTATCAATACTATTGGCAAATTCAAATCTAATTGCATTGAGGTTATTTACGATTGGATGATTACTTGCGGGCATCACCAATGGAAAATACGGCCAACGTTTAGGTTCAAATCGCGGTTGATTTCCAACCATACCAACAACTACAGGAATAACAGATGAACTTAAATCCATTACCAAATCGCTATTTACACGAGCGCCATATTTAAACAATAAATCGTCTAAATTTAATTCTTGAGGATAAACCATGGTTGCATTGTATGAACTTAAACTGTCCATCGACGCTGCCACTCGGTCCATTACCCAAAGAATTTTCCCACCACGCATAACATATTGGTCGAGGAGAAATTTGTCTTTTTCAGAAAATGCAGAATCTGGTTTTGCAACAATTATCGCTTTGTATCTTGGTACAAAAATGAGCGAATCTTTTCGTTCGGCGCGGTAAACAAGGCTCGTTAAATTCGAATCAATTCGAACACGTTCAACCGAATAATATTCTTCTAACCCAATCGACAAATCCTTTGTTTCAAGCGAATCTAATTCACCATGACCTTCAATAAATGCAACACGAGGCTTAATTGTAGTTCCAAGTTTGCGAATTGTATTGGTCATTTCATATTCCAAATCATTTACCGCTCTTGAAATCATTTGTTCCTCGTTCGCATAAGTAGTACTTTTCAGCAATTGAACTGGAATTGTGCGGCCACGATAAGTAAACAAAGCACCAGGCCAAATTAATGTTTGCGATACTCCTGCACCTTTTTCTTCAACGGGTGTGGTGTAGGTCAAACCTTCTTGAACCAGCTGTCGATAAACGGCTTTTCGTTCATTTTCATCTTCGCTGGCCGATGGATTTATAAATTCGTATTCAACATTTGGCGTATATGCTCTAAATTCATCGAGCATTTCTTTAATTGAATTTCGAAGTTTTTTGTAGCTAGCAGGAAATTCACCTTCTAAATAAACCTTTACATAAACCACATCTGGCAAGCCTTCTAGTAATTTAATTGTGGATTTACTTAATGAGTATCTTTTTTCAGCTGTTAAATCAAGTCGAAAAAAACTAAAACTCCCGGCAATATTGACCAGAACTACTATCGTCAGCAACAAAATTAAATTAACAATGGCCGACCTTTTCAAGTGCTTATTTCCCTTTTTAATTTTCGCCATGATTACCAGTTTCTACTCAATAAACGGAATCTGGTCAATGCCAGAAAAACAAATATAAAACTCAGGAAATACAGTACATCCCGCGAATCAATAACGCCTCTGCTCATAGATGCAAAATGCGCATTAATTCCGATATCAATAATCAATTCATCAACCGACCTAAATATTTCCATTCCACCAATGGCGTCAAATCCAAAATAGCAAAAAAAGCAAAGGAAAAATGCGGTAATAAAAGATACAATTTGGTTTTCAGTGATAGACGATGCAAACAAGCCGATTGAAACGTAGGCTCCACCCAAAAACATCAGCCCAATGTATGATCCCCAAGTAGCGCCTGTATCAATATTACCGGGAGGATTGCCGAGACCTTGTAGCGAATAATAATATACGAATGTTGGAATCAACGAGAGCACAACCAATAGCAAACCAGCAAAATACTTCGCCAAAATGATTTGCCATTCGCTCAGTGGCCTGGTCAACAAGAGTTCGATGGTTCCGGTTCGTTTTTCTTCCGCAAAAGAGCGCATCGTAATGGCAGGAATCAAAAACATAAACACCCAAGGAGCAATCACAAAAAGTGACTCCAACGAAGTAAATCCGGCATCAATTATATTGAAATCACCCGGAAAAACCCACAAAAACAGTCCAACCGCCAAAAGGAATATCGTAATAACAATATACCCCGTTAACGAAGTCAGGAAACTGCTTATTTCTTTACGCAATAGTGAATACATGGATCAAAAATCGGTTCCAAAAATATCATTTTATCTTGTGCCTAACACAAGGTATCGGTCCACAAACGACAACACTTTATCCACATTATCGGCTTGGGGGGCAATCGGGCTTTCCGCTACTAGTCCTCGGCCTCAAAAAAATCGGTCTGCGGGCTATCCGCTTCAATCCCTGCCCCTCAGAGGTTCGAAATAAAATTCAAGTTCAAACAAGCGCTACATAACAGCGCATAGTCATTAACATCCTTCAACAATCCTTAGAACATCCAAGTCGTGCTTTTCGCTATTTTTGCAGCTCAATACCTTAAAAATGATCATCGAACAATTCTACGACAAAGGCCTCGCTCATGGCTCATATATCATTATCAGTAACAATCAAGCTGCAGTAATCGATCCCGCGAGAGATCCTCAACCGTACTATGACTTTGCAGATCAACACAATGCAAAAATTGTATGTGTGATCGAAACGCATCCACATGCCGATTTTGTTTCGTCTCACCTCGAAATCGCCAACCAAACAGGAGCAACCATTTATGCGAGTAAGCTCCTTGGCGCCGACTACCAGCACCAAGCTTTCGATAACGGCGATTCCATCCAACTTGGAAATATTCAACTAAAAGCGCTCAATACTCCAGGCCATTCGCCCGATTCAATCTGCATTCTGTTTGTCGACCAATTCGGTAAACAAAAAGCCTTGTTTTCTGGAGATACGCTATTCGTTGGCGATGTTGGCCGTCCTGACCTTAGAGAATCTGCCGGAAATATTTCTGCGAAACGCGAAGAGTTGGCAAAAGCTATGTTTCATTCGATTCATTCCAAACTAAAAATTCTAGATGAAGACGTTGTCGTTTATCCTGCCCATGGCGCTGGTTCGCTTTGTGGAAAAAACCTAAGTTCCGACCTCAGCAGCACTATTGGAAGAGAAATCAATTCTAATTACGCATTTAGATTAACCAACGAGGAAGAGTTTGTTCAAGCACTTCTTGAAGATCAACCTTTCGTTCCTAAGTATTTTGGTTATAATGTTCAATTGAATAAATCAGGAGCCCCATCATTCGAAGAAAGCGTTAAAGCGGTGCCGCGTATTGCCGCTAATTCACCTCTCCAATCAGACATCCTTGTGATTGATACACGAAAACAATCTGATTTCAGAGATGGGCATCTGCCAAATGCAATCAATCTTATGGATGGTGGAAAATTTGAAACTTGGCTCGGGTCAATCGTTGCTCCAAACGAACCTTTTTACCTTATTGCTGAAAACGAATCGACACTCGAAAGTATCATTCGAAAAACTGCCAAAATCGGGTATGAATCATTCATCAAGGGCGCTTTAACTGCACCTGAAAATCTTCAATCCACTTCCAAAACTGCAGATTTTCAAGATTTTAGAAACAATCCAAGCAACTATACTATCGTCGATATTCGCAATACCGGAGAAACAAATACGCGCAGAATTTTCCCAACTGCAATAGAAATTCCGTTGCCAGAACTTCGAGAACGTATTAACGAAATTCCTGCAGGAAAACCAATCATGGTGCACTGCGCAGGCGGCTACAGATCGGCTGCTGGAGCTTCTATCATTCAACCATTTACTTCTGAGGTTGTTTTCGATTTAGGAGATGAAATTTCTAATTACTAAATCAGATGAAATTACTAAGATTCTTATTTCTAGTTAGTTGCATTTTATGCTTGTCTTCAAATACTTTTGCTCAAAAAACGAAAGCACGGATCGAGATTCTTGACAATGCAGCTTTCGAAGCAAAACTATTGCATATCAAGGGTTCATTAATTGATCTAAGATCGGCATCTGAAGTGGAAACTGGCGTGATTCCTAATGCACGAATTGTTGAGTGGCAGAGTGATTCCTTCAAGAAAATTGCCAAAGAACTTCCGCGCAATCAACCGGTTTTTCTATACTGCGGTGGTGGGTATAGAAGTAAAGAGGCTGCAGAATGGATGAACAATGAAGGATTTACTACAATCATTATTCTTAAAGAAGGCTTTGATCTCTGGCTTTCGGAGGGTTATACTGTTGTAGATAGCACTGGAAAGATCATTCAACAAAAGAAAAGCTCCCGAAATATTAAACCAGCATCTTCATATGAATAGAAGTGGCCAATACTATTATTTTCAATAAAGTAAAGCCCCTCTTCCTAAAAGTAATCAACACTATCGTTCATATTTTTCTTCCTTAAGAGCGTTTTACGGATAGATCCACTAGCTAATTTTCCAAATAAAGTCCATGGAAAATTCTATTGTTACCTTCTGTAGTTTCGAAATTAATAAGATAACTTTTATTGGAGTATCTTGTGAGTACCTATCTGATATGTATCGATTTATCAGTAGGATACAGAGCAATAAATGGTCATTTCATCATAAATGTTGGCTAATTATAGATGATGATTTCTCGAGAAGAGAATTGACACGTTTTGTAAGCAGCTATCAAGGAATAGACTACTTTCTTAAGATTGGAGAAACTACTTGGCCATGGAAACCGGATTTTAATTGGATGGAGCGCTATGGGAGAGATATCCGTAGCTGTTTAACGCAAATGCGCGCTTGGATGGAGCATAGACGCTATAGTCCGAAGTCAATCGATAACTACACAAAGATTTTAGAATCCTTTTTCAGGTATTGCAATCTTCAATCATTTGAAGACTTAAATCAAAGCATGGTAGTGAAATTCAATAGAGAGTATATTCTGGCAAATAAGCTATCTGCATCATACCAAAACACAGCTGCTAATGCATTAAAGATATTCTTAAGGGTTCAAGGGTCAGATTCCTTTCCGGTAGAAGCGATTGAACGACCTAGGAGGGAGCATAAGTTACCAGAAGTGTTGGCCAAGGAGGAAGTAAAAATGATTCTCATTTCACCAAGAAACATTAAACATAGATTAATGCTACAGGTTATTTATGCCTGCGGACTCAGAGCTGGTGAACTTAGAGCACTTAGGCCTGGAGATATTAATAGTCACCGAAAGATGCTACTAATCAGGCAAGCTAAAGGCAAAAAAGATAGAATGGTGCCTATTCCAGATATTTTGATCGAATCACTTAGAGATTATTATAAGATCGAACGGCCTTTAGAATACCTATTTGAAGGAGAAACGCCAGGCACAGCTTATGCGGAACGCAGTTTACAATTAGTATTTAAGCAGGCATGTAAGAAGGCTGGTATTAGGAAACCAGCAACCCTACATTGGCTTCGACATTCGTATGCTACCCATTTATTAGAACGGGGTACCGACATACGCTACATCCAAGAGCTGCTAGGCCACAATTCAACCAAAACAACCATGATTTACACCCATGTAAGCCAGCGCGAAATTGGCCAAATACGTAGTCCGCTCGAAGACCTTTAATCCATAATGGCAATTTTCAAGCGCCAATCCAGCCAATATTCTAACTTAGCGCTAATTTTAAACGCCCATAAGTGAGTTATGGGCAACTCTATGAGACGACCACGAAACGTGCGGGAACCTCCAGACGACT
>JBBAKX010000006.1:0-242323 GCA_040403315.1 Flavobacteriales bacterium
CCGATACAAAATTTCCCGAAGATAGTACCAAGCACCTCTTCGTTTGTAACCTCTCCAGTAATTTCTGACAAAGCGTCTAAAGCATCTCGGATGTCTACTGAAAGGAGATCACCGGGCAATCTCAACTCCAATCCTCTGAGCACTTGCTCAAGGCATTGAGATGATTGATTTAAAGCATGATAATGTCTTGCATTGGTTACAACCACTTCTTTTCCATCTGGCTTTCCATGATAAACGTATTGTACCAAGTGATTGGTCAATTCGTTCAAACCTATTTTGTTTAATGCACTTAAAACCAAGGTGCTTTCTGGAAGATTATTCGGAATTGAATCCAATTTATCTGCTTTGTTCATTACTGGAATAACCAAAGTATTAGAGTTAGCTTCATCCTGAATTTGCTTTAATTGATGATTCACCTCACCTGCAACGAAGCTTTCATTATCAAAAAGATAGAGAACTATTGAAGCTTCTCGAATGCTCTTGAAACTTCGTTCTATTCCGATATTTTCAACAATATCATCTGTTTTTCTCAATCCAGCTGTGTCGATAAATCGAAAGGCCATTCCTTCCAATATCAAAACATCTTCAATTGTATCTCTTGTGGTACCGGCAATGTCGCTCACAATGGCGCGCTCCTCATTTAACAAGGCATTCAGCAGCGTCGATTTTCCGGCATTGGGCTTTCCAGCAATCGTAACAGGAATTCCGTTTTTGAGCACATTGCCCATCGCATAACTAGCTTTTAATCTGTTCACAACGCCAAGAATATGCTTCACCAAGGTTGCTAATAAACCACGGTCAGCAAATTCAACATCCTCAGTACTAAAATCTAATTCAAGCTCAATCAAGGCTAAAAAATTGAGTAGCTCTGTTCGCAGCTTTCTGATTTCATCACCAAAACCTCCGCGAAGCTGCTGCATCGCCAATGCATGGGCAGTTTGGTTGCCAGAAGAAATCAAATCAGCTACTGCTTCAGCCTGGCTTAAATCCAATTTACCATTCATAAATGCACGCAAAGTGAACTCTCCAGCTTTAGCAGGTTCAGCGCCATTTCTGTACAATAATTGAAGCAACTCTTGCTGAACGTAAACCGAGCCGTGACATGAAATTTCTAAGGTATCTTCTCCTGTGTATGAAAGCGGACCACGAAAAATGCTTACCAGTACTTCATCGATCTTACGACCTTCATCTTGCATTTTTCCAAAGAGAATGGTGTATCCTTCGGCTGTTTCCAGCTTTTTACCACCGTAGGGATGAAACACTCTTCCGACAACCTCAAATGCTGATGGTCCACTGATTCGAATCACTGCAATGGCAGCCATTCCGGGGTTAGTTGCTAATGCAGCAATGGTTGTGTTTTGATTCATCGTTTATTGAATAATTGATGGCCCTCCAGACCTTATCTTGAATTCGGATTGTAACGCATTAATTTTAGGTATGGAATTGAAATGCCATTTTGCTACGATTGTTGAACCATCTAAAAGTATTAATCCCGGATTTGATCTGATCATGCTTTTCAAAACGTCACGATCAGCGCGCAAAAATGGATATGCAGCCTGAACCTCATGTCTGAAATCTTCAATCTCAGAAGAATTATTTGATGCAATTCCATAAAACGGGATGCCCAATTTCTCTACTTCGGAAGCTAATTGATTGAAATTGGAAACTGCGTTCGAATTACATGTTTTAATGTCTTCTACAACCAAGAAAAACTGATTCTCACGATAATCTAAAACTTCCTTAGTTGAATTGTTTCCGTCCATATCGAAGCAATTGAAGTTTCGGTTTTGCATACCAATAGTGTCTTTGATATCCATACCAACCCGATAATTCCCGAAATCAATGATTGGCAGAAAGCTGTACGAATAGATTGGAATTACTGCAACAATTAAAACAAAGGTTGTTAATATTACTTTTTGTTTGATAGGTGAAAACAGAGGTTTGATTTTATTCCAATTCATTAACTGATAAAGGGAAAGAATCAAAAGGATGAGCTGAACAAAAAAATTATCCCATATGTTTTCTCCATTTTGGTTTGAAAGGAAGATGATAAATATCAAATGAAATAGATCAAACAGAGAAATCAACAACAATGTCAATCTTACTTTCTGTCCAAGCAACAACATCGCTCCAAGACCCATTGTCACCAAACTAAAAATTCCAGCTTGTAACACTGAAGTTGAAACCAGAATGTCTAAGTCGAGCTTTACAAAGTAGCCTTCTAGCCTGAATGCATAACCAACTAAATCGTTGGCATTAACAAGCCCTATTATGATCAGATAACTTCCAACCATCAGTCTACTTATCAAAACCAAGTATCTCATAATCGACTCTAATTCTCTTCAGTGAGCTTAATCAACGCGAAGACTGAATAATTCATCATATCCATGTAATTAGCGTCAATTCCTTCAGAGACAAGCGTTTTTCCTTTGTTATCTTCAATTTGTCTAATCCGCATCAAGCGCATAAGAACCATATCAGTAAACGAACTCACGCGCATATTTCTCCAAGCTTCTCCATAATCATGATTCTTCATCATCATTAAGTCTTTCACTTCTGCAACAGTAGCATCATAAAGCAATTCAGTCTTGTTAGCATCTAACTCTATTGGATCATTGTCTGTGAGCTTCAGTTGGATTAGACCAAGGATAGAATAATTCACAATGCCAATAAATTCAGGTTCTATACCTTCATCAACCATATGGCTTCCAGATGTTTCGATTCCTCTAATTCTTGTTGCTTTGATATAGATTTGATCGGTGATGGAACTACTTCTTAGTATCCTCCACGACGTGCCATAGTCGTTGTTCTTCTTGAGAAATATTTCTTTGCACCTCGCCATTACGCGATCAAATTGTTCCGAAGTTTGTAGCATGAAGTCAATTGAATTGGATGCGAAATTAACATCCCTTCCGAATATACCATCAATTTGTGTTCAAGGAAAAATCGTTTCCTTCGAAAAAGCAAAGGTGATGGGCATTGTAAACGTAAATGATGAGTCATTCTACAAAGGAAGTCGAGCCAATTCTATCGAATCAGCATTACTTCTTGCTGAAAAACACATAAGTGGAAGTGCTACTTTTTTGGACTTAGGTGCGGCCTCTTCAAAACCAGGATCATCGCTTTCTAATGTTGAAGAAGAATGGAATAGGTTATCAGGAGTTCTCAAAGCTGTGAGAATAGAATTTCCCAATATTTACCTTTCGGTGGATACTTATCATGCCGAAGTCGCTCGGCGGGCTGTTAACGAAGGAGTTGATTTAATCAACGACATTTCAGCAGGCGCGCTCGACAATATGATGTTTAGTACGGTTGCTGATTTAAAGGTTCCTTATGTGATAATGCACATGCAAGGCAAGCCTGAAAACATGCAGAAAAATCCTCAATATCAAGATGTCACTCAAGAAGTAATTTCAGAATTGACAAATAAAGCGAAGCAACTATTTCAATTGGGAGTTGCCGACGTTATTGTAGATCCTGGATTTGGTTTCGGTAAATCACTTGAACACAATTATACTTTGCTCCACCACCTTGATGAATTCAAGCAAATGAGAATACCAGTTCTTGTTGGGGTTTCAAGAAAAAGTATGGTCACTCGACTGTTGAATATTGATGCATCGGAAGCACTGAATGCAACAACAGCTTTGCATATGCTTGCTTTACAGAATGGAGCTAATATTTTGAGGGTACATGATAGTCGAGAAGCATCTGAAGCTATTGAGGTTTATGAGATGTTTGTTTCTTGTAGATGATGGAATTGTATTTCATTGAATTTGAATTACTTGAACAGTATTCAACAAGTACTTGAATAACTTCAATGGACAATTGAAGTTTCCTCTTGACTAACATACAATTGTCTCCGAAATTACCATTGGGAAGGGGAATAGCTTGGGATTTATCTTACAAAAAAAGCATGACTATTCCAAATCAAGTTTCGAACAGTTACCCTGACAAATTAAGCTATTTAGGAAAATGATTCTATCAACGAGCTCAGCGTTCAGTTGATAATCATTTCTTAATTTTCGATGAACTTGATTTTCCTAGAGTTGCAGTAAAGTCCTATTGAACTATTTGGCTGGATGAAATTTCATCAACAACAGTTCGGATAACTTTTCAATGCAACACGAGTTTCTTCTTGCTCCTCATTTCAATTCCTCCGAAATTGCCACTGGGAAGGGGATAGGTACGGGAATTTCCCACAAAATAAGCATGACTATTCCAAATCAAGTTTCGAACATCACGGAGTTTCAAGTAAGCTATTCTGGCCCATGATTTAACTTGTGAGCATGATGCCTCAAGTCAGCAGTATTTCGAGAATCCTGAAGTGCTAGATTTTACTGAGAAACATGAAAGCCTGAGCGTTCCATTTTGGATCAATGAAATTCTATCAACACCCAATCATAGCCTTAAGTAATTCACCATTTATTTAATTTCATAACAAACCGAAATCCTCGCTCAGAGGATGTTAAACTGGTTGAATCGTAAGGTTCTTCAACATGAATGTTTAGATAATAGCCAGTATCTTTCCAACTTCCCCCTTTCGTAATTCCTCTTTCGTGAACATATTCCTCCACATTCCCAGCTATATCATACAGTCCATAACCATTCGCTGGATATGATTTAACTGGAGCAACAATCCAATGATCGAAATCAATTGCACCATGCCATCCTGAAGCAGTCAGCGTTTTTCTAAATTCAACTCCTCCATCTACTGTTTGCACCGGGATGATCTCATATCCAATTCCATCTTGCGGAATTACTCTAAACTTTGCCAACCATTTTCCATCTCTATCCTGCATCGAATTTCCTTTCCAAGGAAATTTTGAAAGATCCAATCCACCTTTAGCAGCATAGGTCCACTCTGCAATTGTTGGAAGCTGAAATTCAACATGTTTGAATTTGCGTTTCCCTTCGTTCATGTATTTAGCAGTAAGCCATTTACAGTAGCTTTCAGCCTGCTCATAACTTATACCTAAAACAGGATAATTTCGATATGCTGGATGTCGAAAATAGTGGTCTACCATCGGCTCAGAGTAAGAATATCTATCGCGCCATACAATCGTATCCGGAAGCATTTGCTTGTAAAAAGTAGTATCATTGGATTTAACATCTTGAATAAACGCTTGATATTCCCCGTTGGTCACTTCATGGTTGAAAATATAAAAGCTATCAACTTCCATCATCCTTGACATTGTAACGTTGGGATAAGGAACATCTTGATCGCTTTGACCATAATGAAAGCTTCCCGCAGGTATTAAAACCAAAGATTTTTCGAGTTCTTTTACTTTAAATTTCTCTTGGGCGCTTAAACTATTTGAAAACAGCTGAAAAACCAAAAATAATAAGGTCAATTTATTCATCAATATTCTGAATTAGAAAACATTACAAACACCTAAGCAACCCAACTTTCTTCAACTAAAAAGTCCGCAGGATGAAACAATCTCATTATAAATCTGGCGGACTATTCAATTTAGAAATTCAAGCGAATGGCTCCAAAAATATTTCTACCAGGTGAATTGATTCCACTTGCAAATTGGCGGTATTGAGTATCTAAAATGTTATCAATGCCAGCCTGTAAAATCAACTCATCGAACAATCTAAAAGAGAAACGTAAATTCAAGTTAAACCAAGCTGGCATCCCTTCGGAGGTGGCATAACGTTCATTGTCTTCGCCATTTAAATTGTAATCCTTCAAACGTTTCCAACCATTGTAATTCACAAAGAATTCGGCCGAACTTCTGCCAATCTTATAGCTCAATTGCGTTCTTGCCATCAATGGCGGAATATGATCTAAAGGATAATCTGTGGTGTCGGTTTTTATTCGTCCATACGCGTAACTCAAGCTCGCACGACAACTTAAATGGTCTGTTAATTGAACCGAATAGTTGGATGAAAAACCAAATAAGTATGCTTCACCCTTATTTTGATTCGCTAAAACTCGACTCAACACTCCATCATACAAAATAGAATCTTGTCCGTTGAACTGAAAAGCATCAGTAACGATCGCATCCATGAAAGTAGTCGTATAGATTACATTCTCCCAATAGGCTTTCTTTCCGAAGCTTTTCGTAATGCCAAATTCAAAATTCACCGTTTTTTCCGGTTGGATACTGGGATTAGGAATGATCAAATCTCCAGGTGCAGATTCAAACACTTTACTCAAATCATCCACATTCGGAACACGAAACCCTGTAGATGTCATCAATGAAATTTTTAAATCATCAGTTGGAATGCTAATAATACCAAGGCTTCCAGAATATACTGGATTCTTCTGCTCAACAGTCGAGTAGGGGAGTTTGAAAAAGCTAGTATCTACGAATTGTGAATTCAAACTGCTAAATCCCACCCTAAAACCGTCGTTCAATGTCAAACTTTCACTAAGTTTCCAAGTATGGGATAGATATCCTGCAACATTCCACATTGTGTTGCTTCCATCTGGATATCTAGTATCTGCGGGTGATTCCCCACTTGTCTCAATGTTTAATACTGAAGCAGTAGAACTTAAGGTATTGTACTGTGCATCAAGCCCAACCCTTAAAATATGGTCCTTGCTCACCCGTTTTAGATTCAAAAACGCCCCAGCAACATTCACATTTTCAACTCGAGTTGTTCTAAGAGGATTTCCAAAGTTTCGCTGAATCCTGCTTTCTTCAATCGTTTGAAAATTAACTCCAGATCGAATATGCTGGAAAAATTTGTTTTGAATCCAGTGATTGTAGTCGTAAGCGGCCATAAATCTTGCCTGCGGACCATAATTCCACTCTGCAAAACGCAATCCTTCGTTATTGCTGGGATCAGTTAATCGATCATATCGAGGAACATCACTCGAATTTGAATATTGAAAATTCAATTGATGAACAGTGCCAATTTTAGGGCGGTATGCAATCTTTTGAACCAAGTCAAATTGAGAATATGCACTACCTACTTGCAAAAAACGATTGCTGTTCTTCACAAGTGAATCTTTTTCATGTATTCTCGAAACATAATTTAGACGTTCACCAAAAGCAAAACTGTAAAATGGATTCTGTTTTTTTCCACCCATTAAATCTCCAAAATCGGAGTAATTGATGGAAGTAAAACTTGCCCATTTGTGATTCCCTAAATGAAAATCAGCATGATATGTTTGCTCTTCATTTACTCCGCTGTACCTTGCAAATACGTTTGACTTGAACACTTTAGATCCCAAAGAATCTGAAAATATGGGCGACTTGGTGAAAAAATGAACCACACCACCCAAAGCATCACTACCATAAACGGTTGAACTCGGACCAAACAATACTTCAACTCTTTCAAGTGAATTGTTGTCCATAGTGATTGCATTTTGTAAATGACCAGCTCTGTAAATCAAGTTGTTCATTCGAACACCATCTACAACCAGTAAAATGCGACTTGCCTCAAATCCTCTAATTACAGGACTTCCGCCTCCCATCTGACTTTTCTGAACAAACACATTGCCCATATTTGATAAAACATCGGCTGTTGATTGGGCTTGCAATTGCTGCAAATCTTCAGTTTTCATTATCTGAATTTGTTGATTTAAAGTACGTAATACTTCCGGATCTTTGTTTACCGAAACCACAACCTTCAGTAAATTAATAGTTTTCAGTGTATCCTGAGTTGGTTTCTTCAGCTCATTTTGAGCCGAAATATCCATCGACAATGCAAACAAACCCATAAAACTGAAAAGAAACTCTCTTGTCATAGTTTATTGAAAATTAGTTGTTTAACGCTCTGATAATTTCTAATCAAAACCAACTAATTCTCGGGAGGATTGTGTTCGGGAGATATGTGATGAAATGCATTTTTCAATACGTAATTGAATTTCGCATCAAAAATCAACGCTTCAAAAGAAATCTGAAAATCCCAAATGGGAGGAAGATAAAGCAGTCGGGTTAACTTATGTAGAAATGATTCCCCATTTTTTCTTAGTGGATTTTCATTTTCAAGAAGAGTTAATCTATCTATTATTCGGTCTTCCAATTTATCTGGAAATGCTAGCAATTGAATTGTTTCGCCGGAAATTTGTGATGACTTAACATCATACATTTCACCTTTCCAAAGTATTTCATCATTTTCTAATTTACAAGCTAAATAGGCCGTCTTCGGCATAACAATTCGAACAAAGTGTTGAGGATCGGATTCAAGTTCCTCTATTACTTCCCAACGATGATAAAATTGCTGCGTCTTTAATGTGAGCCACAATCCTCCAATTTGAAAAAGGAGCAATCCCAATAAAATCAATACTATTCCTTTCTTTGGCATGGATAAACTCAACGTGGTTAAAAGTACAATTGAATTCAATCGAATGCATTCGTCCTTCCTTGCTATTCTTAGTATACCTTTGTGAATATGCTGAATTATTATTTATTCATTACCGTTGGATGGCTAGATTTGATTGATATTCTTATCGTTGCCATTCTACTTTATCAGCTTTACAATCTAGTTAGAGGAACTGCTGCAATCAATATCTTTTTTGGAATCCTTCTTTTTTATCTCCTTTGGCTACTAGTTAAAACCCTCAACATGCAATTATTAGCCACAATCTTGGGGCAGTTTATTGGGGTAGGGGCAATCGCACTTATCATTGTTTTTCAACAAGAGATTCGAAGATTCCTTCTTATGGTTGGTTCTCGAGGTTTGTTTAACCGAGAAAACTACAAAGGACTTTCTGGTTTTCGTTCATCCAAATTTAGCAGCTTGCATTACGAAGCTATTGTTGAGGCTTGTCAGCGGATGGCATTAAAAAAGTGTGGCGCCTTAATCGTCCTAAGTAGAAAATCCGACTTGAAATATTATGTCAATACCGGCGAGCGTGTTGATGCAGAACTCACTTCAAATATGATTGAATCCATATTTTTCAAGAACAATCCACTTCACGATGGAGCGGTTATTATTGCAGAAAACCGAATCAAAGCCGCCAAATGTGTATTGCCGCTCACAGAAAATACGGTTTTTCCTTTTCAACTTGGACTCCGACATCGAGCCGCAGTTGGTATTAGTGAACAAAGTGATGCAATTTCAATTGCTGTTTCAGAACAAACTGGAGAAATTTCATTTGCCCGAAACGGAGCTCTAAAAACCAATATCAATCCCAAACAATTAAATGAAATCCTTGCAGAGGAGTTTGGTGATTAATGTCTATAAAAAGAGAAAGCCCCACGATTAATGAGGCTTTCCGGAGAGTATATAGAGAGCAATTGCTTAACGGGAACCATTAATAAACCGGTGAAGTTCATCTACGCTACTACTAAATGAAAATGCATTATTTACTATAAAAAAGCTGTTCGGATCTAGCACATATGAATAAGCAAACTTTGCAAACTGTAAACGACTACTTTCAAAGCTGAATAGGCGAGCGATGTCGGTTACTTGTGCAGAAGTAATTCGGTTCGACATTACAATTTGTTGTGCCACTTGCAGCCTGTTTTCATCAAACGATTGCGCTGAAATCTGCTGAATCATTAATGAAAATGATGATGCATCTGGAGCATAATAAACAGGATTTTGCATCACTTGTGTTTGCTGAACTGGATAGTATTGCTGCTGTATTGGCTGCTGCTGCTGAAATATAATCTGCTGTTGCGGTTGATTCACCGGAATATAGTTGCCAAATTGATCAACATAATATTGCTGCTGTGGTTGTTGCTGAATAAACTGATCAACATAAACAGGCATTCCTGTTATTGGATCAATATAATATTGTGGTTGAACTTGCATCACTGGATCTGAGCATCCAAATCCTGGAACACCCCAAGTCTGAATCTGAACATTCGGATCCATCATGTAATTTACTTGGTTGGGAAAAGTTTGAAACTGTGTATTTAAATCCCAACCCGGATTTTGGAAATATGGTGAAGTAGTAGTGGTTGTGGTGGTCTGCTGTTGAATGATCACTTGCTGAGCAAATGCCGAAATCGACAATGACAGACTGCTGAGGAGGAAGAGAGCTTTCATAATTACCAGTTTTCAAACAACGATACCAAAGTTCTTGCCAAAAAAATCGGTTTATTTGTACCACTAAAATTTCTCATGAAAACAGCGATCCTTCAAACAAAGTATGGCGAAATGAAGATTGAATTCTTCGAAAATGATGCGCCAGGAACAGTAGATAATTTCGTACGCCTCTCTAAAAGCGGCTTTTACGACGGACTAAAATTCCATCGGGTTATTCCTGATTTTGTAGTTCAAGGTGGATGCCCGCAAGGAACAGGAACTGGTGGACCTGGTTACAACATCAAATGCGAACTAAATGGTGATAATCAATACCACGACAAAGGTGTGCTTTCGATGGCTCACGCAGGTAAAGATACCGGTGGATCACAATTTTTCATCTGCCATAGTCGTCAAAACACACAACATCTCGATCGTCGCCATACCGTATTTGGTAAGGTTACTGAGAATGTCGACATTGTTGATCAAATTCGTCAAGGCGATGTGATTGAAAAAATCACAATCATCGAAAACGAAGCATAATTGAGCGGAATAGCAATTCATGGCGGTGCCGGTACTATAGACCGATCTGCTATGACTCCTCAATTGGAACAGCAGTATCTTAATGCTTTAAGTGCTGCTGTTTCCATTGGAGACAAAATTATTCAATCGGGAGGATCTGCGTTAGATGCAGTGGAAGCGTCTGTTAAATGCTTAGAAGATTTCCCACTTTTCAATGCCGGAAAAGGTGCTGTATTTACACATGATAAAACCCACGAGTTGGATGCTTCTATCATGTGCGGAAATAGTCTAAAAGCTGGCGCTATTGCAGGTGTTTCAGGTATTGCAAATCCCGTTTCACTTGCCAAAGCTGTCATGGAAAAATCAGAACACGTCCTGCTTTGTGGCATAGGTGCAATGAAATTTGCGGAATTCCAGGGTTTTGAAATATTGCCTGAATCCTATTTCCACACCGATTTAAGATATAACCAACTCATGCAAGTGATTCATGAGGATGGAATATTTCTCGATCATTCGGTGCACACAGATCCTCCAGATAAAAAATTTGGAACAGTTGGAGCTGTAGCCCTCGATAAACATGGAAATCTTGCTGCAGCTACATCCACAGGAGGAATGACCAATAAGCGCTGGGGCAGGGCGGGGGATAGTCCGATCATCGGAGCCGGAACTTATGCCAACAACAATACTTGCGCAATCAGTTGCACTGGACACGGAGAATTTTTTATCCGCGCTGTTGTTGCTTATGATATTTCCTGTTTGATGGAATACGCAGGCTTGACACTTGAAGAAGCCTGTCGAAAAGTGGTGAACGATAAACTTGTAAAGTTTGGAGGAGAAGGCGGATTGATAGCAATTGATACCAAAGGAAACATATGCCTTCCGTTCAATTCCACCGGGATGTACAGAGGATGGAAGTCGGAATCATCTGAAATTTTTACAGCGATCTATTAATTGAAATTTATACACGTGAAAACGATAATCACCAAAGTTTTAATTGGCTGTCTGTGCGCATTTTCAAGCATCTTGACTGCTCAGAAAACACCCTCAATCAAAAGTTTACCTTTCGATTCGGTATCCGTTCCTCGAGAACGATTTGCCGATTTTCAACATCTCGACTTACAGATCAGCTTTGAAACCCAATTGGGCAAAGTGATCGGTGAGACCACACACAGTTTCCAGGTTCTTCGACAAAAGGTAGATTCGTTGTATCTCGACGGACCAGAAATTGCGATCAAATCGATCCAAATGGATGGTAAACCTCTGAAATTCAATTCGAAGCAAGATAAAATCTGGATATACTTCAATGAACCGCTTACCTGGAACAAAGACTATAAATTCCAAGTTTCTTATGAAGCCTTTCCTCGGAAGGGCATTTATTTTATTGGTTGGAATGACCCAACAGGAAGAGCAAGAAAACAGATCTGGACACAAGGTCAAGGCACCGACAACCGCTGCTGGATTCCGATGTTCGATTACATGAACGATAAAATTAAAACCGATATCCATGTGAAAATGGATAAATCGTTCAAGGTCTTGTCGAACGGAGCTTTGGTAAATACAAAAAATGATGGTAACGATCTGATTTGGCATTATAAAATGACCAATCAGCACGCGCCTTATTTGATTATGTTGGGCATTGGCGATTACGGAATTGAGAAGCGGAAAAGCAAATCAGGTGTTGAAATGGACTTGTATTATTATCCAGATCAACCACAAAAACTTGAGCCTACGTATAGATTTAGCCAAGAAATGTTCGACTTCTTTGAACAAGAAATTGGTGTCAATTATCCTTGGTCAAAATACAGCCAGATTCCTGTGCAAGAATTCATGTATGGCGCAATGGAAAATACTACTGCCACTGTGTTTGGTGATTTCTTTTACACGGATGCCCGTGGATATTTAGACCGCAAATACGTGGGAGTAAATGCACACGAATTGGCGCATCAATGGTTTGGCGATATGGTAACTGCTATTGCTCCAACACACCATTGGTTACAAGAAAGTTTCGCCACGCATTACAACATGATGTATGAAAAGGAGGCGTTTGGTAGTGATTATTACGATCAGGCAAGACGCAATGCTCAACGATCTGCATTAAATGCATCTACCAAAGATTTGTATCCAATAGCTTCATCCGACGCAGGAAGTTCGCGATGGTATCCCAAAGGAGCTATGGTATTGCAGATGCTCAAGTATGTAGTTGGACGTGAATCCTTTAACCGTGCCGTAAAATATTATCTTGAACGTAATCCATACGGAAACGTAGATTCTCATGATTTACTTCGGGCTCTCCACGAAACTTCTGGAGAATCGTTGGATTGGTTTTGGGAACAATGGATTTACCGAGGCGGAGAACCTTCTTATGTAGTTTCTGCTGTTTCCGATCAAATCAAAACCACATTCAATGTAGCACAATTGCAGAAAAAAGAACCATTCATAGGTCTTTTCAAAATGCCGATCTGGTTCGAAGTCTGTTTTACTGATGGAACTTCAGCTCGAAAACAGGTTTGGATCAGTGAAGAAAAATCTGTAGTAGAAATTGATCATCCTGCTGGAAAAAAGATTGCTTATACGCTCTTCGATCCAAACAATGAAATTATGAAATCGGTCGAATTCAGTAAACCGCTAGAACAGCTAAAATCGCAATTGAAGTCTTCAAAATTCATGCTCGATCGCCTTGATGCGCTTAATGCTATGATGTCTTTACCAATCGATCAAACACGTGAGTCATTCCAAGAAGCCTTTCGAAAAGATCCATCTGTTCAAGTGAAGAATATGGCTGTGATTGCCTTGCAAAGTGATAAAAACAAGTCATCTATCAAGTTACTTCACGAAGCACTGAAACATCCAAAGTACCAAGTTCGACAAAATGCCTTGGAGTCGATCGACACACTCTCGAAGGATTTCTTCGCTGATGTTGAACTTCTTCTGAAAGATTCTAGTTATTTAACTGTTGCATCGGCTTTGGAAAAACTTGCTGCTGCTAATCCCAAAAAATTGAGTGAATATCTTCAATTAACGGCCGCAGAAACGGGCGACAATGCGCGTAACATCAGATTTACTTGGTTGAAATTAGCCATCACCAATCAACCAAAACAACATATAGATGAGTTGGTGGATCTTTCGTCAGAATCTTTCGAATTCAACACCCGTAGAGCTGCGTTTTCTTTGTTGAAGGAATTGAAGATATCCAATGAAAAAGCTGCAGATTACGCCATGAATGCAGCAAAAAATCCGAACAACCGATTAGCAAATGGTGGATTGGGCTACTTAATTTGGCTTTATAAAGATGTACCTGACTTAAAACTGAAGGTTCAGAAACTTATAGATAACCTTGGCAATTCTGATTGGGAGAGTAAAATTAAAGAACGAATTGTGGCTGGAAAGTAAATCTGCAGTTAGATCGAATTCTAGATTCGAATATTAAATCAAAATTTGGGGCAGGGGAGAACTTGCCCTTTTTCTTATCCTACCAAATAAAAAAGGCTGACCAGTAAATGATCAGCCTTTCTATTTTATGTGGAAAACAGTTTAATTAACAGCTTTCTCTGGCTTAGGTAAAAGAACTTTACGGCTCAATTTAAATTTGCCTGTCTTCTTGTCAATGTCGATCAATTTTACTTCGATGATATCTCCTTCTTTAAGCACACCATCCATTGTTTCAATTCTTCTATGATCGATTTCAGAGATATGAAGAAGACCGTCTTTTCCTGGAAGGATTTCAACGAATGCCCCAAAAGCAACGATTGATTTCACTTTGCCATTGAAAACTTCGCCAATTTCAGGCACTGCAACAATTGATCTAATTTTAGCAACAGCTTTATCGATGCTCTCCTTATTTGAAGACGAAATTTGAACCACACCTTGATCGCCAACTTCTTCAATAACGATAACGGTTTGCGTTTCTTTCTGCATTTCTTGAATGATCTTACCACCTGGTCCGATTACAGCACCAATGAATTCTTTAGGAATTCTTAGTTCAATAATTCGTGGAGCGTGTGGTTTGTAATCTTCTCTTGGAGCAGAAAGTGTCTTAGTCATTTCACCAAGAATGTGCAAACGACCTTCTTTAGCTTGTTTCAAAGCATTGAGCATAATTTCATAGCTCAATCCCATAACCTTGATGTCCATCTGGCAAGCAGTGATACCATCAACAGTTCCGGTTACCTTGAAATCCATATCTCCTAAGTGATCTTCATCACCAAGAATATCAGACAATACAGCATATTTGCTACCATCGTCAGTGATCAATCCCATGGCGATTCCTGAAACTGGCTTCTTCAATTTAACACCAGCATCCATTAGTGCAAGTGTTCCCGCACAAACTGTTGCCATTGATGAAGAACCATTAGATTCTAAAATATCAGAAACTACACGTATGGTGTAAGGATTTTCTGGAGCCTTGGGAAGCATTGGTTTCAATGCTCTCAGTGCAAGATTTCCATGACCAATTTCGCGACGACTTGTTCCGCGGTTTGGTCGGGCTTCTCCAGTTGAGAATGAAGGAAAATTATAATGCAACAAGAAATTGTTTGAACCTTCTAATACAGCTCCATCAATCATTTGCTCGTCCATCCTGTTACCAAGAGTTACGGTAGTCAAAGATTGAGTTTCTCCACGGGTGAA
Organism: Flavobacteriales bacterium; assembly: GCA_040403315.1. GTDB lineage: Bacteria > Bacteroidota > Bacteroidia > M30B66 > M30B66 > CAMCXT01. The sequence continues at coordinate 15,079 of JBBAKX010000006.1, forward strand.
AACGGCTGATCCATGAGCAGATGGAAGATAATCAACTTCAGACCAAATAGCGCGAATATCACGAAGACCACGACCATCAAGGCGTTTGCTTTCGTTCAAGATCACTTGACGCATTGCTTTCTTCTCCACATCATGGAAATAAACACTGATCAAGTTGCCAGCACCTGCAATTTCTTCTTCAGAAAGAGTGGCTTTGAAATCTGCTTTGATGACTTTGAATGCTTCAGAACGTGCTTTTTTATTGGCATTTCCTGAACGAGCAACTTCTGCACATCTATCGTAGCAGAAAGAAAAAATCTGCTCTTTAAGCTCTGGATTGTGTGCTTCGTGGTTGTATGAGCGTTTTGGCGAAGAGGTAGGAACCATTGCAGCCAACTCGTTGATGGCATTGATCTGAACACGAATTGCATTATGAGCGAGTTTGATCGCTTCCAACATATCCTCTTCAGAAGCTTCTTTCATTTCACCTTCAACCATCACAATGCTTTCTTGAGAAGCAGCAACGATGATATCCAAATCGGCGTTTTCAAGAAGTTCGATAGATGGATTTACATGTAGTTGACCATCAATTCGAGCCACACGTACTTCAGAGATCGGTCCGTTGAATGGAATATCCGATACTGCTAATGCAGTTGAAGCCGCCAAACATGCCAAAGAATCAGGCAAATGTGTTTTGTCTGAAGAGATCAATTGAATGATCATTTGTGTATCAGAATGGTAATCATCTGGAAACAATGGACGCAAAGCGCGGTCAACCAAACGGGAAGTGAGGATTTCATTTTCCGAAGGACGGGCTTCACGTTTAAAAAATCCACCAGGAAACTTTCCAGTAGATGCATATTTTTCTTGGTATTCAACAGTTAAAGGCATGAAATCCACGCCCTCTTTGGCATCTTCGTTGCTAACAACTGCCGCCAAAAGCATTGTTCCGCCAACGCGGATCACTGCCGAACCATGGGCCTGCTTCGCCAATTTGCCAGTCTCGAGGGTTACCTCTTGACCATCGGGCATAACGAAAGTCTTACGCACTCCAATATTCATGTGTGGGTGATATTAAGTTGTGATAAAAAAAGAAAAAGGCAATCGTAACAATTGCCTTTTTCAATAGGTTTTCAGAATTACTTTCTGATATTCAATTCTTTGATGAGCGTCCGGTATTTTGCAATATCTCGGTCTTTCAGATAATCGAGCAAGCTTCTACGCTTTCCTACTAGTTTAATTAAGGAACGCTGAGTTCCAAAATCTTTACGGTTAGCTTTTAGATGCTCAGTCATCATGTTAATGCGCTCAGTAAAGAGTGCAATCTGCGCTTCTGTGGATCCGGTGTTTGTTGCTGTACCACCGTGTTTTGCAAAAATTTCTTTTTTTGCTTCTGATGTCAATGCCATGTGATTGATGTCTTCTTTTAACAGGACCGCAAAGATAGTCAAAAAAGCAGATTACAAAACTGCAATTTCGAAAAAATTAACAATCCAATGTCAATATCAGTTAAATGCCCCTTTTACCTGTGGTGCGCAGTCTTGCTTCATCAGTAGGCGAACCACCTGAGCTAGCTTGTATTTTAGGTCTCTTCGTTCAACAATAAAATCAAGGAATCCATGCTCTAAAACAAATTCTGCAGTTTGAAATCCTTCAGGTAAATCTTTTCCAATTGTTTCTTTTACAACACGTGGACCAGCAAAACCGATCAACGCACCAGGTTCAGAAATATTTAAATCACCTAACATCGCATAAGATGCAGTAACACCGCCAGTTGTTGGGTCTGTTAACAATGAAATGTATGGTAATTTTGCATCTGCGAGCAACGTGAGCTTCGCTGAGGTTTTGGCCATCTGCATCAATGAAAACGCAGCTTCCATCATCCTTGCTCCACCAGATTTAGAGATAATCATCAATGGCAGCTTGTGCTTAATGCAATAGTCGATCGATCTTGAAATTTTTTCCCCTACTACAGATCCCATCGAGCCACCAATGAATTCAAAATTCATGCAGGCAACAACCATTTTAACCTCATCCACAGTGCCTACAGCGCAAGAAATTGCATCCTTGTAACCAGTTTTTGCTTGTGAAGCAACAATTCGGTCGCTATATTTCTTAGTATCTACAAAGCCTAATGGATCGTTTGGAGAAATCTTCGGAAACAACTCTGTGTATTCTTGATCATCGAACAATATCGCGAAATACTCGCGTGAATTGATACGCTCATGGTAACCACAGTTTCCACAAACCCACATGCTATCTTCATGATCGCCAGATGAGTAAATCTTCTTGCACGATGGACATTTATACCACAATCCTTCAGGAGTTTCCTTCTTGTCGAGGGTAGAGGTTGTAATGTTCTTATCTTTTCTTTTGAACCAACTCATTCTTATAGATTTTGGCTCTGAAAGATTGCTCTTTCAAAAACGGGATGTAAACCTAAGGCATTTCGATTACATAGCCAAAAAACAGACTTCGTTGATGTTCCATTTTTCTTTGAAAGCATTGTTATCACTCAAATTATCATCAGTATAATGATATCAACAGCGATTGTTTCAGAACCTGGTCACATTTTAAGGTTTGATGGTGTTACTTGTATTCGGGTAATCTTCCTGGTGTTGCTGGCGCCTTTAGTATTTCAAGTTCCTTTTCGAGCTTTACAACCATGCTATCAATAGTTTGAACTTCTAAGTAAACAGGACCAAACAATGATTTCACCAGATTTAACTGCTCCTTTTGTGTACTTGAAGGCACTTGGGTTGTTGACCACCAACCATACACAATATTATCAATACGACTCACGATCCCCGGAAGGGTTTCAAATTCACGTCTTGAAATGGAACGATCTCCTTGAAGTCGCATTTCAACTTGTTTCAATCTCAACTCGATTTCAGTAAGTTTTTCTTGAACCACAAGCTGTGCAGCCGCGTCTTTTACCTTGGCAGCCTTCATGAATTTTACTTTGTTCTTCAAATGATCCACATACCCAGAAGTTCCACTCACAATTCTCCGAATCTCTTCAACTTCAGTCCTAAAGGCTAACATTTCTTGATTTTCTTCGTTTGTTCGTGCATTTTGAATTTCTAACTCCATCTTTTCACTAATGGCCTCAGAACGACCGTTTTTCACCAAATAAATCTGCACTTGATAAATGTCTGGTTGAACAAAGGCACTTAAATCTCCTGAGTCGTATGGATTGTCAGGATCTGGAGTATAAAAGTTAACTTCATTGGTCGAGTGATTTCTTCCATCCCAAACAGTCTTTTTCAAGCCTTTCTTAGCACTTTCGCGGAATTCTCGTACTAATTCACCTGAAGCATTGGTAATTCTAACAAGCAAATTGGGTGCTTCTTGCAGACTTTCAAGTCGAATCGTATCCTTGGAAGGATATCGAACCACTTGATTGTTTTTCTGTTTCTCTTTTTCTGACTCTTTTCTCAATTCCTTCAGCGACTTAACATCTTGGTTCATGATCCAATGAATCACTGCACCATTTGCAGGATTTTCTGCCGAATACAAAGAAGCTCCCTGAAAAGAATTCCCTTTATGTCCAAGTGGAGTCGCTAGATTTTTGATTTGATACGGCTCAATTGGAAAAATAGAAGCAAGTACTTTTTCAGGATTGCTAATAGCTGGCTTTTCAAGGGTTTCAGGTAAACTTCTGAGGATGTGCAAATCATCTAAAATGTAAAACCCACGACCAAAAGATGCCAGCACCATATCATCGGCTTGTTCCTGAATTTCTATATCTCTGATACAAATTACTGGCAACCCGCCTTTCAATTGAATCCAATTTTTACCGTTATCGGAACTGAAAAACACACCGAATTCAGTTCCGCAGTATAGATAGCCGACCTTTTTAGGATCTTCTGCGATACAATAAACAGATCCTCTGGCTGGCAGGTTTCCTTGAATTGGTTTCCACGACTTGCCCGCATCTTCACTCATCATCAGATAAGGCTTGAAATCACCGTTTCTATGGTTATTGAATACAGCATAAATTACGTTTACGTTGTGACGAGAAGCCACAACATTCTGAACCAAAACTTGATCTGGAACACCTGAAAATGTTGATGTTTTATTCCAATTTAATCCTCCATCAGTTGAGATTTGGATCAATCCATCATCCGTTCCAGCGATTAAGGTTCCTATATTCAGTGGAGACTCTGAAAAGGCAGTGATGTTTCCATAAATGCTTGTACTTGAGTTTTTTCCAATAGCATCCATCGACCAAACTTTTCCCATCACTGGAAGTTGGTTTCTGTCAGTGCCGCGACTTAAATCATCAGAAAGTACTTCCCAAGTGTTACCTCTGTCGTTACTTCTGAACACCTTGTTGGCACAGAAGTACAGACGATTGGAATTGTGAGAAGAGAGCAGGAGGGGAGCGTCCCAATTCCAACGAAGTGCTGCCACATCATATTTGCCTTCTTGTGGCTTAATATCAAAAGCTTCCCCGGTTCTCCGATCAAATCGAATTAATCCACCATATTGCCATTGTGAGTAAACGATGTTTGGGTCGGTTGGGTCAACTTGCGACTCAAATCCGTCGCCACCCACAGTTACAAACCAATCAGAATTTAGAATTCCTGAGGCAGAGTTTGTTCTAGATGGTCCGCCCAAAGTATTATTGTCTTGCGTACCGCCATAAAGATAATAGTTTGGAAATTGCTTGTCGGTTGTAACTCTGTAGAACTGAGTGATCGGTAAATTGGCAAAGTATCTCCAAGTTTGCGCTCCATCAAAGGTTTCGTATAATCCGCCATCACAGCCCATAAGTGCATGAGATGGTGCATCAGGGAAGACGTAAAGAGCATGATTATCAACGTGTTTGTTCTTTTCACCTAAACCTTGAAACGATTTACCAGCATCCTTGCTGATTTTTGCCCAAGTATCGAGACTGTAAAGGATATCGGGATCATTGGGATGACATTGAATTTCTTGATAATAGTTACCGGCAGTAGCCCAATTAGAGCGTTTTTCCCAAGAAGCTCCTCGGTTTCGACTAAGGTAAACGCCTTTGGATTCTTCATCAGCTTCCACAATGGCATAAATTCTATCTGGATCAGCATTCGTTACAGCCAATCCAATTCGTCCAACATCTCCAGAAGGAAGTCCATTGCTAAGTTTATCCCAAGTTTTTCCACCATCCAAGCTGCGGTAAACGGCAGATTCAGGACCACCTGAGATGTATGTCCATTCGTGGCGACGACGCTGATGTGCGGCTGCATAGATAATTTCAGGGTTTCCATGCATGAAATGCACTTCATTGAAACCTGTATTTTCGGAAGATTTAAGTTTCAAAACCCATGATTTTCCACCGTCAATAGATTGATAAATGCCTCGATCTCCGCCAGCCGACCAAAGTGGTCCATATGCTGCTACATATATATTGTTTGAATTTCTTGGATCAACGATGATTTTTCCGATATGTTCTGAATTCGAAAGCCCCATATTTTTCCAGGATTGACCGCCGTCTTCCGATTTGTAAATTCCATCCCCATAAGCGACAGAGCGTTGGTTGTTATTTTCTCCAGTTCCAACCCAAATAACATTGTGATTATTGGGATCAATCGTTATGCAACCAATCGAATAAGAACCTTGTTCATCGAAAATAGGAAGGAAGGTTGTTCCAGAATTGATGGTTTTCCAAATTCCACCAGAAGCAGCTGCGATGTACCAAATTGATGAGTTTGTTTGATCAACGGCAATGTCACCAATACGACCTGAAGCCACAGCTGGACCAATTGATCTGAATTGTAATGATTGATAAGCTGGATTTTCGACCGGTTTAACAACTGGATTTTTGGACGATTTCTGGGCCCAAATATTCGTTGATGCCATGAGAAGCCAAATAGAAATTTGCAGGATGGTTTTCATTTCACAAAAGAAACGAAAGAATTGCTGCAAGAAAACGCATAGGAAAACTTTTCATAAAATTTGATTCATACTGCAGTAAATAATTTCGTCAAATTTTCAATAGTTGATATCATACTCAAACTATCAGGATTTTATCGGTTTGATTTTGGATTGTATATTGAAGCAGACAAAGAACGAAACATCAATAAGTCGTACCAAATTCACGTATTCATTTGTCCTATAATTAATATTATGTTAAATAGTAATATTCTAAAAAAGAGGCGATTAAGCCTCTTCTTGTATTATGGTTGCATTTCTTTCTTTACCGCCTCGAACTTCTCAGTTAGATTCATGCGAACGTAAAGTTGTTTTAGTGCTTTCAAAATATCCAATCGATCATCTGAACCTTTTTCTGTGAGTTCTTTGGCTTTCTCAAGATATTCTAGTGCGATTGCTAATTGTGCATCGGCAGCTTTAATTCCAGCTTCATATTTTTTATTGTCTTTTTCATTGTTAGCAGCATCCTGAAGTTTTTTTCCTTCATTGTTGTAATAAGCTCCAAGATTGTAATACGCTTGCCATGCCTCTGGTTTGATTTCGATCGCTTTCTTATATCCTACAATTGCTTCTTCCATCCTTCCTAAACTCTCGTAAGTAGAACCCGCTGCTAGATAAAGTGTGTGGTTCTTAGGATCGTTTTCAATGGCAAGTTTCAGCAATGTTTCGGCTTCCGCATTTTGCTTTGTTCTGAACAAATAATTCAGATTTTCGGTCAACAAAGCTTGGTTTCTCGGGAACTTCGACCGACCATCTTTCAAGGTATTCATTCCAGCTGCAGTATCGCCTTTAGCTAATTGGGCTTTGTAAATTTGACCATAAATCATTCCAGTCGAATCATTTACAACAGTTTTTGAGTAATACTCAATGGCTTTGTCGTAATTCCCAGCATTCATAGCGGCAACTGCTGTGTTAGAGATTCCGTCTTTATCTGGAGTTCCTTTTAGCGCAGAAAGCATTACTACTTTTTCGAAAAGCTCCGTTGCAGCTGCGTAGTTCTTTTCATTAAACGCAATGATACCAAGGTTTTTGTAAGATATAATCGCTTTTTGGTAACAATCATCTGCGTTTTCGTACTTCGCATCGAGCCTGTAGGCTTTTTCAAATGATTCGGCTGCTACAACTAGAGGGTTCCCTCCTGCTTGCTGAATTAAATCAGCATTTTTGCTTTCAAAATAGCTCAAATATACGTTACCCCTCACCCACCATGTTTTAGGTTTGCCTGCGGTACTTTCTGTTTGGCTGGCTTCATCAATGAAACCTTTTGCTTTTTGGATGCTTTCAATGTCGGTTTTATCTTTTTGATAATACCCCAGAGCGTTGATAGCACTCACAACTTTGGATTGTTGCGCTGTCAGGAATGTACTGCTAAGCAGCATCAGCGACAGCATGATTCTGTTTTTCATCGTTAAGCCTTATTCGTTAGTAGGTTCAGTTTCAGGTGTTGCTTCTTCTCCACCCTGTTCTAATTGTGTGCCATCAATTTCCTCTTCTATTTCTTCTTCTTTCTCAACACAAGTAACAGCAGCAATCGATTGGGTGCCTTTTAAGTTGATGAGTCGAACACCTTGTGTTGCGCGACCTTGAACACGAAGATCCTCTATTGGAGTTCTAATAGTGATTCCACCGCGGGTGATGATCATCAAATCGTCTTCATCTTTCACGCCTAGGATGGCGATTAGATAACCGGTTTTTTCAGTAACGTTGATGGTTTTTACGCCTTTTCCACCACGGTTGGTGATTCGATATTCTTCAATTTCAGAGCGCTTTCCATAACCATTTTCAGAAACAACGAGCACTTGTGTACTTGTAGTTTCAGCACAAACCATTCCTACCACTGCATCATTGTCGTCGGCTAATGTTACACCACGAACACCTGAGGCATTTCTTCCCATCGGACGAACCTTGGCTTCAGGGAAACGAATAGCACGACCAGATTTAAGTGCCATCATGATTTCACAAGTACCATTGGTCAATTTTGCTTCAAGCAACTTTTCACCTTCACGCACAGTGATTGCATTGATACCGTTTGTTCTCGGACGGCTATATGCTTCAAGGGAAGTCTTTTTGATAGTTCCCTTGTTGGTACACATGATAATAAAATTATTGTTGATGTATTCTTCTTCTGAAAGACTTGTTACATTAACATAAGCCACAACTTTATCATCTGGTGGAATATTGATCAAATTCTGAATCGCTCTTCCTTTTGATGTTTTTGAACCTTCAGGAACTTCAAATGCACGCATCCAGAAACAACGGCCATTTTGAGTAAAGAATAACAGATAATTATGCGTTGTGGCAGTGAACAAATGTTCAAGGAAGTCTTCGTCTCTTGTGTTGGAGCCTAGCGAACCTTTTCCGCCACGTTTTTGCGTACGGTACTCGTTTAGGTTTGTACGCTTGATATAACCCATGTGCGAAACTGTTATCACGCAAGGTTCGTCGGCGATCAAATCTTCGATTCTTTGGTCATCGGCGTCGTAAACTATTTGAGTACGACGTTGATCAGAGTATTTTTCTTTAATTTCAAATAGCTCGTCTTTGATGATCTGCATTCTCAAACCTTCATCTGCCAAGATCGACTTCAAATAATCGATCGTCTTCATAAGTTCTGCGTATTCATCACGGATTTTATCTCTTTCGAGACCGGTTAAACGCTGAAGGGTAAGATTCAGAATTGCTCTTGATTGAATTTCTGACAAACCGAAAGATTCCATCAAACCTTCGCGCGCATCATCTGGTGTTCTGCTTGCACGAATAAGTGTGATGATTGCATCAAGATTGTCTAGTGCAATCAGGAATCCTTCAAGAATATGCGCTCTTTTTTCTGCTTGTTCTAGATCGAATTTCGTTCTTCGCACTACCACATCGTGGCGGTGATCAACGAACGCAGATATAAGTTGTTTTACATTTAACAGCTCAGGACGACCATTAACAAGACAAATATTATTGACTGAGAATGAAGACTGTAACTGAGTGTATTTGAATAGATTATTTAAAACGACATTGGTAATTGAATCGCGTTTTAATTCATAAACGATACGCATCCCATCACGGTCTGATTCATCACGTAGATCTGAAATTCCTTCCAGTTTCTTATCGTTGATAAGTTCTGCCGTTTTGCGGATCATTTCGGCTTTGTTAACCATGTAAGGGATCTCTGTAACGATAATCCTTTCGCGGCCATTTTCAACCTGTTCAATCTCGGTTCGTGCGCGCATGACAACACGTCCACGTCCGGTTTCTAAAGCTTCTCTAACTCCTTCGTAACCATAAATGATACCTCCAGTTGGGAAATCTGGGGCTTTCACATGCTGAATGAGTTCTGAAAGTGTTATTTCTCTGTTTTCAATGAATGCAATTGTTCCGTCGATAACCTCACCCAGATGGTGTGGGGGCATATTAGTTGCCATTCCGACTGCAATACCTGAAGCTCCGTTAATAAGGAGATTCGGAATTTTAGAAGGAAGTACTGTTGGTTCTTCAAGAGAATCGTCGAAGTTTAAACGGAAATCGACAGTATTCTTGTCGATATCTGCCAACATTTCCTCTGCGATCTTCTTTAAACGCGCTTCAGTGTAACGCATCGCTGCAGGGCTATCGCCATCTACAGATCCAAAGTTACCTTGACCATCTACTAATGGATAACGTAAAGACCACTCTTGCGCCATACGCACCATAGTGTCATAAACAGAAGAGTCACCATGTGGGTGATATTTTCCGAGAACTTCTCCGACAATCCTTGCAGATTTCTTGTGCGCTCTGTTCGACATTACGCCAAGCTCCTGCATTCCGAAGAGAACCCTTCTGTGAACTGGCTTCAAACCATCTCGCACATCAGGAAGTGCACGTGACACAATGACCGACATCGAATAATCGATGTAAGCCGTTTTCATTTCTTCTTCTATATTGATCGGTATGATCTTTTCTCCGTCTGCCATAAATTCATTTTAACCGTTGATGCACGATTGTTGTTAAGCTGTTATCAAAATCAAGCAGCGAAGATAATTAAAACCATTTCGTTGTTCCTAAAGAGGGCTAATGAGTATTAACAAAATTCTGTTTGAAATTAACAATCGATTGATGATTGACAGATCGACAGTCCGATATTTTTGTATGCACCACGCTGAAGGACTTTTTCTATATTTGAGAAATCCTGACGCCTAACCAAACCACTACATGGAAGCGAGATTTTCACCGCGAGTTAAAGACGTGATTTCCTACAGCAGAGAGGAAGCACTAAGATTAGGCCATGACTATATGGGTGTAGAACACCTACTTCTAGGAATTATCCGCGAAGGTGAAGGCATGGCAATTAAAATTCTGAAAAATCTGAAGGTTGATATCTCAGAATTGAAAAAAACGATCGAATCTTCAATTAAGGTTTCTTCAGGCAAGTCTCTAAATCTAAACCAAATTCCTTTGGTAAAGCAAGCAGAGAAAGCCTTAAAGGTCACTTATCTTGAAGCCAGATTATTCAAAACTACATTAATTGGTACCGAGCATCTTCTACTTGCCATTTTGAAGGATGAAGAAAATATCGTTACTAAAACATTGGAACGTTACCAGGTTGATTACGGAACTGTTCGCGATGAATTGAAAAATTTGTTAACCGAAGAACCTCGAGCTCAGGCTTCGAACAACCCACTCGACGATGACAATGATGACGATGGCGGAACATTCGGTGGCAGCGGCGGAACCAAAAAAGTCTCGGACTCCAAATCAAAAACTCCAGTTTTAGATAACTTTGGTCGCGACTTAACCAAAGCGGCTGATGAAGGAAAATTAGATCCAATTGTTGGTCGCGAGAAAGAAATCGAGCGCGTGTCGCAAATTCTTTCCCGTAGAAAAAAGAACAATCCAATATTAATTGGAGAGCCTGGTGTTGGTAAATCTGCAATTGCAGAAGGCCTTGCCCTTCGGATCGTTCAGAAAAAAGTATCACGTGTTCTTTTTGATAAACGTGTAATTACTTTGGATTTAGCTTCTTTGGTAGCCGGAACTAAGTATCGCGGTCAGTTTGAAGAACGCATGAAAGCCGTTTTGAATGAATTGGAAAAATCTCCTGATGTTATTCTTTTCATTGATGAGATTCATACCATAGTTGGTGCTGGAGGGGCAAGTGGCTCACTTGATGCTTCGAATATGTTTAAGCCAGCTTTGGCACGTGGAGAAATTCAATGTATTGGAGCTACAACACTCGATGAATACCGTCAGTATATTGAAAAAGATGGAGCGCTGGAGCGTAGATTCCAAAAGGTTATTGTTGATCCAACTTCTGAAGAGGAGACTTTCCAGATTCTCAATAACATCAAGTCAAAATATGAGGATCACCACAATGTGATTTACACGCCAGAAGCATTAAAGGCATGCGTTACTTTAACTCAGCGCTATGTTTCAGATCGACATCTTCCAGACAAAGCGATTGATGCATTAGATGAAGCAGGTTCTCGAGTTCACATCACTAATATACATGTACCTCAAACCATACTAGATATTGAAGCAAAAATCGAGGAGATAAAAGCTGAAAAAATCCAGGTAGTTAAAAGTCAGAAGTACGAGGAAGCCGCACGTTTGCGTGATAAAGAAAAGCAACTCATCGAACAACTTGATGCTGCAAAGAAAGCTTGGGAAGAAGATACCAGAAACAATCGTCAAACTGTTACTGAGGACAATGTTGCCGAAGTAGTAGCCATGATGACTGGTGTACCAACACAGCGTATTGCTCAAAACGAGAGCTCACGTTTGGTTAAAATGTATGATGAGATCCAAGGCAAAGTAATCGGTCAAGACGATGCTATACGCAAAGTAGTTAAAGCGATTCAAAGAAATCGTGCAGGTCTTAAAGATCCGAATCGTCCTATTGGTTCATTCATTTTTCTCGGTCCTACAGGTGTTGGTAAAACTCAATTAGCAAAAATTCTATCCAAATATTTGTTCGACAATGATGATGCTTTGATCAGAATTGACATGAGCGAGTACATGGAGAAATTCGCGGTAAGTAGATTGATTGGAGCGCCTCCAGGATATGTTGGTTATGAAGAAGGTGGTCAGTTAACTGAGAAAGTTCGGAGAAAGCCATATTCTGTTATCCTTTTAGATGAAATTGAGAAAGCTCACCCTGATGTTTTCAATTTATTGCTCCAAGTTTTAGACGATGGTCAATTGACTGATAGCTTAGGTCGTAAAATCGATTTCAAGAATGCGATCATCATTATGACTTCCAATATTGGTTCTCGTCAATTGAAAGACTTTGGACAAGGTGTTGGTTTCTCAACGGGTGCGAAAGTAGCTTCTGCTTCAGATCACGAAAAAGGTGTTGTTGAAGGCGCCTTAAAGAAAGCATTTGCACCAGAATTCTTGAACCGTGTTGATGATGTGATCATGTTCAATTCACTTTCTAAGGAAAACATCAATAACATTATTGATATCGAATTGGCTCAGCTTTATAAGCGCATCGAAAATATGGGCTATAAAATTAAGCTTGAAGACAGTGCGCGAGAGTATATTGTAGACAAAGGTTTCGATGCTAATTTTGGTGCGCGTCCATTAAAGCGTGCTATTCAGAAATATGTAGAAGATCCATTGGCGGAACATATTATCAGTGCAAATCTTCAAGAAGGCGACAGTATCAACCTAGCATTCGATGACGAGAAAAAAGAGATCGTTGTGAAGATTGTTAAAGGAAAGAAGAAGAAAAAGTCTGAAGATCAGGCAGAATCGGAATAATCTTACTCATATAAAACTAAAAATCCCCCAAGAAGAAATTCAAGGGGGATTTTTAGTTTTAGTTAATTTGGATCAATCGATTCTTTTTAGCGACCAGGTAAATCCAAGAGAAATATTGAAATATCCGATTTCTGCGTCTAACTGATCTTGAGTGTAACTCAATATTCCATTGTTGAGTCCTATTTTGTCTGGACTGAAATACCCGAAAACATGTGTATAAGATGCAGAAATGTTTAATCCTAGATAATCTTCAAAAAAATAGCTGAATTGAATTCTGGGCTCAATAAAATTAGTCTTGAAATTCGCGGCCTTTTTATCTCCTTTAAAATCATTTCTAAATTGAGTGTATAAACCAAAGCTTTTACCTGCACCTAGCCCCATTGAGAAAAATGAATAGTTACCGACCCAATTCACTCTTTCAAAAAACAACCCAGGTGATACAAGATTCATCGTTGTTCTAGTATCATAAACTAATCCATCGATAATTGTATCTAATACATTTACAAACCTAGGCCTGACTTGAAATCCCGAATATTTAAGTTGTGCCGAAGTTCTGAAACGCCTCCCTAATCCGAAATTGAAGTTTAATTTTACATCTCCAAGCGAATTGAAATTTACACGAAGAGCTTCTGGTGTAGCTAATGAAGAAATTCCACCTTCAAGACCAATTGTGAAAGGAAGTTTTCGCTGTTCCACTGGCTTATCTTCATCCTGAGCAGATGCAACAGAATTCGACAGCATCAACGCAGTGAATAGAATTACAGAAAAACCAAGGGAGCCGCGTTTCATTATTTTTCGGTTTGAGCAGCTACCATGGCAGCGTTTATTCCCATGTTTGAGAAGCCTCCATCATGAAATAGATTTTGCATGGTTACCATTTTGGTGTAATCGGAGAACAACGACAAACAATAATTTGCACAATCAACCGCACTTGCATTTCCTAGTGGCGACATGCTATCGGAATAATTATAAAATTCTTTGAAACCAGGAACTCCGCTACCTGCGGTTGTCCAAGTTGGCGATTGTGAAATCGTATTGACACGAACTTTCTTGGCTTTTCCATAATGGAAACCAAAACTACGTGCAACTGATTCGAGCATTGCTTTGGCTTCTGCCATGTCGCTATAATCTGGGAATGTGCGTTGAGCGGCTATGTAGCTAAGCGCAACAACCGAAGCCCATTCGTTTAATGCATCGAGTTTGTAAGCTGCTTGAAGTACACGGTGTAACGACATTGCAGAAACATCTATTGTTTTGTGAAAGAAATCATAATTCAAATCGGTGTATGGTCTAGCCTTTCTAACGTTTGGCGACATTCCGATCGAGTGAAGAACAAAATCAATTTTACCTCCGAGAATTTCCGTTGCAGAGGAAAAAAGCTTTGTTAAGTCTTCATCGGAAGTAGCATCTGCAGGAATGATTTGGGCATTACATTTCTCTGCCAATTTATTTATTTCACCCATGCGCATGGCAATTGGTGCATTGGTTAAAACGAAGATTGCGCCTTCTTCTGCGGCACGTTCAGCAACTTTCCAAGCAATACTTTGCTCGTCTAGAGCTCCGAAAATAATCCCTCGTTTTCCTTTTAACAACTGTGTCATATTTAGATTATTGATGTGGTAAAATTAGACAAATCTTTAGTCCTTGATTTTCAGAAGTGCTTTTGCATTGGATCTTGCAGCATCGGAGAGCTTTTTTCCACTCAACATTCCGGCAATTTCATCAATTCGTTGTTCTTTTGATAGCCGACTTATCCGAGTTTCTGTGGAATTTTCGTCGCCTGTTTTTGACACTTTCAAATGGTCGGACCCTTTGGATGCAATTTGAGGCAAGTGTGTGATAGAGATAACTTGCATAGCCTTCCCCATTTCGTGAAGCATCTCCCCCATTCCATCGGCAATTGCACCAGAAACACCTGTATCGATTTCATCGAAGATTATAGTCGGTAAGGCAACTGATGATGCCATTATTTTTTTCAAACAGAGCATTAACCGGGAAAGTTCACCGCCTGATGCTACTTTTGATATTTCAGCTGGTATTGAGCCTTTGTTGGCACTAAATAGAATCCGAACCTCATCCTTTCCATTGCTGTCGAAATGTTCTTTTTCGATTGCTTCAATTTTAAGCGAGGCCGATGGCATACCTAATGAACCTAGCAAGCCGATTAAGTCCATTTCCAGATTACCTGAAATTTGGTTTCTTTTCTGATGCAAATCGGCTGCAAGCTGCTTCATTAAATTGAATTCGTTGTCTACATCTTTTTGCTGTTCTTCAATTTTAGAGGATAGATTTCCTGCTTCAGTTAATCGAACTTCAAGCTGATTTTGAAGTGAAATCAATTCTTCCTCTGTATTAAATCTGTGTTTTTGAATCAAGCGGTTGATTGTATCTATACGATTAGAAAGTACTTCGATTTTAGCTGGATCAGACTCACACTTATCGTTTTCACGGTTTAGGTCGAAAACGAGGTCTTTAAAATCGAGCAACATTGATTGGGCTCGATCTAATATCTGCTCAGCACTTGAATTAAATCGAGCAGCTTGCTTAAGGCTATTGTTGAATTTGTTAATCAGGGTAATTAACCCATCTGTTTCAGCTTCTGCTATTTGTATTGATTGTTCAAGGTGAATTCTAATTTCGGATGCGTTACTTAATGTTTGAAAAAGATCTTCTGCTTTTTGGAGTTCACCTGCAATTAAATTGGCTTCTTGAAGTTCATTTAATTGAAAGCTAAGGTAGTCTTTCTCTTGACTAATTCTAGCGTCCTGATCAATAAGTTGCCGCAACAACTGTTCTTTCTTTTTCCATCTATAATAAACCTCCCCATAGTTTTTTCGGAGGTTCACACAATCGGCGGGGCCATCGATAAGTTGAATTCGAAACGCTGCATTGTTGAGCAGCAAAGTATCGTGTTGAGAATGAATATCAATCAGCGCAGCCCCTAGCATTTTTAATTGCTGAAGGTTTACCGGCGTGTCGTTTATGAAAGCGCGCGATTTTCCAGCCTGACTAATTTCTCTTCGAATAATGCATTCGGGCTCTTCATCTAAATCATTGTCGAGGAAGAAACTTTTTAGATCATATCCTTTGATATTGAATCTCGCTTCAATGATACACTTTGATTCAGGATCTCGAAGTATCGAAGCTTCCGCACGATCTCCAAGAATTAAATGAATTGCACCTAATAAGATAGATTTCCCAGCTCCTGTTTCTCCAGTAATTATTGTGAATCCCTTCCGGAAATCTAGATCGAGTTCTCGAATTAGAGCAAAATTGCGGATAGATAATTTTTGAAGCACAAGCCAAATTTACGTTGGTAATTTCCTGTTGATACGGTTTGTGGAAATGAGTTTCTGACAGATATTTTAACATACTTGTTCGTAACCTACTTCGATGAGATTTCTTGGTAATTGATTGGGTATTCTTTTCTTTGTGCCCATCCAGATGCAATCGATCCAATTAAAACTTATTCAAGGCGAAAGTCAGACCGTTGAATTCAAATTCGAATTGAATTCCGCCCGAAGAATTGCTGCCACACTTTCTGCTTTTGCAAATACAGATGGAGGAACATTGTTGGTTGGTGTAAAAGACAACGGCAGTGTTGCGGGCATCCGACTTGAGGAAGAATTGTATGTTTTGGATGCTGCGGCAATTATCTATTGCAATCCTCCGATACAATTGGAGAATAGGCGTCATGATATTCAAGGAAAAATGGTGCTTGAATCGGTGATTAAACCTGCATCAAATAAGCCTGTTCTTGCCGAAACAGAACCGGGTAATTGGAAAGCTTGGGTTCGATATGGTGCATCGAATCGACTTGCTTCCTTGATTCATTTAGAATTGTGGAGGATGAACGAAAATAACCAACGACCATCGGTTTATTCAACCAAAGAACAAAAGTTGATTTCTGCATTCAACGACAAAAAGTGGCTCACATTGAATCAGGCAGTAAGATTTTCGAAGATGCCTCGACACGAAGTTGTTCGCACTCTTGCAAGTTTTGTTCGTTGGAATATCGCTGAGATGACGCCCGAAGAGGCTGGTGGTTTTGTTTTTGGGATGATTGAAGAAAGTTTTTAATAGGTTAAAAATTGTTTTTCTTCAAAGATCGGAAGTGAACTCAATGCAACTATAATCTTTCGATATATTACTGAACCTGAAATAAATTGCTGATACTGCTTCTACTGTTATTGCAGGTAAAGCACTTTTCAATTCACGAAAACCGATTCTTTTTTATTACCGTTCAGTCAATTGAAAAATAGATTGGCTTTAGAGTAAGCTGTTTAGATTATTCATCACTTCAGCTGCCAATTTTGGTGGTGCTACTGTGCAATAGGATGTTAGTAATGCATCTTGAAGAATTTCCTCATTTATCTTCAATAGGTTAATGTGCGTCCATCCATGTTTACCCCATTTGTTTGGCACAGGATAAATGATTGTTTTATCGAACGCGCTAAATGCATATTGATCTGATTCGGTGAGCTTAATGGTCGCTCTATTCTCTTTTTGATTTAGTGTGGCGAATATCTTTTTCTTGATTTGAAACGAAGTATTTTCGGAATGAGGTGCTTCCGTTACTTGAGGAAATTTCATGGCTATAGCTCGAAATATGTCTGCTGAAATCATGGTAAATTTTATTTAGCCTACTTTTCTAATGTAGCTAATTATTGTAAGCCTCTATCATGCATTGAATAAAAACACATCCATACAATTTGTCGAATCATGACCAATTGAGATTTCTTTACTCATCGAGGTATTTACCATTTTGTGCATTTCAATGAGTCGATCACTTTGCACTTTTTAGTTAAATGCGGGGTTGTTTATTCGATTATTTTCGGCTTGATGTTTAAAAGATTTTTGGGATTTATTGCTTTTTTTTAGTTGGGGAAGCTTCCCAATTCGATCCCCTTCCCAGTTGTAATTTCTGAAAAAATCAGATCGCTGTCAATCGCTTTTTATTATTAGCACCTTGAATTTATTCAAGCTGTTGTGAATAAAATCACATCCATACAATTTCTCAAAACATTCACTATTAAGATTTCTTTATTTACAGAGGCCTTCACGATTTTGTGTATTTCAATGAGTCGGTCATTTTGCACTTTTTCGTTAAATGCTTGGTCGTTTATTCGATTATTTGCGGCTTGATGTTTAAAACATTTTTTGGATTTATTGCTGTTTTTTCGTTGAGGAAGCTTCCCAATGCGATCCCCTTCCCAGTTGTAATTTCTGAAAAAATTAATTTGCTGTCTACTTAAAAATATAGGTGAATTGGGAATTTATCCAAGTTGTGGTTTAAAACGCTGCAAGCTTATTATTCATAAGAGTTTACCGCCTTTTTTAAATTATGATAAAGTACTTATGGTCATTTATCATATTCCCGAAAGCTAGCGCCCAAGGTTCCTGCTCGCTGAACAGCCGTACTGCCGAATCGATTTCTAATCTTATCCATCGCTTGATAAAGTTCAATGATGGAAGGCGTGTCTTCGAACAAACTGATTTGATAGGAACCTTGAACCATGTCGCTCAGTCTGATGCCAACCAATCTAATCAGGATCCGCCGTTGATAAAGCTGCTCAAACAATCGCTGAATATGGTCCATAATGGTTTTGTCGTTTGATGTATATGGTATCTTCAACTGCTTTGTTTCTGTGTTAAAATCAGAATATCTAATTTTTACAGTGATGCATCCGGTTAAACGATTTTTTCGACGGAGCTTGTAAGCGAGTTTTTCGGCCATTGCCGTTAGTAAGGTCCGAATGGTTTTCACATCTATGGTATCGATTTCGAAAGTATGTTCGGTAGAGATTGATTTTTGTTCATGGTAAGGCTGAACCGGCGTTTCATCGATTCCATTTGCTTTTTTCCAGATTACAAGGCCATTTTGCCCCATTACCTGCTGCATGGCGCTTGCAGGCATCTCTTGTAGGGTCGCGATTTTTCTGATGCCCATGCTGCAGAGTGTGGCGTAGGTTTTATCGCCAATCATGGGAATTTTATTTACAGATAAAGGAGATAAAAAGGGCTTCTCCTCTCCTACTGGCACTTTCAGTTGGCCATCGGGCTTGGCTTCTCCGGTGCCTATTTTTGAAACCGTTTTATTGCTCGATAAGGCAAATGTGATGGGCAGTCCAGTTTCTCTTACTACCTTCTGTTTGAGCTCAACCATCCATTTCCAGGTACCGAAAAAGCGGTCCATGCCAGTAAGGTCTAAATAAAATTCATCTACAGAAGCCTTCTCACATAGTGGAGCCGCTTCACGGATGATTTCGGTAACCATAGAAGAGTATCGGGTATAAAGTTCCATATCGCCGCCAATGATAATTGCATCTGGGCAAAGTCTTTTGGCAAGTTTGATTGGCATTGCAGAGTGGACACCAAATCGACGGGCTTCGTAGCTGCAGGAAGACACCACGCCACGGTCGCTGTTACCTCCGATAATTAAGGGGAGTTTTTTCAGCCGACTGTCGCGTAAACATTCTACGCTGACAAAAAAGCTGTCAAGATCCATATGCGCAACCGACCTTTCATTCATGACAGATTTATTTTGTTGACTGATTTAACATCAAATGTACGACGAATAATCAGTCGATACAAGTGGAGGTTTTAAACAGAATAGAATCTCGTGGATTATCTAAGAAATTCGAACAAGTCCAACAAGATCATTGTTACTTTTGCGTTATCCCGACGGCAATAATGCCTACAAAAAACGAACTATGGAAGAAACGTTGAAAAACCTGATGTATCAGGGACTTGGAGTGATAGCAATCACCAAGGATAAAATGGAGAAAGCCATTTCTGAAATGGTAGAAAAAGGGAAGATGACGCGTGAAGAAGGCAAGAAATTCTATGATGAATTGAGCGAAGAAACTACCAAAGCGGGGAAAGAGTTCCGGGAAAATGCCAAAGACAGCATCCGTGATTGGATCGAAAAGTCAGGAATTCCGTCAAGAGAGGAATTTGAAGCGCTCAAAGCACGTGTAGAATTATTAGAAGCAGATAAAGCACCTAAGACAGAAGCTTGATTTCTCGGGGAAAACGATATCGCGAAGTACTCAGCATTCTAGCTAAAAATGGATTTGGAGACATTATCTCTCGAAATCTGTTCAGTCGCTTCAGAAAAAATACGTCTGGTCAGGCACAAAGAAAAGCCGACCGATGGACGCGATTTAGAAAAGCTTTAGAGGAGCTTGGACCTACCTACGTTAAGTTTGGACAAATTCTGAGCAACAGGCCCGGTATTCTGCCAGATGATCTGATTGCGGAATTGTCAAGATTGCAAGATCAAGTTGCGTCTTTTCCGTTCGAGGAAGTCAAGCAAATTATTGAAAGCGAGTTCGGGAAGCCACTACATGAAGTTTACCCGGAATTCAGCGAAAAACCTGTGGCATCTGCATCTATAGCACAGGTGCACAAGGCTAAATTACCCACCGGACAAATCGTGGCGGTGAAGATTCGCCGGCCGGGAATTGAGCAGATTATCAGGGCCGACGTGGTTATCATGAAAGATATTGCCAAATTGATGATGCGCAATAAAGAACTTTCATCACTTCGACCACTCGAATTGGTATCCGCGTTCGAAAAGACAATCCTTTCGGAGTTAGATTTTGATAAGGAATTCAGAAATCTTCGAAAATTTCATGAGCTCTTTCAAGGCGATGAAACCGTTAAAATACCAGCACCGATTGAAGCGTATTGCAAGGAACAATTGGTTACCCTAGAGTTTATTGAAGGAATAAAAATCAACCGGAAGGAAGAGCTAAAAGCAGCCGGCTACGACTTGCAACTCATCGCCCGTAGAGGATTTGATGCCTTTTTCAAGCAAATTTTTGAATGGGGAAATTTTCATGCAGATCCACATCCAGGAAATCTGATTGTACTGCCCGGCAATGTTATAGGCATTTTAGATTTCGGAATGGTCGGACAACTAAGCCCGGCCGACAGATCTGCTTTGGTTGAATTCGTGATTGCGTTAGGCAGAGACGACACAGCAAGAATCGTTGAAAATATTGAGAAGCTTCAAGGTAGTCCGATAGAAGATCGTTCGTCGCTAGAAAAAGATATGGCATCGTTTATTGCCGATTTTGGCGGGCAAGCCGTGATGGAGATCGATTTAAATGATGCATTAGAAAAAGGTAGGAAGTTGGCGTTCAAACACAACCTGAAGTTGAACCCCGACTTATTTCTACTTTTTAGAGCGATTTCTCTATTGGAAGGCATTGGCATCAGTCTCGATCCAGAGTTTAGATCGCTAGACGTGATTAAACCCTATGCATTCAAATTGCTCAGAAAACAGCTGGACCCTAGGAATTTATTGAAGAACAAAGCCTTGATTTCATGGGCTGGAGATTGGTATCAATTGCTGCAAGTTTTGCCAGGAGATATAAGGAAGATTTCAGCTAAGTTGAGGGACGATCAATTAAAAATAAGAACTGAAAATCCAGCCACTGATCGTTTATCCAAACAAGTGAAGCAAACAGGCAACCAACTATCGAAAACACTGGTGTTCATAGCATTGCTTGTTTTAGGTATTTACAGCCTTGAAATGAAACTTCCAATTGTTGCTTGGGATCTGAATTGGATGGGAGTTGTAGGTTTTGGGCTTTCGTTTCTGATACTCCCGGGATTGATCCGAAGCTGGTTTAGGAAATAAATTCCCAAGCCGAATGATAATGTCCTTCATTCATGCAATAGGTAATTAATTTATCGTAGAAAGGATCATTGGCCAATGTGGCGCTATCACCTACCATCACCAACTTAAACTTGGCTCTAGTCATAGCTACATTCATCCGACGATAATCTTTGAGAAATCCGATTTCATTGCGGTCGTTTGAACGTACCAAGGAAACAAAAACGATATCGCGCTCTTGACCTTGGAAAGAATCGATCGTTTGAATTTGAACCTTTAGGTTTGGGATTCCATCCGAGAATCTGTCAGTGAATTCATGTTGAATCAATCGAATTTGCTGACTATATGGAGAGATAATCGCTACAGAGTAAATATGACTACCATTAAGCGATTCGCTCAGTAATAGCAATTGATTGAAGATCAGATCAACTTCTCCTGGATTAGTAAAACTGCGTGATTCTTGGTTTGTGATTTCTTCATATCCCAATCCTGCTGTATCCAAAAGCATAACGCCAGAATCATCTTGAATATAGCGCAAACCAAGATGCTCGGCGGCTTTCAATTGACCTTTGTAAAACCACAAATTAGGGAAAGCCATAATCGTAGGATTCATCCTATATTGAATGTTTAATAAGGCAACTGGGACATTGTCCATCGCTTTTTCCATTAACGTGAGCGAAAGGCCTCCTTTAGCCGCAGCATCAGATTTAATAGTTGGAGGAAGTTGAAAGGGATCACCAGCCATCACAACCCGATTGGCTTTTAAAATAGGTATCCAACACAGTGGTTCTGATGCCTGAGCTGCTTCGTCGATAAACACAAAATCGAACATTAACTTCGAAGGAGCAGAGTTGTTAGCACCTACCAAAGTACAAGTGATCACCTCTGCTTGTTCATAAATGGAATCAACGATCATCCGTTCCATTTTCACAGCATCTTTTGTAAGTGCTCGAGCTTCCTGAATTAACAATTTTCTTTGCTCACGCTCTGCAGGACCAAAATTTCGCTTGTATTTACCTGCCATCCTTCTGAATTCATCGGCACGCTTCCTTGCTTCCTTGATGAAGCTGTATTCCTTTGATAGTTTGAGCAATCCATCCGTTGTAATAGATTCTAGTTCTGCAGAAATCCTCACAGGATTACCAGCTCTTACAACCTTTACTCCTGCCTTTAACAAACTAATACTCACATGATCTGCTGCTGCATTAGAAGGAGTCGCAATAAGAATATTGGCACCTTGCTTTGAAATTTGCTTAGCTGCCTCTATCAGCGTTGTTGTTTTCCCTGTGCCTGGAGGACCATGAATAATACAAACGTCATTAGTTTCCAAAATAAGTTTAACAGCCTCATTTTGTGATGTATTCAAACTATTACTTGAAGTAAATTCAAAGATTGATTGTTCAATTTGAGTTTGATTAATTCCTAACAGGATATTTCTCAAATCAGCTAATTTGCAATTCTTGGCATTTTGAACCAATTCGAGCGTTTCGAAAGCCAATCGATAGCTTTGTTCATCGAAAAGTAATTGTATCCCAAGCTTCCCAAAGTCGATTATTTCAGGAAGCTCATCTCGAAAAAATACAATTCTGATTTGGTCACCGAAAACTTTCTCTACAGCTCCATTGGCCTCATCCTCTGGTTCTCCATCAAGTGAGAAAATACGAATAGGCTTTCCCGGACTAAATTGGTGAGGTGACTTTTGGTTCTTGGTTCTTTCAGCAACAACAAAAGGGTAATCGCCAAAACCATATCCAGTTTCTATTATCCTTAGTGGAAACCAACAAATCCCAATCTCCGCCCGATGGTGAACCGAGCCAGATTGAACAGCGGCTTCAAATGATTTCGCGTCTTCCGCTTTCTCTAATTCGAGAAGTTTACGGAGCTTTTCGAAGTATGCAATCGTTTGATCTATAGAGGCCATGCATACTTAAGTTGAAACAAAAAAATTACAATGATTTGGCTTTTTCGAGGGCAGATTTCATGCCTTCAGGTTTTGATCCACCTGCTGTAGCATAGAAATTTTGACCACCTCCGCCACCTTGAATTTCTTTGGCAAGATCACGAACGATGTTTCCAGCATTAAGTCCAGCTTGAAGCGCTTGCTCACCTAGAGCAACTGTTAACATTGGCTTTCCTCCACTGAAATGCCCGAGAACGATGAGCAATTCTGGATATTGCGCTTTTAAGTCGAATGCGATATTCTTAACCAATTCGGGAACATCAAGATCTATTTCTTGAACGATTCGTTTTAGGTTTCCAAATGGTTCGATTGCCGCTTCCAATGATTTACGAATACTTCCAGCCTTATCTCGATTGAATTGCTCAAGTTTTTTCTCGAGCAGATTCTTGTCCTCAATTAACTGCTGCAAACCTTTGATCGGATCATTAGGAGACTTGAGAAGATCCTTCATTTGAAGGATTAACTGACTCTCCATACGAATCTGATTTTCAACGGCTTCTCCAGTAATAGCTTCAATTCGCCGAATACCTGCTGCGACAGCTCCTTCTGATGAAATTCGTAACATGCCGATATTGCCCGTAGCTGGAACATGTGTTCCTCCACATAGCTCCACAGAATAAGAAGGATCAAAAGTGATCACACGAACAACATCGCCATATTTTTCCCCGAAAAGAGCCATTGCACCAAGCTTTTTAGCTTCTTCTATGGGGAGAACTTTGATGTCGCGGTTGATGTTCTCGAGAATTTTATCATTTACAATTCGTTCAATCTTCGCTAATTCTTCGTCTGTAACTTTAGAAAAATGTGAAAAATCGAATCGTAGATATTTTTCGTTTACAAGCGACCCTTTTTGTTCTACATGGGTTCCTAAAACCGACCTTAATGCTGCATGCAAAAGATGTGTAGCAGTGTGATTACGCATAGTTGAAATGCGTTTCCCTCCATTAACTTCTGCTTTGAAAGTTGCATCAAGATCTTTGGGTAATTTATCGGCAAAATGAACGGTAACTCCATGCTCTTTGCGCGTGTCGAGAATTTCTATTCGATCGTCGCCTGATGTAATAATTCCTGTATCACCAACTTGTCCGCCGCTCTCAGCATAAAAAGGAGTCAAGTTAAAAATGAGTTGATATTGCTTCTTCCCTTTTGTTTGAACTTCTCGGTAACGAGCTATTTTCACATTTGCATCGAGGAAATCATACCCTACAAAATCTTGTTGATCATCTTCCATCACTTCGATCCAATCGCTAGCTTCTACAGAGGCGGCAGATCGACTTCTTTCTTTTTGTTGACGGAGATTTTCAGCAAAACCATCCATATCGACGGTTAAACCTTGTTCTCGAGCCATGAGCTGAGTCAGGTCAATTGGAAAACCGAAAGTGTCAAATAACTCAAACGCGAAGGCTCCAGGAACGATTGAACCTTCAGGATTCTTCGATGCAAAATCATTGAATTTTACGATTCCTGTTTCAAGTGTCCTGAGGAAGGATATTTCTTCTTCTTGAATAACCTTTTCGATGAGACCTTTTTGTGCCTCAAGTTCTGGGAATTGACGACCCATTTGATCGGAAAGCGTTGGAATCAACTTGAAAAGGAAAGGCTCTTTCAAATTGAGGAAAGTGTAACCGTAGCGAACTGCTCTGCGGAGGATTCTTCGTATTACATATCCAGCTTTGTTGTTTGACGGTAATTGTCCATCGGCAATTGCAAAAGCAATGGTTCTTATATGATCAGACATAACGCGCATAGCGATGTCTGTTTTTTCGGAATTGCCGTATTTAAAACCTGAAACAGCTTCAATGAATTGAATGAGAGGCTGGAAAACATCGGTATCGTAATTTGATTGTTTTCCTTGAAGCGCCATGCAAAGACGCTCGAAGCCCATACCTGTATCAACGTGCTGTGCAGGAAGTTTTTCAAGCGAGCCATCCGCTTTACGGTTGAACTCCATAAAAACGTTGTTCCAAATCTCGATCACCTGAGGATGAGATTCGTTAACAAGCAATTTGGCATCAACTCTATTACGTTCTGATTCATCTCGAAGGTCTACATGGATTTCGGAACAAGGCCCACATGGTCCAGTTTCGCCCATTTCCCAGAAGTTGTCTTTTTTGTTTCCTTTCAGAATTCGGTCTTCTGAAATCCACTTTTTCCAAAAATCGAAAGCGTCTTGATCAAAAGCTAGATTCTCTGACGAATCGCCTTCGAAAACGGTAACATACAATCTTGATTTGTCGATTTTATAGACCTCTGTGAGTAATTCCCAAGCCCATTCGATAGCTTCTTCCTTGAAATAATCTCCGAAAGACCAATTCCCCAGCATTTCGAACATTGTGTGGTGATAAGTATCAACACCAACTTCTTCGAGATCGTTGTGTT
The DNA here is from genome assembly GCA_040403315.1 of Flavobacteriales bacterium. Lineage (GTDB taxonomy): Bacteria > Bacteroidota > Bacteroidia > M30B66 > M30B66 > CAMCXT01. The sequence goes on from JBBAKX010000006.1 coordinate 40,668, forward strand.
TACCGGAAACCCGAAGGCACTTCTGCGTGTCGGCTATTCTTGTATATTTCACCGCTGCATTCCCAAGGAAAATGTCTTTAAACTGGTTCATCCCTGCGTTGGTGAACATCAAAGTGGGATCGTTTTTAATCACCATCGGTGCTGATGGAACAATTTGATGACCCTTAGATGCAAAGAAATCTAGGAATGTTTGACGGATTTGTTGGGCGTTCATTTGGCTTTTAACGAAAATTAAGATTTGCTCAAAGTGCCGCAAAGGTAATAATTCGGGCAGTATTGCCAACTTCTTGGCTTGATTGAAAACCTAAAATTAAGGCCTAAGAAGATGAATAGTCTATTTTTGTGTTCCTAAAATTTTCAGTTTGGCAAAAGTTAAGTATCAATTCAACACCAAGTCATTGAGTTATGAGCGCATTAAACCCGGCACGCGTGACCGGATGATGCGGATTCTCTCATTTGCCGGGACGGGAGTTGTATTTGCAGCATTGGGTGTTCTGATTGCCTACAACACCATTGATTCTCCGAAGGAAAAGCAGTTAAATCGAGAGTTGGATCAGATGCGCTTGGAGTATGATTTGGTGAATCAACGTCTGAAACAAATGAGTACAGTACTTGAAGATCTTCAGGATCGAGATGATAATATTTATCGTGTTGTTTTTGAGGCGGAGCCAATTCCAGACGAGGTTCGAAAGGCAGGGTTTGGAGGGGTGAACCGTTATAGCAAGTACAAGGAACTTGAGAACCGGGATTTGTTGACCGAAACGATGCGCAGAACCGACATCTTGTCGAAGCAAATGGTAATTCAGAGTAAATCATACGACGAAATTTTTACGATGATTCGGAATAAGGCGGCTATGTTGTCTTGTATTCCTGCAATTCAACCGGTTAACAATAAAGATTTGAAGAGGATGGCGTCTGGCTTTGGCTACCGTACCGATCCGATTTACAAAACCACTAAATTTCATGCTGGGATGGACTTTGCTGCGTCTGTTGGTACGGAGATTTATGCCACTGGTGATGGAGTTGTTGTTCGTGCAGATGCCGATGGTTCTGGCTATGGAAATCACGTTCGGATCAACCATGGTTACGGATACCTTACTTTGTACGGACATATGAGTAAAATTGCTGTTCGCCCAGGGCAGAAAGTAAAAAGAGGTGATGTTATTGGTCTTGTAGGAAACACAGGTAAGTCTGTTGGGCCTCACTTGCATTATGAAGTTCATAAAAACAACGAGGCGATTAACCCAGTGAACTTCTATTATAACGATTTGACTCCTGAGGAATATGCTCGAATGATTGAGTTGAGTGGTACCGAAAACCAAGCGTTCGACTAATACCGTTTTGCAATTAGGCGATTTCCAATTCATCGAATCTGCTCATTTTTTTGTTGATCAACATGCGGACGTGATTAACATCGCTTTGTAGTCTTTCGTGTTCTAACTTACTGATGTAGCCGATATGCATTGAAAATTCGAGAAGAAATTCGGTTTCCGACAAATGGTATCTTGCCAACATGAGCATATCTGAACGCATATCGAGACCTGGAGAATGGCTCTCGGCAATTCGATTAGGAATTCTTAATGCTGATTGAAGCAATTGGAAACTGATTCCTTTTTCGCTCTTTTCGGATGTCGGAAAACTTCGAGTAATTTGATTGATAGAGATCGCTAAATCAATAGATCGTTTCCAAGCAAATGTTTTTTTGTAATTCATGCTGAATGTCTTTCGGTTGATAAAACCAAAAATCAATCAGAGAGAATCAAATAGTCGGATGTTAACCGTTTATAAACGTTTATAACCGATTATCACCGGATAAATGGTAGATTTATTTCTTTAAAATGCTGATTAATAAATCATTAAGTGAACTGATGGAATCTTGAATTTTCCATGCATTTCGGTTTCTCGGTTCCACGTAATTTGAAATCGATCGTATCTGAATCGCAGGAATATCAAGCATTCCTGCCACATAAAATACAGCAGCACCTTCCATTGATTCTGTATGCACGTCTGTACAATTTCTTTGTAATTCACTAATGCTAAGTTCATTACCATGTACTTTTTGTACAGTAATGGCATTCACCTTTTTTATATTGACCAATCTTTCTTTAAGATAATCTATTGACTCATAGAGTTTTCCATCTTTGAATGGTTTTTCATTTGCTTGAACTAGTCCAAGTGAAAAAATATCGATAAAGCTATCTTGGTCTTCTACTCCCCAATGGTAGAACTCATCTCTTTGCACACAAACTGTTTCACAAAGTTGAAGACTATAATCTATGGCGCCAGCAATTCCGACGTTAATGATCAAATCAGGCTTGTCTGAATTTAAGTGTTGAGATAGTTTGAAAACTGTTGGCACGATACCCACTCCTAAATTTATCCATTCGATGGAGTGCGGAGAATTAAACCGAGATTCTTTGTAAGCGTTTTTTGCTAACGAAAACTCTGTTTCAGTGGCCGATGCAATTAAAATTTTCATTTGCTAAAAGTAGTTCAATCAGTTAAAAATTAGGCTTATCATCAGAATTTGAAGTAAGCAAAAGTGACTTGTGTTTACTAATACTTTAAATAAAACGAAGCCTTGTTTGAGAATTGGGCAGAAGGGGCAAAATGATTTCAGAAATCATACAAATTTATGTTAGGTTAAATCCACTTCATGCATGCAATATAATTTCAGGAGGATAAAATTAACAGAGCACATGCGCGAAAAATCAATTTCTTCTTGTTAATTAGCGATTTACAGACACCTTGAATTTTTCAGCATTAACATTGAGTTAGTTATGCTGATTGAATTGTAATTTTGCTTTGCTATGATAGAAACAAATACCTCCAGACTTCAATGGACTTTCAGAATCATGTTGATGGCTGTGCTCGGTACGCTCCTGCTCTCGAGTAAGGTTTGGATGACGGATAGAAACTTCCCGGTAATTCCAATTTTTGAAGGAATTCCTTCCATGCCATCTCCACTTGATTACATACTTTATAGTGTTTTGATTGTTTTGGCAATTTACCAGATCATATATTTAGAAAACCGAAATACCATGTATGCACTAATCGGCATGTATGCATTTTTGATGGCAGGCGACCAAATGCGCTGGCAGCCATACAATGTGCAATATCTGTTGATTATGATTGGTTTGTTGTTTTATCCTTTGAAAACCGATCATTTGTTAGCTGCTTTTAGGTTTTTCATTATTGCATTCTACATATGGAGTGGATTTCAACAACTTAACATGGTTTTTATTCAGTCGATTTTTCCATGGTTAGCGGGGCCTCTGGCAGAAAAATTCCCGTCAGCAATGGAAGAATATGTTCTAGGTGGTGGGTACGTTTTCCCATGGCTTTTCCTCTTTACTGGCGTTGGTTTGTTAGTTCCCAAACTCAGAAATATTGCAGTTTATGTAGGCGTATTTATTCAACTCTTTTTGATTTATTCGTTTAGTCCGCTCGGGAACGATTGGAATGAAGTAATTCTTCCTTACAATGCAGCTTTGGGGATGTTTACTTGGCTCCTATTTTTTAACGCTGAGTTGAATTACAAAGAAATATTTGTTACCAAGTTTAAATTTCATTGGGCTTTCATTGGCTTGTTTGGAATCCTTCCAATAGCTAGTTTTTTCGGAATCTACGATAGAATGCAAAGCTTCAATACGTATTCTGGGAAAGCTTATTATGGAAAAATTTACGTTACCGAGCAACTTGCTGAACGTTTGCCCGACGGAGTGAAACGCTATGTTTTCCGTCCACCGCTATCAAAACCATTTATCGAAACAACTTATTGGTCGATGGATGCTCTGAAGGTTTCACCTTATTCTGAAAAAAGGATTTATCGCTCTTTAGAGAGCTACATTTGCTCTTTTGCTGAAGGCGATTGTGCTGCAGAATTGGAAATATATACCTACGAAGACGCCGCTAATTAATCGTGAACCATAGATTTGTTATCCTTTTAACGGGATTAATCCTTATTACATCTAAGGTTTCAGGACAGTTTAAGTCTCCTCAATTTTCAATTCAAAAGGCGACAGATGAAATAAAGATCGACGGTCTATTGAATGAAACCTCATGGGCTTCATCAAATCTTGCAGACCAGTTTATTCAACAATTTCCATTCGACTCTACACGTTCGATTAGCCAAACTCAGGTTCGTGCTACTTATGACGATCAGTTTCTGTATTTCGGTGTTGTTTGTTTAAATCGCGATTCAAATCAGAAATATGTTGTTCAAACGTTGAAACGTGATTTTGACGACGAATTAAATGATGCGTTTCATATCATTCTCGATCCATTCGAGGATCAATACAATGGATTTTCTTTCCAAATTAGTCCTTACAATGTTCAAGCTGAGGGATTAATCACTTCAGGAGGCACTTATGGCCAGTCGAACAATTGGGACAATCGGTGGTATTCTCATGTAGTTAGATATGCTGACCGCTGGGTAGCAGAAATCGCAATACCATTTAAAACACTAAGGTTCTCAACGGATATTAGAAGCTGGGGAGTTAACTTTGCGAGGGTTGATCTTCAACACAATGAAGTTTCTGTTTGGAGTCCGATTCCTCGAACATTTTCTCTCACATCTTTAGCATTTACTGGGAAAATGAATTGGGATGAATCGCCAAAAAAAACTGGGCTCAATGTTTCCTTGATCCCATATTTGATTGGAGAAGCGAACAGAGACTATCAAAATCAATCGAAGGCAAAAAGTAGATTTAGTGGTGGTGGAGATGCAAAAATAGCCATCTCTTCATCTTTGAATCTGGATTTAACCGTAAACCCCGATTTTTCTCAAGCCGATGTTGATAGACAAATCACAAATCTCACTCGGTTCAGTTTATTTTTCCCTGAAAGGCGGCAATTCTTTCTTGAAAACAATGACCTTTTCGGGCAGTTCGGATTTAGTCAGATTCGTCCGTTCTTTTCCAGACAAATTGGACTTTCAAATGGAAACAGAATTCCAATACAATATGGTGTTCGACTCAGCGGAAAGTTGAATAAAAAATGGAGGATAGGATTGCTAAATGTGCAAACAGGTGCAGATAGTTCATTGAAGGTTGCATCCGAAAATTTCACTGTAGCCTGCTTTCAAAGACAAGTCGGAACAAGATCTAACATCGGAGCTATTTTCGTTAACCGTCAAGAAACACAAGGATTAACGCTGAACTCATTAAAATTTAATCGCGTTGCTGGTCTTGATTACAAGTTGGCTAGTAAAAACGGCAAATGGAATGGCATTGCATTTTTTCACAAGAGCTTCGATCCAATCGCTGTTAAGTCTGAAGATTATGCTCATGCAAGTTTTTTACGCTACGATGATGCGAATTGGAGTTTAATGTGGAACCATGAATACGTTGGAAAAAACTATAATGCAGCTTCAGGATTTGTTCCTCGGCAATCGCAATATGATGGCTTGAATCAAAAATCTGTCAACCTAAGTTTTTGGAGGTTAGAACCTGAGGTTCAATATAGATGGTTTCCTAAAAAAAGTAAAATTAACATAGTTGAGCATTCAATTTATTGGTCTGCTTATGCTGACTCCTCATTGAGATTTACAGAGTCTATTTTAAATCTTAATACCCAATTGAATTTTACAAATTCTGCTTACGCAGGGATCAATTATAACTATAACTACTATCGGTTAATTTTTCCAATAGATGTTACCTTTTCGGGTGCTTCCCTCCTACCTGCAATCGGCTATAACAATTTCGATTTTTCTATTTATGGGAGGACGGATATCCGCAAAAAAATTACAGGTTCTATGGTTTTAGGTTGGGGCGAATTTTACACTGGTAATAAAACTTCCCTTTCAGCAACAAGTCTATTTCGCTTTCCTCCCTTCGGTCTAATTGGATTGAATTATACGAGAGATGAAATAAATCTAGGATCGAATTTTAAACCGATCACCTTAAATCTTATTGGGCCACAATTGGATATTAGTTTTAGCAGAAATATGTTTTTTAGTAGCATTTTACAATACAACGATCAGCTAAAAAACATGAATATTTTCGCTAGGTTTCAGTGGAGATTTCAGCCGATGAGTGACTTTTTTATCGTTTTCACAGATAATTTCCAAACACCTGATTTAAAGAAAAAAAATCGGGCTGTTGTATTGAAATTGGTTTATTGGTTTACACCTTAATATTACTGAGTTAACTGACATCCATCATTTTTTGGAAGTTTCTGCAGAGGTACATTTGATATTAAAACCAATGTACTATGGAAATTCAATTCACGCCGGAAACCACCTTAAGCGAACTTCAAGATAATTTTTCAAAACTTTTCCCGAATCTTAAATTGGGATTCTTCGTGGATCTCAACGATGACGATCAGTATAGTCAAGATGAGCTCATCAAAAACGAGCATTCAAATCTCCGATTGATTAATCCTAAAATTGAAGCTGGTGCTTTAAGTGTATCTCCTAACACCAAGATAATGGACTTTGAAACCGACGCAGTTCGTCAATTAGGGGTTGATGTACAAGTTTTTCGAAAGTCGGGGAAATTGTGGTTAGCTACGAAACAAACTGATCACAAGTCGTTTGCGGAGCAAGAAGAAATGAGTATTCAAATGAATCAGCCAATTGAACCATTCACACCCTTGGATTATCAAGATATGGATTGAGTATTTTGAGGTTATGAACAAGCTAGTTTAGAACTTTGCTTTCAAATCAAATATTTATGTTTGAACATAATTCAAAAGGGATCAACTTCACTATTGGGTAGGGGAAAATGGTGGGTTTTTCCCAACAAAAAAGAAGAATTAAATCCAAATTTTGTTTTCAACAACCTTATTCAACTCGGTATATTTTCATCAACTCGGTGGATTATTCTTGTACATTGGGTACTTTTCTATTCTAACAAAATAGCACAAACTATTGATTATCATAGTTATAATAAAGTATAATTATGTTCCATAAAATGTATAGAAAATTATCTACCTGAATTTACTATGACCCATTATATAATGAGTTTAAACCTCATTGTTGCAATGTGTTAAAAGGGTGTGATTTCAATAAAATGAAAGAAGATTTACGGTTGTTGTTGAAGATTTAACTAGCCCGTTTAAAATGGTTGTGTGTTTAATCAAACCACCAATTCAAACATTGGATACTCATAAGTCAATTTCTAATACTCAAGAATTTTATTAATTCAATACTTCCACCTTAACCTTTACCAACCCAGCACCTAGCATATTTAGCTCTTTTGCAGCTGCTTTACTCAGATCAATTACACGGTTGGTTCCTTTCATTCCCCGGTCATTCACTTTTACAATAACTGATTGATTGTTTCTAAGGTTTGTAACTTTTACCAATGTTCCAAAAGGCAAGTATTTGTGCGCTGCGGTTAAACTGTCCTGGTGAAAAACTTCCCCACTCGCAGTTTTTCGACCATGAAATTTGTCAGCGTAAAAACTAGCTACTCCAGTGTCAAGTTTGGCTTTTTGTTTTTGCGCTATACCTGAATTAGTTGCGATTAAACAGCATATAATTATGAAAATTCGCATGATTAACTTGATTTAGTTATTGTTATTAGGACATTTTCAAATCAAAGATACCAGATTGTCTCGTATTATGTCCGTCTCTGTAGGGAATGGGAAGGATGCGAGCAATTTGATTACTCAGATTTATGTTGTAGTTTTCGACCTGAAAATGAATCCAAACAACCCGTCTATATTGATTACTGGTGCCAGTGGAATGGTTGGCGGTCATGTGACATTGCAGTTTCTTTCGGCTGGGATAAGTGTTCGATTGTTGGTTAGAAACCGAAAGAAAACTGAACTTTACTTGTCTGAGCTTATTGAATTCTATAAGCTTGATTTAAATTTACGCGATTCCAATATTGATTGGTTCGAAGGAGACCTGAGCGACATTCCTTCTTTGGAAATCGTGTTTCAAGGAATCACCTCCGTAATTCATGCTGCGGCTTTGGTGTCTGTTTATTCATCAGATACAGCCAAGATGAATAAAGTTAACATTGAAGGCACTGCCAACTTGGTGAATTTAGCTCTTAATCATTCAGTGAAATGGTTCGGATTTGTTAGTTCTGTGGCTACATTAGGCCCAAATCCAGATGGCTTGGTTGATGAAGATTACTTTTGGAAGCCAGGAAAACACCATACCGTTTATGCCATTTCAAAATACTTAGCGGAACAAGAGGTCTGGCGAGCGCAAGAAGAAGGATTGAAAGTATTGGTTGTTAATCCAGGGTTTATTATTGGTCCTTCGTCGGAAGAAAGAAGCAGCGCGCGGGTGTTTTATAAATTGAAACGAGGAATCCCTGCATACATCAACGGGGCAGGAGGTTATGTAGATGTTAGAGATGTGGCAACAGCAATTGTTAGCTTTTGGACAAACCAAGTTTCAGGCAAAAGATTCATCCTTTCGTCCGAAAATTTAAGCACGAAGGCGTTTTTACTGAAATCGGCCATGGCAATGAACTCAAATGTCCCTAAACGAGAAGCTTCGGATGTGTTTGTAAAATTTGTGAGGAGAATTGATGGACTGCTTTCCTTTTTCCTTCGTAGAAGGCCAACCTTAACTAAAGATTTGGTTAAAATGTCACTTTCCAAAAACAGATATGACAATCAAAAGTCTATTCAATTAGGCGTTCAATATCGATCAGTAGACCAATCGCTCGCTGAAATTGCACCGTATTACTTAGCTAAATTTCAAAAGTAACCCTGCTTTCAAAGGCTGAGCAAATCCATCGTTAGGGCTACAGTATAATGCAGCAGAATTCCAGGTAGAATACTTCCAGATCTTAATGCCATTTTCCCTAAGAATATTCCAGCGATAATCGCGGCGATGGTTTCTGGCATTGGCTTTCCAAAGTGTATCATACAATAAGGAATAACAGATATGTATACTGCATTTTCGTTGAAAAATTGTTTGCAGTTAAACAAAATGAAACCCCGAAAAAAGTATTCGATACCAACAAACTGAAGCAGATAAAATGTTTCCCAAATAACGAATCTTTTCAATGGGAAATTCCCTTTAGGAAAGTAGTAAAAAGGATACGTAGCTTGAAAATGCGTGTTAAAAGAAGCAATAACAACCAGCGGAATTACCAACATTAACATCATCAGATAAATTCGAAAATGTTGCTTTGGAATGTTCAATGAAAGTCCAGTTTGGGCAATATTTTGTTTTAATCCAATCCTTGAAAACAGATACGGTAAAAGGAAGTAGAAAAGCATACAACCTTATGCCCAAGCCAACATTCTGTGGTAATGTTCAGGGTTTTTCCCATTAAAAAAAAAGCCAAAAAAAAATGTAGCCAATTGTTCTCCTGAACCTAAGTAATCTTTGAAAGTGAGCATCAAGCAGGTAAAACAAATAACCAAAGCCAGTTTGATTTCTGATTCGTTTTTAAACCATTGCTTTAAAATCAACATTTTCTTCACTTTTAGGTAGCCTAAGATGTAAATAATTCTGTTTATAACTGTGAAAACTTAAAGCATAAAACCCTTTTGTTTTTTGCATTTTTGTTTCTTCAGGATGAAAATGTTAACACCTATAAAGTTCCCAATCAATAGCCCGCAATCGATGTTGAATCGAACAATAAAAGTGCAATGGTTCAGTTTCAGGACCGCGCTTATTTTTACTTTAGCAAGCTTGTTGTTAAACGTTGGAAATGCTGGTGCACAAGATCTTATGATCACGTCAATCGATTCTTCAGCCTTTCCACAGGTGAAGTTTCAAATTGTGTACAAGGGAAAAAAGAAATTTGAGAAAAGTGAATTATCGCTTAGTCAGGACGGTCGACCTTTGGCATTTACAATCAACGAAAGTGCGCCGGGTTCGGCTCCAGAAAAAGGGCGAGCGATATTCTTCCTCATAGAAGCATCAGGGAATACATTTGGAAAGCCATTAATCGAAATGCGCGAGGGCGTGATTAGTGCAATGGATAATCTCGAGCCCGAAGATCTATTCAATGCATCCACTTTCGGCTCATACGAAGTTGACAGTATTGGATTAATGAAAATGGCAGATCACTTTTCTGCTTCACATGGACAAATTCGCGAGTCGATCATCAGTAAAATGAGGGCTTTTGAAGATACGGCACTTAGGTCCGATCTTTACAAAAACATTCTTGAATCGTTAAACTTTTTCAATGCAGAAAAGGGAATTCCTCAGCATCGAATACTCATTGTAATCAGCGCTGCTCGAAACAATAGCAAATCTCCACAAACTAGTTCAAGTGTTATTGGAAAAGCTAAGGATTTAGGGATGCCTGTCCATTCAATTACCGTGCTTGCTAGCGATAGCGCATACAGCGCTGGTAGGATGGATCTAATCAGTAAAAAAACAAAAGGCAAGTACTTCACTTGTAAGTCTCAAATTGAAATTGCAAATGCGATCACCGACATTCTGAATTTGCCAGTTCCAGAAAGCATGAAGGATGCTACATATGAGGTCACACTTACAGCATTTAATGAATTACAATTAAATACTGCCAAAATTGAGCTGAACTTTAGAGGAACTCGTCAGATAATTACAGCAAGTATTTTTTCTGGTGGTAGTTTAATTCCAGAGGACTATAGAAAATACATGTGGATTTCAATTGGAATCTTAGGATTAATTGTCATTATCATGATATTGATCAATGTATTTTCAAGAAGGAAGTTAAGATCTTCAAGCAAAGAAATTGATATGACGGTTCCCGAATTTATTGAGGATGATGCTCCGATTATCGAAGAAAAACAGCAAGTACCAACCATAAGGGTGCAACAAAAGTCAAGTTACAAAAAACAAGAAACAGAAATATCTTCTCCTGTATTCCCGAATGAGCCGCCAAAGTCGAATGGGCCCGTTGTATTGGTAAGTTTGAACGGCAGAACGCAAACTTACCCTTTAATTAAAGAAGAAACTTTTATAGGTAGACACGATAGCAACGACATTCACGTTCCCGAACAAACAGTTACTGGTCGTCATGCGGTTATCCGTTTAAAACTTGGGAAAGTCTCAATTGAAGATTTAGGAAGTACGAATGGAACATTTGTAAATGGTGAACGTATTCGATCAAAGGAAATAATGCCTAGCGACCGAATTCGGGTTGGTCAAATAGAAATCACAGTTAAGGTATAGAAGATGCTTAGAATAGGTAAAAATCTCACGAACGATTTGGTTATAAAAGACCGAGCGGCAGAAGATTTTCACTGTATTCTATACTTATCTAATAGTGAATTGGTTGTTGAAGACCTTAAAAGTCATTATGGAACATTGGTGAATGGATCTAGAATTACTCATGCAATCCTCTATCCTGGCGATGAACTACAGATTGGCTTCACTCGAATTGAATGGCAGAAATTAATGCCGGCCCTTCAAGCTATTGGCGACACCACAGATGCTGAATCTTTCTTACAATCGCAAGATCTGAATCTTGAAGTTCGAGATGAGGAACCGAAAAATGAGCAGAAGATCAAGGATTCAATTTTAGCTATAGATTATAAAATTGATTCAACTGCAGAGTTGCTCGATAAAGCATTGAATGAACTCACTTTACGAGAACTCGACTACCAAATAACGGTTAATCCTACTATTGAAGATAAAAATACTGAACCGATTAAGTCTGATACTCCAAGCGAAGAAACTGTTTCTATTACTCCTAATCCATTGAATAATAATCTAGTTGGAAGTACAGAAGTGACCCTAAAAACTGAAAAATTAGAGATCGGTAGAAAGCAATTACAGCAAAAGAATCCTTACAAAGTTTATTATGTTACTTTGATAGCCATGCTAGCAATTATGATTCTATCTGGCTTATTGATCGCCGTTATAACGAGTTAGTCCTTCGACAAAGAAATTGCCTCATTGATAAACCTTACTAGCGGAATTCCAATAGAAAGAGTTTCCGAAACCAGTTTAGAAAATTGTGCGGATGCAACCTCTTTGTCGCTGAAACGCTTAGAAACAACAAAACTTTTATATTTCAATAAATCTGATGCTGGATGATCTTTTTCAAATCCTCTTGGCATCGACTTCAATTTATCATCCATCAAATCGCCCCAAGTAGAGTGAAACAAATTTTCACTAAGAATCTTCCGAAGACCTTCAAAATTGAAATTGATTTCTTGACGAATGGCATTTAGTTCAGGAGATTGCGCCATATATATTCCAGCTGCCACAAAAGTTTCTGAAGGCTGTATATGTGCATAATATCCAGCAATAGCTTCCTTCTTATTCCCCGGACTAAGCCAGAAGCCTAGATTATTTTTGTATGGGGTTTTGTTGGCAGAAAATCGAGTATCTCTATAGATACGATGTATTGCCTTTGTAGGATTAATTTCTGCAACATCAGGATCGTGGGTAGACAACTGATGAATAACATCTGTGCAGAGTTGAATGATTTCTGCTCGGGATTGGTCGTAGGTATTTTTATTGGCCTGAAACCAATCCCGTTGATTATTAGCAGCTAAATCTTTAAGAAATCCTAAGGTTGATTTCATTCTTTGGTAATTAGAATGGAAGATCGTCCTGTTCGTCTGATTTAAAGAAAGAATCATTATCGTTTGACACAGGTTGAAAAGCCGGAGTCGGACTTGGTGTATAACCTTGACCTTGTGGTGCTGGGTTATAATTTTGTTGCGGTGCAGTTCCTTCAGAAGTTGGTGCGCCAGCAGTTGCAGGATCGAGCTTCCAAGCGCGAACTTCAGTGTACCATCTTTCGTTGTATTCACGAGATTCGATATTGATGCTTGCTTTCACATCATCGCCAACTTGATATCTTCTCAGTGAATCAACCTTTTCTCCCCAAACGGAGCAACATATCCTCTTAGGATATTGGTCGTATGTTTCTAAAACAAATTCCTGTTTCGTCCAGGAACCATTTTTTCCATCCCCGGTAACAGGATTCATTACCTTGATGAGTTTTCCAGTAATTTCCAAAGCCATAGTGATTAGTCTTGAATCATCAAAGATAAAGCATTGTTACAGCGATTTCTGAACTTTGAAGCAGTATTTTTTCACAGCTATTGTGAGTAAGTTTTAAAAAAGTTTCCATCTTACTGGCATTATTTTCAAATACCTCAATATCAATACAATGTATACTGCTAAAAACTCAGATTTAAGGAAATTAAAATTGAATAAAGGCTTTTTCGCTCACATTATGCAAGAAAAGAGGACATTATTTTCGTTCTCCATCAATTGATCTTGAACATTATCATTACAGACACGTTTTTTAGTAAATTTGCAGCCCGAAATCCAAGCGAAAACACTCTTTTCTATGAAAATACTTGTGTGCATCAGTCAGGTGCCTGACACCACCACGAAAATTTCATTTGTGGACAATGATACCCGCTTCAATGAAGATAAGGTACAATATATAGTGAACCCATACGATGAGTGGTATGCTTTGGTGCGTGCACTTGAATTGAAGGAAACACTTGGTGGAAATGTTACCATTATTACTGTTGGAACTTCGGCTGTTGATGCAGTCATTAGAAAGGCGCTTGCAATTGGCGCTGACGATGCTATTCGCATTGATATGGATCCAGCGGATGCATACTCTGTTGCAAAATCGATCGCCGATTACGCCACTGGTAAAGGTTACGATATCATACTTGCAGGGAAGGAAACCATCGATTACAATGGCAGTGAAGTGCCAGGAATGATCGCAGCATTATTGAATCTGCCATTTATCGCACTTGGTGCAAAACTCGACATCGAAGGAAATTCTGCCGTTGTTGAAGTAGAACTTGATGGTGGAATTGAAGTGATCAAAACAACGCTTCCTGCAGTTATTAGCGCTGCTAAAGGAATGGCAGAAGCTAGAATTCCGAACATGCGCGGCATCATGGCTGCAAGAACAAAAAATATTGAGGTTATTCCTGGAACTGCCTCAGCTTTAGTTAGTGTGAAAAAATTCACGCTTCCTAATTCGAAATCAGCAGTAAAATTAATCGATCCAGACAATATGGATCAACTTGTTGAACTCCTTCATTCTGAAGCTAAAGTAATCTGATATGGCAGTCTTAATATTCGCAGAAAGTACCAATGGGAAGCTCAAAAAAGCCTCAATTGAATCAATTTCTTATGGTGCGCGCATAGCAAAAATGCTTGGAACAGAGGCTACCGCATTAGTTTGCGGTGAAGCTTCAGCTGAAGAACTTGCAAAAGCAGGAACATTCGGAGCTCAAAAGGTTCTTCATGCTAGTCAAATGCCTAGTCATTTTGATCCGCAACTTGCATCAATGCTAGTTCTTAAAGCGGTTGAAAAAACCGGAGCAAAAACAATCATCTTTAGTCACGACTATGCAGGAAGATCTGTTGCTCCTAGAATATCAGCAATACTTCAAGCTGGTTTGGTTTCTGGTGCTGTTTCACTTCCCGACCTAAGTGCTGGATTTTCTGTAAAGAAGAATGTTTTTTCAGGAAAGGCTGCTGCTGAATATGTGATTCAGACAGATGTAAAGATTATTTCACTTCTTCCGAATTCAGTTCCTACGGAACAAACCAATGCATCACCATCCATTGAAGCATTTAATGACGTAACATCTGGGTATGTTTCCGGTTTGAATATCACCAAAAAATCCATCGACAATTCTGGAGGAATTCTTTTAACAGAGGCCGAATTAGTAGTTTCGGCTGGCCGAGGCATGAAAGGTCCCGAAAATTGGAATATTGTAGAAGAACTTGCCAATACCCTTGGTGCTGCTACTGCTTGCAGTCGTCCAGTTTCTGATATCGGATGGAGACCACACCATGAACACGTTGGTCAAACGGGAATTGCTATTCGTCCGAACTTATACATAGCCATCGGAATTTCTGGAGCGATTCAACACCTTGCAGGAGTTAATGGATCTAAAGTAATCGTTGTCATCAACAAAGACTCAGAGGCCCCTTTCTTTAAAGCTGCCGATTATGGTGTTGTTGGTGATGCAATGGATGTAATTCCAAAACTTACTGCAGCATTTCGTAAGTTTAAATTACAAAACGCATAATTTGTCCAACATTTCTGACGAAAGTTTCGTACTTTCAACAGATTGCTCATGAAGAAGATCAAGCTCGATATTTCGGGACTTTCCTATAGTCAAACCCAGAGTGGAGCCTACGCACTCGTATTAGGTGAAAGTGGTGGTAAACGCAGACTTCCCATCATCATTGGTGGATTCGAAGCTCAGGCTATTGCCATCGAACTTGAAAAAATGGCTCCTACCCGCCCTCTTACACACGATCTGTTTAAGACTTTTGCCGAGTCGTTTCAGATTTCAGTGCAGGAAGTTGTAATCTACAACCTTGTAGAAGGCATCTTTTATGCAAAGCTTATTTGTAAGCAAGATGGTGCTAACGATGTTGAGGTTGATGCGAGAACAAGTGATGCGATTGCACTTGCGGTTCGGTTTAAATGTCCGATTTATACTTACGAATTTATTCTCAGCTCCGCGGGAATTCTCATAGATGATGAGGCTTCAGGAACAACATCTTCAAGTGGAGATACCGAAATGGCTGTCGAAGCTGGTTTAAGCAATACGATTGTTTCTGATTCTGGCGATGAACTAAGCCGCAAATCGAAGGAAGAATTGAAAGATTTACTTCGAGCTGCAATTGAAGAAGAAGCCTATGAAAAGGCTGGAAGAATCCGCGATGAACTAGCGAAACGTCAATAATATTTAACGTAAACGCGCTTCAAGTACCCTGATTTCTCTGCCTGGAGAAGAATATTCGTAAAGAATTTTGTGAACGAATGTGCAGATTGGCAAATCCAATCCGAGATTTTCATTAATTTTCATAAGCGATTTCACAGCAAAAAATCCCTCAGCTACCATGTTCATTTCAAGCTGAGCAGATTTAACAGTATAGCCTTTACCAATCATTTGACCGAAAATTCGATTCCTTGAAAATTGGGAATAAGCAGTAACCAATAAATCGCCGAGGTACGCACTCTCGTTAATATCTCGATTTTTTTTCGGAACAGTAGCATCGAGAAATCGCTTGATTTCCTGCATTGCATTGGCTACTAGAACTGCCTGAAAATTATCACCGTAATTCATTCCTCTTGTAATACCCACCGCTAGCGAGATGATATTCTTCATAACAGTTGAGTACTCAATTCCTTGCACATCGTTTTCGATGACATGGGTATGAATATATCTACAATTGAGCAAGTGTGCCATTTTCCAAGCAGGCGGCATAGTGCTCGCAGAAATGGTGAGGTATGATTGTCTTTCCATTGCTACTTCTTCTGAATGGCATGGACCAGCAATGATACCTATTTGATCAATTGAAACACCGAAAGTATCTTGTAAATAGCTGGTTACCAATTGATCAGAACCAGGAATCATACCTTTGATAGCAGAAAAAATAAGCTTCCCATGAAAGTCGGATTCCGATAAATCTTTCAGGGCTTCTGAAATGTAAGCAGCAGGCAAGGCAAGAATCACAAAATCAGATTTTGATATAGCATCTCTGATATCGTGATTTGGTGCAACCTTGTTAAGATCCAAATCAATATCAGAAAGGTACTTCGGATTTCTAGAAAACTCTAAAATGTAATTAGTTTGCTCAACTGAGCGCATCCACCAATTGATCCTAACAGGCCCTTCGCTAAGAATCTTCACTATAGCTGTTGCCCAGCTTCCCGCGCCAATAACGGCAACAGAAGGCATGTGAAGGGATGGTTGTTCGCTCATTGTTTAAACAAGTACTTCAGGTTGAAAAATCTCTTGCAACTTGGTTATTGTGAATTCTATTTCTTCTTTGGTGTTGTACTTACTGAATGAAAATCGAACATTAGCACGTGTTGGATCTACATTTAATGCTTTTAACACATGCGAACCAACATCCGAACCCGAAGAACACGCACTTCCTCCAGATACCGCAATTCCATTGATGTCTAGGCTAAACAGCAACATATCACCAACCGACGATGGTGGAAAACTCACATTTAACACTGTATACAAGGAATCATCTGAAATATCACCATTGTATGAAACACCTGGAAGAACTTCATTGAGCCTTGAAATCATGTAGTTTTTTAATCCTTTGATATGCGTTTCATGCTCATGAAGATCGCGGTATGCAATTTCTAATGCCTTCGCTAATCCGATAATTCCATATAGGTTTTCGGTACCACCGCGCATATTTCTTTCTTGCGCACCACCATAAATAAATGGTTGAATTCCTGTACCAGAGCGAATAAAAATAAATCCAACGCCTTTAGGACCGTGAAATTTATGTGCAGCGCAACTTAAGAAATCAACTGGAATTTCTTTAAGATCGAGCGCGTAATGCCCCATCGTTTGCACAGTGTCGGTATGAAAAATACCATTGTGCTTTTTTACCATTTCTGCGATTTGCTTCAATGGGATGCGTGTAGCTATTTCGTTGTTTGCGTGCATCAACGAAACCAAACTTCTTGAGTTATTGCTCAGCAACTGTTCTAAATGATCAAGATCAACACCCCCTTTTTCATCAAGATTTACAATACTGAGTTTAATTTTCCCGTCATGAGCAAGTACTTCAAGTGTATGTAGAACTGCATGGTGTTCAGTTGGAGAAGTGATCGCATGGGTGATGCCTAGATCTGTAATTGTTCTAGTGAGTGCCATGTTGTTGGCTTCGGTTCCACCTGAAGTAAAGAAAATTTCAGCAGGTGCAACATTGAATACCGCAGCAATAGCCTTCCTTGATTTTTCTATCGCAGCGCGGGTAACCCTTCCATAAGAATGGATGGAAGATGGATTCCCGAAATGCTCGCGCATGTAAGGTAAAATGGCTTCAATAACTTCATCATCCAGGCGCGTGGTTGCAGCGTTGTCAAGATAAATGGGCATATAGATGGTTTTATTTGTGATCAGGAATTAAGCATCATGTCGGAGGTAAACTCCTTGATATCAAGAATGATCTTGTTTGCCAAATTATCGGCAGTTGTCATGTTTTCAGCCTCACTATAAATTCGAATGATCGGCTCAGTGTTCGATTTTCTAAGGTGAACCCATTGATTATCGAATTCGATTTTAACACCGTCGATAGTATTGATTGGCTGCTTTGCATATTTCTGCTGAACGCGGCTCAACACTTCATCCACGTTGATTTCTGGAGTGAGTTCAACCTTGTTTTTGGAAATGAAATAGTTCGGATAAGTTGCTCGTAGCATCGAAACAGATTTTCCAAACTTAGCTAAATGCGTTAAGAATAGAGCGATTCCAACCAAGGCATCTCTGCCATAATGCAATTCAGGGTAGATGATTCCACCGTTTCCTTCACCGCCAATTATTGCTTGGTTTGCCTTCATCATATCGACCACATTCACCTCGCCAACTGCTGACGCAAAATACTGATTACCATTATTTTCAGTAACTTCACGTAAAGCACGAGTTGAACTTAAATTGGAAACAGTATTTCCTGGTGTATGTTTCAAAATGTAGTCTGAAACAGCAACCAATGTATATTCTTCACCGAACATTTCGCCAT
The DNA here is from genome assembly GCA_040403315.1 of Flavobacteriales bacterium. Classification (GTDB taxonomy): domain Bacteria; phylum Bacteroidota; class Bacteroidia; order M30B66; family M30B66; genus CAMCXT01. The sequence continues at coordinate 59,077 of JBBAKX010000006.1, forward strand.
CCTCGCAAACCAAAGCAAGGCGATCTACATCTGGATCTACCGAAATTCCTAAATGCGACTTGGTTTTTACAACAGTTTCGCTTAAGTCGCGAAGATTTTCAGGCAAAGGCTCCGGGTTGTGCGGGAAATGCCCGTCTGGAACACAGAACAATTCAGTAACCTGCTCCACACCAAGCGCCTTTAATAGCATCGGAACGGCAATTCCACCAGTTGAATTCACAGCATCCACCACGACTTTGAAGTTCGCTTTTGCGATCGCTTCTTTGTCGACAAGTGGAAGATTTAAAACCATTTCAATGTGCTTTGCAAGGTATCCATCGAGATGAATATGCTTCCCTAAGTCATTTACATCTGCATAGCTAAAATCCTCGTTTTCTGCGATGTTCAATACTTTTTGACCATCCTCAGCAGAAATGAATTCACCTTTTTCATTCAATAATTTAAGGGCATTCCACTGTTTTGGGTTGTGACTGGCTGTTAGGATGATTCCTGCGTGCGCTTTTTCCTCAGCAACAGCTACTTCCACTGTTGGCGTGGTGCTCAAACCAAGATCAATCACATCAATCCCCATCCCTTGCAATGTTCCTACTACAAGATTTGTAAACATCTGACCAGAAATCCTAGCATCACGGCCAATTACAATGGTTAATTTACCCTGCGGTTGGCGAGCTTTCACCCAAGTTGCGAAGGCTGAAGTGAATTTCACAATATCTACCGGCGACAATCCTTCGCCTGGCTTCCCTCCTATTGTTCCTCTAATTCCTGATATTGATTTGATCAACGACATGGTTAAGATTTTCTCTAAAGTGTTTAGCAATTACGCCTTAAAATGGAAGTTTTTGAGTTGATTGGTTTCGTGTTCAATAGCTTTGAAGGTTTCAGGACGAACGCTCACCAAAGGCAATCTCACATTTTCGTCGGTGATTCCCAGAACCTTTAATGCTGCTTTAACACCACCGGGATTTCCGTCAGCAAACATAAGACGCGTGAACTCAAGCATTGCGTTGTGCATTGGCAATGCATCTTGATAACGGTTCTGCATGCAGTAATTTACCATCGTTGAGAATAACTTTGGAAGTGCATTGGCAACCACCGAAATCACTCCATCACCGCCAGCTGCTAGAATTGGCAATGTCAAGGCATCGTCCCCAGAAATGATCAAGAAATTTTTGGGTTTGTTTCGGATGATGTTCATGATTTGCTCCATATTGCCAGAAGCCTCTTTGATACCTGCAATATTTTTGCACTCTTCTGCAATCCTTAATGTAGTTTCTGCGAGCATATTTGAACCAGTTCTTCCTGGAACATTGTACAGCAAAATTGGACGAGGAGCTGCATTGCCGAGAACTTCGTAATGACGAAAAATTCCTTCCTGCGTAGGTTTGTTGTAGTATGGCGAAACAGACAAAATTCCGTCAATTCCAGTGAAATCGAATGACTTCATTTTTTGTTCCAATGCAGCGGTATTGTTACCTCCCATACCTACTGTTATAGCGCATCTTCCAGCATTTTGCTCAATAACAGTATCAACAACAAGACGCTGCTCTGATTCCGAAAGCGTTACCGATTCTCCAGTTGTTCCAAGTACAACAATATTGTTGATCCCGTTTTCTACAAGATGATCTACCAGCTTTTTTAATGCTAGAATATCAGGCCTTCCGGTAACATCAAACGGCGTAATAATGGCTACTCCGGTTCCGTTGAGTGCTTTGGTTTCTTTCATTGTTTATTTTACTGAGGTAATGGATGATGGTATATGCAAATGACTTGATATCAGCCTCTTTATCGATTTGAAATGACAAATCATAGCAGAACGCCACAGCACTATTTCCACGTCCAATTTTCAATCCTGCTTTCGAAAGAGCAGCAATGTAATCGATTGGAAAAAAGTCTTCTAGTGTGAGATTTATCAGGATATCGAACGGTTCCTTGATGAAATTTTCGACAACCGCACCTGAAGGTCTTTTCATCCAATTTACTTGGTCTTTGAAAAAGTAATCACTTTCGGGCCTTGCTAAAGAATGAAATGTAACCTCTTTGAAGTCGATGTAGCCAAGTGAAACTGGATTTTTCTCATTGCTTCTCAAGTCACGAAAATATTCACGAACGATTTCAAAGGTAATTTTGTCGGTGGCGTCGTACAAAATACCGATAGAAGCATTTTTATGGATGTCAGGATCTTTGCGGACGCGCTCGACCTTTGATGCATCTTTTCGCAAATGATAACTTGCGTATGAGTTCTTTATTTTTTCGATCATCATCAGGAGATCATGTCTATAAAATCCTGTTCGGAGATAACGTTAACATTAAGCTTTTCGGCTTTTTTCTTTTTCTCTGGCCCCATTTTTTCTCCTGCTACAAGGTAACTGGTAGAAGCCGAAACACCCGACAACACTTTGCCTCCATTTTCTTCGATCTTCTTTTTTAATTCGTCCCGCGAAAATAAGCTAAAAACCCCGGATACAACAAAGCTATTTCCTTCGAGGATATTGCTTTTGGGCTTGTATGCATTTTCATTCAAATGAAGCTGTAAACCTGCTGATTTTAAACGATTAAGAAGAACTGTATTGTCGTCTGATTTGAAATAATCCTGCACCGACTTGGCGATAATCTCTCCGATTTCTTCCGCTTCAAGCAGCGAATTTAGATCGGCAGAACAAATTGCATCCAAATTTCTAAAATGTAGAGCCAATTTTTTAGCTACAGTTTCACCTACGTAGCGAATTCCGATAGCAAAAAGAACCCTTTCGAATGGTACATTCTTGGAAGCCTCAATGCCATCAAGAATATTTCGAGTGCTTTGTTCCTTAAAACCTTCAAGTTGAATGATTTGATCGTATTGCAAATCATACAAATCTGCAACGTTATTCACCAAACCATCACGCACAAATAGTTCTATTGTTTTTTCGCCCAAACTGTTAATATCCATTGCTTTGCGACTAACAAAATGCGCTATTCTCCCAGTAATTTGAGGTGGACAAGCAGCATCATTCAAACAATAATGGTTTGCTTCACCTTCCTTTCGAATGAGTTCAGCGCCACATTCTGGACAATGAGAAATATATTGGTGCGGTTGGCTAAATAAGCCTCGTGCAGATGCATCAACAGAAACAACTTTAGGAATGATTTCACCACCTTTTTCTACAAACACAGTATCGCCTTCGCGGATGTCCATTTCTGCAATAAAATCAGCATTGTGTAAAGAAGCTCGTTTCACCGTAGTACCCGCTAAAAATACAGGTCGCAGGTTCGCTACAGGAGTGATTGAACCTGTTCTTCCAACTTGGTAGGTAATTTTATCAAGTATTGTTTTCGCTTGTCGCGCCTTGAATTTGTATGCAATTGCCCAGCGGGGAGATTTTGCGGTGCTTCCGAGCACCTTCTGAACAATATATTCGTTCACTTTAACAACGATTCCATCGATGTCGAAAGGAAGATTATCACGCTCTACATCCCATTTATCGATAAATGCATAAACTTCTTCAAGATTACTGCATTGTTTGGAGTAGTTTGAAATTTGGAATCCCCAACTACTTGCTTGCCTAAGGTTGTTGTAATGACTTTCAGTTGATAAATTCTCGCTCAATAAGGCGTACATATAGCAATCAAGTTTGCGTTTTGCGACTTCAGCACTTTCTTGCATTTTTATACTTCCAGCGGCAGCATTACGAGGATTTTTGAAGAGTTTCTCAGCTATTTGTTCTTCATCATAACCAAGATCTTCGAGTTCAGCTCTTCTGTTTTTATTGATCGATTCGAAACTTTTGAGCGGCATGAAAATCTCTCCACGGATTTCGAATTTTTCAGGATAATCTTCACCATGCAGCTTGAGAGGTATTGAAGTAATTGTTTTTATATTGGCTGTAACATCATCACCCTGAACACCATCACCTCGTGTAACGGCTTTCACTAGCAAGCCATTTTCGTACTTAAGACCAATCGCTACTCCATCGAATTTCAACTCGCATACATAAGAAAACGATTGGTTGATCGACTTCCGAATGCGTTGGTCAAACTCTTCTAAATCCTCACGAGAATAGGAGTTTGCTAGCGACATAAAAGGAAAATCGTGCACAACTGTTTGGAAGTTTCGCGTAACCTCACCTCCTACCCTTTTGGTTGGAGAATCGGGCTGAACAAACTCCGCCCATTGGGCTTCGAGCAATTGCAATTCCGCTAATAGTTGATCGAACTCGTAATCTGAAATCGTTGGTGCTGCCTGTTGATAATACAGGTAATTGTGATGATTCAGCGATTTTACAAGGCTGTAGATTCTAGCTTCGGCTTCTTCAGAATTCATGCTCCAAACGTATGGAATTCCTCGCTTTTTTGAAGCAGAGTGAAGCCTCTTTTTTCTTAGTTTTGGATCCAAAATTTTCCCAAAACATGCAAGAAGTAGTCATCGTTTCAGCCGTAAGAACTCCAATCGGAAGTTTCAATGGTTCATTATCCTCATTATCAGCCACTCAGCTTGGTGCAGCTGCCATCAAAGGCGCTGTTGAACATGCAGGAATTCAGCCTGATCTGGTTCAAGAAGTTTTCATGGGTAACGTGCTTTCTGCGAATATAGGTCAAGCGCCCGCCACTCAAGCAGCCATTTATGCTGGATTGCCACAGAACATTCCATCAACAACCATAAATAAAGTTTGTGCTTCAGCTATGAAGGCTGTAATGCTTGGTGCGCAATCGATTATGGCAGGAGCCAACGACGTTGTAGTAGCTGGAGGAATGGAATCAATGAGCAATGTGCCTTATTATTTGGATAAAGCACGCAATGGATACCGACTCGGCCACGGTCAAATCATCGATGGTTTAGTTAAAGACGGATTGTGGGATGTGTATAAAAATTACCACATGGGAAGCGCTGCAGAATTATGTTCACGCGAAAACAATGTGAGCCGTGAAGCCCAAGATGCTTATGCAATTGAATCGTATAAGCGCTCTGCCGCTGCTGTTGAGGCAGGAAAATTCAAGAATGAAATCGTTCCAGTTTCCATCCCACAAAGAAAAGGTGAGCCAATTATCGTTTCTGAAGACGAAGAATACAAGAACATCAAGTTCGATAAAGTACCTACACTAGCTGCTGTATTTGAAAAAGATGGAACAGTTACAGCTGCAAATGCTTCAACACTGAACGATGGTGCAGTAGCTTTGGTAATGATGAGTGCTGAAAAGGCAAAAGCACTTGGATTGAAACCGATTGCTGCAATTCGCGGATTTGCTGATGCGCAACAAGCTCCAGAATACTTCACAACTGCACCAGCTAAGGCAATTCCTTTGGCGATTGCAAAAGCTGGTTTGAAGCCTGAAGATATTGGATACTACGAAATCAATGAAGCATTTTCGGTTGTAGCAATCGCCAACAACCAACTTCTAGGTTTGGATCCTGCAAAAGTAAATGTAAACGGAGGCGCAGTTGCCCTTGGTCACCCGCTTGGAACATCTGGCGCGAGAATTATTGTTACACTAATAAACGTTCTTGAACAAAACAACAGCCGTTATGGTGTTGCTGGAATTTGCAATGGTGGAGGTGGTGCTTCAGCAATCGTTATCGAAAAACTCTGATTTTTATCATTCACCTGATGTGTACTAAACCCCACATCAGGTGAATTAAATTTTGTTCATATGGAATTCAGTCATGGCATCTGTAATTTGAGCGTAGTGCCTTGTCGTTCCGAACCGAGCGATAAAAGTGAAATGATTACGCAATTGCTCTTCGGTGAGTTCTTTAGTATTCTAAAGGAACATGGCAATTGGGTGTATATCCGCTCTGGCGTTGATAATTATGAAGGTTGGATCGATGAGAAACAGTTTCATCCTATTTCATCTGAAACCTACGATGAACTTGAACAATCGTATTTTGTGTGTATCACTGATTCGATTTCAGTAATTGAAAACGTAGAGAAAGGAAGTTTTTTTCCCATAGTAATGGGCTCTATTCTTCCTTACTACGACGGATTAAACTGTAATCTAGAAGGTTACGAATATGCATTTGAAGGCAGAACTTCTAGTTCTTCTCCAGAATCATTGGCTGAATGTATGGTTGAACATGCTTATGCATATTTGAATGCGCCCTATTTATGGGGAGGAAAATCTCCGCTAGGCATCGACTGTTCTGGTTTTACTCAAATGGTTGCACGAACTGCAGGTATAAAATTGATGCGCGATGCTTACCAGCAAGCTGAACAAGGAATTACACTAGGGTTTATCGAAGAAGCATCTGCTGGCGATCTTGTTTTTTTCGATAATGAAGAAGAACGAATCATTCATGTTGGCGTACTTTTAAGTTCAGATGAAGTAATTCATGCTAGCGGAAAAGTACGTATCGATAAAATCGACCATCATGGTATCTTCAACCAGGAAACTGGAAAGTATACTCACAACCTGAGATTGATCAAGCGGATAATTTAGGATTGGTTAGAAGTTATCGAAGAGTTCTCTGTACCAGAACATTCAATTCACAGTGATAAGTCAATTTGCAGAAAAAATTAGATGATGAATATTCGCAGAATTGCAGTTTTTTGTGGCGCATCTTCAGGAGTTAATCCGCTATACAGTGAAGTAGCAGATTATTTAGGTCGCTTATTATCGCAACAAAACATTGAACTTGTTTATGGTGGTGGTAAAGTTGGTTTGATGGGCGTTATTGCAGATGCAGTGATGCAATCGGGCGGTAAAGTGATCGGAGTTATTCCAGATTTTTTATACGACATGGAAGTTGGCCACGACGGAATCACAGAGTTGATCAAAGTGAAGTCGATGCATGAGCGGAAATGGAAAATGCACGAACTGTCGGATGCTGTAATTACACTTCCTGGAGGTTTTGGAACCATGGAAGAAGTTTTCGAAATGCTCACTTGGGCCCAATTGAACCTGCATTCTAAGCCGATTGGAATCTTGAATACCAATAAATTCTATGAAGGTTTGCTCACACAAGCAGATCATATGATGGCAGAAGGATTCTTAAAATTAGCTTACCGAAAAATGTTGATTGATTCAACTTCAGCTGATGAACTTTTGAAGTTATTGTTAGAAAGCAAAATACCAGCAGCATTAGGAAGTTTAACCGAAAGTCAAACCTAGTGTCGATGTTGTTTTTTGAGTTCCTTTGTAAATTGATACTTTATAATTATGAACGACGCTCATCTTCATTTGCTATTTAACCATTTCCCAATTGTTGGGTCATTTATTAGTTTGGCCGTTTTAGGAATCGGCTTTATCATTAACAATATAACTGTAAAAAAGATAGGCTACGGGATTTTAATTTTCTGCGCCATTATGACATTACCAGCATTTTTCACAGGCGAAGGTGCTGAAGAAATTGTTGAAGAGTTTCCTGTTGTGAGCCACGATGTTATTCATGAACACGAGGAAATGGCAGAACTTTCCTTATGGATAGGGATTTTTTCAGGGATTGTAGCTGCATTCGCACTTTACTTTGAAGTAGTGGGACACAAATTGGCTCGCGTATTCTCATTGCTCGCGTTGCTTTGCAACCTTTCTTGCTTCATTGTTATGGCAAGAGTTGGCAACACAGGAGGTGAAATTCGACATCCAGAAATTACTGGAAAAACAGCCATTTCAAGTGATAAGCCTGGAGAAACTGAAATCGAAGGAGACTAAATCAATCGTTATTGCTGATTGATTTTCTGGTACTTCGAATTGTTTGTTGGATCGAGTTCTCCCAAAATCTGTAATACTTGTGCTTTTTCTTGAGAACTTCCTTGCTTGAAGATGTTGATCAATTCATCAGCCTTCGCGTTAAAAAACAACTGCTGATTGTATGAAGATGGCCGTTGTTTATTGACTTCTTGAAGCTTTGTGAGTGATTCCAAAATGGAAGCTCTGCCGATATCCATTTTGTTGTACATATTGTCAATCCCCAATCGATGGTATTTATAATTGGCTTCGCGCATAGGTTTGAAGATCGGATTCATGTAGTTTTCTACGAACCAAAATCTGTTTCTTGGTGGTATATCGTTCGACTTCCAACCTTTCGCTGGATCCTGTTGAGCATTTTGAACCACTTGTTGTGCTTTTTGCCAGTATGGTGTTCCACCTTCGAGCGCAAATGAATCATAATCCATCGCCAAAATAACGTAAGCATAATAACCTAAAAGGCTTGATAAACCGGAGATAAAGGCATTATCGGCAAATTCGATTGGTTGGTATTCGAGATAACGGAACGAAACATTGTCGTCTTGAAAATTCAAAAGTACTGAACCGTAATTTGTGTTGAATGCTGTTCGGCGAACTTGGATTTGAAGAGAACCCGACATTTCATCAGGTTGGTTAAACTTAGTAATATTGAAAGTAAGGATACATTCTATTCTTTCGTCACGTTTGAATTGATCGTTGGTCCATTTCGTGTTGTTCATGAACTCACGAATGGCGGTTTCTAATGTAGTAAAGATTCGTTTGTCGCTCAATTGCACCGACTGCGACAAGATGGAAACGCGACAATTTAATTCCTGTGCGTAGAAGAACGAAGGAAAAATCAGTAGACAAATGAGGATTAAAGTCTTACGCATGGTTGAATATTTGATCCAAGTATGTTGCAATTTCTTTCGCAGCTTCTGCTTTTGTTTGTTTTCCAAAAGATTCCCAACCACTGTTATTGCTATAAATTTCGATAGAATTAAAATCATTGCCAAATACCTGATTTTGTTCTGACAATTCGTTGAGAACGATAAAATCTAGGTTTTTATTTTTCACTTTCAATTCGGCATTTTCTTTACCATTATTGGTTTCGAGTGCAAAACCAGCAACTATTTGGTTTGGTCTTTTGCTTAAACCCAAAGTTTGAAGAATATCTGCAGTTGTTTCTAATTCCAAATTTAAGGCAACATTGACCTTCTTAATTTTTGAAGCAGATGGTGATTTGGGTTTATAATCCGCAACAGCTGCAGTCAAAATTGCAGCATCAGAATCCTCAAAAGCCTTTTTAGCAGCATCGAGCATTTCGTGTGCAGTTTGTACGTTGATAATTTGAATGTTCGGATGTTTGGCTGTTAATGATACTGGTCCGCTAATTAACACTACATGTGCACCACGATTTGCCAACTCCTCAGCCAAGGCATAGCCCATTTTTCCGGATGAATGGTTACTGATGTAGCGCACAGGATCTATCATTTCGCGAGTTGGCCCAGCGGTGATGACAATCTTTTTATTGACCATCTGGCGAGGAAGGTTAAAAAACGCTTCGAGTTGGTGAACGATTTCTTCTGGTTCGGCCATTCTTCCTTCACCTACTAAACCACTCGCAAGTTCACCTGAGGCAGGCTCTATAATAAAGTTGCCATAACTACGGAGTGCTGCGATATTCTTTTGCGTAGAAGGATGCTTCCACATATCGAGGTCCATCGCTGGCGAAAAGAAAACTGGACATTTAGCAGAAAGATACACTGCAGACATGAGACTACTGCAGCTACCATTGGCACAATTCGAAATCATATTGGCACTTGCCGGCGCCAAGATCATCAGATCAGCCCATAAACCTAGCTCAACATGATTTACCCATTCACCTTCTGGTCCGACAGTAAACGACGAATGAACAGGGTTTTTCGAAAGAGTGCTTAGCGTGAGCGGAGTAATAAAATCTTTGGCGGCATCAGACATAACAATGCGCACCTCTGCACCAGCCTTCACGAGAAGACGGGTCAGAAATGCGCTTTTATAAGCTGCTATGCTTCCGGTAACGGCCAGAATAATTTTCTTCCGGAAGAGCATATTGGAGAAAATTACTTTTCTGTAGTAGTTTCCCTCGCTGGATTGCGGAAGTAAACCTTACCATCTTGAAATTCGCTGATGGCTACTAAAGTTGGTTTAGGAAGTCTTTCGTAATGACGTGAGATTTCAATTTGCTCGCGATTTTCGAAGATTTCTTCAAGATTATCGCTAGATGTAGCGAATTCTGAAAGCTTAGCGTTTAGCTCTTCTTTCACATTCACTCCAATTTGATTCGCACGTTTTGCAACGATAGAAATTGATTCGTAAATGTTCCCAGTGATGTTCTCCATATGACGGAGGTCGCGGGTTACTGTAGTGTTTTCTACTGCCATGGTTTGTATTGCAGAATGAACTTATTTGCTGTACTCGGTATACCTGATCATCGCCTTGTCGTATACTTCCTTGGCTTGATCTGCATACTTTCCAGCGGCAAATTTATTAATAAATGCGTTATAATCATCTAATGTTGATTTATAACGTTCCATTTTTTTGTTTTCCACGCTGTTTTCCGCAAGCAAGTAGTTTGACTTAACCACGGTAAACATCGCTTCTTCTTTGTATTGAGAATTTGGATAATCTGCGAGCATGTTTTTTAACGACATCGAAGCAGCCTTGTAATCCATCATCTTGAAGTAAAGCATTGATGATTCAAATGCCTTCTTTTCTAGTTTTATACGCAGTTTATCAATCAATTCATTGCACTCTTGAATTCTCGTGCTGTTGGGAAATTGATTGATGAACAATTGCATCTCCTGAATGGCTTTGATACTGTTGGTTTGATCAAGTGTAAAGTCGGGAGAACCCAGATAATAACAGTATGCATTCATGTATGCAGCTTCTTCAGCCTTTGGACTACTAGGATAAGTTTTCGCAAACTGTTGAAAGTGATATCCAGCCGAAATTAGATCGTCGAGATAATAGTTGCAGTAGCAATAATAAAAGTACATGTCTTCTGCATTTGCAGTTCCACGTGTTACTGCAACAAGTTCTTCAAACAATGGATACGCGCGTTGGTAATCCTTTTTGTTGTAAAGCTCGATAGCAGTTTGCTTCTTGAGGGAGTAATCGGTGCTCTTGAGTACTTTATTGTAATTGCTGCATGAAATAAAAGTTAGCAGCAACAAAAACAGAAGCCCTGAATGAAAGTTGAATTTTAACATTGCGCAAAAATAACGATTCAATTGGTTATTCATTGTTTAATATGTTCTCTGGATTAACAATTGATTGCTGAAAAAACGAAGGAATATTCAATTGACTTAGATGTAAAAAAGATGCGAATTGTTACCTTTGACCTGTTTTTTTTGCAATCTCGAGCTGTTTATGGATTTATTTGAAAAGTTAAAACTGAATCGCGGGCCTCTTGGCTCTTATGCGAAAGAAGTTCATGGATATTTTACATTCCCTAAACTTGAAGGGGAAATTGGTCCTAGGATGTTTTTCCAAGGCAAAGAACGACTCAATTGGAGTCTTAACAACTATATTGGTTTAGCCAATCATCCTGAAGTGCGCAAGGCGGATGCCGATGCTGCAGCTGATTTTGGAATGGCTTACCCGATGGGAGCACGCATGATGTCGGGCAACTCGAATTACCACGAACAACTTGAACGTGAATTGGCAGATTTCGAGAAGAAGGAAGATGCGATCTTGATGAACTTTGGCTACCAAGGGATCATGTCGGCTATTGATGCACTTGTTGATCGTCATGATGTAATTGTATATGATTCCGAATCGCATGCTTGCATTATTGATGGTGTTCGCCTTCACATGGGCAAGCGCTTCGTTTATCCTCACAACGACATCAAAAATCTTGAGACTCAACTTGAACGTGCTACAAAATTGGTAGCAGAAACCAACGGTGCTATTTTAGTTATTACTGAAGGGGTTTTCGGAATGTCGGGTGATCAAGGTAAACTTGCCGAAATCGTTGAGTTGAAAAAGAAATTCCACTTCCGTTTATTGGTTGATGATGCGCACGGATTTGGAACTATGGGTAAAACTGGTGCAGGTGTTTCGGAATTACAAAACTGCATGGATGGCGTTGACGTCTATTTCGGCACTTTTGCAAAATCGATGGCTAGTATCGGAGCATTTATCGCTTCTGATGCTCAAGTAATTGAATATTTGCGTTACAATACACGCTCTCAAATTTTCGCAAAAGCACTTCCAATGCCTTTGGTAATTGGAGCATTGAAGCGACTTGAGTTACTCCGTACACAGCCAGAATTGAAAGACAATCTTTGGAATATCGTTCATGCATTGCAATCTAAATTACGTGAAGCTGGCTTTAATCTTGGAAAAACAGAATCGCCAGTTACACCCGTATTCTTAAATGGTTCTATCCCCGAAGCGGCAAATCTTATTTACGATCTTAGAGAGAACTTCAATATATTCTGCTCGATGGTTGTTTATCCAGTAGTGCCTAAGGGTGTAATTATGTTGCGCCTCATTCCAACTGCAGTGCACACTTTGGAAGATGTTGAATACACAATCAACGCTTTCAATGCAATCAGCGGAAAGCTTCGTGCAGGCGAGTATGAGCGCGCGATGGAAAAAGTACTTTAAAATTCACGAAATGATACTTCGTACAGGCAGTCCTTCATCGGCTGCCTTTTTTATTAGCAGCAATATTAATTAGGTTCGCGCTTCTGAGCGGATAGGTTAACCAATTCTATGAATTTCATTCAAATTGTCTTATTCATTTTTTGGTTGGTTGTTGCCTTTTTTGCAATCCATAAGCTTTCTGTATTCAAAAATTCAGGATTAAAACGATCGTTTCTTTTCTCCATTTTTATCTTAAAATTGCTTGCAGGTACTGTCTTAATCCTCATCTATACCTTTTATTATCCCGACCGCCAAACGGCCGATATCTATAAATATTACGACGATGCTGTGGTTATACATTCGGCCGTTTATCAAGATCCGAGTGCATTCTTAGAACTTGTTACAGGCATAAATAGCGAATCTGAGAATTGTAAGCCATATTTGGATCAGATGAGTAACTGGGCTCCACACAGCAAGCAATGGTTAGCCTATGCACAAACAGGAGATTATAACTTCTTCATGTCAAATCGCCTCATCACGAGAATACATGCCGTATTGATTCCTTTCAGTCAAGGCTTTATCTACACACATGGTATTTTCTTCAACCTATTTTCGATGTTGGGCTTGGTAATGTTTTACCGCTTGTTGCAAGAAAGGCTTAAGCCAAATACCATTGCATGGATGCTTTTTTGCTTTATCCCTTCTACCCTACTTTGGTGTTCGGGCTTACTGAAAGATTGCTTAGTTTTTTCTGCAGTTTGTATTTTTCTTTACGCATTGTTTTCAAGTAAAACAGCTGTACAAGTGCCACAACGATTGATGCTTTTGCTATTCATGACTGCTGTATTGCTTTACACAAAATTTTATGTAATGGCTGCATTAGCTGCTCCAGTCATCTGGTTTCTCAGTGATAATTACATTTTCAATAAAAACCGCAAACGTGCAGGCGTTATGTTAGTTGTTTTTGCTGTTGGACTGTTAGTTTCTCCTTTAGGAAATAAACTTTCTGGCGTTTTTAGTGGCAAGCGCGAAGAAGCCTTAAAAGCCGCAGTATTTGGCGACGCCAAGAACCAATGTTTCTATCATAATATAGAACCTACAGTTGGCGCAATGATCCAGGAAGTTCCAACATCTTTGTTCCAAGCATTTTGTTTTCCACTGCCTTGGCAATCGAATGGTTCTCCATTTATTTTGCTTGCATCACTAGAAAACCTATTGCCTATCGTATTGCTGGTGTTGCTGTTTTTTGGCGCTAACAGAAGAAAACCATTCACCTCGCTAGAAATTGGCTTACTATTTTACGTGTTATCCTTAGCATTTATTATCGGATTTACAACGCCTGTTACCGGGGGATTGGTGCGCTACAAAACTGCATTTTTCCCATTTGCTCTGTTGTTGCTGGCAAATCGCAGTCGATTAATCGACAGGTGGCAAAAAAGCCAAATTGTTAAAACGCTTGAAAAATCTATAGCCGTTGGCCCAAAAAACAATACAGGAACTTGATTTTCATAACCAATTGCCAAAATTGTAGATTGTATTTCTGAATATGAAATTTAAGCATTCATTTTTGCAATTGCCTCAAGGGCGTTGTGCACTTCTAGTTTTTTCAGAATGCTTTTTCGGTGAAACTTAACTGTATGAATGCTCAATCCAAAACTTTCAGAAATATCCTTTGAGGTTTTCCCTTTTGCAACTTCTTCGAAAATTTCGTTTTCGCGTGCACTTAATGCAGAGTTAACTACATTCTGAATTTTTACTTTCTGGGTTATTGCTTTGGTATCTTTAATTTTCAGGCGGAAATTGATGCTGGGCATATAAATTTCTGTTGCTTCAAAATTGGCTTCGGGGTCTGGTAGTATGGTATGCAAAAACAAACGTTTGCCCGATGCTGGAAAAAACTCATTGATGTTATGCATCACGTTCATCTTTTTGGCGGGCATTTGTAAGCCATATCTAATAATGCATCCAAAAGGCTCATGACTCATTTGTTTATAACCATAAATAACGTCCTTCAACTTTTTCCATAACCGCGGCAAGTTTTTGTTGTTGTTTTTAATAAAAAACTGCAGCCCTTGTTGTTGGAAGTCTTCCAATGGAGTTTCCAATCCTAAAAGCAATGCCTTATTGGCATAAAAAAAATCAGAGGTTAAGGATTCGCTTATGGCAACTCCAAACGGAAGAAAGTCAAACGTTTTCAGAAATGAATCCTCAGAAGGAAAATCTGTTTGGTTAATCCCTTTCACAACAAGCGATAAAAACGCGTCATTGTTTGCTTGAAAGTATCCTGTTTCCTCGCCAGATAGTTTTATTGGGTTCAAATCTTCCATTGAAAGTCAACTTTATTACTCGTTCGTAATATGACGCTAACTTTCAGAAAAAAGTATTACCCTAAAAGGTTAAAATCACCTTGTCTTAACCAAGATTTTTTAACTCATTTGCCAAACTGGTTAACGCTGATTTTGCATCACCAAAGAGCATACTCGTTTTACTGTTGTAAAATAAAGGATTATCGATTCCCGCATAACCAGCATTCATCGATCGCTTATTCACAATTACATGAGATGCTTGTTCTACTTCAAGAATTGGCATACCATAAATCGGGCTTGTTGGATCGTTCTTGGCTGCTGGATTCACAACATCGTTTGCTCCAACTATTAACACCACATCAGTCGACGAAAACTCAGGATTTATCTCCTCCATTTCTACCAACTTATCATAATCGACAGACGATTCTGCCAAAAGCACATTCATGTGTCCAGGCATACGACCTGCAACAGGATGAATCGCATATTTTACTTCAACACCTCGACTCTGCAGCAGCAATTCGATCTCATGAATTACATGTTGCGCTTGTGCTACAGCCAATCCGTATCCAGGAACGATAATCACTTTTCGAGAATAGTTCATCAATACGGCGAGATCCGAAATCTGGATATCCTTTACTGTTCCACCAGCAGCAGAATCGCTTGCACCAGAGCTTTTACCACCACCGAATGCACCAAAAATAACATTGCTGAGCGGCCTATTCATAGCCTTACACATGATGATGGTGAGCAACGTTCCAGCCGATCCTACCAAAATACCACCGGTGAGCATCGCTTTGTTGTCGTAAAGAAATCCACCGCAAGCAGCTGCCAAGCCGGTAAATGAGTTTAATAAAGAAATCACAACTGGCATGTCGGCTCCACCGATTGGAATTACGAACATCACACCGTAAACTACGGATAATGCAAGCAAGATGTAAAGATTCGCGCTGTTGTTTAGCTCTGGCACGATCGTCATTGCAACACCTAAACCGAGCACAATACCCATCATTAAAGTGTTGATAATATTGTATTTAGGTAAACGAATTGCTTTATTCAAGCTTCCATTAAGCTTCACAAATGCGATAATACTTCCAGAAAATGAAACAGTTCCGATAATTAACCCTGCCAAAACAGCAATGAGTGAACCTGTTTCGTGGCTTAAATTGGGGTATTCGATCAATGAAATCAGCGCTGCGCAAGCACCACCCATTCCGTTGAAAAGAGACACCAACTCAGGCATTTTGGTCATGGCTACTTTTCTCGCGGTAATCCAACCAGCGATGGTTCCAATCAATAACGCCAAACCGATTAGACCATAAATGAGCATTGGCACTTCCTTCTCGTGAAGAAAGATGGTACCAAAAATTGCAACACCCATACCTGCAGCTGCAATAAGATTTCCTTGACGCGCAGATCGAGGGTTTCCCATCAACTTCAAGCCAAGTACAAAAGTTATTGATGCAATCAGATAACAGATTTCGAGTAATGAATCGATCATGACAGGTCCTTATTTTTTCTTTTTAAACATTTCTAACATCCGATCGGTAACCACAAAACCACCAACCACATTGAGGGTTCCAAGCAAAACAGCGAGAAAACCTGTAATAAGTCCTGCATAATCGTCTAATTGAAGATGCAACATCACATAAATGGCTCCTACAATCACCACTCCGTGGATAGCATTAGCTCCCGACATGAGTGGCGTGTGGATAACGGTGGGTACATTCCCGATAACTTCAACTCCGACAAAAATCGATAGCACGATGAAGTAAATAAGGTTGATGTGTTCTGCAATAAAGAGCGATAGAGCTTCCATAAAATTGATCAAACGATAGATGAAACACTTGCATGCACAGCTTTACCTTCGTGCACTATAAGGGATCCTTTGGTGATCTCTTCTTCAAGATCCCAATAAAATTTGTCTTTGTCGGCCAAATGCAGCAAGAATGTTGAGATGTTTTTTGCATACAACTGACTGGCATTTAATGGCAATAAGGATGGTAAATTGGATTCACCAATGATGATAATTCCTTCTTTGGTTACTGTTTTATTGAGTTCGCTGAGTTCACAGTTTCCACCTTGTTCAACAGCCATATCAACAATCACAGAGCCAGTTTTCATGCCTTTCACCATTTCCGCAGTGAGCAGTATTGGTGCCTTTTTGCCCGGAATGAGTGCTGTGGTGATTACGATATCAGCTTCGCGCACATGTTTGGTGATCAACTCTTGTTGTTTCTTTAGGAAATCGGCAGACACTTCCTTCACGTAACCACCTTCGGTTTTCATACTGTCGTCGCCTTTTAATTCGATGAACTTAGCGCCTAACGACTCTACTTGCTCTTTCGTTTCAGGTCGAATATCGCTAACTTCAACGATGGCTCCTAAACGTTTGGCTGTGGCGATGGCCTGCAAACCTGCAACACCAGCTCCCATAATTACGATTCGTGCAGGTTTTACCGTTCCGGCTGCAGTCATCAACAAAGGAAAAATCTTCCCCAAAGCATTGGCAGCGAGCAAAACAGTTTTATATCCAGCAAGATTGCTCTGAGAACTTAAGGCATCCATTTTTTGCGCACGAGAAATTCGTGGTATAGCATCAACAGAAAAAGCTGTAATACCGGCTTCCATGCATGCTTTTACAACATCGTGCGAAACTGCCGCATACAAGAAACTAATGAGAATGCTACCCTGTTTCATTTTACTGATATCAGTAGGATCGGGCGCGTTTACTTGTAAAACTACATCGGCTTGATTGTAAAGGGCATTGCGATCAGCAACCATTTCAGCTCCAACTGCAGAATATTCTGCATCAAGAAGATAAGATTTTTCTCCGGCGCCGGTTTCTACCTTTACTTGAAATCCTTTTGCGATGAGTTCCTTAACCACATCGGGAGTAAGCGCGACCCTGTTTTCGCGGGGTTTTAATTCAGTTGGAACAGCTAGTATCACAGAATAAGCATTTTCAGCAAAAGTAAAATAATTGGCATACTGCCAAAGGTGAATAATCAATCATGATCAACAAATGATTAACAATCCATGCATTTCGGGTAATGCAGATTAAGCTTTGGGAAATTCTACACATTAAAACTGCACATTATCAAAACTTAACCTATTGAATTTCATGTTTATGAATTGATACATTCAGTAAATCATAAGCCAACAACTTTCCTTGAAGATTAACTTGCAAATTAAATTTCGGCTTATGTAAATTGAATAGAAAATGTATGAACTAAATTGCGGCCAGATTGTTTAAAAATTGGTAGTTGAAGGATGACGGAATCGCAAAAAGAAAGAGCCAAGGAATTGCAATTGTTTGAAGAGAAGCTGAAACGTAAGCACCCTGCTTTACAGCCACTAATTAAACAATGGTGTGAAATTATTTGCAGTTGGCCCGAAGTTGAGCGTTCGAAACATATATATGGAGGAACAGAATTTCGAGTATTTAACCGATCAATTGGTCACATTCATGCAAATGGATTGATTGATTTGCCCTTTCGTAAAGAATTACGCGATTTGCTCATAGAGCGCGGTTATGCAGAATGGCATACTTTTAAAAAAGACATGCTTTGGGTAAGTGTGCATTTAAAGAAAGAGGAGGATTTCTCGAAAGCGCGACCATTACTTCTTTTGTCATATTATATAAAAGCTGGCGAATACCTTAAAGAATTTCCGTATGCTGCAAGTTTCATCAACAATGAGTTAAATCTTCATTTTAAAGATAGAGAAATCCTCAAGCTTACCGGATATTTACAGTCTCCAAATGAATCCTGAAAACTCACTTTTTACTCTGGTAGTTGGTGCCAGCAGCAATCCCGAACGCTATTCCTATAAAGCCATCAAGCAATTAAATGCTCATGGTTATCCGGTTTTGGCGTTTGGTCTAAAAAACGATTCAGTAGATGGAATTGAAATTCAAACCCATTTACAGTTCTCGGAGCCCATCGACACGATAACGATGTATGTTGGTCCTGACCGGCAGCAGTCGATCATTCCAGAATTGCTAAAACTTCATCCCCGAAGGATCATTTTTAACCCAGGAACAGAAAACCCATCATTTATTCAACAGGCACAACAACTAAGAATTATAACTGAAATCGCCTGCACATTAGTTTTACTTTCAACCGGTCAATACGACGCATGATCTCTCTCAAAACGCACATTCACTTTCGGTTAAAAATACTCATCGCTTTAAGCTTCTTACTCAATATTCATTCGATCGCCGAGGCGCAAAAAAACCGCACCATTTCGGGCTATATTAAGGATGAAACTACGGGCGAATACATGATCGGTGCCAATGTGTATGTTCGAGAAACCAAGCAAGGTGTGTCTACCAATGTGTATGGGTTTTATTCCCTCACTTTGCCAGAAGGCAAATACACGATTTCGGTTTCTTATATTGGTTTCCAAGAATACGTTCAAGCCATCGACCTCACGGCCGACCAAAGGATAAACATCAATTTAACCTCCAAGTCGATTCAAGGAAATGAGATTGAAATCATCGACACCAAACTGGAGAACAATGTAAAAAGTACCGACATGGGTCGTGTAGAGGTGTCTGTTGAGGAAATGAAAAAACTACCGGCATTTTTCGGTGAGGTTGATTTGGTGAAGATTATTCAGTTGATCCCTGGTGTAAAGAATGCCGGTGAAGGCAATACTGGCTTATATGTTCGTGGTGGCGGACCAGATCAAAATCTCGTTTTGCTAGATGAAGCTGTTGTTTATAACGCAGCTCACTTGCTAGGATTTTTCTCGGTGTTTAATTCAGATGCCGTTAAAACTGTTGACCTCCATAAAGGCGGAATGCCCGCGCAATATGGCGGCCGACTAGCATCGGTGCTCGATATTTCAATGAAAGAAGGAAATTCGAAAAAATTTCAGGTTGACGGTGGATTGGGATTGATTTCATCTCGACTCACCGTTCAAGGTCCGATAAAAAAAGACACATCATCGTTCATTGTATCAGGCCGAAGAACCTATGTCGATGTTCTCGTTCAACCTTTTATTAAAGAAACCTCTCCAACCAAAGGTTCGGGATATTATTTCTACGATCTCAATACTAAATTGAATTATCGATTGTCCGACAAAGACCGACTGTTTGTTTCGGGTTATTTCGGAAGAGACGTTTTTACATTTAAGAGCAAAGACAGCGGGTTTAATATTCGAATCCCTTGGGGAAATGCTACCCTTTCGACCCGTTGGAACCACTTGTTTTCGAATAAACTATTTCTAAATACCTCTTTGATTTTCTCCGACTATCAATTCGAATCGAATGTGGAGCAAACAGCATTCAAATTTACCGTGTTTTCGGGCGTTAGAGATTACAATGCAAAAACCGATTTTAGTTGGTATCCAAATTATCGCCACACGGTAAAGTTCGGAGCAAATTATATTTACCATCGATTTACGCCCAACAATGCCAGTGGTGAATTGGTTGGAGAACCATTCGAATTGGGACCGCCAGAAAGAATTTATGCCCATGAAGGCGCTGTTTACATATCTGATGACTTTGATGTAACAGATAAATTTAGAATTCATGCAGGATTGCGAGGATCATTCTTTACTCAGGTTGGCCCATTTACACGCTACCTGAAAAACGAATTGGGCATCACTGTAGATTCTATAATTTACAAACAAGGTGATCCAATCAAGACCTACCCGAATGTAGAGCCAAGGTTAATGATGCGTTACACGATAAATTCAAAATCATCAATCAAAGCATCTTACACACAAAATTATCAGTACATACACATTACTTCATTGGCGAACCAAAGTTTACCTACCGATCTCTGGTTTCCATCAACTGCATTGGTGAAGCCGCAGTTTGGCATTCAATACTCGTTAGGATACTATCGAAACTTCAAAGAAAATAAGTGGGAAGCTTCTGTGGAAACCTACTACAAGGAAATGAGGAACCAAGTCGAATTTCAAGAAGGTTCATTGCCTTCCAATGGATTGAACGACAATGTCGACAACTTCCTCACATTCGGAACTGGTGAAGCGTACGGTGTTGAATTCTTCCTGAAAAAATCGCTCGGAAAACTGTCGGGATGGGTTGGCTACACTTTGTCATACACCAACCGAACATTCCCAGAATTGAATGGTGGTAAAACTTATTATGCACGTTACGATCGCAGGCATGATATGTCGGTGGTTATGACCTACGAACAAAGTAAAAAGTGGACATTTGGCGCTGTATTCGTTTATGCTTCAGGAAGTTTGATGTGGTTGCCGACTAATATCTATTATTTCGAAGGTAAACCAGTGCTTCAATATGGCGAGCGAAACAACTACAGAATGCCGCCTTACCACAGGTTAGATTTATCGGCAACCTGGACCGGACCGAAAGACAGAAAAGTAAGATCGAGCTGGAATTTTTCCATTTACAATGTGTATAGCCGCCTCAATCCATTTTTCATTTACATAGATCCAGAAGGAGATCTCGCGAGTGGTAACTTTAAAAATACCGCCAAAATGGTTTCCCTTTTCCCGATTATTCCTTCAGTTACCTACAATATGAGCTTCTGATGAAAACGAAAGCACTTTTACTTTTTTCAGGATTGCTCCTATCATTATTGATTGTTTCTTGTGAACGGGAAATTGAAATTGACCTTGGCACAAGCGAAGAAACCATTGTTGTAGAAGGCATTATAGAAGCAGGAAGCAATCCTCGCGTTTTGGTTTCGAAGAACCGTGGATTTTTCAATGATTTCCCTTCCGATATAGTTGCGCTGCTAGATACATTTATCCTTCAGGATGCAGTAGTAACGGTTAGTGATGGTCAAATCACCTTTCCGTTGACTTTTGTTTTAAATCCATTGGAATATCCGTTTGCCTATTACACGACCAATGCGTTGGTTGGAGAAGTGGGTAAAACATATTACCTCACCGTACAGGCATTGGGTAAAACAGCAACTGCGAGAACGACTATTCCGCCACCGGTTCCGTTGGATAGTTTGTATTTCGGGCTCAATGTATTCGACGTGAATGAAGATTCATTAGGATTTCTATACGCTACTTATAAAGATCCCGACACCTTGGGAAATGCCTACCGACTTTACGCGAAGAAATCATCCGAAATCCAGTACTTCCCAGTAAATGGAGCTATTACGAATGATGATTTTATTAATGGAAGGAATGTTACATTTTTTTCTGGACAGTCGAACAAGCCTTTTGCCGTGCAAGACACCTTTATTGACCAAGATTTCTTTTACAGATTAGGGGATACTATTCAGATAAAATTCTGCAGTATAGGTAACCGTGAATTTGAATTCTATAATACTTTTGAAGCCGCATTAGGAACGAATGGAAATCCGTTCGCCTCTCCTATTATCATTAAATCCAACATCGAAGGAGGATTAGGTGTTTGGTGCGGACAATCCTATTACTCCGACACATTGATTGCTACACAATAACATGGAAAATTCAATTGAAAAAGTTGAGTGTCTGATCGTAGGATCGGGCCCAGCGGGCTACACTGCCGCGATTTATGCTTCACGTGCAGACTTAAAGCCAATTTTGTATACCGGAATGCAGCCAGGTGGGCAGCTAACCATCACAACAGAAGTGGATAATTTCCCAGGCTATCCAAACGGAACGCAAGGACCTAAAATGATGGAAGATCTTGATGCGCAAGCCAAGAGATTTGGAACCGATGTACGTTTCGGAATGGCTACCAAAGTTGATTTTAGTGGCCCAGTGCATAAGGTTTGGATTGATGACACGAAGCTGATTGAAGCCCAAACGGTAATCATTGCAACTGGAGCTTCGGCAAAGTGGTTAGGACTTGAGAGCGAGCAGCGTTTAAATGGATATGGAGTTTCGGCATGTGCTGTTTGTGATGGTTTCTTTTTCCGGGGTCAAGATGTTGCCATTGTTGGTGGTGGTGATACTGCAGCAGAAGAAGCGAGCTATTTGGCTAAACTCTGCAAGAAAGTATATATGATTGTTCGTCGCGACGAATTGCGCGCGTCAAAAGCCATGCAGCACCGCGTATTAAATACACCCAATATCGAAATGGTATTTAACGCAGAAACCCTCGAAATTGAAGGCGAAACCGGAGTTACTGGCGCGCGATTGAGAAGAGTTACCACAGGTGAAGAATTTAGATTAGACATCACAGGTTTCTTTGTAGCCATTGGACATACGCCTAACTCATCTATTTTCAAAGATTGGTTAGATATGGACGAAGGTGGGTACATTAAAACGATTCCCGGCACATCGAAAACCAATATTCAAGGAGTATTTGCTTGTGGCGATATTCAAGACCACATTTATCGTCAAGCAATTACAGCTGCCGGTTCAGGTTGTATGGCAGCGCTTGATGCTGAAAGATACTTGGCTGCAGTTCACGTTACAGTTTAAGAAACAGAATAGCTATCAGCCTGTTGGAGATGTTTCTCGAGCAGGCTGATTTTTTTTGAGTGTTTTGATAAAAGCGATTTGTTGTGGAATTGAATAGATAGATTTAATTACTCATACAGACGTTTTGGTGGAGTTACAGAAAAAAATAATAGTTCCATTTTTGGGAACTATTATTATCTTTAAATCTTGAGAGTAATTTCTAAAAGATCCCTAAGAGAGTTCTGGCTAAAACACAACGACTGTGAACAGAGTCTGAAGTCTTGGTATAAAGAAGCGGAAGAAGCTACTTGGAATACCCCACATGATATCAAAAAAGACTATCCTTCGTCTAGTATACTCGAAGAAAATATAGTTGTTTTTAATATCAAAGGGAATCACTACAGGCTTATCGTTAAAATAAATTATGATTTCGGATTGGTATGGATAAGATTTATTGGAACTCACGCGCAATACGACAAAATTAATGCTTCAACAATCTGAGAATATGCAAACTAAAGTAATAAAAACCGAGAATCAGTATATAGAAGCTCTAGGACGATTGGAGGTAATCTTTGATTCAAAAAAGAACTCAAAAAACGCTGATGAACTTGAGCTGCTTTCGTTCTTAATTGAAAAATATGAGAATGAAAAACATGCTATTGACTTTCCTGATCCAATAGAAGCAATAAAATTTAGAATGGAGCAATTAGGTTACAAACAAAAAGATCTTGCACAAGCAATTGGTCTAAAGAGTAGAGTAAGCGAAATTCTAAATAGAAAAAGAAAGCTTACAATTGATATGATTAGAAAACTAAATGCAACATTAGGTATCCCAACCGATGTGCTTATTAAAGAATACTAAAGTCTAATAGATTTATCGAAGTCTTAGAATCCCAAGTTGCTTCTGAAAATCTTGATCGCTATAGCTAAAAGGATCAATCCAAAGAATTTACGAATTACAAACAGGCCACTTTTACCAAGCTTGCTTTCTAGGAAGCCAATCGAGCGAAGTACCAAATAAATGGCTAATAGGTTTACTAAAATCCCAAGTAGGATATTGTAAAATCCGTAATTGGCGCGAAGAGACATCACCGTAGTGAGCGTTCCAGAACCAGCAATGATTGGAAATGCGACAGGCACAAGGCTACCCGAACGCACTTCGGGATCTTGCCGAAAAAGCTCGATTCCCATCACCATCTCCAATCCCATGATAAAAATTACGATTGAACCAGCAATAGCAAAGGAGTTCACATCAACGCCAAGCAACTGTAAAAACGCAGAACCAAAGATCAAGAATGCGATCATCAATGTTCCAGACGCAATTGTAGCTTTTCCTGGGTTTATTTCTCCGATTCGACTCTTGAGCGACACCAAAATAGGAATCGCACCAACAATATCGATGATTGCAAAAAGTGTAAGCGTAACCGTTAGAGTTTCCTCAAAATTAATAACGAATGGTCCGAACATGATCTTTGGAAATTATGGACTTAATCGATGCCCAGTTTGGAAAAGTTACGCCGTTTTCTTACGAAATAATCAATCACAACTGAACCCATGTAAACACCTGTGCTGTTGCGATTTTTCTCGAGTTTTTTCAATGCAATTCGTTTCTTTCGTATCGATGGCAACATCCTGTAAAAATGCAAGTGCGCTCGAATGATGGCATAGAAATGTGAAATTCCATTGGAGAAAAGAAACTTAAATGCAGCTACTCCATCCATGATCATCCTAAAAAATAAACTCCTGAATAGGTATTTGCCTTCGATGTTCTTATAGATCAATTCGAGGTTGTTCCTGAAATTGAGATATGTTTTTCGCCAATTCGATTTATCGAGAGTTCCACCTCCGATGTGAAAAACCATCGATGCTGGTTCGTACATTACACGGTAACCTTGATTCTTCATTCGCCAACACAGATCAATCTCTTCCATGTGAGCGAAATAGCTTTCATCGAAGCCATCACAAAGATGAAACACAGATGAGCGAACAAACATGCAAGCACCAGAAGCCCAAAAAACCTCTCGAGCATCGTTGTATTGACCCAGATCTTCTTCTAGTGATTCAAATATTCTTCCTCGGCAAAATGGAAAACCCAAACGATCGAGATAACCACCTGCAGCGCCCGCGTACTCAAAATGCGTTTGTTGGTTGAATGCTCTGATTTTTGGCTGAACGGCTCCAATCATTTGATCAGCATCAAACAATTTCTCAATCGGATCAATCCAGTTTGGCGTAACCAAAATGTCTGAATTCAACAGCACATAAAACTCAGCTTCAACTTGACGTAGGGCTTCATTGTAACCACCTGTATAACCAGAGTTTGTAGGATTTACAATCACACGAATTTGTGGAAACTCTGCTTTCATCATTTCCACCGATCCATCGGTAGATGCATTGTCGGCAACAATAATCTCAGCTTGAGGAGAACACCGAATTACTTCAGGTAAAAACTGCCTGAGTAATTTAATTCCATTCCAATTGAGAATAACAACTGCTGTTCTCATGCAGGGCGTTTGTGTTTCCAACGTTTATGCGACCAAAGCCACCATGAAGGATGAATAAGAATCTCCTCGGTTAGCAGCTGAAGATGCTTTTCGGTGATAGCAAAGTTAGGCTCATTGAATGGGTCGAGCGAAACTTCCTTCACAGTAATTGCATATTCACCTCTTCGTTGACGTGTCATCGCCAAAAATACAACAACATGTTCAGTAGATTTTGCTATTTTTTCTGGACCCATAAAAACGGGTGTATCTTGGTGCATAAAGGTAGTCCAATATGCATTTTCAGGATGTGGAGCTTGATCGGCAACAAGCAAGGTAATTGTTGGAACATCCGACGATTTAACCGCCCGATAAATTTGGTTCATCGGAATTAATTTGGAGCCATGTAAGCTCCTAATTTTCAGCATTACACGATCTATCAACTTGTTGCTTAAAGGTTTGTATGCAACAAGTGCTTGGTAAGGACTCAGCAATTGCAAGGCTGTTCCCAGCCATTCCCAATTGCCATAATGCCCGCCAACAGCAATTACTCCCCTGCCCTGCTGGTGAAGTTTTTCGAGATATTCAGGATTCGTTACTGTAACCCGCTTGGGCAGCAAGTTCTTATTCAGCGCCAATAATTTGAACGATTCTACCATCACATCCACGAAGTGCATATAGAAAAGTCGGGTTTGCTTTTTGATCCACTTATCGTTTTTATCGGGAAATGAAAGCCTCAAATTTTTTTCTACAACATCACGACGGTATCGAAAAACCACACCTGTAAGCCACGACAGCGCAGTTGAAATTCTATATAATATGAAAAGCGGCAGTGATGCAACCAAGAATCCTGCACTTCTTAGCAAGAAATAGAGGACTTTCACCGGGGCGTTTGGAAGTTTTGTTTTAATTGAGAACCAAAATGCGAATCGGTTTCGGTTTGATCGATATCGTTCGTTTGCGTGTCACGTTTCAGGATCTGAAACATCCACTGGTCGTTGTAGTGCTCTCCTAGTGCGTCGGAGTGGAGCAATACAAAATCGTTGGTTACTAAATCCTGATTGCAGAAAACGAAGCGGCGGTTACTTTGGTTGTTTATTTTATAATACTGCCAAATTTCGTATGGATAAGCTGAAGGTTCACGAAGACTTTCTTGGCGATTATCGGGTGGGCCATATTGCAAGTAAACCCTTCCACGATCGCTATTGTATCCACGTTTAATTGCAGTTGCGAAATTTGCTTCAACCTTTCGTACTTCTTTGTAGTAATCGTTCCAAGCTTTTGCAGGGTCTTGTGGATTTTTGTTTTTCCAAAATCCCAAGAAGAATTGCTGCATATACTTCATGTTCTTCTCCTTAACGAGGTTTTCGGCATATTGTCGCTCCCGTATTGATGAAACTGGCGTCAAACATCGGATGTGTTCTGCTAAACTATCTGGGTTTTTATAATTCTCCGCAAAACTGCCTTCAGTAACAATTGAAACTATTTTATCTAAGTTTACCGACTGATATGGGTTATAACGGTAAAAAGAAGATTTCTTTTTTGTAACCAATTGGTTGTCTTTGTTGCGAACCTCTATCACCAAATTGAAATTGCCAGTGTACAATTCCTGAATATTTAGTTCTGCCATCAAACTATTTACGGATGCAGTATTGAATCGATTAAATCCTGAGAATTGATCTAGCTTTTGGACTTTGTCGATGTCTTCGAGGTAGTAATTAACGAGATACTTTTGGTTTTCGCCTAAGTTTTCGAGTGCTTTATAGATTTCAGAATAGAAAGTGAGTTTTTCTTCTTCCTGAGGATAAAAATCAGCGATGTGAGGCACCAAAGCAAAACCACCTTTGTTGAGCGGACCAGGCTTATCGGATTTCGAGGCTGACTCCACCAATTGAATATCAGAAATGCTTATTGAATCGGGTGCAAACCTCACCAACAAAGGCTCCGATGCTTCTACCTTTTCGTGTGAAGGATTGTTGTTGTCTTTGATACTGACACTGATACTGTAACTTCCGTTTGAAATTGGAATGCGCTGTTGATCCAAGAAATTGAAGCTAATCTTAGTTGTGTCGTCGGTTTCGGGACTCAAGAGATTGTAACGATCTGCGAATTTGATTTTCTCTCCTTCGTTTACAGTGAGGATGACTTCAATAGAAGCTTGAAATTTCCCATTTGTATTGCGAGCGTATTTCACGCTGTTTCCTTTCACTAGAAGATAGGATTCTACATAGGGAGATTTGCCTGCCATCATAAAATTGGCGTGCGAGAACAATGCTTTAGGTCGAATCGCCTGAGCATCAACAGTTCCTGTTGAAATAAACAGGGAAAGCAAGAGGAGGTTCAATAGTTTTTGCATCATGACAAAGCTAATCGCTTCCTTCGAAAATTAGTTTAACAAAAAAGGTCGATTATCGGATCTTAGTTATTGAATCAGTGGAGTTATCTTCTTTTTACGCTTCAGCTGCTTTAGATCATCAAATTCTCTACGATAAAATACGCCAACACCTTGCGTGTAAGGTACATCGTTGGTTACAAGCAAGTATTGATTCGACCGATTGAATACCTTGATACGGATGTTTCCATCCTCGGTAAGTTTAACTTCGATGTTAAATTCGCCTACCAAGTTGGAGGTATTGCTAAGGGTTGTATTTGTTGATGTACTTCCATTTCCAAAGCTTCCATCAATCATAACACGGTCGTTGAATATCGCGGTTGACAAGTTCACGTTTACTTGATCGTTCGAAGTGATATCCCCTTGGGCATAATTAACACCAATATTGATGTCTTTGCTGAGCTGCGAAAGCATATTATTCAGCTGATTGGTAAGTAATTCTGAAACGTTGGATCCTACATTTCCGATGTTCGATGCAGTTGATCCTAAGTCTTGGCTAGGTAAAAAACTTCTAAACACCACGAGTGAAAAAACTTGTCGGTTGAGGTCGTCTTCACTTACAATTTGCGATTTGAGTAGGTTTCTACTTTGTTCATCTGCATTCGGTAATACAATATCGAATTTTACGGTTGGCTGCATAAGTTTACCAGTGAGCATCATCATGGCATCAACGTCAATGGCACGTTTCACAGCATCTGTAGAATCGATATTTTTCACCAATTGATAAAGTGGGGTCCGCACTCGGTAAGCTGCAGTAAGGTCGATGTCGGCATTGTATGGATCGCCTCTAAAGCTGATTACTCCTCCTTTTTGCACGATAAACTTCTTGTTGATAATAGATTGCAGAGTAAACAAGTACTCTCCTTTCACGATATTATAATCGCCATAAACATTAAAATCGCCAGCCTCAGAAACTTCTAATCGCAGGTTTGCGCTTCCATTTCCAGAAATAACATCTCCAACTTTTGGATCGAAAAGCAATCGTGCTTCTGCTTCGGGGGTGACTTCGAGATTGAAATTTAACTCATAGCCTCTGTTCTCGATTTTTTTCTTTTTTTGCTTTTGAGTTAGTAATTTTTGAGTTGCCGATTCAAAAACGATAAAATCTTTTTGGCTAACATCCGAAGTACCTGAAAGTGGAAGATTGAAAACTGTTCCTTTTTCAGTTTTCGCATTAATATCCATAACCAGATTGTCGATTGGCCCATATGCATGGAAGTTTCCTGTTATGTAGCCTGTTCCAAAAAACAAATCACTTTGGGTTTCGTTGGTATTTAATGCTTGTAATTTATCGGCATTGATTCGCACGTCGATTTCAAAATCTTTGAAATAATTGTGGGTAATTTTAATGTCGCATTTGGCAATATTCTGATTTACATCTCTCAACATCAGAGTTTTACTCGAGATAAGATTTTTACGAATCTGAACTTTATCTAATACTTGGTAGCGTGTGTTTAGAATATCAATTGTAACGAAGGTTCGTTTATCGAAAGATAACTCACCATTTACCACAGGTTTATCGAGGCTTCCAGTGAGACGTAAATCGCCATCAAGTAAACCAGATATGTTTGATAAAAGATCGGAAACATACGGCTTGAAAAGTTCAAGACGCAAATTCCTGATCTGACAAGTTAGATCGATGTTATTCTCCTTTTTATCGGGCGAGAAGTGCCCATTGAAAGAAAATTTCCGATATTCATTTGTGCCTAAAAATCCATCAAGGAGCACACGTTCATTTTCAGGATCCCACTTGGATACAAGGCTTCCATCTCCAATAAAATCTTTATTTACTTGAATGCCTTTGAACTCAATATTCGACTTAAAAAGTATTTGCCTTCCAAAGTTGGAAATTGAAATAATTCCTTTGGTGCTTCCAGCTAGTTCTATATCGTTTCCAGCGATAAATGGATTTAAATTCTTAAGGCTGAAATTGTCTAATACAACATCAATTTCATCCTTGGGATTATTGCTAAGCTTTCCATCTACACGCACGAATTCAGATCCGTGCGTAAATGCCATATTGTCGATATCAACAACGCCTTTCGAGATGGTGAGTGTATTTCCTTCGTTTACTTGCCAGATGGTATCACCCACTAGAATTAGAGAAGGCAGAAGGTTTAAACTGATATTATCGCCTTTGAAAATGGCTTTTGCATTTATCTCAGCATCCGACGCGTTAAGTGACCGTTTAGATGCCCAGCCCAATTTGATTCCCATACTGTCGGTGAGAAGATCACCTTGAATATTTACATAACGAATGGAAATACTATCTGAAATTGCCATTTCTGGACTTGATGCAGAAATTGAAAGTCTGTTGTTATCGGCTATTGCTGTGGTTTTAATTTGATCGAAACGAATTCCGGAGGCTACAAATGAAGGCGCTGAAACATCCACTTTGATTAAACTTCTGCCCGAATCAAAGCGACCAGAAATTTTTGTTCCGCGCTTAAATTCCAACTCTGGAAAAAACAATTCTTCCAGCAGGCTGATGTCTTTGATGTTTACGTTAAAATTGAAATTTTCATTGAAATCTAGTGCTGTTTTCGTGGTGTTAATTCTGGTGAAGCTTGGCAGGAAAGTATTGAGTACATCAGCAACTTCATCGGGCATTGCAGCCAAACGGAATGCTCCAGAAATTTCAGCATCAGCCATATCGCTGTACAATCGAATCTCTCTTGAATAAGCGCTTCCACTGGCCTCGAGCAGAAGATCTTCCATTCTGAAACGTTGGGCTCCATAAGTCATAGTAGAGTTCATGAGCTCAATTTGACCATAAAGATTATCCAAGTTGTTGCCAGTAAAATTGGACACAATTTCTGTGGAGATAACGAAAGCTGAATCACGCTTAATAAAGCCGAGGGCATTTAAATCGATGCGGTCGACACTGGCATTAAAATCGAATTTTGAATTGAGTTTTGAAAAATCTGCTAAACCTTGAAAATCGAGGCGGAGATTGGGATCGCTAACCTTGAGCGTACCATTGTATACATTCCGTGCCACTTCACCATTGAACTTCAAATTTTGGTATGGATAACCAGAAATGGAAAGATTGCTTAAAGTTCCATCAACGCTAGCGATGAGCAGATCGGGATTAAAACTTTCACCGTGCAAAATAATATCTCCAGCCACCACGCCCAATGCAGGTTTCGAATGGATAATTTTTCCTAAATCGAAGCCGGGTGTGGCTACAAAACCTTCGTAATAATAATCTTGAATTTCTTCATTGTAACGCAGGTTTAATTCGGCAGTTACTTTACCAGCTGCTGTTTCAAGTTCGCCTTCGGCAGATACATTGTCGAGTGTTCCCGATAACTTACCTCGGTAGGTGATCATGCCGAGGTCTTTAATTTCCTGAGGAATTGGAAGCGGTTTACCTTGAATAAACGGATACGATTTGAGTAGAGCCAAATCGGGAGCAAACGTTCTGAGTTCGCTCATTTGCAGCGAATAGTAAAGACTATCAGTTTCGGGAAGCCCGATGAATTGGAAATTGCCTAACATCCTCGACTTTTTCCCGAACTCGATTGTCATGTTTCGGCCTCTAAGGTTTCCAACTGTTCCTTTGAGATTTCCAGCAAGGTTAACATCGAGATTCAATCCACGTAACTCTTCAGCAAACACCGACAATTCGTCGAGATTTACCTTACTTGATCTGATTTTACTTCTAATTTGAACCGAGTCGACAAATTCGGTTAAATCATCGTACGAAGTATAATCAAACCGAACCTTTCCATTTAACTCGCTCTTTTGGGTTTTTGCCTTCAAGTTTGCGAATTCCATGGTGTTGTATGAAACAATAAAATCCGACTTAAACTCTTTCACTTCAAAACCTGATGCTTCGGTGCATCGCATATTCCTGATTTCCCCCGACAGAGAATCGCTGATAATAAGGAAACGATCAATTCGGGCGGTAATATCCTTGACTTGAAGGTGATCGTAGTTCATTCCATACGAAGTGTCTGGAATGGTATCGCGCAATTCGTATGTAAAGTCGATGTTTTCGAGTTCTGCTTTCCAAAAGAAAATTTCTGGCGGAACAGAACGGGTTGTGTCTCCGGGCTTTCGAGGTGGATCAATTACATCGAGAATAAATTGGATGTTGAGGTCATCTTCATTCCAAAACTGACGCACATTGAACTGTCCGTTAGAGAGTTTCACATGGTCAAAATCGAAATGTGATGCGTTTAGATACACATCATCGAAATTGGCTTCGATCCTATCCATGTACAACAAGGTGTCTTTATGAAGGTCTTCCACATAAAATCCTTCAAAAACGGCACGATCGAAGAATTGGATTTTGACTTTCCGAATTTCTACTTTCGCACCAATAGCTTTTGAGATTCTTTCGGCAGTTTTTTGTGCTGCCCAGGTTTGAAATGCTGAATTTTGAACAATAAAGAAGCATCCTGTTAGCAAGACGAGCAGGCTAAGCAGAAAAATTCCCGTTATTTTGCGCAGCAGTTTAATAAGCGACCTGATTATGGAGAAAATGCAACGTCCAGTTTACATTCTTGGAATTGAATCTTCCTGTGATGATACGGGCGCTGCGGTTTTGGCAGATGACAAATTGCTTGCCAACATTGTAGCTAGCCAGGAGATACATAGAAAATGGGGTGGCGTGGTTCCAGAATTGGCTTCCAGGGCACATCAGCAAAACATAATTCCAGTAGTGGAGGCAGCGCTTCATAAAGCAAAAATAAGCAAAGCAGACTTAGCAGCGATAGCTTATACGAGAGGTCCGGGTTTACCTGGCTCTTTGCTTGTTGGTGGCTCGTTTGCGAAGGGAATGGCAACTGCTTTGGGCATCCCATTGATTGGAGTGAATCACATGAAAGCGCATATTTTGGCTCATTTTATCCGCGAAGATCGACCGATTCCAGAGTTTCCATTTTTGTGCTTAACTGTTTCTGGAGGCCACACCCAGATTGTGCGTGTTGATGAACCTTTAAAAATGACCGTGCTTGGTGAAACCCAAGATGATGCAGCAGGTGAAGCATTCGATAAAGCGGCAAAAATCATGGGACTTCCATATCCTGGCGGGCCTTTCATCGATCAGTTAGCACAAACGGGCGATCCACATCAGTTTGTTTTTCCAGAACCCAAAGCCGAAGGATTCAATTTCAGCTTCAGTGGATTAAAGACTTCGTTTCTGTATTTAATCCAAAAGGAAGAAAAGTTAGACGCCGAATTTTTAATGAAGCACAAGGAAAACTTAGCAGCTTCACTTCAATTTAGCATTGTTAAAATTCTAATAAATAAATTACTCGCAGCTTCAAAATCGACCGGCATTAAGCGCATTGCACTTTCTGGCGGCGTTTCGGCAAATAGTGGTTTGCGCAGGGCCTTTGGTGAATTGTCGAACGAAGGTTTTGAGACTTTCATTCCACCATTTGAATTTTGCACCGACAATGCAGCAATGATTGGAATCACAGGTTGGTTTGCCTATCAACAGGGAATTCGGAGCGATATTTCAGAAAGCTCTCAAGCGAGATTGCTATTCTAGATTGAATTAAGCTGCCTTTTTTGCAGTGTCTTTGGCAGTTGTATCATTGTTCAGCTTTTCGAATTCTCGCATCAATTCTTCGTCTGTTTTGCCTAAATTCTTAATCGAAGCTTCAGCATCTTTAGCGAAGGAATGAGATGGGTACTTTTTCAAAAACTGTTTATAATATTCGCCCGCTTTGGTATCGTCATTTACTTGATTATCGTAAACAAAACCAAGAAAAAACATGGCTTCAGGCGCTCTTTTTTGTTCCGGGAACTTCTCTAAAAATTTATCTAAGATTTTAATAGCCGATTCGCCCCAACCTAGATTAATACTGATATTGGCGGCTTTAAATAAGTATTCAGGAGCTTTTGGGTCTTCTGGAAATTTAACAGCAAAATCATCATATTCTACTTGCAAATTGTAAGCAGCCACTTCATTGATTGGATTACCATTGGCATCGAGCAGTTTCTTTTCAAGTTCTGTGATTTTGGTTGCTGCCTCTTCGCTGCTATTTCCGCAAGATGTAACAAATATTGTGAGGATAAATAGCAAGCCAATTGTAAGTTTCTGAATCATAGTAGAAAGTATGTCTTATTAATTTTGGATAAAAATATAAAATTGCTCACTTCCTGAGCATAGGAAATTTCATTCTATAATCAACTTTTACTTGACCTCTTGTGATGTTACCTAATTTCGATTTAAGCAATGTTTTTCTGAGTGTACTGATGCGATCGGTAAAAAGCACACCTTCAATGTGGTCATATTCGTGTTGAATTACACGGGCAAGGATTCCAGAAATTTTCTCTTCGAAAGTGTTAAAATTTTCATCTTGGTAGCGGATCAAAATCTCTTTCTGCCGAATTACATCTTCACGAATACCTGGAATGCTCAAGCATCCTTCGTTGAAAGGCCAAGTGTCGCCAGTTTCTTCAAGAATTTGAGCATTGATAAATACCTTTTTGCACCCTTTCAATAGAGGTTCTTCATCCGCAAAAGGCGTAGCATCAATTAAAAACAAGCGAATCGACAAGCCAACTTGTGGAGCCGCCAATCCAACGCCATTGGCATTGTACATTGTTTGAAACATATTGGAAATCAGATCATTCAAATTTGTATAATCTGCAGAAATATCTTGCGCTTTTTGTTTGAGCACAGGATTACCAAAGGCTACAATCGGTAAAATCATGCTGCAAAAGTAACCAAACGATTAGAAAGATGCATTGGAGATTTAAGAGTTCCTTTTAAACTGTTGTTGCTCAAGATAACTTTGTAGAATAATAACAGCTGCCACTTGGTCAGTGTTTTCCTTTATCGCCCTTTGTTTTTTTGATGCTCCTGCCATGAACAACGTTTGTGTTGCTATGGAAGATGTAAAACGCTCATCTACTCGTTCAACAGGAATGCTTGGATAGTTGTTTTCGAAGAACTTGACAAAGTTATTCAGTGCCTCAATCGGACCGCTGAGTGTACCATCGAGGTGCTTAGGCTCACCAATAACGATGGTTGACACATTTTCAGATGCCAAATATTGTTTAACAAAAGGGATAAGTTCAGCTTCAGATGTAACCTTTAATACGGTGGCAATCATTTGAAGATTATCGGTAACAGCTATACCGGTTCGTTTGGTACCGAAATCGAAGGCGAGAATTCTGGGCATGGTTTAATTTCTTGCAAGAAGCTTAAGTTAGTTTTTAACGAAACACCTGCTATGTGCTCCTTTTATATGAAAAGTTTCGTTTCTTCTTTATCAAGGACGCTTCACAGGATCATTACCCATCATCACATACTGCAAAATATTTGCGCCCATCTTTAGGGCTTTCTGACGATTAGCTTCAGAGTCTTTGTGTACACTTTGATCTTCCCAACCATCTCCTAAATCGCACTCGAAGGTGTATAAAACAACCATTCTTCCTTGGTAAAACAAACCAAAAGCTTGCGCTGATTTTCCATCGTGCTCGTGTATTTTGGGCAATCCGGCTGGAAAATCAAAGGCTTGGTGGAAAATGGGATGCGATGGTGGAATTTCAATTAAATCTAGATCGGGAAAAATACGTTTCAACTGCGGTCGAATAAACGGATCCATTCCAAAATTATCGTCCACATGAAGAAAACCACCACCTGTTAAATATGCCCGTAAATTATCGGTTTCGACGGTTGAAAAAACAACATTGCCATGCCCAGTCATATGAATGAAAGGGTAATTAAAAATCTGGGGATCGGCTGCATCAATAGTAGCTGGTTCTTCACCAATACCTGCATTCAGATTTCTATTAGCGAATGCGATCAAATTAGGCAATGAGGTAGGGTTTGCATACCAATCTCCTCCCCCATTGTATTTCAATAATGCAATTTGAAATGATCCTTGACTAAACACAGTGAGTCCAGAAAAAATTGCGAAAACAAATAGAATTAACTTGTACATGTATTTTGAACGATAGATTTAGGTGAACGGTCAAAATTAAGCTTTATTCTTCAACAAGAATCTTCCGGAAAGTGAGATTTATTCGAGGTCCAGCATGTGCTCGTTTCGGCAAAGCATGCTTCCAATTTTCTTGAATTCCCTTCCCCATCAACAATAAACTTCCTGAATTCAGTGAAAATACTTTCTTCAAATTGCTGCGTTGGTTATGCTTTAAGACGAAATCTCTTGCAAAACCTAAGCTCAAGGAAGCAATCATCGGATTTTCTCCTAATTCGGGCTCGTTGTCCGCATGCCAACCCATACTGTCCTTTCCATCGCGGTAATAGTTTATCAGAACTGAGTTAAATGACAAGCCAGTGGTTTCTTCAATTTTTCGAGCAATAATTGCCACTAAATCTGAGAATGGATTTGCGGTTAACGTGATGCCAGAATAAGAATAACTTAAACCTTGCGACGATTGCCAAGCGATTAATCTTGGCTGATCGACCCATTTGCCGAACATTCTAATTTTCGGCTGGATCCAATCTGTTTCAATCGATAGTTTATCGAAAAACGTGGAAGCTTCTTTCAGTTCAAGGAAATTTTCATCGAACCAACATTCATCTTCACATCCAAGTATTGGGATTCTTTCCATATAAATAGTCAAAACAAATCGTTTCTAATTATGTTTGCCAGATTTTGTAAAATCAAAAACATGAAAATACTATTTCAAATCATTGCCGTGTCGGTAATGTTAGCCTCTTGCGGCTCGGATCAAACTATCACCTATACCTTAAAGGATGTAGAATTTACTGCCGAAGGTCCTCTGTTCGAAGGTCCAAATACTATGCAGTATGAGTTAGCAAATGCAATAAACGATACCTTAAAGAAGGCTGGCTTTACCAAAGATCAACTTGAAAAAGTGCAATTAAAATCTGCTTCTTTCAGTACAACAGACAGTGTTGGTTTTAGTGCATTTAATTCTATTACATTACAATTAGCTGCACAAAATACCCCTATGACAAATGCTGGAGTAATAAATCCGATCCCCGCAGGTGCTAAAAACGCTGAGCTAACTGTTTCGAAGGAGGCCGAACTCACCGACTTTTTCATACAAGATAAAATCTTCTTGGTAACAGATGCCAATCTCTCGAAAGACCAAGATGCAAGTGCCCAATTTAAAGCAAACATCGTTTTTGAACTAACAGTTTCAAAGTAATCCTTATGAAAAATCTATTGTTGTTGGTGTTAAGCACCTTTACATTGTTTACTAATTCAATTTCTGCTCAGGATCAAGGCGATAGGATTATCGGTATTTGGGAACCAAGCAACGGCAAAGCTCGTGTTAAAGTTGAAAAAATTGGAACACGCTATTATGGCAAAATTGTTTGGCTTAAAGAACCCAATGACCCTGAAACGGGAAAACCAAAGGTGGATAAAAACAATTCAGACGCAAATCTGCAAAACGTTCCATTGAAAGGCTACAGACTTCTAAAAGATTTCAACTTTAAAAGTGGAAATGAATGGGATGGCGGAACGATTTATGACCCAGAAAACGGAAGCACCTACGATTGTGTAATTACCATGAAAGACAACAACACACTCGACATCAGAGGCTTCATCGGAATTTCCGCATTTGGAAGAACAGATGTTTGGAAACGCCTGCAAACGCAGAAGAAGTGATGAGAAATTGGCTGCTTTTATTGGTTTTTGTCCCTGGCTTCCTTTTCGCACAACCTGATTCTACAGCTGCAGCAGAAGATTACAGTCAGTACGAAAATCTCGACTTTGCTGATGCAGGTGCAAAAAGATATTGTACTTCAAAGGTGCTTGACTTAAGTCCGCAGAAACTTATCTCAATTGGCTATGATTTTCAAGGTCCTAATAAACTTGAGGAAGCCGGAGCCGGTAAACGAAATACCAATTTCGATTTTTCGAGTGGTGAAAGATTACAGTTTAATATTCCTGTTGTTTCGAGAAACAGCATTATTGTGCAGGCTGGTTTAAATTATGCTGCGCAACGATATTCCGGAACTGCTGATTCAGCGGCTGTTTTAGGTCGTAATTTGTTAGAAAAAGGACTCACCACGCTTGGCTTAAATCTCACGATTTTCAAACCCTTAAACGAAAAAAGATTTTTGCTTTTTCAAGGTTCATCCGATCTAAACGGGGATTATACATTCGACAAAATACTTCCGCTCAAGTTCATGAAATATTCTGCTGCTTTGGTGTACGGTTGGAAAATGCACGAAAGGCTCATGTACGGATTCGGATTGTCGCGCACTTACCGAGTTGGAGAGATGAATTACATCCCTGTGTTTCTATACAATTACACAGCGCCAAATCGGAAATGGGGAGCCGAAGTGCTCTTCCCTGCAAGAGCGCATTATCGCCGTACATTTTCGTCGAGAAGTCTGTTGCTGCTGGGCTATGAGCTCGAAGGACAAAGTTACCGAATGAATACAGATGGAAATTTCCCTTACCAAAACTTTGGAAATCCACTTTCAATGGAAACTCTAATCAATGGAGCTGAACTTCGTCGTGGAGAATTGAGAATCAGAGCTGTTTTCGAACGATCGATTAAGAACTTCATTTGGATTTCTGCCCAAGTAGGATTCCGATACAACTATAGTTTCAACGTGGACGAAGTGCCGAATGGCGACTTTTTTAGAGGCTTCTTCGGCGACCAAACTTATGGAATGGAGAATTTACTCGGGAACACATTTTATTCGATGGTTAGCATCAATTTGGTAAGCCCATAGTTCTACTCCACTAGAATAGGTATTTTCGCCTCATGAATGCAGAGCCGATCGTTGTTACCGGAATCGGAATCCTATCCCCGGTAGGGAAAAATGTACAAGAAAACTGGAATTCACTGCGCAATGGAATTTCGGGTGTAAAAGCAGTTTCACGCTTTGATGCTTCACCGTTTAACACGCATTTTGCAGCAGAAATTGAAGGATTTGACCCTAGCGGGATCGATCATGTGAAGCAGTTGCGAAAAATGGATCGATTGAGTTGGTATGCTTTGTCAGCCTGCGATGAAGCTTTGAACATGGCGCAACTCAACCAAGGAAGTTTCCAGCCTAGTCGAACAGGCGTTTCATGGGCTTCTGGAAATGGAGGAATTGAAAGCATTGATGAAGCTTTGGTAGCATATGCAACTGATAGATCAAGGCCTCGATTTTCGCCTTATTTCCAGTCGAAAGCATTGCCCGATTCTGCCAGTGGTTGGATTGCTGCACGGTATGGATTTAAAGGCCCCAATCAACTATCGGTGGCTGCTTGTGCGTCATCGAATGCCGCGATTTTAACTGCCATGTTATACCTCAGAGCTGGGCTTTGTGATGTGATGGTTACCGGTGGTTCAGATGCTCCGATCACTCCATCGGTTATTGGTGGTTTTGGCGCCATGAAAGCCCTCAGTACGCGAAACGATGCTATAGTTGAAGCCTCTCGTCCATTTGCCAGCGACCGCGATGGATTTGTTTTGGGCGAAGGAGGTGCTGCTTTGATTCTGGAAACTTTGTCACACGCCGAAAAAAGAGGTGCAAACATCCTTGCAGTGCTTTCTGGTTGTGGAAATGCAAACGATGCTGGGCATCCTACAGCGGCAGATATGGATGGATATGGCACTTCGGCTTCAATTCGGATGGCACTTGAAATGGCAAAGCTGGATGCATCTGAAATCAACTTGATTAACCCGCATGCTACATCAACGCCCAATGGCGATTCGGCAGAATACAATGGCTTTCGTGGTGTGTTTCATGATCTGTTAAAAACGATCCCAATGTCGGCTACCAAATGCATGACCGGCCATTTACTTGGCGCTGCAGGTGCAGTTGAAGCTGCCTTTAATGTTTTGTCTTTACAGCATCAGGCTTTCCCTGCGGGGATAAATCACTTCGAAACAGAAATCTCCATCGCCAATTCAGGCATCCTTCTGTGTGGAAAAGCCATGGAAGGCAAAATCGATCACACATTAAGTCACTCGGCAGGTTTTGGCGGCCACAATGCGACCGTTATTCTTAGCGCTCCGCAAGCAGCACTTTCCAAGCTGTAAGCGTATCTCCTTTGTCGAGCAGACTTGCTGCAACACGGTGATGTGCGAAATCTATGGTTGGAATATCCATCAACAGCAAAGCATAGATTTCCGATTGCTTGAATTCTTGTAAAGATTCGTGGTCGGGTAAAGCTTCTACATTGCCTAATTGACCAAGGTGATTTCCTGTTAGCACAGGTGAAAAACGAATATCGGTAGGAATCTGATCAACGCCAATTCCTAAAGTTGTGAGTGGTTTTTCAACCTCGAAAAGCGATTCTCCTGAAGCTCTGCAATACCAGTTTCCGCCGAGGCGCGACACAAGATCAATTTTGTGTTGATCGATCTGATTGTTTTGATTCAATATGGCTTCGTTAACATGAATTCGTTTCACCAAACAAATCACCAAGTTGCCTGCACCACCTTGCTCTCCTAAAGCGATTACTTGCTGGACTTCACACTCGAATTGCACGGGACTTTCGGCAACTCTTGGCGGCTTGATTGTTTCTGATGGAATCTCAGTAAATCCAGATTTTTCAAATTCGTTTATACCTTTTTGATATTCAGTGCTAGAAAGAGACATCTGCTGAACCATATCGTAGTTAACAACATTGATCACGACTTCGGCAACTTCCAATACATTTTCAAGTGTATGTTTTGTGGTATTGTCGCGAACCCTCCTAGCTGGCGAAAAAATAAGAATTGGCGGATTTGCGCTAAAAACATTAAAAAAACTAAACGGACTCAAATTCACCTCACCTGCAGCATTGATAGTACTAGCAAAAGCAATAGGTCTTGGTCCAACGGCAGCTTGA
Source organism: Flavobacteriales bacterium (assembly GCA_040403315.1). Taxonomy (GTDB): domain Bacteria; phylum Bacteroidota; class Bacteroidia; order M30B66; family M30B66; genus CAMCXT01. The sequence continues at coordinate 99,614 of JBBAKX010000006.1, forward strand.
AGAATATTTTGTACACCTGCAACAGGCATTTCGGAAGGATTGAACGTGATCATTCTGCAAATGTAAATGGTTGAAAGTGCAGATTAAAACAAAAAAACAAATACCTACACATAAAGTGATTCCACTGAAATTCAGCATTTTATACACTTATAAAAAATCATTACACATATTAATTGGATTTAATTGTTAGTTTTGTGACACCTAAGTACAAAAAATAATATTTAGTTTATGGAATTTAACGATCAACAAGATCGGGAAGAGATTTACTCAAAGCCTGTACGCGCAGGGAAGAGGACTTATTTTTTTGATGTAAAGAGCACCAAAGGGGAAGATCTTTATTTAACGATCACCGAGAGCAAAAAGCGATTTCGTGATGACGGGACGTTCTTGTATGAAAAACACAAGATTTTTCTTTACAAGGAAGACTTTGAGAAGTTCGCTGAAGGATTGAATGAAGCGGTTGATTTTATTTTAAAAAACAATCGTTCTTCGAACAGCGCACCAACAACCGAAGCCTACAACGAACCTATTGAAGCACAAAACGACAGCTGGTCGAATATTGAATTCGAAGATTTAGACAAGTGATAATTTTTCTATAATAGAATTACAGCCCGATTTATTCGGGCTTTTTGCATTGCTATCAATGAGTTTAATAACCAAGCAGAAGCAAACCGATTACCGCTGCGATAAAATACGATACCAATCCACTAGCACCGGCATAATCTTTTGCGATTCTTTGTCCAAAAAACAACAGCACCAGTGAAAGTGCACTAAAAGCAACACCCCAAAAGGCAGCTTGATGTGTATGGTGTACGAGCAATTCAACAATTCCGTAGGCTGAAATCAAGCCTGAAGCAATTTCAGCAAGTGTAATAGATATAAGCAGCAGTGGAACCAATCCGCTCAAGACAGTGTCTTTGAAATGCCCAACCAACCAGCTTAAATTTTCACGAAAGTTGATGGCTTTATCGAGTCCTGATTGAATAAACAAAATGGCGAAAAATGACGCTAAAGCTATGCGGCTGTAATAAAGGCCAGTTGCAGAAATGGTAAAAGATTCTTCCATGAACAAGATTGATATCCGTTCAAATATAATAGAAGCTTGTAAATTTTAATCGGCCTGAAGGTTACTTTACAGAAAACAGAAACTAAAAGTTGCTAAACCCGAGCAATTGCATTTCCATTGTTTCTCTTGTTTTATGATCCGATACATTTCTACTCTCGTTTACCAAACCACGAATTTGAGAAATTGGTAACTTATCGAAATAAACGTTCGCTTTCAGGTATTGAAAAATACCAGTTAGATGGTCTAAACCGCGCAAGTTTCCTGCCCGTCCAGAAGCAACACCTGTGAGTGCAATTTTCTTTCCTCGGTAAATTTCTGGATCTGCACAATCAATTAATAACTTCAAAATTCCAGGGAAACTTCCATTGTATTCCGGCGAAACAATTAACAAACGATCTGACGCATTGAACACATCATTTGCGAAATTTCTAAATGGGTTTTCACCTTTTCGGTAAACGCCATCGCTTATTGGGTCAATTGGAAACTTTGTGAGTTCGACCAATTGAAATGGCAAGTTGTTTTTATCTGCAATTTCTGCGTAAGTTTCAGCAACTCCTGCCGTAAAACTGTCGATTCTATTGGTTCCGCTAATTATTGTGATCATGGTTTTCAATTGGACAAATCTAAACACCATTTAATCGAAGATGTTTGTTTCAAATAAATTTAATTCACAAATAAAGATAGCTTTAAAGCAAGTCTTATGATTGATTTTTTTCGAACTTTGAACCACTCTCTTCAAACAACATACACCCGCAGGTTTTTACATTTATCAAACAAAACATGAAATATATAACGTTACTATTGCTATGCTTTTTTACATTTTCACAAGCATCACAAGCACAGTGGCGCAGCGCAAACCCATACAACGGAACCTACAACGATCTTTTCTTTCCTGATAAACTTACAGGTTTTGCAGCCACTCAAGCGGCTGGAATTGGCAATTGTTCTGCAACTTTATCGATTCACCGAACCATCGATGGCGGAGAAAATTGGGTGAGAATGAGCACTGGCTCTACATCTCAAATGAATCGTTTGCATTTCATCGATGCCTTTACAGGTTGGGCAGTTGGGGCATCAAGTACAGTTTTAAAAACAACTGATGGTGGTCAAACATGGGCAAGTCAAACCACTGGAGTTGGCTCTGGATTAAACGACATCCATTTCGCCAATGCTAATGCAGGCTTGGTTGTAGGGCCTGGTGGATTTGTTAGAAGAAGTACCAATGGCGGTTCTACTTGGTCGACCGTTGCATCTGGAGTTACCACTACCCTATTTTCTTGCTGGATGGTTGATTCGAATGTTGGGTATTTCTGCGGCGCAAGTGGAGTAATCAGAAAAACCACCAATGGCGGAACAACTTGGTCGAGCGTTTACAGCGGAACAGAATATTTCAAAGAGATTTGGTTTTCGGATGCCAACAACGGATTCGCACTTACACCAACCCAAATTTTTAGAACCACAAACGGCGGAAACTCTTGGCAATCGTACACATTCGATGGCTCACAAGTGCTTTGGAAAATGAACTTTGTGAGCGCACAAACTGGATATGTGACAGGAGATCCAAATGCCATTTACAAAACCACCGACGGAGGCGTTACTTGGGAAACCGTTACTAATCCTGGCACTTCGCTGTGGCAATCTGTTTATTTTGTAGATGAGCAAAATGGGTTTGTTGGGCGCGACAATGGTAAAATTGCAAGAACCAATGATGGCGGATTAAATTGGACTGAACTCACAGCAGGTTTTGCTAGTGAGCCTTATGATATCGACTTTGTAAATCCTTATGTGGGATTGTTTGTGGGTGGTTCAAAAATCTATAAAACCTACAACGGATCGCTAACCATGCGAGAATTGCAAACGGGAACTACCAATAATTTTACGACAGTTCGGTGGTTGAATGATACAGTGGTTTTGGCTTTTGGTGATTTAGGAACAATTGTTAGATCTACCGATGCGGGTAACAGTTTTACCACGATAGCCTGTCCGATACAATCTACAATTGTGGATGTAAATAAAGTAAGCGAAACGGTTCTTTATGCTTGTACATCCGACGGAAAAGTAATTAAGACAACAAATGGAGGGTTAACATGGACCTTAACCGGAAATATTGGCGCTGAATACCTCAGAGGTGTTTCATTCGCAAACAATTTGGTAGGCATGGTTTCGGGCGGTGAGAAAATTTACAAAACGAGCAATGGCGGTGTAACCTGGCAGCTCAAGAATTTGGGAATTGATATAAACACAGGCTTGGATGATATAGCTATGATCAATCCAAACCTTGCCTATGCAGGAGGAACATTTGGAAAGCTCTATAAAACCTTTGATGGTGGCGAATCTTGGAATCCAATTTTCCCTTCATCACAAGTGAATGCTTCGATCGATGAAATGCAGTGGCTTACCGATTCGATTGCCTATTTCGCTCGATTAAATAGTCAATCTATAACCATTAATGGCGGCGTTGATCTCGGATCTGAATCAACTTATTGTTTAGCCAACAATGGAGGCGTTAATGCCATTGAAATAGTAGATTCTATTTATGGTTATTGCACAGGTGGAATCAGTAAAGTACTCCATACACTCAAGCCGAATATACTTTGGAGAACATATCTCCAAGATTCTGTTTATTGTGGAAATTCGAGAATTTTTGTGGGATACAATGGATCAGGAATTTCACTGAACGACAAAATAATTGTTGCTCAATTGAGCGATGCAAATGGTGATTTCAGCAATCCTGTAAATATTGGAAGTTTTACAATAGTAACACCGATCCCAGATCCATCGGGCATAATAACATGCCAGTTGCCTAACAACCTCAATGGAAATGGCTACCGAATTAGAGTAATCTGCAACGATCCAGCTTTGATAAGTCCTGACAACGGATTTAACATTCGTATTCAATCGACGATCACCCCATCAGTAAACATCGAAGCGAATCCTGCCACTGTTTGTAGTGGATCTCCAGTGAATCTAAATGCTCAAGTATCTGCCGCAGGAATAAATCCTCAGTTTGCTTGGACCATCAACGGGAATCCGATTAATTATCAAGCATCCAACCTTACCATAGATACACTTACTGTGGCATCAACAGTTGCCGTTTCACTCACAAGCAGTCTCACTTGCCCATCACCACCATTAACCACTTCCGATAACGTACAAATTCAAGTTGGATCAACCCCAACAGCATTTGCAGGAAACGATACTGTTCTTTGTTCTGGCGAATCAGTTCAATTGGGAAGTCCAAGTGAATTCATTGTTTCGTGGTTACCCGCGACAGGTTTATCGGATGCTGGAGATAATCAACCGGTGGCAACGCCAGACTCGTCTACAATTTATCGGTTAACCGTTATTAGTAATGAAGGATGTGTGGGAATTGATTCAGTTGAAGTTATCGTGAATCAAGATCTGCCTGCCATTACTTTGAATTTAGCGGGTGATCTGCTTACGATTACAGAATATTTGGAAGGAACATTTACTTGGTTTTTCAATGAGGAAATAGTTGCCGACGAAACCAATGATAGTTTAGCCGTTTTTGCACCAGGAGATTATGTGTTGGAATTTGAAGATGCCTTTGGTTGCAGTGTGATTACACCCGTTTACACGATCACAACAGTTTCTAATGGAATTGTTCCAAACTTGGCAGAACCTCGATTAACGATACAAGCAGGAGTTTGGCAACTCGATCGGGTACAAAATAATTCATCTTCACTACCAGTTAAATTGTTCGACATTAGTGGTAAACTACAATTTAGCGGAACAATGCAAAAAGTTGGCGAAGAGCGTTTCAGCATGCCTGCACAGAATCATTCATCTGGAATTTACATTTTAGAATTCACACAATTTGGTATTTCAGAACGTATAAAATTCATTATTCCTTAAGACAATAAGGAGTTAAATGATGCTTCAGTTCCGAAAAACAATGGCAATGAGATTGAATTAAAGCTTTGTGAATGATTCGAAATCTATGCTGAAACTGCGTTGTGCTCTATTACAAAGCGCCCATTTTACAGTATTTGTGAGGGATTTCAGTTTTGTCTATTTGGATTAGCTTATCCTCATATCAATATGAAGGTGTTGATACGACACATTTGAGAATTTATTTCATTACTTTTGGACACCTGAATGAACACGCCGGAAACTATGACTGCGGTTGAGAACCGTTTGGTACAATTAAACCCCCATGTTTCAGTTGACTGTGTCATCTTCGGTTTCGACGAAGGTGATTTGAAAGTCCTGCTAATTGAACGTAATCTTGACGAGTTAGATCATCAATCGAGATTGTATTCATTGCCGGGTAACTTGGTTGATGACAACGAGGATTTGGATACTTCCGCGATGCGGATTTTGAAGGAACTAACTTCAATTGAAAACCTCTTTTTGGAGCAGTTTTATGCATTTGGAGATCCTAACCGTGTAAAGAATTCTACCGATGCACAATGGCTAAACGCAGTGCGTGATGTGCCAACTGCACGAGTAATTACAGTGGCTTATTACTCTTTGGTAAAAATTGGTGATTACCAAACTGCCCCTTCATCTTTTGCGCGAAAAACTTGGTGGTGCCCAGTTTCTGAAACACCAGATCTGGCATTTGACCACAACAAGATCTTGAATGCGGCCTTACGAAGTTTGAAAAATAAATTGCGCATTGAGCCAATTGGTTTTGAATTGTTGCCCAAGAAATTCACCTTGGGACAATTGCAGAAGGTGTATGAAACCATTTTAGGCACTGTACTCGACAAGCGTAATTTCCGCCGTAAAATTCTCAACAAAGGTTTCTTAAAACCCTTGCAAGAAAAGCAAAAAGGTGTTCCGCATAAAAGAGCGCGTTTGTTTGAGTTCGACCAGGAAACGTACGATAACTTAAAGTCGGGTCAATTAAATTTCGAGTTTTAATTCAATGTTAATTTTCAAAATTATATTGATGAATATCGAATTCACCTATTATTTAGGCAATTCGATAAAAGCATCATTGAAAACTGTAACCACTGATTTGTAATTTCTGCTTTCAACTGTAAGTGTTGAAAAATCTTGATATATACCTTTTCGCTACTATTACAATTTCTAATCGATAGTATTGAAGGGATAGTAGCCCATTCCCGAAATTCGAAATTCTACCAACTAAATAAAAATCACATTAAAAATCTGAGTTTTATTTTGGGTAGTTAATAAATAAATTTGGAGAATAAACGCTTTTTTCGTTGGGGATAAAACCCAATACTTTCCCCTACCCAGTTGTAATTTAGCGATATTTATGCCTGATGAAAAGTGAAAAATTGAATTCGGAAATTCTGTTTTGAACATAATGGTTCATAAATTTCTCTTTATACTTTTTCAACGCTTTTCAAATTTTAAATCATCAGTATTTGCTCATTTTCACTTGATGACTAGCATCTTTTGCTCTACGAAAAAAATAAAATCTCACACAATAAATCCTTGTGCTTGAATGGTGCGGTTTATAAATTAATTTGGATCGTACCAAAAATTTTCGTTGGGGATAAAACCCAATGCTTTCCCCTACCCAGTTGTAATTTAGCGATATTTATGCCTGATAAAAAGTGAAAAATTGAATTCGGAAATTCTGTTTTGAACATAATGGTTCATAAATTTCTCTTTATACTTTTTCAACGCTTTTCAAATTTTAAATCATCAGTATTTGCTCATTTTCACTTGATGACTAGCATCTTTTGCTCTACGAAAAAAATAAAATCTCACACAATAAATCCTTGTGCTTGAATGGTGCGGTTTATAAATTAATTTGGATCGTACCAAAAATTTTCGTTGGGAATAAAACCCAATGCTTTCCCCTACCCAGTTGTAATCTAGCGATATTATTAGCTTGATCAAAATCGACTTATCGACATTTTCTGTTAAAATCTACAGGTTCATTATTGTAATTAAAGCTATACAATTCCAAGTAATATTTTTTAGTATCTCAATAAATTAACTCAGATAACTCAATTCGGCTTTATGTCGAATAAACCGGATTGATCTCTTAAACTATCTAAAAAAAAAACGGGTTTGCTTCAATTTAGAAACAAACCCAATCATAAAAACATAATGTATAATCTACTGCATCAACAATTTCTCACGATAAACTTTTCCTCCATTCATCACTTCAATCAAATAGAAGCCTGATGGCAATGCACTTCGTTGAATCACTGCCAATGCTCCATTTACAGTTTGTTGTTGCAACATTCTTCCTGATGCATCTAACAAATGTACTTCTGATACTCCATTACTAGGAAGTTCAATGTACGCAATGTCTAATGCAGGATTTGGGAATATATTCAACCTCACAGCTCCATTTACATCAGCCAGGCCTACATTGCGTAAATCTAAATTAACCGTAAATGTATCTGCACCGCACAAATTGGTAACAATCAAACTTGCAGTGTATTGAGCTCTACTAGGATATGTGAAACTCACTGTGCCATTCAAGGCAAGATCCACATCGCCATCGCTGTCGAAATCCCAAGAATAAACCGCCGGACCAGTCGTGGCATCTACAAAAGTCACCGTTAAAGTATTGTCGAGGATTGTTGTGAAGTTCGCTACAGGAGGCTCTATCAACAATACATTCACAACATCCGATGCCCCACATCCACTCGAATTCACAACCGAAACACCATATGATCCAGCCTCATTAATGCTAATTGATGAAGTGGTATCTCCAGTTGACCAATCATAAGTATTGAAGTTGTTTCCTGCGCTTAATTCGATGGAACTTCCGTTACACAAAATCCTATCAGCGCCCAAATTCAATACCGCAGCAGGCAAACTGCTCACAGTAAGTGTGTCGTAAACATTGCAACCAGCTTCTCCAAAGAAAACCACATTGTAAACGCCCGGTTCAGTTACAGAAATAACGGGCTCACTTGATCCATTCGACCAAAGAACACCAACAAACTGACTCGCTTCTAATGTCGCTGTTACACCCGAAAAAGCCGATGATGGTGGAGTTGTGTTTAAATTTAAAAAGATGTCGTTTCCATTGTTGTCTTTTCCTGTTTGGGTTCCATCCGCATTGCGGAATACCATGAATAATCCATTTACCAATGAATCTTCAGGAACGTTATAATAATCGTACACATTGATGGTGATCGACCACAAATTGTTTCCAATGTTAGTCATCTGCCCGATACCATCATCTTGCCCCCAATTGCCTACCCAAGGCTCAACAGCACCCGATAATGGCGCAAATTCATAAGACGAATGCATGTAAACAGTGGTTGCGCCAATTAATCCCGTTTGACCCAATGCTGCATTGTAAACAATCGTTAACGAGTCACCTTGTGGAGAAATAGAAACGCCTGGATCGAGCACCACTGGGGCATTTCCACAACTTGAATAATTATCCGCCAAATTCAATTCCACATCCAAAACATCGGTTCGAACCTGAACAGAATCGATTCTCACACATCCATTCGCTGCTACTGCAGTTACAATATAAGTTCCTGGTTGGTTCACCGTGAAAGACGAAGTAGTTTGTCCGCTGCTCCAGCTATATGTTTCAAAATTCGACGATGCTGCCACCAAAAAACCAGTGATCGTTCCGCAGGTAGATGTATCGGCCGACATAGTCAAAACAGGAACTTGTAGCACTGTGTAGGTTACTTCATCGGCTGCTCCACATCCTTGATCTGAGGTAACTTGAACAGAATATGTTCCACTTCCATCAATCGAAATGCTAGAAGTTGAAGCGCCAGTTGACCAAAGAATATCAACGATTCCATTACCGATGATAGTTCCAGAAATACCGGCAAAACTACTGATTGGAGGATTTTGTTGAAGATTTAAAAAGATGTCGTTTCCTACGTCATCTTTTCCTGTCCTAGTTCCATCTTCATTTCTGAAAATGATAAACAAACCGCTAATCGGATCGTTGCCTTGGATATTGTAGTATTCGTAAACAGGAATTGTAATGCTCCAAAGATTGTTGCCCAAAGAAGTCATGGCACCAATCCCATCATCCTGTCCCCAATTGCCAACCCAAGGTTCTACTGGTCCTCCAAAAGGAACAGATTCGTAGCTAGAATGCATGTACACTCGGTCGCCTGCTGGAAGATTAGCCAAGGTCGATTGCCCCAAAGTGGCGTTGTAAATGATGGTGAGAGAGTCGCCCTGCGGACTAGAAACATAGCCCGAATTGAGTATGATCGGTGCGCTTCCACAAACCACTTGATTGGCTCCTAAATCTACTAATGGAACATCAAACACATTTACGTTGATCGTATCGAATGCTGCTAAATCGTCTGCAAAAACCACAACCGAATATTCTCCAGCTTCCGAAACTGTGATGGTTTGAGTAGTTGCTCCAGTTGACCAATTGTAACTGGTGAAACCAGCGCCAGCATTGATTGTCCACGGGCCATTGGCAGGACAAGCATTGATATCTGCACCAAGATTTACAATATTGATAGGATCAACAACTGTGTAAGTAAAATTTAGACCTTCATCATTTAAGAATCTGAGCGTGTACATATCGAAATTGGCGTTCAAATTTGGAACGGTCGACGAGAAAACATAGAAAAACACTTGTGCTCCAGCATTAAAACCTGGGATCAATCCAAAAGCCTCACTGCCTGAAACATCCATCGGAATCACCACAGAATTTGCGAAACCATCCACCGAATAACGGAGGTAGAAAATCTCTTCTGGTGAAGGCTCTCCACTCAAGTATGCACTTATTTCGATAGGAACACCGGGCGTTACAGCGTTAAACGACAAATCGCTCGAAACCGAATCAATCACTACAGGTTCGGCCGATGTTTCCATGAAAATGGCAGATGAATTTTGATAACCAGCATCGCGCCAATTCACCGTATAGTGCTTATTGTCGGAAAGAATCACGCGGTTATCTGCCCCAGCATTGAACGTATAATTTTGCAACTGGTCGATCACCACATTCACACCAGCCCATTTATTGGCGAAGGGTGTTAAAGTAGCGCCCGATGTAAACAAGAAATCGAAAGTATCTGCAGCCACATCTCCACCTTCAAAACAATCAATCGAAGCTTGCCAACGCCGCGTTCCCGTTGTAATCAAGTTCACTTGCCCTCCAAGAACCTGCGTCGAACTACCGAATACAGAACCACTCACAGGAGGATTGGTAAAACTGTTCCAAGTACCTGGCAAATTCAAACCTTCTGGCTCAAATATCTGCGCCTGAACAAATGAAAATGAACACGTTAAAATTGCCAAACTTGCGAGCAAACGCCTATAACTAAGTGTAAAATTCTTCATGAAAAATGCTTTCGGAGTGTCAAAAATACACTAACGTCATTAAAGAAACTAAACAATTAGGTACTTCATCTTCGTCAAGATGTATTTTGGCCTGCCCTTCCCTACCACTCCGCAAAGCTCCGTGATTGTTCAGGTCGCGCTTTCCGCACTACACCTCGGTTTCACCTCGTGGTAGTTTGCTCCAATCGCTCAGGCAGCAGCAGAAATCAGGATAAAATCCAAAGTTTCAAATAGACTGTGAACGCACAGTCGTTCCATTTCTAACTTTATCAACAATTGCATTCAGACTTTGGGTCTGCATGAATTTCAAATCACTTTTCTACAATAATTCAAAACAAAAATGTACAAACATTGAATAGAATGTAAACTTGTTCTATCGAATTAAATACACTATTGATATGGTCTAAACTACCAAATCAAGGATTCGTTTTTTATTGTCTATAGTTCTTCTGTGTATTTTTTGAAGTTGTCCAAAATAGCTTGCCAACCCATTCTTTGAAGTTCTTCGGTATTTTCAGTTTCTGCTTCGAAGCTTTCAATCACCATCACTTGGCCCTCAAACATTTCAAATGTAATATCAACCTTGCGGTCATCATCCAAAAGATAACTAATCGTTTGGTGCATGGTAATTTCTGTGAACTTTCCAGAAAAATCGAAGGAAATGCTTCCATCTTTCGCCGCCATGGTATAAACAAACTTCCCTCCTACTTGGAAATCGTTGCTTGCCTCGGGCGCATGCCAATCATCCGATGCAAAATTCCAATTCACAATGTGTTTTGGGTTGGTCCAACTGTCCCAAACATTATTTAAAGTTGCATTAACGAGAACATTTACAGTGATAACCGACATAACAAAGTTTATTTTTTAATGGAGTTCAATTTTGTAATAATTTATTGATAATTCAAACGTGCCTAAGTTTTATTACTCTTCAATTTCGAAATTGATCGTTCTGCTATAAATGGCTTCCCCTTAAGCGCTTGAAACAGTGTAAAAAATGCAAGTGCTACATACAAAATAGCCATTAAAAAAGTTAACCATTTGTTTTTAAACAGGTAGTATGATAACAATGGCAATACTTGTAATGCATGCATGCCGATAAAATGAGCAACGCGTGGATCTCCAAACCTTGTACTCCAATTTAAAACCGGTAATCCAGGCCCCCCATCTGCAGCGCCAATTGTATGTTTTAGTGCCGAGCCGATCACAAATCCTTCAAAAGAAAAAATCACAAAAATGATTAATGCTAAACGAATACTCCAAACATAATAATCGGGTAAATCAGGTAAAGACTCTTTGAAAAACAATATAGCAACCCAAGCAGTCAAAAGGGTTGCAGCACTTGCCGCCAAAGCCATCAAAGAATACATGATAGAATAAAACGGTGTACTTAAATTGAAATGAGATAGTTGTCCCCGGCCAGCTTGAATTGCGATGTACACAATCTCAAAACCCAGAAAAATTATGATTCCCCAATTAAATAGCTGCAAATTAAAATTTGGTAAATACGAGCAATAACAAGCCATCGCCCATGCATATAGAAATGTTGAGAAGGAGAATTTGAAAGGTTTTATCCAAGCATTTGTTCCAGCAACTTGAAGATCTTGAACCCTTGAAAGCACAATAAATACCAATGAAAGAATCAAGCAAATCAAGCCGAAATAAAACAATTCAGCATTTTTGAGGCGAATGAGATTTAGAAATTGCAAGCGATAAAGATTTTATGATAATAGTTTTAATTATACTTTGTAATTATTAGAGGCTTTGTCACCGGAAAACACAAAGCTCCAACGTCTTCAAAGATCTGATTATGTTAATTGAAAACTAAAATTTCAATCAGAAATTATTTCACACTATTTCATTGAGTTAGGTAAATTTTACAAAACCAACCGGTCGATTCAGATTAAGATAGAAAGAACTTCAATGAAACATTAAAAACCCGGTTGTAAACAAAATCATCCTCAGCAAGAAGAATGTTCTTTGGTTTAAAGCTAACTTCATCCAATGGAAATTTCACTGAATACACCTGCATTACTTTTTCCAGCCATCTCGCTTCTTTTGCTTGCATACACCAATCGTTTTTTGGCTATTGCAAATCTAATCAGAGGCTTAAGAAAACAATACGATACAGACCACGACCAAAATGTGCTCAGTCAGATTCGAAATCTTCAAACCCGTATCATCATCATCCGAAACATGCAAGCCCTCGGAATAGGCAGCTTACTGCTCTGTGTAGTCTGCATGTTTGCCTTGTTTATGGATAAAGTTTTTTTGGGGAAAGTCCTTTTTGGTGTGAGCTTGGTAATGATGATGGCATCATTGATTCTATCGCTTCGTGAAATAATCATTTCCGTTAATGCTTTAACATTAGAACTGAAAAGAACAGGCGAGGAATTTAAGGATCGATTTATTTGAAAAATACATGCAAAAATCTGCTATTGAATTTATATCAATACGCAAAGGCAATATTTAACTCTTCACCATTTCTTCCATACGCGCAGGCAGTTTCACTTTCACATGAATGCCGAGTTGCAAGAATTTTCTAATCCACTCTAGTTTCGATTTTTGATCTCTGAAATTGAAGCTACTATGATCATCAAGCAGAGATTTTCCACGAGAGAAATATTCATTTTGAATTTCCCACAGGTCAACTTCTACAGCCAATTGATCAAGAACATTAAATATCCGAAGCACCAAATCCAACAACCTCAATTCCGCATCGCGAGGCTGTAAATCCCGAATCAGTTGATGCACTCGCTGAGCTGCTGCAAAAGCGATCGTGGTTCGGTCGAGTTCAATTTCCCACTTCAATGCATCCTCTGCTAGATTTTCCAAGCGATTAGGATACAAATTGCCATTCTCGAAAAAGTGCCTGATATCGGAGTTAATTACATTCTCGAGATTTTTCACCAATACTTGTGGAATCGGAAGTCTTGCTTCACTCATCACCGACATCAAATTGTAATTTCGATTGTAAATCCTTCTGAATGAATCTTCTGCCTGCTGCACGTCTTTCATTACAATTTCATTCAGCACTTTTCTCTGTTCATCCTTGAAAAGATTCCACAAGGAGAATTTCTCAGGACCAAAAAACGTTTGCATAATCCCGATCACGTCTGCCACATTCGATTTAGTGAAGGCTTCCATGATTTGATTTTTCATTTCTTCATAGTCGGTGTCTTCCATGAAGGCACTCGAATTTCCAATGATATGGTTTTGACCCAACCAAATCACTGCGAAATAGAACTTTCTAACCGAAAAGGTAATCTTAGAATACACCTTCGTTTTACCAATAGCTAAACGGAGCGAACCTGCATCAATGCGCTCATAATGCTCACTTTCGGCGCGGTAATTACAAATCGTAAGCGCTTCTGGAAATTCCTCAAAGAGTGAAGCCACTGCATAATGACTTCCAACGCGCGATAAGGTGAGCCTCGAAGGCTGTACATACTTTCTATGTACGAGCGATCCATTGATCAAATCGGGAAGGTTGCTCGGTGCTTTTGTAAGTCGATGTAGGAACTCTTTTTCAAGCACGATGCTGCTTTCCGACTCTGCCAATTGAATGGCACGATCGGCATATTGGAGAATTTGCGTGGTTTCGATGCCTGATATTTCATCGAAAAACCATCCACAACTTGTGTACATCAACAATACATGTCGCTGCAATTCTAGCAACCGGATAACTTTTGTTTTGTGCTGATCTACAGGCATTTTAAGGCAATGCTCTTGAAGAAATTCATCCACAGAAGCGTCCGAACGATTGAGGATGATTTCGATGTACTCATTTCGGGAATTCCATGGATTAGCGATGTAACGACTAAGTTCCTTTTCAAAAACAACAGCCAATTGGTCGCGAAGCCAATCGAGCGATTGCCTCAAGGGTGCGCGCCAAGACTGATTCCAACCAGGATTCATTCCCGAACAGCAGCCACAATCAGCCCTCCAACGCTCAACTCCATGCACACAACTCCATGAGCTGTTCTCGAAAATTTCAACCTCATGATCCGGAGGAAACTTAGACAGGAACAAACTGTAGTTGGCCAATTTTGCCAATTTGTTGGTTTCAAGGTAATCGAAACAAAAAGCCAATGCCATATCTCCGTGCCGATGATGGTGCCCATAACTTTCACCATCGGTTGCTACATGAACGAGCTGTGCAGATAAATCGTTGTTATTGAAACCATCTAACAATCGATGCGCTAATTCCTTGCCTGAAGCCAGCAAGCCTTTGAATGCAATATCTTGTGAAACACCTCCATCATAAAAGAAAAGCACTATTGAATTTCCAGTCGGCAATTTGCACAAGTACGGTTTTCTGGTATCAATTTTTTCGCCCGACACATCACTCCATTCGGAGGAAATAAAAGCCTTTATTTTCGATGCCTGCCTTGGAGCCAAAACTGTATACTTGATGCCCTGTTCAGCTAAAATTTCAAGCGTTTCAGTATCAACGGCAGTTTCTGCAAGCCACATGCCTTCTGGTTTTCGGCGGAAACGTGATTCAAAATCTCGAATGCCCCAAATTACCTGCGTTTCTTTATCCCTTCGCGAAGCCAATGGCATGATGATGTGGTTGTAAACCTGCGCCATTGCACTTCCATGTCCTTCGAAACGTCGGATACTTTCCACGTCAGCATCGAGAATGGATTGATACGCTTCATAGGCGTGATCCTGCATCCATTGGAGGAGCGTTGGACCAAAATTGAAGCTCATTCTCGCGTAATTGTTGGTAATGTTTACGATATCCTTGTTATCATCAAGAATTCGTGAAGATCCATTAGGTCCGTAACATTCGTTGGTGATTCTTTCATTCCAATCGTGAAATGGATATGCAGAATCCTGTTGTTCAATTACTTCCAGCCATGCATTTTCTCTAGGTGGTTGATAAAAATGACCGTGAATGCAGATATATTTTTCCATGCCGTAATGGCTCAAGTTCAATGAATAAGTATGCAAATAACGAAATTAATGTCGATACGACACTTTGCCACCTGCGTCTCAGGATTATTCAACACTATGCTAATTCAGGCCTTTCAGAAGTATTGATTTTTTTTCAACACAAAATAATCTGCTGAAACTGAGCCTAGCGGATATTTTAAACAAGTTTGGTGGATAATTTACCGAGAAGAGGTACGTTTATTTTCTAAATTTGCAAGAAACCGCTTAACCTTTCCTACAGTATGGAAGAATTTCACCTGGAAGATGATATTTCCCCGATGGTTAGCCGGTTCGAGGAGATGCTTAAACAGAATGATGCTTATTATTTTGAGCGTCACGATTTGGAGGATATCGTTGATTATTACATCAATACGAACCACCACCAAAAAGCACTCAAGGCCATTCGCTTTGCCAGCAACCAATATCCTGATTCTACTTTCTTTTTATTGAGGAAATCTCAACTGATTGCTGCCGAAGGGCAATACGATGAATCACTGAATTTATTGGAGCAATTGGAGATTTTCGAATCTGGAAATCCTGAAGTGTTCATCACCAAAGGCAGCATATTTTCGATGCTTGCTCGGCCAAAAGATGCGATTGAGTCATACAAACAAGCGCTTCGCCTTGATCGAAAAATGGAAGATGTATATCTTTTCATTGCGTTCGAGTTTCAGAACATGAATATGTATGGGCAAGCAGCGAGATACCTTCGCAGGTGTTTGCAATTGAACCCAGACAATGAAGCCGCGTTGTTCGAAATGTCGCTTTGCTTTGATGTTACCGCAAAATTCAACTCTGGGATTAAGTTTTTCAATGCATTTTTAGATAAGAATCCTTATTCAAAAGTTGCTTGGTACGCTTTAGGTCACCTATACAGCAAGTTGCAAAAGTTCAAACTCGCTGCAGAAGCTTTTGATTTTGCCATCGTAGTGGATGATAGTTTTGCTGCTGCCTGGTTCAATAAAGCAAACTCTCTCTCAGCATCTGAAAAATACCTCGAAGCAATTACAGCATACGAAGAAACATTCAGGTTAGAAGAACCAGAAGCGACTACTTTTCTTTACATCGGAGAATGCTACGAAAATCTCAACGAAAATGAATTGGCGCTTGAGTTTTATGAAAAAGCTGTAAAGCTAGATGAGCATTTATCGGACGCTTGGGTTGGAATTGGTGTTATTTTAGATTGTTTATCGCGCACCAAAGAATCGCTACAATACATAAAGCGAGGTATCAATATCGACCCAACACGCGGAACATTTTGGTTTATTTTGGGTGACATGCAGCTTAAACTTGACTTTTATCAAGAGGCTGAAGAATGTTACAAAAGAGTAACTGAATTCGAACCTGAGAATGTTGAAATTTGGGTGTTCTTAAGCAATCTCCTTATCCAACTAAAAAGGCCTGAAGAAGCCCTAGAAACGATGGCATTGGCTCTAAAATACCATCCTGATGAAGTTCGAATTTTATACCAACAGGCCGAAGTGCTTATGCACAACGCCAAAGAGAAAGAAGCATTGATTTTTGCACAACAAGCACTTTCTAAAGATTTCACAATTTTAACAACAATAGAAGACGAACTGCCTAGGCTCAGTTTAAATACTGAATTTCGTCGGCTGATCGATTTGTACAACAATGAGTTATAATATAGAATTACCTTTTCTCCCGGAAAGGCCATCACAGCCGCGAGAAAACGGCGTTACTATGATGATGGACAAAGGTTTGAGTGTAAAACAAGCCGAAGAATTCATTCAAGCTTCAGGGCTATACACTGACATCATAAAATTAGGTTTCGGTACTTCTGTGATCACACCGAACTTGAAGGAAAAAATCAAGTTGTATCATTCGGCGGGCATGAGGGTTTACCTCGGAGGAACGCTGTTTGAAGCATTTCTTGTTCGGAATAAATTCGAAGATTACATCCGATTCGTTCAAAGTTTGGATTTAAAAACGGTAGAAGTTTCTGATGGTTCTATCATTCTTCAGCACGATGAAAAGTGCAAGTATATCGATCGTTTAGCGAAAGAATTCACTGTATTGTCGGAAGTAGGATCCAAAGAAGCAGGAATTTTGATAGCTCCAGCCAAGTGGATTTCGATGATGAAGGCTGAAATTGAAGCGGGTTCATGGAAAGTAATTGCA
Organism: Flavobacteriales bacterium; assembly: GCA_040403315.1. GTDB lineage: Bacteria > Bacteroidota > Bacteroidia > M30B66 > M30B66 > CAMCXT01. The sequence goes on from JBBAKX010000006.1 coordinate 116,997, forward strand.
GAAGCGCGTGAAAGTGGAAATGTCGGCATTTATCGCCCGAATGGATCTGCGCACGTAGTTTTGGTCAATCGAATTTTAAGCAAAATTCCATCGGATAGGATTTTATGGGAAGCACCAATTAAATCGCAACAAGCTTGGTTTATCAAGCAAATAGGCGCCAATGTGAATCTCGGAAACATCGCACATGATGATGTAATTCCTTTGGAAACTTTGCGACTTGGATTGCGTGGAGATACTTTTTTCCAGCATCTTCCAGAAGAATTCCACAAACTCAAACAAATTGCCGACTAATGAAAGAGATCAGTGTATCCGAATTAAAGAAAATGCGTGAGGATGGAATTCCTCATCAATTGATTGATGTTCGAGAAGTTCTAGAATATGACATGGTAAATATCAAAGGCGAATTGATTCCATTGGGAACTATCCCTGAAAACATGGATAAAATTCGCAAAGATATCCCAGTGATCATGCAATGTAAAAGTGGCGGCCGTTCAGGCAATGTTACCAAATACCTTATGCAACAAGGATTTGATAATGTTCACAACCTTACTGGTGGAATTTTAGCTTGGATCGACCAAGTAGATCCTACCTTAGGCAAATACTGATGCGCCAATTCGCCCTCATTGGAAGGCAATTGTCACACACTTTTTCACCAGCGTATTTTGAGCAGAAGTTTCTAAAAGAAGGAATTTCTGATGCTCACTATCGTGCGGTTTCGCTTGCTGAAATAAATCAACTTTCCGATTTTATTCAACAAACAGATCAACTGAAAGGGTTTAATGTGACGATTCCATATAAGGAAGCAATTGTTCCCTATTTGGATGCTTTATTTGGTGCTGCACTCGACACCAAGGTAGTTAATACAGTTAAGGTTTTGATCGATAACTCAGGCAATACAAAGCTCCCTGGAGTTAGATTGGAAGGATACAATACCGATGCTGCTGGATTTTCAGCAGAAATCCGCCCCCTACTTCGACCAGGAATGGAAAGAGCTTTAATTCTTGGCGATGGAGCAAGTGCAAAAACAGTTGCTTACGTGTTGAATCTTATTGGATTGGATTGCCTTACGGTAAGCCGAAAATCTACTGAAGGCAGCATTGCTTGGGAAATGTTGAATGAATATATCATCAAACATCATTTACTCATTGTAAATACAACACCAATTGGCCAATTTCCAAATTTAGAGGAGTCTCCAAACTTGCCATGGGAAGCTGTTGGCAGCAATCACTTATTTTTCGACCTTATCTATAACCCTTCTGAAACCTCATTCTTGCAACAAGCTAAGTTACGCAATGCCAGAATCCAAAATGGACTGGGGATGCTAAGGCTTCAAGCTGAAAAAAGTTGGGAACTCTGGAACCAAGCTTAGTTTCCTAAGGCCGCTTTTACAGTGAAATTAAGGGTTACATTTAACGGAACTGGATTCGGTAAAATCGGCAGATCTGTTTCAGAAGTCAACGAAAAACTAATTTGCCCATCTTTAAAAATCTCCTTCAATTCAACCCCTTTCGAAACGAGTTCAACACTTGTTTGGGTTGTTTCTTCAGGTAACTGAATATCAGCAATGGTTACCTCATCAGCACCGAGAGAATTAGACATCCTCACCTGCAGATTCCGAAAATAATTAAGATTCTGAGCACTGTTTACTGTGCTTACAATTACTTTATTTACTGTCACATTCTTGAGATTGTTCACAGTAAAACCATCCGCTTCTAAGGTTGATAGAATTTCGGTATTGGTTGTAAAGGTTCCAAAATCAAAAACGCCAACCATCGAGGTTGTATCTGCAGTAAAATTAGCACTTGCATAATCTTTCGAAAAACTAATGTCGTTCAAGGTTTTCTTGCAAGAAATTAAGAAAGATGCAGAAATGACAACAACAATTAAAAAAGAGGATTTAAACTTCATAATAAAATACGATTGAATTAGAGGTTCAATAATACTGAATTTTGTTTCTACTGGCAATGATAGGATTCGGTAATTCCTATGTATTTTTGAGCATGATCAAATACCTACTGTCGGTCTCTTTGGCCTTATCATTTTTTTGCATGAATGCTTCAGCACAGTCTTCTGAAGCCCACTTTTTTGGCTCAGTTGTTTCTGTTGAGAACCAAAACGCACCTGAATACTTGGTTGAAGTATTGGAACGGAAAGAAATTAATAATTTCTTCGAAAACTGTATCGAACGGCTGCACGGAAATTTTTTAAATCAAGGAGAATACACCGATTCGGTTGTTTGGAAGACTTGCTTTATCAATGGAGAAACTTCCATTAGCAAAGGCAAAGATCTGTTTCATCAATTTAAGCATTCTAAAGATGATCATAAAGGGTTGCTATTTGGGCAGAAGGGAACCATCAAATTAACTGAACTTGTTGATTCTCTTCGAAACAATAGTCTTTTGTATCAAATAAAAATTGCCGAAAATCCCCGTTACTGGTTAATCTACAATCCAACAACTAAGCAAATTGAATACGAAATGGCTGGAAACAAACAGCTTAGATCCTTAAAGGGATTTATTTTCGAAGACTTATTGCGACCAGATGCTTTAAAACCAATGATTGCCGCTAATCCAACGCAACTAAAAAAAGGCGACAGACTTCAGGTTTTATTTAAACAAACAAATAGAAAAGCTGGAATTGCTCCAATAACAATCGACAAGCACTTAGTAGACTATCAACTGCATAGAATTGATACAATCGATAACGTTCCATATCTAAAGTTTAGCTTTCAATTAACTGATTTAGAATTCGGAACCACGCTCAACAATGATACAGTTGCAATGGGCTTGTTTGATGAAGGTATCTTTCTTGGAAATCAAATCGGCATTCCATATACTGAACTTCCATTAACATTTAGAAGAACAGATCCGGCGGCCGACAATTGGATTAATTTCCTTTTCCCGATGGAGGAAGTTTATGCTCCATACGTTGAAACAGCTTACCATTATGATCAGAGTTTTAACGGCAAACCTATCACCTATTTTGCCTTTTGGAGCTCCAATTTATCCGCAAGAATTACTTGGTTAAGAGACTTTCCTCTTCCGTTTAGAGAATACGAAGATTATAGAGCTGAAGTGGTTTACATGAAGAATTTTGATGGAGAATTAGGTAAAATTATGGAGCCAAAGTCAATATCAATTCCGCACTTTCAATTTGTAAACGAAACCAAAAAAGGATTGGATCTCAACATATCAGTCGCTGATAAAAAAGGAAAATTCAAAATTGAAGTCCGCTCGGGCGACGACAGCCTATTGGTGGTTGACAAGAATGAATTTACGTTTAAAAAGGGTGACAACCAGATTTCCATTGAAGTGAAAGGCAAACAGCCGGATCAATATTACAAACTGAGATTGTTGTCGACCAATGGAAAGTTGGAGAAACTAGAACAAGAATATTATTTCATTAGTAGATACATTAATTAAATGCAATACAAATTATTAGGGAATAGCGGATTGAGGGTTTCGGAACTCTGCCTAGGCACGATGACCTTCGGCAAAGAATGGGGCTGGGGTTCTGATTATGATGAAAGCAAAGCAGTTTTCGATACCTATGCGAATGCTGGAGGCAACTTTGTCGATACAGCAAATCGATACACAGAAGGCACGAGCGAAAAATGGTTAGGTGAATTTATTGCTGCCGATCGTGACCATTTTGTTTTGGCGACAAAATTTGCGTTGAAAGACAGAAACGGAGATCCAAATTTTGCAGGCAATCACCGCAAAAACTTGATGCGCTCGGTTGGTGAAAGTTTGAAACGACTAAAAACCGAATTTATCGATTTGCTCTGGATTCATGCTTGGGATTTCACTACCCGTGAAGAGGAATTGATGCGTGGGTTGGACGATTTGATTTCCCGTGGATTGGTGCATTACATTGGAATTAGCGATACGCCAGCATGGATCGTTTCACGGTGCAATACTTTGGCAGAACTGCGTGGTTGGAATAAATTTGCAGCGCTTCAAGTGGAATATAGCTTGCTGCAACGCACACCAGAGCGCGATCTTATTCCTATGGCAAAGGCACTCGATTTGGCCATCACACCTTGGGCTCCTTTAGCAGGCGGAGCGCTAACTGGTAAATACTTGCTTGATCAACCTGGAAGGGTGAAAGAGGAAAGTCCACGAAGAAACGAACGATCCAACAGCATCGCCTCATTGGTAATAAAAATTGCTGAAGAAAAAGGGAGTACACCATCTCGAGTTGCGCTGAATTGGTTAAGGCAACAAGATGGAATTCAAATTCCTATTATCGGAGCAAGAATTCCTGAACAATTAAAAGATAGTTTAATGTGCATCGGTGAAGAACTGACACAATCTGAAATTCAGCGGTTAAATGAAATTAGTGCCATAGAACTAGGATTTCCACACGATTTTCTGCAAACTGATGGCGTTAAGGATGTGCTTTTTGGAGGCACATTTCAACAGGTAGACAACCATAGACAGTAAATATGCAAAGACTGCTGATTATTTTATGCTTGTTCTTATCGTGCGCTTTAAAAACAGAGGCACAAACGATGAACATCGACAAGGCGATTTCAAAAGATGACCACAAACGAAAAATGCCGTTGGTGGAAGCTTTGAATGCAGGTTTTGCTGGAGTTTCGATCAAGATTAAAGTTGGAAAAGATGGTACATTAAAGTGTAATGGAAAAAATTTCGAGGATGTGTATTTAAAGCCTCTCCAAAATAGAATCACAGAAAACAATGGATGGGTGTTTACTGGCAGGCCTGATGAATTCTATATAATCGTTGATGTTGATGGAGACAGTCTCATTGCAATGAAAGGGCTTGAAAAAATATTTGAAAATTATGGCTCAATATTAAGTTCATTTTCAGAGGGTAAAAGACAGAAAAAAGCAGTTAAAATCGTGTTGTCTGGAGATGTTCCAAGAACGCAAATGCTACAAGCTACCAATAGATTTTATACGTTTGAAGAATCGATCCAGAAAATAGATGCTCAATTTGATGGAAATTCAATTAGCATTTCAAAAATGAATTTCAATAAGTTATTCAATTGGGATGGATCGCAGAATATGCCCAATATGCAATACCACAGTTTTATATCTTATTTAAAGAATGCAAGAAAAGTAGGTCGATCAACCTTGATTACCGATATTCCCGACAATCCAAATGCATGGGGGATAATGCTTGAAGCAGGCGCTGATTTTTTGGAAATTGAAGATTTTGAAGCATTCACAGTTTTTTGGAGAAACCGAAAACTGTATTAAATGATAGAATTTCAATTCTCCTTAAAGCAAATCAAATTGACAAAAAACAATTAGTTTTCGATCGTTTGATTGATTTGCTATTCATATTCTTGAACCTCGTGCAAGTTTTCTGATGCTCCGAATGACGGAATTCAAATAGATATTATTAATTAACAGTGATACTGTAAAATTAAGTTCCACAACACCCGTTTAGCCTTTGAGATTCCTACTAATTTTAGGGATCAATAATGAATCAGACCAAAACTAAACAACTAGGTAAAAAGATTTTGCGCAGACTTGTCTGGTTGTCGGGCATTGTCGGCATTTTCATTGCTGCGTTGTGGGCCATTGCATTTTTTTTCGAAAAAGATATGGAGGCTTTTTTTCTATCCAAGCTTAACCAAGAGCTTAACACAAGAGTAGAAATTCAAGATGTGAGTTTCTCATTGCTAAGAAATTTCCCTTCAGCGAGCGTTTCGCTTGAACGAGTTTCGGCTGATCATTCAAAACCGTTTAAAGGGGCTGGAAAACTACTAATTGCAGAGCATATCGACTTCAATTTTTCAATTTGGAATTTACTTTCAGGAAACTACCAGGTTGAAAAAATTAGTATTCACAATGGATCCATCCAAATAAACAGAAATGCAGATAAAGACATTAATTATCAATTGCTTAAAAGTAAAGCAAACACAGATAAAAACGAAAAATTCAGTTTCACCTTAAACTCAGTAAATCTTTACAAAATGGATTTATTGATTGATGATGTACCATCAAAATTTAAAACGTCATTAAGAATCGATGATTGTAATTTCTCTGGAAATTTTAATGAAACAACCTATGATTTAAAGGTTGAAGGAAGCCTTTTAGCAAACAGCATCAGCAGCAAAAAGCAGATTTATTTGCAAGATCGTCCGATTGATTTGGAGCTCGACATGCAAATCAATCGATCGGAAGACAAATACCTCATTCGAAAAAGTTTGGTTACGATTTCTGCCATGGAAATCTCACTTGCAGGAATATTTAAAAATCTCGAAAAACCGTATTTAGATATGGAAGCTGAAGGAGAAGATCTCGACATTGGTTCCTTTCTTTCATTGCTTCCACCAGGTTACGATGACCAAATAAAAGACTATAAAAGTGATGGTGAAATGTTCGCCAAATGCAGAATTAAGGGCGTTTTTTCTGATGACCAAATTCCGGCAGTGCGGGTGGATTTCGGACTAAAAAACGCCGAAATTGAAAATAAGAAAGAAAAGATTAGCCTTGAAAATGTTCAAGTCGCTGGACGATATGAAAATACTGCTGGTGGTTATTTGAATTTAAATGAGGTTGACTTTATTCTCAATGGTGGAAAATTTAAGGGTTCTGGAGAAATTAGGAATTTTAAAAATCCTACCTTTAAAATAAATGCAGACGCAAAGCTAAATTTAGCGGATATCAATCGTTTCGTTTCTACAGGCGTGGTAAGTAATTTAAGTGGGAGTGCCGAAATGAAACTTCAAATGCAGGCAGATGCTGGAAGTATTAAAACATTCGACAAAGGTGGATACGGTAATATCAATGCAATTGGATATTTGAAGTTACAAGATGCTTCTTTTAAAATAAAAGGCGATACACTAAATTACAAAGCATTTAATGGGCAACTTCGGTTTGAAAATAATTTTGTAAAGGTCGAACAGTTTCAAGGAATGCTCGGCAAAACAGACTTCAAGCTTAAAGGAAGTCTTAAAAATTTATTTGCTTGGCTCTTTGGCGACAATGAAAGTATTGGCATCGATGCTGTTGTAGAAAGCCGAAATGTTTATTTGGATGAATTATTTGAAAGAAAAAGTAAGGTTTCGGGAAGTGAAGAGCCTTATAAATTTCGCATTTCACCAAGGTTGAACCTAAATATTCGTGCAAAAGTTAACCAGCTAAAATTCAGGAAATTCAATGCAAATTCAATAAGTGGAGTTTTTGATGTTTCTGGTGAACAATTATCGGCTCAGCAACTGAATTTCAACACCATGAAAGGAAGTGTGCAAATGAATGGTAAAGCCATTAGCAACACTGAAGGGAAGCTCCTTTTGTCTTGTAAGGCCAAATTGAAAAAAGTAGATATTAATAGGCTATTTTTTGAATTTGAGAATTTTGGTCAAACAATAGTAAAAGATGAAAATATTCGAGGTCTTGTAGATGCAGATATTGATTTTGAAGCGATTGCGACTTCCACCCTATCCATAGATCTAAGTTTGGTATACAGTAAAGTCGATTTGGTAATTAATCAAGGACAATTAATTCGTTTCGAACCACTAGAAGCACTTTCGAAGTTTATTTCTGTAAATGAATTAATGGATGTGAAATTTTCACAACTGAAAAATACCATCGAAATTAGGAATAGTAAAATTATCATTCCACAAATGGATATTGCCTCTAGTGCTATTAGTATCAGTGCTTCTGGCGTGCATTCATTCGATAATATTGTAGAATATCATTTAAAATTATTGCTGTCGGATATTCTTGCTAAAAAGGCTAAAAAAGCCCGTAAAGATGTTGAAGAATTTGGTATTGTTGAAGATGATGGATTAGGCAGAACCAGTTTGTTTATTTCGATGATAGGTCCCGTTTCTGATCCAGTTATTTCTTACGATTCTCAAGGAGCTAGAGCAAAAATCAAAAATGACTTGGGGAAAGAGAAGCAATCAATGAAGCAGTTGCTTAAAGAAGAATTTGGCTTGTTTAAGAAAGATACGTCCACCGTTAAACCTACAAAAGACCCGAAAAAACAAAGCAAAGTCATCATTTCATTCGACGAAGACGAAGAATGACACCCGGTTTAATTTCAATGCTACTGCCCTAAAGAAATGCAAATCACGTTATACATCCTTCATTGATTTCAATTGCAAGTCAATTGGCAATTGATTCAAGAAAGCCTTGAAGCACTCGGTTACAAAATGATGCAGGATTTTATCCTTTGCGCTTAATTCAAATCTTTAGCAAAGTGATCTGTACTTTGTGAGGACCTAAATCGGTTCCTGAACTTCAGAAATGGTTGTTCTATAAAGCGATAACTAACGATCGACATTCCCAAGGTTAAGACAAAACAGAGAATGATTTGACCTAAAAACACCCATGGATTATCAACAGTCGGTTGAAGGTTTGTTGCTTTAAATGCAAAGAAAACCAACCAAATAGCCACCAAGTGCCATACGTAAAGTCCGTACGATAATTTGCCCCATGATGACAACAATTTCAACCTTCCAAATTTGAAAAATGATTCTTGTGAATAGTGTTGTTCTCCGATGATAAATGCAAAAATGAAGGAAAACAAAGCAGGTTCAATGGCATGCACCCAATTGATGATTCTGTAAAATTGCAAACTATAGGTTTCATCACGAATCACAACCAAAACTATTGCTGCTATATATGGCAATACTATTGATTTACGTGGTAAAGTGCGAAAATACTCGCGAACCCTGTCGGAATAAAATAATCCATACGCCAACAAAGCTCCCATGGTGATATCAGAGAAAATACTGATTGTATGGAAGCGTGTAGTAACTGAAGCTTGACGCTGAAGTTCTGTAAATCTTGTTACAACATCTGGAGGATGCGGAACATCGACATTACCAAGCTGGTAGGTATTGAAAAGGTGAACAATTTCGTTCCATTGCATGAATCTAAAAAGCGCTGCACCAATCAATACAGCAAATAAAGAATAAATCAAATATTTACGCGGAATAAAGGCTATCAATAGTGGCCAAAAAATGTAAAATTGTTCTTCTACTGAAATCGACCAAAGAACTGCCAATACCGGGATTGGATATGGATTGTTTACTAAATCAAAATTCACGAGAAACCCTAAATAATATCCAATTCGATCAAAAGGAATTAACGAAAATTCAGGTTTAAATGGATTGTATTGTGGCGCCAAATTCATCATTACCGGAATGGCGACAAAGCCTACTAAAACCAATATAAAATACAAGGGCCAAATGCGTAAAAACCGTCTGGCATAAAAGCTTCCAATATTAATTTTTCCTGTATCCTCCCGCTCTTGCAGTAGTAAATTGGTGATGAGGAAACCACTTAAAGTGAAAAAGAAATTCACCCCTAAATCTCCATTCTGTGCAAGCGAAGTTTCAATCCATTGGTACCAAGATTCACCATTGTAATACAATGCAAAACTGGTGATGTGTAAACAAAAAACAGAGAAAAACGCTATAAATCTTAGCGCATCGAGGTTTTCAAAATGTCGTAATGGTTTCATCAGGATAATTCAGATTCTGGAAAGTTCGAATATAGTTGGCTCAATTGGATTGCGCAAGAATTATAGAATTTTGAATGATCAACTGGTTATTTCGCTTTTTGAATTACTTCGGCAAAACAATTGAAAAACCCAAGCACCAATAAATGCTACCAAACAACCCAAAACATTATACCACAAGAAACTAATACTTGAAAATTTAAAAGCAGAAAATACAGTCAATTGAGAAAGAATTGCAGCAAAAAATACCGCTTGAGCCCCTACCCTTTTCAACCAAAATGCGACCAAGAAAATCCCTAAAATAGTTCCATAAAACAAGGATCCAAGGATGTTTACTGTTTCAATTAAGCTGTTTCCGAGTTCGGTCGCAAAGCAGGCAATCAAAACACAAAAAACACCCCAAAAGAAAGTGTAGCGACGCGACCAACTGAACTCCTCTTCCACCGTCATTTCTGTAGTTTTGAACCGTCGATGGAGGTCGATAATGGTTGATGATGCAAGCGAATTCAACGCAGCCGCAATAGATCCCCAAGCAGCAAGAAAAATGATAGCAACCAGCAATCCTACCAATCCTACCGGAAGAAAGTCGACGACAAAACGCAAGAAAATATAGTTCGTATCATTTGCATCAACACCCGGTGCTGAACTTTTGATCCATGTGATTACCTGCTTTCTAATCTTTCCAGATTCTTTTTCCGTTTCTCGAAGTGCTTCAATGGAAGCCGCCATTTGAGCTGAGTTGCCTTCTTTTCTCGCAGCACTGTACTGAATTGCTGCATTTGATTTCTCAACCGACAAAGCAGCAAAATTTTGTTCCGCCCAAACTACAGAATCCTTCTTACTCGATTGACGGAGGCGATCCAGTCCGCTTTCATTAAAGAAAACAGGCGCAGAAGTGAACAAATAGAAACTAAATACCAACGCACCTAACAGCAGAATTAAAAACTGCATAGGCACTTTCACGAAACCATTCATAAGAAGTCCGATGCGACTTTCATTGAGATTTTTCGCAGTTAAATAGCGGCCAACTTGAGATTGATCGGTTCCAAAATATGACAGCGATAGAAAAAAGCCTCCAATCAGTCCACTAAAAATATTGTATTTATCACTCCAATTGAAGCTTCCATTTTCGAAACCGGTGGTGATAACATTGAGTTTTCCCATGCTTCCACTGAGATGAAGTGCATCAGTAAAACCAACGCCATCGGGAAGCATTTCAACAACCATGTAACCTGCTAAAAACAAACCTCCGAAAATGATAAACAACTGAAGCTGCTGGGTGTAGGCGACAGCTTTTGCTCCGCCGCTCACTGTGTAGATGATTAGCAAACCACCCATTAACAAGTTTGTGAGATAAATATTCCAATCAAAAATGGAGCTCAAGATTAATGCAGGCGCGTAAATACTCACTCCTGTTGATAAACCACGAGAAAGCAAGAAAAGTACGGCTGTAAAGGTTCGCGTTCTCACATCAAAACGCTTTTCGAGAAACTCATAAGCTGTATAAACATTGAGTTTGCTAAAAACAGGAACAAATGCAATACAGATAACGATCATCGCCAGCGGCAAACCGAAATAATACTGCACAAAGCGCATCCCATCAGTGTAGGCTTGACCAGGTCCAGAAATGAACGTGATTGCACTTGCCTGGGTGCCCATGATACTGAGTAGAACCAAAAACCAAGGCATACTTTGATTTCCACGAAAATAACCATCTAAATCACGGCTACTGCGGCTTTTGTATACGCCGTAAGTCACGATAAGCAGCAATGTTGCACAGAGCACAATTAAATCGATCGTGTTCATGCAAATGTTTGTGTGAATAAACGGTATAGGAAAATCTGTAGAACTAAAAAAGCAAACAAACTCCAATAGAGTCGTTTCATTTTCCGATTGCTTTCGTTAGTGTTGCTCATATTTTCCAACAGATAAAAAATTAGAAAATAAGCGAAACGCGCCGGGCACACCAGCAGGCAATTGACGGAAAAAAGAAAGTCCGGTATACACGAAATGCCCCGATCCGTATGGCGCGTAGATCAAAGAACCTTTCATTTGGGCTTCGTTGGGATCGGCCATTGAAAGCAAATCTTGGTATTCTGGACTGCATTTTTCGGTGAAATAAATGCCGCGTTCTTGCACCCAATTTTGAAAATCTGCATCCGAAATTTTATTTGGATAATTAAACAAAGGATTTTCAGGATTGAGGATTTGAACGGCTGCATTTTCGTTCGTTACACGATTTCTGGAAATTTCAAATGGATAAGGGCCAGGATTAACCTTCACATCGCTGATCCAATTTTTGGTGTTGTATTGCATCACTAAAGTACCGCCTAACTTTGTATAATTTATCAAAATAGGCATCCACTCTGCCATTTTCTCTACAGAATTTAATGCTCGAATTCCTACTACAACTGCTTCATAATCTTGAACAGCCAAATTCCTGATTTTTGAATCATCTAAAATTTCTACCTGAAAACCAGCACTGATCAAAGCTTCAGCTACATCATCGCCAGCACCTTCGATATATCCAATTTTAGAAACCGATTTTTCTAAAGGCGTGAAAGTGAACTTAAAAGCGCAAGGTTCATGGTAAGTTTGGGTTGGGATATGATCGTGTTCGATGCGCAATGTTTGTTGTAGAATTTCTTTTTTGGACGAAGAATTCGGTTTGAACATCGCTTGAACATTCAATGAATAGGGCATTTTCACTTCACGAGAAGGCTTCATTTTTAATGTAAATGAAATCTTTTCTTTTTTAGAAGCATTGGATTTAATTTGAATTTGCTCAGGTATTACCTGAATGCCTTTATCTGTTGGGGTCGACAGCGATACTTCACCTTCAACATTGGAGTTAAGATATTCCAATTGAATTTCAACAACAACATCCGATTTGCCATTAGAAAGAACCACCTTCTGAGCTGGAACAGCGCGCAATGCAGGCACTACCTCTACCCTTCTAATAAGTTCTCCTTTTACTGGATCGACCCATTTATAAATCAGTGGAATTTTTCGTTTGATCATCACACCATTTACTGAAATTACTGCCTCTGCAAATAAAGCAGGATCGCTATCGGGCTGTCCAGTTTGTTTGAAATCAGAATGTACGAAAAGTCCTTCATCGTGCGGATTCTCGATCCAATAAGGATTGCTCGGACGAATGTTATTCGGGATTTGAATTTTAATTTTCTTTTCGATTAATTGATTGCTTCTAATCTTGTCTGTAAACCGAATTTCTTCAGCGGCTCCAGGCACTGTAAGCGATACCAAATTCACCATATTCGCTCTTCGGTAAATAAAATTATAATTGCAAGTAAGTGTATCACCAGCTAAATATTCAATTTTTGGCGCTGTAATATCCTGATAAACACCACCTAAAGCCAACAATAAATCTTCTACTTCCTTTAACTTCACTTGGTATTGAAAATCATCTCCCAATGCTTTTATTTGCTCAAGATATACGATCAATTGTGGGATGGTTGCAGAGGCATTGTAAGGATCGAAATTGCTGATCATTTGGTTTACCATTACTGAAACTCCAGCTCCTTTAGGATATCTTGACCAAGAAGTCGACAAGCCATCGAAAATGGTTGTTTTGGATGAATCGCCTGCCAATTGCGTGAAATATTCTAGAATTTCACCTCTTTGCATTTTCACACCAAACCCTTGGCTTCTATGTTGCGAACGGCTCATTGATGCAATTTCTCCGATCGACAAGCCCAAATTTTGGTTAAAAATGCCTACATCCATTTTCAACATCCCACTTGTGTTTGTAGTGGCATCTCTTGATGGCATGAAGTTGTTCCAATATAGCTTTTTAGGTTGCCATATACCAACATGTTGCAGTTGTTTCGGGAACTTTTCAAGATCCGCAGCTGCTTTAAATGCCTCTACCGCTAAAATCGCGGAAGCAGTGTGGTGACCATGCCCTCCTTCGCCAGTAGTCGGGAAACGGGTGATGATCACATCAGGTTTAAAATTCCTTATCACCCAAACCACGTCGTTTAAAACAGAATCACGATTCCAAATGGAAAATGTTTCATCGGGATTTTTGGAGTATCCGAAATCAAATGCTCGAGTAAAAAACTGTTGAGCACCATCAATTTTTCGAGCAGCAAGAAGCTCCTGCGTTCTAATCAAGCCTAATGCTTCTTCGGTTTCAGGTCCAATAAGATTCTGTCCACCATCGCCTCGGGTTAATGAAAGATACGCAGTACGAAAATGCAATTCGCGAGATAAATAACTTAACAAACGCGTATTCTCGTCGTCGGGGTGTGCTGCTAAATAAAGTACACTAGCAGTATTTCCAAGCTTTTGCAGCCTTTGTAGAATTTCAGCCGACGACAATTGACTCCAACCTATTGCTGATTGTAGGATAATAGTAATTACAAAAATGACTTTAATCTTCATGGCTGCAAGATAAGGAATGTGAAGTTGAAGTTCAGACGTGCATAAAAGAATAGATAAAATTCACATAATCATTTATTTATGTCGGATTTTGAATTCTTGAAGAAGTTGATTCAATCACAACTTAAATCACTCTATCTTAGCAAGAAATCGAGCAGCACTAACATGAATTATCTGGCCCATTTATATTTGGCAGGCGACAATCCAGATCTCATTGTGGGTGGATTTATTGCGGATGCAGTGAAAGGCAAACAAATCGAATCTTTTAATACGGAAATTATTAAAGGAATTAGACTTCATCGACAAATTGATATGTTTACCGATACGCATCCAGTAATTGAACGTGGAAAAGCTGCATTAAGACCGAAATTCAGAAAATTTGCTGGAATTGTGATGGATGTTTTCGGAGATCATTTTCTTGCAAAAAATTGGAGTGATTATTCGGAAGTCGAATTGAAAGATTACACGGAGGAGATTTATACGATGTTGCATCAATACAAGCACATGATGCCGGAGCGCTCCCAGTACACTTTGCATTATATGAGCATGCAAGATTGGCTTATCAATTATCAACATATTGAAGGAATAAAAAGAGCATTATCGGGGCTTGCAAGAAGAAGTCGATTCCCTTCGGGGATGGAAAATGCCCACAAAGAACTTGAAAGACATTACATTTTTTACCAATCGATATTTCATGAATTTCTTCCCGATTTGGTGAAGTTTGTCGACAAAGACCAAAAAATAAAAACCCGAGGATTATTTCTTTAAAATCTTTTTGGTAATTCATTTATTCTGCAAATCATTGCATTGAATTACCAACGAATCATGGCTGAAGCCCAAGTAAATCCTGATCCAAAAGCTGCCAAACACAAGAGATCACCGGGTTTCAAACGGCCTTCCTGAACGGCTTCACTTAAAGCGATAGGAATAGATGCTGCAGTTGTATTTCCATATTTCTGAATGTTGTTAAACACCTTCGATTCGGGCATTCCGAATTTTTCACGAATAAATTCCGATATTCTTAAATTGGCTTGATGAGGGATCAATAAATCAATATCGCTTGATACCAAATCATTGGCAGTCAATGCTTCATTAATTACTTCAGCAAAACGGGTAACGGCATGTTTAAATACCACCGAACCATTCATGTAAGGTAACATTGTACCATCGTCGAGCATTTCGTGGGTAATTCGATCTTTTAAAACACTGCCAGGATGCTTCATCACCAATTCTTCGGCATAAGTTCCATCCGAATGCAAATGCGTTGATAAGATACTATGTTTAGAATCGTTTGTGGCTTGCAGCACAACTGCCCCTGCTCCATCACCAAAAATCACTGCAATATTTCGCCCACGTTCGCTGTGTTCAATTGCATTAGATTGGATTTCAGCTCCAACAACTAATACGTTTTTGTAGGCGCCATTTCGAATAAACTGATCAGCAATACTCAATGCATAAATAAACCCTGAACATTGCATTTTAATATCTAATGCAGGAATTCCTGGAAGTCCCAATTCGCGCTGAAGCAACACTCCTGAACCAGGAAAATAGTATTCCGATGTGATGGTTGCCATAACAATCATATCGATATCGTTCTCTGTGACGCCTGCGTTTTCAATTGCCATTTTACAGGCTTTTGCCGACATGTTGCTAACGGTATCTTCACCAGGAGTGAAATATCTCCGCTCTTTAATTCCAGTGCGTTCCGTAATCCACTCATCGGAGGTAGGCATGATTTGAGCCAAATCGTTGTTCGTGATTACGGTAGATGGCACATAATGCCCCGTTCCAATAATTCTTGAATGCATGTGGATGTATTTCAGGGGATGAATTTAGAGATAACGTCGCAAATTCCAACAAACCAACTCTAATGTGGTTCAACATGAATCATAACTTCCAAAAGTTCGGGGATCTCTTCCAAAAGCTTTGCTTTCAATCGGTGTGCAATCTCGTGACCTTCACGAACCGATAAATTCCCGTTGACCGAAATGTGCAAATCAACGAGATAATTCATTCCCGCTTTGCGGATAAAGCACTTTTCAGTATCCAGCACACCTTGAACCATTTTGGAGTAAGTCCGAATGTTGGTTTCCACTTTTGGATATCGATGCTCATCCATAAGTTCTCCGAGGGCAGGGCGTAAAATCAAATAGCTGTTGTAGAAAATAAAGCCTGATGCGAAAAGTGCCGCCCAATCATCGGCCGATTCGTAGCCTTTACCTAAAGAAATTGCAATCGAAATTCCGATGAAAGCCGCCAATGAGGTGATTGCGTCACTTCGGTGGTGCCAAGCATCAGCCTCGAGTGATGAACTACCCGTTTCCACACTTTTTCGCTTCATCCATCGGTAGGATATTTCTTTCCAAACAATTACACAAGCGAGAAACCACAACGTGAATGGCTTGGGCAAATCATGAGGTTGCTGGATATTGTGGATACTTTCCCAAGCGATGATTGTGGCTGAAACGATTAAAAATCCAACGACCAAAAATACAATCAGTGGTTCTGCGCGACCATGCCCATATGGATGATTTTTATCGGCTGGCCGGTGTGCGTATTTAAGTCCAAGCAAAACCAGAAATGATCCAAAAATATCAGATGTAGATTCTATCGCATCAGCAATTAGTGCGTATGAATTTCCGAAGTAGCCAAAGATCCATTTGAGCGATGCTAAAACAACATTTCCAATGATGCTCCAAACGGTAGCTTTAATTGCAGATTTCGCCCGGGAGTTAAACATTTAATCGGTACGACAAACAACGAATTTACCTTGAAATGGCTTTCCGTTGGAATTTCCACGGTATAAATAAATGCCTGAAGGAAATTCAGAAAAGGAACAATTCATTTGGTTGTTATGCTGCGAACTTTGATGTTTCAAGAGACTTCCATTGATTGAAAACACGTCCAATTCAATCAATCCATCAGCCTTAACAGTTAATTCATTCTGTGTTTGTATGATCTCAACTTCCGGATTTTCGGAGGCGATAGCCAGTGGAATAGAACAAGTTCCTTGATAAAGGGTATCTCCGTTCAACACAAAATTTAGCAAGCTGTAACCACACTCCGGACAACCATTTCGGCAAGTTGGGGCGAGAAATCCCGATGAAGGTCCAACCCCTTCGATGATGTACTGTGCAAGAGGATATTGTGACATGCTCACACTCCATCTTTTTCGACCAATGTTTCCAATGCACACAGTATCGTGCGTGGTGATAGACACACTGTTTGCAGGTTGACAAGTGCCGTAAGGAGCCACCAAATCGACAGAGGTAAAATCCGGATAACCGAAATTGTACCGCATGGCTTCATTGCCGTTATAATCCAATAGATAAACTTTCCGACTTTCTTCACGGATATAGCCTCTTAAAATGGTTGAAATATTGGTATCAACAACTTGAAAAGGCTCTCCAAGTGAGTCATATTGCGTGGTAGTTACAAGACACTCTGCATTGTCAAATAGTTTGTAATATAAAAGATTATTAACTGTTGTATCACCTTGAAAATAGAGCGTTGAACGACATGTTGTATTGGTCGTGAAGCCTAAATAATAAAAGGTTTGAACCCAACGTGCTGTTTGATTTAAGTAGTTTTGAGCAAAAGAGTTAAATGAAAAGGAAATGAATATGCTCAATATAATTCTTTGCATAATTTTTAATTTAGATAATCAAATATAGTAAGTTAATTATGAGAATCTATAAACCTAATTTATCCATTTTACCTTCTTCGTAAGAGCCATCTTCAGCTGGAAATCGCAGGTATTTTCTAAGATTTGGATACTCTCTAGCAATCGACCAAACAAGACTTTCTCCGCTTGGTAGCAAAGTGGATTTTCTTGAATAAAACTCATCTTTCAATGCTTCATCAGCATTAATTACCTGCCAACCTTGAGCTTTAAAAAACTTGATCAAATCATCCAAAAAAAGCGCAGCTGCTAAATTGTGATGCAGCAAAATGGTATGACTAATTTTTTTAGAACAGAAAACAGAACTAAGTGAATCGTAATAAAAAGCTCTATTATACAAGTGTTTAATGTAATATGATTTGAACTTTTCGAGCTTTTCAGTTTCCCCAGACTGAATGTATTTAACTAAACGACCATTGATGTACCAATCAGATGCATCCACCGTAACGTGCCCTATTTTATAATTAAATTGAGAAAATAATTGTTGAACAGAATCTACTTTCTCCTTTGTTTCACCTTGCTTCAAGTATGGAAAACGATAAAGCTTCACATAATTGGAATAATTACGAATTATGCTGTCATTCTTGAGAAAATCATCCTTAAACCACTGAAAAGTAGCGATTGGATGACTATAGTTTTTGTGTGCAAAAGAATGGTTTCCGATCAAATGCCCGCGATCATTCCAAGATTGTAAAATAAATCTCCCTTTTTCGTTTAATTTATTTTTTCCATGTGCATATAAAATTGCCTTAAGTTGATATTTATCGAGCGTTGATAGAATGCTGTTATTCCATACTTCGAAAGGAAAACCTTTATAACTTGAAGTATCTCCATCATCGAAAGTGAAAGCAATTTTCCTAACCTGATTATTAAGTCCTACAGGTCTTTGAGCTAGCAATGTGAATGAAACTATGCAACAAATAAAACTAAATATCAATCGATTCATTATTCAGATTTAGGCAATTAAAAATCTATTTTCTTCCGTACACTATTCTTGGATTTCCACTCAAATCATTCTCAATCAATACATTTTTCCAGCCGTCATTTTTCAAGATTTCTGCAACTTTTTCAGTATTCTCAAAATGGCATTCGAGCGCAATTAATCCGCCCGATTTAACTGAATTTAAACCAATTTTCGATAGTTTACGATAAAACAACAACACATCAGGATCATCAACAAACAAAGCCATTGCAGGCTCAAAATCTCGCACTTGAACAGAAAGTGAATCTTTCTCAGAAATGGAAATATATGGTGGATTAGAAATCAATACATCCAATGGTTCCGACCATGAATCCATTTGCAGAATATCCACTTTTTCGAAATTCACATCCAATTGAAGTGCTTCGGCATTTTCCTTAGAAATTCGAATTGCATCATCCGATAATTCTAAACCGATAACTTTCGCTTGAGTGCAATAATACTTCAGCGCCAATGCAATGCAACCGCTTCCAGAACAAGCGTCGAGAATAACGGGAGCAGAGATTCCTTGAAGTTCCATTAAAACTAAATTCGCCAATTCTTCAGTTTCAGGACGAGGAATCAAAACACCCGATTGCACTTGAATTTTCAAATCCATAAACCAAGCGTAACCCATGATATATTGAACAGGTTCTCCTTGCACAAGTCGCTTCACAAACCATGAATACTGCAAAACATCACTTTCTTGCACACGTAAATCTGGCTCGAAATGAATGTCGAGGTGCGATAATCCGTTGATATGTTGCACTGCCATCCGAAACAAAATGAGTATTTCTCCTTGATTGTATTGTTGATCAAGCTCCTGATAGAAGTACTTTTTGATGTCGGAAATCTTGTTGCCTGCAATTCTCATATTTGCAAAAGTGCGAAAAAGTCACCGCTTTCGTTCGGAAATCTTAAATTCGACCCATGGAATCGTTCATGTTGCGTGCGATAGAACTTGCGAAGCGAGGAGCTGGAAATGTTGCCCCAAATCCAATGGTTGGTTGCGTTATCGTTCACGATGGATCCATAATCGGTGAAGGATGGCATCGAAAATTTGGCGGTCCACATGCAGAAGTGCATGCCATTCTAAATGTTACAGACAAGGAAAGATTGAAAAATTCGAGCCTGTTTGTTACGCTCGAGCCTTGCTCCCACTTTGGGAAAACACCTCCCTGTGCCGATCTGATTATCTCTTCCAAAATTCCTCGAGTATATATCGCTAACCTCGATCCCAATCCAATGGTTTCAGGGAAAGGCATCGAAAAACTTCGGGCGGCTGGAATTGAAGTAACCGTTGGACTATGTGAAAATAAAGCTGGTTGGATGAACAGGAGATTCCTGACTTTCATGCAGCAACAGCGACCTTACATTCGACTCAAATGGGCAATGAGTTCGGATGGTTTTATGGATAAACTGCGCGCTGCTGATGAAAAAGGATCGTTCAGGATTTCGGGTGATGAAGCCCAAAGGATTAGCCACAGATGGCGCACGGAAGAGTCTGCAATCCTTATCGGCGCGCAAACTGCAATCGTAGATGATCCGGATTTAACAGCTCGTTTCTGGCCTGGAAAATCACCAATTCGTGTGCTGTTGGATGCAAGTGGTCGAGTGCCCAAATCATCAAAGATTTTCTCCAATCAAACGCCAACCTTGGTGTATTCGACCGTTAATATATTGCTCGATATAGACGGTGTTGAATCGTTAATTATTCCTGAGAAGGATTATTTGCAAAATGTGCTTATCGATTTGCACAAACGCAAAGTACTCAGTTTGTTGGTCGAAGGCGGTGCAAAAACACTTCAATCGTTTATCGACCAAAAATTATGGGATGAAATATTGATTTTTAAATCATCCGATTTACTAATTGACGGTTTAGAAGCACCTGAATTGCCTAACGGAATAAAATCGATTGAGCAAATCGGAGCAGATCAATTGATTCGGATCGTTAAATCTTAAATTTCAATTTTGAATTAAATTGATTGAGGTAAACTGCTAGCATACATCGGTTATTTGGTGTGAAAATGAAATCAAGTGGTAAAAGAATTAATTTTCCCCGTATTTGTTAAATACCAATCGTTCGAATTGAATATTAAACCTGATTTACACTCTCTGGATGTTTAGATATCAATGAAAAACCCCTGTTGTTAAATTGAACAAGGGTTTTTCATTGATCAGATTATCGATCCATAAAGTCTCGTTTACGCTTTTCAATTCCTATCATGAATTGATATGGTGGAGCGCCATTTTCCCCATCAACAGAGCGCTTTTTCGAATCCAATTCACGTACAGTTTTATTGAAATTTTCATCGCCTGCAATTACGTTCATCACGTTTCTACTGTAATTAAAGAAGAACCATTTCTGCGATTCACACTCAATGTAAAGATTTAATATATCGCCACCGCGTTTTTTTACAAGTTCAACTTTACCCTTAATTACCTTATTGAACGGCGTTTTTCCAAGGTTCGAAAAGTGCAGCCAGCCTTCGGAAATATAGGAACGCGTTTCGGTGTTCCATTTCATTTCAACGTTGGTTAAAACCACACTATGATTTAACTCATCCGGAAATTTCTTTATCGCACCAGTGGCTCCCATATCTTTAAAAAGCTTGTCTGCCGCTTCTTTACCCAACAATCGGATCATCGACTTTTTGTAATCTTCCGAAGCTACATCAGATGGCTGTAAACCAGTAGTCGCAGTAATCGTTTCCTCCATGATTTTCCACAATTCAGGAGCAAGGAAGAAATCTAAAGCAATTGTTGTTTTGAACTTTGTTTCGTCGGTTACTATGCTATGAGATGCCTTTCCAAATGAATTAATCTTGACCTGACCGAGCTCCATTCCAAAAGAAATTCTTCCTTCGCCATTCACATCGCAATTGGCTTGTTTCATAGCCACGTAGTCATCGGCTAGAGCTGGATTTTCGAATTTATCCTTGGTCGTGATTCGGTATTCTCCAGTTCCTTTGTCGAACTTCAACAATCCACGGGATGTCAAGATTTCCAAGTCGCCTGTTTTTTCTTTTTTCGACATGAAAACTGGATAAACGTGAGTGGAATCTTTAACGAGTACCAAACCTGCCATCAACTTCTCTGCATCCAACGATTTCGGGAATGAATCCACTGGAATCATGATATTGCCAGGATCAATTTCAGCTTTGAATTTCAGCCAGTTTTTATTCACTTTCTCACAATTGTAAACCAATCGCGTTCCACCGGCAAATGTGAGATTCTTAGATGGAGCAAATAGATTTGCAGTTCCTTTAAATTCGAATTCAGGACTCAGTGTAAAGTTTTGTCCCTCTGAAACATCAGCAGAACCAATGGTATTGCCTAATGAATCTTGCGAAATGCTGGTGAAACTTATCTTCTGAATTTTTCCTAATGCATCTTCGTAATCGTAATCCCCAGTGGCCTTGTACTTTTTCTTCCCAAGGATATCGATTGTTGCATTGTAGATATCGTGGTATTTCAAGTCGTTGTTGGCGTTGATTTTAGAATTGGTGAGCGTGGTGATCACGGCATTTCGTTCCACATTTAACTTTTCAGCATCTGGATAGATAGTTGCATCCGCTACACGAATCAACTTTACACCTTCGGTTCTGATGGTTCTATCTGCCATGGCATACTTGGCTCTTGGCGCTACGAATGTGATTGAATCTTGATCCGGTCGAACCGAAACGAAACGCGAACCAATCAAGTCGATTTCGTTCATCGAAGAGTTCATGTCGACTTCATCTTTGTCCATGTACCAGCGAAGTTCATCCATGTAAGCGATGTATTTGTTTACAGGGAATTCGATGTAGGAATCTTCAGCATTCGATTTAAACTGACCCATGCGGTTCTTGAAACTCACGTCGGCCTTCACGTTGTCGGTTTTGATGGCCACTTCTTTGGTTCCATCTTCTTTCACCACATCGCGTGCTGTAAAGGCGAATGATGCTGTATCAGATTTAAAGTCCTCCTTTTTGAATCGGAACTGTTTAGATTCGATTTCAGCTGCAGCAAATTCTAAGGTTCCAGCACCAGTCATCCCATCTTCACCAATCGCGATTTTTCCTTTAAGTTTCGATTCTCCAGAATACATCGAAATGGCCTGGGTGGTTTGTTGGAATTCGAACTTGCCTGGTTTGTAAGGTTCCCAATGGAGTTTTACATCGGCAGCTTCAACGTCGGCATATTCAACTTTGCCAATGGTTTCGGGCTTTACAGTTAAGCTTCTACAAAATGCATTTACCGAATCTGGGTAAAACACAAAATCGTCGGATTTCGCAGTGGTCGTGATGTATTTAATCTCGCCCGTTCCGCGCAATCCTTTGTGACTCATCTGTAATTTGTTGATGAATGTACCCTTGCTTTCGTAAATGGCAATGCCCGATTCTTCGGTTTTTCGTTTAAATCCGAGCGAATAATCATCCTGAAGGGTTAGTTTTTCCCGAATATCGGGAAGGATATTAGCCGATACAAATGTTCCATCGAAGATCAAACCAGAGTTTGAGAAGTTATCGAGTGAATCCACTTGGTATGGATCTAACTGAAAGTAAAAGTTGCTTCTATTGTACACTCCACCGAGGATAGAACGCTTGTCGTAGTAGGCATAAGAATTCTTCACTGAATTAAAGACTGGATATTGAGCCAGCGATTTTGAACCACTTTTGTTGTAAGGATGATCGATCAGAATATCGCCGATAACGTTTTCAATTACTGTTTTTACTTTTTTCAACTGCACTTTACCAAACTCGTCTTTGTCGTCGCTTTCTACGCGTAATCGGAGCGAATCCACATTTTCGAGATTGATTTTAAACTTATCATAATCGAAATCGAATTTCTTCCCGAAGAATTCAAATCGACCAGCCATAATGCGCCCGGCGAAATCGAAGTTCCTGTTTTTATGTACCAACAGTTCTTGGTTTTTAGGATAAATCACCACGTTTTGTGAATCGGAAAGGAAAATCCGTTCAACTCCGTGCATCCTCAAATCCCAATTCAATAAACTAAGTTCTGCGTTATTGTCGGCACCAGAAACGTTTGAGAAAAACTGAATTACATCGTAATCAGCACGACCATTTACGGCGAGCAGGTATTTCCTCAAGCGAGGCTTCATGGTGACCATTTCAGTTTCTTCGTTAAACAAGACAAATCCCATGTAGGAAAGGCGGCGAAGAATATGTCGAACCTGCGTGATTTCTATTCGATACCAATTTGAAACTTCTTGAGCGGAGAATTCCTCGCGACCAGTTTTATCGGCAAGTTTTCGAATTACTACAAGCGGACTCTCTTCGTCCATGCCTTGAATTTCGATATAACGTTCTTCACGGAAATAATCGGAAGATTCAAACAGTGCCTTACTTTCTACTGCGCCAGCAATGGCTTTGAATCGGATGGTTGGTTCGCTGGTTTTCCAATACATCACTTCAAAATCCATATCCAATTGATGGTATGAATTAAAATATGGCGTTTTGGCTGCTCCTTCTTGGTTTCTCAGAAGATAGAGCTCCCCTTTTTCATCCAAATAGCGAAACGTGAGGCCTGGGTGATTGATAGAATCTGTGTTTAATCGAATTTTCACTTGCGCGAGCGACGATTGGAGGCTTTTGTCTTCGATGAGGAATGTTTTGGACTTGGCTTCTATAAAGGGTTTTCCTTCACGTTTGAAGATAAAAGTGGCTAAGTTTTCGTTTGTTCCAGAACCAAGCAATTTCTTCCCTTGAATGCTGATACCACCTAAGAAATCAACATTCTTGTAGATCTCGTTGATTACAAATGTATTGTTGTAGGTTGTGAACCGTGGATAAGTTGCGTCTCGATTGGCGGCATTGTCGGATAGTTTATCAGAAACGGATCCTAAAAGCGGTTCTTTAAAGTATTTTGGGAAGTTCAATGTGGCGCTATCTGCAGTAAACTTGGTGGTTTTCACGGGAAGTAAATACTTCGACAAACGAGCATTGGCTTCTTCTTCTTTTAACCCAACCCGCGACCAAAGTAGTTTTCCACCTTTGCCATAAAAGTCATATTCGGTGGGATGAAACACACCAGAAGTAAATTCGACCAAGGTGGAATCTGCTCGATTTACACCTCTTAAATTGGTAGTTTCGAAGGTTACTTTAGGAATACTGTCGTAGCTAAAAACAAAGTCGCCACGGCCCATATACCAAGAAATCGCTTCGCTTTTGTAGAGCGCATTTTCTCTCAACAGATCTTCAGAAATTTGCAGGTATTGATCGAACTTTCCGGTTGTGAGCTTGGTAACTAATTTCTCAAGTGTAAAGTGCCAATCGGTAAATTGCTGAACCGATTTTTTACCTTCATCCCATGCGATTAAGCAACGGATGTAATTCTTGAAATTTGGGAAGGCTGTCATTCGTTTTTTAAGCATCGCATTAGCTACACCCACAACGGCTTGTTGCTGAGCACCATTGAATTTGGTTAGCCAAATTGGTTCGAACACATCCAAAAGATCGTTGGTTGCCTTTTTGTCGGCTGCCTCCATGAATAATTCAAGATCCTTAAGAAAGGCTTCACTTGTTCCAGAGAAACTCTTCATAGGTTGTGCAATCAGCGATCCGACCTGAAACAGGAACAGAAAAATGATAATGGTTTTATAGCTTTTCATATATAAATCAATGCATGCAAATTATCTAAAACCAACGGGTGTACTTCGTTTTGTGGTATGCTACTTTTGAACAAGTTTTCGGCATCTCAGAATGCAAAAACGATGCATGCAAAAAAGCAAGCTATGATAAAGTTCGAATCAAAAATTTGCTTCCAATAAGATTGCAATCTTCAAGCGCATTCCGAAGGCCGGCTGCCGTAGCGGGATTAATTGTTTTGCAATTTTCCTGCATAGATTCAGGGATTATTAAAAACATGATTATAAGAGTGACAATCTTTGCCGAAAGCAAAATATATAAGTAGAGTAAATGCCGATGGTCAAGCCTGTTTAACGCGAATTCCACATTTTTTTTTGGAAAATAAAGTCAGCATGTAAGAAAGTCGCGCTTTATGTAATAATATAAGTTAGTTTTACAATCTTATATTTTTGCCTGATTGTCCCTAACCTTCGAAGGCTGCGAAACACATCACAACTCATCGGAGAGATAATAAGTTGACGAAAAATGGGGAATATATTCCCTCAGCTAAGAACAATTTTCCACAGAAAATTGTTCTGGAAAACTCTATTATCCTAGGATTGGAAGCCTTTTTTAATCTCCGTGTTAATAATCCATGAAATATACCTACCAATGAAGAAACATTTACAAAGTATACGCTAGTTCAGATCAACTATCTCCAATGAAACCCTCTGTCTACAAGAGTTTTACACCCTGCTTCATCGAGCGGATCTTCGTTGTCTAACGCCTTTTCAATGCCCTTTAATATATACCTAACACCATGATATTAACCTCTACCCCTACCGCTGCAGCATCTTACTTTAAATCGAGATCCAGTTTAAAATTGACACTATTGCCAAAGATGCTACTATTCCTGTTATTGCTTTTGGCAGGAAGTTCCTTTGCGGCGACTATAACTTCCACTACGGGTGGAGGAAACTGGAATGCAACCGGAACCTGGGTAGGCGGCGTTGTGCCGGTTGCGGGCGATGATGTTGTGATTGATGGTCCAGTAACTCTGAATCAGAATTCAGGAAATCTTTTAACCCTGACCATTAATGCCACCAAAACGCTGACGATGTCAGGAGCGTTTACCCTAGCGACCACTGGCAACATGACGGTGAATGGCAACTATGCAGGGGCGACTTCGGGAGTTGTAACGATTGGAGGCAATCTGACATTTGGAGGAACGACATTTACAATCGGTGCTTCTAATTTTAATGTTACGGGTACAACTTCTATTACAGCAGGAACATTTACGGACGGTACTACGGCAGGAACAAATGCTTTTACCGGACTGGTAACAGTTTCGGGCGGTTCGTTAACAACAACGGGAACAAATACTTCCACATGGACCTTTTCCGGAGGGTTGACAAATGCCGGAACTGTTACATTTTCGGCAAATGTTCTTATGAACATGGGTGGAAACCTAACTAACAACGGCACCTTTTCAAAGACTGGAAACGGGGTTAATGTTTTCAGCAATACGACTTCTATTGGTGGATCAAATGCAATTGCAATTGCCGGATTAACAACCTACAGCGGACCGACGACTTTCACAAATACGTCGATCGTAACGTTTTCAAATACACAGACAGTTAATGCTGCAGTTACTGTTAATAGCGGTTCAACTGTAGTATTGTCGGCTGGAAGCATCAATGTAGGAGCGGGCCAAACATTTACCAATAATGGAACTTTAACCGTTTCAGCTTCGAACATTACCCTCGCGACAACGTCGGTGGTTATCAATAACGGAACTACTTCTGTGGCGGGTAGTATTGCAATCACAGGTGGTGGGGTTTATACAAACAATGGAACGACTTCAGCTAATTTTATAAGCGGAACAACCGGCGCGTCTACTTTTACAAACGCGACCAATTCGATTCTTAACTTCAATGGTGCAGTTGGATCATTAATGGCAACAGGTGTCCTAGATATTTCGGCATCCAACAATACCGTTAACTATACCTCCGCCGGAGCTCAGGGCATCAAGAATATTGTCTATCAGAATCTTGGTACCGGAGGCACGGGCGTAAAAACGGCCCCCTCAGCGTTAACTGTAAACGGCAATCTAAATATTGTTGCTGGCTCTTCGCTTGCGGATGGTGGATTTACAATTACAGTAAATGGAAATGTAACCAACGGCGGGTCTCACACCGGCACCGGTAAAATATTACTGACTGCAGGTTCTTCAACACATACACTTTCAACCACAGGCGGTGCACCGAACTTCGCCAACATCGAATTAAACGATGCGCTGGGTGCAACTTTCAGTGGAACATCAACTTCCACTGTTATTAACGGAACACTTACTCTTACTTCGGGAGATCTGACCCTTGCCGCCTTTGGAGCTACTGGTTTGGTTATGAATTCGGCCTTTACCATTCCTTCGGGAATAACAGTATCTAATACGAGTTCAACAGGAGCTAGAACTTTTAACGGTGTTATCACTGTTAATGGAACGTTCATCAATTCAGGTAATAGTCCATTTACGCTCGGAAACAGCCTTATTAACAACGGTACTTTTACCTCGGGATCAGGTATTTATACTGCTTCCGGGGCTGCAAGAACATTGAGCGGAACCAATGCGATCAGCTTTGACAACCTAGCAGTAACAGGAACCTGGACCAACAATAGTACTGCAGGATTGACTGTAAACGCGTCTTTGTCCGGAGCCGGAACACTCACCCAGGGAGTAAATTCAAACTTATATCTTGGAGGTGCTTCCAGTATCACAGGTTTAGTTGCGACTGCTATCCCAAACATGGTTTTCTACACTGGAAGCGCTACACAAACCGTGAAAGGGACGGCCTATTATAATTTAACAATCAATCCTTCTTCAGGGATCACAGCATCAACAGGAGCGGCCACAACCGTAAACAATGCCTTAACGATCTTAACAGGAACGTTCTCAAACGGAAGTAATTTTGCCTTAACAGTTGCTGGTACAACTACGATAAGCTCAGGCGCCACCTTTAATTCATCGAGTACTGGTGCAACAAACTTTTCAGATTTCACAAACAATGGAACCTGGAATCATTCATCTACCGGAACCCTAGGGATTTCAGGAAACTTTGATAACAGTGGCAGTTCGTTTACAACAGGATCCGGGCTTTACACATTTAGTGGTGCAGCAAAGGCAATTTCCGGTACGTCGGTCACTACGATTTCAAACGCGGCAATGAGCGGTAGTTACACAAACAGCAACACCGGTGGTTTAACTGTTGGGGCGCTAACGGTTCCTGTTGCAGGTTCGCTTACGTTGAATAACAATATTGCCATCACCACCTCTTTTGCACAGAACGGTTCTTTGTTTACAAATGCATCTCAGGTTACAGGCGCCGGGACATTTACACTTGCAAATGCAGCTACCGCATTCTTATACATTGGTAATTCAGATGGTATCTCAACTTCAGGTGCAACTGGCTCAATTGTAAGCACTGGAACCAGAACTTTTAATACTACAGCGAATTTCATTTATAACGGAACAACAAGTCCGCAGATTACAGGTAGTGGTTTTGGCTCAGGAACTTCGCTCACGATCAACAATACAGCAGTTGGCGGCACAGTTCAGCAGACCAATACAGCAGTGACTGTTGCAGGAGCCTTAACATTAACGGCCGGAACATTTGAAGTTGGGGGCGTTAGTGCGGCCTCACCAAATACATTAACCATAAACGGTCCTGCCATCGGTGGCACTCCAACGAACCTGATTACTACCAGCTTTTCGAACCTCGTTTTTGGAGGTGCATCTATTGGTGTTTCGATTCCTTCGAGCGTTACACAACTTAACGCTTTAACTTCCAATAATTCAAGTACCGCTGGAGTTTCTCTCAACAGCAACATTACACTGAACGGAACTGCCGCAGCCTTAACCCTAACCGGAAGAGTAGCCCTGGGTAGTTTTGATCTTTCGCTTGTATCTCCTACTTCTACAATTTCGGGAGGAAGTCTTACTGCGATGGTTGTGGCTGATGGTATTGGAGAGCTTAAGAAGACTTTTGGAACATCAGGCTTTTCTGCATTTACTTATCCAGTTGGAGATGCCGTTTCAGCTTACGATTATTCACCTTTCAGAATTACGTTTACGACAAATTCAGTTAATCGAACCATTGGAGTAAGGGTTACTGATGCTATTCCACCTTCGAATGGTGCATCGGCAGATTATGCCACCCGATTCTGGACAACAACAGACGATCAGGCTGGAGTCGGCACTTATGCCTATTCCTCAATAAGTGCAACCTATTCTACGGTTGTTACCTCTGACGTAAATGGTTCTACAGCAAACTATAAAATAAACAGGTTTGATGGATCAAACTGGTATGAATTTGCCTCATCTCTTGCAGCACCAACAGTAACGGCGGCAGGCAGCTTTAATGATATAAGCGGCACTTTAGGGGGAAATGTATTTGCAATCAGGAATAATCCGGCCCAAACATATACCTGGCTTCCAACTGCCGGAGTAACAGATTTTAATACTCCAGCAAACTGGTCACCTTCAAGGTTTACTGCGAATGTTAGCGACAGGCTTCAATTCAATTCAGGTGGAACCTCAATAGCTACTAATGTTCCAACCCAAACGGTTGCCCAGATCACTGTTTCAGGATCAACTAATATTTCACTACAGGCAGCAACTACCAACACATTATCTATCAACGGGGCAGCAGCAGCTACAAATTTAAGTGTAGAAGCATTATCAACATTGCAGATAAGCACTTCTACAACAGGTAATTTAACCTTAAACTATGTAGCAACTGCCGGGCAATTAGGAGACGTTGCAGGGATAATGAACATCAACCCTAATGGTTCATTTGTAACAACCAACAGCACAACAACATTTGCATCAGCCTCTCAACTTAATTACTTAAGAGATGGCGGTGCCTTGCCGGTTATTGCGTGGAACCCCGGATCTACACTAAATATTACAGGAATAGTTGCAACAAATCCAACAGGATTATCTGGCACGTTTGCGAACCTTGTCTGGAACAATGCAGGTCAGGCAGCTGCAACGGGAGCGATCTCTGCCGCAATAACGGTTTCGGGAAATCTTGCTGTAACAGCAGGTACACTCTTCGATAGCAACTTCCAGATAACAGGAAACGCAACAGGAACACTTTCTGTTGCTAACGGTGCAACATTGAGACTTGGTGTTGGAACAGGAACAAACTTCCCAACATTATTTACAACTGGTAATATTTCCCTTGGCACTACGTCAACTGTTAATTACAGTGCAACGGTAGCTCAGGCAATTTCAGCAGCGCCTTCATCCTATGGACACCTTACAATTTCGGGCGGTAATACAAAAACTGTCGGTGCTGCCTTAACGGTTGCTGGAGATCTTACAATTGCTGCAGGAACGTTAGCTGATGCAGGATTTACAATCAATGTAAACGGGAATGTTTCAAATGCCTCGGCACATTCAGGTGCGGGAAGAATTTTGTTGTCAGGTGGAGCAGCTTCACACATTGTAGCAACTTCTGGAGCTGCAACTTCGTTCGGGACAATAGAACTTAATGATGCCAATGGGGCTACTTTTAGCGGAACAGGTAGCGGTTTATCTACCATTGCCACCCTGACATTAACCGCAGGAAGTCCCTCGTTTGGTTCATTTACGAATGGTGTAGCAGTTACCAATGCTTTAACAATTCCGGTTGGAGTTACACTCGGAATTACGAGTGCAACTGGAAATAAAGCCTTCGGTGGAGACCTAACTATCAATGGCACTTTCGATAATACAGGAAATTCCACAGTTTCATTAGCAGGTAACCTTACCAATAATGGAACATTCACTTCAGGAACAGGTGTTTACACAGCAAGCGGTGCTGCGAGATTACTTAACGGTACTAATGCAAGTTTCTTTGCGAACCTTGCAATAACGGGCTCATACACTAATGTTAATAGTGTTGGTGTTACAGTAATCACAGCGCTAACAGGAGCGGGATCACTGACACAGGGCGTTAATTCAACACTGACACTAGGAGGCACATATCCAATAACCACCTTAACAGCTACGGCTGTTCCCAATACAGTAATTTATAATGGTACTGGTCCTCAAACGATTAAAGCAATTGCTTATAACAACTTAACTATTAATCCTTCGATTGGTGTTACTGTTTCAAGTGGTGCAAACCTTACCGTAAACAATGCTTTATTGGTTTCAACCGGAACCTTTGCAACTTCCGGAGCCTTTATTCAGACGGTTTCAGGAGCGACTAACATCCAGTCTGGTGCTTCATATAACGCAGTATCTACAGGTATAACTAATTTTTCAGACTTCACTAACAACGGAACATGGAATCATTCGTCAGCCGGCACAATTGGATTTTCCGGGAACTTCGATAACAGCGGCACATCCTTTACATCAGGTACCGGGCTTTACACCTTTAGTGGTGCTGCAAAAGCGATTTTGGGTGCTTCGGCCACTACAATTTCAAATGCATCGATAAGCGGAAGCTACACCAACAGCAATACGGGCGGTCTTTCTGTTGGAGCTTTAAATGTTCCAATTGCAGGTTCACTAATGTTGAATAATAATCTTGCGATCAATACTTCGTTTGCACAAAACGGAACGCTTACAACAGGCACATCACAGGTAACAGGAGCAGGTACATTTACCCTTGCATCTGCCGCAACGGCATTCCTTAATATCGGTCATGTTGATGGTATTTCCGCTACAGGAGGTATTACGGGAGCAATCGTTGTTGCCGGAACAAAAACTTATGGAGCAGCTGCGAACTATACCTATAATGGCACAGCCGCACCACAGGTTACTGGAAATGGACTTACTACTGCGGGAACGTTAACAATTAACAATACAGCTGGAAGCGGAACCGTTCAGCAAACCAATACTTCAGTTACTTCAACGGGTTTATTAACTCTTACTGCCGGAACGTATGAGGTTGGTGGGATCTCCGGAACTCCAAATACATTGGTATTAAGCGGACCAGCAATCGCAGGAACTCCAACGAACCTTATAACGACGAGCTTTTCAAACTTAAGCTTTACTGGAGCATCTGCAGGTGTTAGCATTCCGTCAAGCGTAACACAACTAAACGCACTTACAGCCAACAATACCAATGCGACAGGTCTTTCGCTCAACAGCAACATTACCCTGAACGCAACAGGTACAGCATTAACGCTTACTTCTTGTTTGTTAAATCTCGGTTCAAATGATTTGACATTATCTGCAGGTTCAACCGTTAGTGGAACACCATCGGCGACCAATATGGTTGACGCTGATGGAAGTGGTCAACTAAAAAAGGTTTTCTCAATCGGTGCATCAACGTTTATTTTCCCAGTGGGTGACGCAACATCAGGCAGCGATTATTCACCGTTTGCTCTCACTTTCACAGCAAATTCGGTTACACGAACAATTGGTGTGAATGTAACGGATGGAACTCCGCCTACAAACGGTGCTATTACAGATTTTGTCAGCAGATTCTGGACTGTTTCGGATAATCAGGCAGGCATTGGAACCTATTCCTATAATCCTATTTCCTTTACATACAATGCAACAGCAGGAGACGTAAACGGAACTGTCGCTAATTACAGAGTGAACCGTTTCGACGGAAGCTCATGGTATCAGCTAAATTCAACGGTTGCATCCCCTACTGTTTCTACATCTGCAAGTTATGATCAAATCAGCGGAACGCTTGGAGGAAATGTATTTGCCATCCGCAACAACCCACCAACGGTTTACACTTGGTTACCTACCACAGGCACTGCTGATTTCAATACTGCATCGAACTGGTCACCATCAAGGATTACAACGTCAAATACAGACAAACTTTCATTTAGTTCGGGAGGAACATCAATAGCTACCAACGTTCCAACGCAAACGGTTAATCAACTTACCGTTAGCGGGAATACTAACATCAGCCTTGAGGCCGGTTCAACCAACACATTGACGATCAATGGTGCGACTGCCACTACTAATTTAAGTGTGGCAAGCGGTTCAACACTGCAAGTAAGTACTGCATCGTTAGGAACATTGACTTTGAATTATGGAGCTACTACATCTCAGATTGGTAACGTAGTAGGTACAATGATTATTAATTCAAACGGTACTTTCGTTACAACAAACAGCATAACAACGTTTGCTTCCGGTTCTGATTATACGCATGCCAAAGACGGAGGGGCGATTCCGGTAATATCATGGAACGCGAATGCAACACTTAATATAACCGGCATAACTTCTACCAATATCACCGGCGGTTTAACGGGTACTTTCGGAAACCTTACCTGGGACAATTCGGCCCAGACAGCGACCGGTGCTATTAATGGTGTAATAACGGTAGCAGGTAACCTGAGTGTTCTTAACGGAACTTTGTTCGATAACGGAAACCAGATAACAGGAAACGCAACAGGAACATTGTCTGTTGCTGATGGAGCAACACTTAGAATTGGTGCCGCTGCTGTTACCATCTTCCCAACATTGTTTACTACTGGTAATATTTCCCTGGCAACAGCCTCAACGGTAAACTACAATTCGACACCTGCTCAAACTATTTCTGCAGCACCAGTTTATGGAAACCTGGTTTTCACTGGCGCGGGAACTAAAACTGCAGGTGGCGCCTTTACTGTTGGAGGCGACCTGTCAATTACAATCGGAACATTTGCTGATGCCGGCAACACGATAACAGTAAACGGTAACGTAACCAATGCTGGAACGCATTCAGGAGCCGGAAAAATCCTTCTGGCCGGAGGGCTTGGAATTCACAGTTTAAATGGTGTTACCTCTACCTATGGAAACCTAGAACTTCAAGACGCTAGTACATTTAACGGAACAACCACAACAGTAACAGGAACAACACTGGTAAATGGAATTGGAACCATTTCTTCCGGATCTACTGTTACTTTAACAGGCAATGTTACAATCGGCGCTAACTATACTTTAGCAAATAACGGTACTGCAACTATTGCGGGGATTTTAACAGGTTCAAATGCGGTTTCATCCTTTACGGCAGGAACAGGATCGACACTAAATTATTCGAACGGAACCGTTCCTATGGCATCGGGTCAGTTTAATGTTTCAGCAAACAACTCAAACGTAAATTATACAGGCGGAACGCAGACTGTGCGGGCTTCGGTATATCACAACATTTCTTTCACTGCGGTAGGCGTTAAGACGGTTCCGGATATCACTATCAATGGAAGCTTTGTCCGCACCGGCGGAACATTTACTTGGTCAGGAACAGCACTTACTTTTGAAACATCAAGTGCAGCAACGATTACAATCGGAACCGCAACTGCAATTATTTTCCCTGATATTATTGTTAATAAGCTTGGCGGAGGAACATTAACACTTGTTCCAACACCAACCACTACAACAGTGGCTAATCTGGCCATTACTGCAGGATCATTTTCGGTGGGTTCTACTGCAACATCCATTATAGTTAACGGAAATCTTTCCGGTGTTGGAACACTTGACGTTTCGGGAGCCAACCATACATTAACATTGAACGGTTCAACCAATGCTGTGAGTAATTTCCTTACAGCGGGTGCCGGTGTTGGTACTGTAATTTACAATGGTTCAACCAATCAGACAATGATTGCTTCTGCCAACTACAGAAATGTTACAGTTCAGGGAATAGGAATTAAGAGCCTTACAGGTAGCATTACAATTGACGGGGTATTGAATTTTAATGCCAACGTTCTTATTAGCCTTGGTGGAGCAGATCTTCGCCTTAAATCAACAGCAACACTTGTTGGGACGTTCAGTGCTTCCAGAATGATTGTTACGGACGGATCAGGAGCATTTATTAAAGAAGGAACAACTACTGCCGACTTCACCTCCGACATTCCTTCAGGAATTTATCCACTTGGAAATTCTGGTGGATTGTATACGCCATTTACGCTTTCTGCACTTAACGCAAGTTACACAGGTACTGCTTCCATCGCAATCAAAGCGGTTCCGGCTCGTCAGCCCAATGTTCCTTACTATAACAACGCCCTTATCAAATTCTGGGATATTGTTACCGCAAACATGACCATAACGTCTGCAAATGCGTCTTTCACGTTCGCCGCCGTAGAAGTTACCGGATCTGTTTTATTGTATGAACCACGTGTGTGGAACGGCACAACGCTTTCAACAGTGGCGGGCGCTTCGGCTCCATCTTCAAACCCATTCAGCACCATTGGAACTACTTTCTTAAATGGTCAATGGACTGCAATCGACCCTACGATCAGGACTTCGTTTTTCACCTATCAGTCGGGCGATTGGGCCAACTTAAACACATGGACTACAGATCCATCAGGAACAACGCTTGTAAATTCGATAATTCCTGGTCCGGGAGACCAAGTGGTTGTGCTTCCAGGCAGAACATTAACAACAGCAATTGCCAGAACTGTAGGAACATTTACAGTTCAAAGCGGCGGTATTCTTGATCTTGCAAACACATCAGGGCATAACCTTGGAGTTATTGCGGGGGAAGGACTGATCAGGCTTTCTTCGGTTAGTCTTCCAGCCGGAACA
This sequence comes from Flavobacteriales bacterium, assembly GCA_040403315.1. GTDB lineage: Bacteria > Bacteroidota > Bacteroidia > M30B66 > M30B66 > CAMCXT01. Next base: position 152,578 of record JBBAKX010000006.1, read on the forward strand.
TGGACCAGCTTCGTTGCTGCCACTGGTGGAACTGTTGAATACTACGATCTTCCGGCCGGACCAAACGTACTTTCAGCAACCCAAGCAACCTATAATAATCTCCTTTTCACTAACAGCAGCGCAACCAATTACACCGCTGTAACCAATTCAAACTTTACCACGAATGGAGATGTTACATTTTCGACATCTGGAAGTGGACAGGTTATCTTCCAAATAGGAAATGCTGCTGGTACGTGGAATAACAATTTCAACAAAAATGTAACAATCGGTGCGGGATGTACTGTTGGTGTGAGCAGCTACAATGCAGCCCATGCGATTAACCTTGCAGGCAATCTTGTTGTTGACGGAACATTAACTCTTACCAACGGAGCGGCGAATGTTACAACAACCCTTGGAACTGCAACGATTCGGTTTACAGGATCTACTGTAAATACAACGGCGACATTTAATGCAGGTAGTTCAACCAAGTTTTACAATCTGTTTGTTACAAAGAGCGATGGTTATGAGCTTTATATGAGTTCAGCAACTGGAGTTACTCCACTTTTCCATGGCATAGGAGCTACTATTGACGTAACCCTTGGAACGATAAGACTTGGAGCCAATATTTCCGTTCCCGTATTATTAGCTAATGGAGGTAATTATGATCTTGGGTCTGCTGGAGTGCTTCCTGTTTTTTGGATTGATGGCGCAAACGTAACCTTTGCTGGTACCGGAGGGGCACTTGTTCCATACGGAACGTTGAAAATTACTGCAGGAAGTTTTACAAATACAACTGGTCAGGCATCGGTAGTGCTCCGTGAATCAGGATTATTCCAGATAGATGGCGGTACTGCAACTATGGCGTTGGTTAGAACTTCCACTACAGCAGTAACACACCGCGGTTCGTTTGTAATGTCGGGAGGAACGCTGAATCTTTTAGGAAATAATGGTAACGAGCAGAATTATTATTCTGTATTCTCACTGCCATATCCTGAAAACGTATTCAAAATGTCGGGCGGGACTATTAACATAACCCGCGCTACACTTGGATCAATTACGCCAAATGGTGGAATAATGATCGCTTCCGCCACAGCTAATTATGATGTTACGGGAGGTATTATAAATGTTAATACTACTGGAAACATTCATTTTGATATAAGTTCAACAGCAGCTTTTTATGATTTGAACATCGGCAGAGCGACTGCAGGTACCGGCCAGGTTCGTCTAAATCCGATCAACTGGTCTTATGATGGCTCTGCAGGAAACACTGCTACCCTTCCTGCAAGTCGCATAAGGGTTCTAAATAACCTGGTTATACAAACAGCCAGCTCTCCAGTCTTTAATGCTGTTGGAAATAATGTAGTTGTTGGAGGAAACTTCACGATAAATACCGGTGCGACTTTTACCACAGGAGCAAATACACTCGTGTTTAATGGAACAGGAGCTCAATCATTCGCTGTTAGTGGCACAATTACAGCCCCGGGACTCAACAATCTTACGATTAACAAAACAGGAGGAAGTACTCTTACCCTTAACGGATCTTCCGCAACGATATCGGCTGCAGGTGCATTGACGCTAACTGCAGGGATACTTGCTGATAACGGCAAAACTTTGAATGTTGGAGGGAATGTAATTAATAACGGAAGTCATACAGGCTCAGGAAAGATAAGCCTAAATGGAACCGTGGCACAATCCATGGGCGGAGCAGGCGCAGGTACATTTACTAATCTTGAAATTGCCGGTGGTTCTGCAGATGTTACTGCAACCAATACAGTTCGCATTAACGGTAACCTTACACTTGCGACCAACAGGATATTTAACATTGCAATTTACAAGCTGATATTACAGGCAAACTCTGCAATTTCTGGAACTTTCAGCTCGTCAAGATTCATTAAAACGGACGGTTTCCTTTCCGATGGAGGTATCGTGAAGCCATTTAACTCAACGTCGGCATTTGTATTCCCTTTTGGAACTGGAACTAATTATACGCCTGCAACGATTCAGTTCATCTCAACTCCAACAACGTGGGGAACGCTAGACGTTCGTCCTGTTGCAGCTGCTCAGCTTTATGTGACGGATCCGGATGTTTTAAGCTACTACTGGAAAACCCGCCAGACAGGATTTACCGGTGTTCCGGCAGGATCTGTAGACCTCTTTTTTAATTACGGAAATCTTGCAGACAACACTTCTTATATTCCTGGGTATTATAACTATTCTACCATTTCATTCACAAGTATTAACAATGTGAATGAGGTGATAGAAGCATCGAATGATATTCGTTTTGATAACGTTAGCTACTTTGACGGAGATTTTACTGCCGGTGTTCCTGCTGCGTTTAGCACTGTAATTCCTTATTATAGTCGTTCGAACGGTAGCTGGGATGTGGCGGCAACATGGTCAAATACAGGGCATGGAGGTCCGGCATCAGCTACCATCCCTACTGCTTCAAGACCGGTTTTAATAGGTGATGGAACTACTTACTTCCATAGTATTACAGTACCAAATAATAATACGCTTGCAGGTTCTCTCATTGTTGATGCGGGTTCTACTTTAGACGTAGGAACAACTACTGGTAATAATTTTGGGGCGTTACCTTACTCAACAGCTGGAGGAGCAGGAACGATAAGGGTTTCTTCTGCTGTTGCGACTGCAGAATTCCCAGCGGGTGATTTTGGATTATTTTTCACGGATGAGGGAGGCACGGCAGAATATTACACTTCCGGAAGCTCTTTTACTCTTCCACTTTTAACTGCTGCCCCAACAAGTGCGCAGATAAGGTCTTACCGAAACCTGAACTTCACTTCTCAGGCGGGACTAACCATCACTACACCTGATCGTGATCTCGATATCTATGAAAATGTAATTGTTGGCGGAAATGCAGCTGGTATTACAAAATTTAATGATGTTTCAGCGCGGACATTTACAATTGATGGAAATCTGACGGTTAACTCAATACTGCGGTTTAAAAACACGACCAACCAGAGCCTGATCACTTTGGGGAATATTACCGTAAGCTCCACTGGAACATTTAATGTTGAAAATACCGGAGCTGCAGCCCATACGATCCAGCTTCTAGGGAACCTGACCAATAATGGAACTGTTGCATTTAATCAGGCAAGTGATGTAAACGTGGTATTTGAAGGAACAACAAATCAGTCACTTACAGGCTCCAACGGTTCCGCGGTAACAGGTTTAAACAATGTGACCGTTAATATGGGAACAGACATAAGCCTCGTTCTTGATGTAAATGTTGCCGGCACATTGACTGCCCCTACCAATAACTGGCTTAACCTGCAAAATGGAACTTTCCGTTTGTCGAAGGCTGCCACGTTAACCCTAAATGATCAGGCAAGTAGTTTCCTTGTGCCTCAAACATCTGCTATTTCAATTAATCAGGCATCCGCTGTAATAAATGCAGGTTTTGCTGCAAATGACGCTTCTGACTTTATATTGGCAGGAAAGCTTGAATTGTTGGCGGGTACGATGAACGTTGGTAACGCCGCAAATAATAACCACAACGACCTTGAGTATGCGCCTACCAATCTTCCTGAAATTTACCTTGAAGGAAACAGCCAGCTAAATGTAAACGGACAGATCCGACGTAGCGTTAGCGTATTGCTTGGAACTTTGAAGTATACACAGAAGGATAATAGCGTTACGCTTGTTAGCGGGAAAAATCCTGGTGCTAGCCCTAACTTCAATCACAACCGTGCTAAATTTGAGATAGCGAATTCAGGAAGTCAGTTTAATATGAGTGATAATTCACTGCTCATAATCGACCGGAACGGACTTGCAAGCGGCATTTATGGAGACTTTTTACTTGAGCCTACAACTTCGAGCATTACAGGCGGTGAAATCAGGTTCGGTACTTCGCTAACTCCTGCTACAGCCGGACAGAATTTCTTTACAATTACCTCAAACGTGCCGCTTTGGAACGTTACGGTTGATGGAACTACTTCTATCAAAAGCGTTCAACTTCTCAACACTCCGATCACGATTCAGAAGACATTTGCTATCCGAGGCAATTCAATTTTCAATACGAATTCGCTGAACGTTACACTTTCAGGAGATTTTATCAATGAGAACACAACAAATACCGCAGGATTAAACGTTGGAGGTTTCCGTACAATCAGCAGCGCACAGTTAACAACCTTTAACGGCTCAACTGCTAGTCAGTCGCTGAACGGCGTTTCGGGTAATGTTACCAATTTTGCGAATCTTACATTTAATAATACGTTTGTCGGCGGCGCATTTAACTATGCATCGAATACAAACGTCCGTGTAAATGGAAACCTACGCACACTGGCAGGCGCAGTTAATGCAAATGCTAACAATATTGTGGTTACTGGTGATGTTGAAAATAATGTAGCCGTTTCAAATACCGGCGCAGGTTATCTTGAAATGGCGGGTACTTCTACACAGGAGCTTTCGGGGAATGGTAGCGGAACTTATGTAAACCTAAGAGTGAACAACGCCGCTGGAATCGAAACCATCGTACCTGTTTCACTGTCGGGTATCCTTAATTTCTTAGCCGGGCAGTTCTATATCAATAACCAATTGTTTACGTTAACCGAAACTGCTAGCACATCAGGAACTTTCAGCCAGCTCAGAATGATCCGTACAAACGGTGTATTAAGTGATGCAGGAGTTATTAAGCGCTTCCCTGCATCTGCGTCCGCTGCTTTCACTTTTCCAATTGGTACTACGCTAAAGTATACGCCTGCTGTAATTACTGTCGTATCCAATTCTGCTTTGGGGACTGTAACAGTAAAACCTGTTAATACAAGGCATCCGGCTACTACCGATCCATTGGATAAGGAGCTTACTTACTACTGGAATACAACTGCAACCGGATTTAGTGGTGGCGCAACTTTCAATCAGCAATACACTTACATGAGCTCCGACGCGATAAACGGGAACGAAAACGTTTATGTAGGCGGAAGATTCTTTGGAAGTGTATGGGTACCACAATATGGTATTGCTGGCGCTGTAAATTCAGCTACAAATACGATCACACTCAATGGAGTGAATTATTTGAATGGTAATTATACCGCTGGTGAAACAACAGAATTCGATCAGTTGCTTGTTTATTACAGCAGAAATGCAACTTTGGGTGGAAACTGGAACGACGTGAACGCATGGTCAACAGATCAGATTCTTCAACACGCTGGTGCCGCGAGTCTCTCTCCTCCGAATTTTAATCAGATCATCATTGCCAGCGGGCACACGATTACTTCGGTTGCGAATAATCTTAATGCACCACTTGCTACTATCAACGGAACCCTGAACCTTCAGAATTTCATTGGTAATAACTTCGGAACGGTTGATGGAACTGGAACAATTCAGATTGCACCTACCCCACTGAACCAGCTAATTTTCCCAGGAGGAAGCTATACTACTTTCGTGGCTCCGGGCGGCGGAACATTTGAATATCAAAGTTCTGCGCTGGCTACAATGCCATCTCAAGCTACTTACAATGGGTTGATGTTCACTGGAGCTGGTACCAAAAACCTGTTTAATACCGACCTTACGATAAACGGAACGCTTACCATTTCTGCCGGGAACGTTAATAATACCAATAACAGGAACATTTCCCTGGTAGGCGACCTTGTTAACAGTGTTGGTATTGGTGGCTTAACAATGGGTACAGGAACGTTCAGCCTGGATGGAGTAGCTCAGAGCTTATCAGGTGCGACACAATTCTACAAGCTTAACGTAAATGGAGGCGGTGTTAAAACGCTTAGTTCATCAATCAACATTACCAACGAATTAATTCTCACATCCGGTATTGTTGCAACGGGGTCAAACACTGTTCAGCTGCCGGCGGCCGGACTTGTAACTGGCGGATCAACCGTTTCTTATATTAACGGAAACCTTCAACGAGGTATCGCTGCTGCTTCTGTTTCAAGAGTTTTCCCGGTAGGTGATGCTACCAGCTTTGCACCTGTTACTGTTACGTTTAGCGGAATAACAAATAGCACAGGGAAATTAACGGTCTTCACAACTGCTGGAGACCATCCGAATATCTATTACTCTGGAATTGATCAACTCAAATCCGTTAACAGGTCATGGAGTCTTGTTAATACTGGAGTTACAGGATTTACAAATTATTCTCTTACAACTGGATTTCAGCCTGCAGATCTTGATGGCGGCGTGAATACTGCAAACATGACGCTTTCACGGTACACCGGGGCTGGCAACCTGTGGGAATCAGCATCAACGCAAAGTTCTACAGCAAGCACTGTAACTGCAGGCAGCTGGACTAGCTTCGGAACATTCCAGGGTGGAGAGTTGATCAACGGTCATATCTGGACAGGCGCCACAAATACGCTATGGAACCTGACTTCAAACTGGATTCCTGGAATTATTCCAACTGCGGGAACTGACGTTACGATCGGAAATGTTACTAACCAGCCAAATGTAAACATCGGACTGGCGCAGACTAATTCTCTTACCTTGCTTCCAGGCGCTGATGTTACTATTCCAGGCGGAAACATCCTAGTGGTTAACGGCGATATGTTTGCTTCAGCAAATGACGTTTTTGGTACAGGGACGTTGAGGTTTACTGGAGCGGGTAAAACATTTACTGGTTCTATGATCTCGGCAGCAAACGTTAATATCGCTACCGGGGCTTCAATTTCTCTTGGGGCATCAAGTCAATGGGATCTCCAGCAGAATCTGGTTAACGGAGGCACATTTACACCGGGAGCAAATCCGATAATCTTTTCTGGTACAGGAAACAGTATTATTAGCGGCAACGTGATCACATTCAGCGATCTTACTATGAATAAAGCGACTGCTCTTCAGGAATTGTCCCTTCAGTCAAACATGAATGTTTCCGGGAATCTAACAATGACAAGTGGAGACATCAATCTTAATGGAAATGTGCTTGACCTTGGAGCCACCGGAACACTGGTAAATGAAACAGCACCAAACCGTGTTTACGGAGCTACTGGTACTATCACTGCTGTTCGCAACTTGAATTCACCGACTGCGGAAAATGTTGCAGGTTTGGGTGCTGAGCTTACAAGTTCAGCTAACCTTGGCGCAACAACGGTAACGCGCGGAAATGACCAGAAAGTTTCTCCATCAGGGTACGGACTCAACCGCCATTTCTTAATTAGCCCTTCCAACAATACCAGCCTGAACGCAACGCTTAAGTTCAATTATTTTGATGATGAGGTTTCTACACTGCTAGGAACAATCATCGAGTCGGAGCTTGATCTTTGGAGATTTGACGGAACAGATTGGGTTGCTCAGTTTGCAGTTCTAAATGCCGCAGGAAATTATCTTACAAAAACAGGTATTCCTTCGTTCTCACCTTGGACGGCAGGTTCCCAGACCAACAATCCGCTTCCTGTTACATTGCTGAGCTTTTCAGCAGTGTGTAACGACGGAGTAGTAACGGCAAGCTGGACAACTGCCTCTGAAATCAACAACAAACAATTCCAGGTTCAGCAAAGTAAGGATGCAATAGCATGGACAAATGTGCTCACTGTTGAAGGTTCAGGCAATAGCACTACCACGCGAAACTATTCAGGAAAATTCACTAATTCGATTGAAGGGGTAAGTTACATTCGACTTACTCAGGTTGACTTCAACGGAAAATCTGAAGTATTCAGCCCTGTTTCTATTAACTGCCTTAACGCTTCTGAAAACCAGGTTTCGCTTACTCCAAATCCTGCTGTTGATTATGTGAATGCAAACTTCATTACCCATGAAGCAATGAGTGCTACAATCACTGTGTTTAGTTCAACAGGACAGCTTATGATGAGCGCTCCGGTTAAACTTCAGAAGGGTTCGACCAGTGTAATACTAGATGTAAGCGCGTTGCCGAAAGGAGTTTACTTTATGTCGGTTACCAACGATAAGCAAGTAGAGATTAAGGGCAATAAGGCGATCATTAAGATGTAATGACGACAAAATCATTTGTAGGGATGTGCATTGAGGCACGTCCTTACAAATGATTTTCTTACGATGTTGCCCTTCCCCCGAACGGGGAATGATAAACAAAAGGAGCAATAAACAGAAATACCTTATTTAACGATGGATTCTAGTTTTACCAGCATTTTTTGAACGGCTGGACAAACAAACGTGTTCTTATAAGTGAGCTCGATTAACTGATGGAATTTCTTCCGATCGGTGTGAGGATAAGTTCTGCAGGCTGTTGGACGGTCATCGTAAACTTCACAGCGATTGTCGCTTTGCAAAAACGGACAAGGTGAAGACTTCAGCACATAATCGTCATCTTCGTCGATGCGCAGATAATTTTCAATGAGTTGAACGGGCCGAATTCGGAGTCTTTTGGCTAATCGATCGATGTCTTTCGATTGAAAAATTGGGCTCGTGGTTCTGCAGCAGTTTGCGCAAGTGAGGCAATCCAATTCGGCAAAAGTATCATCGTGAAGCTCTTGCATTATATTATCGAGCTGGGCTGGCGGTTTGCGGGATACTTGATTCAGCAGTGCACGGTTTTGCTTTTTTCTCAAATTCGCTGCATCACGAATGGTTGTAGGATTATAGACAGGTGTTGACAAGTTCCCGATTCTGGTTTTGTGTAATCCTCCAAGCAGATTACCTTTGTGCTAAATTACAAATCCTCGTTTAATTGGAATTGAAAAACCTCACCTTGGCATTGCTGCTCATTTTTTTTGCATCCGAAATTTTATCGGGGCAATCGAATGATATGCTTGCTGGGATGAATAACTCAATTCAGGCCGTTCCTCCCGACACTTTACCTCCGTTTCTAATCATGGAATCGGACGAATATTACCCGGAGGAAGGAGATCCATCGATTGAAGAAGAAGATGATGAAATCGAAGATGGGGAATTTGTGCAGCAATTTGATGTTGCTACCTTGTCGAAAATGACCGCTTTCGAGGTGTATGCTGCAGTTTGGGATACCGCTAGAATCAATCCATATGGCTTAGATCTGAAAACAAAATCAGATACAACAATGCTCACCTTGTGGAGGAATCCAAATTCGGATTATTCGCATCCAACATGTGGAAATGTGACTTCAGAATTTGGCATGCGTGGTCACCGCTATCACTACGGAATTGATCTTGACCTAGAAACTGGAGATGCTGTTGTGTCGGCTTTCGAAGGCACGGTGCGAATTGCAAAATACAGCACCACTTATGGCTATTACGTAATTGTTAGGCATTCGAACGGACTCGAAACTTTGTATGCCCACTTGTCGAGAATTTTGGTAAAATCGGGCGATAAACTCAAGGCTGGAGATTTGGTTGGATTGGGAGGAAATACAGGTCGTTCAAGAGGATCGCACTTGCATTTTGAAGTTCGTTTTTTAGGTCAACAGTTAGACCCTAGACAGGTTATCGCATTTGAAGATTATTCATGCCGAACGCAGCAATTGCCTATTACTTCCTCGAGTTTTTACTACCAAAATGTTGTTGCTGAGCAAAAAGCAAAAATCGGGAACACGCGTTACTACAAAGTGCGCAGGGGAGATACCCTGGGTAAAATCGCCAAGAAGAACAGAACGACAGTGAAAAAGATCTGCAAACTGAATAAAATCAGCACGCGAACTAAGTTAACACCCGGTAGAAGGCTCCGTGTTGCCCAGAGCACAACCGACAAAAAAGTTGTTTTCCTTACTGTAATAACGTGTAAAGATCAGCGCGTTGTAAATTAGCCACTTATTGCTTATTACTATGAAATTAAATTCTTTGATTGTTGCTGCATTTTCTATCCTATTAGGAACATTAGAAAGTCAAGCGCAATGCCCGATTGGGCAAGCTGAGGTTGTTATTGAAGTTGCAACAGACAATTATGGATATGAAGGTTATTGGCAATTAACGCCTGGCGGAAATTCTTGTGGAAATGGAACCATCGTTTCGGGCGGAAACACCTTGGTAGGTTGCAATGGTGGCGGTATTCAACTTCAACAGCCCGGTGGATATGGGAACAACCAATCATTCTTTACAAATCCTGTTTGCTACACACTTGGAAACACTTATACAATTCATTATGTGGATGAATATGGAGATGGTGGATTTGAATTTAATGTGATCATCAATGGCTTTCAAGCTTATAATTTTCAAGGTACCGGCGAAGGTGGCGCATATACTTTTGCCGTTGAAGAAGCACCTGAAAACGATGTGATGGCTTTGGGTTGGATTAATTCCACATTTATTGATTATCGCTATGTAGCCGATCAGCCGCATCAATTCAAATTGGGCGTTTTTAACAAAGGAACCGATACAGTAGAATCAATTCAATTTCAATACAGCATTGCTGGCGGCCAAACGGTGAGCTCTAGCGCAAGCGGATTATCCATTCCGAATTTCGGAAGAGCAATTGTTACCATTCCAGAACCTTGGACGGCCCCTTCAGCAGGAACATACAATGTAACTATAGCCATTACAGGAGTAAACGGGCAGAATGATGAGTTCATCTTAGACAACGAATTCACGATCGCTTATGAAGCTGGTCCATCTAGACCAAATATTTTAGATCAATACGCAACTGGAACGCCTGCATTTACTGTGATTGCAAATAGTTCTGATATGGTCTCCTCCCCTACCGATTTGGATTTTCATCCGGCCTTAAACCGAAACGAACTTTGGGTAAGCAACAAAGGCACTGAAAATTCTGGAGGCACAACAGTTACAATCTACAATGCTGGCTTGGCAAATCAGAACTCAGAATTTCTTCAAGATGGAAACGCTTGGCATTTCATGTCGCTTCCTACGGGTATTGCATTTAGTGAGAATTACAACTTCGGTACTTCTCCAGGCGTATTTAATGCCAATCACCAACCTACCAATCCATTTACAGGTCCAACACTTTGGTCGAGCGATCCAGAAATTTACGCTCAGCCGTCGGGCGGAAATGGTAGTCATATCGACATGTTGCACCAAAGTCCTTACAGCCAAGGAATTGCTTGGGAACGTGACAATGCATTTTGGCTTGTGGATGGTTACAGCAACGATGTGGTGCGTTACGATTTCGCCGATGATCACAATCCGGGCAACGATGACCATTCGGACGCTACGATTAGAAGATATTCGGATGTGGAATTGGGAAGAGACTTACAAAATATTGTTCCATCGCATTTGGAATTGGATGAATCGAAAACATGGCTTTATGTGGTAGATCATGGCAATGACCGCGTGATCAGAATGAATATCACTACAGGAACTGCTGGTCCAGCGCCTTCAATGCCACAAACTGAAGGTGTTGCAGAGTATTCTACCATTACAGATTACACTTGGGAAACAGTTGTAAATACTGGCCTTCAGAAACCTTGTGGCATCATTGTAAAAGGCGATAAGATGTTTGTTAGCGATTATGCTACGAACGAAATCATTATGTACAATATTTCTAGTATTCCTGCGGTGGAAGTAAATAGAATTGCCACACCAGCAGATGGAATCATGGGAATCGTTTTAGCTCCTGATGGCAAAATATGTTATGTTGATCACATTGGAAATGAAGTGGTAAAAATCTCTCCATTCGAAGGCACAGTAGGAACAGAACAAATGAGCGCTTCAACATCTAGAATCAGCCCGAATCCTTCCAATGGCGAATTGAATATTTATCCAACACCTTCACCTAAATCTGAAATTGAAGTCTTGGACGCAACAGGAAGATCGATCCTTAAATCGAACTACGAAAATCTTCAGAATCAGACATCTTCATTTTCACCCGGCGTTTATTTTATTCGTTTAAATTCGACTATAAATCCGATGAAATGGGTTGTCAAAAAATAATTGATATCGCATATCTTTTTCTCTAAAACACTACATTTAATTTAATTTCCGCCTTCTTTATTGACCAGATTTTCATCATTAATAACCATTTCATCCTGCAGATATGAAAACAAAGCTACTATACAATTTTAGCAAAGTGCTGTTCACTTTTGCTGCAATCGCTGTTATGGTTTCTGCTTGTAAAAAGGATGATGTTGAAGAAGATGATGAAATTCCAGAATCTACCACAACACCTTATAATTTGGTAATTCCAGCGGGTTTTCCTGCTATGAATATTCCTATCGACAATGCCCTTACGGTTGAAGGTGTTGCTTTGGGAAGAAAGTTGTTTTACGATCCAATATTGTCATCCAATAACTTGGTGAGTTGCTCGAGTTGCCACAACCAGCAAATGGCATTCACCGACAATGGAAGTCAATACAGCTTTGGCGTAGATTCTATCGCAGGCACTCGTAACTCGATGCCAATCATGAATTTAGGATGGGCACCAAGCTTTTTATGGGATGGTGGAGCTACAAATCTAGAATCTCAAGCAAGTGCTCAGATCACAGATCCGATCGAAATGCACCAATCACTCGATGAAACTGTTTCGAAATTAAATAGTCACCCAGAATATCCATCATTGTTCAACAAAGCATTCGGTTCGAGTGTAATTACTTCTGCAGCGCTTATCCGAGCAATTGCACAATTCGAAAGAACAATCATTTCAGCCAACTCGAAGTACGATAAATACTTAAAAGGTGAAGTTTCTTTGAGCACTCAAGAACAAGCTGGATTAGCAGTTTATAACGATGCTGCGAAAGGAAACTGCAGTAGTTGTCACACTTTGGGCGGAACGTTCACCAACTATGAATTCAAAAACAATGGTTTGGATTTGGTTTCAACCGACGAAGGACGAGGTGGAATTACAACACTCGAAGGTGACAAAGGAAAATTCAAAACTCCATCGTTGAGGAACATTGCTGTTAGCGGACCTTACATGCATGATGGAAGATTTTCGACACTAGAGCAGTGCGTTAACCATTACAACACAGGAATTCAGATCCATCCGAACTTGGCAACAGAACTTACTGGAGCAATTTCAGGTCGCATGAGCGCACAAGAAATGCAAGACTTGGTTGCATTCCTAAGTACCTTAACCGACGATTCCTATCTAACCAATTCAGCATACGGAAAACCATGAAAAATCTTTTATTGGGTTTGGTTATCGTTTGTTTGATGGCAGGTTGCAATTCAGCACCTGAAAATGCCAAAAAGCTATCCTTTAAGGTTTGGGGCAATTGCGGAATGTGCAAGAAAACCATCGAAGGTTCACTCAAGGATAAGCCAGGTTTACTTAGCGCCGATTGGAATGTAAAGACCAAACAGATGGAGATTTTGATCGATTCTACAAAGACAAATTCGGAAGATGTTCATCAATTGATTGCTTCCTCAGGGTATGACACCGATTTACAAAAAGGGAATGATGCTGCATACGAGAATCTTCACGCTTGTTGCAAATACGACAGAAAGCCTTAGTGAATCAACAAGGAGTTTCTATCCATAAAAAGAAGTAACAAAATTTTCAACTGTAAAAATAAACCATGAATCAGTCGAAACTATTTCTTATAATTTTAGTTGCTTTTTTAAGTTTCTTAGGTTGTAATACAACTAAAAAATCAACCAATTCTGGTATGTCATCCGACAATCCCAATTCCGATTTAATAGAAACTTACTGGAAGCTAACTGAATTAATGGGCGAGCCAATCACTATGACACCAGGCACAAAAAATGAGATGCACATGGTGATAAAAAAGCAAGAAAATCTGGTAAACGGAAACAGCGGGTGCAATAGTTTTACAGGCAGTTATATCCTATTAGAGGGCAACCGGATTAGCTTTTCTAAATTGGCTGCTACTAAGATGGCTTGCATCGATATGGAAAAAGAAACAACATTTATGGAGGCCCTTGAAAAAGCAGACAATTATGCAATACAGGGTAAAATACTCAGTCTGAATAAAGGCAGGATGGCTCCTTTGGCAAAGTTTGAAGCAGTCTATTTGAAATAAGACTTTGGTGTTGGCGAAGCCTGAAAATATAAAATCCCGTTCAGCAAATGTTGAACGGGATTTTTCAATAAGCATTAATGATGATGCATGCTTATCAAAACTTATAAATACTATATATAAATCAGAAGTAGTTAATTCCTTGATAAATATTGAAATGGCACATCGTATTCAATGTCGATTAAATTGAATTTAGCGTAACAGAGGTCTTTGCCTTTAAGTCTCCAAAAGGCCTCATTTCTAGTTGGAACAAAAATACCATTCAATTTTCTATAATCGGCAAATTTAGCGATCCATATTTCCTTGCTTTCTTTTTGCATGAAGCGTTTGGTTTCCATTTGAACAATTTCACCAATACTATTGAAAGAAACAACAAACTCAACCAATAATTCATTGTGGTTAAAATGCAATTTTGCCGAATGCTTATTGATTGGAATCCATTTTAAATGTTTAGAAGGCAGTAAATTCGTTGGAAACCAAACAGATTCAGATAGCCAACGTTGAAACTCACCTTCATCGAATTCCTTCCCTAAGCCATCCATTACGTTTAAAAGTGAAAACAATGTTACGGTCAATCGACCTTTGTTGGCGATATAAGAATCACGCGCAGTAAACATCGATGTTTCTCCTTTCCAAATATATCCGGGTTTCTCGGTCGTAAAATATTGTTCACCATGAATTAGAGTCCACTTTTTATTTAATCCTGTCTTAAATTGACCATCATGCTTAAGTCGAACATAACTGATATAAGGTTGATTGTCGACAAAAACGTGGTTAAAGTATCTTTGCACTGGCTCTGGTAAGCCGATCAACTGAGACTTACTAAACTGCTGACCAAGAATACGTTTTGAATGTAAAAAAACGGCTTTGACTTGATTCCTAAACTGAAAAGCAAAAATTAAACGTCCAAATAAATAGGTGATTGCAGGAAGAGAAACAATAAATAACAATGTCATCATGTGCGCGAATTAAGCCCTTCTAAAACTTTTAATTTGAATCAAATGAGATTAGAACATCTCATTTAAACCAATGCTATGGGCAATAACTAAAGAATAGATCTGTATAAAATAATCTTCACTACGAATTACATGTTCGCCCTATCGCTTCAACCCTTTCTAACCACTTCTTACGGAATTCTAATTTAAATTTCTGATGGGTTGTATATAGGTAACTTTAACTGGCTTTACTCCACAAAAATGCAAAACTGTTTTCTTTAATTGGTTCACACTGGGCCTTCCAAACACTAGCCAATAATAGACGCTTGGTTGATCCAATGTGGTAATAATATGTGCAGTTTTCCCGATCAGCAGCTTATCCCACCAAACAGAATTTTCTCGATAACGAAAAGCAAAACCTGGAAGAAACACTCGGTCGATAAACCCTTTAGTTAAAGCAGGTAGACCTCCCCACCAAACTGGATGCACCCAAACCAAATGATCAGCCCACTTGATCTTTTCCCAAGCGCTCATCAAATCGGGCTCTAACTCAGTTCTGTGGGTGTAACCAAATTGTAAATTGGGATTAAAAACCAAGTCTCGTATAACGACTTCCTTTACTTCTACACTAGCGCTTAAAGCGCCTTTCTTATACGCTTCTGCAATTCCAAAACAAAAACTATTCTTATCAGGATGTCCATTTATTATTAATATTTTTTTCATTACTATAAATAAATTTATAAGGCAGCAAATCTACCTGAGAACATGATCAGTATTGTTATGCAATCAAACCAATGAATTGTAAGATTCGCAGAATTAACCTTAGAAGTTTTAACTACCAATTAAGATAATTCTTAAATGCATATTTTACCTAAAAAAGTGTGTAATCCTATTTTGAATGTTTAACCAGTTTCAATGAAATTGGTTTTCTTCTTTTGTAGATTTTAACAAATTCATACCAAAAAACAGAAACAAAACCAACTGATATACACGTAATTAGATTCATTGGATTTAACGTTTCAAAGCCAAAAAAAGCAGTTAAAACATCAACATATAATATTAATCCTACAAGTAAAACTGTAATAAAAATGATCAATAAAACCATATTGTTTTTGTACTTCAATGTTGTAAATATGGAATAGTAAAAGGAACGATTGATCAACGTTAGAAACACATTTGCTGCAATCAAAGTCGTAAATGTCATTGTTCTAGTTAAGGCTTCTCCAAACCCATTTAAAGCCGCATACAGGTAAACAAACAATGTTCCAGCTGTAATAACAATTCCTTGCAAAATACTAACAGAAAGCTCTTTCCAGTTAAAGAAGGTTGTTCTCAAGGGCTTGGGCTTTTGAAGCATCGTATTCTTTTCCATTGGTTCGTTCTCATAAATAATTGAACACGTTGGCCCCATAATTATTTCCAAAAAGATGATGTGAATTGGAGAGAATATATTCGGGTATATCCAAGACAAAGCCAGCGGAATAAATACGGTTAAAATTATAGGGATATGAATTGATATAATGTATTGAATTGCCTTTTTCAAATTTGCATAGATCTTCCTGCCCATTGCAACAGCATTTACCATTTTTGATAAATCATCTTCTAACAAAATCAATGAAGCTGCTTGTTTCGCGATTTCAGTTCCTTTTTTCCCCATTGCGATGCCTATGTGTGCTGCTTTCAATGCAGGACCATCATTCACTCCGTCGCCTGTCATTGCAACTATCTGATGATTCAACTTTAAGGCATTGATTATCTTTAATTTTGCTTCAGGAAACATTCGAGTGAATATGGAATTGACCATAACCGTTTTTTTCAACTCATGGTCGCTTAATTTCATCAACTCGTCGCCACTCATGTTCTTATCAAAACCAATAAATCCAACCTGTTTTGCTATCGCGGTGGTAGTTTCGGCGTTATCGCCTGTGATGATTTTAACAGCTATTCCTGCTGCATAAAAATCTTCCAGTACCTTTTGAATGTTCTCTTTTGGAGGATCATAAAAGGCAACCATTCCGATAAAATGAAATGTTAACTCTTCTTGCTTTTCGGGGAAATTATTGCCTTTGAATTCGGAATTTCCAACTGCCAAAATTCGGTAGCCATCTTTTGCAATCAATTGAATCGCAGTTTCGATATGCTTCTTCTCTGTTGCTGAAAGATTTGAAATATTCATTAGTGCTTCTGGTGCACCTTTGGCAGCAATAATTCTATTGCCATTTTTCTTCTCTTCAAAAACATGTGTCATCATAGGTGGCTTACCACTTAATGAATATTCATGAATTAGCTTAAAATTTGGTCGCTCATCAACCGACACAAAAGTTTTATACTTTTCATGTAAGGCAATTTCCATGGCATCAAATGGAATGGGTTCACTCGCCCACATGGCATATTTTAACAGTTCAATCTCATCATCTAAAAAAATATCTTCAGGTTGAGATATTTTGTTGGATGAAAGCATGAAAAGCTTTGCTAAGCTCATTTTATTTTCAGTGATAGTCCCAGTTTTATCGATGCATATTACTGTAGCACTGCCTAAGGTTTCAACTGTTTTCATCTGCTTCACCACAATGCCCATTTTCATCAAACGCCAGGCTCCTAGTGCCATAAAAGTTGTAAATGCAACTGGAATTTCTTCGGGCAAAATGCTCATTGCCAGTGTAAGCGACTGCAATAGGCTGTTCAGCACATTTTGTGAATGCCAATAATTAATTGTCCACACAACAGCAAAAACAACTATGCCAACTATCGCTAGCTTCTTAACAAAATTGGCAATTTGAATTTCTAAAGGTGTTTTTTCCTCGTCGATACTTTCTAAGCTTTTTCCGATTTTACCCAGTTTGGTTTCATTGCCAATGGCTGTAATGGTAACGATTGCCAAGCCGCTTGCCACAATAGTTCCGCTGTAAACCGTTTTATCTTCAGTAGTTTTATCCTTAAAAACAGCCTGCGACTCTCCGGTCATAATCGATTCATTCACTGAAAAATCGTTCGATTGAACAATGATCCCATCGGCAGTAATAGCAGTCCCCTCCTCCACCATTAAACTATCGCCTACAACTAAATCCTCACTGTTTATTTCTGTTACTTTTCCTGCTCGAATAACTTTACACTTAGGCTGTGAAAAATCTTTTAATTTTTCAAGCGCATTCTGACTTCTAGAGTATTGATACAGAGAAATAGATGTTTGGAAAACAATTGCTGCAGCTAGAAAAAAGCCGTCACCAATTTCTCCGCTGATAAAATATATAGCCGATGCAACCAACAATAGAATGATCATTGGATCTTTGGCAATGCGCTTAATGGTATCTAAAATAGTATTTTCCTTCTTGAAGGTTAACTTGTTTTGTCCAAATTTTAATCTCGCAGCAAGAACCTGTTGGTGTGATAATCCTTCAATATTAAAGTGACTTATAGACATGAATTGAGATAATAAAAATAAAATCGTTAAAGCTGAAAAACCACTGGAGGTAGCTTCCAATAATAAGAATTGTGATAAATCGAAATGTTTTATATCAATGAAATTGAGTTCATTATAGAATTTTAATCAATTCCTAAAACACATAATTAATTCAGAAAGAATTGGAAAATCTAAAATCTATCTTATAATTTCCAAGCCTATAAATCATACTAAATTTTATATAATTAAATAAACTCTGTGCCTCGCAATATCGATAAATTAATTGCTGAAAGATTACGAAACACAAATGAATCCTATCAAAATTCACATGTATAAACAGCCCTATGAGTTTATAAAAAGGCTTTCAATGAAAATCTGCACAATACCGCTGAATGATTGTACTATAATTTACTCTTAAAGAACAAAGTCCGCTTCTAATCAAGAATCCGAATCACCACATTACCAGTTTTTTGACCTGTTTCAACATAGGTGTATGCTTCCACTATTTCGTTTAGTTTGTAGAAGCGATCAATTACTGGTTTAAATGCACCACTTTCGTAAAGCTCTTTAACAAACAATAGATCATCTTTTGAAATTGTTGGAATTGGAAACAATACTTTCCTTCCACCCCAAAGTGGCGTTACGAGCGCATAAAATACGTTCGATCCATATTTACCTAACTCGGTTGAAATGTATACTCCATTTTTATTAAGCAAGGGTTTGCATTTGGGAAATGAGCTTTTACCAACCGCATCTAAAATAAAATCAAATTTATTTTCGGTTACTGTAAAGTCCTGATTTTGATAATCAATAACGACATCTGCTCCCAAACCTTTAACTAAATCAACGTTTTTTGTATTACAAACAGCTGTTACATGGGCTCCAAAATGTTTCAATATTTGCACCGCAGCCGAACCAATAGCTCCAGTTGCACCATTGACCAATACCTTTTGACCTGCTTTGACTTTTGCGGCACGAACATCGACCAATGCATAATGAAAACCTTCTGAAAATGCTGCTGCTTCTTGAAAACTTGCTCGATCAGGCATGGTTATAACTGCTTCTGTTTCTGAAATGGTCAAATATTCCGCATGACCACCAAAGCTCTTTTCATTGAAACCAAAAACACGGTCGCCAAGATTAAATGCTGTTACACCATTACCAAGACCTTCAATTATCCCAGAAAATTCGCAACCTAAAACATTGAATTTTGGTTTGAACAATCCGCTCCAAAATCGCGAAATAAAATATTCCGCATTGCGAAATCCTGCATCGGTTCTGTTTACGGTTGTTGCATGAACCCTTACCAACAATTCAGTGTCATGCGGTATTGGCTTGGGAACCTCCTGTAATTTAGCAACACTTGGTGGGCCGTAACTCTTGTGAACAATAGCTTTCATCTAAAATATCGTACTAAATAAATTATGCAATAATCAAACGAGGAGAACCTCTAACCATTAGGAAGAGCTTCTGCTTTAAGCTATTCTAAGTGCGGCTTACTGTAAAACGATCTTACTAAAGACAGATAATTCGTCTGTATTTACTTTCAACAAATAAATCCCCTTTTTCAAATTAGCTACATACAAATCAGTAGATGTGGTTCTTAACACCAATCTACCCTGCATATCGAAACAATCTACGGATTTAAATCCTTTTGCTTCTACCTTGATCCAATCCACCGCAGGATTTGGATAAATTAACATTCCATTATACAGGTCACTAGAAATAACCGTCGGATTTAGATTGTATTGAAAGATATAACCTTCGTTACCCAAACTGCCCGGCACAATTGGATTTAACGCTCCGTTTCCAGGATCTGTAGTTCCATCCAATTGACCAGCCAAATGAACAATCGAACCTGATAATCTAATATCGTTGGCTGTTTGGTTATTTGATCCACCAATGATATTTAAGTCCGACAAAATAAATGCAGAATTAAAAAAAGCCATAAATGCATCGGATGAATCTCCTGAACTCAATTCTAAATACCCAGTATCTGTAGGAAACTTAATGTTGCCCATAAAATTTCCAGCCGCAAGCAAATCATTGTTTGCTGTGTATTCTAAAGCATTGATATTGGCTGAAAGTCCTGTTAATCCATCAACAACATAATTGCCTAACAAAGATCCATTGCTTCCATAACGAAGTAAAAATGGAGCCGATGAAATTCCATTTGAAGCGATAGCGGTTGTACCAAAACCAGGATCTGCATCAAACGAAGTACTGTTCATCGTTCCAGTAACAACCACTTCATTGTCGGGATTTACCAAAATTGCGGTCCCTAATTCAATAGAATTTCCACCCAAATTGAAGCCCCAACTTAATGCTCCGGTTGTTTTTAAATAACGAATCAAAAAGGCATCTGTAGCACATGTTAAATTCGTGGTTCCAAGACTTGGATCAATATCGGTAGTTCCACCCAACAAGCCCGTGCAGTAAACAGCTCCATCAGTAGACAAAGAAATTGCCGACACGAAATCGATAGCTGGATTTACGGATCCAAATGTATTCACCCATCCGAACGTTAAGGCTGCATCATACTTCGCAACGAAACAATCGCCTGAAGTAACAAAGGATGTTCTGTTTTGAGTGAATGGACCAAAATCAAAATCTACAGTATTGGAATATTGGCCACCGATAAAAAATGTTTCATCAATTGGATCTATCTTGATTGTTCGAATGTCGAATGTTCCTCCTGCAGTTATATCGCGAAAATCCATCAAGCTTCCATCGTTACCATTAAACTTGGCAAAGAAGCCATCCAAAGCGCCTGATGGAGAAGACGTTATGCCAGAAAGGCCTGCATCGGGATCCAAATCCATACTTCCCGTGAAACGGCCTGCAATCCATATATTTCCTTGCATATCGGTTTCAATAGCAGAAACTTGATCAGTCCCCGCACCACCAACTGCCTTTGCCCAATCTAGCTGACCAGTTGAGGAATACCGCGCTAAATAAACATCTTGAAAGCCATATCCCTGCAAGGTATTTCCGCCAATGGTGGCAGGCCCAATGAAATTCCCAACCACAAAAATACTTCCACTAGGACCTGGACTAATTCTTTGGGCATTATCGTTTTGATTACCTCCAAATGCTTGTCCCCACTCGAATTGTTGAGCAAATAGAACTGAAGGTAATAAGGCCAAAAACAGTAGTGTCGATTTCATTGATTGTTGTTTACCCGGCTAAAATAAGCAAAGCAATGCGGCTATCAGTGCTAATAACTGCAGATTTTCAACAGTATACTACAAAAGACAGAATCAATAATTGATCACTTGTTGCTCCATACCTGCCGGAATTTCACGGTAGATGTACTTTTGCGTTCTGAGCTGCGGCTCGAATCCTGCTTGAACAATCGCCTTTTGAATGCCTTCGGAAGTGAATCGATGTGGCGCTCCAGCTGCAGAAACCACATTCTCCTCAATCATGATGGATCCAAAATCGTTTGCTCCAGCATACAAGCAAAGTTGAGCAGTCTTCTCGCCCACTGTGAGCCAAGATGCCTGAATATTGAGCACATTAGGCAACATGATTCTACTCAAGGCAATCATTCTGATATATTCTTCAGATGTAACTTCGTTTCGAATGCCTTTCACACGTCTTAGCAAGGTTCCGTCATCTTGAAATGGCCATGGGATAAATGCCAAAAAGCCGTTTGCATGTTCGGGCTTTTCACTTTGCACCTGACGAATCATGGCCAAGTGCTCAAAACGTTCGTGCAGAGTTTCAATATGCCCAAACATCATAGTAGCCGATGTTGTAATATCCAATTGATGGGCTGCTCTCATTACATCGAGCCATTCTTGCCCAGAGCATTTTCCTTTTGAAATCATACGACGAACACGGTCGTTTAATATTTCAGCGCCAGCACCAGGTAAAGAATCCAATCCAGCAGCCTTTAAACGCGATAAAACTTCGGTATGACTCAATTTCCCAAGTTTGGCAATGTGCGCAATTTCAGGTGGCCCGAGCGCATGCAATTTGATATCAGGAAAATTTGATTTCAGGTCTTTAAAAAGTTGCTCGTAAAAATCGATGCCCAAATCGGGATGATGACCACCTTGAAGCAACATTTGATCGCCTCCTAAACGACGCATCTCCTCGATCTTTACGCGATACTCATCCATTGTGGTGATGTACGCTTCAGCATGACCCGGTATTCTGTAGAAATTACAAAACTTGCAGTTCGCGATGCAAACATTGGTGGTGTTCACATTTCGATCGATCATCCAAGTTACTTTGCCATCTGGCTTTTGGATCTTCCTCAACTCATCGGCAACAAAAACCAGACTGTTTAAAGGTGCGTTTTCAAAAAGATAAATGCCTTCCTCTATTGATAGCCATTCAAAACCTAAGGCCTTTTCTAGTAAAACAGATGTATTCATGCGCTAATTAACAGTTGGCAAGGTAGAAAGTTCACAGCAGCCACATACAATCAATTTAGAAAAGTAAAAAATGCAATTTCGTTTGAGTAGATTTCGACAGAGAACCTTTACAAATCAATCAATACGATTACATTTGCCACTAAACCGTCATTAGCGATCCACATGTCAACGCATATAAAGAAAATTTCAAAAATCAACGCTGGCAACAGTGTATTTATCTTTCAAGAAATCAAAGATTTACCAAAAGATAACTTTGATAAAGCTCAACTCGAATACATTAAAAAGCAGCTCGATAAAGGCAAAAAAACGATAACCATCAACCATTATGGTTATTTCAGCTTTTTGGTGAAGCCCGAAGAGAAAAAAACGCGCTTCCTAACACTTGAGGCTTGCCGTGTGGCTGGAAATGCGCTGTTACCGAGTATCAATGGTAACAATATCAGCGAAATTCAAATTATAGATACCCATAAACTTCCTATTGAAACGCTCTGTTTTGCCGAAGGTATGCTGTTGGGGAATTATCAATTTCTGAAATACCGCAGCACAAAGAAGAATGAGAAAAATAGCCTGAAGGAAATCAATGTGCATTCTGTGGGCATCGACAAAAAGGAAATTGAATTCCTTCAAACTATAGGAGAAGCCGTTTATATCTCGCGCGATTTGGTAAACGAACCTGTATCTTTCCTTAATGCGCCGCAGTTCGCCAAAGAAGTCAACAAAATGGGCAAGGAGGCTGGCTTTAAGGTTGATATTTTCAATAAATCGAAAATCGAATCACTTAAAATGGGCGGCTTGTTGGCTGTAAATCAAGGATCTATCGATCCTCCCGTTTTTGTAGTAATGGAACACAAGCCTAAAAAGGCGGTGAATAAGCAACCTTATGTATTTGTTGGGAAAGGCGTGGTTTACGACACAGGTGGAATCAGCCTAAAACCCAACGATGGCATGATGACCATGAAATGCGATATGGGCGGAGCTGCTGCAGTTGCTGGAGCAATATTCGCAATTTCTAAAGCCAATTTGCCTGTTTGGGTGATTGGATTAACGCCTGCTACAGATAACCGTCCCGACGGTAACTGTGTGGTTCCCGGAGATGTGATTACCATTTCGGATGGCACCACGGTGGAAGTTTTGAATACCGATGCCGAAGGTCGTTTAATCCTCAGTGACGCATTGGTTTACGCACAAAATTACAATCCAAAATTCGTGATCGACCTAGCAACCTTAACAGGTGCAGCTGCTCGAGCCATTGGAAGATTTGGTATTGTGTCGATGAGCAATACTGTTGAAGATTACGAAGTGCTCAAACAAAGCGGCAACAATGTGCACGAACGTTTGGTCGATTTTCCGTTATGGGATGAATATGCCGACATGCTAAAAAGCGATATCGCCGATCTGAAAAACATCGGAGGTGTAATCGCTGGAGCCAATACAGCTGGGAAATTCCTTGAGCATTTCACCAAATATCCGTGGGTTCATCTCGACATTGCGGGACCAGCATTCACAGAGTCGAACGACAGCTACCGCGGAAAAGGCGGAACAGCTTCAGGTCTTCGATTGTTATTTGATTTCATTAGAACCAAAGCCGAACTATGAGCGAATCGTTCAATCATCTAGTTCGTGTTGGAATTACCCATGGCGATTTCAATGGAATTGGATACGAGGTAATCATGAAAACCTTCGAGGAACATGGAATGCTCGAAATCTGCACTCCTATTGTTTATGGTATTCACAAGGCAGCCAACCAGCATCGCAAAACGCTGAATATTCAAGACTTTAATTTCTATGGAATTCCAGATGCTGAAAAGGCAGTAAGAAACCATTGTAACTT
Organism: Flavobacteriales bacterium; assembly: GCA_040403315.1. Lineage (GTDB taxonomy): Bacteria > Bacteroidota > Bacteroidia > M30B66 > M30B66 > CAMCXT01. The sequence goes on from JBBAKX010000006.1 coordinate 176,891, forward strand.
CATCAATCTCACCGATGTTGATGTTGGAATGGATCCTGGGAAAAGCACACCTGCTGCAGGTTCTTGGGCTGTAAAAGCGCTAAACCGTGCGGTAGAAGATTTGCTAGCCGGAAAAATCGATGTTCTAGTAACAGCCCCAATCAATAAGCAAAATGTGCAAGGCCATGAATTTAACTTTCCTGGTCACACCGAATTTCTCGCTGCCAAAACAAATACCAGCAACTACTTAATGCTTTTGGTAAATGATGGATTGCGGGTAGGAACAGTTACAGGCCATATTCCGATTCATGAAGTAGCCTCAAAACTGAGCACCGAACTCATCCTTTCGCGTTTAAAGGTGATGGCTGATAGTTTGTTGCAAGACTTTGGAATTAGAAGTCCTAAAATTGCGGTGTTGGGCTTAAATCCTCACGCAGGCGACAATGGACTGATTGGCAAGGAAGAAGAACAAATGATCATTCCGGCGATTAAAAAGGCGCAATCGGAAAACATGTTGGTGTATGGGCCTTTTCCTGCGGATGGATTTTTTGGCACTGGTGCTTGGAAAAAGTTCGATGGTGTGATGGCAATGTATCACGACCAAGGATTAATTCCGTTTAAAGCGATTGCATTCCACCAAGGTGTTAATTTTACTGCCGGTTTGCCAATCGTAAGAACATCTCCAGACCATGGAACGGGGTACGATATCGTTGGAAAAAACATCGCCGATCCTTCATCATTCAGAGAGGCTGTTTATCAGGCAATTGACATTTTCAGGAACCGCAAAATGAACCAAGAAATTTCGGCGAATCCCTTGAAACAGATGCAAAAGCGAGAAAAGGAGAGAGACCGTAACTAACATTTAGAGCACTTACCCTAAAGGGTTAAAAACAGCAATAAATTTGCAGCGAAGTCTCTTGTAGAATAATTTTGCCGTTACAAACGGAAAAAATTGAATTCTACTAAAATAATTCTTGGTCTTGAATTTCCAACTTCAAGCGCTTATAACAGTTTGTGTTTGATTGATCCTGAAACTGTTACAAGTAACTATGCCTTTCTTTTTATTTTCGAAACAGCTCAACATTGGAACATTGCGTTTTTCGCCTTGCTTATTTTGGTGCTGCTTTATTTGATGCTCAGAAGAAACTCGAAAAACTCGCCTGATTAATAGCTGAGATCTAAAGCGTATTCCATCAGCAACTCAAGAGGAATAATTTCTAAGGCTCTTTGATGTGTTGAACTCAATACTACGGGCGGCGCAACACCAGCTTCACAAGCTTGCTTCCATCTTTCAGCACACAAACACCATTGATCGCCATGGTTCAAACCTGGAAACATGTACTGCGGACGTGGTGTACTTAAATCATTCCCGACACTTGCCGAATAGGTCAAAAAAGCATCATTAACACGCACGCAAACCGAATGCGAACCAGTGTCTTCTTGGCTCGTATGGCAAAACCCATCACGGTAAAAACCTGTCATTGGTTCATAACAACAAGCTTCAAGTTGAGCACCTAATACATTGAGTTGGAACTCCATGGTTACATCTTTCTTTTTGAGTAATTATTAAGAAAATCTTCCAAGTTTTCTACATCAATCCGTTTGGCGATAATTTTCTTGTTTCTATCCAACACATAAATTACTGGTGTGCTGTAAATATCATAATAGGCTCTGAAGTTGGTTTTCAGCGTTAAATCGGCAGCATTGATCCAATTCAATTCCTTTTCTTTGATATACTTAAACCATTCGGTGGTGTCGGTTTCAATGTAAATACCTAAAACCTCTACGTCGAGCTTGGTTTTATTGGCGTTGTAAAAATCGCGAAGCTTAGGCGTTACCTTTTGACAATGACCACAACTTGGGTCCCAGAAATAAATGATCGTGTATTCACTTTTGATGTCGTTGAAAGAAATCGGATGAAAGTCGGGTTTTAACAATCGCATGTTGTAAGCTTGTTTTCCAATCAAACAAGGCTTAAGCGCATTTACACGCTCTTGTATCTTCACTACTTGCGCAGAATCAACCCAAAAAGCTTTGCCGCTCAAATAGTACTGTTCTGCCATACAAACGAAAACTGCATCCATTCCCATCACATTCGATTTCTCGTAAGTATTGGTGATATAGTAAACCAGGTATTTGAAAATATCACTTTTCTCATCGGTTAACGCGATCATTTTTGTTGCAGATGCACAAACTGAGTCAGGAATTTGAGGAGTGATTTTCTCCATGTATTGCTTGATTTTACCAGCAAAAACTGGAGTACGCAACAAGCGATCATCCTTCATATTGATATTGTCGAAGTAATGTGCTCTATAATAACGGTATGGAAAAGTTGAATCTTTCGATCCGTCGGCTTTATTCGGTGTTGGAGGAATTTCTGGTTCCATAGAAGCCTTAAAAATCTGACTTAACAACAACTCAGGCTGATTGACTACAATGTTGTTTTTGTAATCCTTCACCTCTTTATCGAGGGCTTCTTGTTGAGATTTTAAGGATGCCGATTTGGCTTCGTCGCCCTTGGCTGATTCCATTTCTTTCCTGAGGGCCTCCATCGATTTTCCACGGATCGAAATCCATTTCAAATAATCATAAAACACTTCATTGTCTTTTGATCCTGTAACCTTCATGGCATTGATCAAATCTTCGGAATCGGTAGAAACACTAAAATTCTGTTCCCGATCTACAATGAGCTCAAAATACTTTTTACCCGGAATAACGATCATATAGATTCCACCAGGAAGTGTTTCGATTCCCTTGAAAACTAAATTGCCTTTGGCATCTGCTCGAGCCGAATCTTTAATGTATTGCTTGTCGCCAAAATAATAGGCGAGCTGACAAGTGGAATCCTTTACTCCTTTAACTGTGGCTTTGATTTCGAAGCCTTTTGCATTCAACCCTGCACAAAGAGAAAGTAACAAGGAAAACAGAAATGTGTATTTCAACATAATAGAAGTTTTAGCGGGAGCGTTCCCAGCAAAAATTGTGCTAAATTGTAAATCTTATATTTAAATAAACAATCAATTTTCATGTGTGGAAGATATACCCTCGCCGGCAAGCCTGTAGATCTTGAAAAACAACTCAGAGCCAGCCTTTTACATGGCACTTCAACTAAGCCTGCTTTCAACATCTCTCCTGGTCAGGAAATCTTATCTGTAACCAACAAACAACCAGAAATCATTCAAGCAATTCGCTGGGGGCTTCTACCCTATTGGACGCAGCCAGGAGAAAAGCCTCAATTGATGATAAACGCTCGGCAAGAATCGCTTAACGAAAAACCTGGTTTTAAAAAGTATCTGCATCAACAAAGATGTTTGATTCCTGCTTCAGGATTTTATGAATGGAAAACTGTTGGTAAATTAAAACAACCATATTATATGAGTCTACCCAATCATCCAGTGTTTTGTTTTGCTGGAATTTGGGAAGAAACAGTTCATTCGAACGGACAAATACAACAATCGGTTGCCATTGTTACCACTGTGCCCAATCCATTGATGGCACAAATCCACAACCGAATGCCAGTGATTCTTCGCGAGGAAAATTATTCTTCTTGGTTGATGAATGAAAATACATCCGATCTTGCAAGCCTCCTTCTACCCTTCCCTTCCGAAGAAATGGATGCTTGGCCAGTAAGAAATCTGATGAGCAGAGGAACGAACGATGGACCAGAATTGATTCAAAAAGACAACCCTCTTCCTACCCAAACGGGACTATTCGATGAGTGACACGAAAGAAAAATTCCTCAGAAAAATTGCACGCCGTTACCTCGAGCTTTCGACTCAAGGAAATGATTCTGTTTGCCTGGTTTTTCCAAACCGACGTGCAGCCGTATTTTTCAGAAAAGAACTGATCAGCCTAAACCCTCAAAACCAGTGGGCTCCAGAAATATTTTCGGCCGACGATTTTGTTCGAGAGATTATCCGTAAACCGATCCTTGATCCTATAGCGCGGTTGTTCGAATTCTACAATGTTTACGCACAATCGGAAGGATCCAACGCCGAACCTTTCGATACCTATCTTACTTGGGCTCCGCAACTACTGCACGATTACGAAGAAACCGACTTGTATAGTGTTGATTCAGAGAAACTTTATGGCTCTGTGGATGCCGCTTATGCCATGAAAAAGTGGTCGCCCGATGGAAAAGTGATTACAGCAACCCAAGAACAATACATCCGTTTCTGGTCGAGAATGGGCGATTGGTACAAACTCTTTCGACACCATTTGGAAACAAAGAAAATGGTAAGTCCAGGAATGGCCTACCGCGAACTGGCAGCAAATATTGAAACGCTGAAAGATCAACTTCCTTGGAAACATGTTGTTTTTGCTGGGTTTAATGCCCTAAATGCTTCTGAGCAGCGCTACATGCGGCATCTTGAAAAATCTGGAAAAGCCGAAATTATTTGGGATACAGATCCATATTACCTAAACGATCCTCTCAACGAAGCTGGCTATTTCTTTAGGAAATACAGAAAAGAATTTGGCATCGGAAAGTTCAACTATTCCGAGCCTATGCTAAACAGTGCCGACCAAGAAATTCAAATTGTTGGCGTGGCGAAAAACATGGGCCAAGCGCTGGTTGCTGGATCTATCCTCAAAAACCTAATTTCTACTGGGCACGATCTTACCGACACTGCCATCGTATTGTGCGATGAAAAATTGCTCATGCCAGTGCTCGAGATGCTGCCTGAAGAAGTGCCTGCTGTAAATATCACGATGGGTTATCCGCTCCACCAATTGCCATTGAGCGGGATGTTTCAAATCATTTTCGACATGCACCGAAAAGCCAGAAACAGCAAATCAAGTAAAGGTGCCGCATTTTATTTTCGCGACTTACAGAAGCTATTTCGCCAGCCAGATATTCGAACCATCATCGGCCAGAACGACTCCAGCACACTGCTCAATTTGGTGAATTCGGAAAAATTCATCTACCTATCCTCAAAAACACTCATCGAGAAAGCACCTTCCCTGAATAAGATCGGATTTCTATTTGAATCGTGGAATGAAAATGTGGATACTGCTATCGATCGATTGCTGGAATTGGTGAAAATCCTTTTCGATTTCTACAAAGAGAAAAATCAGGAAATCGGCTATCACCTTGAAACACTTCACACCTTAAAAACAGTATTGGTTAGAATTCAAAAGTGGAATCTCGATTATCCAGGTTATGCTAGTCTGAAAACCCTACAGAAGATTTTCGGACAATTGTTGAGGCAAAAAACCCTTCCATTTTACGGTGAGCCGCTGCAAGGACTTCAATTGATGGGATTGTTGGAAACCCGAAACTTGGATTTCAAGCAGTTGATCCTCGTTTCAGTAAATGAAACTGTAATGCCAGCAGCTCGGTCACAGAAGTCGTTTATACCAACCGACATTGCCTCACATTTCGGATTACCGACATATAAAGAGCGAGATGCTATTTATGGCTACCATTTTTACCGAATGCTTCAGCGTGCTGAGAAAGTATGGATGATTTATAACACCGAAAATGACGAATTTGGAAAAGGAGAACAGTCGCGTTTCATTACCCAAGTATTGAAAGAATTCGACAAGCCGAAAATTAAAACTAGCGTGGTTGTACCCGATCTCCCTGCCCCTATCGATTACCCTATTAACGTAGAAAAAACCGATGAACTGTTGCAGAAAATCATCGATCGCTACAATGGATCAGAGCCTTGGAAGCAGCTATCTCCATCGGCTATGCAGAAATTCGTGAGTTGTAGCTTGAAGTATTATTTGTCATATTTCAGTGGTATCATAGTACAAGACGATCGAGAAGAAGATTTGGAAAGCAACCAAATTGGAACCATTAGCCATGAAGTATTGGAAAAGTTGTTTCTGCCTTATCTCGATAAGCTCCTCACAGTTGATGCCTATCAAGATATGCTTCAAAAAATGCCTGAGTTGCTCAGAATGGAGTTTCTAAAAATTATGGAAGCCTCTGATCTTGAAAAAGGCAACAACTTGCTTGCATATACGGGCATTGAACAAATGTTGAGGAATTATTTATTGGCGGAAAAACAAAGCATTGAAAGTAAAATCGAAGCAGGAATACCGACTGCATTGCTTGGTTTGGAACGATCAGTTAGATTCAAGATTGAAATCCCGTTTCAAGGGAATAAAATTCCTATCCATATGGGAGGAACAGCCGATCGAATAGACCGTGAAGGCAATATTGTAAGGGTTTTAGATTACAAAACGGGGAAAGTAGGATCTAGTAGCTTGAAGCTTAAAGACCTAAACGATATTGTAACGTTGCCTGAAAAAGAAAAAGCGTTGCAATTGTTATTGTATATGCTTGCTTGGAAATCAGAATTTCCTGATGTAGAAATCGTTCCAGGAATTATCACTATTAAACGGCCTTCTGAAGGATTGCATACCATAGAATTTGGCGACAAGCGTGATTTGAACACCTTATTTCGAGAGGAAATGGAAGGTACATTTTCGGCTTTGATTGACCGGATTCTGGATGCCTCAAGTCCATTTCAACAAACAGACGACCTAAAACAGTGTGCATACTGCTCATTTACAGGCATCTGCAACAGATGAGTTATGTAATTCGAATAAGCGCAAAGTAAAGTGGCATTCCGATAGTAATATTTAGAGGAAAAGTGATCCCGATAGCCATTGGAATGTACAAACCAGGATCGGCTTTTGGTGCGGCAATTTTCATAGCAGCAGGAACGGCAATATAGGAAGCGCTTGCAGCCAATATGGCGAACATAAAACGGTTACCTATTGAATCGGTGATGTACCCGCTAAGAATTGCCGACAAGCAACCATTGAAAACTGGAACAAAGATGGCGAACAAGGCCACAAACCATCCATATTTTCGAAAAGCTGAAATTCTTCGGGCTGTTGTGATTCCCATTTCAAGGAGAAAAATGGCCAAGAATCCCTTGAAGATATCGGTAGTGAAGGGTTTAATTCCTTCTGCTTGTTTGGCATCCGAAATCAAACCAATCACTAAACTGCCTAAAATTAGAAGCACAGAACCATTGGTGAGCGAATGCCGCATAATAGACTTCAAGCTATCGATACCATCGTCTTTGTCGTACTTCATTTTGAGCGCAACGCCCACAATAATTGCTGGAGCTTCCATGAGTGCCATAACAGCTACCATGTGGCCACCAAAATCTACCTGCTGCTGCTCTAAAAATCCAGATGCCGCAACAAAAGTAACAGCACTCACTGAGCCGTAGGCGGCAGCAATAGCACCTGAATCGGAAATACTCAGCCGTTTTCGTAAAATAAAAAAGGTGTAAAAGGGAATCACCGAGGCAAGTAGTAGTCCGAAAATCAACGAATTCCAGATTTCTGCTCCAGGCTCACTGTGGGAAAGCTCTTGTCCGCCTTTAAAACCAATTGAAAAAAGCAGATAAAGTGAAATGAAACGAACCGATTGAGCAGGTATTTCAAGATCCGATTTCACAACGGCTGCAATTATTCCCAATACGAAAAAGAGCAAAGTTGGATTGGTGAGATTTGAACTTAGAATAGTAAAATCCATCGTTACATTTTGCTGCAAAAGTAGCGACTGATCGTTTGAAATATTGATCAATAAAGGATTATGGAAAATCTCCCGATCGTTAGATCACAGCAGATCGAGCTTTCAACTCGGTTTCGGAAAAATCTGGCGGTTGGATTTTGGGGTTGTGCTTTCGTTTCGAATCCGGTAACAAAAGGTTCTCTGCAATTTTATTGAAGCAAGTTTGCAAAGCTGCTAATGTATATTGACCGAAAAAAGTCATTCCGCGTTCGTAAGTTGCAAATTGATACTCTTCGAAAGTGGTTGTGTAGCCGATATAATCGTTCGCATTGGAAGTGATAATTACATCAATAACTCCACGATGACTTAACTTTTCAAGGATGCTCTTTTTTAGACGAGCACCAGCAGTAGTAGTGATTTCGCCAGGATATGCCGCAATAGCTATTTCACCAATGATGAAGATTTGCACACCAACAACAACAGGCATCCAAGTATTTTCGGATAATCCGCCAAGTTCGTATTGCCGCTTTAATTCATCTGAAACATCCGACAAGGTGGGTGGAACAGCCAACTTGTTCAGATTACTAAAGCCAAGTACCTTTTTTTCTTGGAATTCTGCAAGAATCCTTTTGGCTCCTTGCGCTTCCCTAAGGCGACGGAACTCTGCCCGAGCTGTTTTGCTTGAAATAATTGGAACCCTTCGGATAAAATTTCGGTACCTCACAAACAAGGCAATCAAAAAGTTGGTGAAGGAATCAATGCCTGGATTGTCGACCGATGTACCGTTCAACATCGCCAAGCCAGCAGCAGATTGCCCGGTTGTATGCGGCAAATGGTCGTTGGTATAAGCTTGCGAACAGGTAATTGAAGAGAGGTTAAAATACTGAAGATCAAAATCCAATGAGGCTGTAAGTGGAATTTGTTCCTGATCGTCTTCCATCAACGACTTACTCAACTCAAATTGCTGAAAACCATTGAAATATGCACTTTTGAATTGGTCTTCATACTTCCCACGAGGCCACCATTTCGCTCTGCCATAATAATTGGGAGACACATCTGCGCTGGCATCGCAAGCAAACCCGGCTACAAAAGGACGAACATCAGATTGATCATTTTCGAGCAATGAAGCTGCGTATCCTTTGTTGTCGGAGTGAATCTTGGTGTTTTCTGAATCAATACTGGTGCCTTGTAAACCAAACCAATTCAGTAAGCCAATACTATTTCCTTTGATATCTTCAATTCGAATTTGTCTGGCAAAACGATCAATTGCTAAGTGAGTGTTATTTTCATCTCTCTGTTCAATATCTGAATTGCTGTTAAAGGCCTCTAGCGATCGATTGAAGGCAATATCGGCTCCAGGGGCAAACTGCGCAACATTAAGAAACAACTTAGCTTCTGTGGACGATTTAACGGCCTGTTGAAGTGCATTTGAACAAGCATCCACATAACTATCGAAGATATCTTTACGATAACCTTTTGTGGTGATGTTTAAAAACGCATAATGGTGATGACCACCCGGAGCACTATGGGTGTTTTGCGTGCAGATCAGTAAATTCTCTTCAAGGATCGAATGGTTTGAAGTTTTATCCTGAAAACGCTTGATAACTTCCTTCTTGAGGTGATGAGAAATGTTGTAACACTCTAAAACAATCACAGCAATTGCTTTCTTTTCTTGTTGAAAGTAAAAAGCGCGAGCAAAAAGATCTGTTTCTGCCCCATCCGATCGATGTGCTAGTCGGCCATATCCCAACAAGGGAAGTGATCCTTTACGAAAAACAACTTTAGATTTACCAACACCAACAAGCATAACAGCGATAACTTGGAGCAAAGCTATTAATAATGTTTACCCAATGATTATGATTAGGAAAATCGATTCTATCAGTAAATCAACCATTTGAATATTTTACATGCTTTTTTTCGCATGAAAGTTTGGATGGAAATGATAAAGCTGTATTTTTGCCACCCTGAATAACGGATCGGTAGTTCAGCTGGTTAGAATGCCGCCCTGTCACGGCGGAGGTCGCGGGTTCGAGTCCCGTCCGGTCCGCAAGCAAGCCTTCTCATTTCGAGAGGGCTTTTTTGTTTGTTAAAATTCGAGTAAAATCAACTTGGTCAGAGGAATCCACCACTGAAACACATTCAAGCAGGAATACAAAAAAACAAAACGATCCACAAGAATCTTCAGGTTTTATGGATCTCGATTTTCAGAAACTTCAGGACTAAAGCCTCAAATATGGGGATCAAATGGTTGCATAAAGTTTGGAACTAAGTTCATTCTTATTTAAAAGTTGCCATTTGTTTGATTGGAAAGTATCGTAAATTTTAAAAACTCTGCCCAACTTATAAAGTAACCCTCAAAGGCTTTGTGCATTGTAGATTCCACCTTGTTATTATCTAATCGATGTTCAAAATCTGAAGTTAAGTGAAGATTTACATAAAAAAATGTGATTTATGTAATAACTAGCAATTTAAAATGCTGTACGTTTATAGAATAAAATATTTAGAAATGAGATTATTTATTAAATATATGGTGAGCATTAGATGCGTATCTGCTGTAAAGAAGATATTAAAAGATTGCCACATACAGCCTGAAAATACCCAATTGGGTGAAATCGAAATACCCGACTCCACAGACAAGGAGAAAATTGCGCAATTACAAGCCAAATTGTTAGCGGTAGGGTTTGAATTGATGGAAGATAAAAAAGCCCGAATGATTGAAAAAACCATCAATGTAATCATCGATATGATTCATAACCAAGAAGATGGTCCTAAAATGAATTATTCTGAATATATCAGTCAGAAAATCCATTTCGATTACACCTACATTTCTAACGTCTTTTCTCATTTGAAAGGGATGACAATTCAGCATTTCATCATCATTCATAAGATAGAGAGAATCAAAGAGCTGATCATTTACAATGAGCTCACCATTTCGGAAATCGCATGGAAAATGAACTATTCTAGTGCAGCACATCTTTCGAACCAATTCAAAAAGATGACAGGCCTTTCTCCTTCCACATTCAAAGCATTAAAAATTCGACTAAGAACTCCAATTGAAACTCTTGGCAATGAATCGAATCAAACCGTTTCTCTGCAAGCAGCTAATTGAACTAAGTTAATTGTGCTATAAAAAGGCTTTATTAATGAAGTAAACATTTATTATTAAAATTAATATCAAATAATAAAATCAGGCATTTATGTAAGTTTAACTATCATACATGTAGCATCAATTCGACATTAAAGTAAGTCATTTGTAGAGTCAAATAATTAGGACATTTTAGTATAGTTACCAGGTCATTTAACGATCCAAATAATCTATAAAACTCAGATCTAATGAAGAGTTTCAAAGAGATTTATTAAATCGTATTCAACTGTTTATAAATTAGTTATTGAAATACTGATTAGTACAGGCAATACTCAAACGTCTAACGAAAAATATAGTTAAAAGAGCAAACAGCGTCGATTAAGTTATAATAAATCTTCGAAACAAATTTGAGAAATAAATTAAGAAAATAGAGTTTCTTAAACGGGATGCATATTCATATTTAAATCAAATAAAATTAAAAACGATAACATGAGAACAATCAAGAATTTTCTTGCATTTACAGCCATTGCAGGTTCGCTAATTGCACAAAGTTGCACAGCTCATCCTGAAAAAAAGGATACAACTATTATTCAATCAGAAAAAAATGAAATTGAGGCTGAAAGACTTCGCCAAAAGGAGATGGCAATTACATTAAAATTCGAGGAATACAGAAATAAAATCAACCGCGATATTGATGAAAACGAGAAATCTATTGCTGAATTAAAAGAAAGGTCCAAAAAGATGGAAAAAAAGCAGCAAGCAGATTACGAAAAATCGTTACAGTCGCTTGAAGATCAAAATAAATTACTCAAAGAAAAAGCCAACTCATATAAAAGAACAGCTGGTCAAAATTGGGATGTTTTTCAAAGGGAATTTAATGATGATCTAGCAAAATTTGGTAAAGCGTTAAAAGATTTCACCATTAGAAATGAAAAGAAATAATATGAAAAAATTTAAGATTTTAATACTCGCACTCTTATCCACATTGGGTCCACTTAGCGCTCAATCTGTAGATAACATTAAACAAAATGAGACCGACAATAGAGAGAAAATGCGATTCGGCGCAAAAATAGGCGTAAACGGATCTAATGTTTATGACAACGAAGGAGAACCATTTACCGCCGACACAAAATATGGTTTTATGGTTGGTATTTTCACTGCCATTCCAATTGGGAAATACTTTGGAGTTCAACCCGAAGTACAACTTTCACAAAAGGGATTTGAAGGAAGAGGATCATTGATCGGAAACCCATATTCGGTAACCCGATCAACCACATTCATTGATATTCCATTGCAAATTGCCTTGAAACCAAGCGAATTCATTACAATTTTAGCAGGTCCGCAATACTCATACTTGATTAAACAATCGGACAAATTTGAAAGCTCGAATTTCAGCTATGAACAAGAATTGGAATTTAGACAAGACAATATCCGCAAGAATCTTCTTGGTGCAGTAATAGGTCTCGATATCAATCTTCGTCACGTAACACTTTCCGGTCGATTGGCATGGGATATCCAGAAAAACAAGGGTGATGGGACACAAGTAACACCGAGATACAAAAACAAATGGTATCAAGTAAGCGTTGGATTTAATTTTTAAACGAAATGGGAAACATACTTTATATTCTCGCAGTAATTTTCTTAGTGCTTTGGGCAATCGGTTTCCTTGGATTCCAGTTACATGGGATAATCCACATATTGCTTGTTCTTGCAGTTCTATCGGTTTTGTTAAGAATTATTAGAGGAGGATCAGCAGTTAAATAAATGACTTAAAACATTTATTGCCTAAAGTCGACTCAGAACTAAACAGTCAAACAAAACCATTAATTACAACAAAATAAATTTCAGCATAATTACAATTAAATCTAATAATAAAATGACAACAACAGAAAAAGTGCTTATCGGAACATTAACAGGTATCGTAGTAGGTGCCATTTCAGGTATTCTATTTGCGCCAGATAAAGGTGTAGAAACACGTCGAAAAATATCGCAAAAAGGCAGTGATTCTGTAAATGGAATTAAAGAAAAACTTGAAGAACTAATGAATATCTTCAATGAAAAGCTCAATTTAGCAGAAACTGAAGCAAAAGAATTTGAACACAACATGAAAGCTGACGGCGAACGTATTAAAAAAGATATAAGAGCTTTTACGAATTAATCTTAGCATTTATCAAAATTGTTAGCTATAATACTATGGAAAATCAGATGTTATTCTTTGAACCAATAATAGAAAAGGCAGAGAAATATAGTCAAACTACTCTTCATATATTAAAATTAAAAGCAACCTCCAAAATAGCGGAGGTTGCTTCTTTATTTATATTAAAGATATTTATATATGTTCCGTTAGCAATTGGATTCGTAATGCTCAGTATTGCAGCATCTTTATATATTGGCCAATTAGCAGGGAGTGCCGCTAATGGATTCCTTATAACTGCTGGTATTTATATGCTACCATCGCTCATTATTTATTTATTTAGAAACAAATTCCTTAAAAGGAAACTTCAAAATGCCATTATTCAGGAGTTACTCAAACAAACCAAAGACGCATGATTGATCGAATGCAGGATTTGCAATTAAAAATAAGTGAACTTGATAAAAATCGAGAAGCGCAATGGATAGAATTGCAACAAGAGCTCCGTGGCACATTTTCAAATACTTGGTTCGATATATTGTTAAATAAAAACACAAGTCCGATTAACCAAGCAGATAATCCAATAATTATTGCAATTCGTCAGGCTACAGAATTCTTGATCGACAAAACAGCTTTGGGGAAATCTAAAAACAAGTGGGCTATTTTGTTGCAGCATGAGATTGAAAATTTAATGCCTGAAATAATTTCCATACTTGTAAGGAACAAAAACAAAGCAGATTGATTCCTGAATCGAGTTAACCAACTACTTTAAAACCATTACAGATAACTTTAAAAATCAAGAATTCCACCCCATAAATATTGATTCTATGATTATCATTTAAATTTATTTGAATTTTCGATTGTTTCAGGAATGCAAAGTTCTTTCAGTACAACCATATAAAAACAACTTAGTCATTGATAATCAATAATTAACAAAAAAACTTAAATCCCATTTGTTGCCTTAAAAACGATTTTACATTTTAATTTAAAAAGTAGCATTGTAAAAAGCTAACTTTAAAGCATTAAGTTTGAATGAACAAAATGGAGAATACGCCTACCATGCTGCGAAATTTTTCGTCGCTTTTCAAAACTCTGATCAACAATTCTTATCAGAAAAATGAATTGGAAGGATTCGCATTGGTTAGTTCTTATGGCAAAATCATCTCCACAAATGAAATCCTACGAGCAATCACAGGGTATTCAGAAAAAGATTTAGAATCGTTAACTGCGCCTGATTTCTTCAAAGGGAACTTGGAAGATTTGATGAAAATCGCTCACGCGGCAAAAGAAGGCAAAATTCTTTGGCAAGATCAGTTGATTAAAACAAAGTCAGGTGTTTTTTTACCTGCCGACATATCTGCAGTTTATCTCAACCAAGGTTCTGGATTGTTTAGTTTGTTTTTTCGTTTCAAACAAAATTGGATACAAGATACCAACCCAAATTCGGAAGGAAGTCAGCAAGAATTGCTCAATTATTTATTAAAACATGTAAGTAGCGTCATGTTTGTAATTAATGATCAGTTTAGAACCGAATATGTATCTCCATCAATTACAGAATTCACCGGCTATTCTCAATCCGATTTTGAGGTTCCGGGTTTCTGGCAAAGCATAATTCTGCCTGAGGATTTAAATGAAATAGATGGACTGCGCAAAAGAAACAAGGAAAACAACCGGTTCAACTTAACCTTCAAACTGAAACATAAGTCGGGAAAAATTGTAGAACTAAACAATTCTGGAAAAATAATTTTCACCGAAGATGGTCGAATTTACCGCATTCTTGGTACAATAACGAAATCTGTTCAGCAAGGTGATATAATCGATAATTCTAACAATCACTTAAGAAACATTGAAATCCTAATGGATCAATTAGGATTGATTTTTTTTGCCATCGATAATGAAAATCGACTCATCGCAAAAAACAACGCATTTGATCAGTCGTTAGAGTCGCTTGGTTTAGAAAAACGTGAACTCGGTAAAATTCTTTTCTCTGATCATGTGAAACAACCTGCTGTTATTAATAAATTCAGGGAACTCATAGCTCGTGTTTACATTGGGGATGCAATCAGTGAAATTGTAGTTTTCGACGAGAAGCAAATCAATGTAACTATCATCGCTCTCCGCGACGAAAACCAAATCAATGGCTTTGCGGTTCTTCTTCAAGATCTGACTAAAGAACAACAGTTGCAGAAAAATCTCGATATTTCTGTGGCAAACTTATCTGCCATCATTAATTCTACTGATGAACTTATTTGGTCGCTCGATAAAGAATACCGTTTTGTTGCATTTAATTCAGCGCTTTTCGAGTTTCACAAAGATTATTTCAACTTCGAACCACGCATTGGTCAATCAGGAAATTCATTTATCGCTGCAAAAAGGCCTCCGATAAAAGAAATTCAAGATATGTATGCTTTGGCATTCGAAGGTGTTAAAAACACAGCAGAGATAGCATTTGGAAGTAGAATTGGCGAGATCACCGTTAATCCTACTATCAACGAAAAAGGAGAACAAATCGGGATTTCTGCAATTGCTAGAGATATCACCGCTAGAAAAGTATTTGAAAAAAAACTTTCAGAAAGCAAAAAGCTCTACGAGGATGTTGTGAATTCAGTAAACGATATCATCTTTCAAACAAACCTAGAAGGCAATTGGTCGTTTCTTAATAAATCGTGGGAAAGGATCATGGAGTATTCGATAGAGGAATCGATTGGGCAGCCATTTTTTAATTTCCTTCACAAAGAAGACGCACAAAGGAACGCTGAACTGTTTAAACCTTTGATTGAAGGCGAAAAAAGCTACTGTTCGCATGAAATACGATACATAAATAAAACTGGAAAGATTCGTTATTTCAGAGTGTATGCAATACTACTTCACAACGACAAAAATGAAATAGTTGGTACATCTGGTTCATTGCATGATTTGACCGATGAGCGAGAAAGCAAGGATATGTTTAAGTTATTGTCCGACAATATCCGAGATCTTATAACCCTTCACGACAAACAAGGGAAAATTGAATATGCTTCCCCGTCTCTGAAGGCAATTAGTGGTTATCGCCCTGAAGAATTAATTGGTGAATACATTCAATCCTTTGTTCACCGTGATGATCTGGAAATTGTTAATAATCTCTTTTCTAGATTGCAGCAATCAGAATATGATTGGGAACAAAGAATTACGTATAGATTTAAATCAAAAAACTTAAATCATTATCAGTGGTTCGAAACCAATATCAGAACACTCAGCGATCGAGATGGAATAATCAATGGGATGGTCGCCTCTACAAGGGTTATCGATGAAAGAGTCACGATGGAAACAGATTTAAAAAATGCCCTAAACAAAGAAAAACATTTACATGAATTAAAAAGTCGATTTGTTACAATGACTTCGCATGAATTCAGAACTCCGCTCTCAACCATTAAAACGAGTGTAGATATCCTTTCTATTAAAAGCACTTCTGTGAAAGATACTGAAATGCGTACATCTATGAGGAAACATCTTGAGCACATCAACAGAGAAATCGATAGGCTCACAGTGCTCATGAACGATGTACTCACGCTTGGCAAAACTGAATCAGAGCAAATTCAATTGAATCCTGAAATAACAAATCTTGTTGAGCTACTTTATCAAATTGCACAAAGCCACAATGAAAGACAAAAAGATGGTAGAGAGTTAGATGTGCAAATAATTGGAATTCCATCCTCAAAATATGTTGATCCTAATTTATTTACGCATGTTCTTAACAATTTAATTGCCAATGCATTTAAGTATTCAGTTTCCTGCAAACCTCCTATTGTAACTTTACGGTTTTTAGGTAATAAATTTTCTATTTCAGTACGCGATTTTGGGATTGGAATTCCTGAAAATGAACGTGAAAATATTTTCCAATCTTTTTTTCGTGCTAGTAATGCAGATGAAATTGAAGGGACTGGGCTTGGACTTGTTATTACCAAAAATTTGGTTGAAAGGCACAATGGTAAAATAAGCTTCAACTTCCCGCCTGATGGTGGAACGGCATTCATTATTGAATTTATGGAGCCCTATATTAATAAGAAGCCATTCGCTACTCCGGAGATGAATGAGATCAAAAAACAAGAGTGAATTTGATCCTTTAATTTCAAATAAACTCAATAAAAAACGGGCTCACGGATAAAATCCGGAGCCCGCAAACACACTCACTCTAAAAACTTAATTCAGTGGTTCCGAAACTTTCTTTACCCACTCTTCAAATGGGAGAGCCACTTGTTGAATCGTGAATTTGTCGAGGAAAATTTTATTCAAAGCCTCATTGTAAAGGCGATCAAATACTTTATTCGCTTCTTTTTCATCTTGAAGCATACGTTCAGCAATACCTCTAGCTTGAACTAATCCTTCTTCACCAGCGCCAACTGCTCCACCCATGTAGGCGAGAAAATCATTCGCTACACTGTCGATAGCTTGTTCACGAGAAACTGAAATTTCATTGTCGCGAATCAATTTATTTTCGATAAGCTGCCAACGAATGCCTTTTGCATAATTGGTGTAATTCTGCTCGATATCTTCAGGAGAAACTTTACCATCGTTGGTAGATGTTAACCAACGCTTTAAGAAATCATCTGGTAAGGTGATCGTGCTGCTATTTACCAAATCTTCTACTACTTCATTGAAGAATCTAGTTTCTGAGTCTTTTGAAAAACGGGTATTAGAGTCTGCAGCAATTCGATTTCTTAATTCTTCTTCAGAAAAGATTGTGTCTTTGCCAAAAAGTTTATCGAAGAAATCTTGGTTGATTTCTGAATGGGTTTTACGTCGGATCGTTTCAACTTCGAAGCTGAATGTAGAATCTAATGCAGAAGCATCTTCCGTTGTAATCGCTAAAATTGCCGCAATCACAGTTGGATTAACAAAAACAGATTTAAGATCTAAATTTTTGGAATCTCTTTTTTTCATCCCTACGAATGCCTCAGAATCACCTTCCTTAAGGTCGGCATCATGAACATCGGTATGACGAGAAATTCCACCTTCTTTAATTGACCCATCCGCATTCAGTTCAGTAAAAACACCATGAACCAAGTCGCCATGCATGGCAGCCTCATCAGTTTCGGTGTAATCTCCTAAACGTTCGCGGTAGTTCTCAATTTCTTTGGAGATGTAGTCCTCATCAATTAATGGAACATACATATCAAATGATTTCTGTGCAGAAACTTCTAATTCAAACTTTGGTGCTAAACCAATTTCAAATGCTAATTGGATTGTTCCAGGATTTTCAAGATCAAGGCGATCGTCGTTTTCTGGCGCTGGTAGCGGATTGCCCAAAATATCGATCTCATTGTCGCGGATAAAACCAAACAAACTATCAGAAGTTAGCTTGTTTAATTCATCCACAAGGATCGATTTACCATACATCTTTTTCACCATTCCGGCTGGCACTTTCCCCGGGCGAAAACCAGGCATGCTCACTTTCTTTGAATACTCGCGAAGTTGCTGGTCGATTTTTGGTTGATAATCTTCAGGTCCGAATTGGATTCTGATGATGGCATTCAGCTCATCTTTGTGTTCCTTGGTGATATTCATCTGAACAGATAAAAAAAAATTTACCTCCCGAAGGAGGCTTTTTTGGTGCGGATGAAGGGACTCGAACCCCCACGCCTCGCGGCGCCAGATCCTAAGTCTGGTGCGGCTACCAATTACGCCACATCCGCAGGATCCTTAAAAAGGAAGGCAAAAGTAGACCGATAGATTTACAATTACAAGGGATTTCAAAAAAAACATGTGAATTATTCGCAACATGCTATGAATGAAGCTAGAAAAATAAATGATCAATTTTATCCAGGTACCTTTGAATGTTTGCTTGCGATCTGTGCTAATTTTGCCCACAACTGAATCAGATCTTAAAACATGTACGAAATCGTCCTCAAAAGTCACAACGGCCTACGTTGGATTATGCTCGCATTACTTCTCTTTGTTATTGCACGCTCTTGGAGTGCCTTTGCAAGTAAAAAGCCATTTGGCAAACTCGACAATGCCACAGGTGGCGCACTCGTTGGTATTTCACATCTTCAATTGTTACTCGGTTTGATTCTCTACTTCGGATTGTCGCCAGTTACAGAAGCTGCATTTGCTGATTTTGGTGCTGCCATGAAAGACAAGAATCTTCGTTTTTATGCTGTGGAACATATCCTTACCATGTTCATTGCAGTTGGACTAATTCAAGCAGGCCGAATTGTTTCAAAGAAAGCTACCGACGATGCACAGAAATTTCGCAAAATGGCGATCTTCACAACTGGCGCACTACTTTTAATTATCTCTAGAATGCCTCATTGGAGATTTTAATCGAATCTCAAAAACTATAAAACACAAATCCCTCGAAAGTCTTAGTACTGTCGAGGGATTTGTGTTTTAAATTCAGACCAAACTATCTTTTATTGTTCGGCCTTGGCTGCCTGTATGGCTGGTTCCCATTTTTATTTGGATTCACATTATTACTTGGCCTTGCCTTTTGATTCGGGTTCGTTCCGGAAGTCCCATCCAAGTAAAACCCAACCCCGATCTGGGCATAAATCATATCGGTTCTTGAATTCTTTGGAAATGCACTCACATTCAAGGCATCATCTCCCAATGAACCCGTCTGCACGTTAGAGGCTCCATTTACATTTAATTGTACATCCCAATTGCTCACTTGGTTTCGGTCGTAGTATTTAGCCCATCCACCGCCCATATAGGTAGCATTGATGTTTAAAAACAAATCCGAATTCAAATAAATAAATGCACCAACTCCAAATCCTGCTGCCCAAGTAATTGAACTTTCTTGAGTCTTTCTAGTGATCAATCCATTGTCTTCAGTAGCAAAAAATCCTTCCGGAGATCTATCATAAACAGCTGTTCCTGTCCACAAATAATTAAATCCTCCTACGATATCTGCATATGGCTTAAAATATTTCCCCGGAGCCTGAAAGCGAACCAATCCATGCGTATTAATAATATGATTGTTCATTCGAAATTCTAAAGGGATCGATATCTGATCGATTATAATATTTCCAGCGGTGATGTCGGCGGTGAGTACCCTATTTACTCGATTACCACCCGCATGCAAATAGGCAAAGCCTCCGCCAAAAAGCACAGGAACTCGTCTAGTTGGCTGATGAATAATGTTAAAATTTAATCCGAATGGTGTAGAACTAGATGTTTCAGCAAATGAATACATTGGTATTCCTAAATTGGCGCTGAAATCGCCGTAGGTTGTTGAACGATTTTTAGATACGGGCTTTTCTTTATTTGCTGGTTGTGCGATGATTACCGCCGACGAACAAGACAAAATGATAAATGTGAAGAAATGTTTCATAGCTTCTTGGTTTTCGACTCCGCACTTAAATATCGTGCCTAGATTATTTCGCAATTTTAGTAAAATAGATTCAAAAAAGAATCTGCAGTACAATCAAAAAACATAGGATCTGCCAAAGATTTCACTGCAAAACTGCCGCTCAAATCAAAAATAATCAACCACCGAACAGTTTGCCAAATTGATTGTTGTTTAACTGATATCCAAGATTAATCTAAACTAAACACCATTCAAAATTTGCTTTCTTACGTCAAATTATCTCAATTTCAGATTGTTGAAACAATTGTTTTAGATTGAACGGTATTCAAGAAAGCTTGTTAAATTTGCAACGGACAAAAATGCATATGAAAAAGAATCAACCAAAATTATTACTGGTTTTAAGTGCAATAATGGTAGCTGCAATCTTTCGTCTAATACCACATTGGCCAAACTTCACTCCAATTGCCGCAATTGCGCTTGCTGGAGGTGCTTTGGTATCGAACCGAATTCTTGGATTTATTCTTCCGCTGATTGCGATGTTTGTGTCTGATTTGCTAACCGTTATGTTGGTTAATTACCAATGGACAACCCCATCAGAATATTTCACTTCGCCCGAAACTGGCCTAGTTTATCTTGCTGTAATTGCAATGACTGCCATCGGCGTTTGGTTTGGAAACAGAAATTACAGCAAAAGCACAACTGACAACTCCGGTAAATTCTTCGAAAGGAAATATTCAACCGATTTGCTCAATGTTTCTTTTCTTTCAGCAACTATGTTTTTCTTGGTTTCAAATTTCGGCACTTGGATTTCAGCCAACGGCTTGATGCCAAAAACTTTCGCAGGACTAATCGGAACTTATGAATTAGGCATTCCTTTTTTTGGTTACAACTTGATTGGCAATGTTTTTTATTCGTTTCTGATGTTCGGATTCTTCCACGCAGTTACCGATCTTAAACTTTCCGCCAAACGGGAAACGATTCGTTAAGTTAAAACCATCTGTCATGTTCAGTTTCTGGGAACAGAATACCTGGTTCGAACATGTCGAATTCTGCATAGTTGGAAGCGGAATAGTAGGTTTATCAGCAGCTATACATTTACGGAGGAATCATCCAAAGGCTAAAATTCTCGTTCTTGAGCGGGGCGTTTTGCCCAATGGAGCATCCACTAAAAACGCCGGATTCGCCTGTTTCGGAAGCCTGAGCGAAATCGCCTCCGACCTCAAAATCATGCCTGTAGACCAAGTGCTTCAGCTCATCGAATATCGTTGGAAGGGCTTAGAACTCCTCCGCAAAAATCTGGGAGATACTAACATCGGCTTGCTGAATTTAGGTGGTTACGAAATTTTTCGCCCTTCCGATTCTACTCAATTTGAAGCCTCGCTCCAGATTCTCGAAACAATGAACACAGCTCTCAAAGCAATCATTCCGGGAGCACCAATTTATTCTCGAGTCGACAATCAAATCAAACTAAAAGGTTTCCAAGGTGTTTCTGGAATGATCCTGAACCGCGCTGAAAGTCAGATCGATACCGGCAAGATGATGTTGAATCTCATCAAAAAAGCCCAACAGCTCGATATTCAAATTCTGCACGGAATACAGGTTGATAATTTCGAAGAACTACAGAATACTGTTCAGTTAAACACTTCCGTAGGTAAAATCTCCACCCGAAAACTCCTATTAACAACGAATGGCTTTGCTCAGCAGTTGCTTCCAAATATCGACGTAAAGCCCGGCAGAGCGCAAGTTTTAGTCACCTCCCCTATTCCGTCCTTGAAATTTGAAGGTACTTACCATTTGGATGAGGGCTATTTTTACTTTAGAAATTTCGGAAACCGTGTGCTTTTTGGCGGCGGCAGAAATCTCGATATTCAAGGCGAAACAACCTTTTCGCACCAAACCACCGACTTTATTCAAAATCATCTTGAACAACTGCTCAAAGAGGTGATCATTCCCGATACAGAATTCCAAATAGAATACCGTTGGGCCGGCACGCTTGGCTTAGGATTGTCGAAAAATCCAATCATCGAATCTATCAGCAACCACGTTTTCTGTGGTGTACGAATGGGTGGCATGGGCGTAGCCATCGGCAGCAAAGCCGGAGAAGACCTTTCCGAACTAGCCAGCACAACAAATTAGTGTGTAACTGCAATCTTCACCGATACGACATTGCTTTTCGTGTCGGAGAATTGAAGCATGTAAATTCCTCCAGCCAACTCTGCAGTCGGTAGATTCATCCAGCCAGAATTCTGCATCAGATTCTCTTGAACAAGCTTGCCTGTTTGGTCGATTAATCGCCATGAAACATTCGAAGTTGGAAAGAATACATTCACGAATTGTTCGGCAGGATTTGGATAAATCAAATATCCATTTGTCGTTAAAAGTTCTTCTATACCAACAAAATTCACAGGAAAAATCCCTGAAATACTGGAACATCCACCAGCAAGGTAAACCCGAACATTGTAATTTCCATTTTCAGAAGGCGTATAAGTTTGAGCGTTTGCTCCCTCAATTATTGCCCCATTAAAAAACCATTCCCAATTGGCTCCGCTACTTGCAATTAGATTGGCACCACTCACAGTAATAGAAGGCGGCGGCGGGTTTGTAACTACAACAATTCGCTGCAAAGATGTGTCTGCACAACCTTCAGCAGATAATCCGTTCACAATATAATTGGCACTTGTAATAGGCGAAACGGTAACTATTTCTCCATCTATGGCCGACATTGCTTGCCCAACATTCCAAATATAGCTAGCTGCTCCGGTGGCGGTTAAAACTGCTGATGTTCCCAGGCAAATGGTATCAGCATCGGTAGAAATATTCACCAAAGGACTTTCAAGCACGCTCACGTAATCTTCAAAAAGCACTGTATCTGAACCAATTGCATTCTGAACAATGAGTTCAACATTATAATTCCCTGGAGTACTGTAAGTGATGTTTGGGTTCTGAACTTGACTCGTTTGGGGCGTTCCACCTTCAAAATTCCATTGATAGGAAGTTGGAATTCCGGTTGATGTACTAAAGAAAGCTGCTTGCTTACTGCTACAAACTGGCAAGTCCCAAGCAGCATCAAAACTGGCCACAGGTAGTTGATTTGCGGACGTTCCAATAATATTGATGTTGTCGATATAAATATTATTCCCATTCATCGAATATCCTTCAAAACGAACCAGAACATTGGTTTGTCCTGCATACGACGAAAGATCGAACGAGCTGCATGCCTCATAATTTGGCTGTCCGCACCATTCAGTACCCGAAATTGGAACAAAATTATCGGCTCCTGCGGGTATTGTAGCGAACTCATAGTTTCCGTTTTCGTACCAAGCCACCAATCTGTTCCATGTTTCTCCACAATCATCCGAAACAGAAACAATTAATGAATCTGAAAGTCCAACAAAACGCGCTTTGTACGCGTGATCAAAAGTTAGTAAAATGGATGAGTAAGCTGAAAAATCGAGGGGTTTGGAATAAAGAAAATCCTTAGAATAACTCTCAACATCATTGTAATAATTGAGCCTTGCAGCACGACTTCCCGGCTCGGGAGAAGGAGAAACGGCCACTTCCCAAGAATAAGGAGAAGCCTCATTCAACAGAAACCAATTGTTGGTTCCAAAATTTCCCAACTCAAAATTTTCAATAAATGGAAGCGGACTACCAACAGGTGAAAGTGATTTAAAAGATTTCGATGCTTGATTTCCAGCCTGATACTGATCGGTGAAGGTTGAATTGATCAAACCATACAATTGCGCCGAATAGGTATGATTCCCAGGTGAAGCCGTAACAGCTGACATATCGATCAAAACATTTTCGTCGGGCAGCAAGCTCCCAGAGAAATTGTACAAAACCGGAAAATCATTGTCGAGCTGCAGCTTCAATTTGAAAGATGTGATCACAGAGTCGCCATCATTTTTAATCCGAACTTGAGGATTTTGTAATTGATCGCAAGAATACACATTGATATTTTCAATGCCTTGAATTTTGAGGTTGTAACTCAAAGTATCGAGTCCCAAACAGATTAATGCTTGTTCTGCATTGATTCGACCAGCACCAAGCATGCCTTCAAACCCCGGGTTAAGGAGGTCGATTGGATCGGCTGAATTCTTAATGCAAGATTCAATTTGTGCTGGCGTTAAAGCAATATTTCGTGATTTCATTAAAGCCGCAAGTCCTGAAACCAGCGGTGCAGCGAAGGAAGTTCCATCTTTCCGAGCATAAGCATCGAAAGGCACAGTCGACCAAATCTGATTGCCTGGCGCACTGATATCGATCCAACTTCCATAAGAAGAAAAACTGGATCTAGAATCGGTGGTTGTAGTTGAAGCAACACTGATTACACCATTGTAACCAGCAGGATATTGAACAATCATGTTGTTAAAGTTTCCAGCAGCTGCAACTACAACAATATTAGAATTGATAGCATCATTTACAGCCGTAAGGCCAGTTTGAGAATAGGCGTCAGTTCCCCAACTGCAATTGATCACATCAGCTTGATTAACGACCGCCCAAGCCATTCCTTCATAGCCTCCAACTACGATGTCGGGATTTGAGTCGTAAGTGGCTTTAATCGGTAAAATATACACGCCGTGCGCTAGGGAAGCCATTCCAAGATTGTTGTCGGTAATGGCAGCAATCAATCCAGAAACGTGCGTTCCATGGTCGTGCGCGCCAGTTGGCGGTTGAACATCATTGTCTTCCTGTGCTGCATCATAGCCCGGGTAACATACACCATTCAGGTCAGGATGATTTAATTGAATGGCATCGTCGATTACAGCTACCCTTATTTGAGAAGCACCAGTTTGGATATCCCAAGCTTGTTGTGATTTGATTTTATAGAGATACCATTGTCCGCCATCGCTCGAATTGTTTGATCCGAGATCATTCGGAGTGAGAAAACGCTTCAGCTTGGGCACTTGCTCAACATACTCGACTTCTAAAAATGTTGAAAGTTTTTGCAATGCAGCTTTTGCAAACGCACTGCTTGAAAACCACATCCGATAGGTTCTGTTGAGATCCGCATTGTGGCTGAACCAAAACGTACTTTTAACCGAATCAAGGCCTTGTAGCTGAACGTTCTGTTTGAAAAAATCGATTACTCGAGGAGATGGTGCAATTGCATTTGATTGGAATTGCTGCGTTTTAAATTTTAGATAAAGCTCATTTTCAAGAAAACTATCTTGAGAATGGAGCAAGAAATTGGACACGCACAGAACTATAAAGAGTAAAATAATTTTACGCATAATTCGCAATTACAACAAGTTGAATTTAAGCAATTAATGGAATTCGGCAAACAACAGAGAGGCGATTCTTTCCGCTTCATCTAATGCTACTTTGCTTAAACCATGTTCGACAGCATTTTGATCACACCACTGTACGATTTTTTCAGTGGCCATGTTACCTGTTAAGCTATCAGCCGCCATCGGACAGCCTCCAAAGCCTTTTAAAGCTGCGTCAATATTGGTGCATCCGGCTTCAATTGAAGCTATTGTTTTGGCAACAACATCTTGAGGCAAAGCATGTAAATGCAACGAAAGTTTGGTTTTGGGAAGTTCAGGTGCTAAGGCTCGATAAAGCGCCGAAACGCTATCTGGTGTAGACACTCCGGTAGTATCGGCAAATGAAAGCGATTGAACACCCATTTCGACAAGATTGTGCGCATGATCTGCAACTAAACTTAGACTCCAAGAATCTCCATAAGGATTGCCAAAAGCCATGGAAAGATAAACAACCAACTCTTTTTGGTGCTTGTTAGCGATATCTAGCATTTCCTCCACCCTACCATATGATTCCTTAATTGAAGCATTGGTATTTCGTTTTTGAAACGTTTCGCTGATAGAAAATGGATAACCAAGTACGGACACGATATGGTGCTCAATAGCTGATTCTGCGCCGCGCTTGTTGGCTACAATGGCGAGAATTTTTGTATCCACTACATTTTTTGAAATAGCTTCAAAAACCTGCGCGGTATCGCTCATTTGCGGGATAGAAGTTGGCGACACAAAACTTCCAGCATCTAAAACCGGAAAGCCTACTTTAAGTAAAGCATTGAGGTATTCTATTTTTCGATTGGTGGGAATAAAATCACGAATTCCCTGCATCGCATCACGCGGACATTCGGTAATATGTATCATCGTTTCAATATCGCTTCATTAATTCGTTTTACTAAAGCGGGACCTTCATAAATAAATCCAGTATAAATCTGCACTAGGTCGGCACCTGCTTCTAGTTTTTCGATAGCATCTTCGGCTGTTTCGATTCCACCACATCCAATAATAAGGTGTTCGGGTGTTAATCGTTCTCTAACCATTTTTACGATTCTTGTTGATCTGGCTTTCAAAGGCCATCCACTCAAACCACCATCACCACATGCTTTTATTTCATACGACCTACTATTTAATCCATCGCGTGAGATGGTTGTATTGGTGGCAATAATTCCGTCGATGCCAGTTTCCAAAATAATCTCAACCACATCATCAAGTTGTTGATCATTCATATCTGGAGCAATTTTGAGCAGAATGGGCTTCGAAACGGCCTTCGTAATCCTAGCATCAACGATAGCCGAAAGTAATTTTCTAAGCGGCTCTTTTCCTTGCAAATTGCGAAGCCCTGGTGTATTGGGAGAACTCACATTTACTGCGAAGTAATCAACCGAATCGTACAGCTCGTGGAAACAAATCAAGTAATCTTCGTGGGCTAATTCTTCTGGAGTAACCTTGTTTTTTCCAATGTTTCCACCAACAATTAAGTCCTTCGGGCGATTTTTGAGTTGATTCAACATCGCATCTAGTCCGTTGTTGTTAAATCCCATGCGATTGATTAATGCACGGTCGTTTGGAAGTCGAAACAACCGAGGTTTTGGATTCCCATCTTGTGCCTTTGGTGTTACTGTACCAACCTCGATAAATCCGAAACCTAGGTGCTGGAAATCTTTATACAATGTGGCATTCTTATCGAAACCAGCAGCCAATCCAACTGGGTTTGGAAACGACAAGCCCTTTTTATTAATCCGAAGCTGCTCGTTTTGAACCAAATACATTTTCCGTAAAAGCCAAATCACGCCAGGAATAAGCATAAGAAAGTGCAACAAAAATGCAGTAAGATAGTGCGCTCTTTCTGGAGAAAGTTTGAACAAAAGTGGGCGAATGATTAACCTGAACATGCGGCAAAGTTAAGTTTACATGTTTAATTCTACGTTATGATTGCGATCTTCTTCTGGTGAATTCTCCAAGGAAAATAGCGGCTGCTGTAGCCACATTGAGGCTTTCGGTTTTACCAGAGGAATTCAACCCTCTAGGGATGTGAAGCTTGCGACTAATCAATGGTTCCAAATAACCGCTCAATCCATGCGATTCGCTGCTTAAAATCAAGCAACCTTCAGGAAGAAAATCGGAAGAATAAAGATTATCTCCTACTAGATCTGCCGCAATTATTGGCATCTGAGGGGTAACTACCTGAATGAAAGCTTTGATATCGGTATAGCATGGCCTGATTCGAATAAATGCCCCCATCGTTGATTGTATAACCTTCGGATTAGTCCATTCGACGCAATCTTCTGAAGCTATAATTGCATCCACTCCAAACCAATCAGCCAACCGAATAATGGTCCCCATGTTACCGGGATCGCGAATCGAATCTAGAATTAAATAAAACTTTCCTTTTTCACAAACCGGCAATTCTTGTGTTGGAATTGTGCAAATGGCAAGAACTTCAGGGGCTGTCGATAATGAAGAAATCTTCTCCAACTCCATTTCTTCTGCAATTTCGGATTGGATGCCTTGTAAAATTTGTTGATTCGAAGCTATCCACTTTTCAGTACCAATAACTTGTGGACTACCAAACCCAGATGATATGATTTCAGGAACGATCTTTGAGCCTTCAGCAATGAACAAATTTTCCTGCATTCTAAATTTCTTTTGATGCAATTTTTGAATTAAGGAAATCCTGTTTTTGCTAAGCATTGAAAAGCCATTAAATTTGAGGGCACAAAAATACGATAAACCAAAGATGCTCTACAACAAACCATTTTCGCAGAAGACCACATTGCTAGTGTTCGCTGCTATTTGTATGGTTTGGTTGTTTTCAGGTGGATGCAGCCCAGTTCGGCGATTAAATGAAGGTGAGTATTTGCTCCATAAAAACAAGATTGTTGGCAACAATTCTACTGTTTCAGATGCTCTGTTACTCGCTTATGTAAAGCAAAAACCAAATCGAAAGGTATTGAATGTGTGGAGATTCCATCTTCAGGTATATAATCTCGTTCAAATAAAACGTGCCAACGAACGATTTAAAGCTAAAGTTAAAAAGCGAACTATAAAGAATGAAAAAAGAACAGCGGCAGGCAAAAAGCCATTGTCCGACGAACCATTAAGCTTTTCAAATTGGCTTCTGAGTATTGGTGAAGCTCCAGTAATTTTAGATACATTTCAAATCGAAAGAAGTGCTGTTCAACTTCAGTTGTACCTTAGAAATCATGGGTACTTCAATGCATTGGTTCATGATTCAATTGTCTTAAATACAGGAAGAAAAAGAGCTGATGTATTTTACATTTTAAAACCTGAGAAACCATATACAATCGACAAAATTGAATATGTAATTGAAGATCAAACAATTCGTGAAATATTCATGCAGAATTGGTCTCAAAGTCTCGTTCGAAAAGGAGATATTTTCAACGGTGATGCTCTTGAAAAAGAAAGAGACCGAATTACCAGTTTATTGAAGAACGAAGGCTATTTTGCATTTGTAAAAAATTACATCAAATACTCGGCCGACACCACCATTGGCAGCAGGAAAATCAATTTGCAATTGCAGATTGAAAATGTCACGAAATCTGTACCTGGTTTTGCAGACTCCACAACCGAATCAAAACATATTCGATACAAAATCAACAATATTTTTATTACGAGCGATTATAGCCTACAGCCCGATAGTTCTATAGATGCCGACACTTTGTATTTCGATAATGTGCATTATATATCAAGCAATGGATTAAAATTCAAACCTAGAGCAATCAAGCCATCTGTATTTATTAAGCGGGGAGATTTGTACAGCAAAGACGGCATCGATCAAACATACAGGAGAATTGCAGAATTAAATGCGTTCAAATTTATCAATTTGAATTTTCAGCCTGTAGGATCTGATTCAACAAATCTATTGGATTTGACTATTCGCTTGAGTCCGAGAAAACGCCAATCTTTTACATTTGAAACCCAAGGCACAAATACGGCAGGAAACTTCGGGGTAGCAATGAACTTGATTTACCAAAACAGGAACCTAATGAAAGGACTCGAACTTTTCGAAATGCGGTTAACTGGAGGTTTAGAGGTTCAAAGAATTTTGGGGAATATTGAAAATGAAGAATCCGGTTCGGTTGCGGATTTCCTACCGTTCAATACCATTCTTTTAGGACCTGAAATTTCGTTGGTGTTGCCGAAAATCCCTAAGGCGATTAAATTCCTTGGGCGAAATAACCGAAAAACAAGAATTGCAACTTATTTCAATTATCAACAACGTCCCGATTATTTTCGATCCATTTTCACTTCAGTTTATGGATTTTCGGCCAATAAAAATAGCAGAATCAACTTAGCATTTAATCCAGCAGAAATAAACTTTGTGAACGTTAATTTGAGTCCGGCATTCGAAAATTTGCTCAATAACTCGAATAATTTATTCCTGAAAAACAGTTTTAAAAGTCAGTTTATTTCAGCTGGAAAATTCACAAGAACCTATAATAGTCAAGTGGTTGGTGCTACTAAGGCATTTAATTTCTTGCAGTGGAATATTGAATCGGCAGGTTTACTCTTAAATGCTAGCCGTAGTTTTTTTAAATCGCCCGGAATTGAAAATGAGGGAACACCTGATGAAAAGTACATCGTTTTCGGAATTCCATATTCGCAATACCTCAAGTTCGACTCCGATTATCGGTATTTCAGGTATTTTAGCAATGCTAGATCTTTAGGATTTAGAGCCATCACTGGCTTAGGAATACCTTATGGAAACAGCACTGTGATGCCATTTGAAAAGAGTTTTTTCGTTGGTGGAGCGAACAGTGTTAGAGCGTGGATTGCCAGATCACTAGGGCCTGGAGGTTTTCGCGATACAACAGGAATACGTATCGATCAAATTGGAGACATTAAGCTCGAATGGAATTTAGAATATAGACAAAAAATATATAGCATTTTCGAAGGAGCTATGTTTATTGATGCAGGCAATGTTTGGCTTCGAAAGAAGGATTCACAAAGAGAACTCGCCGAATTTCAATTTAACCGCTTTTACAAAGAAATTGCGATTGGCGCGGGAATGGGCTTAAGACTCAATTTCGATTTTTTCATTATTCGTTTGGATGCCGCACATCCATTGCGTGAACCAGGTTACACATTAGAGGAAAGGTGGTCGTTTAATCGATTGGCTTTGAAAAATGTCAATTTTAATTTCGGAATTGGATATCCATTCTAATGGTGAATCATTTGGACACGTTTTTTGAGAATCTTCTCGTTATTGAATTGGCCAGCGTTTTAGCGGGGCCATACACTGGTAGGTTTTTCAGAGAACATGGAGCTCGTGTTGTAAAAATTGAAAATCCCAATCAAGGTGGGGATGTAACCCGAACTTGGAGAAATAAAAATGAATCAACAGCAGGCTTGAGTGCATATTACGCATCAGTAAATCAAGGCAAGGAAGTTATTTTCTTAGACCTAAAATCACCTTCCGACAGGGAAAAGCTTTTAGAATTGTTGATTCATGCTGATGTATTGATCACCAATTTTCGGTACGGCGAGGATGTGAAATTCGAACTTCAATTGGAAGCATTAAGAATTAAATTTCCAAAACTCATCATCGGACAAATTGATGGATTCGCCAGTGATGACCCAAGAGCTGCTTACGACATGGTTTTGCAGGCAGAAACCGGATATTTATCGATGAGTGGAACGCTCGAAAATCCAGCGAAAATGCCTGTTGCATTAATTGATGTTTTGGCTGGCCAACAGCTAAAAACAGGCATTTTGATGGCATTGCTGCAAAAATCAAAAACAAGAGTCGGCTGCATTGTAAGAGTTTCACTAAAGGAAGCGGCCATTTCTGCTTTAATGAATCAAGCCTCAAATTATTTAATGAGCCATTTCATTCCAACCGCGATGGGAACCTTGCATCCGAATATTGCTCCGTATGGCGAGTATTTCATTTGCAGCGATGGCGGAAGACTTGTATTGGCCATTGGAAACAATAAGCAGTTCGAAGCCTTGCTAGAAGTGTTGGGATTGCCAGAAATTGGATTGGATCCGAAATTTTCAGAAAACCCTGATCGGGTGAAGAACCGGAATGAACTGGCAAATAAACTTCAAGTAGCTTGCAGCAAATTCACCTTGGATGCATTAATGAAACATCTAGTTTCATCAGGAGTTCCAACTGGTTCGATCAAGAATTTAGATGAAGTTTTAAATGACCCATCTATCGCTTGGTTGATAGAAGAAACATTAACTGAAGAAAATCAGTTACTACGAACTTTAAAAACTTCACCCATTCGATTTGAATAAAAAAAGCCGAAATCTCAATTAAGAAATTTCGGCTTAAAAAATTAGAAACAGATTAGTTATAATTGTGATCTACATCTTCTTCTGCGTCAACATCTTGTTCTATTTCGAAGTCATAGTCTAATTCATTCACCTTGCGAACATTCTTAGCGACTTCGTTTCCTTTGTCGTTAATTTCGATAGTGAATTCAACGGTGTCTCCATCCTTAATTTCGTTGAAATCGCCTTCAACCACATCAAGGTAGTGGAAGAATAAGTTATTCGGCGGGAAGGCCACGAAACCGTAACCACTTTTCATATTAAGTGTTTTAGAAACCTTCACATCGCCTTTGTCGATGATGTTTTTGTAGGTTTTAGGCGCACTTTCTTGCGATACAAAAAGCTGTGCTATTGATGCTTCTTGGCCAGTAACACGGTTATCGATAAGCTCATGCATGGCAATCGGATAGGTAACTTCTTCGAGGAGATCCTGTGAAGTGCGTGTTACAATTTCTCTTCCGGTATCGTCGGTGTATTCGAAATCCCAACTAAGCACCATAACGCGTGTGCCGATGGTATTTACTTTTCTGATCAATGGAACGAAATCGCCGTCGGCTGTGATGAGCACCATCACGTCATATTGTTTCATCCAAACAAGTTCGAGTGCTTCAAGTGCTAGCCACACATCGATTCCTTTTTCTTCTTTACGGTTACCGCGCGTTCTAAGCGGAAGGTAATGCGTAACTACACCTTCCGACATCAAAACATCATCGAAAAGGCGATCGTTGTATAATTGATTTCCGCGCTGAGAGGCTTCATAAGCACTCATTCTTCCGCGAAAATAATGTGCATCCACAACGTGACACAATCTGTAATCTACACCCATTTCAGTAGCCACTTGCTCACGAACAAAATTGTGTAGTCCGTTGATGCTGATTCTTCTTCTTCTCGGATGAAAATAATTGTAGTAGTTGCTTACGTGAAGGAAATAATTCCCATCGTAAAAGACGCCGATTTTCACGACGCCATCCCGTGATTGACTCATAAAATAATTGTTGTTGGTTCTGTATGTGATGATAAAATTAAATTCTTATTAAGAATCCAGAAACAGCGAATAAATAAACTTTTATAAATATGGTATAGGAAACTCCGATAATTAATAAAAGATCTATTATAAACTCAAATTTCTAATCTTATTGCAAAATTAACTAAATGTTAGAAATACAAGAAGTACGTGCAGCTTTTTTTCAGTATACCCAATAAAAATAAGAGTTGATACCTATAAAAAGAAATTGTAATTGAAGCGATTGTTCCAAAAATTTCAGAAAGAAAATAAATTTACTTGGATTATAAGTCTCGAATAATCAAACAATTAACTATTTATCTAATTTCAATTAGGTACTAGAAGTGAAACAAATTGCTTTGATTGTTAATTAAACTCAATTACAGAAATCAAAGCCAAAAAAACACAATGAAGCTATTAAATTTACTTTGGCGCTCTTCTAAGGAGTAAAAGTGCTAGTAGTAAAAACGTTGCATTCGGAATCCAAGCAGCAATGGCTGGATTTAAACCTCCTTCGGTTGCAAACACTGATGAAATCTGCATAAACATCACGTACGAAAAACTAATTCCGATTCCGATTCCGATGTGCATACCTATTCCGCCGCGCACTTTGCGGCTCGCCATAGCCACAGCGATTAAAGTGAGGATGACATTTGCAATTGGATTGGCTAATCTTCGATTTTTTTCTAAAATGTAATAATCTATGAATTCACTGCCTTTAGCCTGTTCACGCTCTATAAATCCATTGAGTTCGAAAATATTCATCATTTCAACATCATCGTCGGCGATATCGAAATCGGCAGGTTTGAAATTAAACGTTGTATCGATTTTTGCTCCTACTTTAATTGTTTCTGTTTTCCCTTTAAATTCTCGAAGCACATAGTTTTCAATAGTCCACTTCTGCCCTACTGAATCCCATTTCAAATAATCCGACGAAAGCTTATAGAGCATCTTTCGGTCTTTCAATTTCTCGATGGTAAATCTGTAACCAGTTTGTGTGCTTTTGGTGTAAGTATCAAGGTATATAAATGTTCCTGGCGAAATTTGTCGGTGCAGATTGTTGTAATTTCTTTTCCAATTGTACTTCAAATATTTGTACTCGAATTTTAAACGGGAAGCATTTGCTCTTGGAATAACAAAACTATTGAGCAGAAAAGAAACCAAGGCAATCAACAAAGCCGACAATATATAAGGTCGGAGCAATCTATTAAAACTAACACCAGAGCTTAAAATGGCTACAATTTCTGTTCGATTTGCCATTCGCGAAGTAAAAAACACCGCAGCAATAAAAACGAACAAAGGAGTAAATAGATTGGCAAAATATGGAATAAAATTGAGATAGTAATCCATTACCAATTCTGAAATTGGGATGTCTTTCTCGAAAATATCGTCGACTTTTTCTGTTAAATCAAAAATCACGGCAATCAGCACAATCAAAAGAATGGTAAAGCTGAAGGTGCCCAAGAATTTACCGATAATATACCGGTCGATGATTTTAAAAAACTTCATTTCAGAGACGCTGCTTTACTTTCTTAACCATTGCTTCCTTCCAAGTTGAAAAGTCGTCTTGGATGATGTGCTTTCTTGCTTCGCGCACTAGCCAAAGATAAAAACCCAAATTGTGCACCGAGGCAATCATCCCCGCAAGGTATTCACTTCCGATAAACAGGTGTCGAAGATACGCCTTTGAATAATCGCCGTCTACATAAGTATGAGCCATTGGGTCGACTGGCGAAAAATCGTTTTTCCATTTTTCGTTGCGAATATTGATAATGCCTTCGGATGTAAATAACATCCCGTTTCGGGCATTTCTGGTTGGCATTACACAATCGAACATGTCGATACCGAGCGCAATGCCTTCGAGGATGTTTTCAGGAGTTCCAACACCCATTAAATAACGAGGCTTGTCTTTCGGCAAAATTCTGCAAACCAAATCCGCGATTCGGTACATGTCTTCGGCAGGTTCTCCAACAGATAATCCTCCGATTGCATTTCCTGCGAGATTTCTAGATGCAATATACTCTGCACTTTCTTTGCGCAAATCGTCGTTGGTACTTCCCTGAACAATGGGAAAAAGATTTTGCTCGTAGCCATACAACTCGGGCGAAATTTCCAATTGGGCAATACATCGATCTAACCACCGATGCGTCATTTCCATCGATTTACGTGCATAAGTGAAATCGCACGGCCAAGGCGTGCATTCATCGAATGCCATGATGATGTCGGCGCCAATTTTTCGTTGGATATCCATTACCGTTTCCGGCGAGAAAAGGTGCTTAGAACCATCAATATGCGACTGAAACACTGCACCTTTTTCGGTAATCTTCCTACGATCCGAAAGCGAAAAAACTTGATAACCACCACTGTCGGTGAGAATAGGGCGATCCCATCCGTTGAATTTATGCAAACCTCCAACTTTCTGAAGTGTATCAACACCGGGCCGTAAGTACAAATGGTAAGTATTGCCTAAGATGATGTCGGCATTGATGTCGTTTTTTAATTCACGTTGATGCACGGCCTTTACTGTTCCTGCGGTTCCAACAGGCATAAAGATCGGCGTTTGAATAGATCCGTGCGCGGTTTTTAGTTCACCGGCCCTTGCCGAAGATTTGCTATCTGTTGCTGCGAGAGTAAATTGCATGCTTTGTTAAAAAGTGGCGCAAAGATAGCCGAATCAAATGCAGTTTTTAAACGATCATTCATTCTACTTTTGCAGGTCTTAAGAAGCATGATGTTGTCTGATTTTACTTTACGCTGGGAATTGTCGATTTTGTTAGTGTTTGGCCTTATGTTGGCCATGCAGCTCGGCTATTACCTAATTACCTTTATCAAGGTATCTATTTACAAACTGAAACCACATCCGGTGAACTACCCTCCGGTTTCAGTGGTTATTTGCGCACGCAATGAGGAAGAGAACCTGAAGAATTTTCTTCCATTGGTGCTTCAACAAGAATATCCACAGTATGAAGTTATTGTGGTAAATGATTGTTCGTGGGATGGAAGTCAAGATTATCTGGAAGCAATCCAACGCGAGTATCCTCATTTGAATTTTCGTGAAATTAAGGAGGTTGAAGGCCGTGAGCACGGGAAGAAATTCGCCCTTACGATTGGCATCAAGGCGGCGCGCTATGAAACTTTGTTGCTCACAGATGCAGATTGCTATCCAACAAGCGCCGATTGGCTCACCCACATGGTGAACGGTTATGGCGACCAAAAGGAAATCGTTCTTGGGTACGGTAAATACGCCAAAAAACCGGGCATGCTCAACCAATTTATTCGGTTCGATGCATTTTTCATCGCGGTACAATATATGGCGCGCGCGCTCTCCGGAAAGACATACATGGGTGTTGGAAGAAACATGTCGTACGAACGTAAATTGTTCTTTAATGTGCGCGGATTTGCCTCTCACATACACATTTGGTCGGGCGATGATGACCTCTTTATTAACGAAGTGTCGACCACTAAGAATGTTTCGGTAGTAATCGACAAGGGTGCTTTCACGGTTTCAGAGCCAAAAGAAACATGGAAATCATGGTTCCTTCAGAAGAAAAGACACCACTCAACAGCCGGTCATTACAAAGATTCGCACAAAACCTTTCTCATCATGTATCCACTTACTTGGTACCTGATGCATGTCGCACTTATTGTAGGTCTTGTTCTTCAATACAATGTGTTAATATTAATAAGTGGATATTTTTTAAGGGCATTGGTTCAAATTATTATATTGCACACTGCCGCAATCAAATTGGATGAGCGAGATTTGGGTTGGAAAGCGCCGTTTTATGAATTCATTCAACGGTTTTTCATTCTCCCGATTTACTTCTTCTCCACTATATTTGTAAGGCAAAGACGATGGACGTAGAATCACATCTTTCCTCAAAAGCCCAGTATGACATTCTGCTGGTAACCCGTGCTGTGGAAAAGCATGATCAGGCTGCCTATGCAGAATTGCTTGATCGCTACAAAGAGTCCGTTTATTTTCTTCTATTGAAGATGGTGAACAACAAGGATGATGCGGAGGATCTCACCATTGAAGCATTTGGCAAGGCTTTCAAAAATATTACTCAGTACACACCGAACTACGCGTTTAGCACTTGGTTGTTCCGTATTGCAACAAACAATTGCATAGATTTTATCCGAAAGAAACGAACTGTTACACTCTCTTTAGACCGAACCTTCAGCAATGGAGAAGGCAGTGAAATGACAATGGACGTTCGTTCTGAAACACCAGATCCGGAAGAAACAATGATCCGGAAGCAAAAGAATGTGTTAATGCGTTCGCTGGTTGATAAACTAAAACCGCGTTACAGAACTTTGATTGAGCTTCGGTACTTTCAAGAACTATCTTACGAAGAAATAGCAGAACGTCTCGATCTTCCACTCGGAACAGTGAAGGCGCAACTTTTCAGAAGTCGTGAATTCTTGTACAACATTATTCGCCATCAACAAGAGCGGATCTAAACAATCATCTTTACTTTAATACCAATTGGAGGCTTTTTCATGGAAGGAATGAAATTGATTTTACACTATTTCCCTGAACTTTCAGAGAAGCAAAAAGGACAATTTTCACAGTTGCAGGAAATCTATGAAGACTGGAACGCGAAAATCAATGTCATTTCTAGAAAAGACATTTCAGAACTCTATCTCCGCCACGTATTGCACAGTTTAGCAATAGCTAAATTTATTCAGTTTGTTCCCGACACAAGAATTCTTGATATCGGCACAGGAGGAGGATTTCCAGGAATTCCACTTGCTATTCTTTTCCCTGAATGTGAATTCCTTTTAAGTGATTCTATCGCTAAGAAGATTACTGTGGTGAATGCCGCTGCTGAAACCTTGGAGCTAACCAATGTAAAAAGTCATGCTGGACGAGTGGAAAGAGTAACCGACAAATTCGACTTTATCGTTTCACGTGCAGTGGCGCCACTCGAAGAATTGGTAGACTGGTCGAAAGGCAAGTTCATCAAACAAAGCAAAAACGAATTTACCAATGGCTGGATTTGCCTCAAAGGCGGCGATCTCGTTGAAGAAGCTACTGTTTCGGGCAGAAGATTTGAAATCATTCCACTTCAAAAGTGGTTCAAAGAAGATTTTTTCGAATCGAAGCGAATCATATACGCTGTTTAAGGCTTTGCTCGAAGTTCGTGAATCGTATAAATCCGAGAACGAATAATCCAATCATTGAAATTGAATGCTTTTATCCACTGAGGATAAGCAAAATACACCTTTTGGTCGCTGTAGTTTTTAAAATTTACATCTGCCGTAAAATCCAATTCCAGAAGAAAAAGCCTTTTGATATTAGCTATATCTAAATAGGCTTGAATCTCGGCATCGTCTTTACAAATCACCGATTTTAATTGTGGAGCTTTGTAAAAGTAGATCTGATTCCCCACAACTTTGTAGATGTCTTCATTCTTACAAATCAGTACCAACGGATCTTTGTTGGATTCCTTGTAAAGAAACTTATAGTAATTGATGATCGTTTGTTGCGGCGTAACTGCTTCAGCGGTTAATGCAAGAAAATTTATTGCGATAGCTGGAACGATTAGCCACTTCCACGATTTCTTGTAAGGATATCTTGCTAGGAATGCGTCTATCCCAATCGCTACCAAGTAAATAAATGCAAACACTACCGGAAACATAAAGCGAAGCTCCTTGTGCCCAACAGCCATATGTCCAAGTAAAAACGGAACGAATACCCAAAGAAAAACGCTTCTTTTTTGCTGAAAACCTCCCCAAAAAAGGAACACCAATAACAGGATGCTAAATGGCGGAATTCCCTTTTCAAGCAAAAGCATAAAGTAATCCCACCAAGGCGTTTCGCCAAATTCTGCTGCTTTGTTGAGGGTTAAATTCTGATAAAAATAATTGAATGGAGTGAGCACTTTCTCGCCGTAAAACGACCAATCCAACCCAACACAAACAAGCATTACCGTTAAAGCAGGAAACACAATCCACAAAATACTCTTCAAATTCGCTTTCTGCACGAACAATAACCAAAGTCCCAAGCCTACAAAAGCAAAAGCCATTTGAAACCTGAAAAAGAATGAAAGCCCCAACAAAGCACCTGCAAAAACTATCTGAATGATCGATTGCTTCTGATGGTCCTTGAAATATTTAAGAATCAGATAAAGTGCAGCAAAAAATGTAATCGATGCATAATTCTCCGACGAAAATCGAACGCTGATAAAAGGCACAAACCAAAGAAGCAGCGAAAATCCAAGGAATATTTTGCGAGCGATTTCGGATCTGAACTGATCCACAACCAACAAACTCAACTTTACGATAACCAACCAAGCCAAACAGGCGGTGATTAATCTCAGTAATAATATTTGTGAGAAGGGTGATTCAATCCCGATAAACTGCAATGTTTCGAGCATTACAAATGCCAAAGTAGGCTGCAAGGAGGGCCTTATTTTTTCTCCAAATTCCCAGGGAAGTGCGTCGCCGGGCGTGATGCCTCTCATGTAATTGGCGAATTCCAATATTTGGAAATGCTCATCAGGATGGAAATACCCATCGCTGAAATAAGCTGTAATTAAGAATGCTACTAATCCGCCGAATAAAAGAAATCGGTAGGGCGATTTATATATTTCTAACATCTACTTTATCGAACTGCAAATTAAGTCCAAAGCAAACGAAGTGCTGCTTGTAGATGAAAATAAAATTCAGTGAAAACGAATATTTCTACTTTGATTTTCAGAGGATTTGCAGTTTATTATTTATCGTTCCAAACGACGATAAAATGACATATCGTTTAAAATTGTGATAGGCTGAGTTCTGGATCGATCTACTTGCAGTCCAATAATCACTATTGCCAAGCCTTCCAAGCATTGATCAAACAATTGGTTGAACCATCGTGGCTAGAAACATCGGCATCATTTTGCAATTCAGGTAAAATTTTACCAGCGAGCTGCTTGCCCAATTCAACTCCCCACTGGTCGAACGAATACAAATTCCATAACACACCTTGTACAAAGATTTTTTGCTCATAAGCTGCCACCAAAGCACCGAGCATGAACGGTGTTACCTGCTTCATCAAGAAACTATTGGTTGGCTTGTTGCCTTCGAAAACTCGAAAAGGTGCATGAAATGCTATTTCCTCAGCCGAAAATCCACGGGCTGCCAATTCCGTTTCAACCTCACTAAGCGATTTTCCATTCATCAAGGCCTCGGTTTGAGCGAAGAAATTCGATATCAACAAAGTATGGTGATCGCCCAATTGATTGTGACTTAAAGCTGGGGCGATGAAATCAGCAGGAATTAATTGCGAACCTTGGTGGATCAATTGGTAAAATGCATGTTGACCGTTGGTACCAGGTTCGCCCCAAATCACCGGACCGGTTTGATAATTCACTGGATTTCCATTTCGATCTACCGTCTTGCCATTGCTCTCCATATCGCCTTGTTGAAAATACGCTGCAAAACGATGCATGTATTGATCGTAAGGCAAAATAGCTTGAGAAGCCGCACCGAAGAAATTCACATACCAAATTCCTAGCAAAGCCATGATTACCGGGATATTCTCGTCGAACTTAGCCGTACGAAAATGTTTGTCCATTTCGTGGGCTCCTTCGAGCAATTCGATAAAATGCTTGTATCCAACCGACAAAGCAATGGGCAAACCGATAGCGCTCCAAAGTGAGTACCTACCTCCTACCCAATCCCAAAATCCGAACATGTTACTAGTGTCGATTCCGAATGCTGAAACTGCGGCTGCATTGGTTGAAACTGCCACAAAGTGTTTGGCTACAAATGCTTCATCTTTCGCAATTTCTAGGAACCAAGATCTAGCAGAATGTGCATTTGCCATGGTTTCCTGTGTGGTGAAAGTCTTTGACGCGATGATGAACAGCGTTGTTTCCACATCGATTTTTCTCAACGTTTCAGCCATGTGAGATCCATCAACATTCGACACGAAATGCATCTCAATATTGCGGTTCGAGTACGGTTTCAGGGCTTCACAAACCATCACCGGACCTAAATCAGATCCACCGATGCCGATATTCACAACATGTTGGATTGGCTTTCCAGTGAAGCCTTTCCATGCTCCAGCATGCACAGAATCAACGAATTTCTCCATCCTGTCAAGTACTTCCAAAACATCAGGCATCACATCCTTACCGTTTACCAAAACTGGATTTCCACTTCGGTTTCTCAACGCAGAATGAAGCACAGCACGGTTTTCGGTTGCATTGATCGCTTCTCCTGAAAACTGAGCCTCAATGGCTGCTTCCAATCCGCATTCCTTCGCCAATGCCACCAAATGCTGCATCGTTTCGGCATTGATTCGGTTCTTCGAAAAATCGAAAAGCAGATCATTCCAACGAATCGAAAAGTCAGAAGCCCGATTGGAATTCTGAGCGAACATATCGCGCATTTGAAGCTTAGAAACTTGCTGATAATGTGACTCTAAAGTCGCAAATGCAGCGGTCTGACTAAAATTTACTTTTGGAAACATAAGCATAGAAAAACCCGAACTTCAAGTAAAATTGGTACTCAAAGTTCAGGGTTAAGGTTGAGTGTTTTATTTCCCCGTTCGGGGGATGGGATTATCGGCGATTGATGCAGTTTAGGTCAGCAAAAGCTTGTTCGAGACGTTTGCGGAAAGTGTCTTCTCCTTTGCGCATCCAAACACGTGGATCGTAGAATTTCTTGTTCGGCTTGTCGTCGCCTTCTGGATTTCCAATTTGACCTTGCAAGTAACCCTTGTTGGCTTCGTAGTAATCTTTAACGCCATCCCAGAAAGCCCACTGAAGATCGGTGTCGATGTTCATTTTAATGGCACCGTATGAAATCGCTTCACGAATTTCAGCTTCCGAAGATCCTGATCCTCCGTGGAATACGAAGTTCACTGGTTTGTCTATAGTATTAAATTTCTGCTTGATATATTCTTGAGAATTGTGAAGGATTTTAGGCTCCAATTTCACGTTTCCTGGCTTGTACACACCGTGCACATTTCCGAAAGCTGCAGCAATGGTAAAGTTCGGGCTCACCTTCATCAACTCTTCGTAGGCATAAGCAACTTCCTCAGGTTGGGTGTACAAATGCTTGCTGTCGATGTGTGAATTATCAACGCCATCTTCTTCTCCACCAGTAACGCCAAGTTCGATTTCTAGTGTCATGCCAAGACGTGCCATTCTTTCGAGGTAACGCTTACAGATTTCGATGTTTTCTTCGATTGGCTCTTCACTCAAATCAAGCATGTGACTAGAATACAATGGCTTTCCGTTGGCTTTGAAAAATTTCTCACCAGCATCGAGCAAACCATCAATCCAAGGAAGCAATTT
Organism: Flavobacteriales bacterium; assembly: GCA_040403315.1. Taxonomy (GTDB): domain Bacteria; phylum Bacteroidota; class Bacteroidia; order M30B66; family M30B66; genus CAMCXT01. The sequence goes on from JBBAKX010000006.1 coordinate 218,711, forward strand.
TTTCGCAGCGTGATCGGTATGCAGCACAACAAGAATATTGTAGGCATCAGCCATTAAATGCACGTGATGAGCGCCAGAAATTCCACCAGCAATAGAAGCTTGTTGCTTGCTGTTGTCGAGACCTTTCCCGGCAAAAAACTGTGCTCCTCCGTTAGAAAACTGAACAATCACAGGCGAATTTACTTTGCTGGCAGTTTCAAGCACGCCATTCACGGTGTGCGACGAAATAACATTCACAGCAGGTAACGCGTAGCCGTTTTCATTGGCATGACGCAACAGATGACTCAATTCTTGGCCGTAAACAACGCCCGATTTCAATGATGTAGCTGTTTCCATATTAAGGTTTTTTAAATCTAAGAACTTGGTAAGTCCAAGGCTCCAAAGTTGAAGAATATTGTGCTTTCAATGCAACTGGTTTTGCAGCAGAATCGAAAATTGAAATCCAATCACCTGCTAAATCTGCATTGTCCATTTTGGCTTTTACCTTTTTGTCAGATAAATTTAAGATAAACAGCACTTTAGAAGTATCCTTTTTACGAATTACCGCAAACACTTGCTCATCAGCGCCGGTATTTAAACGGATCAATTCTCCACCATTTTCACCTGTTAATAATGCAGGTTCAGTGGCTTTCAGTTTATTCAAACGTTGGTAAAAATCTACAAGCGGCAGTTTGCTGAAATCGATCGTGTCTTTATCGAAGAATTTCAAGCGTTTACGCATATCGGCTTCTTGACCGCTATAGATAAGCGGCATTCCGTTGAATGCATAAGTTAACGCGGCAAAAGCTTTCGACTTCTCCCCCATTTTCTCCCAGTTGCTTCCGTTCCAAGTATTTTCATCGTGGTTAGATGTAAAATACATGCGCAGGGCCGTTTTAGGATATTTCTCTTGTTCCTTCAAATATTCATCGAGCGCTTTCACTGTCTTCTTGCCTGCGGCGATGTCGTTCATCAGGTGAAGTACGCCCCAAGCATAGGTCATGTCGAATGCTTTGTTGTGAAGTTCTGCCTTCTCACCTTCAGCAAGCATGAAAATATCGCGCTTGGTAGAATGGAGCTCGCGGCTGCAATCTTGCCAAAAATCTGTTGGTACCATTTCAGCCACATCACATCGGAAACCGTCGATATCTGTAGCGCGTAACCAGAACTTCATGGCTTCAATCATGGAAGCTCTAAGTTCCTTATTTTCGAAATTCAAATCGGCAACATCGTGCCAATCAGCTACAGGAGGAATGATATTTCCCTTTTCATCTTTGTTGTAAAACTCTGGATGTGAAACTGTCCAATGGTGATCGAAAGCTGTGTGATTTGCCACCCAATCGATGATCACCTTCATGCCCAATTGGTGGGCTTTGTTCACCATCTTAATCCAATCTTCCATGCTACCGTATTCAGGATTGAGGGCCATGTAATCGCGCACTGCATAGTATGAACCTAGGCTTCCTTTTCTATTTTTCACACCGATAGGTTGAATAGGCATAAACCAAAGAATCTTCACACCTAAATCCTTCAAACGTTCCAGTTGAGGAGTAAACTCGTTAAGCGTTCCAGATGGAGTAAACTGACGAAGGTTGACTTCATAAATTACTGCATCATGCGCCCATTTGGGAGTTGTTGCGATATTGATTTTGTTTTTCACATCCTTCGTGTTTAGGCTTGAGCGTTGAGGAGATACCGTTTGGGCCTGAACAAGTGCAGCCGACAAACCGATGATGCAAGTGATTATCGTTTTTTTCATGAAGAAACTTATTGTAAAGTGATGATTTCGAATGATAAAGGTTGAACAGCGATCGAAAGTTGATTGCCTTTGAAGGTTGGTTTGGATGAATGAAAAGTTTCGGCAACTGTTGTGGATGAGCCGGTTGGCAGAGCGACATTCAAGTTGGCAACTGTTTCGCTTCGATTGAGTGCAACAACAACGCTTTTTCCGAAGTATTGGCGAATATAAACCAACTGATCTTTAGAAGCTTGAAGCACCTTGGTACTTCCATAAATCAATGGCATTGAATTTTTTCGGAGGTTTCCAAGTTTTGTAACGGTTTGTTTCACGGATGCTTCTTCTGGAGTTAAGTTGCTAAATCGCATCATCCTACGGTTATCGGGATCGTTTGCTCCAGTCATCCCGATTTCGTCGCCATAATAAATCACAGGGATTCCTGGGATGGTCATGATGAAGGCGTACAACATTTTCAAACGTGCATATCCTCGAGAATCTTCCACTTTGATTTCACGGTTCCAACCGGCTTCTTTCTCATCCTCGCCTTGGCGGTAAGAGCCACCAGCATAATAAAGGAATCGAGGCATGTCGTGGTTACCCGAAATGTTGCCCATTAAGGAGTGGTTACCATAATACAACGCACTCTCTTTCAACGATGCGGCAACCTTTTCGAACGATTCTGCTTCAGACGAAAATACGGGCCTTGCATCGAAATACAAGTTAAAATCGAACTGCGCATCGATCATTCCTGAACCAATGTAACTGCCAATTAATTCGCGGCTTCCGAAGGTTTCACCAATCTGATAAACGTTTCTATTCTTTGGACCCGCCACACGGTTTTTCAGCTTGCGGGTGAGTGCTCTCCAGAAATCTTCTGAAACGTGTTTTGTAGCATCGTGACGGAAGCCATCGAGGTTGTATTTTTCTACCCAAAACAAGGCAGAATCGGTAAATGCATTGATCGCTTCTGGCTTCGTGTAATCGATGTCGGGCATGAAAGTGTCGAACCAAGTTGTAAGTCGCTGCTCATCCCAAATTCGGATATTTACACGACCATCTTTGGTGTACATCGAGCTAAACCATTCAGGATGCTGCTTGAAGATTTTGTTTTCATCGTGCACATGGTTCGATACAAAGTCCATCAACACATTCATGTTTTCGCCATGGGCTTGATCTACAAGTTTTCCGAACACTTCATTTGAGCCCAAACGGTGATCTACAACAGTTGTATTTACAGGCCAATAACCGTGATATCCTGAAAACCAACGACGAGGTTCTGGATATTCTTGGTAAGCCCCTTCTGGATTTTGCACGATTGGAGAAATCCACAAAGTGTTCACGCCCATGTCTTTGAAGTAACCTTCTTTCTGCTTCTGCATAATCCCCTGTAAATCACCACCTTGATAATTTGCTTTGAAATCTACACGCGGATCGATTACAGGTTTGTTGTTGCTCTTGTCTCCATCCATGAAACGATCTACCATCATGAAATACAAAATGGCAGCATGATAATCATCGCGTTTTAAATCGGCTGGAAGCTCTGCTACCTTGTTCTTAACGAGAGGAATAATAACATCATTTGCACCACCAGCAGCATTGTATGCATAAATACGCAGGCTTGATCTTTCGAACTTTTCGGCAGCACCAGGCAGTTTGATTTCTATTTTATCGCCTTTCAATTTAACTGCACTTGCTGGCAAACAGTAATTTTCCAAAAGCACAATTGCCTCATCAGCACCATTGCTCACGTTGAGGATAATTTTTCCTTTTTCATGGGATGCAGTGCTGATAAATGGAGTCTTTGAATCATCTGCTCCAACCACTTTCATCACCGAATTAAATCCACCAATTCCGTTGGATGTTGAATCTGGATTGGCACGATCAAGCGACCATTTTCCATCGGCAACAACTTGGTAACTGTATTTCCCGGGATTGAGATTTAAGTCGATTATCCAACCTTCTTGCGATTTGGTGAGCGGTGTGAGGTTAGATTGCCAGTTGTTGATATCGCCTGCTAACTGAACCGATGCGACCTGATTTGGAATGTTTTTCAAAACCACATGGTGCTTCACTTTTACCGATTTACGCAATGGAATAGCGTAAACAAAACCCTTCGACCACAGCTTGAGGACAGAAAACGGCTTCATGGTTTTCGGATTAGCCATCACTTTTAGGATGGCTTGTCCGGTTTTGAATTGAAAATCAAGTCCTTCAACCTTCGAAATCGAGTCGATTAGGGCTACATCATCAACAAAATCCATCAAATCGATTCTGCCTGTGTCGATTGGCAATGTAACCAATGAAGCCAAACCTGTAATAATCGGTTTTTCAGGAACTTGGAGCTTGTCGCTGCTACCGCAGGATTGAAGTCCGAGCGCTGCTGCAAGTATCAGATAGCTAAGGTTTTTCATAGAACTTAATTTACCATTCAATTTTAAGTACTTCATGTGATGCTTTAACTGTTACCGACCGAATTCCAGAAATCTGAACTGGATCTTTTGGAGGAACGTGATAAGGATCGAAGTCTGAAATAGGCTCCACAAACCGGTAATTCAATGCTTCCGCAGTTACTGCTGCCCCATTTACTTTCACCGAAACGGGATTTACACCATGGAAATAGATTTTCCAGTGTTTGTAGCGAGACAAATATCCGCCTTGCGCGGCCGAAACCTTTAGCGAATTGCCCAATATGGAGAATTTACGCTCCACAGAAGCTCCTTGCTGAAAGGCATAAGTATCGCCGTCATCTTCGTAGTAATCAAAACTACCATCAGCACCAGTGTACACATGAACTTCTAGTGTTTCTGCGTCGTTGGCATTGTCTAAATGCTGCATTGTTTTTTGCATCAACAACAAACTACCAGCCTTCACAAACAGAGGCAACAATTCTTTGGTATAATCGAGTACTTCCTCTTTGTTACCAGCCTGAAGCTTATCTGAGTACATTTCGTACCACTGACCTTCAGGGAACCACGCACGGTGGAAATTGGTGTTCGACTTCACCGGAATCACGAGGATCGACGGACCGAACAAGTATTGATTTTGATAAGGATCGCGGTACACTTGAACATCGAATGGATTTGAAATCGCCAATGATCTAGAAACGGGCATTCCTGTCTGGCTCGACTCAAAGAAAACCGAGTATAGATAGGGCATCAAGCGATAACGGAGGCTGATGTAGTTTCGGGAAATGTCTTCTACTTCTTCACCAAACGACCATGGTTCAGAATCGCGGCTATTCACCATAGAATGAGAGCGGAAGAATGGAGAAAATGCGCCCAAAGCGATCCATCTTGCAAACAATTCAGGCGTTGCTTCTCCTGCAAAACCACCTACATCGTAACCCGCGAAAGGAACGCCGGTGAGGCCCATGCTGTTAACCAAACGAACGCCAGCCAACATGTGCTCATCGTGGCTCACATTGTCACCAGTCCAAACTGCAGCATGGCGTTGAATTCCTGAATAGCCAGCACGCGTTAGAATGAATGGACGTTTTCCGTTAAGCAAATTCTTCGCTCCTTCTTGTGTAGCGCGGGCCATCTGCATACCGTAAACATTGCGACTTTTCTTGTGGGTTCCGCCCTCCCCTTCATAGTTAAATTCGATCAAATCTGGCAGATGTTGCCCCCAAGCAGCTGGTTCGTTCATGTCGTTCCAAAACCCAGAAACTCCAACATCTGTAAGGGAATGCATCTTTTCACCCCACCATTTTCGGGCTTCATCCAATGTAAAATCTGGAAACGCCGACCAACCTGGCCAAACTTGTCCGTTGTATTCTTCTCCATCAGGATATGAAACGAAAAGGTCTTTCTCTTTTCCTTCGTCGTAAGCGTGGTATCCTACTTCTTTTTTTACACCTGGATCGAGGATAACAACCACCTTGAATCCCATTGCTTTGAGCTCTTCCATGAGACCTTTTGGATCTGGGAAACGCTCGTTGTGCCATGTAAAAACCTTGTAGGCTTGCATGTAATGTATATCGAGATAAAGTACATCCGCAGGGATATTCTTCTCTCTGAAAGTTTTTGCAGCAGTAAGCACTTCCTGAAAAGGATAGTAGCTATAACGACATTGTTGAAAACCTAGACTCCACAAAGGTGGCATCTCGATTCTTCCTGTTAACCAAGTATAGTTTTCGATGATTTTTGCTGGGCCACTTCCGTGAATGAAATAGTAATTCATTTCACCATCTTCTGCCTGAAAATAGGAGAATCGGTTGTTTGAACAGCCAAAGCTGAAGGTTGTTTTGTGCGAATTATCGAAGAAGATTCCGTACACATTTTTACCGTGCAAGCCCATGTAAAACGGGGTACTCAGATAAATCGGATCGGCATCGGTATCGTAGGCAAAATGGTCGGTGTTCCAATTCACATACACTTTTCCGCGGCGGTCGAGGTTACCTGTTTTTTCACCCAGACCAATAAAGCGTTCATCATCGAAGAGTTTCTTGTAGGTGGTTACTTCATTGGCAAGCCAACTTGTACCGAATGCTTGATCATCCTGCGATAGCAGATTTCCTGCAGCATCGTAAATACTAATGCGCATTGGATCTTTAGAAAGATGAACGCGCAAGGCGGATGTTTGGAGCTCGAATGCTGTTTCGCTTTCGGTTAAAGTGAAGCTTGTTTCGGCAATTGGTTTTTCAATTACGGCATAGGAAAAACCTGTGAAACTCTGCTCTAATTTACTGATTCTGAATCGAATGATTTCTGATGAATATGCAGTAATCAGAATTCGGGCATTGTTGGTGATGAATTCGAAGCCGTTGTCGATGGGCTTCCAGGAGCTTAGACTGCCCGTGGTTTCGTTGAACGTTCCGTGTGTACGTTTGATGCGCGTCATTCTATTGGAATCGATTAGCTATTTTTATGAAAATGATTCTTCATGTGGTAATTCACCAACCCGAAGATTGGCTTTTTGATGATTGTACCTATTTCAATATTCATCGTTTTGCCCACATTGCGAAGGTTTTCCTCGAAATGAAATGCGATTGAACCGATGAGGTGAGTAGGAACACGCTGGTAATTCTTGTAACACTGAACATGTGTGCGAAGAAAGTCTGCCATTCCCTGATTTACAGTTTCCTGTACCCATGGAAGATGCTTATTATCAGACATGATGCGCATAAACGAAGCGAGGTACACATTGGCGTGAGGCTTCATGTAGACACCTTCAACGATGGTATCGCGGTTTAATTTGTACTGATCGCGGAGTACGTTGTGAATTTCCTCTGGAAGGTTATTCGAAAGAAACTCGCGAAGCAAAATTTTGCCGTAGTAACTTCCAGAACCTTCATCTCCAAGGATATAGCCTAAGCCAAGACTTGAATTGGCTTGCTTCACGATGTCACCATCGAAATAGCAAGAATTTGATCCTGTTCCTAGAATTCCTGTGATAGCAGGGTTTTCATCCCATGTGGCAAATGCTGCACCTACCAAGTCATGGTCAACATAAATATTGGCAGCAGGAAAAACCGAACGGAGTGCACGTTCTACAACACGTTTTAGTTCTTTACTTGAGCATCCAGCACTGTACAGAAAGAGCATGGTAACCTTTTCTGAAAACTCACAGAGTTCAGTATTTTGTCGGATTGCATTGGTAATTATGGCTTCGTTGTGGAAGTATGGATTAAATCCCATGGTGCTGAAGCTTATCGCTTCTTTGTTGTCTTGGATCAACATCCAGTCGCACTTGGTAGAACCGCTGTCGGCAATTAATAACATATCTTGAGATATTAATGGTTCAAAGTAAAAATTGGTCAGAAAGAAAATTGCTCATTCGGTCTTCAAGAATCTTAGTAAAGATTTCACGATTTCCTTCATTGTCGCGTGTTGCAACCATGGTTCTGATCGAAAAAACGCGCAATGCATCTGCAACACTGAGTGTACCTTCTGCAGAATCTTTTCGGCCGTTAAACGGATATGAATCTGGTCCGCGTTGGCATTTGGTGTTGATATTTACTCGGCAAACTTGGTTCACGAGAGGATCGATCAGCTCTGCGATCTGTGCGGCGTTGTTACTAAAAATGCTCACTTGTTGTCCAAAGTTGCTTTCGGTTACATAGTGAACAGGATCATTGATATTGTTGAATGGTACAACCGGAACGATCGGCCCAAATTGTTCTTCATGATAAATGCGCATCGACTTATCCACCGGATAAAGCACAGTCGGAAACACTAAACTGAGGTATTGCAAGCCTCCGCCTTCATTTTGCACCGCGGCACCTTTGCTTAATGCGTCCTGAATTAAACCGCTCAGATAATCTGGCTTTCCAGGCTCTGGAAGCGGAGTAACAGTTACATTTTCATCCCAAGGCATACCGGCTTTGAGTTGCTCCACTTTAAGGCAGAAACGTTTCATGAAATCGTGCAAAACATCTTCATGTACGAAAAGAATCTTAAGGGCGGTACATCTTTGACCGTTGAATGCAAGTGTGCCGATAATACATTCATTTACAGCAACATCCAGATCCGCATCTTGTAAAATGATTGCTGGATTTTTTGCATCCAATCCAAGAACAGAGCGCAATCGATTTGGACGAGGATGCAGTTTCTTGATTTGATTGGCTGTTTGGCTCGAGCCGATAAACGCAAGTACATCGATTTTACCTGATTCCATGATTGCTTTCACCACCTCTTTGCCATCTCCGTAAACGAAATTCACCACACCGGGAGGAAATGCTTGGCGGAAAGCTTCAAGCAGGGGTTCCATCAACAAAATACCGTGTTTCGCAGGTTTGAAAACCACAGTATTTCCCATGATGATCGCAGGAAGTAGCGTTGCAAAACTCTCGTTGAGTGGATAATTGTAAGGTGCCATGCAGAGGACAACACCCAGCGGACCTCGTCTGATTTGGGCGTAAATCCCTGAATTGAGCTCTAAATTTGAAGAGTCTCGGTCAAGTTGTTTAACTGAATTGATTGTATCGATTATATAATCGGAAGTTCGATCAAATTCTTGTTCCGATTCGGAGCGGTTTTTCCCGATTTCGAGCATGAGCCATCTTACAACCTGCTCACGTTGTTGTTTGTAAAGTTCGAGGAAGTGTTCAACAGCTTTAATGCGGTCTTTAACGCGCATAACAGGCCAAACGCCGCGACCTAAATCCCAAGCATTTACTGCATCTTGAAGGATATTTAATGCTTGTATTCCAGAAAAGATCGGCACTGAACCCAGCCTAATTTTTTCGTGTCTGTCTTCTTGAAAAAGGTAAACAGGCGAATGAATATCGTGCATTGGGCCAGTCCATGCATGGATTTTTCCTCCCGACAAATAGTAATTTTGTTCGAGAGGTGAGAAACCTAGCTTACCTAAAATTTCGGTGCTTTTGGGAAAAAGTCCGGTATCTCGGTTGGATTGAATCATTGTTAGCTCAGACAGACAGGATATTTGCGATACGAAGCAACTCTTGTTCGAAGTTGTCGACATTGCTAGTAGCCTGTGCGAAAGGGGTAAAATTAATCTGATTATTTACAACACCTATCATTACGGCCGATTTGTTATTCAATAGGCTTTCCACAGCCACAACACCTAAGCGTGAGGCCAATACGCGATCTGCAACCGATGGAGAACCACCTCTGAGCAAGTGACCAAGTATGGTGACTTTGGTATCGTAATACGAAAAACGTTCATTCACTTCTCTCGCCAAATCAATTGAATGACCCGGTTTTCCACCTTCAGCCACAACAACCAAACTAGATGATTTTTTGCGACCTGCTCCTTTTTCTAAGATGCGAACGAGCTCATCAACTCCCATGGGCTTTTCAGGAATTATAGTTGCTTCAGCACCTGCTGCAATGGAGCAACGAAGTGCAATTTGGCCAGAATCTCTTCCCATCACCTCGATAAAAAACAAACGGTTATGCGACGATGCAGTATCACGAACCTTATCTATCGCTTGAGCAGCGGTATTTACGGCAGTATCATAGCCAATCGTGTAATCGGTGCCATTCAAGTCATTGTCGATGGTTCCAGGGATTCCAATCACGGGGATTCCAAATTCTTCAGAGAAAATTCCAGCACCGCGAAAAGTGCCATCGCCACCAATAACAACTAGTCCATGAATACCGAATTTTAGGATGTTTTCGTAAGCCTTTTGACGACCTTCAACTGTTCTAAATTCAGCGCTACGGGCCGATTTTAGAATTGTTCCACCACGTTGTACAATATTAGAAACAGAACGACTGTCGAGGTTTTTCATTTCGCCTGAGATGAGTCCATCGTAACCTCGGTAAATCCCAACAGCCTCTTTGCCATAATAAATGCAGGCTCTCACAACAGCACGAATAGCTGCGTTCATTCCAGGTGCGTCACCTCCTGAGGTCAAAACACCAATTTTTTGGATCTGTTCTCCTTGAATCATGACGCGAATATAAGTGTTAGTTTGACACTATGTTGAGGTCTTGAGAAGGAATTATTCACGAAAGTAGCAGTAACAGATTAGAATCTAATGATAAAGAGCTTGCAAAAAAGTTGTTCATTCAATAAGAATTGAATTTAGGTAACAATTGATGTTAGGCCATCGAAAGAAATGATATTTCAGAAAAAAATAGAAGTGAAAATATTAAAGTTAAATGACTAAAACAGTTAATCTAAAAATGCATATCTTGGATTTGAAAAAGGGAATTTAACCTTAATGAAAGATTAGTTATTTACATATTTATAAATGAAGCATAGTTAAAATATGACAATAATCATTTTTCATCCTGATCATTATCAAAGCAGGAGATGATCATTAAATTTACATTTGAAGAACCAATTAATCCGAACTATGAAAAACATTCTGGTACCCACAGACTTCTCAGCCAATTCTTTAAAGGCGCTGAAATTTGCTATTCAGGCTGCATTAAAGTCGAAAGCTAAAATTGTATTAATGCATCAAACATCTATATTAGAATTAGCTCCTGACTCAGCATTTACGGGGCTTTACGTCCCTTCTTCTGTCGACCAAATAGCATATGCAAAGGATTCACTTTCAAAATTTCGAAAAAAAGCACTTGCTGCATTCAAAGGCAAAGCCGATGAATCGATGATTGAAGCTGAAGTTGTTCCAGGTGTAGGAACAGTGGATATAATATTGGAAACACGCAAACGTGTAAAAGCGGATGTGATTATCATGGGAACTACAGGCGCGAGTGGTTTGAAGCGTTTATTTATTGGAAGTGTTGCCGCACAAGTTGTTGAGAAATCTCCAGTTCCTGTGATCGTAATTCCTGAATCGCACAGAATGACACCCATTAAAAAGATTGGCTATGCGAGCGACTTGACGCATATTTCAAAAGATCTCGACCAAATTGCACCCATCGCTGAAGTCTTTGGTGCTCATGTAGAGATTTTTCACATTGAACCTACGTTTCCTACTAGTGATGCATTCCTCAAATTTAAACCTGATACTGAAATTCCCGAATTGGCGAAGAAATTCAAGCATTTAAATCTGAAATATCGAGTTATAAAAACGAAATTCGATAATGATTTTTATGCAGGAATTGAAAACTACCGAAGAAATCAGAAACCTGATATGCTAGTTGTGATTACCCACAAACGGGGATGGATTGGAAAAATCTTCGATCCTTCGAAAAGTAAAGGCCTAGCTTATCATACCAAGCTCCCCGTTATATCGATTAAATAATTAAGGAACCTGCTTAACCTGTCGCTTGCTTAATTCAACCAAAGCGTCTTCATAAATCTTTTGAAGGCGCTTTGTGTTGATAGAGTAATAATTCAACGATTCAAGAAATTGATTTCTATTCGTTTTGAAATCTTTCATGATTTGTTCATAGAAGAGTTCTTGTTTAAAACGCACAGCATCTGGCTTACTCAAACTATAATTGTAGGCAGCATCCACAATAGATATTTCAACCAAAATATCGGTCATCACCGAATCGGCCAAAATATCATTTGGTGCACTGTCCGCTTGTTCACAGGATGAAAAAGCAAGTATGATTGAGCATATGCCAATGATTATATTTTTCATCGATTGAACATTAATCTCATTCCTCGTGATGATTCATCAAAAACACCATTGTCGTAAACAAGATTCCCATTCACAAAAGTTTTCTCCACTTGGGCTTGAAATGTTGTGCCGGTAAAAGGCGACCATCCACACTTTGAAAGAATTGAATCTTCGGTAATTGTTCGAGGATTATCGGGATTTACAAGCACTAAATCTGCAAAATACCCTTCTCGTAAATAGCCTCTTCGATCGATTGAGAATAAATCTGCCACCTGATGTGCATATCTTGAAACAATAAACTCAGGAGTAAAAATGCCTTGGAAAGCCATTTCGAATAGTGCCGACATAGCATGTTGTACCAATGGGCCTCCAGAAGGCGCTGTTAGATATGAACCGGCTTTCTCTTCCATCGTGTGTGGAGCATGATCAGTTGCAAGCACGTCAATTCTACCATCGATAAGCGCTTGTCGAATGGCATCTCTATCATGGATTGATTTAATTGCTGGATTCCATTTGATGTAATTCCCTTTCGTAGCATAATCAGCATCTGTAAACCACAAATGATGAACACAGGCTTCGGCGGTAACTTTCTTTTCTTTTAATGGGATGTCATTTCTAAAAAGCTCCGTTTCTCGGGCAGTTGAAATGTGTAGAATATGAAAACGTGTTCCGTGTTTTTCGGCAAGTTCGATGGCACGGGAAGATGATCTATAACAGGCTTCAGCATTTCTAATCACTGGATGCATTTCGACTGGAATATTGTCGCCATATTTCTCCTGAAGATGCTTTAGATTTTGCTTGATGAGCGGATCATCTTCGCAATGACTAGCAATAAGCAGTTTTACCTCACGGAAGATATTCTCTAAAGATTCAGGATTATCAACAACAAGATTTCCTGTGCTCGATCCCATGAAGATTTTTGCTCCACAAACGGTAGCAGGATCAGTTTTAACTAATTGATCAAGATTATCGTTAGAAATACCAATGTAAAACGAATAATTTGCCAATGATTTTTCGGCGGCGATGACATACTTGTCGGCCAATAATTGTTGCGAAATTGCTGCAGGAACTGTATTTGGCATTTCCATGAAGCTGGTAATTCCACCTGCAACAGCCGCTTTAGGTTCAGAATAAAGATCTCCTTTGTGGGTTAATCCAGGTTCTCGAAAATGCACTTGGTCATCAATGAATCCTGGAATTAACCATTTGCCTGCAGCATCAATTACTGTGTAGTTTTTCAAAGATTCATGTGTATCCATAGGACCTTCATAAATCTTTTCAATCATTTGATCTTTCACCTTTAAACAGCCTTTAAAACGGCGTCCTTCGTTGATGATAGTTGCGTTATGAATAAAAAAACCTGATGACATGGGTTAGAATATATTTTAAGAAATGATCATTTGAAGTGTATTCCGGCTTTTTTGTTCAACCAAGATTTTGCGGTTTTCACTGAGTTTTCTAGCCAGTTCATCGGAATAATTCCTGATTGTCACCAATTCACAACCATCGTTGTAAAGAATCTTGTATCGGCGACTTAGAACTTCAATAAGTTCAGGGAGCTTTCCATTATCGGCATTCACACAGATTGAGAATTTCAAAGCCGAATTTTGCATCAAGTTCACTTTAATTCTTCTTGATGCTAATTCTTCGAAAATATCACGCAAATTTTCTTCGATGATGAAAGAAAAATCGCGCGGTGAAATCGAAAGTAAAACTTGATTTTTCTTGAAGATAAAGGTTGGGATCGAATTTTTATAATCATCACGACCGATAACAGTTCCTGCCAATTCTGGATTCAAAAACGACTTAACACGCAATGGAATATTCTTATTTTGTAAAGGCTTGAGTGTTTTCGGATGAATCACGGTTGCTCCAAAAAATGCAAGTTCAATAGCGTCGTAGTAGGAAATCTCCTCCAACAAAACAGCTTCTTGAAAGACTTTAGGATCGGCATTTAAAACACCTGGTACGTCCTTCCAAATAATTACCTCTTCAGCATTGAGGCAATGTGCAAAAATGGCTGCTGAGTAATCTGAACCTTCGCGACCTAATGTTGTCGTGAAATTATCTGAAGTTCCACCAATAAATCCTTGCGTTAAAACACAACTTCCTGGATTTCTATCTTGAATTTCGGTAAATATCTGTTGGATTTTATTGGATGTAAAATCCCAATCTACTTGACCTTCGCGAAATGTTTCATCGGTTCTAATTAAATCACGAGCATCTTGCCAAACCACCGAAAAACCGATATGATTTAGATATGCTGCAACAATTCGGGTGCTAAGCATTTCACCAGCTGAAACAATTTGATCATACTCGTAATCATACGATTTGATTTGCTCCTCCTCTACTGCCCAATATAATTCAGCAAATATGTTTTCTAGATCATCAAAAACAGGGTGATTTTGTGGTAACAATTCAATGGCTATGGAGAAATGAAATGATTTTAATTTTTCGATTAGCTGATTGCATTCATCAGATTTTTGAACATATGCATTGCAAATTGCCTCCAATGCGTTGGTAACCTTTCCCATCGCTGAAATTACGATGAAAGGTTTTTCAGCCAAATACGCTGAAACAATTGCAGCTACATTTTTAACACCTTCAGCATCCTTTACTGATGCGCCTCCAAACTTAAAAACTATCATCCTTCGAGTTCTATTTTACCAAGTTGTTCTCGGGTAAATTTACAATTGATCCACGTAGGATCTAGGATTGCTCCGAATTTCTTATAAAATTGAATAGCAGGTTCATTCCAATCGAGTACTTGCCATTCTAACCGTCCAGCATTTTGGTCTTTGGCAAATTGAATAGACTTTTCAAACAGCAAGCTGCCAATTCCTTTTGATCGGTGTGTTTCGGTAACAATGATATCCTCAAGAAATATGCATTTACCTTTCCATGTTGAATACTTGGTATAAAGCAGAGAAATTCCAACGACTTCTTGATTGGAACGCGCAACAAAACATGTGAATATTTTATTCTTGCCAAAACCATCTTCCAAGAGGATTTCAGGTGTGATGATCATTTCTACTGGCGCCTTTTCATAAGTAGCCAACTCAAAAATCAACCTATGAATATCATTTACATCCGATGGAAGCGCTTCTTCTATTTTGATTGTCATTCGGCGAAAATAGTGAAGAGGCGGATTCGAAATCAACAGTGTTCATAAGACATTAAAAAATTGGCAAAAAAAAAGGTGCAGAACAAGCTGCACCTTTAATGAAATATGTAAAATGATTAGATCATATACCCTGCATCATTGGAACCAAGAGCAGCCCAATATGCTTGTCTATCTTTGTCTTTTCGACGACGAAGGATTTTTCCGTCTGCATTCAAACCGTTAAGTGCTGATTGGATGGCCGTTTTTGCTGAATCTTTTTCTTTGCCTTTAAGATTAAACTCCTTAATTCCAGCTGAAACCATTTCATCTGTGTTAAAGAATTTAGCCTCTTTTACGAGAAAAGAAACAATAAATTCACGGTATTGCTCTCTTTTTGGAAGAGTTGGTTCTGCAGCTTTTATAACTTTAGCTGCTTTAACAATTTCGACTTTAGCTATTTTTGCAGGCTTAACCACTTTGACCTTTTCAACTTTAACCTTAGCAACTTTTGCTGGTTTTGCAGCTTTAGCAGGTTTAGCAACTACAGCAGTTTCAGAAGCTACTTTCGGTTTTCTACCACGTTTACTTTGAACTTTTACAACAGGTGTTGAATCGACAGCTTTAGGCTTGCGACCTCTTTTGGCACCTGCTGACTTAGCTATAATTGCTGCTGGAGTTGCAGAAACAGCTTTAGGCTTGCGACCTCTTTTTGCTCCTGTTGACTTAACAGCGGTTGATGCCGCTGGCGTTGCAGAAACAGCTTTAGGCTTGCGACCTCTTTTTGCTCCTGTTGGCTTAGCAGCGGTTATTGCTGCTGGCGTAGCAGATACAGCCTTTGGCTTGCGACCTCTTTTTGCTCCCGTTGATTTAGCATCTGTTGATGCTACTAAGGTTGAAGTTACAATTTTAGGCTTGCGACCTCTTTTAGCACCTGCTGGTTTAGCTACAATTGCAATCGCAGAAACAGCTTTAGGCTTGCGACCTCTTTTCTTTGGTTCTGTAGCCACAGGAGTTGTTTTCACTTTAGATGGACGTCCTCTTCTTTTAGGAGCAGCATCAACAACTAGTTCAGATAAAACTTTTTCAGCAGACGGTTTACGTCCACGTTTCTTACCTGTTTCAGTTTTGACAGAAGCTTCTTTTCTTGGTCTACCGCGTCTTTTAGCGGGAGATCCTGAAGCGACTTCAGTGAAATTATCGATTACAGAATTAATTTGAGAAGATTTTCTTCCACGATTATCTGGAGTGCCGCCAATTTTAGAAAGAATAGTTTTAATGTTATTCACTCTTTCTTCTGCAGCTGCTAACTCCTGAGCGTAAAATGAACGAAGTTCGCCCATTTCATCCGCAGAAAATGCGATGCTTTTTGCCATGATTATTTATTTATTTATGAAGCAAATGTAATACTTATTATTTAATATATCATACATTAATGTAAGAATATGATTAGAATAAAATTATATTTAATTATTATTGGCTTGATTATGTGATGTTTATCATTGCTTTTAATTGTTTATTTTCTTCTAAATCAAATGAGAAAAATGAATAAATATTTGCATTCAAGGAAACTTTAAAAGCTATAACCTAGAACTTAATGGTTAAATCTTAATTACAAAACTTTCAAACCAATTGAATAATACATTCTTAAATCTTTACAAGAACATGGTATATAACTAATATTCATATTGTTAACGATTGTTATATTAGGCATAATAAAAAGTATAATCCAATTTGTTACTTTCAAAATCTGATTATACATATATATCGCAAATGCAATAAACTTATTGGATGATAAAATTCAGAATACTCTTCTATCTCAGAATCCTTTCATTATGAGAATCAGAGATTTGGTCCATTAGAATTTAGCTCGTATAAATCTTCATCTCCTGAATTTGATTAAAACTACCCAAAATCGAAATCCAAATACAAAACCACTCTAACTTAATCTGTTCTCAACTTGACGCATACAATTCTAATAATGAAAACAATATGTACAATTGGAACCTATCAAATATTTACCAATTCAAATGGAAACTGAGTAATATGAAATCTTCATCTTTTTGAAATCTGAATATTTACAATCTTCAAGATTCAATTGATTTGTGCAGTTTTATATTGTTAGAGAAAATCGAAATTTCACAAATAAACATTACTACAATTTAAGGATAAACAACTACACAGTTATATGTGAACTTAATAATACAAGGTGGTTTGATCTCGATTAAGGTTTTACAAAATACCCCAATCGCAAAATAATTCTTTAAGGAGAAGTTGTTATTGCATCAATTCGATCGTAAAGAACTGTATTGTATTTTTCGTTAATGATCGTAACATAACGAAAATAGAATTTCAATATATCCAAAAAACTTTTGTTTTGTTCGGCCATTTCAATTGCACCTTCTTGGCATAAGCCAACACCGTGACCGTAACCTTTTCCACTGAAAATAATAGAGTCTGATGCACATTCAAGATCGAACCAAGCTGATCTTAATGAAAACATCGATCTCATTTTGATTGCAGAAATAGCCTTATTACCAAGCTGAATTTCATCGGGACGAGAACCTGTATGACAAAATTCCACACTTTCGCAAAGTGAATCATTGCTATAATTAGAGGATAAAAATCCTGCTTTAGTTTTAAACTCTTCGATTGAAAATTTCTTTTGCCATTCAGCGTGGCGCCCATTTGCACAAAAGGAGTCGCGGGTTACTTCGCAAACTGGAATATCGTTTCGCCAAACAGATTTCGCTGAGGCAGTCATTCCGCCGCAATTCGAATGAAAAACTGCCTCAGCATAACTATTCAAATCTTGATTTTTCATAACAATTCCATCCGTCGAAGAAACTGCATCTGTCCAAGGTTGATAATTTGTAAATCCTTTGTACACCTGACAATGTGTTTGATCACATATGCTGTATCCTTCATTGTGGTGCCTACCATCGTAGTACTTCATATATGTGCGAGAAACAATCGCCATAGTTTCATAAAACGAATGGGGCTTGTTTTTGCCGGCTTCTCCTTTCAAAACTCCAGCTAAATAATTTGATTCATCGGTGATGTTAATCAGATTTATTTCTCCTTTGAAAGCAGTAAGTTCTATAATGCCTTTGTAAACTAATTCTTTTAAATCTGGAGAAATACAGTCGACTGTAACTGTATGGTTTTCCGGCTGAACGAATTGCAATTTCTTAAATTTACCTAGGTGTTGATTGCCAGCGTCTAAATACAAATCATTTCCCGAAGCGCTAATTATAAATTCATCGTTCGACTGCAATGTAAATTTCAACTGGTCGGCATTTAGCTGAACCTCGTTACTAGAAGGCAGAATACTTAATTTCTTTAATTCAGATGCCCTGAATAATCCGATTCTCAAGTTTTGAGCGCCGATTAAATTGCAAGTCAAAATGAATACATATATAATGTATCGCATTTAACAAAATTATGCAGCATCAAATTGTTCCTGTGAATTTTTCAATAACCTTATTAACATTAGCAAGTTAACGAAGCATCGAAATCATTTTTTCAGCAACCCTCGACGATGCCCCTGCCCCGCCTGAAATACTCTGTAAATGCTTTAATTTTGACAATACTTGGCGACGTTCCTCAGTTTCATCCATCAGTAATTCAAGTTCAATTCTGAGCTTATTTGGGGTGAGCTCATGTTGGATCAATTCCTTAACTGCAGGCGAATCCAATATTAAGTTCACCAAGGATATATACTTTACTTTAATTAAACGTTTAGCTATTTGGTAGGATAAATTACCTCCTTTGTAGCAAACCACTAATGGAACACCAAATAAGCCAGCCTCAAGTGTCGCTGTTCCAGAGGTAACTGCAGCAGCTTTAGCATTTAATAACAATTGATATGTTTCACCATAAATTATTCTGATTGAATTTGTTCCTGCAATTTCTTCATAAAATGATCTATCGTGTATTGAAACACCAGCAATAACAGGCTCCCAATTGGAATGCGTTGATACTGCTTCAAGCATAATCGGCAACATTTTTCGAATTTCTTGTTTCCTACTTCCAGGTAAAAGCGCAATCAATTCTTTACTGCCTAATTGATGACGTTCGCGAAATGTATCCACATTTTGAATATC
This sequence comes from Flavobacteriales bacterium, assembly GCA_040403315.1. Lineage (GTDB taxonomy): Bacteria > Bacteroidota > Bacteroidia > M30B66 > M30B66 > CAMCXT01. Next base: position 237,586 of record JBBAKX010000006.1, read on the forward strand.
CTTCATGGCATCCAATAAAGGGTGGCCTTCGAAAAAGACCTCCATGTCAAATCTTTTATAAAATTCTTGTTCAAACGGCAGTATCACAAACATAGCATCCATATCACGTTTGATTTGATGCACACGATTTTGTTTCCAAGCCCAAATTTGTGGTGAGATGTAGTAAAAAGTCTTGATTGCTTTGGATTTCGTGAACTTTGCAATTCTTAAATTGAATCCGGGGTAATCTACCAATACAACTACATCAGGATTAAAATCTAAAATATCTTTTTTACAAAATTCTAAATTTTTCAAAATCGTAGGCAGATTCGCAATAACTTCAACAAAGCCCATAAATGCGAGTTCTCGGTAATGCTTGACCAATTCACCGCCCGCAGCTTGCATTTTATCCCCTCCCCAACAACGAAAATTTGCTGATGGATCACGCAAGAAAAGCTCTTTCATCAAATTTGCTGCATGCAAATCACCTGAAGCTTCTCCAGCAATAACGTAATATTTCATAGGCGTAGAGTTGCAAAGAAAATCAAACTAATTCATTACACAATTCACACGTGAGTTTTATTCCAACAACACATATTATTTATCCAAACTGCACTATTACGTTTTGGTTTTTTAATGTTTTAATGTAGGTTTGAGGTTATGAAGATAACATTTCTCGGAACTGGAACATCACAGGGAATTCCTGTTATAGCTTGCCGATGCGAAGTGTGTTTATCTTCAAACCCGAAGGATAACCGATTGAGGTGTTCGATTTTGGTTGAATTCAATGGGAAAACCATTGTGGTAGATACTGGTCCTGATTTCCGGCAGCAAATGCTACAAAACAAAGTAATGCGTTTAGATGCAGTGCTTTTTACACATGAGCACAAAGACCATGTTGCTGGATTAGACGACATCAGAGCCTTTAATTATGTCATGAAACGGAACATGGATATTTATCTTACTGATGCAGTTGAACAAGCAATCAGAAGAGAATTTTCATACATTTTTGCCGACACAAAGTATCCAGGAATTCCGTTGATTAATCTTCATAGAATTACCAATCATCCATTTGAAATATTTAATCAAACAATTTTGCCGATCGAAGTATTGCATTTTAAAATGCCTGTTTTCGGTTACAGAATTAAAGATTTCAGCTATATCACAGATGCGAAATCAATCTCCGAAACAGAATTAGAAAAGCTAGCTGGCACTAAAATTTTGGTTATAAATGCATTGCGGAGAGAGACGCATGTTTCGCATTTCACCCTAAATGAAGCTTTGGAATTACTCGATAGAATTAAACCTCAAAAAGGATACCTCACTCATTTAAGTCACCAAATGGGCAAGCATGAAGATGTTATGAAAGAATTACCTTCAAATGTTGAGATTGCCTATGATGGCTTAACATTTGAAATTTAACCGATCAACAATATCTTGCCAGTCATTAAGTGTTTTTTACCCGATTGATCATAAAAGAACGCGCGGTAAATGTAAATTCCACCAGGAAGGTACTTGCCTGATTTAAGCCCTTTTCCATCCCAACCAACTCGTTTATCAGAGGTATTGTAAACTTCACCACCCCAACGATCGAAGACGGTCATTGTAAATGTTGAATCGAAAATTCCGGTAACCACTACATTAAAGGTGTCGTTAACAAAATCCCCATTGGGAGAAAACGCATTCGGAGCATAATAATTCAACATGAAATCTATAGTAATAGGCTTGCTGATAGAATCTTTGCATCCAAAGGCATTCTCAGCAATAAGTTTCACATCGTAAGTGCCAGAACCTGGGAAAATATAATCAGGCTCGAATTCACTAGATACATCGCCTGAATCAAAATACCAAGTAAACTCGGTAGCATTTTCACTTTGGTTCAAAAAAGAAACCGTGGGTAAAATTCCTGTTATTGGATTTTCGTCTGGTGAAAATATAAAATCTGCTTCAAGGTTAAAGCGATAATCAGGAACAGTGAAATCGATTTCATACCGGCAACCAAAACTGTCTCTAACAGCCATCACATAATCACCAGTTAACAAACTATCTACAAAAGTTGTATCGGTTGCTTGACCTAGAACATCCCAAAAATAAATATAGGGCAACTCGGCTGGCGGAGATGTAAATGGCTCTCCACCCGTGACAATGGCAAAGGCAGAACCCAAACCGAAAGAACAAGTATCTGGTAAAACCACCACATCAACATTAAAATTACTATTGTCTTCAACGAAAATCGAATCCGATTGGGTGCATCCATCAGCATCAATGATGATGATTTCTTGCCATCCAAATGGAAGTCCTGTAGCTGTTGCCGTTGCCTGATTTGCAGGTTGCCAATTGTAGATGAAGGGAGCAGTTCCTCCAGTAACGTTCGCAGTGGTGGATCCGTTGTTGGTTCTGCAATCTACCGGGGTAAAGTTTGTAGCTATAGTAAATGCATCAATATTGAAAACGACCAACTCTGTATCGGCAGCAATATTGCCGCATAAATCTTCAATGAGTCCGGCGCGTCCTAAAGTGTAAACGCCACCAAGGAAAAGCTGTTCATTTAATAAAAAGGTAAATTCTTTGTCATAAGTTCCTCCATTGGCGCAACCAATGCTAGAAATGGCGCTAATAGCTATTTCTTCGCCTAATGGATTGAGGAGAAAAAAGTCGGAAGTATTAATTGTTTCGCACTTTATAAATTCTGAAAAATTCAAGGTAATCAAGTTAGATCCACAATTCACTTGATTTTGAAGTGGACTTATACTTGGCGGGAGAATATCGATGATTCCTGCAGTAGAAAGTGACAAATCGAGGATATATCCACATTGATTTAATCCCGAAAAATTATTTACCAATAGCGCGTAAATCTCACCAGCAGCAACTACAATTGTGTTTTCATCTTGTGGATTTGCACCGTTGTTCATCCCAGTAATAGGAGGAAAAAATGAGCCTGAAAAATTACATGCAACTTCAAGCGTTGGGTCTGTGGCAATATCAGAACAAGAAGCACTCGTTAAATTGAAAAGTGCCCAATCATAATCAGCATTGTCGCAATTGGGAAGGATATTAAAACCAAATGTACCAGGCGTTTGAACGGTAATGATATACCAAGCATTGTTGCTTTCACCGCTATTCAAACAAGAAGAAGCATTGTCGATTTCATCAAGGTAATTTCCTTCGCCCTCAAACGACAATTGTTGATTGTAATTCAATTCGCAGACAGTAAATCCGCCTAAACAATCACCGTAAGTTGGGGTCGATTGTGTGAAGCCAAGCAACGGTGCAATAAAAAACAAACAGCACAAAAGCTGAGTGTTCATGATGCGGTTTAAATTTTTCCTCATATCCATCTTAGGATCTCAAATCAAGCAAATTTAACTAATATATCCTAACGTAAAACAAAGCTAGTTTAGTTGAACAAACAAGATTCCACAATTTGAAATCTACATTGAGTTTTCGAGCAAAAGCAGACATCATAAACATTAAGAATATCAATCAATTGTATTAAAATCTAAAAACCGATTCATCATTTTCAATGTTTACAGTTATCGCTTTCTAATGAAATTTTTCTTCACTACTAAATTTTATTTGTTTAATGATTAAACCTTAGACTAAGGAAAAATCAAGGAAAAATCTCATGAAGCCGAGTTGAATCACCATTGAAGTGGAGAAAATCCAACACCACTTTTGGTATTGAAATGCAATGCAGGAGCTGGAATTTTCAACCATCTAAAGGTGCTCGTGAAAAGCTTCCATGCTTTACCCTTAATTTTGATTTTACGTAAATCAAGATCTAGTGATAAACTGAATTGTCTTTCCCTTTCGATATCGGAAAAATCAAACATTTTATTGTCTTCACTCCAGATATTGTTGCGCGCTCCCAGCATCCCATTTGCGCCATATCCGAAAGATATACAAAGCCACTTGGGTATATTCTTGTGAACCAACGACAAAGGCATCGAAAGCCAATAAGTTTGTTCATTGTAATTCTTCAACATCCGCTCAGGAATGTTTTTGCCCAAAAGGCTTGGTCTGTATGGAGATAATTCTCCTGGATTCCAAGAGTACTTCAAGTTAAATTGATTCAAAACTGCAGATTCTGTTTGCAAATATGAGAATGCGATTCCACCGAAATTGGCTACCAAATCGGCGGTAGAAAATCCCCACCCTTCAGAAAACCCATCCATTACTTCAACAGAGGTCATGTATACCGTTGGATAAATAACGCTCATCCATTTCGACTGTCGTTGATTGAATCCAGACATTGCTGCAGTTTCATTAATGAATGATGAAATCCACCATGAAGTGATGAAATGTCCTATTTTATCCATCCCTAACCACTCTTTTTGATCATTAAAACGATGGAACTTCCCGGTACTGTAAGGCTCATACCACGTCTTATAAAGGGCCACATTGCTTATTGTATACACTGACAATGTGGACGTTAAATAAAGAGTACGGTTCCGTTTCGTCTGTTTCAACGAATCAATTGACTGTGCATGAAAAGACTGGCAAATCAAGAAAAATGCAAATACAACAATCTTTTTATCAGGCATTTAAATAATTTTCGGGCTAAGTTACTTAAAAGAATAGAAAGTTTTTTTTGGGGAATCAACAGCTTTACTACTTTTGCCTCCGGAGAAATGGCAGAGCGGTCGATTGCGGCAGTCTTGAAAACTGTTGACTGTAATAGGTCCGGGGGTTCGAATCCCTCTTTCTCCGCTGAAATTAATCCTCACGAAATCGTGGGGATTTTTTTTCTCTCTTTTGA